>JBJXGT010000055.1:0-3298 GCA_046160105.1 Gemmatimonadales bacterium | reverse complement strand
CAATCGTCCGCCCGGGGACGCCCACCCGCGGCCCGAAGCCGTTGGACCGGAAAACGAGGGCCCACTACGGCGCGGCCGCATTCACGGGATCCCGGCAAATCGCTTGACCCGCGGCGATGTACCCGCGCACGATCAGAGCGTGCCGATCCTGCGCTGGGCCTTGCTCGTCGCTCTCGCGGTCCCTTTCCGGGCTGAGGCGACGCTTGTTGCGCGGGACCTTACGCTGAACCCGGGCAATACGCCGAACCCCGCCTATCGATGGATCAACCAGTTCCCCGGAGTCCTGACCTACGACACCGATACCGGCCTTGAGTGGGTGGACCTGACCGAGACGCTGGGGATGTCTCGATCGTTCCTCCTCTCCGGCAACAACACGTACCCCGATACGCCAATCGACCCGTACCACAATCCGTTCAGCGTGGGCTGGCGCTACGCCACCTTCACCGAAGTCTGCGGTCTGTTCGAGCCTCGTACCGGGCCGTTGCAGGGCTGCAGCGACCACCCCGGCGACCTCGGCTCCTACGAAGGCGTTGCCGAGATTCAAGCCCTGCTGGGTGTTACCGACGAGGAGGGACCGCCGCCCGCCCAATACTCGTTCGGCATCTTCGAGACCGGCGAAGTGCAGATTGCCGTAAACCCCGTCCGCCACTTTGCAGTAGCGCTCGTGATCAATCGCCCCGACGATCCGCCCAGCTCCGGAACGAATTACGGCCACTTGCTCGTGCGCGTTCCCGAGCCGGGCGTTGCAGCGCTGCTCGCCTGCCTCGCACTGGCTACGGCGTTCCGGCGCTGCTCCCGTGCCGCCGCCCACGATCGGCACATGCCAATTCGGTGGCTCCTGCTCGTCGCTTTCGTGCTCCCGCTCCCGGCTAGCCCTGATCCGACATTCTTTGGGACGCTTCGAGATGGCTCTGCCGTCGGGCCAGATGACAAGAGCGGCGATCTTCCGGACGCCACGGGCGGTGAGCTTCGAGCAAACCCTGAAAATGCATGCTTGCAATCCCCTCTCCGTCGGACCCACGGCGACGCAGTCGGCGCCCATGGCTGCCCGAATGTCGGATCAGGGCTAGCGCGACCCTGATCAGCACGGGGCGCTGGTCGCCCTTCGACGGGCGAGCGACCTACGACACCGAATCCAAGCTCGAGTGGCTCGATCTCACGGAAACAACGGGCCACAGCGTAAACAGCCTCATCGCGCTCAGTTCGTTGGATCCGGGCCACGCGCCCCTCACTACCGGCTGGAGGTGGGCCACCTACGGAGAGGTGTGCCATCTGATTGAATCGCAAGCGGGACCGATCGGGGGCTGTACCGGGTCTCTGGAGCAGTACGGCAGCTATGAGGGCATCCTCGAGATTCAGCGATTGCTCGGGGTCACCGATGCCAGCTTCCCCCCCTACGCTGCGACAAATGGAATCTTTGCGGCCGACGAGACCCACACCGCCTTCCGTCAGGCTCAGATGAGCAACGGGGGCGGCTTCGCGGTGGCCGGCGTGGTCCAGCCTCTCTACGACCCGGACGTTCGAGATTCCCGGTACGGCCATTTCCTTGTGCGCGTTCCCGAGCCGGGCACTGCACTGCTCCTCGCGTGCGTAATGCTCGCCCTGGCAGGGACTCGCTTCAGCGGGAAGGGCGCGCACGGCGGCGCAGTTCATCCGACCACCGCGAGCGGCCCGTGCCGCGCTATCCCGGCCACTCGCCGCGGTAGGATGATCGGATGATCCGATGCGCCACGTGATTCGATGGCTCCTGCTCGTCGCTCTCGCGGTCCCGTTTCGGGCCGAGGCCACGCTCATTGCGCGGGATCTTGTTCCTTCGTATGACGGCTGGAGCCTCGGTCCTTATGTCGGAGCCGTCACCTACGACACCGACACCGGGCTCGAGTGGCTCGACCTCACGCAAACGGAGGGACAGATCCTCACCACCGTCAATGGCGACTCCTACCACAACCCGCTCAACTGGGGCTGGCGCTACGCCACCCGTGCTGAAGTCTGCGGCCTGCTCGAGCCGCGAACCGGACCGATATTCGGCTGCAGCGGTCGCCCTGCGGACTTCGGCTCCTACCAAGGCATTGGCGAGATCCAGGAGTTTCTGGGCGTTACCGACGAGGAGGGGCCACCACTCGGCGCATACTCGTTCGGGCTGTTCGGGACCGGCGAGGTGCAGATGCTCGTAGTCCCGGTGGACCACTTTGCAGTCGCGATTGTTGCCGATCGGCCCGATGACCCGCCCGACGGTGGTTCGGGCATTGGCCACCTCCTCGTGCGGCGTGTTCCCGAGCCGGGTACCGCTCTGCTCCTCGCGTGCTTGATGCTCGCAGTAGCAGCGGTTCGGTTCACGCGGTAGGGCGGGTGCCGCAAGATCCGCCGAGGGAGTCATGCGGGAGTCCTGAAGTCGCCCCGGTTTCGTAGACAGCCCCAGGCGTTCCGGCGGCGGATGGTGGAGCTGGTGCGATCGGGGCGGAGCCCGGCTGGCGCAGGAGTACGAGCCGAGCTCGCAGGCGATCCGGAATTGGGTGCGCGAGGCGGAGCGCGATGAAGGCAAGCCCGGCGACGGCGTGACGAGCGTGGAGAAGGAGGAGCTGGGGAAGCTGCGGCGGGAGAATCGGGCGCTCTGAACTGGATCGCCCCGGACCGCGGCAGGTGTTCGGTTCGCGCAAGGGCGAAGTTCAGCGCAGCCCTTCGCGGCGGAGCTCGAAGAACAGGGTGTCGCGCATTCCCGTCCCGGTTCGGGTCTGTCTCGGCTTCTCGCCGAGCAGGCGGAACCCCGACTTCTCCAGCACGCGAATCGAGGGGCGATTGTTCGAGAGCGTCGACGCCGTGATGCGAGCGAGATGGAGGTGCTCGAAGGCATGGGGCACGAGGCTCCCCACCGCCGACGTGGCCAGGCCACGGCCGCGTTCCGCGGGGGCAAGCCAGTATCCCAGCTCCGCCCAGTCCTGCACGCCCACCGGGTAGTCGTCGACCCCCACGGAGCCGACCAGGAATCCGTCCGGGCTACGGATGGCGAACGTCGTCTCCACGCCAGTCGTCGCGCGATGGGCCACGCGGTGACGAACCCAGGACCTCGCTTCCTCGCGTCCGTAGGGCCGGGGCAAGACCGGAATCCAGTTGCCGATCTCACCATCGCCGAGATGAGTGACGAAGGCATCTTCGTCGCTGACCTCGACGCCGGAGAGGTAGAAGCCATCGTCCAGCGGCAGACGCGTCGCCACGCGCTGATCGTGAGCGGTTCCCGTTGTGGAGGCAACGGCTTCGGGCCGCGGGTGGGCGTCCCCGGGCGGACGATTGGGGTGGCGCG
>JBJXGT010000054.1:0-230566 GCA_046160105.1 Gemmatimonadales bacterium | reverse complement strand
CTAGTGTCGCGATTCGTAAGTCATGTTAACGTCTCACGGCTTTCTTGATGATCTCGGCCGGTGTCTTGGTCCACACAAAGGGCGTGGGATCGACGTTCCAATGGTCGAGATAGCGCTCGATGTGGCGCACCAGGGCGCGGACGGACCGGAAGGAGCCGCGCCGGACCGACTGCCGCGTCAGGATCCCAAACCACGCTTCAATGAGATTGAGCCACGACGCGCCGGTCGGCGTGAAGTGGAACGTGACGCGGGGGTTCGCCGCGAGCCACGCCTTCACGGCGGGGGTCGAGTGCGTGGACGAATTATCAAGAATGACATGCAGCGCCTGCCGCCGATACGTGCGCCCCAGCTGCTTGAGGAACCGCAGGAAGTCCGCGCCGGTGTGGCGGGGGGAGCAGGTGCCGGTCACGCGACCGGAGCCCACTTCGAGGGCCGCATAGAGGCTGGTGAGACCATGGCGCTGATAGTCGTGCGTTTGTCGGGCCGGCAGGTGCGGCCGCAGGGGCAGGAGCGGCTGCGTGCGCTCCAAGGCTTGAATCTGGGTCTTCTCGTCGAGACTCAGGACCACCGCATTCGTCGGCGGGGCCAGATACAACCCGACCACATCCTCGATCTTCGCTTCGGCGTCCGGATCCGTGGTGAACTTGAACGTTTGGTGCCGATGCGGCTGCAACGCATGGCCGCGCCACACGCGCTGCACGGTACTCGCGGAGACACCGACTCGCTGGGCCAACTCCCGCGTACTCCAGTGCGAGAGGCCTGGCGGGGGCTGCTTGATGGTCAGCGCGACGATCCGGGCGCGCGTGGTGTCGCTGACCGCGGCCGGCCGCCCCGATCGCGGCCGCTCACCGAGCCCCAGCACGCCCTCGGCCGCGAAGCGGGCGCGCAGGCGGCTGACCTGCACCGGCGAGTAGTCCGTCCGCACGGCGATCGCCGTCCCGGCCACGCCATCGGCCATGAGCAGGATCGCCCGCGCTCGTCGGCTGAGCCCCGCTGGGGTCGACGAGGCGCGCACCAAGCCTTCCAAGATCTCACGATCCTCCGGCGTCACGGTCATCGCCCGCTGATGATTGGCCATCGCACTCCGTCGGCAAGAGACGGAATGAATATATGAACCTGACTTCTGACGCGCTACACTAGCCGACTACCGGCCAGTGCCTCCGAGGCGATCAAAGCCAGCCGTCTCGAAATGTCGATCGTAGGCAAACGCCGCTGTGAGTTTGGCCCGCCGCATCACCTCGAAACTCACGGCGTCGCAGAGAGTGAAGGTCTGATCGACGAACCGCTCCAACCAGCCGCTCACCGCCGCGTCGACCAGCTTCGGGTCCACCGTCACCCACTCGTAGCCGGCGTCGGACCGGAGCGCCGTCACCACCCGCCGCGCGATATCCGGACCACGGCGGTAGAGCAGAAGTCCATGCAGTTCGGCCAGTACCAGCGGCGTTGACAGGAACCGACCCCCGGACCCGAGGAACCGCCGGGCCGTCGTCGCGGCTTCTCGATGGTACTGGTCTTTGGTGTGGGCCAGCGCGAGCAGGCCGCTGGTGTCAGCGAACGCCCGGTCGGCCACGCTTCCCTCGGCGAGCTCGGCCACCGTAGAGGTACTCGTCATGACGGGTGCTCAGATCTGGGCCGGCCTCCCCGCCATCGAGCGACCCGATCAAGGTCTCGAGCGATGCTCCCGGCGCCCGCTCGCCCAAGGTTTCCGCCGACAGTCGCCGCAGGCCCCGCCGAAGCAGCTCGGCCTTGCTGAGTCCAGTGGCTTCGACCAACTCCGACAGGACGGAGAGGTCGGGAGGATCCAGGTAGACCTGGACTGGTTCCCGGACCATCTTCGCACCTTTGCTCGTGCTCACGGTACCTCCTGAGGATACATGTACGCCATAAATGTAACATCGGCTGCCCCAACCGGCCAGCCGCGCCGTCGCCCGTCTTTCCGTCAACGAACGACCGTTTCGGTCTCAGCACCGCTCGTGGATGGCCCGCCTGATGCAGGATCGACGAACCGTGCGGCGGACACCCGGACCCCAACACCGGAGAGCCCATGACCACGCACCTGCGATCCACCCCGACCCGCCGGAGTGCCTTCCCGCTGGCACTCGCGGTGCTGGCGTTGGCTTGCGGCTCCGAGCCGACCAGCCCACCTCCACCACCCCCACCCCCTCCGCCGCCGCCGGGCGCACCCTCGCCGCTCGGCCCGCGGTTCGAACCGGCGATGGTGTTCGATGAGGCCCGGAACCGGGTGATCCTCTTCGGGGGCTTCGGCGCCGACCCCGGGGGCCAGAACGCGATGAAGCGGTCGACCTTCGAGTGGAGCGGCTCGAACTGGACCAAGATCGATCACGTGGGCCCCGCACCGCGCCGGGGGGCCGACCTGGTCTGGGACGCCGTGGCTAACCGGGTCTTGCTGCTCGGCGGCACCGACGCGGAAATTCTCGGCCCGGCCCTCGGAGACATCTGGGAGTTGTCGACGACCGGGTGGGCCCGTCGCGCGGAGACGATTCCCCAAAGCCGGCTCGGGCCGGCGGTGTCGTTCGACCCGGTCCGGAAACGGGTGCTTTGGTATGGCGGCTTCGACTTCGCGACCCTCACCAACATCATCGACCTGTGGGAGCTCACGCCTGGCGGCGACGGATCACTGGCCTTCCGGGCGACCGGGATCACCGGCCCCTCCAACACCTCGACCCCGCGGGCGGTCTACGACTACACGACCCAGAAGACGTGGCTGTTCGTCTCTCGCTTGTCGGACCGAATGGTGGTGACCTTCGAGTGGGATGGCGCTCAGCTCCGCCAAGTCGGCGGCAATGGGCCACTGCGGAGGGGGTTCGAGGCGGCGCCGTTGGCGGCCGCCGGTGGCGTGGTCATCTTCGGCGGCACCGACGGGAACGACGCCCCCACCGTCGAAACGTTGCGGTGGGACGGCTCCAACTGGTCGAGTCTGGGTTCGGCGCTGGCCCCACCGCCGAGGAATGGGCACGCGATGGTCTACGACGACTACAACAAGGCCATCGTGATGTTCGGCGGGCGGGGCCCGGACGGCACGATCCTGGGGGACACCTGGAAGTTCAACGGCGGGTCGTGGAGCAACGTGACGCCGCCCTGAGTCTCTTCCCTCAGCGAACCCCGGGGGAGCCTGACAGCTAGCGATACCCACGGCGGGTTGCTGCGAGATGATCAGGCCCGTGACAGGAACGGGGCGCCAGGGCAGATTCTACTCCTCCCCGGATCGAGTCCCCATGCCCCGCCGCACCCTCGGCCTCGCGGCCGTCGCGCTTCTCATCGGGACCGGCACCGCCGCCGCCCAGCCGATCGACCCCCGCCTCCTCGGGATGTTGGAATGGCGAAACATCGGCCCCCACCGGGGCGGCCGGACCAAGGCCGCGGTTGGCGTCCCGGGCCAGCCTAACGTCTTCTACATCGGGGTAGTCAACGGCGGCGTCTGGAAGACCACCGACTTCGGTCGTACCTGGCAGCCGATCTTCGACGACCAGCCGACCGGTTCGATCGGGGCCATCGCGATCGCCCCGTCCAATCCGGCCGTGATCTACGTCGGCAGCGGCGAGGGGCTCCAGCGACCCGACCTGTCCACCGGGGACGGGATCTACAAGTCGACCGACGCCGGGAAGACCTGGCGCCACCTCGGGCTCCGGGACGGTCAGCAGATCCCCCAGATCGTGGTGGACCCGCGGGATCCCAACCGGCTGTTCGTCGCGGTGCTGGGCCACCCGTACGGCCCCAACCAGGAGCGGGGACTCTACCTCTCGACCGACGGTGGCGAGAGCTACCGCAGGGTGTTGGGCCGCGACGAAAACACCGGGGCGATCGACGTGGTGCTCGACCCTCGGAACCCCGACATCATCTACGCCGCGCTCTGGGAGGCGCGGCAGGCGCCGTGGGAGAACGGCCAGTTCAGCGGCCCGGGCAGCGGTCTCTTCAAGTCGACCGACGGCGGGACCACCTGGCGGCCACTGCCTCGCGGCCTGCCGACGTTCGAGCAGGACGGTCTCGGCCGGATCGGACTCACGGTGGCGCCGAGCGATCCGAATCGGCTCTACCTGACGGCGGATTTGCGGACGGGCGGATTTCTCTATCGGTCGGACGACGCGGGGGAGAGCTGGTACCGGGTGAGCGAAGATCCCCGGATCGTGTCGCGGGCGTCGGACTTCGCCGAGGTGAAGGTGCACCCGACCAATCCGGACGTGGTGTTCACGGCCAGCATCGTCGCGTGGAAATCGACCGATGGCGGCAAGACGTTCGTCGCCCTCAAGGGGGCGCCGGGGGGCGACGACTACCATCGGATCTGGATCAACCCCTCCAACCCCGACGTGATCCTGATGGCGGCGGATCAGGGCGCGGTGATCACGGTGAACGGCGGGGAGACCTGGAGCTCGTGGTACAACCAATCAACCGCCCAGTTCTACCACGTCAGCACCGACAACGCTTTTCCCTATCGGGTCTGCGGCGGCCAGCAGGAGAGCGGATCGGCCTGCGTGTCGAGCCGCGGGAACGACGGCCAGATCACTTTTCGCGACTGGCATCCGGTGGGCGTCGAGGAGTACGGCTACGTCGCGGCCGACCCGCTCGACCCCGACATCGTCTATGGCGGCAAGGTCACCCGTTACGACCGGCGCACCGGCCAAGTCCAGAACGTGGCGCCAAGGCTGTTTCGCTCGGCGGACTATCGGGCGCTCCGCACCGCGCCGGTGGTGTTCTCGCCGGTCAACCCGCGGGCGCTGTACTTCGCCAGCAACGTGGTATGGCGCACCGTGACCGGCGGCCAGCGGTGGACCCAGATCAGCCCGGACCTGACCCGGACCGACTCGGTGGTTCCGCCTAACGTTGGCAAGTATGCCGCCGAAGCGGCGGCGCGGTCCCGCCATCCCGGCGTCGTCTACACCGTGGCGCCGTCCTACCTTCAGGAGCGGATTCTCTGGGCCGGGAGCGACGACGGGTTGATTCACGTCACGATGAACGGAGGAACGACCTGGCGGAACGTCACCCCACCGGCCCTCGGACCGTGGGCCAAGGTCTCCTTGATCGACGCCTCGCACTTCGACACCCTCACCGCCTACGCGGCGATCAACACCCTGCGGCTGAGCGACCTCACGCCCCACATCTACCGGACCCGCGACGGCGGGAAGAGTTGGCAGCCCATCGCCACCGGCCTGCCGGCCGGCGGGATCATCAACGCCGTACGGGAGGATCCCAAGCGCCGGGGGCTGTTGTTCGCCGCGAGCGAGCAGGCGGTGTTCGTGTCGTTCGACGATGGCGACCACTGGCAGCCGCTCAGGCTCCGGATGCCGGCGACCTCGATTCGCGACATCGTCATCAAGGACGACGACTTGGTCGCCGGGACCCACGGGCGCGGGTTCTGGATCCTCGACAACATCAGCCCGCTCCGCCAGATCACGGCGGCGACCGCCACCGCGGAGGTGGTACTGTTCCAGCCGCAGCGGGCCACCCGGGTGCGCTGGAACATGAACACCGACACTCCCCTCCCGCCCGACGAGCCGGCCTCACCCAATCCGCCTGACGGCGCGATCGTCGACTACTGGCTGGCGAACGACGCGACGGGGCCGGTGACGCTGGAGATCCTCGACGGCGCTGGCGTGGTGGTGCGCCGGTATGCGAGCACCGATCCGGTGGCGCCGATCACCGACGAGGGCCAGGTGCCACGGGGGTGGATCCGGCCAACTCGGCTCCTCGGGACCCGGGCCGGGGCGCATCGATTCCTCTGGGATCTCAAGCACGACCCGCCGGCAGGGTTCAGCCGATCCTTTCCGATCGCCGCGATCATCGGGAACACCGGCAGGGAACCCGATGGGGTATGGGTCATGCCGGGGCGGTACCTGACCCGGCTCACGGTGAACGGCCGCAGCTACACCCAGCCGATCGTCGTCCGAATGGATCCCCGAGTCCGAACGACGACCGCGGGGCTGCTGGCGCAGTTCCAATGGTCGCGGCGGATCAGCGCGGCCGCGGATGCACTGGCGCGGCTGCCGGATCAGACGGCGGCGCGACCGATGCTCGGGCAGCTGCAGCAGATCTACTCCGCGCTGCAGGGGGCCGATGTGGCGCCGACGGACCAGCTCGTGGCGGCCGCGCGGGAGCGGCTCGCCGCGACCGCCGCGTTGATTCGGGGAACGGCCAGGTAGTTCGGCCGGAAGCGCCTATCTCGATGAAGCGACGCCCGGCTGGGCGGGCACGCCGGCGAGGTGCTTGCGCACCAGCCACGCCGTAGCGAGCCCGATGAGCGCGCCCCGAATCATCGCGACCACGATCGCGTCGAACGACGTCTGGATCGTGAGCGCCGCGAAGACCAGCTGACTCAGGGCCATGCCCACCGCGGTGGCGCCGACCCATGCCCGGGGCCGGCCCAGCCAGCGGCGGAGCACCACCCACTGGGCCGTGCCGAGCACCGCGCCGAAGACCAGCCCGCGGATGGTGTAGGCCACCACCCCGGGTAGTTCGTTCAGCACGCTCCACAGGGGCGAGGCGATGAGCCCGACGACCGTCTCGGCGGCGGCCATCACCACGAGCCAGGCAATCGGGCCAGGCCTGGCGGGCCAGCGACGGACCGCGCGCCAGAGGACCGCTCCTCCGACCAGGCCGGCGGCCGGGGTCACAATCCAACCAGCGTCATTGTCGATTTGGAGCGAGCGGATCACGGCGTAGAACGCGGTCGAGAGACCCTCGGCGGCGGCATTGGCGCCGATCCACCAGCGCAGCGGTTCGCGATCCGGCTCCACCACGGGCGCGGCGGGCGGCGGCACGCTGGTGGGGGCAGGGGGCGGGGGCAGCGGCACGCTGGTGGGGCCGGGGGGCGGGGTGGCCGTGCTGGGGCCCGCGGAGGGCGTTGGCGCCGAGGCGGCCGCGGCGTCAGGCTTGGCGGCCAACGTCGGCGGAGTCGGTTCGGCGGACGCCGGGGCCGGCTCGAGGTTGCCTAACGCTTCGGTCGCGGAGGCTCGGACGGTCTGATTGCCATCGCGGGCGGCCAGGACCTCGAGCGCGGCGATCGCCGCTTGCCGGTAGCGGCCATCGGACGTGCGCGCCATCCTGATCAGCTCGGTCACGGCGCCCCGCCGAACCTCGGGCCGGTTGTCCCGACCGGCGTCGCGCACCGATTGGGGGAGATCGGCGCCAGGCGGCCGGGGCCGCGGATTCCTGGCGATGATCAGAGCGCCTTCCTGATTGTAGACCCACTTCCTGGGGGTCTGGGTCCGGGTCTGCTCGAGGACCCTCCCGTAGGCGTAGTCGTACCACTGATCGAGGGTGATGTGCTCGTCTCCGCCGGGCGCGGCGGCGCCGGTCGAGAGGCCCTCGAGCAAATAGTGGGTGAACAGCGACAGCTCCGCCTGCTCGATGATCCGGTCGCCCTCGAAGGCATACTGAGTGGCGTCGGAGGCGGTGAGGACCACCCGGCCGAACCCGTTGCCCTCGAAGGTGTCGCGGGTCATCGCGGTGGGACTACCCTTGGTGCCGTGGGCGAAGGCGCCGCTGTTGCAGCAATCGAGGATCAGGATCTGCCGGCGGGACCGGCACTCGTCCATGTGCTCGACGAGATACGACGAGGGAATCCCGGTGGCTTTGAGCTGGGCGAGGCTGGTGTCGCGAGCCGCGAGGTAGAGCCGGCCTCGGTCGTCCCGGACCCCGTGGCCCGAGAAGTAGCAGAGCAACAGGTCGTTGCTCTGGCGAAGGTCGAAGAAGGTGCTGATCCGGCGCCGAATCGCGGCCTCCGATTCGTCGATCAGCTCGATCACCTCGTCGAAGCCACCGATGTTCGGGTCGCGGAACGCCGCCGCGAGGCTGCGGACATCGGCGGCGGGGGTCTTGAGTTGGGCGAGTTTGGGGTCGTCGTAGCGGCTGTTTCCGACGAACAGCGCAAGGCGGGTCACGGCGCCGGTGACTCGCCGGCCCGCTTCGCGGCGGCGAGCGCCGCGGCCAGTTTCTCGAACTCAGCGGGGGTGCCTTCGAAGCGGATCAATTCGCTCCCGACCAGTCCTTCGAGCTTGACCACCGTGTTCCGCCGATTCCGAAGCCGGGAGAGGAGGAACTTGATCACATCCCAGGCGGCGTTGGTACTCACCCCGATCGCGAGGGCTCCCACCGCCGCCAGGGTGGCCCCCTTGGTGCCAGCCGGCGGCGGGGCGCCCGGCCCGAGCTCCGCGGACTCAACGGGCAACTCGCGGACCGCTCGGAGGAGGTCGCGGGCGAAGCGGTCGGTCTCTTCGGCGTGCTCATCGTCCGGGGCGATCCGTAACTCGATCCGGGCGTTGGGTTGGTTCATGGTCGCATCCTGGCAGCCAGACCTCTACATCTTGGTCGAAATCCGCCTCGGCGTCCAGAGCGGTCCCGCGCGATCTCCCTTGGACAGCACCGTTGGCCGCCGGGTGGGGGGCCACCCGATCGGGGTCCCGGGGCGCGGCCGAGTCAACCGGACCGGGCCGGGGATCCCAAAATGACCCGAACAGCCGGCGGCGCGGGACGGGTCAGGAGCACCCGGGCTCGGGAGGCACGTTCGGGGAAACGCCGCAGGTAGTCCGCGAGCCACCGATCGGCGAACCCCTCCGATTCCTCGGCGGCGACCATGGCCCAGACACTGCCGCCGAACCCGGCCCCGAAGGCTGACGCCGCCACGGCCCCCCGCTCCCTGGCGAGCGACACCAGGGCCGTGGTCTCCGCGATCTGATTGCCGAGGCCGAGCTCGGCCCCTTCTTGGGAGAGCTCGACCAGCTCGCCGACCCGGCGGAGATCACCCCGCTCGAACGCGGCCACCACACCGGGAATGATGAGCCGGCATTCGGCGACGAGCTGGGTCAGTCTGGCGACCAGACGCTGGTCTCGGTGTTTGGCCACGGTCTCGGCGATGCGGGTCGGGGCGTCGGGATGATCGAGGAGGGCGGCGCCGAGGGTGTGAACCTCGTCGCCGTAGACGGCCCGGGCCACCTCCGCGAGACGGCTCGTCAGGCGGGCCAGATCGTTGTAGTGCTCGATCGCCGCCCCGGCCTTCTCCGCGATTACGCCGCTCGAGGCGACCACGAACCGATACCGCTCCGGCCACGGCACCACGCCCTCGCACGCCACCGGGTCGAACCGATAGCGAGCCAAGGCGTTGGGGCGGGAGCAGAGGATCGCGGTCTGGTCCTGACTGCCACCCAAGGTGCCCACGCCGCCCGAGCCCCCCAGGTCACGAAACGGCCGGCCGTTCTCGACCGCGCCGAGATAGCCGCCGAGATCTTCGAGGGAGCCGATCGCAGCGCGGTAGCGAGGGTCGTCGCGGAGGTGGTTGGCGTCGATCAGCAGGAGCGCGATGCCCACCACCAGCGCGCTCGAGCTGGACATGCCGGCGGCGTAGGGAATGTCGCTCGCGAAGGCAACGTCGATCCCGGATCCGATCGCGAAGTCGATGGCGAAGCGGCGGGCCACCGTCATCGGGTAATTCGACCAGTCGCCGCGCTCGGGCTGCAAGGCGCCGCTGATCGTGGCCGACCGGCGCTCGCCGGTGTGGGCGTCGACAACGGTGAGGTGCGGATCGGGTCGGATCCGGGCGAGCATTGCCATGCCCTGCTCGGTGGCGCAGACGAGGCTCCGGCCGCCGGCGTAATCGGTGTGCTTGCCGAGTACCTCGATCCGGCCGGGAACGTGATAGGCGATGGTGGGCGGACCCTCGGGAAACTCGGCCGGCCAGCGGTCCGCCGCGGCCTGAAAGAGCGCCTGGCGCCGGATCGCCTCAACGGGGGTAAACCCGGCCTGCTCGAGCGCCCCGATCGTAGGGACGGTCACAGCGACACCGGCAGCCCGGCCAGCCGGCGGGCCACCACGTCGATGTCGGCGCGACTGGACAGATCGAGCACCCCGTCGGTGGACTCCACCACTCGAAACCGCTCGCCCAGGTTGGCGATGGCGTAGGTCACCGCGTCCTGCAACTCGAACTCACCACGAATCGACGGGCGGATGGCGCGACAGGCCGTGAAGATGGCCGGCCCGAACCGCCAGCTGTTCATCGAGACGAGATCGCCGTCGATCGCTTGGTCGGGGGTGGGTTTCTCCACGATCCGCTCGAGATATCCCGCCCGGTCCTTCCAGACCAGCGCGAAGTGGCCGATCCGCTCGGGGCCGATGTTGCTCTTGGCGACGAGGCTCTCGCGATGGTAGCCGACGAGGCCGGGTCCCGACAGCGCGAGCAGGGCGCGGAGCGCGGTGAGCGGATAGAGGTTGTCACCGTTGACCACCAGGAACGAATCGCCATCGGCGAATGGCTCGGCGGCGAGGACGGCGTCGGCGGTACCACGGGGGTCGCTCTGAGTGAGGAAACTGACCGCGACGCGCCGGGGGACCAGGTCGGTGGTATATCGCTCCCGGACCAGGTCATGTTCGGGGCCGATCACCAGTCCGACCTGGGCGATCCCGGCGTCGGCGAGTCCCGAGAGGATGTAGTCGAGAAACGGACGGCCGTCGGCCATCGCGATCATCGCCTTGACCCCGCGGTCGGCCATCGAGGCTTGGACCGCGGTCACCCGCAGGTCAGGAACCCCGCGGCGCATCCGGGTCCCGAGCCCCCGGGCCAGCACGACGGCTTTGACGCACCTGGCCGCGAGGCTCGGCATCCGATCGGACCTACTTCGCCGGAGCGGCCCAGAGCCGAGGCAGGAGCCGCCAGAGGCCGATGCCGCTGAGGGTGAACATCACCAGCCACAAGGTGGCCGGCCCAGTTCGCCCATAAAGGAAGCTGCCGAGGCCGAACAGCGCGGAGTAGACGAAGAGGCAACCTAACGCCCAGCCGAGAAAGGCCTGCGGGAGGCTGTCCGGCGCGGCGGCGACCCCGGTCCGGGCCCGGACGGCCGCCCAACCCGGACCGGCGGGCCGGGTGAGCCGGTAGAACGAGTCGAGGGTGCCCGGGTCGGTGGGCTCGGTGAGGTAGGTGACGACCAGCCACACCACCGTGGTCGTCAGCACCGTCGCGATGAGAGAGAGGTGGGAAGCGACCGGGTATCCGTTCTTGGCCGCGATGAAGAAGCCGACCGAGACGACGAACGAGCTGGCCATCGCGGCGATCTCGCTCCAGGCGTTGATCCGCCACCAGAACCAGCGGAGGAGATAGATGAGCCCGGTGCCCGCCCCGATCGACATCAGCAGCTCGAAGCTGGCCCGCGCGGAGTCGAGCACCAGGGTGACGCCGGCGGCCGCGGCCATCAGCAGGGCCGTGGTCACTCGGCCGATCAAGACGTAGTGACGCTCGTCCCGGCCCGGCCGGACGAAGCGGCGATAGAAGTCGTGCACCAGGTAGGAGGTGCCCCAGTTGAGCTGGGTCGAGAGGGTCGACACGTACGCCGCGAGCATCCCGGCCACCATCAGGCCCATGAATCCGGCCGGAAGAAACTTGAGCATGGCCGGATAGGCCATGTCGTGGCCGATCAACTTCGGGTCGACATACGGAAAGGTCCGAGCGATGTCGTCGAGGGTCGGGAACACCAGCATCGAGGCCAGGGCCACGATGATCCAGGGCCACGACCGAATGGCGTAGTGGGCGACGTTGAAGAACAGGGTGCCGGTCAGGGCATCGCGCTCGCTCTTGGCGGCGAGAATGCGTTGGGCGATGTAGCTGCCCCCGCCCGGCTCCGAGCCCGGATACCAGACCGACCACCACTGCACCGTGAGCGGGATGACCAGCACCGACAGGGTCAATCCCCAGTCGCCGAAGTCGGGCAGGAAGCTGAGCACGGCGGGGTCGATCTTGCTGAACAGCCCGGCGAGGCCGCCCACTTCGGGCTGTTGGAGCGCGAAGTACGCCGCGGCGATGGCACCGCTCATCGCGACGCCGAACTGGAGAAAGTCGGTGACTAGGACGCCCCAGAGACCCGAGGTGGCCGCGAAAGCGACATTCAAGACCGCGCAGATCAGCAGGGTTTTCTCCATCGGCCAGCCGAGCATCACGTTGGCGATCTTGACGGCGGCGAGGTTGACCGACGCCATGATCACGCAGTTGAAGAACAGGCCCAGGTAGAGGGCCCGGAATCCCCGGACGAAGGTCGCGGCTCGACCGGTGTAACGGAGCTCGTAGAACTCGAGGTCGGTGAGCATCCCCGACCGGCGCCACAGCCGGGCATAGAAGAAGACGGTCATCATCCCGGTGAGCAGGAAGGCCCACCAGGCCCAGTTGTTGGCGACGCCTTTCTCGCGGACCAGATTGGTCACCAGGTTCGGCGTGTCGGTGCTGAAGGTCGTGGCCACCATCGACACGCCGATCAGCCACCACGGCGCCGCTCGACCCGAGGTGAAGAACTCGGCGGTGCTGGTGCCGGCCCGCCGTGCCAGAATGACGGCCGGCAGGAAGGACACCGCGATCGAGAGGATGACGATGACCCAATCGAGGGTAACGAGCTGCATCCGGTGACCTCGGGGCTCGAGACGGATTCGAAAGGCGCGCGGCAACAATATCCCCGCTCCGAGCCGGAAACCAGTACATTCCGGGCATGCACGCGCCTCCCGACGCGGTCCCCGCGGCCTCGCTCACCCCGACCCTGGATCGGTTGCTCGCCCCGGGGGGACCGGACGCCGCCGTGGTGGTCCGGTTGGTCGCCAGTCCGGTCGGCGCGCTGGTGTTGGCCGCGATCGATGAGGGCCTGGTCTTCCTCGAGTTTGCCACCGAGGAGCGGCTGGCCCGGCAGATCGGCTCGCTCACCCGGCACCTCGGGACCACCCGCGGCGGCGACCATCCGATCATCGATCGGGCGACGACCGAGCTGGCGGAGTACTTCGCGGGCACCCGGCGGCAGTTCGACGTCCCGCTGGTGATCCGCGGCTCGCCGTTCCAGGAGTCGGTGTGGCGGGAGCTGCTCCGGATTCCCTATGGTGAGACCCGGGCCTACGCCGACGTGGCTGACACCCTGCAGCTCAAGAACGGGCAGCGAGCGGTCGGGTTGGCCAACGGGCAGAATCGGATCGCGATCATCATTCCGTGCCACCGGGTGATCGAGCGTTCCGGCGGGCTGCGTGGCTACGGCGGTGGGGTCTGGCGAAAGAAGTTCCTGCTCGACCACGAGTTCCGGTCGGCGCCCGTGGGCGCGTTGGCCGGCACCCCCCTTGCCGCGATGGCCGCACCGACCCCACCCGATGTCGGTTCGGGTTCTCCTCAATCCAAGTAGTCAGGGCGGCGGGGCGGCACGCCGATGGCGGGCGCTCGAGCCGCTCGCCCGGCGCCTCTTCCCTTCCCTCGAAGTCCATTCGAGCCGCCACGCCGGCGAGCTCACCGAGATCGCCGCCCGGCTCGCCCCGTTAGGCGGGCTGGTGCTGGCCACTGGGGGCGACGGGACCTCGCACGAAGTGATCAACGGCCTGGCCACGGCCGGCGCCGAGGGAAGGGCCGCGATGGGTTGGCTGCCGCTCGGCTCGGGCAACGACCTGGCCCGCGGTATCGGGGTGCCCCTGGATCCGCGGGCGGCGCTCGAGGGCTACCGGGATCCGGCCTATGGATCGATCGACATCGGCACCATTGACTGTCGCGACCAATCGGGCGGTCCGATGCATCGAGTCTTCGGGAACTCCTTCACGATCGGGGTGAGCACCGATGTCCTCGAGTTGGTGGCCCGCTTCGGCAAACCGTTGGGTGGCAAACTCTCCTACTTCGCGGCGACCATCGTGGCGCTCGCCCGCCACCAACCGGTGACCCTCACCCTGGATGGCCGCGCCGCGGGGTATCGGCTCCTCTCGATCACGAACGGAGCCACCTTCGGCGCGGGGATGCGGATCACCCCGGGGGCTCGGCTCGACGACGGCCACCTCGACCTCCTCACCGTCGACGCGGTCTCCAGGCTCCGGACCGCCTCGGTGTTTCCCCGAATCTACTGGGGCGGCCACCTCGACGACCCCTGCGTCGCGACCCGCCCGGTGATGGCCCTCGAGATCGGTGCGGACGGGCCCCTCGCCTTCGAGGCGGACGGCGAGCTGTACCACGCCCAACCGCCCGTTCGTATCGCGATTCGGCCCGGGGCGCTCCGGGTGGCCCGACCCAAGCCTCGGCGGCTAGATTCGACTCCATGATGCGCCGGTTTCTCGGGTTGGTGGGCAGGTTCGCCCTTCTCTCTCAACCATTGCTCGGTCAGGAACTCAGGGTCCGGGTGGCCGACCCGGGGCGGAACGCGCCGCTCAGCGGCGCCTTGGTTCGCTTGGAAACCGACAGCGGCGTGGTCGCCCGCGGAATCACCAACGATTTTGCCCGGGCCCGGCTGTTCGCCCCGGCGGGGAGCTACCGGTTGGTGGTCGAGCGTCCCGGATTCGCCGACACCACGATGCAGGTTACCGTCCCGGCCGTCCTCGACAGCCTAACAGTCACCCACGCGGCACGGCGGCCGGCGTTCCCGAACACCCTGGCCGCCGTGCCGAAGGTGTGCGAGGCGCCGGGGATGCCCGACGGGGTCCGGCCGCTCTGGACCGAGGTCGACCGCACCCTGCGGGTGGTGACGGCGACGGAGGTTCTCGGGGTCCTCTCGATGAGCCTCACGGCCTTCGACCGGACCCTGTCCTACGAGCAGCGGCTCGAGGCCCAGGAGGTCAACTCCCTGCTCGGCGGCTCGAATCGGGCGGAGGTCACGGCCTCGGCGACCGAGTTGGTCCGAACCGGCTACCTCGCGCGCGGCGACTCGACCCGCTGGCTCACGCCCACGGTGGCGACCTTTCTGTCGCCCGAGTTTCTCGCCAACCACTGCTTCGGCACCGTCAACGGGATCGACAACCGCGCCGAGTACGTGGGGATTCGGTTCCTGCCGGTGACCACGACCACGGTGCAGCTCACCGGCACGTTCTGGATCGATCGGTCCAGCCGCGAGCTCAAGGTGATCGACTACGCCTTTACCCCGATCGACAAGAGCTGGCGGCCGGAACGAACCGGCGGGTCGATCGAGATTCATCGGATGGATCCGGGGTTCTGGGTCGCCCGGTTCTGGTATCAGCGGGTGCCGAACCTGATTCGCAACCGGAACGGGCGGGAGCGCGTCGAGACGTTCCGTGAGCACGGCGCCGAGGTGGTGAGCGCCACCGTGGTCGTCGACACCACCGACCGGGTCGCCGCGGCTCGCGCGTTCGTTCAGCAGCAGGAAGAGGTCCGCCGCCGGTTCGCCAGCATGGAGGGCCTGGTGGTCGATTCGCAGGGCTACGCGGTGCCGGAGGTCGAGGTCGCTATGTTAGGCACCGAATTCCAGACCACCACCGACACGACCGGCCGATTCGTCCTCCGCGGCCTGCCCCTCGGCCTCCAGGTGATGCGGGCCCGGAAGGTCGGCTACAAGGTGCAGTACTTCTCGGCCCGGCTGGTGGCCGGCGAGGAGTGGACCGGCAAGGTGCTGGTGGCCCGACTGCCCCAGATCCTGAGCGAGATCGTGGTCGTCGGCAAATGGGGCAAGCCGGCGAAGTACGCCAACACGGGCAAGTACGATGCGTTCTATCGCCGCCGGGCGGCCCGAAGCGGACGATATCTGACTCGCGAGGAGATCGAGAAGCGTCCGGCGACCCGGCTGTCACAGTTGTTGGCCGGGATGCCGGGACTCCGGGTTGGGTTCGACCGCCCCGGCGGCGACGAGATCGAGTTCGCCACCTGTCCGTCGAACGGTGTCAGCATGTGGGTCGACGGCCAACGATTGAGTGGCACGGTGGGCGAGCTGCTCAAGGTCATCACCGCAAGCGACATCGAGGCGATGGAGGTCTACTCAAGGGACAGCCAGATCCCGGCCGAGTTCCGCGACAGCGCCTGCGCCGCGATCGTGATGTGGACCCGATAGCGCTGGCCCGCGCGGCCGACGAGAACCTGGCCACCCATTTCACCTGGATTCAAAGCCATACCCCGGGAATGCGGGTGGAGCGCGCCGCGGACCTGCTGGTCACCATCTCGGGTCTGCCCTCGGACAACTTCAACGCCGCCTGCGGAGCGCGGATCGATCCGGACCAGGCCGATCGCCGGGTGCCGGAGTGGCTCCGGTGGCTCGAGCGGAACGCCGCGCCCTTCGCGTGGTGGGTGGGAATCACCGACCAGCCCGCGGACCTGGGCCAGCGCCTGCTCGCGGCCGGCTTACGCCTCTCGGAGCGGGAAATCGACATGGCCGTGAACCTGTCCGGCCACCGGTCGACTGGATCCGAGGCCGAGTCGTCGCGGGGCGCCGCGGTCTCGTCGGCGGACCTAACGATTCGCCGGGCTCGAACCAGGGCCGCCATAGCGGACTTCGCGACGGTCACCATGACGAACTACGCCCCGCGCGACCCCTCGGTCGAGACGTTCTACGCTCGCGCAACCGACGCGCTGCTGACGGATGAGGCGCCGTGCTGGTGCTACGTCGGATATCTGGACGAGGTGCCGGTGGCGTGTCTGCAAGTGACCTGGGCGGAGGCGTGGCCGGCCTCTACAACCTGGCGACGTTGGCGCCCTATCGTCGCCAGGGCCATGCCGCCGCGATGACCGCCCGCGCGCTCGCCGACGCCGCCCGCTGCGGGCTGCCGATCGCGATTCTCCAGGTGGCGGAAGGCGGCACCGAGCGGTACCATCGGATCGGGTTCCGGGCGTTCGGCGAGATCGCTGAATACCGGTAGCGCTTGGCGGGCTGGGTGTTGGTCGGGGCGCGGGGGGTGGGCCGGGGGTCCGCTTGGCCGCTGCGGTCGGGCTGGCGCATGCGTTCGGAGCTCGGACGGACTAGGCCCTGACCGACGCGGCTGGCGCGGACCCCCGGCCCACCCCCCGCGCCCCTCCGCAAGCACCGGCGACGCGGGACGCGTTACCGTGCTTTTTGGGGGGGGGTGCGGTGTCGCCCCGCGCTCAAGAGCCGCTTCGATCCCGAGCGATCGGCGATGCCGGGGGCGGGATGCGGGGGGTCGCGCGGGGGTCGCGCCAGCCGCGTCGGTCAGGGCCTAGTCCGTCCGTGTTCCGAACGCATGCGCAAGCCCGACCGCAGCGGCCAAGCGACCCCCGCGCGACCCCCCGCATCCCGCCAACGCACCAGAGGAGACCGAATGCGACAAACGCTGCGGTTGTTGTGCTCACTGATGATCGCCGGCTGCGCCCCCACCGGTGCCGCGGGGTTTGATCGGCTGGTCGACGATTGGTGGGCGTTCGAGCTGGCCACCGATCCGCTCCGAGCCACCGGCGTGGGCGAGCACCGCTACGACGGGCAGCTCCCGTTCGTCAATCCGGACTCGTTAGGCCGGTACGCCGAGCGGCGGCGGGACTTCGCCAAGCGGCTCGCGGCGATCGACACGGCGGGGATGGACCGGCAGAATCAGGTGAGCCACGCGATGCTGACCATCCAGCTGGACGAGGCCATCAAGGAGTTCGAGTTCGGCACCCACCGAATCCCGATCCTGGTCGACGACGGCTTCCACATCGGGTTCGCCCGCCATCCGAATCAGTTTCGTTTCGCCAGCGTCGCGGACTATCGCAACTACCTGACGCGGCTGGCGAGCTATCCGCGATACAACCGGGAGCAGGTCGCCAACATGCGGCTCGGGCTCGCCAGCGGGTTCACCATGCCTCGGGTGGTGCTGGAGGGGTACGAGTCGACGATCGAGGCACACGTGGTGGACTCGATTCCGGCCAGCGCGTTCTGGCAGCCGTTCGCGAAATTCCCGCCGGCCGTGATCCCCGACAGCCAGGCCGCGCTCCTCGCCGAAGCCCGGCGCGTCATCGCGGACAGCGTGGTACCGGCCTACCGCGAGTTCCTCCGGTTCATGGTGGACGAGTATCGGCCGAAGGCGCGAGCCACGATCGGGGCGGCCGACTTGCCCGAGGGCCGCCGGTACTACGATTGGCTGATCCGGACGTTCACTACCCTGCCCCTCACGGCGGACTCGGTGCACCGCCTGGGCCTCGCCGAGGTGGCGCGGATTCGCGCCGACATGGACCGGGTGATCGCCGCCACCGGCTTTCGCGGCAGCTTCGGGCAGTTCCTCGCCTTCCTCCGAACCGATCCGCGGTTCTATCCCAAGACACCGACCGAGCTCCTGTCGTTCGCGGCCACCCTCGCCAAGACGGCCGATGGGAAGCTGCCGGCCCTGTTCCGGATGCTACCCCGGCAACCGTACGGAGTCGAGCCGGTCCCCGCGGACCTCGCGCCGAAGTACACGGCCGGCCGCTATTCCGGCGCCCCCCTGGAGGGCACCCGCGCCGGGGCCTACTGGGTCAACCTCTACGACCTGCCGAGCCGACCCTTCTACGCGCTGCCGGCATTGACGCTCCACGAGGCGGTACCCGGCCACCACCTCCAGAGCGCCCTCGCCAAGGAGCTCGATAACCTCCCCGCCTTCCGCCGTCACGGCTACGTCAACGCGTTCGGCGAAGGCTGGGGTCTGTATTCCGAGTACCTCGGGATCGAGATGGGGATGTACCGAACGCCCTACGAGCAGTTCGGTCGGCTGACCTACGAGATGTGGCGAGCGTGCCGATTGGTGGTCGACACCGGGATCCACAGCAAGGGATGGACCCGCGACCAGGCGCTCTCGTTCCTGGCCGACAACACCGCGCTCTCGCTCCACGAGGTCCGGACCGAGACCGACCGGTACATCTCCTGGCCGGGTCAAGCACTGGCGTACAAACTTGGAGAGCTGAAGATCCGGGAGTTGCGCGAACTGGCGACCCAACAACTCGGCGCCCGATTCGATATCCGGGCGTTCCACGATGCGGTGCTGCGAAATGGGTCGGTGCCGTTGTCGGTCTTGGAAGCTGAGATATTGGCGTTTGTGCGGTGATTGGTGAGGGGCAGGGTGGGTGGGGTGGGGCGGGAGGCTCCGCTTGGCCGCTGCGGTCGGGCTAGCGCATTCTTTGGAACTCGGATGGACTAAGCCCTGACCGACGCGGCTGGCGCGGACCTCCCGCCCCACCCAACCCACCCTGCCGCGCGCCTCGTCGCATAGCGCCGTCGCCCCGACCCTCCACGACGAACCGCGGCCGAACGATGAGTACCGCCCCGACTCAAAATCACCCGGCCGTCGATCCGGCTTTTCGCGACCAGCGTCGCGGGCGGGATGCGGCGGGTCGCACGGGGGTCGCGCCAGCCGCGTCGGTCAGGGCGTAGTCCGTCCGTGTTCCAAAGAATGCGCTAGCCCGACCGCAGCGGCCAAGCGACCCCCCGTGCGACCCGCCGCATCCCGCCCAACACCCTACCGCCGAAACGTCAGATCGAACCGGGTGTAGATAAACCGGCCGTTGAAGCCGAACGGCGAGGGCCCCGGCCACGGGAAGATTCCGAAGCTGTTGTCGACGCTGGCGCGATCCGGATAGACGTCCAGCAGATTACGCGCCCCGATCGAGAACTTCACCTGGCCAAACTGCCGGCCCACCTCGGCGTCGAGCAGCATCTTCGATCCATAGGTCTGCTCGCAGGCGTCGCAGAGGCCGAGCTGGAGGGAGGTGAACTTCCCGTAGAGGGACGACCGCAGCAGCCCGTGGAACCGCTCCCGGGTGTAGTTCGCGGTGACCGTGCCCCGCCACTTCGGCCGCTCCTGCTCGATGGCCACCGTGGTGAATCGATCGACCAGCTCGGCGCCGGTTCCCTCGAGCTCATCCGGAAGCGGGCGCTGGTCGGTGATCTCGTTGGTGGTGTAGTTGAAGCCGCCGTTCAGGGTCAGGGCTCCCATGCCGAGCGCGGTCCGATAGTTGGCGGTGACGTCGATCCCGTTGGTCCGGGTGTCGATGATGTTGGTGAAGTATTGGGCCGCCACCGCTTGAATGCCCGCGGCGGCGAGGATCTTCTCGACGCTGTCGCCAGCGATGAAGCCGGTGAGGAGAATCCGGTCTTTCAGGTTGATCTGGTAGGCGTCGAACGTGAAGGTCAGCTTGTCGTTCGGGCTCCACGCCACCCCGCCGCTCAAGTTCACCGCCCGCTCGGCCTTGAGCGGGGCCGAGCCGAGGGACCGGGCCGCGGCGTCGCTGACCGGGAAGATGCCGACCTCGAACGGCGTCTGGCGTCCGGTCGTCTCGTCGAGCACGAAGGTGGTGATGCGGCTGCCATAGAAGCTCTGGGCCAACGACGGGGCCCGGAACCCGGTCGACAGAGCGCCGCGGAAGACCACCTGTTCGACCGGCTGGTAGCGTAGGGCCAGCTTCCCGCTGAACCGGGATCCGAAGTCGCTGTAATTCTCGAACCGCGCCGCCACGTTCACCAGCAGCTGATCCGAGAGATCGCTCTCGAGGTCGAGGTAGGTCCCGAAGTTGCCGCGCGATTCATCGGCTTCGGTCGACGGCAGGAAGCCGCTGAAGACCTGCGAGCCAGGAGGGGCGACCTCCCCGTTGCGGTTCAAATGGCCGCCCTGGATGTACGATGCCGGCTCGCCCGCTTCGATGCCGTAGGTCTCCCGTCGGTAGGCGATGCCCGCGGCCACGTTGACCGGATTGGGCAGCCCCCAGTCGAGCGGCTTGGCGACGTTGACGGTCAGCGACAGCTCGTTGGCCCGAAGCGCTCCGGCGAAGAAGCTGGTCTGGTTGGGGATCCGGGGATCGTCGGCATTGCCGAAGATGCCATCGAGCCCCGGGGCGCACGCGGTGGTCAGGCAGGGACCTAACGACGTGTTGAGGGTGTTGTTGAGCCGATAGTCGAACGTGCTCCGGCCGAAGGAGGCCCCGACGTCGTAATTCCAGCCGCGGGTCGAGCCACCCCGGAAGCCGGCGGCGGCCGAGATGTCACCGACCGTGGGGCGGAACTCGGGTAGGAAGCCCTCCGGGTAGATGGTCGGCCAGTTGCGGTCGGACATGCCCTGGCGGTAGAACCCGTTGCCGGTCCCGATCCGATGGGTCCACCCGCCATTCGCGTAGAACTCGGACGTCCCGGTCTGGTTGAGGGGCAGCCGGAAATTGGCGAAGGTCATCAGATCCTTGGCCAGCCCGTCGCCCCAGTGGTGGTTGGGTTGCTCGACCGGGTTGTTCTTCGAGATGATCCGGCCGTCGTCGTCCACGTCGTCGGAGTCGCCCGGGGTGATCTGGTCGGCCTCCTCGGCCCAGGCGCGGTTGGTGGGCTCCCGATACCGATACTCGCCGAAGATCCCCAACGAGCCACGCCCGACCTTGAAACCCCAGCCGCCGCTCCCGTTCAGGGTGGCGCCGTCATCGGGATAGCCCTTGGTGGCATAGCGGCCGAAGTCCACGGTACCGAACGGGGCGAACACCCCGTCCTTCATCACCAGGTTGACCACGCCCGCGATCGCGTCCGCCCCGTACTGCGCCGACGCCCCGTCCCGGAGCACCTCGATCCGATCGATCGCGCTGACCGGGAGGGCGTTCAAGTCGGTGCCGGTCGAGCCCGGCGCCATCCCGAAGGCGAAGGTGTGGACCAGCGAAGTCCGGTGGCGCCGGAGCCCGTTCACCAGCACCAGGGTGTGATCCGGAGAAAGGCCCCGCATCGTGAAGGGCCGAACGATGTCGTCGGCGTCGGTGACGCTCTGGCGCGGGAAGTTGACCGACGGGGAAACCGCCTGGAGAATCGCGCTGACCTCGGTGGTGCCCTGCTGGGTGAGGACCTCGGCCGGGAAGACATCGACCGGCACCGCCAATTCGTCGGCCGCGCTGTGACGGGCTCGGGAGCCGACCACCACGTCGATCGGGGCGAGCTGCACCATGGAGCGGCTGACGGTGACGTCGGCGGTGGCGTCGGCCGCGGCGCGAACGAGGACCTCGACGGTGGTGGGCTGGAAGCCGATCGCCCGGACCCGGACGGTCTGTGGCCCGACCGGCACCCCGCGGAGCACGTAGCGACCGTCGGTGGCGCTGGCGGTTCGGAGGGCGGTTCGATCGACCGTCACGATCGCCCCCGGCACGGCCACGCCGGCGCTGTCGACCACGCTCCCGCGGATCGCCCCGGACTGCGCCCCGGCCGGGCTCGCCACGCCGATCCCAAGAAGCGCGGCCGCGGCGAGGATTGAGGAACGAAGCAATCGTTGCGTCACGGAGCCCTCCCGAAGCGTGAGTTTACGGCTCGCGCCCTACGCCCAAGGCGTCGGCAACGCGATTGATGTAGTTGAACCAGGAGGCGATCAAGGTGATCTGGAGAATCGCCTTGTCGTCGAAGCCAACCCCCCGCAGGCGATCGTGATCGGCTGGCGAGATCCGGGTGGCATCCTTGGTGACTTGGACCACGTAGTCCACCATCACCCGTTCCTGGGTGGTGATGGGTGCGGTGGTGTAGTCCCGCTTCAGCGCCTCGATCAGCTCGCCATCCAACGTCACCCTACGCAGAAACTCTGCGTGAGAGTCAATTCAATAGCGGCACGCGTTGGTGACGGACACCATCGTGGCGATCATCTCGTGGTGCCGGCGGGAGAGCGGCAGCTCCGGCGACATCAGGGCGCCGAAGGTCGAGAAGGCGTGATGGAGCGCGTCGGGAATCAGGCTGTGCGACGCGACGATGCCCGAGGGACCGTCGGCGGTCGGATGGACGGGCTGATCGTACTCCACCGGATAGAGCCCCATCTGCGCCTCGACCGCCCGCCGGAGCGCCTCTCCGCCCTCGGCGAGCGGGACCGTCTTGATCCAGGCCATCTCTGCCTCCTTAGGGAATCGCCCGCCGCCCGGCACGATAACATGACCGATCCCGAGCCAGGAGGCGAGGGCGTTGATGGCGGCCAGGTCGCGGGCCGCGATCTCCCTGACGAGGCTCGATCAGCCGCGGAGAACCGGCCGCGTCAGGCAGGTAGCCCCGCCTTCGGCCTTGAGCGACACCTCGGCACCGCGGTAGGTCGTCACGGAGCAGCCCGCTCGCTCAAGCCCACTCTGGGTGATTGGGTTGCCCTCCAGCATCACGCACCGCCGCGGCGCCAGGGCGAGCACGTTGGTGGCCATGGTCCGGAACTCCGCCTCCGGCGCTTCGACCAGCGCGATGCCCATCCGGGCCAGGCGTTCCATGAAAGTCACCGGCAGGAGCGCGGGGTAGACCACCGCGAGGTCGCGATCGACCATCGAGATGAGCGACATCAGGTGGAGGCAGGCATCGGGCCCGGTGAAGTAGGGGAGCTCGACCGGCACCACCGACACCGAGGGGGGCAGCGCCCGCCGGAGCTGCTCGACGCCCGCGTAGTTGGTGCGAAAGCCGATCCCGGCGGCGAGGGTGGCGGCATCCAGCCACATCAGGTCGCCGGACTCGGCGAGGGCGTCGCCGGTCAGGCGCCCGGCGATCGGCACGCCGGCTTTCTCCAGGGTGCGGCCGAGCGCTTCTTCTTCCCCGCGGCGGAGCGGCTTGCCCATCCGGAGGAGGATCGCGCCGTTGTCGGCGACCAGGACGGGGTCGTGGCAGAAGATCGCGTCGGCGTGGTCGGCGAGGGGTTCGTCGTGGAAGATGACCTCGGCGCCGGCCTTCATCAGGGTCTCGACCAGCGCCTGGTGTTCCTGGCAGGCGCGGACCATGTCGGGCTTCGCGGCGTAGTGCCAGCGGGCGGGGTCGGCGTTGCCGAAGGTGGCGTCCGGGCGCCGAACCACGACGCGGCGGAGGGGTTCCCACATCGTCTGTCCGCCGTAGCGCTGGGTCATGCGGGGAATCCTAACGTTGCCCGTCCGAAATTGAGCACCTCGTTTCGTCGAGGTGGCGGGGCGATGGGCGGGATCGAGAAAAGGTGGCGGGTTTTCGGGCGCCCGGCAACACTGCGGAGGGAAGCAGGGCTAACGCTTTGAGGCGGATGGGGGCAAGGCGGGCGGTGCGCGGGATCGAGCGGGGGCGGCCGCCCGGTGTTGAGCCGAGCGGCCGTACCGCCCGCGTCCGAGCAGGGGAGGCATCGAAGAGACGCGTTGCTGACTGGCGAGGATCAGGGAACGCCGCCAACACCGGTGGGGACGAGGAACTCGACCTCCGATCTTCCCTCCCCGACCCCGAGCTGACCGTAGAGGTTCTGGCCCCAACAGTAGGTCTGACCCGCGGCCGTGCGACCGCAAGCGAACTGGCGTCGCACCTCCAGCTGGACGAAGGTCAGGTTCCGAGCCACCGCCGTGGGTCGGGATCTCGTGATCTCCGTTCCGTCGCCAACCTGGCCGTGGTCATTGAATCCCCAACAGAACGCCGCACCGGCATTGGTGAGCGCGCAGGTATGAGACCCACCCGTACGAATCGAGACGAAGACGCGGTTGTCCACTACTTGGGCTGGGACGAGGTGCGGGTTGGCATTCCCGGTTCCGATCTGGCCGGTGGAGTTGTCGCCCCAGCAGAAGGCCTGGCCGGCCAGCGTGAGGCCACAGGTATGGATCTCACCCGCGCTGATCGAGGCGAACCGCAGACCGCCGGCAACGGGTTGGGGGCTCGAGGCGCCGCCGTCGACTGCCGTGATCAGCCCATTGCCGATCTGTCCTGCGCCATTGGATCCCCAACAGTAAGCCTCGCCGGTCGCCGTCAGGCCACAGGCGTGCAGCTGCCCGACCGACAGCGATGCGAAGGTGAGGCCGCCGGCGACCGGTGTCGGTGCAAGATTGCACGGGAACGTGCCACAGACGTCGACAGTCGGGGCGCCCAGATTGCCGTAGGACGGGAAGGCCACGCCCCAGCAGTAGGCGGCGCCGGCGGCGTTGAGGCCGCACCCAAAGAGCCGGCCGACCCCGAGTTGGGTCAGTCGAACGCCTCCGGGCAGGGGTACCGGGTCAGCGACGGTGGCCCCGCGGCCGGCACCGAGTTGGCCGAACTCGTTGCTGCCCCAGCAATACACCTCGCCGGCGGCGGTCAACCCACAACTCATCCCGTAGCCGAGGGTGACCTGGGCGAAGACCGGGGTCGCGATGCCCTTCCGGGGCGTCGTCGTGCACGGAGTGTTGTTGAAGCACACCTCGGTGGCGCCGATCTGCCCCAGCTGGAGGGCGCCGTTCGCCCCCCAACAGTAGAGTGCGTTCGCCGCCGAGCGGCCGCAGGCCTGAATGGCCCCGAGGGTGAGATCGACGAAGGGGGGGAACACGGTCACCGTCGCGGTCTGGCTGGTCTGGCCGCTGGTGACCTTGATAGTGGCGTCGCCCGGCGCTTGGCCGGTGATGCGCCCGTTCGCGTCCACGGTCGCGAGCGCGGGCGTCTCGCTCGACCAGGTGATAGTGGCAGGGCGATTCAGTGTGGCGGTCGCGGTCAGGGTCCCGCCGACCGCGACCGAACTTGGAGCGAACAAGGTGATCGACACCGGTGGGGATGGAGGAGATGGCGGGGTGGGCCCGCTTCCACCGTCTCCGCCTCCGCAGCCAAGGCTGGTGGCGGCGCACGCCGCCGCGAGGAGCAATCGGTTGGACACTATTTGCCTCCCGGAAAAAGTCGGGTATCGGGGGCCTGTCATGGCGGCCTGACGCGGAGGCTCGTACCCAGGGTTATTGCTGAGTGAGCGTCATCGACAGGGGCAGACTGTAGTAACCGCGCTGGACCCACGGCGCCTTCCTCACCGTGAGGTCGAGATCCGCCACGCCGCCCACGTCGTCGTTGCTGCCGCAGCCACTGGAAGTGACCGTCCACGTCGTCGCGCTGGTCCGACTGACTCGGACGAAGCTCGTCGGCGTGGTCGGCGTGTTCTCCGAGTCGCGGTGGAAGAGAATCCGGACCTGGCGCGTCGGGTTCGGCTGCGGCGTGCCGTACCCCACGGACATGGGATAGCACCCGTGACTGCCGACCGAGAGATCCTGGAGGCGCGGCTGAGGCGTCGGTGAGTTCACGCCGTTCAGGAGGGTCCGGATGGTGATGCCCCCGACCGGCGCGACCGGGGTATACGGAACACCGGTCAGCTGCACCGAATAGTCAATCACGACCGTGCGCGGCCCCGGGACCGTCACGAAATTGAGGTTGCCGGGGCCGTCGAGGTAGGCCGCTACCCCATTGACGCCGTTGACGTAGTTCCCCAGGCCGTCGCTCCGGATCCGGGTCCCGGCATCCGATACCGAGACGCTGAGGAGCACATCCGACGACGGCGGTTTGGCGAACGCCGGCCCGGTGGGGACCGTCGGGAGAGGGGCGTCTGGCGTGCGGCATCCGGTGGCAGCCAGGCCGAGGATGAGCATGGGGCGAAGGGCACGGTATCGCATCGGTGAGCTCCCGTTTGTTGGCTGGGCTGATCGGAGTGTCGGGCTGACCTCGGACGTCAGGAGATACGGATCGCCGAGCCGCGACTTGCGGCCGAATGAACGAGGGTGACCCCTTCGCGGTCGCGGCGCGGGAGCCAGGAAACCCTTCTGATACGGATGATCCATCGGGGAATTGCGGGTCGCCGTCGCGCGTTTGACACACCAGAACTGCCGCCATACCTTCGGCTGTCCATCGGTCAGTAACCTTCTCGTGCTGCGGAGTGGACGCCGGGTCCATGAGCGCCTCGCCCGCCCCACCGTCGCTCGCGACGCTGCTCGGCTCCGGCAACGGAACCCGAGCGGCAGCGTGGACGGGGTTCCTCGAGCAGTTCAGCGCGCTGCTGCTCCATGTCGCCCGAGGCCAGGGGGGCGATCATGACCTGGTGATGGATCGCTACCTTTATCTGCTCGACGGCCTTCAGGATCGCGACTTTCGTCGGCTCCGGACCTACTCCGCCGACGGGGGCGGCAAGTTCACCACTTGGCTCCTGGTGGTCGCTCGGCGAATCTGCGTCGATCACCACCGGGCCCGGTATGGGCGCTCGCAGTCCGATTCCGACGAAACCGCCGCGCGCCTGTTCGAACGACGGCAGCTCGTCGACCTGCTCGGCCGAGAAGTCGGGCTCGACGTGATTGAAGTGCCTGCCGCCGATGACCCCGATATCGATTGTCGGTTAGGCGAGCTTCGGGCCCACCTCACTCGAGCGCTCGGCACCCTGACCCCGGCCGACCGCCTCATCCTCAAGCTCCGATTCGAGGACGGTCACTCGGTACCGCAGGTGGCCCGGTTGGTCGGCGAAGGGTCTTCGTTCGCGATGTATCGGCGGATCGATCGAATCCTGGGTCAGGTGCGGCAGCGGCTCCAGTTGGCCGGTGTCGAGGAAGCGGCGCCGTGACCGCAAACCGAGCTAGCATCATCCGTTCTCTAAGGCGCCCTGGTCATGATGGGGTCGAGCCGCGGCTGGACTGGGGGGGAAGCACGCATGGACACGATGACCGATCACCTCAGTAACGACGAGCTCGCGACCTATCTCGACGGAGCGCTCGCCGACGAGGGTCGCGATCGGGTCGAGCGGCATCTCGAAGTCTGCCCGTCGTGCCGCGACGAGCTTGCCGCGGTGGCCCGGTTGGTCGACACGGCGCCACCGCCACGACAGGCGTGGCGCCGCGGCGGACGCCCGCTGTGGGTTGGCGTCGCGTTGGCCGCCGGGCTCGCGGCCGTCGTGCTCATCCGGGGCGGGCCCGAGATCGGAACCGGGGTGTCGGACTCCCTCCGGGCGCCGGATTTTGACGGAGGGCGAGCCCGTCTCGAGGTGGTAGCCCCCCATCCGGATTCGGCAGTACCGCGTGAGGGGCTGACTCTGTCGTGGCGATCCTCACCGGCAACTCTCTATCGGGTTACCGTGTTGACTGAGGGCGGCGAACCGGTGTGGTCGACCGAGACGACGGATACCGTCGCGATGGTGCCCAGCGGCCTGGCACTGGTCGTCGGGGCGAGTTACTTCTGGCGTGCCGACGGGATCGCCAACGGCATCGTCACCTCGACCGGGGCCCGACGGCTGTTGATCGGGCGTTGACCACGCGCGCCGTCACGCTGTTGTTCCTCGCCGGGCTCGCCGGATGCCGAGCTGACGACCGTCGCGCCGGCCCGGCCCCGGCCGGGTCCGGCGACTCCCTGATCGCCGCGGGCGAGGCCCTCTACAACGCCGAACGGTACGATTCCGCACGGGCCACCTGGACCGGGGCTCGAGAGCAGGCCGAGCGGGCGGGCGATGACGCCCGGCGCGCTCGCGCCCTGACCTGGCTCGGGATCGTCGCCGGTCGGGTCGGCGACCTCGCCGACGCTCGCCGCTTCGGCGAGGAGGCGTTGGCGATCAAGACGCGACTGGCCCTCGGCGCCGAGTTGGCCACTTCCTATTACGCGTTGGGAATGGTCGCGCTCGACGAGGGACGCGACCCGGACGCGAAGCGACTCTTCGAACAAGCGCGAGACGCGGCCGGCCAGGCCAGTGACACCTTGGGCGCGGTCCTCGCCGCCGGTGGCCTCGGTCTGGTCAACGGTTACCTCGGGAACCTCGCGCTGGCCCGCGAGGGTCATCGGGCGCAACGCCAGCTCGCGCGAGCGATCGGCGAGCGGAAGTACCAGGCCCACGGCTTGGCCAACGAGGCGATGGTCGACATCTGGGAGGGCCGGGCCGCCGGAGCCATCGCCAAGCTCGACAGCGCTCGAGCCCTGTACCGCGAATTGGGGTTCGCCACTGGGGAGCAGAACGCGCTCGGGCAACTCGGCACGGCCTACCAGCTCCAGGGCCGAGAGGACCGGGCGTTGTCCGCGTTCGACTCCTCGCTCGCCATCGCGCAGCGCCTCGGCATCGCGTCCGAGGAAGCCGACCTGCTCCGCCTCATCGCCGGGGTGCACCGGCGGTTGGGGGACTACCGCACCGCCCTGGCCACCTACGAGCGGGCTGAGTCGCTGATGCGGGCCAAGGGACTCGGCGCGAATCTCGGCGCGGCGCTTCGCGGATCCGCCGAGACCAACCTGCATCTTGGCAACGTCCCGGCGGCGCGGGCGAAGCTCGCGCTCGCGCTCGCCCTGCACTCCGCGGCCGACGAACCGCTGGAACGGCTCGACGACCTGCTGCTCGGTGCCGCGATCGAGGCGCGGGCGGGTGGTAGGAGCGGCGCGGCCGAGGCCCTCGCGCAGGCCCGCCGACTGGCGAACCAGCTGGGAACCCGGGGGGCCCGGATCGCCGTTGCCCTCGCGGACGCCGACGCCGCGGACCGGGCCGGCGACGCCGCGGCCACGCTTCGGAGTCTCGCGGCGGCCTCGGCCGACCTCGAAGGAGACTTGGGGGCCGAATGGGTGGCCAACGCCTTGCGGGCGCGGGCGTACGCCCGACTCGGGCGCCTCGACTCCGCCCGAGTCGCGGGCCGGCGCGCGGTGGCCGCGATCGATCTGCTGCGGGGCAGCCTCGCGTCCGAGGCCCTCCGATCGACTTTCCTGGCCGATCGCGCGTCGATCTATGGCGATCTGGTGGTGACCTTGTTGCGCCTGAACCGTCGGAACGAGGCGTTCGAGGTGGCGGACGCGGCCCGGAGCCGCGGCTTGCTCGAGCACCTCGGCGCCGCCCGGGATTCGGCGGTCTCGGCCGCGCTGCCCTCCGAGATCATCGGCGGTGAGCAACTGCTCGCCCGGATCGATTCCCTGGTCCACCGGCTGCGGGCCACCGCCCGAGGACGGACCCAAGAGCGGGGGCGGGGACCGGATCCGGGCCGAGAGATGCTGGGCGAACTGGCACGGGCACGGAGCGAGTACGAGGCGTTGATGGCGCGGGCCGCCCAGCGCAACGCCCGATCGGTGGCGCTGGTCGGCGCGGGGGCGACCTCGCTCGAACGGGTCCAGGGGGCGCTCCGTGAGGACGAAGCCCTGATCGAGTACCTGGTCGCGCCCGAACGGCTGGTGACGTTCGCGGTGACCCGTGACACCATGATCGTGACCGAGAGCCCGACTTCGCCGGCCACCATCGTCCAGCAGGCTCGCTTGCTCAGGGACTTGTGGGCCCGCAACGATTCGGGCTGGGTGCTCGGGCTGGCGGCGGCGCGTAACCTTCATCAGACCCTGATCGCCCCGTCGCTCGGCTCGGCTCCGCTCGAACGAGTGCGGCGGCTGGTGATCGTCCCCCATGGGATTCTCAACCAAGTGCCCTTCGCGGCCCTCCAGGACGCGGCAAGCCACCGCTTCCTCGGGGAAGATCTCAGTCTCATTCAGCTGCCTTCCGCCGCGGCCCTGCCGACGCTCCGGCCTCGGAACGCCCTCGAGGCCTCGAGACTGGTGGGAGGCGTCGGGTTGGCGCCGTTCCCCGGCCGCGCCGAGCTCCAGGCTAGTGGGCTCGAGGTCGAAGCGTTTCGCGCGTCGGGGCGGGGACGAAGCGTGTTGCTGGGACGCGCCGCGACGGAGACCGCGCTTCGAGCCAGCCTGGGCCGCCCGGGTTTGGTGCACGTGGCGACCCACGGCATGCTCAACGCGAGGAGCCCCCTGTTCTCCCGGATCGACCTCGCCCGGCCGGTTCGATCCGCGGCAAGCGATGACGGGCGGCTCGAAGTCCATGAGATCCTCGATCTCAGAGTCGCGGCGGACCTGGTGTTCTTGTCCGGCTGCGAGACCGGGGCGCGGCAGGAGTGGCTCGACGACCCGATCCGGGGCACCGCGGATCTTTCGCTGACCCAGGCGCTCCTGTCGGCCGGGGCGGGCAACGTCATCACCACACTCTGGCGGATCGAGGACGCGGGCGCGGCCCGATTCGCCGAGCTGTTCTACCGGGGCCTGGCCACCCTGCCGCTGGAGGAAGCGTTTGCCGCCGCTCAGCGGGCGATGGCGGCTGACGTCGCCTACCGGAGCCCGTACTATTGGGCAGGGTACATTCTCTCAGGCGACGGCCGGAACGCCCCTCAGCCGCAATCGGGCGGGGTCGCATCCGTATCACGTTCTGCTGGCAACGTCGTTTCGAGAGGTCCGTCCACTGGGAGCAGGCCATGAACCAGGCCCGGCTGCAGGCGCTCGTGCGTTGGGTGGGGGTAGTTGGACTTGGGCTTGCCGCGGGGTGTGGCGCGGATCGGGAAGCCGTGACCAGCCCGAGCTTCGCCAAGGGCGGGGGCGCCGGCCCCTCGGTGGCCGCGACCGACCCGTCCTATGGGTACGAGGGCGAGGTAGCGAAGCAAGTGACCATCACCGGATCGGGTTTTTCCACCGGCGCCGCGGCCGGCTGGGAACGGAACGGGGCGCCTGATCCCAAGATCCAGGTGCTCTCGACCCAATTCGTCAGCTCGACCAAACTGGTCGCGAGCATCACCATTGCCCCGGGCGCGGCCATCGATCTCTACGATGTGGCGGTGACCAATCCCGACCGGAAGAAGGGCATCGGCTACAAGCTGTTCGAGGTGACCCAGGCGATCGCGATCCAGGGAACGGTGCTCGCCCGGGAGGCGAACGAGCTGGGACAGATCGTCGGCGAGTCCAACGGCGGGGCCTTCTTCTGGAGCGCGGCTACCGGCCTCGAGAGTCTCGCCGCGAGCGGGACGGGCATGGACCTGAGCGACGATGGACTGACCGTCGCCGGTAGTCTGGGAACCTCCGATCCCGCCACCAAGGTGGCCGTGGTCTGGACTCGATCGGGTGGCAGCTGGACTCAGACCCAGCTTCCCCGCGATCCCGCGACGAGCCGAAGCAACCCGTTCGGAATGGCGTCGGATCCGGTCACGGGGGCCCCGGTGGCCATTGCCGGCGTCGACATCTACGTGACCAAGCGAACCGTGCAGCGTCAGCCGCGGCTCTGGCTTCCAGTGGGCGGGGGCTGGCAGCGGATCGTCCTGCCAAACCCGTCGGTACCCCAGAACGACATCCTGGCGATGGACGTGTCAACGGGATTGGTGGTGGTGGGCAACGCCGGGCAACGCGCCGCGGCCTGGGAGCCCAACGGAACGGGTGGTTGGACGCCGCTGGTCGTCGGTCCACCGGCGAGCGACATCCGGGCAATCAATCGGGCGGGTACGTTGGCGGTGGGACGGAATTCGCAGATCGCGTCATATTGGACGCGAGCGGCCGGTGTGTGGGCTGGACCGTTCACCTTGCCGGGGGCCTGCACCAACGCCTACGACGTCGACGACCTGGGCCGAATCGCGATGAGCGGCTGCCCGTCAGGGATCCCGTCCAAGCCGAATGCCGCGATCATCTCGCCGCCGTATGGGGCCGGCAACATTCTGGTCCTCGGTGGGTTCGGTGACCTGACGACGGGCCCAACCTTATCGGGAATGTCCAACCTTGGCACCTGGATCGTCGGCAGCTCGACGATCAAGAACGTCGCCACTGGCGCGTACTGGCGGGCTTTCTAACCGACACGGCCGTCACTCACCGCGCAATCAGCGCGCGGCGACGACGATGTCCCCGCCCTTCATCACCAAGGTGACTCTTTCGAGCCGGTCGATATCGGCCAAGGGATCGCCGGCCACGGCAACCAGATCGGCTCGCTTGCCCACCGCGATCGAGCCGATCGAGCGTTCCCACCCCATCAACCGCGCCGCCTCGATGGTGGCGGACCGAATCGCCTGTATCGGCGTCATCCCGTAGCGGACCATGTAGCGGAACTGGCGGGCGTTGTCACCGTGGGGATAGACGCCACTGTCGGTTCCGTAACCGATCCGCACCCCCGCCGCGACCGCCTTGCGGAACGCTTGACGCTGGGCCTCGGTGGTTTCGTCGTTCTTCCGGAGGGTTTCCTCCGGCCAGCCGTCACGGCGCCCGACCTCGCGGATGTAGTCGCCGTTGTAGATGTCGGCCACCAGCCAGACGCCGGTCTTCGCAAGCAGCGCCACGCCCTCGTCGTCGAGGAGCGAGCCGTGCTCGATCGATCGGACCCCGGCCCGCACCGCCATCTTGATCCCGTCCGCGCCGTGGGCATGGGCGGTCAGGTAACTGCCGCGCGCCCCGGCCGCCTCGACGGCGGCGCGGAGGGTTTCCTCGGCAACCTCGATCTCCCCCGGTTCGGTGCCGACGGTGAGCACGGCCCCGGTGGCGATCACCTTGATGAAGTCGGCTCCTCCATCGAGCAGGCGATGGACTGCCGCACGCGCCTCCGCCGGTGTGGTCACCACGCCCATCCGGAAGTCGGCGGGCGGGAAGCGTCCGTCGGGAAGCCCGGTCACTTCCCCGCCCCCGCGCGGTTTGGTGAGGTAGGCGCCCGCGACCGACATCCGCGGCCCGGGGATCTGTCCGGCGTCGATCGCCCGCTTGAGGGTCACGTCGAGCAACCCGCGATAAGTGCCGACGTCGCGAACGGTGGTGAAGCCGGCCAGCAGCGTCTTCCTGGCATTGGCGGCGCCTAACAACACGTCCCCGGTCGGAGTCCCGTCGAGGGGGGCGGTGGGTGAGGCGCTCTGGATGTCGCCGACCAGGTGAGAGTGGAGGTCGATCAAACCAGGCAGCAGGGTCGCGTCGCCGAGGTCGATCACCCGAGCCCCGGGTGGCACCGGCCGGTCGCGGGACTCGATCGCGACGATGGTATCGCCTCGGGTCACGACCTGCTGGCCGCGGAGCACTCGGCTCTGCTCGACATCGACGATCCGCGCGGCGCGGATGACGATGGGCTGGGCGGGGGCGGCGCTCGGGGCAAGGAGGACGGCGAAGACTAGGCGCAAGGCGCAAGCCGCAGGGCGCAGGACACTCATTTCAGCGCGGTCTCCCTGCGCCTTGCGCCTTGCGCCCTGCGCCCTCGAAGAACTCCCGAGCCTGACGGATATCGCCGAGCACTCGGTCCTTCTCAGCCGCGGAGTTCCAGCCTGGGTGGGCGACGGCGCCGCGTTCCATGCCGTCGAGCCACGCGATGAAGAATCGGGCGTCCTCTGCCGAACGGATCGGGGCGCCGGCGATGGTGAGGTAGATCGGGCTGGTGGTCGCGAAGGGGTAGATGTCGAGCACCGGGTGGCGCGACTGGCGGCTGAAGGCGCGGAGGGTGTACCAGCCGCTGGCGGTGGCCTCGATCGGGACGGTGGCGTCGGCGCGGCGGCGGTCGCCGGTGAGGGGCACCGAGTGGATGACCCGGCCGTTGGCGACGATCTCGAGGGAATCGACCGGAACGATCGACCGGAGCGAGAGCCGCGCGATGAGGGTGGCCCTGCCCGGGCGCGCGATCTCGTCGCCCGGCTCGGCGCCGTCGATCGAGAAGGTCAGCAAAGGGCCGTTGGTGGCGAAGGTCCGCCCCGCCTTCAGGGCGGCCAGCCAGGTCCGATAGTCGAGCCGGCCGCTCTTGACGAACACTCGACCCATCCCGACGTGGCCGCGGAGCGAGGCGTAGTTGGCCATCGCGTCGGTGCCGGCCCCGGTCGGGAGGCGGAGGCCGGTGTTGAGGAGCTTGTACCAGATCGCGGCCGTGGCCAGATGGTCGCTGAAGCCGACGACCTCGATGTAGTCCAGCCGGCCTAACGCCGCGTCGACCGGGAAGGCGTGGTTCAAGATCTCACCCTTGGCGAAATCGGGCACCGCCTCGAAGGGATGGACGTAGCCGGTGAGCCCGCCCTGCGCCCGGGTCAACTCGAAGATCTTGGTGTTGTGGGGGTAGAGGCTCGCGGCACCGGTATTCACGTACCCGGCGTAGTTCGGCAGCAAGAACTCATTCAGGCCGATCTGGGCCGAGTGACCCCAATAGCTGGTGTGGTACTCCTCGTCGTGCTTGATGAGGGTGGTGGCGGTGGAGGCGCGATCGAGCGGGCCGGCGAAGTAGGCCATGTCCGGGATCCGCGCCTCCTTGTTCACGATCAGGTTCTCCACCAAGTGAAGGTCCTCCGCCTCGGCCTGGAAGCGGAGCCGCTCGGGCGTGTTGCGGTAGTGGCCGCCGTAGTTCATGTGGACATGGAGATCGCCGCTCCACCAGCCGCGAGCCGGCAGGTCCATCAGGCGTTGCAGGGTCACCCGATGGGTCAGGGCCCGCGCGCCGACCACGATGGTATCGACCTCGCGGTCGTACTCGAGGCCTTTGGTGACCTCGACCACGTAGCGACCGGGGGCCAGTGTCAGTTGGTTGACACCGCCCGTGTGCCAATAGGTGACCTCGAACTTCCGATCACGGCGGTCGAACCCGTCGTCGGCGTGGGCCCAGGCATCGCGCGGGACGAATCCGCGGCCGCTTTCGCCGGTCACCGAGACGCGGGCGGGGGTGGCGCGGCCCGCTCGATCGGTAACCCGGATCGTCACGGCCGTTCGCGGCGTGCGATAGCGGAGCGTGGCGGCGCGGATCGTCTTGGGCGCACCGCCGGGCACGTCGAGCACCCGGAGACTGGTATTGCCGCCGGCGTTGCTGATGAAGGCAATCCGGTCACCGTTAGGCGACCACCGCGGGTTGGTGTGGTCGAACTCGCCGTACGTGAGCTGGAACGGGTCGCCGCCCTCGCTGGTCATCAGGAAGAGCTGGTTCCACTGGCGGCCGAGGTAGGAGCTGTAGACGACGCGCTTGCCGTCCTTGGCCCAATCGGGGCGGGCCTTCCAGGTGGTCTCCTCGTACCAGATCTGCTTCGGCACGGCGCCAGGTCGCGCGTCGATCCGCCAGAAACCGCCGGTGCCCCAGATCCGGCCGGCGTTGGAGATCAGGATCAGCTCGCGGCCATCGGGCGACCAGGTCGGGGAGATGAAGTGGTCGTACTTGCCATAGTAGTAGCGGGGCAGCTGGCTGTCGTGGTCGGTGGTGATCATACCCGGTTCGCCCGTTAGGCGCCCGCCGGCGACCTCGGCCGTGAACACGTGCCAGCGGCCTTGGAACGCGGTCGAGACGAAGGCGATCCGGCGACCGTCGGGCGACCATCGGGGCTCGACGTTCACCCCCCCGTTGGCGAGCAACGAGGCGTCGGTGCCCGAGGCGAGGTCGAGGAGCCGAAGCTCGACGGCATCGTCTCGATACGAGGAGTACACCACCGACCGGCCGTCGGGCGACCAGTCGGGCTGGGCGTCGTAGCCGGGGCCGTCGGTGAGCTGGGTGGCTTCGGTCGAGCCCAGGGCCTGGCGCCAGAGGGAGCCGGCCATGGCGTAGATCAGAGTGGTGCCGTCGGGGCTCCAGGTGACCCAACCGGGGCCGGAGGTGAGCTGGGGGAGGTACATCTCCCGGAAGTAGTAGGTGTGGGGGACGGCGATCTGCTTGAGGACGGTCTCCCGCTGGGCGGCGGCGGGAAGGGCGAGGACGGCGGCGGCCGCCACCAAGCCGGCGGCGCGGAGGGCAACGGGCAAACGGGACTCGAATCGCCAGGGACGATCGGAAAATACACCGCGACGGCCCGCGTCGGCATCGATGTGATCCAGCGCACCGCCGCCGGGCTCCATGCCGGCTAGCCTGCAGCACGCGGGCTCCCGTCGCGCTGCGCTGGCTCGCGACCGCGATGCTCCTGATCCCGCCTTCCCATCTCGCCGTCGCAACTAGCCAGAGGCGAACGAACTTCCAGCGGCGCGGCGGATGGCCTGGAATGGAGAACGGTGATCGAGGTCACCGCGTGCAGGCGGCCGCTGGGGTAGGGTCTATAGGACAAGACCTCAGGCCGGGCTCTCATGTGGGGTTGGAAGCTGGCGTGGTCGCTTGCCGTGACGCTGGCTCCGGGGGCGATCGCGGCGCAGGTCATCGCGGTCCGGACGGTGCCGGTGCCGCGGGATCATCAATTCGACCGGTTCCCATCGCTGTCCGCGGCGATGGGCGGGGTGAGCGTGGCGGCGGAGGATTCGCTCCTCGATCCGTTTCGTAACCCGGCCCGGGGGAGCCGGGTGGCGGGGGCGCGAATCTTCGCGGCGGCGGGGTTCTACCGGGTCACCCAGGCTACCGGGAACGGGACCACCCTCCCGCTCGGCGTGATCGGCCGAGTGGGACCCTGGTTCGGCGGGTTGGCGTACGCGATGCAAGACGTCGACATCGATGACGGGTTCGGCCTCCCGCCGGTCGCACCCTGCCCCGCCTGCGCCGCGCGCGGCATCACCCTGTCGGAGCCGGCTCGACCGCGAGGGAACGACTATTTCACCGGGTTTCTCGGACGGCGGTTTCCCGAGGCGGGCCTGGCCGTTGGCCTCGGGGTGGCGGCGAGCGATCTCACCTGGGTGCACGGGACGGAGTTGCTCTACGCCGGCAGCGCTCGCGTCCAGCAACGGGGCGCCGGTCTCGACCTCCGCCTCGGTGCGACCAAGGAGTGGGGACCGCGGACCCTCGACGCGGTGCTGGTCCACAACCGCTACTCCGGCTCCCACGATGTGGTCTTCCTCGACCAGATCTGGGACCCCGGCACCACCCAGACGATTCTCCGGCCACGGCTCGAAGCGAATCTCGATCGGACCAATACCTGGGGCGGGCACCTTCAGTATCGCCAACCGCTCCGGGCGAGGGGCTGGCAGATCGGCGCGGTGGCCACCGTCAACGTGCTCTCGCATCCCAAGATTCCCAACTACGTCATCCAGAACATCCCCCGTGATCCAGGAAACTCAGCCGCGTTCAATTTCGGCGTCGGGCTGTGGAAACGGGCGGCGTTGTCCGAGGTCGCGATGGAGGTGCTGCTCGAGCCGATCCGGAGCCACACCTGGGGCGAAGCCGATTCGGCGCTGTCGACGGCGGCGGGCGGGCTCATTCCGGCCGGGGGGAAAACGGTCGACAACCGGTTCCGGTTCGGCAACGCGATCGTCCGGTTCGGTGCCGCGCAGCGGTTCCCCTTCGGCGAACACGCCGATGCGCTCACCTTCCGACTCGGTCTCGGCGCCCACCGGATCCGTTATGCACTCGAGCAGCGCGACCTGGTGGCCGGGACTCGGCGTCGTGCCGACCATGGCTGGACCGAGTGGACTCCGACCTGGGGGGTGAGTTTCCGGCTCGACGGGGTCGAGCTGCATTACCGGGGACGGGCGTCCGGGACCGACCTGGGCGCGATGTTCGCCTTCGGCGGGCGTGGTGACGACGTGACGGTGGTGGATCCCGGTCCAGGGGTAGTGGCGGCGCCGGCCGGGCCGCTGTTCATGAACGGGCTCCGGGTCACCACCCATCAGTTCTCGATCTCGGTGCCGATCAGATGAGGTGGTAGCTCAGTCGATAGGGCCCGTAGCCACGAGGTCCAGATCCGGCGCGCCGCCTGGAGGTCGGGCCCCTGAGATGAAAGAGCGGGGGTGGATTCGGGGGCCGAAACGGGCCGCGCGCGAGATGGCCGTGATGCACATCTGACCAAGGATGATCAACCCGCTGAGCCAATGGCAGCGCCTCTTCATCTCATCACGGCTGGTGGACAGACCGGTGGGAAACCGATAGCTTCCGGAGGTCGGAGGCGCCCTAGCCAGCGAGGAAGGGCACCATGCGTCGAGCCTGCCTTACCGCCACCGTCGTTCTGTTGGGATGCACCAGCGCCGACATTCTTCGAGTTGACTTGACCCCGCGATCGGCCACGAGCGCCAGCGTTCCCTTGCTGCTTGAGGACCCGGCCGAGCCGTACCAGTCGATCGCGTTGGTCGAAGTATCGGGCCAATGGATGGGCGCGTCGTTGCAGCGACTGGGGCGTCGCCTGTCATCGGAGGCCGCCAAGTTGGGGGGCGACGCCGTGATCCTCACCCGCCGGGTCGCTCAGTCCAGCTCCACGCTCATTCCGATCGGCGAGACCTTCGTGCCGGTGGAGACCGAGGACTCCCGGTTGGTTGGCAAGGTGATCGTCTACCGCGACCGGGCCCGACCCGGCCCGAGTTGGTGACCAGGGTGATCCGCATCGGAGCCGTCGCGGTCGCAAGCTCCCGGAAGTAGTAGCTGTTGGGGGACGGCGATCTGCCCCGACCCGGCACCACCAACTGGTTAGTGCCGACCTGTTCGGGCGATGGGTTAGGCGGCCACGGAACGCGACCGGGAGAGGAACGCAACGCATCCTTGCGTGCTCGGTGGCGTGCTCCCATCTTTCCCGCTTTCGGGGGACTTGATGCTAGTCCAACCCTCCGGTCGGCTCACCGAGCCGGGCCCCCCGCCCGTTACCACCAACTCCGACGTGCTTGACGGCGAACGGCCGTCTCCCTTGGCGCCCGATATCGGTATCGTGGGGCTGGTGCCTAACGAATGGTCGGCGTACTGGCAACCCCGTCACCAGGTCATGCGGCGGTTGGCCCGCTACTTCAACGTCGCCTGGCTCAATCCCGCGCCGGAATGGCGCCGAAGCCTGCGACGACGGCGCCCGACCAGTCACGACACCGAGGGACCAGGGTGGACGGTGATCGACCCTCCCTGGTACCTCCCGAAGCTGTACCGGCCCCGCGCCCTCGCGGAGCTGATCGAGCGAGGGCGGTTGGGGCGAGCCCGCCGGGTCCTCGCCGACCGCGGTGCCCGCCGCTTGGTCCTCTACCTCTGGCGCCCCCAGTTCGCCCACCATCTTGACCGACCCCACGACGCCAGCATCTATCACCTGGATGACGAGTACTTCGACGCCGATCGAGACGCCGTGGACCCGGCCGAGGAGGCGTTGCTCCGTCGGGTCGACCAAGTCATCATTCACTCGCCGGGACTGCTCGAGCGGAAAGGGCACTACAACCCCCATACCGCCACGGTGCCGAACGGGGTCGACTTCGCGACGTTCGCGCGCCCCCGGCCGATCCCCGCGGACCTCGCCGCGGTCCCGGTGCCTCGAATCGGGTACATCGGTTGGATCAAACCGGTGTTGGACTGGGCCCTGTTGGACCGATTGGCCGCCCAGTTGCCGGCCTGCGCGTTCGTGTTCGTCGGCCCGATCAAGCACCCCGAGACTCTCGAAGTCGACCCGGCCTTTCGAGCCCTCCGAGCGAGGCGGAACGTGCACTTTCTCGGACCCAAGTCACTCGCTGACCTCGGGGCCTATCCGCAGCACTTCGACGTGGGAATGATGCCCTATCGGGTTACGGCGTACACCGACAACATCTATCCATTGAAGCTCCACGAGTACTTCGCCGCCGGGTGTCCCGCGATCGGAACACCGATTCGGGCGCTGCGAGAGCATGCCGAGTTGATGTCGATCGCCGACGCGGCGGACGGGTGGCGCGCGGCGATCGAACAAGTTCTGGCCGCTCCTCGCGACCTCGGTCGGACGGAGCGCCAAACGGTCGCGCGCGACCACGACTGGAACATCCTCGTCGCCCGGATTGCCAAGTTGATCGGGGAACGGCTCGATCATCCGGTCGCCCGATCGATCGATCCTCAGGCGGAGCGTCCCGGGTGAATCCTGGGATCGTGATCGCCTTGGCCTTCGCGCTGGCCGGTTGCGGCCGGGGAGGCGAGGAACCGGCTCGGCCCGCTGGCGGATCGAACGTCGGTTGGCCGAGTTTCGGCAACGATCCGGGCGGGAGCCGCTATTCGCCGCTTTCCGACATCAACGACTTGACGGTGGTCGACCTCGCGATGGCGTGGACGTGGCGGTCGAAGGAATCCGAGCACCGCGATTCTCTGGGTGGCAAGGTGACCGCTGGCCCGTTGCAGGTCACGCCCGTGGTCGTGGACGACACCATGTACCTCACCACCTCCTTCAACCAGGCGGTGGCGCTCGATGCCGTGACCGGTCGGGAGCTCTGGCGCTTCGATCCGAAAGCGTACCACCGCCCGGTCCCACCCGGTCGCGGAACATTCGTCCATCGGGGTGTGGCACTGGGGTTGAGCGGTGGCCGGCGGCGGGTCTTCCTCGCCACCGGCGCTCGGCTCATTGCCTTGGACGCGGCCACGGGGCAACCGATCCCCACCTTTGGCCGCGATGGCGAAGTGGACCTCGTCGCCGGTCTCCCCCGTCCGGTGAATCGCAATCACTACAATCAAACCTCGCCGCCGCTGGTCGCGGGGGGCCTGGTCGTGGTGGGAAGCTCGATCAGCGATCGGGTGATCGCGCCGAACGATCCCCCCGGCGACGTCCAGGCGTTCGACGCCGAGACCGGGCGACCGGTGTGGCGGTGGTCGCCGATTCCAACTGGCGATGCGCCCGGAGCCGAGACCTGGGAGCGGGAGGGGGCGGCGACCGCCGGCCACCTCAATACCTGGGCCCCGATGGCCGCCGATGAAGCGCGCGGACTTCTCTATCTCCCGGTGAGCACCCCGAGCAACGACTTCTACGGGGGCGACCGCCCCGGTGCCAACCGACACGCCGAATCGCTGGTGTGCCTCGACCTGGCGACCGGCGCGCTTCGGTGGGCCTATCAGATCGTCCGCCATGGACTCTGGGACTACGATCCTCCGGCCCAACCCGTCCTCCTGACCATTCGGCCCGAGGGAAGCCTGGTCGACGCGGTGGCGATGGTCGGCAAGACCGGATTCGTCTACGTCTTCGATCGGGTCACGGGATCACCGATCTGGCCAATCGAAGATCGTCCGGTGCCCTCGAGTGACGTGCCCGGCGAATCGGCGTCCCCGACCCAGCCTTTTCCGACCAAGCCGGCCCCGTTCGCTCGGCAGGGATTCAGTGAGGCGGACCTGATCGACTTTACCCCCGAGCTCGGAGCGCTCGCGCGCGCCCGGGTCGAGGGACTCCGGCTGGGACCGCTCTTCACCCCGCCCTCGTTAGGCGGGACCGTGGTGATGCCCGGGTGGATCGGGGGGGCGGGGTGGGGAGGCGCCGCCGTCGATCCGACCACCGGGACGCTCTACGTCAAGGCGACCAATCGCCCCAGCCTGGTGCGGCTGGTGCCTGGAGACCTGGCGGGGGCCACGGTCCGGGCCCGGTTCGCCGTCGATCCTGAGGTCAACCCGAATGCCGCGCTCGATCTCGAGCTGCCCGCACCCGGTGGTTTGCTGAGCCGGTTCCGCCGTCGTCCCGACCCGATCCCGATCGTGCGACCGCCCTACGGGACGATGACCGCCATCGACATGAACCACGGCGTCCATCGGTGGCAGGTGCCCTTCGGAGATACTCCAACAGTTCGGCGTCACCCGGCGTTGCGCCATTTGTCCCTTCCGCCCCTGGGCGTGGCGGGAGCACCGGGGCCGATCGTGACCGCTGGCGGACTGATCTTCGCGACCGGTGGCGGCACCACGCTCTATGCCCTGGCCGCCGGCGACGGACGAGTTCGGTGGAGCCATGAATTCGACCAACTGGCCTATTCCATTCCGATGACGTTCCGATCCGCGTCCCACGGCCAGTACCTGGTCGTCGCGGTTGGAGGGGGCGCTCGGGGACGGGTCGTTGCGTTTCGGGTGCCGGCCCGGCGGAGGAGATAGTGCTCAACCTGTCGCGCCACCCAGTCCGGTTCCTGGTCCTCCTCGCTCTGACGCTTGGCGTTGGCGTGGGGCTCGGGGTCGAGGGAACTCGGCGGTGGCCCTTCGAATCCCTCGTGGGACTCATTCCCGCGAAGGGCGCCGAATTGCCGGCGGGATGGGGTCGCTTCCCGACCGGGCCAGGACCTCGCTACGAATCCACCGTCGCGGTCGTCGGGGACCATCTCTACGTGCTGGGTGGGTTCGTGACCAACCAGCTCGACGCCGGCGCCGACGTGTTTCGATTCGATCGGACCGCTGGTCAGTGGACCCAGCTTCGCGACATGCCGACGCCGGTCACTCATCGCAACGCCGCCGTCGCTGGCGACACCGTTTGGTTGGCGGGCGGGTTCGTCGGTCGACATCCGGGCCAGGTGACCGATGAGGGGTGGGTCTACCTGACCCCGCTCGACGAGTGGCGTCGGGCTTCACCCCTTCCGGCTCCCCGAGGTGGCGGCGTGCTCGCGGTGCTGGGCGATTCACTGCATTATGTCGGTGGCTACGGTCCGACGCGCGACACCCACGTGGCGGACCACTGGCGAATCGCCAAGTCCGATTTCGCCGCGGGGCGTGCCGCCTGGCAGACCGCCGCGCCGCTACCCTCGGCGCGGGGTCACGCGGCCGGAGTGGTCGTCGACGGTCGCCTCTACGTGCTCGGTGGTGTCGAGCGTCACGACCCGGTCCAGATCGACGTCGCGATGGTCGACCGCTACGATCCGGCGACCGACCGCTGGGAGGCCGTGGCGCCGCTTCCGCGACCGCGCTCCCACACCGAACCCGGCACCTTCGTTCACCGAGGTCGGATCTGGGTGGTTGGTGGACGAAGCCGTCCGGCCTATCGCCAGCAACTGGCGGACGTGACGGTCTACGATCCGGCGACCGGCCGGTGGCGGGCCGAGGCGCCCCTGCCGGAACCGCGGATGGCGCCGATCGCGGTGGCGTTAGGCGACACTGTCGTCGCAGGGTTGGGGTCGACCGACGATCGAGATCGGGTGCCCGACCTCTGGTTCTTGCTCGACCGACCCGGGTGGCGGGCCCTCCCCGCGCTACCCGTGGCGCTCGGTGAAGTGGCCGCGGCCGTGCTCGGCGACCGGCTGATCGTGGTGGGCCAAGGCGACGACCATACCGTGGCCCTCGACCTGGCGACCGGCGATTGGGAACCGCTCGGACGAATACCCCGCCGCCCCGCGGCGGACCATCATCATGCCGCCGAGGTAGTCGACGGTCGACTCTATCTGATCGGCGGCCTCGGACTTGGGGCCGGCGTCGTCCAGATCTTCGACCCGGCGAGCAATCGGTGGGCCTTTGGGCCGGACGTCCCGTTCCAGGCGGGGAGCAGCGCCTCGGCGGTGATCGACGGGCAGATTCACATCGTCGGCGGCATCGATGGCGACTCCACGGTGGCGTCCCACGCCAAGCTCGACCCGACCGCGGGCCGGTGGACCATGCTCCGCCCGATGCCCCGCCCGCGGAACCACGCCGCGGCGGCCTCGGACGGTCGCCGCCTCTACATTTTCGGCGGTCGGGGGCCTGGCAGCGGTGCCGGAAACACGGTGGCCAACGGCTACGCTGACGTTCAGGTCTACGACCCGGGCACCGACACCTGGACCGCCAGCGGCGACGGCCCGGGATCTCCGGCGCCGATGCCCCAGGGGCGAGGGGGCATGGGGAAGGCGGTTCATGTTGGGGGCGAGTTCTACCTGATCGGCGGAGAGACCAAGGACGGACCTGGCGCCACGGCGGACGGGGTCTACGATCGCGTCGATATCTACGATCCCCGGGCCAACCGGTGGCGCGACGGGCCAAAGCTCCCGTCGCCGCGGCATGGCATCTACCCGGTCCTGCTGGATGATCGGATCATCGTCGTGGGCGGAGGGACCCGGGCCGGGCGGTCGGCCTCGTCGATCGCGACCGCATTGGTGCTCCCGGCGCCGCGTTAGGTGCCGCCCAGCCGATAGCCAACCTTGCGCGCGGTCACCACCAAACCCGGCGTCTCTGGGTCCGGTTCGAGCCCGCGCCGCGGAAGGCCGCTGCCGCTGGCTCACGACCGCAATCCGCCTCCGGCGGGTGAGGGACCACGCCGAGCGGCGGATCGAACTGATCGGCGGGCCGCCAGCAACCGATCAACCTCCCGAACCCATCACGTCACCGTCACCCGCACATCCACTGGGATCTGGATCAGGTAGGTGCTCGAACCGATGGTGACCTGCAGCAGCATGTTCCCCTGCGTCACCGGGGCGGCCTTGCACGGGTCGAAGAAGATGAATATCGGCACGAATGAATTGGCGTAGTGGTCGGACGTCGAGAGCGGCGCCGGCGGGACCGTTCCGGTCGCCTGGAACAACCGGAACCCGGGCGCATTGAAGGTGAGTTGATAGGCGGCCGCCCCGGCGGTGAGGTTCTTGATCACCTCGTTCGCCAGGCCGGTCTCGCAGGACGGGCCGAGGGGACCCGCGATGACGAAGCTTTTCTCGATTCGCCCCAGCGAGATGGAGAAGCACCCGGCCCCGATCGGCCCGTTGGTGAACCCCCGCGGCACCACCCGCGACGCCACGCTGGCGGTGGTAGCCATATCGGCGCCGGGGAACCCGAAGTCGCCCGGATTCGGGCTGCCGTCCGTGGCCGTGCCGTGTCCCGCTTGTCCTCCATTACTGACGCGGGCCTGGTAGACGATCCCGCCGTCGGGAGCGGGCCCACCCAGCCCGGTTCCGCCCACGCCGTCGGTGCCCCGAACCGCCCCGCCCCGCCCCCCGTTTCCGCCGCGCCCGAACGGCTGATCCGAGAGACTACAGTGGCTGATGCCGGTGCCGCCGATGCCGCCGGCGAAGGTAGCCGTCCCTCCGGCCCCACCGGCCCCGAAGAGCTGGTTGTTGTGGTCGCGGAGCCCGGCGGCACCGCCGCGCCCGCCGAACGCGGCGATGGCCCCGCCGTCGGCTCCGTTGCGAAGCGGGATCGCTCCCCGTCCCCCGTTGCCTCCGAGACTCTCGCCGTCGCCGCCCACGCCGCCCCGCCCTCCGGTCACGGTGAGGTTCTGGCCATCGACGATGACGAGACCCGACGCCTTCAGGGGCAACGGCGGGGTAGACCCCCCCGCTCCGCCAAAGGCGGTCGCGGCGCCGCCGACCTGGGCGTTCTCCACCGCCCCGACCGCGGCGTTGCCGTTACGACCCAGCGCCAACGCGTTGCCGCCGTTGCCGGCATCGCCGATGATGAGCTTGGTGGGGTCGTTGAACTTGACCGAGATCTTGGCCCGAAGGGTGAACAGGCCCGGGTCGCCGCCCGCACCGCCACGGGCCTCCGCGGCCGGCGCCGCCGGCACGCCGCTCAAAGGAACCCCGGCCGTGGCCTCCGCCGATCCTCCGTTGCCGCCTTTGCCGGTCTCGATCTCGACCGTGCCGGCGAACCCGATGTTGCCGACCGCGCGAATCACGATTTTGCCGCCGTTGCCCCCCTTGCCGCCGGTGGCCTTGGCGAACCCGACCGCCGGCGCGGCCGTGGCGGTTCCACCGATGCCGCCGTCCTGACCGCGGATCTTCACCGCCCCGTCGACCAGCATGTTGCCTCGGCATTCCAGCTTGAACAGGGTGCCGTCGCCGCCGTCGCCCGCGGTGGGCGCGTTGTTGCCGTCTCGCGCGGGTGACGGGGTGCCCCGGGGATACTGGCTCTGCCGGAAGGTGCAGTCCCGATGACTCGCCGCGACGGCGGTCGCCGCCGCGGCGGGCGCCGGCGAGGGCGAGGGCCCGAAATCGGCGTCCACCAGCGTCGGATCGTCGGTGATCTCCACGTCACCCGAGCTGCCGATCGTGGCGCCCTCGAACAGGTATCCGCCCCGTCCGATGGCCACCAGTTTGGCGCCCGCGGCGGTTGGGTCGACGCACTTGTTGTCGAGAATGCCCTTGACGGTGAGATCGTCTTTGGACTCGATGGTCACCGGAGTACAGTCGCCTTCGAGGGAGCCGGCGATCTCGACGGCGCCATCGGCGACGATCCGGAGGCTGTCCTTCACCGAGACCTTGATCCCGGCCGGTACGATGAAACGGGTAACTCGGATCACGCCACTAAGGGTGGTGTCCTTGGCGGGGAGGACCAGGATCTCCTCCCCGGTGGCGGTGAAGGTGACCGGGCTGCCACCGGTGGCACCGGTCACGGTGGCGATCAGGGTGTTGGCGCCGACCGCGCCCAGCGTCCAGCGGCCGACGGCGGCCACTCCATCCGCTCCCGTCGTGGCGGTCTCCCCGGCCATGGTTCCGTTGCCCGCCCCGATCGAGAACACCACCCCGACCCCCGCGACCGGAGCGGCCGAGCGGCTGGTGACCCGGATCGCGGGAGCGACGGCAACCGGTTCTCCGGCCTTGGCCCGTTGGCCGTCACCGGCGTGGGCCGCAACGTTGCGGGTGTTGTCCGGAGGCGGGGGTGGGGGTGGGGGCGGAGAAACGGTGTTGCCCCCGCAGCCGACGAGCCCCGCGGCCAGGGTAGCGAGGATCGGAATCGGGCAGCGAAAGGGACTGGACATGGCGGCCTCGGAACTGGGTCTGTCAGATACGCGAAATCCGCCGGCCTCGGCGGCCAGGTTTCGCCGCTGAAGGGATCGCCGCGGCCCCTTCTCACAGGCCGCCGGAGCGGTGGACCTCCAGCTATCCGGCCTGACCCTCGCCAAACCGGCCATCCTCGCAAAGGACCTCCACCGAGTGACGCCAGTATCCCCGTAGTGTTTTTCAACGGAGTGCCCTCTCTGTTGACTCGCCTCTCAACGGGAGCGAGGTGACTGACAATCGATCTGTCGGTATTCTATCGTGGCTGTAAGTATTACATTGATAAGTAGTTAGACAAGAGTCGTTCCATCAATAAACCAGTCAGTGGTGAGGACGTTGGATAGTATGCGGCAAGTACTGCCGCCGTATGGAGTTAGCCAACTGGTCATGGCACGTCTTTGGCAGAATGGCCGCGCAAGTTTCCGCACCTCGGGGTGCGGCCGCGTGCACCAGGCCAGGCGACGCAAGGACGATTCAAGCCGAATGATCCGAAGAATTCGTGGCGGGCGAACCGCGCGGGCAGGAATGCTCGCGGTCATTGGCATTCTGGGCGGGGCGGGATCCCTCGCCGCCCAAGCGGTGTGCGGCACGCCCGGGAAAGATGGGCCTGGCGGGGTACTGACCGGGGTGGTGAATACGTACTACCCGGGCGTGACGGCCTCGGTGTCGTCGGGCGCGACGACGCTGACCCTCGGAACCGCCACCGGCGCGAGCGTGGCGATCACCCCGGGCGACCTCCTCCTCGTCATTCAAGTGCAGGCCGCTTCGATCAACTCGAGCAACACCGCGAATTACGGCGATGGAACCGGGGTGGGCCGTGGGTGGACCGACCCCGGCAACTCGGGGCGATTCGAATACGTCACGGCGACGAATGCGGTTGGCCTCGCCGGCGGTGTCTTGACGTTTCGTGGCACGGGGGCCGGGAACGGGCTGTTGAACGGCTATGCCGATGCGGGTCCCACGGCGTCCGCGGGCCAGCGGCGCTATCAGGTGGTGCGGGTTCCCCAGTACTCCTCGGCCACCCTGAGCGGCGGGTTGACGGCGTCCTATTGGAACGGCACCACGGGCGGCATCCTGGCGATCGACGTCGCCGGCCAAGTGACGTTAGGCGGAACGGTGAGCGTCAACGGGCGGGGGTTCCGCGGCGGGGCCGGGCTTGGGTTCAATGGCGGCGCTGGCGGCTCCAACACCGACTTCCGCAACTTGAGTTCGCTCCCGTTCCACGGGATGAAGGGCGAAGGCATCGCGGGGACGCCGCGGTGGGTCTTGAATCCGGCCACGAGTACGAATCTCGACCTCGGGGTGGAGGGGTATCCCAACGGCGACGCCGCCCAAGGTGCGCCGGGCAACGCCGGTGGCGGCGGCACCGACGGTAACACCTCGAACAACGAACAAAACTCGGGCGGCGGCGGCGGATCCAATGGGGGGGCGGGCGGTCAAGGCGGTTTCACCTGGAACACCGGACTCGATCGCGGTGGCCGAGGGGGAGCCGGGTTTCTGCTCAGCGGTGTCGATCGGGTGATCTTCGGCGGAGGCGGCGGGGCGGGAAGCCGCAACAACTCAGCCGCGCCTCAGAACGCCGGCGGGGCCGGCGGCGGGATCGTGATGATCCGGGCCGGGACCGTCGCCGGAACCGGGACGATCACCGCGAACGGATTGGACGGTTTCTCGCCGGCGAACGACGGGGCCGGTGGCGGCGGGGCGGGCGGGAGCGTGGTGGTGTTGGTCGCGAGCGGCGGGCTTGGCGGGTTGTCGGTTCAGGCCCGCGGTGGTCGGGGTGGGAACGCCTGGGCGACCCAGTCGGGCGCCAGCTCGGCGCACGGGCCTGGCGGCGGCGGTGGCGGTGGCGCGACGGTGCTCTCCAGCGCGGCGACGGTCGACGTAGCCGGCGGGGCCCACGGCATCACCACCACCGGCAATCTGACCTACGGCTCCACCGATGGCGCGGGTGGCCGAAGCGTCGCCGCGGCGATCGGCAGTAGCCCCGGCACCTCGGCCAGCCCGTCCTGCGTGCCGAACCTGACCGTGACCAAGTCCACCTCGACGCCGAACGTCAACAACACCCCCACCGGCACGACCGCGACCTACACCATCGTCGTCAGCAACACGGCCGGCCGGGATACCGCGCGGTCGGTGGCCCTGATCGATACGCTCGCGACGGGCTTCACCTTCGCCTCGGCCTCAGTCCCGGTCTTGAGCGGCGGCGCGAGTCGGCCGAGCACTACCAACCCGGCGGCGGGGGCTGCGATTCCCATCTTCGCCACGTTCTCGATTCCGGGCGGCGGTCAGGTCTCGCAGACCTTCGTGGTCAACGTGGCGTCGAGCGTTCCGAACGGGGTGTACAACAACCCCGCCTCGGCCAACTACCTCGACCCCGCTCGACTCACCCCGACGGGGACCACGAGCAGTTCCTACAACATCGCCGGCAACGGCGAGAACGTGAACGTCCGCGGCCCCAACCTCGTGGTATCGAAGACCCACGTTGGCAACTTCACCGTGGGGAACCCGGGTGGCTCGTATACGATCACCGTTCGCAACACCGGGAACCGATCGACCTCTGGTACGGTGACGGTTCGCGACACCTTGCCGACGGGTCTCAGCTTCGTGTCCGGTATCGGTACCAACTGGACCTGCGCCCTCAATCCACCCGCCAGTCAGGTGGTGGTGTGCACTCGGCCCAACGCGATCGCCGCCGGCGGCACCGCCCCCGCGATCACCTTGACGGTCAACGTGGCCGCTGCCGCGGTACCTGGCGTCACCAACGTGGTGTGGGTCTCGGGCGGTGGGGAGCCGGCGGGCAACAGCGGGAACAACTCCGCGTCAGATCCCACCGTGGTCAATGCTCCGTCCGCGGACGTCGTGACGACGAAAACCGGCCCCGCGACGGGGTCCGTGTCGACCAACCTCACCTACACCATCACCGTGGCCAACGCGGGCCCCAACGCGGCCACGGGCGTGGTCGCGACGGACACCCTTCCCGCCGGGGCCACTTTCGTCAGCGCCAGCGGGGGCGGTACCCACGCCAGCGGTGTGGTGACCTGGCCGGCCATCGCGTCGTTGGCGAACGGCGCCAACACCAGCTTCACGGTGACCGTCTCCTACCCGGCGGCGGGTAGCTACACCAACATCGCGGCGAGCACCGCGACCACCTCCGACCCGACTCCCGGCAACAACAACGGTTCGGCGAGTGGGGCCCGGGTAACGACGGTGATCACCGGCGCGGCCGACCTCTCGGTCACCAAGTCCGGGCCGGCCACCGCGTCGGCGGGCAACGGGGTGAGCTACACGGTCCAGGTGAGCAACGCGGGGCCCGGCGTCGCCAGCAACGTGGTGGTGACCGATACCCTGCCCGGCGGCGCCACCTTCGTCAGCGCCACCGGCGGCGGCACCCTGAGCGGCAACGTGGTGACCTGGCCCACGATCGCGAGTTTGGCCAACGGCGCCAACAGCAGCTTCACGGTGACCTTGAGCTACGCTCAGGGCGGCTCATATACGAACGTTGCAGCGGCCAGCTCGCCAACGCCGGATCCGACGCTTCCCAACCGAGCCACGGCCGCCACCACGGTGACGGCCGTCGCCGACGTCCAGGTGACCAAGTCCGGTGCCGCCACCGCGGCGATCGGCTCGAACGTGACCTACACCATCACCGCCACCAATAGCGGCCCGAGCGACGCGGCCGGCGTCGTGGTGACCGATACCCTCGCCGCCGGGGTCACCTTCGTCAGCGCGTCGCCCGGGGGCACCCTGTCCGGTAACGTGGTGACCTGGCCCGCTACCACCATCGCCACGGGCGCCAACACCAGTTACACCGTGACCGTGAGCTTCCCGACCGCGGGGAGCTTCACCGACATCGCGGCGAGCACCGCGACCACCTCCGATCCGACCCCCGGCAACAACAACGGCTCGGCCGCGAGCGCCCGCGTCACCACGACGGTGACGCCAGCGGCGGACGTGGTCGTCGCGAAGTCGGGGCCCGCCACCGCGGCGGCGGGGACGGACGTGACCTACACGATCACGGCCACCAACAACGGCCCCAGCGACGCCAGCACGGTGGTGGTGACCGATACCCTGCCCGCTGGCGCCACCTTCATCAGTGCCACCGGTGGTGGGACGCTGGCCGGAGCGGTGGTGACCTGGCCGGCCGTCGCCACCTTGGCCAATGGCGCGAACACCTCGGTCACCGTCACGCTGCGCTTCGCGGCGGCGGGTAGCTACACCAACATCGCGGCGGCGTCGGCCACGACGGGCGATCCCAACACCGCGAATAATCGCGCGGCGGCCCCGACCACCGTCACGGCGAGTGCCGACGTCGTCACGACCAAGTCTGGGCCGGCCTCGGTGCTGGCCGGTGCCGACGCGGTCTACACGATCACCGCGCTCAACAATGGACCGAGTGCGGCCACCAACGTGGTCATCACCGACACCTTGCCCACGGGCGCGACCTTCGTCTCGGCGACCAACGGCGGGAGCCTCGCTGGCTTGGTGGTGACCTGGCCGGCGATCGGGTCGCTCGCCAATGGCGGCAACGTCAGTTACACGGTGACCGTCCGGTACTCGGCCACGGGCACCTACACCAACATTGCAGCGAGTACCTCGAGTACCTCGGACCCGGTGCCCGGTAACAACGACGGATCGGCCGGTGGCGCCCGGGTTCCCACCACAGTGCAGCCTTCCGCGGACGTCTCGGTGACCAAGACTGGGCCGGCCAGTGCCGCGGCTGGCACCGACGTCAGCTATACGGTCCTGGTGAGCAACGCCGGCCCGACTAGCGCCGCCAACGTGAGCGTCACCGATACGATTCCGGCTGGGGCGACTTTCGTGAGCGCCAGCGGCGGTGGCACACTGAGCGGGTCGGTGGTGACCTGGCCGACCATCGTCGCTCTCGCCAACGGTGGTTCGACCAGCTTCACCGTCACGCTCTCGTTCGGCGCCACCGGCGCGTTTACCGATGTCGCCGCCGCCAGCTCCACGACGCCAGATCCCACGCTGGCCAACAACCGCGCGACGGCCACCACCGTGGTAGGCCCGAGCGCCGACGTCGCCACGACCAAGACCGGCCCGGCGACGGTCGATGCCGGCGTCGACGCCGTCTACTCGATCGTCACGATCAACAATGGCCCCACGGCGGCCACTGGCGTCACGATCACCGACACCCTGCCGGCCGGCGCCGCCTTCATCGGCGCGAGCAACAGCGGAAGCCTCTCCGGCAATGTGGTGACGTGGCCTTCGATTGCGTCGCTATCCAACGGATCGAGCGTGACCTACACCGTCACCGTGCGATACGCCGCGACCGGGACCTACACCAACATCGCGGCGAGCACCGCGACCAGCGCGGATCCCGTCCCTGGGAACAACGACGGCTCCGCGTCCGGAGCCCGGGTGACCACCTCGGTGACCGCGAGCGACCTCGCGGTGGCCAAGACAGGCCCCGCCACCGGCGCGGCTGGGGCCGACCTGACCTACACCATCGCGGTGACCAACAACGGGCCGAGCGCCGCCAGCACCGTGGTCATCACCGATACCTTGCCGGCGGGGGTGACCTTCGTCAGCGCCTCGGCGGGCGGGACGCTCACTGGGAACGTGGTAACCTGGCCCACGATCGCCTCGCTGGCGAACGGAGGAACCACCAGCGTCACGGTGACCTACCGGGCCGGGGCCGCTGGCTCGTTCCTCGACGTCGCCGCCGTCACCACGACCTCGACCGATCCGAACCTCGCGGACAATCGGGCCACCCTCACCACGGTCATCGGCACCAGCGCCGACGTCGTGACGACCAAGACCGGACCCGCGACCGCGACCGCGGGTCAGAACATCAGCTACGCGATCACGGTCGGCAACAGCGGGCCGAGCGACGCGCAGTCCGTGATCGTCACCGACACCCTGCCGAGCGGGGTGACCTTCGTGAGCGCCACGGGCGGTGGGACCTTGGCCGGGAACGTCGTCACTTGGCCCGCGATCGCCACGCTGGCCGCGGGCGCCAGTCAGAGTTACACGCTGGTGGTCTCGGCGGCGGCGGGCGGTAGCTACCTGAATGTGGTCGCGAGCACCTCGACGACTCCCGATCCGGTGCCGGGGAACAACGACGGCTCGGCCCCTGGGGCTCGGGTCACCACGGTCGTCGGAGCGAGCGCCGACGTCGTGACGGGAAAGACGGGCCCGGCCACCGCGACGGCCGGCCAGGACATCAACTACACCATCACGGTGACCAACAATGGACCCAGCGCGGCCACGGCGGTGGTCGTGACCGACACCCTGCCGGCTGGGCTGACGTTCGTGAGCGCGACCGGCGGCGGGACCCAGAGCGGCGCCGTGGTGACCTGGCCCGCGATCGCGTCGCTGGCCTCGGGCGGGTCCCAGACCTTCACGCTGGTGGCCCGAGCGGCGGCTGGCGGTAGCTACACCAACATCGTGGCGAGCACGTCCGCAACCCCGGATCCAACGCCCGGCAACAATGACGGTTCGTCGCCCGGGGCACGAGTGACCACGGTCGTTGGCGCGAGCGCCGACGTGGTGACGACCAAGACCGGTCCGGCCGCCGTCGTCGCGGGCCAGGACATCAGCTATACCGTGACCGTGACCAACGCCGGTCCGAGCCCGGCCGACAACGTCGTGGTCACCGACACCCTCCCAAGCGGGGTGACCTTCATCAGCGCCACCAACGGCGGCACGCTGGGCGCTGGCGTGGTGACCTGGCCCGCGATCGCCTCGCTGGCGGCTGGCGGCAGCCAAAGCCACACCGTGGTGGTGCGCGCCAGCAATGCGGGGACCTACACCAACATCGTGGCCAGCACCTCGGCGACATCCGATCCGACGCCGGCCAATAACGATGGCTCCGCTCCGGCGAGCCGGGTGGCAACCACCGTGTCGCCGTTGGCCGACGTGGCCGTGACCAAGACCGGACCCGCGACCGCGAACGCGGGCGATGATGTGAACTACACGATCACGGTGACCAACAGCGGTCCGAGTGCCGCGACCGCCGTCATCGTGACCGATACCATTCCGGCCGGGATGACCTTCGTCAGCGCCACCGCGGGCGGCACGGTGGCTGGCAACGTGGTGACCTGGCCGGCGATCGGGACCCTGGCGGCGACGGCGAGCCAGGCCTTTACCGTGGTCACCCGAGCGACTGCCGGCGGCGTCTATACCAACATCGCGGCGGCCACTTCGACGACGGCAGACTCCGATCCGACCAACAACAACGGCTCGGCGCCCGCGGCCAGAGTTACCACCACCATCGCCGCGGTGGCCGACGTCGTGACGACCAAGACCGGGCCGGCCTCCGCGACGGCCGGCGTCGACTTCAGCTACACGATCACCGTGGCGAACCTCGGTCCCAGCGCGGCGGCGAACGTCGTGGTGACCGACAGCGTGCCGTTGGGGCTGGTGTTCGTCAGCGCCTCCGGTGGCGGAACGTTCTCCTCGGGCGTGGTCACCTTCCCGACGATCCCGAGCTTGGCCAGCGGCGGGTCGGCGAGCTTCACGGTGACGGTGACCCCGACGACGACGGGCAGCTTCACGAACATCGTCGCGAGCACCTCGACGACCAGTGATCCGACGCCGGCCAACAACGACGGATCGGCGGCCGGCGCTCGAGTCACCACGGCCGTCAGTGTGCTGGCCGACGTGGCGACGAGCAAGACCGGGCCGGCGACGGCCACCGCGGGCCAGGACATCAGCTACACGATCACGGCGCAGAACCAAGGGCCCAGTACGGCCACCGGCGTCGTGGTGACCGACACGTTGCCGGCGGGTCTCACCTTCGTGAGCGCGTCGAACGGCGGGACCGCCACCGGCAACGTCGTCACCTGGCCGACCGTGGCGAGCCTGGCGAGCGGCGCGTCCGTTAGCTACACCCTGGTGGTTCGGGCCGCGAACGGCGGCGCATACACCAACATCGTGGCTAGCACGGCGACCACGCCCGACCCCACGCCCGCTAACAACAACGGCTCGGCACCGGCGGCCCGGGTGACGACCACGGTGACCTCGAGCGCCGACGTCGTGGTGACCAAGACCGGTCCCGCGACGGGGAGCGCCGGGCAGAACGCCAGCTACACCATCACGGTGACCAACAACGGCCCGAGCGACGCGGCGTCGGTGGTGGTGACCGACACCCTCCCGGCCGGGGTGACCTTCGTGACCGCGTCCGGCGGCGGAACGGCGACGGGCAACGTCGTCAGCTGGCCCACCATCGCGGCGCTCGCCAACGGCGCCAGCCAGGCCTTCACGGTAACCATCGTGCCGTTGGCGGCGGGGACATATACCAACATCGCAGCTGGCGGATCGACCACACCGGACCCGACACCCGGCAACAACAATGGCTCGTTGCCCGCGGCCAGGGTGACGACGGTGGTGGCCGCGTCAGCCGATGTGTTCACGACCAAATCGGGTCCGGCCACGGGTCTGGCGGGCCAGGATCTGACCTATGCCGTGTCGGTGACCAACGCCGGGCCGAGCCCCGCCGCCGACGTCGTGGTGACGGATACCATCCCTGCCGGGATGACGTTCGTGAGTGCCAGTGGCGGCGGCACGGCGAGCGGCGCCGTGGTGACGTGGCCCTCGATCGCGTCGCTGGCCAACGGCGCCTCCACCAGCTACACGGTAACCCTCCGACCCACCGCCGCCGGATCGTTCCTCAACCTGGTGGCGAGCACGGCGACGACGCCCGATCCCAACGCCGGGAACAACAACGGGTCGTCGCCCACCAGCCAGGTCGTCACGGTGGTCGGCGCCAGCGCCGACTTGGTGACCACTAAATCTGGCCCCGCGACCGCCGTGGCTGGCCAAGACATTACCTACAGCATCACCACCACCAACAACGGCCCGAGTGCCGCGAGCGACGTGGTCGTGAGCGACACCCTGGCCGCCGGCCTCACCTTCGTGAGTGCCTCGAACGGCGGGACGCTGACCGGGTCGGTGGTGACCTGGCCCGCGGTCGCGAGTGTGGCCAATGGCGGCAGTGTGACCTACACCGTGGTGGTCCGAGCGGCCAACGCGGGCTCGTACCTTGATATCGCGGCCGCGCAGTCGAGCACCCCGGACCTCGTCTCAGGCAACAACGACGGCTCGGCGCCCGCCGCGCGAGTGACGACCGTGGTGACCGGGTCCGCGGATCTGGTGACGACCAAATCCGGCCCGCCCACCGCGACGGCGGGGCAGGACGTCACCTACACCGTGATGACGCTCAACAACGGACCCAGCTCCGCGACCGCCGTGGTGGTCTCCGACACCCTGGCGGCCGGCGCGGTGTTCGTCTCGGCCTCGAACGGCGGGACCGTCAGCGGGAACACGGTGACCTGGCCCGCGGTGCTGAGCCTCGCGAACGGCGGGACCTTGAGCTACACCGTCACGGTGAGGTTCAACAACGCCGGTGGTTATCTCGACATCGCTGCGTCGACCTCGAGCACCGCCGATCCGGTTTCGGCCAACAACGACGGCTCGGCGCCTAACGCTCAGGTGATCACGGTCATCGGCGCCAGCGCCGATCTCGCGACCACCAAGACCGGGCCGGCCGCGATCGCCGCTGGCCTGGACGCGGTGTACACGGTCGTGACTGAGAACAACGGCCCCAGCGCCGCCACCGATGTAGTCGTGACTGACAGCCTGCCGGCCGGGGCCACCTTCGTGTCCGCCTCCAACGGCGGCATCTTGTCCGGGGCCGTGGTGACCTGGCCCACCGTCGCGAGCCTGGGCAGCGCCGGCTCGCTCAGCTACACCGTGACGGTGCGGTACTTGCCCCCCGGCACCTACCTCAACATCGCGGCCAGTACCAGTACCACGCCGGATCCGTTCCCGACCAACAACGACGGCTCTCCGCCGGATGGCCGGATTTCCACCGCGGTCGGTCCCAACGCGGATATCGTCGCGACCAAGACCGGACCGGCGACGGCGACGGCGGGCCAGAATATCGGGTATGCCATCTCGGTCGCCAACAACGGACCGACCACCGCCCTGGACGTGGTGGTCACCGACACCCTGCCGGCTGGCGTGACGTTCGTGAGCGCCTCTGGCGGCGGGACTCTGACGGGCAACGTGATCACCTGGCCCACGATCGCTTCGATGGCGAACGGGGGTACGGCGTCCTTCACGGTCGTCGTGCGAGCGCTCGGGGCGGGGACCTACCTCAACCGGGTTGCGGCCACGAGCAGCACCCCGGATCCCGATCTGAGCAACAACGACGGATCTCAGCCCGGCGCGCAGGTGACGACGGTCGTGGGCGTGGTGGCGGATGTCGCCACGACCAAGTCCGGGCCGGCGCAGGCAGTCGTGGGCCAGAACTTCAGCTACCTCATCGCCACGGTGAACAACGGCCCCAGCACCGCGCAGGACGTCGTGGTGACCGACACCTTGCCGGCTGGGATCACCGTCGTCTCGATCTCGGGTGGAGGCAGCGTGGCAGGCACTGTGGTCACCTGGCCCACGATTCCCAGCCTGACGACCGGCACGCCGGTGACCTTCACGGTCACGGTGCGCGCCTCGACCGCCGGCACCTACGTCAATCGGGTGGCGAGCAGTTCGACCAGCCCCGACCCGAACCCGGCCAACAACAACGGGTCGACCGCCGGCTCGGTGGTGACCACGGTGGTCTCGACCAATGCCGCCCTGTCGATCACCAAAACCGGCCCCCCGACCGCGAACGCCAACCAGGACGTGAGCTACAACATCACGGTCACCAATGCCGGCCCGGCCGTGGCGACCAACCTCACGGTGACCGATACCCTGCCGGCCGGGGTGACGCTGGTGTTCGCCTCGTCCGGCGGGATCCTGACCGGGAACGTGGTGACCTGGCCGTTGGTGGGCGTGTTGGCCAGCGGGAGTAGCTTGAGCTACGCGGTGATCGTACGGGCGGCCAACCCGGGCAGCTACACCGATGTTGCGGCTGCGACCAGCACCTCGCCGGACCCCAACCTCGCCGACAATCGGGCGACGGCGACGACGGTCGTGCAGGCGGTCGGTACCACCGCGGACGTCGTCACCACCAAGACCGGGCCGGCAAGCATCGCGGCTGGCGGCGCCATCGTCTACACCGTTCAGACGATCAACAATGGACCCAGTGCCGCCGCCAACGTGGTGATCACCGACACCTTGCCGGCCAACGCCGCCTTCCAGAGCGCCACGGGTGGCGCGGTCCGGAGCGGCAACGTGCTGACCTGGCCCACTATTCCGACGCTGGCCAACGGCGCCAGCGTCACCTTCACGGTGACGCTGACCGCCCCCGCGTCCGGCTCGGTGACCAACATCGCGGCCAGCTCGGCCACGACGCCTGATCCCCTGTTGAGCAACAACAACGGCTCGGCGGTCAACGCGCGGATCGTGACCTCGATCACCGCGACCGCCGACCTGGCCGTGACCAAGACCGGCCCGGCCAACGCTCCGGCCGGTAGTGAGATCAGCTACCTGATCGAGGTGGTCAACAACGGCCCGGCGGCGGCGACCAACGTCGTCATCACCGACTCGATCCCGGCCGGCACCCTGTTCGTCAGTGCCTCGGACGGCGCCGTCTTCGCCAATGGCGTCGTGACCTGGCCGGTGATCGGGTCGTTGGCGAGCGGCGCCACGGCGACGCGCACCGTCACCTTGCGCACGCCAGACGTCGCCGGGTCGATCACCAATGTGGCCCGGGCCAATTCGCCGGTGGCCGACCCGAATCCGGCCAACAACCGCGGCACCACCACCACGACCCTGTCGACGAGCGCCGACGTGGTGACGACCAAGACCGGTCCCGCCAAGGTGGATGCGGGCGCCGAGATCAGCTATCGGATCGTGGCGAAGAACCGCGGTCCGAACGCGGCCGTGGCTGTGGTCGTGACCGACTCGCTGCCCCCGGGCGTCACCTTCGTCACGGCGACCGGCGGCGGCACGCTCGTCGGATCCACGGTGGTCTGGCCGGTGGTAGCGAGCTTGGCGGTCGGCGATAGCGTGGTGTTCGGGCTGACGGTCACCGCCCCAACCGCTTCGGCGACGTTGACGAATATCGTGTCCAGCACGTCGCCGACGCCGGATCCGGACCAGGACAACAACGACGGCTCGCTCCCGGACAGCCGGGTGACCACCGAGGTGGCTCCGGCGGACGTCGCCATCGAGAAGACGCACCTCGGCGACCTGATTCCGGGCACGATCGCCAGCTATCAGCTGGTGATCCGCAACGTCGGGCCGTCGCCAACGGTTGGGCCGATCACGGTCCGCGACACCCTGCCGAGCGGCCTCACGCTCCAGTCGGTGAGTGGGCCGGGCTGGGCCTGCGTCAACGCCGGCCCGATCGTTACCTGCCGTTACGATGCGGTGCCGTTCGCCGTGGGGGCGTCGACGACGATCACCCTGAAGGCGCTCGTGGCCACCAACGCGCCGGCCACGATCGTCAACCGAGCCCATGTCTCGACGCCCGGCGATACCGAGCCGGGCGGCAACAACACCGGAACCGACCAGGCGACGGTCTCGCGAATCAACCCGATCGTGGTCGAAAAGGTGGCCTCCCGGTCCGACGTCGAGATCGGCGATGTGGTCGATTATACGGTGCTGATCCGGAACCGCTCCGCCGCGGAAGTCCTCGATGTCACGGTCACCGACGTGCTGCCCAAGGGCTTCACCTATCAGCGTGGTACCGCCAGGGTCGACCTGATTCCGATCGCCGACCCGGCCGGTGCGCCGGGCCCGACCCTGGCCTTCCTGGTCGGCGATCTCGAGGCTAACGGCGTCATCAGGCTGACCTACCGGGTCAAGGTCGGCGCCGGTGCCACGTTAGGTGACGGGATCAACCAGGCCTCGGCCCGCTCGGCGACCGGTATTCAGTCGGCGGTGGCGCTGTCACAGGTGCGAGTCCGCGGCGGGGTGTTCACCGATCGCGGCATCATCATGGGTAAGGTCTATCTCCGCTGCGACTGCGACAGCACCGACCAGCGCGCTCGGCGGCGGGCGCTGCTGGAGCGAGACAGCGTCGGAGTGCCCGGCGTGCGGGTCTTCCTCGAGGACGGCGCCAGCGTGGTGACCGATCTCGAGGGCAAGTTCAACTTGGTCGGGGTGGTCTCGGGTCTCCATGTGCTCAAGGTCGACCCGACCTCGGTTCCGCGGGGCGGGCGGCTCGTGGCACTCGATAGCCGCAACGCGGGCGACTCGAGCAGCCGGTTCGTCGATCTCAAGAATGGCGAGCTGCACAAGGCCGACTTCGCGATCCAATTCGCCGACTCGGTCTGGGGCACCGTCGACCGACGCCGGGAACGGGGCGCGATCGTGAGCGTGATCGTCGACACCCTGGCCGGTACCGACACCACGTCGGTCAGCAGCGCACTGGTGCCACGGGACGCCGCGGTGGCCGAGCAGGATCGGCCGGTGATCGCGGTGGATCCGAGCAGCGATACCGCCAAGGCCAACGCCTATCGGCCGCTGGCCGCCGCCGCCTCGGCCAATCCGATCGACGAGGCCAACCGGCTCCCGGTGACCAGGCTGCCGGGCACCACGGTGCCGCTTACGGCGGTGCCCAACGGAAGTGTGGAATTGACCCCGGCGCGCCGGCAGCTCCCGGCCGATGGCAACACCGCGATCGCGGTTCGGGTGGCCATTCGGGATCAAGACCGCCAGCCGATCACCTCGGACCAACCGATCACCCTCGAGGCGAGTCTCGGCAGGTGGCTGGTGCCGGACCTCGATCCGGTCGAACCCGGGATTCAGACCACCGTGCGCGGCGGCGAGGGCGACTACACCCTGGTCGCGGCCACGGAAGCTGGCGTCGGCGAGATCCGGGTGACCAACGGACTGCGGATCGGCACCGCCCAGGTCGTGTTCCTCCCGGCGACTCGGCCCTTGTTCGTCAACGGCTTGCTCGAGGCTCGGGTGGATCTCCGTTCCTTGCTGCGCGACGGCCTGCTCCAGGTCACGGCCGCCGATCGGTTCGAGCGCGAGCTCAAGGACCTCCGGGTGTCCACGGACGACGGGAAGTTGTCGGCCGCCGCTCGCGGGGCGCTGTTCCTCCAGGGCAAGGTGAAGGGCTCGACGCTGCTGACCCTGGCGTACGACTCGGAGCGGGATCCGGAACGCCGGATGTTCCGGGACATTCAGCCAGAAGAGTTCTATCCCGTGTACGGCGACGCCTCGATCAAGGAGTTCGGGGCCCAGTCCTTCGACCGGCTCTACGTCCGAGTTGACGCCGAGCGGAGCTTCGCGCTCTACGGTGACTACGTCACGCCGACGGCCGGGGTCGGCCCGGTGGCGGCGCGGGAGCTGGGCGCCTATCAGCGCAGTCTGACCGGCGCGCTGGGGCACCTCGAGAACAGCCGCGGGCAGCTCAATGTCTTCGCGAGCCGCGATCGGCTCAGCCAGGTGGTCGACGAGATTCCGGGCCGGGGCATCTCCGGGCCGTATCAGCTGTCGCGGGCCGATGGCCGGCTCAACAGCGAGAAGGTCGAGCTGGTGACCCGGGATCGGAACCAGCCGAGCCGGATCATCAACCTGGTCCCGATGGCTCGGTTCACCGACTACACCGTAGAGCCGTTCACCGGCCGGCTCCTGTTCTTCACCCCGGTGCCGAGCGTCGATCAGGACCTCAATCCGGTGTCGATCCGAATCAGCTACGAGGTGGAGCGCAGCGGCGACGACTTCTGGGTCTACGGTGCCGACGGTCAGATTCGCCTGGGTGACCGGGTCGAGTTCGGGGCCAGCGCGGTGCGCGACGAACAGCCCTTCGCCAAACGGCGGCTGTACAGCGCCAACGCGGCGATCGCGCTTGGCGAGGGGACCGTATTCGTCTCCGAGTTTGCCCGGACCGACGGCGATTCCGCGGGCTTCCGGGGCGACGCGGCCCGGTTCGAGTTGCGCCATAGCTCCGCGAAGCTGCAAGGGTCGATCTTCGGAGCGACCAGCGACGCCGGCTTCTCCAACCAGTCGTCGACCTTCTCGCGTGGCCGCACCGAGCTGGGCCTGCGAGGCAGCGCGGTGATCGACCAGAAGACCCGACTGATCGGCGAGGCACTCCGCTCGGAAGATCGGATCGGCGGCGGGCGCCGGACGGGCGCGCTGGCGGCGGTGGAGCGACAGTTCGGGCGATACGTCCGGGGCGAATTTGGCTACCGCTTCGCCGAGGAAGGGCGCGGCCCGGCGAGTGCGGGGACCGCGGCGACGCCCGGGGCATCTCCCAACGAGACCAACGCCCTGCGGGCCCGATTCACGGTCCAGGTCCCCGGACAGCCCCGAGCGAGCGTGTTCGGCGAGTTCGAGCAGGACATCGCCGATACCGATCAACGCCGGGGAGCGTTCGGCGGGCAGTACGTCCTCTTCGACCGGCTCCGCATCTACGGCCGGCACGAGTTCCTGAGTTCGTTCGCGGGTCCGTTCGCGTTGAATGGGGCCCAGCGACAGGCCACCACCGTGATCGGGCTCGACGCCGGCTACACCAAGGATGGTCAGTTCTTCGGTGAATACCGGGCCGCGGACGCGTTTTCCGGCCGGGAGACCGAGGCGGCGATCGGGCTCCGCAACCGATGGACGGTGTCGAAGGGCCTGGTCGTCAATACCGGTTTCGAACGGGTCGACGTGCTCAAAGGCAGCGGGCAGGGTGAGGCAACCGCGATTTCGCTGGGCGCCGAATACACCACCAACCCCGACTGGCGCGGCACCGCTCGGTTCGAGTATCGCTTCGCGGCCGCCGGCGACGATTTCCTCGGAACGTTGGGCTACGTCCGGCGCCTCAACCGCGATTGGACGGTGCTGGGCCGGTCGCTGTACAACACCTTCGCGGGCGATGGCAAGCGGCTTCGTCACCAGGTTGGTTTCGCCTGGCGCGAGACCGACCGGAACCGGTGGAACGGTCTGGCACGTTGGGAGCAGCGGCTCGAGCAGTTCCGAGCGGATCGGCCCGACGGGACCCGGCAGCGGAGCCACATTCTGTCGGCCCACCTCAACTACCAGCCCACGGCGAGGATCTGGTTGAGCGGCCGATTGGCGAGCAAGTGGGCCAACGATCGGAACGGTTCGGTGGAGACGTCGTCGGGTGGTCAGCTGGTGTCGATCCGAGCTCTGTACGACTTCTTGCCTCGGTGGGACGCGGGCGTGATCGGTAGCTCGCTGTGGAGCGGTGGCAAGCAGTACGGAGCGGGCATCGAGTTTGGCCGCACGGTGGTGACCAACTTCCGAGCGGCGATCGGGTACAACCTGTTCGGGTTCCGCGATCGGACCCTGTTGAGCGAAGGCTCCCAGACCGACCACGGGCTTTACTTGCACTTCGGATTCAAGTTCAGCGAGGAGGCGTTCAAGCGCCTCGCGGGTGACGCCAAACAGCCCTAAGCGGTCGCCTAACGGACTCGGGTGAGCCTCGGCCGCTCGGCGCCCCCGTAGACCCACAGGGGGCCGGCCCACGCGGTGGTGGCCACCGCCACCGCGGCCGCGAGGTCGGGCGGCGGTGGCGGCTCGGCACGGGTCGGATCGGCGAGGTAACCCCGATCGGCCAGTGCCCCGACGGACACGGCCGAGATGCGGCGCTGCGCGGTAATGGCCGCCAACATCGCGTCACCCTCGGTGCCGAGGTCGGCTCGCCAGGAGGTGAGGTCGGCGGTGATCGGCACGCCGGTTTCCGCCCCGCCCATGGCGCGGTAGGCCGCCACCGCCGCCGGCCCCAGCCACCGCGGGTTACTTGGCTCGCTCCGGTCCAACTCTGGGCGGGGTACCCCGGTCATGGCGTGGCCAGCCAGCCCTAACGCCTGGCCGATCTGCCTGACGAACTGATTCTCCCAAGTGCGGGCCGGCGCGCCGCTCAATGCTGCGGCGAGGTCGGAGAAGGATCGGCGGAGCGCCATGGCGCCCACGAGCGTTCGGCCCGCGGCATCGACCACGCACGGCCCGGCGGTGCCGGTTACGTTGGGTCCCACCGATTGATCGTCGAACCGGTCAACCAGAATCACTACGCCTTGGTACTGGATCCGTTCCGCCTGGGTGCCGGCGTGGCAAGCGCCGGCCGGGAGGTCCACCGTCCACCCGGCGGACTGGCGCAGCATTCGCCGCCACCGCATCGCGGCGCGGGCAAAGACCTGCCGCTCGGGTTCGGTCGGGGTCCAACGGAACTTGAAGCTGATCCCGAAACTGTCCGACGGCTCGGCGATCCGGACCTGGGCCGTACCTGACAGGGCGGCCGATCGGGCGGTGATGGTGACGGTCCCTGCCCGGAGCGGGAAGGCTCGGCCGGCGACGTCGATGGCCAAGGTGGCGGGGTCGCTCGATTCGAGGGTAACCGCGCCGGTGTCGTCGAACGGGCGAACGAGGTCGACCCAGGTCATCTCGCCGATCCGAGCCGAGTCGCGGAGGGCGACCGCCAGACCTTCTGGCGGGTCCAAGGGCCCGGTGGGCGGCCGGTCGCAGCCCATGGCGAACAGCCCGATGCCCGCGCCGATCGAGAGTCGAGTCCAGCCCACACTTCTCATCTTGCCCATGCCCCCCGAAGCCGTAGTCAAGCCGGCAGCTCGGAATGCCGGTCCTATGGGTATCGGTAGGGGCGGGTGGTGGCTTTAGGCAGGGGGCGGGGCCGGAAGATCGTCATTACTTCTACCCCATCGCGGTTGCTGCTGGTGGAACGGGCCCGCTGGGGCGGTGAGGCGTCACCCGCGGGTGCGGGCCAGGAGCGCCTTGAATCGCGGTTCCAAGGAGGTCGCTCAGGCCCTGGTCGATCAGTTTGGTGTCCGCCAGGATCCGGAGGCGGTGACACCCACCAGGAGCCGCGCGGGGGCGAGTCGCGGGTGTCGACTCACACGCCGCGCTCGGTCCGAACCACCGCGTAACCCACGGCGGCCAGGATGTGAGGAATGTCGCGTACCAGGTAGCGGTCCTTCTCCTTGGCGGTTTCGCTCAACTCGTCCGGTCCCATCGCCGCCTGCTCCTCGCGCGTGTAGCGCTCGGGGGTCACCGATGCCCGTTTCCACGGAAGCAGGTCTTGGTGTCGCCGCTTGGCCTTGTCCGTTTCCTTCGCGTAGTGCCAGCCGGCCGCGATCTTCATTCGCATCCACCGATCGTGCTCGCGGTCCGCGAGCAACTCCACGGCTTCGAGGGGCATGGCGAACAGCGGCCCCGGCTCGCGGGCCGGGATCATCGCCAGCCCCACCTCGGCCAGCTTGTCCGGAATGTCGGCGGCGTTGGCCCGGTTCTGCGCCTTCTCGTTCTCGGGCAGTTTGGAGAATGGCTTGAGCGAGCTGTGCGTCAGGGCTTTGTCATCGGTCACTTTGCCTGGGCGGTAGCCCAGTTCGCGCAGCAGTCGGCAGAAAGAGTCGTGGACTTCTGGGGCCAGCTTCGCGATCGTCGCCGCGTCGAGAGGGAGCTGGTTGACACGAGACAGGAAATCGAGATGGTCCACGTGGGCCTTGAGCTGTTCGCCAGCGGGCAGGCTCGACCGCTCGAACGTCGTCTTGCCGGCGAGTCGGCTGGTGGCGATGATCGACTCCATCGAGCGGGCGCCGTTTCGGTATTCTCTGGTCTCCAGAAACCCCCGGAGCACTCCTTCGTCGATCCGCAGCTCGGCGTCCGGTTTGTCGCCGGCAAAGAGTTGCGGCGCCTTATCTCGAAGCAGTGACCGGAGCAGAATCGCGCGGCGCACCAGGAATTGAGGATCGGCGTCCGGCGCGCCGAGCCGAGGGTTGGGGCCGACGATGTTCAGGTGGCCGCGGAGTCTGCTCACGAAATCGGGCCCCTTCTTCTCGGTGAAGTCGTTCGGGTGATCGCGGATGAAGCTCTCGAGCGTCGACCGGGTGCCCCCGGCGAAGACGAATATGGCTCGGCCAATGGGATGGGTCACCTGACCCTCTTGGAACACGCCATCCTGCATCGGGGCCAAGAAGTGCCGGAGCCAACCCAGCGGCTCGCCCCCGACCGCAGTGTCGAACTCGTCCCAGAAAACCAGCGGCACCTTGCCCGCGAGCGCGGCGTCGCGGACCTGGTGAAAGGCGCCGCGAAGGGCCTCCGGTCCGCCGAGCTGTGACAGGTTGAACGGCAACTCCTGGGCGTTAGGCAGCAGCGCCTTGGCCACCTGCTTCACCCCGAAGGACTTTCCCGCCCCCGGCGGCCCGAACACCGCCAGGCAGAGCGGGGCGGCGCCCGATTGCTGGAGGTACTCCTGCACCGTCGTTCGAATGGCCCGCAGTCCCTCGATCTCGCCTCGGTCCGCGGTCTCGAGCTTGGTGAACTTGCCGATCGGGACACCGTGCAGGGCCCGGCCCAGCCCGCGTCGCGCGACGTCCTCCGCGAGCCGGCCGATGCTCTTTGGATCCCGCTGTTCCAGGATCGACCAGACCCTGTTGCTGGTGGCGTTGCCGTCCGTCCCAGCCACCGGCACGGCCACCTCGGCGAGAGGCCGAGGCACTTCGGGCGCCGACAGCACGCCGGCAACCAGCTTGGTCGGAAACACCAGCTCGAACTCGGAGCCATCGCTCGACTCCACGCCGTATCCACGGGCGAACAGCTCGCGCATCGCGGCCACCCCTCGTTGGATGGCGTCGCCGAGGTCCGGCTTGCTCCCGCCGGCCAGCAGCTCGCGTACCAGGGAACCGGCGAGGCAGGTGGAGTAGCCGATCATCTGGCCCTTGCCGTCGGCCCAGGCGCCTTCGATGGCGACGGGATCGAAGAAGAGCCGGCAGTCCATCTGGCGATCACGCCGCGAGGAGAGGAAGGCGCCGGCGCCGTCGAACGACACCACCACGTGGGCTGCCCGCCGCAGCGAAGCGACGTGGGGATTGAAGGCGAGTTCCCAGGCCAGGTCTTGCGCGGTCCGTTCCCATGAGAGTTCGCGGGAGACCTGCACCGCGGTCCGGCGGAGGTCGTTGGCGGTCATCACCACGATCAGCCGGTCGGCATGGGCGGCGACGAGGTGGTTCCAGAGGGCCCCCTCGGCGACGGGGCTCGCCATTTTCACGACCACCCAGGGCTTGGTACGACGTCCAGTTATTGCGATGGGCCAACGGGAGCGGTCGTTCCGAAAACCGAGGTTGGCGTCATCCAGCACTACGATGTTGGCGGTCTGGGGATCTGGGGCGGCGCGGCGGGCGCGGCCGGCGGGAGCGCCCGTTGGGGCGGCCAGGCCGAGGAACTCCTCGACCCTCCACACCGGCGGCGTGCCGGGGCTGGCGTGTTTTGACCAGCTGGCGTAAGACTGGGTGTGCCGAGAGGCTGGCGAGCCCAGGTCTGGTGCCGGGGGCTTGGCGACCTTCCAGCGGCCGGCGGGGCCGGGTGATCTGGCAGCGAGGGCCGAGATCAGGTCACCAAGCAGCATGGCGCCGCCGGGTTGGCGATAGGCGCGGGCCATGTCGTGAGGGTTCCAGGCGGCGCCACTGGGGCCTCGGCGGGTGCGGGCGAGGTTCCAGTCGATCGTGACGTCGCCGGTGACGACTACGACACGTGGTTGAGGGACTCGCTTCGCCATGGGCCGGTCCGCCGGGTCGAGGTGCTTTGGGGTGGTGCGCCTACAGTAGGTTATCAGCAGGACGGCGGTTCGGCCAATTCTGGCTGGGCGCCATCACGGCGTTGTGCACGATCGCGGGCCGCCGTCGCCTGAGGTAAGTCGGCGATGGAGACTCCGTCGGGCTTCGGATTCGACTCTATCATAGCCCGAACTGCGACAGTATCCTTGGCTGCAGCGCTGCCTTTTCGAGAGCTACGACGTGAAGCCTATCTTCATCAGCTATTCGTCGAAACACCGGGACCTGACCCGCGAACTCGCCAGAATGATCGAGGCGCAATACGGGGCCGGGTCCGTGTGGTGGGATCATGAATTGGAGAGCCGGGGGTCGTACGCGGAGCAGATCAGGGCGGCCCTCGAGGAGGCGCGGGTCGTAGTGGTTATCTGGGCGGCCGGCGCGATGGTCTCGGATTACGTCTACGCCGAGGCTGTCAGCGCCCAGCAGCAGGGAAAACTGGTCAACGTCCGGCCCGCGGACATGCGCTTTCAGGACATTCCCCAACCGTTCAACGTCCACCATATCGACGACATCGGGGACCAAGAGGGTATCCTCGTCACGATCGCCAAGGTCATGCACGGGACGCCGATTCCGACCCGAGTACCATTGCACGAGATCTACTACCGCCAGTACGGCCATCGGCTGATCGATCCCAAGCAAGAAAGGGTCGTCGTCGATCCGCGCGAGGTTGCCCCGACGGAGCTGTTGCAGGCCAGGCTTGGCGTTGTCGACTACATCGACGTCACGGGCCTCGAGGCGAAGCTGATCGGCTGGTGCACGGACGGCGCCCAATCGACCTCCGGCCGCCTGATCCACGGTCCTGGTGGACTGGGCAAGACCCGGCTGATGATCGAGGTCGCGGCGAAACTCCGCCAGAAGGGTTGGATGGCCGGCTTTCTTCCGCGGCCGCACGATCAGACTGAGTCGATCGTCAGGCAACGGTGGCAGGCGCTCGACCAGTTGATCGCCGGCGGCGAGGACGAGGGCCTGCTGATCATCATGGACTATGCCGAGGCCCGACGGGACGAAGTGAGGCAAATCGCGGAGCGGCTCAGCCGGCGACCTGTGACGGACCCGCGACCGATCCGCCTGGTCCTGCTGGCCCGGAGCGCCTCGGACTGGTGGACCGCATTGCACGACGAGTTGCACGACGTGCAGCGGGTCTTTCGCGGCACGGCTTCGGCCTCCGGTGTCATCGAGCTTCCGTCCGTCGCCGACGGCCGCCAGCGACTCGAGTTGTTCAAGAGGAGTCGGGAGGCGTTCGCCCCGTACCTCGCCGCCCAGGGGTACCCTCCGCCGACGGGCCATCCTTCGCCCGAGCGCCTGGCCCACCTCGAGACCGGCACCGGCTTCACCCGCCCACTCGCCATCCAGATGGACGCGCTGCTGTGGCTCGCTTCATCCGCGCCGGAGACTGGCGTACCGAGTGTCGAAACGCTCTTACGTCGGGTTCTCGGTCTGGAGCGCAACCATTGGAAGAAGCTCGTCGGCGACCTGGACGACGAGCGCGCCCGCGACATGGCCCGCGGCGTGGCACAGGTGACCGCCGTTCAAGGCGTTCCCTCGCGGGCGGCCACCGAACGCCTGTTGATGGCGGACGAGTTCTACGGCGACCGGAGGAAGGCACGGGTCGCCGTCGACCCTGTGGCTCGCGACCTGTCCCGCGTCTACGGCCGTTCGGACGGCGGAATCGCGCACCTGGAGCCCGATCTACTCGGCGAGCACCACGTTGCCATGGAAGGTGACATTGAGTTGATCGACGGGTGTCTCCGCTGGATCGAGGCCGAATCGGATGATACCCGCGAGAAGCGTCGGCGCGACCTTCTGACGGTTCTGCAGCGAGCGACCCAGCCCGAGCACGGACCCGGGGCAATCGATCGGGCCATTTCACTCCTCGACCACCTCGTCGGCCGGCACCTGAAGGCGCTGGCCGCCGACATGGTGGCAATCATGGTCGATACCCCTGGCGCCCTGGCCGACCGACTCCAGCGGGCTGTGGCGGGCCTGGACGAAGAAGCCCTACGAAAAATCGACGAGGCGTTGCCACTGCACTCGCTCTCGCTCATGGAACTCTCGCAACGGGTCGCCGATCGGCTTGTGACAGCGGCCCGGGAGCGCCTCTTCGCCGTCGAGTCGGAAGAAGGAGCGACGGAGAGTCGGCGGGAGACGGTATTGAACCGACTCGCGGTCGCCGTCGGTACGTTCGGAATCCGCCTCTCCAACCTCGGCCGCCGCGAGGAGGCGCTCGCCGCCAGCCAGGAAGCCGTTGACATCAATCGACGCCTCGCCCAGGCCCGCCCCGACGCCTTCTTGCCAGACCTCGCGATGAGCCTGAATAATCTCGGTATCTGGCTATCCAACCTCGGCCGCCACGAGGAGGCGCTCGCCGCCAGCCAGGAGGCCGTCGACCTCCGCCGCCGCCTCGCCCAGGCCCGCCCCGACGCCTTCTTGCCGGGCCTCGCGATGAGCCTGCATAATCTCGGTGGCGACCTCTCCGACCTCGGCCGCCGCGAGGAGGCGCTCGCCGTCAGCCAGGAGGCGGTTGACCTCTATCGCCGCTTCGCCCAGACCCGCCCCGACGCCTTCTTGCCGGACCTCGCGCGTAGCCTGAATAATCTCGGCATCTGGCTCTCCCACCTCGGCCGCCGCGAGGAGGCGCTCGCCGTCAGCCAGGAGGCAGTGGACCTCTATCGCCGCCTGGCACAGACCCGCCCCGACGCCATCTTGCCGGGCCTCGCGAGCGGCCTGAGTAATCTCGGCAACCGCCTCGGCGACCTGGGCCGCCGCGAGGAGGCGCTCGCCGCCAGCCAGGAGGCCGTCGACATCCGCCGCCGCCTGGCCCAGGCCCGCCCCGACGCCTTTTTGCCGGACCTCGCGGTGAGCCTGCATAATCTCGGTGGCGACCTCTCCCACCTCGGCCGCCGCGAGGAGGCGCTCGCCGCCAGCCAGGAGGCCGTCGACCTCCGCCGCCGCCTCGCCCAGGCTCGCCCCGACGCCTTCTTGCCCGACCTCGCGATGAGCCTGAATAATCTCGGCAACCGCCTCGGCGACCTCGGCCACCGCGAGGAGGCGCTCGCGGCCAGCCAGGAGGCTGTCGACATCCGCCGCCGCCTCGCCCAGGCCCGCCCCGACGCCTTCTTGCCGCACCTCGCGATGAGTCTGGATAGTCTCGGCAACCGCCTCGGCGACCTCGGCCACTGCGCGGAGGCGTTCGCTGCCAGCCAGGAGGCCGTCGACATCTTTCGCCGCCTCGCCCAGACCCGCCCCGACGCCTTCTTCCCCGACCTCGCGAGCAGCTTGAATAGTCTCGGCAACCGCCTTCGCGACCTCGGCCACCGCGAGGAGGCGCTCGTCGCCAGCCAGGAGGCCGTCGACATCTTCCGGCGCCTCGCCCAGGCCCGCCCCGACGCCTCTTTGCCGGACCTCGCGACCAGCCTGAATAACACAGGCGCCATGCTCTCCAACCTCGGCCGCCGCGAGGAGGCGCTCGCCGCCAGCCAGGAGGCCGCCGACATCCGTCGCCACCTCGCCCAGGCCCGCCCCGACGCCTTCTTGCCGGACCTCGCGACCAGCATCAGCGTCACGTCTGAAATCCTTGCGGAACTCGACTGGCCGGCTGAAGCGGCGCGGGCGGCACATGAGGCACTGCGAATACTCGCGCCCTTCGTTGAACGCTACCCGGACAGGTACGGGGCCCTGGCCCGGACAATCTGCGCGGACGTGGTGCGCTACTGCGACGCCGCAGCGCAGGCACCAGACCACATCCTGCTGGAGCGGATTGCGCGCGCGCTCCGCCGCGAGGGTAGCGGCTGAGAGCGGCCATGGTTGGAAGGGTTCCGGTGGCCGGGCACCGAATCGGGAAGGTGCTGAAGGGCCGTGTCCGCCGACGCCATGAATCGACGGTTGCCACTTCTTGGTGGGAACGGGATCTCGAAAGCCCTTCGCGACCTTGAGGTCGCCTTAGGCCTCGAAGGAAGGGTTCCCTTTCTCGACGCCAAAGGCAGGGGGATGTCTTTGCCAAACCCTACTCCGAACTCGGACCAGTGCCATCGGAAGTCCCACGGCTCGATAGCGGGGACCAAGGTGAGGACGGCGTTTGATTCAAGGATCGCACTCCGTATCTCGAACGTCAGGCTCTCGGTCCGTCCCGAACCGCGCCGAGCCCGCGCTGACGACCGTCCGCAGCTGCAGGCGCGTGCTAAATGGCGCAATCCCGATCGCCCCTCACCTCGTAAGCGACCGAATCAACTCATCGAGATCATACCCCGGCCGTTCGACCTGCACATACTGCCGCTGCCTCAGCGGAAGGGGCATCTCGACCGGAGGGACAGCCGGTCCGATGTAGGAAACTGAGCATCCCGCGGCTTCCGCCCGCTGTTGATCAGGTTGTGGAATGTCCGCCACTCCCATTCAACCCACCCCTTAGTCAAATGTTCGAGCTTGGTTCCAACCACCACCAATCGTGTTGCCTGCTCCAAGGCATCGTCGATCGCCCGACTGAAATTGCTGTTGGCCAGGGTCCGGGGCGAGAAGAACACCCCGCCTTCAGCGGTTTGCCGTAGGTGCCGGAAGACCGACTCCGCGACCTCACCATCCTCGCTGGCAAAGCTCAGAAAAACATCAGATGGCCCGCCGGTCCGTGCGGCGACGGGATGCTGGCACACGAAACGCTGCGCGATCCGCCTGGTCACGGGGCAAAGGTCGTATTGGTCACCGGTCCGCCGCTTTGCCTGGTACTCGTCGAGGTCGCCCGGACTGAGGGAGGCTGCCAGCGATGGAAGCCATTGGTCGTCGATGACCTTGTCCAGGTCCTCGCCATCGTAAAGAACACCACTCCAGAAGAAACGATCGGGAGCGAAACGCTGCTCACCTTGCTGGAGGAGTCGGTCGAACTTCTCGACCTCGAACAGGCCGATCGGCGCGTTCACCAGTTGACCGTCGCCGAGCTGTTCGCCGAAGCAGAGACTCACGTCCTGGTCGATGTGAATCTTCGCCACGCGGTCGATCTCGATGCCGTGATCCAGGGCGTTGATATTGAGGAAATAGCCCCGGGTGTGATAGACCTGTCGGCCGGCGGTTACCACGACTTCATCCGGTCCATCGAACCACTTGACCGGAATCTGAATAACCTCGAATCGGTCCGGGTCCACTTTGAGGATCTCCCTCCACACCATCCGGGCCGCGGCGAACTCCGGGCGGTCGATCGGCTTGTCGAGGTCGTCACCGAAGACGTATCGCCGACGGTTTCTGGTGTCGATCAACAGCAACTCTTCGCGCAGCTCCCGGGAAACAGCGTCGCCTGGCAGGAGCAACTCGTTGCGGGTATCACAGCCGCCGTTGGCGATGTTCCAACCGACCGGGCCGATCTCTCGATAGAACAGCACATAGTAGTCCTGCGACGGAGGCTCTGACCCGCTGATCCGGGCGATTGGCAAAGTGCCGCCGCTCGCGTACCTGAAGGGAAACGGCGGGGCACCCGGCTGCGGAAACTCGAGCCGGTTACCGTTTCCGGCAATCAGGAAGTCGTCGAGGAGCGATTGGTACTGAAGGGCCCGGCGGGCAAAATCGTCGATTCCCTCGACAACAAGGCGCTTCGCTTCTCGCAGCCAGATCGTTTCGTCATCGTCGTTCAGGCGAAGGCTCAGCTGCACCCCGCGCCCGAGTCGACGCAGCTTGAATTCCCCAAGCAGCACTTGGAGGAACTGGCCCGCGGCCCACCGGAGTGGAAGGATCGCATTGGCACGTGTCAGCTCTGGTCGGTTTCCGCTCATTCAGCCCCCTGACCGCCCCGCCGCCTCATTGGTCGCTCCTAGGCATGATCCAGGCTCGCCAGCTCGCCATAGATCAGCACCAACAGCCCATTGACCTGGCTCATCACCTCCGCCCGAACCGCCCGGGCCATCGGCGATCCGGTCGAGACCTTCGGACGCAGGCCGGCGCCGAGCCAGCCGTTGCAGCGTTGCCCGCCTCGCGGCCAACAAGTCCTCCAGCCGAAGGGGGTGGCTCCCGACTCCGCAGCTGCTCGAGGCTCCGCTCGAGAAGGACCGACCCTCCGAACAGGGTGCCCCAATAGGGATTGGCTTCACCGGGCCAACCTACCGCGGCCGCGGTCCGCGTGCCACCCTGGGGGACACCGCGCCGGCCCGGGCGCTGGCCTGACGAGCAGGTGTTCGATCGTGCCGCGCTCCCGCGCGCGAATGGTGGCAGCGCCCGATTTGAAGAACGCAAGGAGCGGGATGTTGTTGACGAGTTGCACGATGGCAAACGACCGGCAGCCGGCCCAGGCTCGGGTTGCCCGGGGCGCGCGTCACCAGGTTAACCGGTCCGGCCCGCACGCTGGGCGCGGCGCCCAGGGACACATTCACCTCCGGCGCGTGATCACCGCCCGCGCCTATTCGTCCCGCAACGCCATCTGTGGATCGGTCCGGGCCGCGCGGTGGGCGGGCAGGTAGCTGGCCAGGGCGCCGACCAGGAGGACGATCAGCGCCGCCCCCGCGTACGTGGCCGAATCCGTCGCTGTCACGCCGAACAGCTGGCTGCGAAGCAGCCGCGTCGCCACCACCGACGCAATCCCGCCGAGCACGATCCCGGGCGCCAGGTGACGGAGTGACTGGCCGACGACCAGACGGAGCACGTCGGCACGGGTTGCCCCGAGGGCGATCCGGACTCCCACCTCACGGCGCCGCTGTGCCACCAGATACGAGACGACGCCATAGATCCCGAGCGCCGCGAGCAGCAGCCCGAGCGCCGCGAAGGCGCCCAGCAGCGACATGACGAACCTCCGAGCTGCGAGCGAGTCGCTCAGGAGCTGTTCGATCGTGGCCAGGTTGGCGATCGGAATCAGGGGATCGACCTCGCGAGCCGCTCGACGGATCTGCGGGATCAGCGCGCTCACCTCACCGGTGTAGCGGACCACGTAAGTCAGCCCGTTCGCTCCGCTCTGCAAATGGGGCAGGTACGCCTCCGGGCGGGCCGGAGCGGCGAGCCCGGAGCGCCGCGCATCGCCGACCACGCCGGCGATCTCGAGCCACACCGTGGCCGAATCCTGCGGGTTGCCGAAAGCGAACCGCCGCCCGACGGGCTCGGCGTCTGGCGGAAGGTAGCGGCGCACGAAGGCCTCGTTGACGATGGCGACGGGAACGGCCCCCGCGTCGTCCGCCAAGGTCAGGGCGCGACCGCGACGGATCTCCATGCCGAAGGCTTCGAATAAGCCGGGGGTGGCGTCATCGAGCACCACCGCCTCGCGCTGGGTGTCGTCGGCTGGGGGCGACTCGCCTTCCATCACGATCCACGACCCCCCCGGCAGACGGGGCAGGAAGAGCGATGACGCGGCGCCGATCGCGGTGACCCCGGAGAGCCCGGCGAGTCGCTGGTGGAGGGTCGTGTGGAACTGGCGGATCCGTTCCGGCGAGTCGTAACGCGCGATCGGAGCGGTGACCCGGAAGGTGAGCGCGTTGTCCGTCGCGAAGCCGGTGGTGACCGAGGTCAGGGCGAGCACGCTTCGGATCAATAGTCCGGCGGTGACGAGCAGCACCAGAGCCAGCGCCACTTCGCTGGCCACGAGCGCTGGGCGGAGCCGTCCGACCGTGCCGCCGCCCATCGCGCCGCGCCCCCCATCACGCAGGGCGCGAAGCAGGTCCTGGCGTCGGGCCTGCAGCATCGGAGCGAGCCCGAAGAGCAGGCCGGTCAGCACGGAAACGGCGGTCGTGAACAGCAGCACGGAGCCGTCGATTCGAATCGGAGCGAGGCGCGCCAGCTGCGGAGGGACGAAGGTGACCAGCGCCCCGAGCGCCCACGCGGCGAACAGCAATCCCAGCGCGCCGCCGAGGACCGAGAGCACCACGCTCTCGGTGAGCAGCTGGGCCGCTACCTGGCCGCGGTGCGCCCCCAACGCCATCCGGATCGACAGCTCCCGCTGGCGCACCGCTCCCCGCGCCAGCAGGAGGTTCGCGACGTTGGCGCAGCCGATCAGGAGCACGACGAGCACGCCGCCCAGCAGCACCAGCAACGGGGTGCGCACGTCGCCCACGATCGTTTCATGGAGCGGCTCGATCAGGATGTCCGACCCGGTGTTCGAGGCCGGGTATTCCTGGGCGAGTTGCGCCGCGACGTCGCTGATCCGCTGCTGGGCCAACTCGGGCCGAACCCCGTCACCGAGCCGTCCCACCACAGCAAGCCAGAGGGGACTGCGGGCGTCGGCGAGCTCGCCGGCCGGCGCCAGGGGCCGCCAGAGCTCGGCGTCCAGCGGATACGCGAAGGAAGGCGGCATCACGCCGATGACCGTGTACGGCTCCCCGCTGAGGTGGATCGCCCGGCCGATGATGCCGGGGTCGCCGCCGAACCGGCCTTGGTGGAGCCGGGCGCTCAGGAGCACCACTCGGGGCCCACCGGGCACCATTTCCTCGGCGGAGAAATCGCGACCGATCGCCGGCGGGACTCGGAAGACCCGAAGGAAGTCCGCCGTGACGCCGGTGCCCCGGACCTGCTCCGGATCTCCCTCGCCGGTGAGACTGACCCAGGTCGGGTACACGGCCACCAATCCGTCCCAGACCTCGGCCCGATCCTGCCAGTCGCGGAAGTTGGGGTACGACGTGACGTCCCGTTCGATGCCCTGCCGAGTGTTCTGGTTCCATACCGCGTAGATCCGGTCGGCTTCCGGGAACGGGAGCGGTCGCAGCAGGATCCCGTTGACCGCCGAGAAGATCGCCGTGTTCGCGCCGATGCCCAGAGCGAGTGTGAGCACCGCGGCGACCGTGAAGCCGGGAGCCCGCCGGAACGTGCGCAAGGCGTACTGGACGTCGTTCAGCCATTTCATCCGGCCCTCCCGCGATTGCCTCGGAGCCTCGATATCTCGGCGCCTACCGCCCGCGCCGGACCTGGGGCCCAACGCACCGGCGTGCTCCTCAACCGGAACTTGCGTGCCAAGTGGGCCGAGCCCGCAACTCCTAGGGGCAAGTAAGTCGAGGCCGCTCGACTGAGGTCCGACCCTCTGGTCAGTGTTCGGGATCGGGACTCGAGTGTCCCGGGAATGAACATGTCGCCGTCGCCTGTTATACTCGGACTCCGAGGCAACCAACCGGCCCCGGGCCACGTACGGCTAGCCCCTGACCCCTCGAGGTTTGCATGATCCGGCTTCTCGCGGTCCTCACCGCTACCGCCACTCTCGTCGGGATTGGCCCGCTCGGCGCTCAAGCGCCGGTCCTAACGATGACGCCGGAAACCTTCACCCCGGTCGGTCGTGAACCCGTGGCCGCCGAGTTGGGTGAGTTCACGGTGCCGATGAACCGGCGCATGGGCGGTAGCCCGCGGATCCCGATCCGGTTCCTCCGATTCCGGTCGCGAAGCGCAACGCCCGGACCTCCGATCGTTTACCTCGCCGGAGGCCCCGGTGGATCCGGCATCGCGGCGGCCCGCGGCCCGCGCTGGGTTCTCTTCGATCAGCTCCGCGACCTGGCCGACGTCATCATTCTCGATCAGCGCGGCACCGGGCGGTCGCACCGGTCCCCGGACTGTCGCTCGTCGGTCGTGTTCCCGGCCGACCTGCCTTCCACCCGGGCCAACGTGGTGGCCCGGTACTCGGACGCCGCCCGGGAATGCGCCCGATGGTGGAAGGCGCAGGGCGTCGATCTCGCCGGCTACAACACGCTCGAGAGCGCCGCCGACCTCGACGACCTCCGCAAGGCGCTCGGCGTCCCTCAACTCGATCTGCTCGGCATCAGCTATGGAACGCATCTGGCGCTCGCCGCGCTCAAGACCTATCCGGGGAGCTTTCGCCGGGCGGTGCTGTCCGGGCCGGAAGGGCTCGACCAGACCGTCAAGCTGCCGTCGCGAAACGACAACTTCTGGCGCCGGGTCCAGGCGTCGATCGACGCCGACAGCGCGGCCCGGCGGATCTATCCGGACGTGGTAGGACTGATCCGCCGAGTTCTCGACCGGCTCAATAGTTCCCCCGTCTCGGTGACGGTCGCGTCCAGCCGAGGCTCGGTCGCCATGGTGCTCGGAGCGTTCGAAGTCCAACTGGCATCGGGCGCCATCGCTGATCCGTCGGCCACCGCCACGCTGCTCGCCGCCTATCGCCAAGCCGACAGCGGTGACTTCGCCGCGTTCGCCCGACAGGCCCAACGGATTACCGGTGAACCGTTGATCCTCCAGGCGATGCCCTTCGCCATGGATCTGGCCTCGGGGATCTCTCCGGGCAGGGCCGCACGAGTGGCCAGCGAATCCCGGGAGGCGCTGCTCGCGGACGCGCTCAACTTCCCGATGCCGCACCTCGCCGGTCTGCTCCCCGAGCTGGATCTCGGCGACTCGTTTCGCGCCGACTTCCGCGGCGATAACCCGGTCTTGATCCTTTCTGGCACGCTCGACGGCCGGACCTACCCCGAAGCCGCGCGGGAGGTGGCGGCGAACTTCAGCCGACCGACGGTCGTCTCGTTCGAGAACGGCGGTCACAACACGATCCTGGTCTGGCCCGAGGCTCAGCAGCTGATCAAGCGGTTCCTGGGGGGCGAGGCGGTCGCGTCGACCACCATGACGATGCCGGCCCCGCGGTGGGTGCGCTGAGGAGTGCGTACTGCGACGGTGCCCGCTGGAGCCTGCTCACCGAAGGGTGGCGGTCACCTCCAGCGCGCGGTCGATGTCCGACACGTTGTTGAACATGGCCACGGAGAGGCGGACGTGTCCCTCGCGCACGGTCACGTCGACCTTCGCCTCCTCGAACACCGCGCGTACCGGGGCGGCCGGCTTGCCGGTGTGAAAGCAGACGAGCGCCGACCGATTGCCGGCCGGGGTGAACAGCCGATGCCCCTGCCGCAGCAGGCCAGCCTCCAACCGGCGGATCAACCCCTCGCCATGGGCACCGATCCGACCGACTCCCACCCGGCTCAGGTACTCCAGGGCCGCGCCCAGCTGATGAACCTCGGCGAACGGCAACGTCGCGTAGTCGTATCGCCGGGCGGTGGCGCGGATCTGGAAGCGATGGCCGGGCGCCTGTGACTCGACGCCGAAGATGCCGAATCGGTCCGGCTCCATGCGCTCGAGCAGTGACCGCCTGACGAAGAACGGGGCGACGCCGAACCCGCCGAGGAGAAACTTGTAGGTGCCGGCGCAGAGGAAATCGATGTCATCCGCTCGGACGTCGACCGGAAAGCTGCCCACCGCCTGAATCGCGTCGACGTGAAGCCTGGCGCCGACCCCGTGGGCGAGCTCGGCGAGGGCCCGGACGTCGTGGCGGAGGCCGTTCACCGACGACACATACGACACCGAGATGAGGCGAGTCCGCCGGTCGACCAACCGGGCGAAGTCGGCAACGGCGAGATGGCCATCGCGATGGGGCGCGATCCGCATCTCGACGCCGCGCCGCCGCTCCAGCTCCCGGTGAACCACCAGCGCGCCCTCGTAGTGGAGGTCGTCGACCACCACGTTGTCGCCGGGCGCCAACGCCAAGGTGTTGGCGACGATGTTCTCCCCCTCCGTCGTCGCGAACACGAAGCCGATTTCCTCCGGGGTGGCGTTGATCAGGGCGGCGAACTGACCGCGGACCTCGTTGGCTCGGGCGAGCAGCTCGGCGACCGTCATCGGGCGGCCGGATTTGGCCTCGAGGAACGCGGTGCCGGCGGCCACCACCGCTCGGGGTGACGGGGTGATGTAGGCGGCGTTGAGGTAGGTGCGGCCGTTGTCGAGGATGGGAAAATCCGCTCGGACGCCGAGCGGGTCGTCCTCGCCGATCCGGAGGGGCTGCGGGGCCGCGGTAACGCCGGCGAGGGCCGCGGCGGCTTTGAGCAGGTCACGTCTGGGAAGTGGCATCGGGACGCCTCGACGAAGGCCTTACCGCTTGAAGTATACCCGTCCCCGGTCGATTCGAGCCGCCGCGATCGCGTCCTTGATAAGGAGGCGGAAACACCGGAGATTGGAATTCATGATGATCCCAGGAACGCTGTTCGCCCTGCTGCTGCAGGCCAATGCGCCCGCCGCCCGCATCGAAATCGTCCCCGCCACCCCCGAGGTACCGGTCGGCGGCTCCCTTCAGCTCTCGGCCAAGGTGGTCGATCCGAACGGCGTCCCGATCCCGGGCGCCCGGGTGATCTGGGGCGGCGGCGGCTTCAACGGGCGGGTCGACTCCACCGGCCTGGTCCGAGGCGGCTATCGCGGCGCCATCGACGTGGTCGCGGTGACCGTGGTGCCCGGCTACCGCCGAGCCACCGCGACGATCCGAGTGCGGGTGCTGCCAGGCCCGCCAAGCCGGATCGATATCCGGCCGGCGACGGCCACGCTGCCGGTGGGCGCGCGGATCACGCTGGTGGGCTCCGTGGTAAGCGCGGAGAACGACCCGCGCGTCGATCCGGTCAGCTACAGCTCCGCCAACCCCCGAGTCGCGACGGTGACGCCCGAGGGGTCGCTCTTGGCCGTGGCCCCGGGCACCGTGGTGATCACCGGCCGAGCCGGCCCCGCCTCCCGAACGGCTACGATTCGGGTTGTGCCTAACACGGTGGCCTCGCTCGATGTCACCGCCTCGGCGCCAACCGCCAATACCGGCGATGTGGTTCGGTTCGCGGCGACGCCCAGGGACCGGACCGGCCGAGCGGTCGACGGGCTCACGGTCCGCTGGCTGGTGGCGGCCGTGGGCAACACCGGCAGCGCGGCGATCGACGACGACGGGGCCTTCGTGGCCGACGAGCAGGGCGTCTACACGGTCACGGCGCTGGTCGGCAACTCCTCAGCGGACCACGTCATCCGGATCGCCCCTCGCGCAGTGGGCCGGGGGATCGAGGTGGTCGGCCGGGTACCGCTCCCGGTCACCGCGGCGGAGATCTGGGTCCACCCCGCGGGCCAGTGCCTCTATTACTCCACCATCGCCGATCGGGTCTACGCGATCGATATCTCCGACCCGAGCAAGGCCGGGATTGTCGACTCGATGGTGATCGACGCCCGGATCATCAACGACGTGATGACCACCGAGGACGGCCGCTACGGGGTGTTTTCCCGGGAGGGCGCCTCGAACCGGAAGAACGGGATCGCCATCTTCGACGCGAGCGACCCGTGCCACCCCAAGGTCATCTCCGACTACAACGAGACCGTCTCGGGCGGAGTTCACTCGTCGTTCGTCTATCAAGGTCACGTCTACCTCACCGACGACGCCACCGGGTCGATGCGGGTCATCAGCATCAAGGATCCCTACCGCCCGCGTGAGGTGGGTCGCTGGCAGACCAGTCAGACCGACCAGGGCCGCTACGTCCACGACATCGACATCAAGGACGGGCTGGCCTACCTGTCGTACCTCAATGACGGCCTGATCATTCTCGACATCGGCAACGGGATGAAGGGCGGCACCCCGGAGCAGCCGAAGTTCGTCTCCCAGCTCAAGTACGACCTCGAGTATCTCTACCGTCGAGTCGAGCAGCGCTACGGGCTCGGCGCGCGGGGAACCCACACGGCGTGGCGGCACGAGAAGTACGTCTTCGTCGGCGACGAGGTCTACCCGGCCCGGACCGCCCGCGGCCACGAGAGCGGCAACAACCTCACCTGGGGCCGGCTCCAGGTGGTCGACGTGTCCGACATCGAGAAGCCGAAGATCGTGGCGTGGTACGAGCCCACCGACGGCGGGGTCCATAACATCTGGGTCGAGGGCGACTCGCTCTACGTCGGGAACTACCAGGGCGGCGGGCGGGTGGTCGACGTCTCCGGCGAGCTCAAGGGCGACCTGCTCCGTCAGGGTCGCGAAATCGCCTGGCTCTTCACGGCCGATTCGGCGGGGACTCGGCCCCGGGCCACCTTCACCTGGGGCGTGGTGGTGAAGAACGGGATGATCTACTTCAACGACATCAACTCGGGCCTTTGGATCACCCGGCTCGAGTCGAGACAGAAACCGGTGCCTTGATGCAATACTACGACGACGCGATCGCGGGTCAGCCGTTCCGAGAAATCGGCACTCGGCTGGAGACCGAAGTTCGTTCGGCGATGCCGCGCCTGGCCGGCTACACCGATGCCCAGGCCGGGGTCGCACTGAGCCCCGGCAAGTGGTCCCGCAAGCAGGTCCTCGGCCACCTCATCGACTCGGCGGCCAACAATCACCAGCGGTTCGTGCGGCTCCAGGCCGAAGGCGGGCTTCGCCTGCCGGCGTACGCCCAGGCGCATTGGGTCGCGTCGCAGCGGTATCAGGACCGGCCGTGGGCGGACCTGGTCGAGCTGTGGTCGGCATACAATCGACACCTGGCCTTCGTGATCGCCGCCATCCCGGAGGCGTCGCGGGACGTTCCCTGCACCATCGGCGAAGGGGCGCCGGTAACGTTGAGTCATGTCGCCCTCGACTACGTGGGACACCTGCAGCATCATCTCGGGCAGATCTTCGCACCGGATCGTTAAGTCGCGGCGGCGGCGACCGATAGTCAGCGGGTAAGCCCGAACGCGCTTCCGCGCGGGCTCGGACGGACCCCAAATGCGCGCGGCGACTACCGGCCTCTTCCTTTTGGCCCTCATGGCCAGTTGTGCCGGACCGAGCGGCGTTCAAGCGCCCCTCGATCCGGTGGTTCCGCCGCCGGCGCCACCACCGCCACCACCGCCGCCGCCACCTGCTCCGCCGCCAACGTATGACGTCGACCTGCTCGGCGTCCCCAAGCTCGCCAGCCGCGACTATCTCGACCTCGGCCTGATCGAGGCCATCTCTCGGTTTCGTTCCAGCGTGGGCCACGACTATCACGACGCGTTCGAGACCTGCCGGAACATGAAGCATTATTTCCGGCCCCGGGCCGGGACCGATTGGGCCGCGGTATCGATCTACGCGCCGGCGGCCGGCACGATCGTACGGCTCCGGGCGGAGACCACGTTCGGAAGCCAAGTAGTCATCCGATCCGCGGCGCAGCCGGCGTTCCAGTTCATCCTCTTCCATGTGACGCCGGAGGTCGGCGTCGACTCGGGGGTGGCGGTGCTTGCCGGGCAGCGGCTCGGACATCACGTCGGCAGCCAAACCATGAGCGACATCGCGGTCGGCGTCGATACACCGGCCGGGTACCGGCTGTTGAGCTGGTTCGAGGTGATAGCCGACTCGGTATTCTCGGGCTACGCGACCCGCGGGGTGGCGTCCCGCGCGGCGATGGTGATCTCGAGGGCCGAGCGGGACGGGGACCCGCTCAGCTGCGTTGGCGAGGCCTTCATCGGGGCCGGGTCGCTCGGCAACTGGGTCGCGTTGCCCTGATCGCCGACCGGGATCTCGCGGCCACTACCGGGTCTGCGATCTCACCGTCACCACCGCCGTTGGCTACCGCTTGGTGAACCGAACGTCCCGGCTCCGCTCGTCGATGAACACCGAGAAGCCAGTAACCCACCCCATGCCATCCCGAAGAAACTCGATCGATCGCGCGGAGCCGGGTCCACCGCCGCCAAAGTCATCCCGCCAAAGGCGGGTGAGCGGGATGGTTCCGTGGCGTCGATGTTTCAGCACGATGCTGGTGTCCTTCACCTCGACCAGGTAGAGAGCCGCGAGCTCCCGGCTTTCGTACTCCCCGGCGAACTCCCGCAGTTGCTCAACGGTGAACGAGGGCGATTCAGCCAACTTGGTCGATCGCAATGACCGGAACGACAGCTCCGGCACGCCCCCCTTGTCGCGGAAAACGAGGGAGGTGCTGAACCCGGTCGCCCAGAACGAGGTATCCGATTTGGCCGTCAGCGCCGACTCCGCGCCGGGGACCGCCCGCGCCTTGAGCCCGGCACCATCGCGGCTGACCCGCAGATACTGGCCGGGCCCGAAGCGATACAAGCCGGGATAGCGATCGAGCACCGCCGCGGCAACGACGGCCGACGGCGCGGCGGCGATGGGATCGACGACCGGCGTGGTCTTCGGGCCGAGCTCGGCGTCGAGGTAGATGTCCGCGATCACGTTGGCGAGACGACCGGAAGGAACGATCGGGCTGTTGGCGAGGACGATCACCCCGAACCGCTGCTCGGGAAAGTGAAGCACCGAGGTGAAGAAGCCGGCCCAGGAGCCGCCGTGGGAGACGGTCGGCCGGCTGCGGTACTCGCCGTGGACGATTCCGAACGCATAGGGAAGCGTGGTCCCGTTGGTGAGCACGCCCTTGGTCCGGCTCAGGGCCAACGCCTTCGGCCCGCCGACCTTGGGGTCGTCGAAGTTCATCACCCAGCGGGCCATGTCCTCGACCGAGGTGAAGAGCGAGCTCGACCCGAGAGCGGTCAGATTGTTGGTGATCGCGATCATCCCGTTCGGGGTTCGCCCGTATCCGTAGGCTCGATTCACCACCACTTCGTTGTGGTTGTCGTGGAAGTGCGAGCTGGCCATGCCGAGCGGCCGGAAGAACTGCTCGTCGGTGAAGGCGCGGAACGATTTCCCGGACACCCTGGCCACCATCTCCGCCAGGAGGTTGAAGCCGGTGTTCGAATACATGTACTCGGAGCCAGGGGCGAAGTTGAGAGTCCGCTGGTTGTAGGCGAAGGTGAGGATCTGATTGAACGAGATCACGTCATCGAACTGCCAGCCGGCGAGCCGGAGGGTGCCCGGCCAGTCGCGGAGCCCGCTGGTGTGATGAACGAGGTGGTCGACGGTGATGGTTTGGCCCGGGTCGAACTCGGGGATGTATTTCCTGATGTCGTCCGAGAGCTTCACCTTCCCCTGCTCGACGAGGACCGCCACGGCCAGCCCGGCAAACTGCTTGGAGACCGAAGCGACGTCGAAGACCGTGGCCGGGGTGATCGGCGTGCGGCTCTCGAGGCTCGCGTAACCATACCCCCGGGTCAGCAACACCTTTCCATCCCGCACCACCGCGACGGCGGCCCCCGGACTGACGCCCTTGGAGAACTCAGCGAACAGGGAGTCGACCTGCTGCTCCCGTCGAGCCGCGGGGTTCTGGGCAGTGGCCGGCCCGACGAGTACGAGGGCCGTGACGAGCACCCGGAACGCGGTAGCCTGTGGCAAGGAGACACTCCTGGGCGTGGGCGGGACGGTGAAGGCGAAGGCTAAGGACGGAAAGAAGTTGGTTCAAGTTTCGGGGCCCAGAGGCCTCGGCGCCAGGCCCGGCCAGACGTATACTTGGACCATGAAGCAGCGCGAGATGAAACCCATCGTTCACCGGGCCACCAACCATGCCGATGCGCGTGCCTGGGACATCGAGCAGCATGTATCGATGTCGCCTGAGGAGCGACAGGCAGTCGCTCGAACCCTCAAGCGGCGAGCGTTTCCCACCGGCGCGAAAGACGTTCGGGAATGTCATCGCGACGAGTAGATGCGGGCGACGTGGCCTTCTTTTTCGACAGGCGTGAGCCCAATGTCAGCCGGCTGTACGGGGCGTTGCGCGAGTTCTGGGGCGGATCTCCCCCGGGTATCGCTGGCGGCGAGGAGCTGGCCCATCCCGGCCTCGTGCTCCAATACGGCGTTCCTCCGAACCGGATCGATCTCATCAATGACATCGACGGGGTCGGCTTCGACGAGGCTTGGTTGAATCGGATTGAGGCCACCATTCAGACCGATGCCGGAGTGATTCCGGTGCACTACCTCGGTTTGCGCGAACTTATCCGCAACAAGGAGGCGTCCGGCCGGCCGAAGGATCTAGACGACCTCGCCTACTTGCGCGGATCAACTAGTGACCGGTGAGAGGAGGTAGCCGCCGCCTGACGGCTAACCGCCCGCTACCAAGTGACGCGCGACCGCGTGATAGGCCGGCAACGAGGTCGGATCGAGATTGACGTTGGCCGCCCCGGGATGAGACGCGAATCGGGCGATCACCATCTCCGCCGTCGGATCGATGTAGATGACCTGACCATGGATTCCCCGGGCGGTGTACGCCCCGTGCTCGTTGTGCGACACCCACCACATGTTCCGATAGCTCCAACCCTCGAGCAGGGTGTAGCCGGCCAAGGCGAAGTGGTCGCGATTCCCGCCTCGACGGATGTCGTCGACCACCGCCTTGGGGACCACCTGGTGACCGTTCCACCGGCCGTCGAGCCGCATCATCTCGCCGAACCGGGCCAGGTCCCTCAGGGTGAGGTTGTAGCCACCGCCGGCGAACTCGGCGCCGGTCGGGTCGACGATGAAGTAGCCGTCCTGCTCGACGCCAAGCTTGGACCAAAGCCGGTCGCGGAAGAGGGCGCTGGTCGAGCCGTTGGTGATCCGCCGGAGGATCCAGCCGAGCGTGTCGGTGTTGACGGTCTTGTAGGCGAACCGCACGCCGTGCGGACTTCCCTTCCGAAGAGTCGCGAGAAACTCATAGAACGAGTCGGGCCCGCGATAGTCCGCCGGCCGCGGCAGGAAACCGCCGGCTCGGCTGAACTCCCAGATCGGTGAGTTAGGGTCGGTATAGTCTTCCGTGTAATCGAGCCCGGTGGTCATGTCGAGGAGCTGGCGCACGGTCGCGTCGGCGAACCCGCTCCGCGCCAACTCCGGAAGGTAGTGCGGCACCAGCGCCTGGTCGTCGAGTTGGCCTTCAGCCACCAGGGTGGCCGCCAGGGTAGCAACGAACGACTTGGTGACCGAATAGGCGATGTGCTGCCGGTCGGGGTCGAGGGCGCCGAAGTAGCGCTCGTAAACGATCCGGCCCCGATGGAGGATGACGATCCCATCGGTGTAGTTGGCCGCGAGCGACTGGGCCCACGTCATCGTGTCGGACCGGCCGATCGGCCGAAAGGCGACCGCATCGATGTCATCCCGCTCGGCCCGAGGGAACGGGACGACGGGGTGGGAGCCGCGGGGAACCACCGCGGTGGGCTGAAGCTGGCGAAAGTTGGAAAAGGCCCAACGGGTCGCCGGGAAACGGAAGAAGCTCGAATCATCGAACCGAATGGTCTTGTCGGCGGGCGGCGGGGAGCCGACCATCCAACCGAGCCGGACGGGATCGCTGGCGTGAGCGTCGAGGGTGGTCATCGTTCCGGGAGGCGGTGAGTGGGTCCGCCAATCTACCGCCTTGCTTACGGCGAGGTTAGCGGCAAGGCCGCCATTGACCGTTCCAACCCTCACCGTGACCCCCGCGGCGCAGTAGTTTCCTCAGATGAAACCCGCGTTCCGGATGCGCGGCCCGATGCCATCGGCCGGCACAACGACGATTCGAGGTGTCTCATGAAAGTCGGCCTGGTCGGCTTCGCGGGGTCCGGCAAGACCACCGTGTTCAACACCCTCACCGGTCTCGACGTGCCGACCGGTTTCGGCGGCGAGCTCCACCTCGGCACGGTCAAGGTCCCCGACCAGCGGATCGACGCCCTGAGCAAGATCTTCAAACCGAAGAAGACCACCTACGCCGAGATCGTGTTCTGCGACATTCCCGGTGAGCACACCGAGAAGAAAAGCCTCTCCCGCAAGGCGCTGGATCGGATCCGCGACCAGGAGGTCCTCTGCCTGGTGCTCAGGGCGTTTCCGAATCCGGCCCTGGAGTCCGAGCCGGATCCGATGGCGGACCTTCAGGCGTTTCTCACCGAGTGCCTGCTGGCCGATCTCGACATCGTCGAGAAGCGGCTCGACCGGGGCCGGAAAGAGAAGGCCGATCCACTGGTGCTCGGGGCGTTCGAGCTGATGAAGACCACCCTCGAGCAGGAACTGCCGATCCGAGCGCTGCCGGCGGCCGCGCTCAACCGGGAGTATCTCAAGGGCTACGGACTGCTCACCGATCGACCGTTGTTGGTCGCCCTGAATCGGAGCGAGGCGGAGGCGGCGGAGCCGATGCCGCCCGCGATCAGTCGGCACCTCGAGAACCATCACGCCGCCGGCCTGGTGCTGTCGGCGAGCGTCGAGGCCGCCATCGCCGCGATGGACCCCGCCGATCAGAAGGCCTTCCTCGACGACCTCGGCCTGGCGGAGTCGGCACTGACTCGGTTCATCCGAACCGCCTACGGGCTCCTCGATCTGATCTCGTTCTTCACGGTCGGGGAGGACGAGGTCCGGGCCTGGCCGATTCGACGGGGTACCAAGGCGCGCCAGGCGGCCGGCAAGATCCACTCCGACTTGGAGCGCGGGTTCATCCGCGCCGAGGTGGTGCCCTACGACCAGTTCATGAAGTATGGGAGCGAACACGCGGCGAGGGACGCCGGCCACCTAAAGCTGGAAGGCAAGGACTACGTCGTCGGCGACGGCGACATTCTCAGTATCCGATTCAACGTCTGATCAACCGACGATCCCGTCGATCAAGCTGGCGATCGCGTCCCGGACCTGCTTACCTGGTACGAAGCCATCCTCAAACCCACCTCCCGCCCGGAGCCATGAGATGCTGACCCGAACTGGACTCGCGCTCGCCGCCGTCGTCGTTTTGAGCGGCGGGTGGCTGGTCGCGCCGAAGAACCCCACGCTCTCGGCCCAAGACATGAGCGAGATCCAATCGCTCTACACCCGGTACAACTGGTCGCTCGACACCGGCGATGCCGAGGCCTGGGCCGCCACCTTCACTCCGGACGGCGTCTTCACCATCGTGGACCAGGGCGCGGCCGGGATCAACGCCGGGCGCGAGGCGCTGCTGAAGTTCGCCACCGGATTCCACGCCACGTTGGGCGCCCGCGTCAAGCACTGGAACACCAACCTGATGATCACACCGGTCTCGGGCGGCGCGACCGGCCGGGTGTACCTCGTCCTGGTGGATTTCGGCACCAAGCCGGCCTCGCTCTTGGCGTCGTCGACCTACTCGGACGAGCTCGTCAAGACCAAGTCCGGCTGGCGGTTCACCAAACGGGCGGTCAAGGGCGACGTCGTGCCGGCCAAGCCGTGACCGAGAGGCCTACCAGACCAGGGTGTGGGTGTATTTGACCAGGAGAGCACGCCCGGAAGACACCGGAAGCCGCGGCTGGGCCGTGATCTCTCGGTTCGTGTTGAGGCCCTCGTTGTAGACGATCCAGAGATCGGTCCCCTCCCGGAGGTTGTACCGGAAGCGGGCATTGAAGGTCGCCAAGTCGGCCACGTTGCTGTACTGGGCGAAGGTGTTGAACGAGACCCGGGTATCGAGGGCCACCTGGATCTTGAGTCGAACCACATGAGCGGTGGTGGCCTGCTGCCGGTCGGCGAAGGAGATCCGATTGAATTCGTAGCCACCGACCAGCTCCAAGAACTTCGAAGGATTCCACGACGGGCCGAGGGAGAGACTGGCCCGGGTCCCATCGTAGAACCCGCCGACCGTCCCGTTGAACTCGCCCCGGAACCGGTCGCTCCGCGGCAACATCAGCCGCACGCGGCCCTCGTGAAACCAATAGTCCCCGGCCCGCACCGTGGCCCCCGCCACCGGAAAGTCCGCCCCGACGCTCTCGAACGCCGACCGACCGCTGAACGACAACTCGTGTCCCTGTTTGAACTCGAGGTTGATCGCGGGATCGATGGAACGAGACTCGGCGGCACCATCGGTCGCTCGGAGATAGTGTCCGGTGGCCAGGTTGAAGGACACGGATCGGAGCGGCGAGGCCGCCTTCTGGAATCGCTTGTACTGCAGCCCGCCACCGAGAAAGCGATAGTTCTTTCGCGATTGAAACCCGAGGCCCGGCTCATAATCGCCGCCGACTCGTCCGAATTGGGCCGAGTAGGCGAGCCCGGCGTCGCGAATCCGCTCCCATCGCGCCAACACGGAGGCGGCTTCCCAGGCCGACCGCTCGCGAATTCCCTGATCGAAGGTCTGGGCCCACTTGGCGGTGATCCATTCATCTCCAAAGGGGCGAATGACGGCATCGAGACCGTAGCCGACGTTGTTGGTGCCGCCGCCGCTAAGCCGGGAGGTGACCATCCCACCGACGGTGGAGTAGGGATTGAAGACCCGTTGGTTGAGCCGGAGGACCGCGACATTCTCGGAGCCGCCAGTTCTCCGCGGGCCGGTTTGCATCGACAGCAAGCCGTAGTCCATCCCGCCGATTCGTCCGACGGCGCGCCCCCCGCCGTAGATCCGGATCAGCTCTCCCTCGTCCAGCCCGATCCGGCGACTGTGGAACAGGCGGTCGTTCGAACCCTGACCGTCGAACTGAAAGGTCGACGCCCGCTCTTGAAAGAACTGTCGCTTCTCGGGGAAGAAGAGCGGAAACCGGGTCAGGTTGACCTGCTGATCGTCGGCCTCCACCTGGGCGAAGTCGGTATTGGCGGTGAAATCGAGGGCCAGGTTGGAGGTGGGGGCGTACCGGACGTCGAGGCCGGCTTCGCCGGTGCCGTCCGAGTTGCTGGCCCAGGCGGGCACGGTGCCGGGGCGGAGCACGGGGGTCTGTCGGAAGCCACCCAGTCCATACGGGGTGACGTACACCGGCTTCGAGGGACGGACGCCACTCAACGAGACCCGCTGCGACTGCGACGGTTTCGCGAAGGCAAACCCGCCCCACTTGGGGTCGATGGCGGGATAGGTCTGCCGCTCGTTCTTGCGGGCGATGAAGCGATAGGCGATGAGCCCCATGACGACCTGCTGGTCGACCACTTGGAATCGGAGGGTCGAAAACGGAATTCGGAACTCGGCGTACCACCCCTTGTCGTCCTGGGAGGTGGCCACGTCCCAATGCGCGTTCCAGTCGGGATTCATCGGCATGGTCACCCCGATGACGGCATCGTCCGACATGGTCCGATCGGTGCGCGCGCCCGCCGGATTGGCTACGAACCAGACCGCGGTCTGGTAGTCGTTGTAGCTGTCGATCACGACGGCGAGGAGATCGTCGCCGCTGTAGACATCGCGGTAGAGGGTGTTGGTGCGGATACCGGCCGGGTCGGAGTCGTAGAGCCGCCCGGACAGGTAGAGGAATCGATCGTCGTAGCCGATCCGGATCTCGGTCTTCTCGGTGAGGCGGCCGAGAAAGCTGGGGGTGAACATCGCCATCTCCACGGGCTCGATGGCGTCCCAGGCCGGTTCCTTCACTTGGCCATCGAGGACGATGGGGCCGGTGAGGCGGTGGAGCGCGATCGGATGGCGCCGAGCGTCGGCGGCGGCCCGGGTGCTATCGGGGAGCTGGGCGGCGGCCCAGGACGATGCTCCCGTGGCCACCGCCGCCACCAGCCAGAAGATCCGGTTCCAGGCCGACGCCAACGCCCGGTATCGGCGGTGGGTCATCATCCAAACCTAGCAGGAAGGCATCGTGCTTCGACTCAGCGCGAACCGGCGGCCTCGGGGTCGACCCGCGCGAAGTAGCCGTCCCCCACGATCAGCCGAGTCACCTTGCCGTTCTCCTCGGCGAAACGCACCACCTCGGCCACTTCTCCACCGCCTGACTTCGCCAGGTAGCGGAACCGCCCGCCGCCGAGCGGCTCGAGCGGGACGAAGTCGTCGAGGGTGGGCTCGGTCGGGTCGATGATCACCAGCCGCTCCCTGAGGGCGACCACCTGCTGGTCGCCCCACGCGCCACGATAGAGCCCCACGAATCGCTCCCACGCCGGATCCCACGCCACCACCTTCGGCTTCGGGGCCGCCGCCTTCGCGACCGCCGCTCCCACCGTCGCCATCAACTGTCGGGCGATGGCGCTGGGATCCGAATCGTTGGTGTTGGTCAGGACGATGACCCCGACCTTGTCGTCGAGCTGAATCAGGGTGTTGGTGGTGTTCCCGAGGTAGCCGCCTCCGTGTCCGACGTACGTGCGGTCCTTGATCCGGCTGATCCAGAAACCAATTCCCGACCCGAAGGTCCAGTCCTCCTCCACCGAGCGGACCCGGTGGAGCAGCCGCAGCGACGAGGTGCTGAGGACCTGCGACCCGCCCATCTTCCCGGCCCGGAACTGCGCCGAGACGAACTTCGCCATGTCCTCCACGTTCGAGGTGACTCCCGTCGCCGCCCCCATCCCACGGGCGTCGATGAAGGGGATCACCGCCCGGGTCCCGTCGGGCATCCGGCGGCCATAGCCGACCGTCAGTCCGGGGACCTCCTGGTCCACGCTCGACGCCGCCATGCCTAACGGCGCGAAGAGGTGGCGTCGCACGTAGTCGCTCCACGACTCGCCGCTCACCGCCTCGACCACCATGCCGGCGACCGCATACGCCAGGTTGGAATATTTCCACCGGCTCGCTGGCGGCAGGGCGGCCTGCCGGTCGGCCATCAACCGCTTGATCTCTTCCCCCGTGGGGAACCGGTTCGACGACCAGTGATCTCCCGCCTCGCGCGGGAGCCCGGAGGCGTGGGTGAGCAACTCCTCGACCGTGATCTCGCCGTCGTCGTCTCCCACCGGTTTGAAGGCGAACCAGGGGAGGTGTTTCACCACCGGATCATCGAGGCGCAACTTTCCCTGCTCGCGGAGCTGCATGATCGCCATCGCCGTGAACAGCTTGCTGTGCGACGCCATCCGGAAGAGCGTGCTCGGCGACATCGGGCGCTTCGCCTTCAGGTCGGCGAAGCCGAACCCCTTCGCCCAGACGAGCTGTTGGTCTCTCACCACGCCAACGGCGATTCCAGGTAACCCCCGATAGGCCATCTGCCCGTCCAACCATGCCGAGAACAGCCGTTGGGCGCCGAGGACGTCGGGATCGGCCGCGACGCCCCCTGGCGACGCCGGCTCTTGCGCCGCGAGTGGCCGGCCGGCGAACGGGCGACCGACGAGGGGTGCCGAGGCGAGAGCCATCGTCGAGGCGGCGACGACGGCGAAGCACTGGGTGACTGGGAGACGATGCATGGTTTCTCTAGTGGCGGGATTGACAAGCTGGGATCGACAAGCGCGCGGAAGAGTACTGCGATCGCCTCCCAACCTACGGCGGGAGGGCGAGTGGGTCCAGGGGCGTCCACCAAGGATGGGAACGAATCAGCCGAAGATCCCCTCGATCAAGCTGGCGATCGCGTCGAACACCGAGCTGGCCATCTCGCCGGTGGCTTCGATGACCCCCGCGCCGGCCTCCGCGCCCGCCCCGGCCACACCTCCGACCACCTCGGCCGCGCCACCGGCGGCCAGCGTCGCATCCGGCATCATCCAAGCGGTGAACAGGAACGCATCGAGCGAGTTGGCGGCCACGTCGACGCCCGTCACCCCGACCTGCCCCCGCCGGCGGACCAAGGCCGCATTCCAAATCTCCTTGAGCTCGACTCCGTCGAACCAGACGCCGCGGCACCGCCGGCAGGCATCGAGCTTGGCCCGGCCCGGGTGGACCACCTCGAGCATCTTGGCGCAGGTCGGACAGCGGATCGCGTTAGGCGCCTTGCAGGCCGGGCACCGATCGTCGTTGCGCGAGTACGACGCCTGACAGCGGCCGCAGCGTTTCCGATGGGCCTCGGGGCTGAGGTTCACCTGGGCCTCGATCGCCTTCATCCCAAGGGCGCGAAGCCGGTCGACCTCGCCGGCGTCGAACCAGACCCCACCGCACCGGCGGCAGCCGTCGAGCAGCAGCCGCCCGGGGCCGGCGCCGACCGCAATCTTCTCCATCGGCAAGCCGGGGCAGATCGGGCAGAGCCGACGGCTCTCCGGCTCAGGCGTCGAGAATCGGCTTACTGTCACCCTTCTCCCCTCGCAGCTGGATGTCGCGGAATCGGTAGACCAGCATCCCCGACTCGGTCACGTCGATGTCGGCCACGCCTTGCTCGTGGAGGGATCGGAGGGCCTCTTCGACCTGGGGCGCTCGCAGCCCCGTCGCCGCCACCGCCTCGACCACGGTGAGCTTCCCCCCGTGCGCGGTGGCCAGCTTGACCAACTCCGACTCCCAAGTCTGGAGTCGCAATTCGGCCCGGTCGGCGGTGAGCGACTGGTGCTCGCGGTAGTGGCTCCGGATCAACGCGACGCCGGCACCGACCGGGATGCCCACCGCGATGAGGAGCGCGGCAAGGGTGGTGCCGATCGATCGGGGCGCGTCGGACAGGGCGAAGCCCAACGCCATGAACAGCCCCACCCCGATCAGGAGCACCCCGCCGATCCGTCTCATCGGATCGGCCCCCGCGTCGAATCGATCCTCAGCAACTGGTCGCCGTCAGGAGCAGTTCGGGCCCGGCGCACTTGAGCATCTGATAGTCACGGGGCGGTTCCTGGCCACCCAGCCATCGGACGAAGTAGTCCCAGCCCCGCTTGATCATGTACGGGGTCCATTGGTGGCTCGCGTCGGGCACCACGAACATGTCGAAGTCCTTGTCTGCCTTGATCAGGGCGTCCACCAGCCGCCAGGTCATCGCCGGATGGACGTTGGTGTCCATGTCGCCGTGGAACAGCAGCAGCCGGCCCTTCAGGTTCTTGGCGAGAAGATAGTTGGCCTGGCTCTCGAAGTTGTCGGTGCCGCGGGTGCTGTCCCGCCGATAACGGCCCTGGTATTTCTCGCCCCACTCGAACCGGTACGAACGGTTGTCGTGGTTGCCGGCCCCGGACACCGCCACCTTGAAGAAATCCGGATACCGGAGAATGGCCCCGGTCGAGGAGAATCCGCCACCCGAGAGCCCGTAGATCCCGACCCGATCCAGGTCGATGAACCGGTGTCGGGCGCCGAGCTGCTTGATGGCCGCGACGTGATCGGCGATCCCGTTATCGCCCATGTTGCCGTAGTAGGCGTCGTGGAACGCCTTCGACCGCCCCGGCGTGCCCAACGCATTCACCTCGACCACCACGAACCCGAGCTCGGCCAGCGCCCGGGGCTCGCCCTCGACGGGGTAGCCCCAGTCGCTGATCGCGCCGACCTGCGGCCCCGGATAGATCCGGTCGATCACCGGATAGCGCTTGGTGCTATCGAGCCGACTCGGCAGGTAGAGAAGTCCGTGCAAGTCGGTGACTCCGTCGCGGGCCTTGACCGTGAACGGGGTGGGTGGGGTCCACCCGGCCAACCGCAGCTGGGAGAGGTCGGCGGTCTCGAGGTCGAGGAGTTTCCGGCCGTCGACGGTGGACCGGAGCGTGGTGAGGTGGGGCGCGTCGAGCCGAGAATGGACGTCGATGAACGCCTTGCCGGTCGGCACGACGTGGGTCTGGTGATGGCCGGGCTCGGGAGTGAGGTCGGTCAAACCGGCACCGTCGAAGCCGACCCGCATCAGATGGCCATAGTACGGCAAGGAGGCGTCCCGGCCTAACGCGGTGAAGTAGATTTGCCGAGCCACCGGGTCGACGTGGCGGATCCGATCGACCAGCCAGGGCCCTTGGGTGATCTGCTGGCGAAGGCGTCCGTCGAGCCCGTAGCGATAGAGATGCCCCCAGCCGTCTCGCTCCGACCACCAGATCAGGTCGTCGCCCACCACCCGCCAGTTCCCCGAGGCCACGCCGCTGGCATTCTCGATGAAGGTGGCGGTCGAGTCGGCCAGGACCACCCGAGCGGCGCCGGTCGCGGCATCCGCCGTCACCACCCGAGCCCCGCGATTGGCGCGCTCCGCCTCCATCAGGAAGAGCCGGTCGGACCCGGCCGACCACTGGGTCTGGTCCGGCCCCGTGAGCCCAAAGACGTCGAGCACCTGCTTCGGTCGATCGACCTTCACCTTGCTCTTCCGCTCGACGTCGACCACATGAGTCTCGTAGGTCGGCACGATCGAGTCGGGCGGATACGCCATCGGGTACTGGAACAGCTTGGGCGCGATGCCGGTGGACGAATACACCGGGAGCTTCTGGACCCCCCGCTCGTCGAGTCGAAGGACCGCGATCTTCCGAGAATCCGGGGACCAGGCCAGCTCGGGCCGCCGGGCGTCGGGATCGGGCATCGGCGCGTTGGGCGCCCGCAGTCCGTAGCCGAACTCCGGCTCGGCGTCGGTCGTCAGCTGGGCGGAGTCCCGCGCGGAGGGATCGGCCCGCCGGATCCAGAGGTTGCCCTTGCGAACGAAGGCGTCCCAACGACCGTCGGGGGATCGGACCACGAACGGGGCGGGATCGGGTGCCGTAGCCGTGTCGCGAGTGGCGCACCGATAGGCGGTGAGGTCGCATTCGAACCGGCGCTTGCCGACTCGGACCGAGATCTCCGGCTCACCAGCCAGAAAGGCAAACCGGCGGAACGGAAGGACACCCGGATCGAAGGTGGTGTCCGCGGCGAGAGAAAGCGCCGACGCGAGCCGGGCGTTGTCAAACACGAGGCGGCGGACCGGCCGGACGGGGTTGGGGTCGACCAACACGAACTCCCGCCCGCGGGGCGTCATCACCGAGTACCAGAGCCTGGTACTATCGGCGAGCCAGGTGGGGCGGGCGAACCCGATGGCCGCGCCGAAGCCACGAGCCCAGTCCTCCGGAACGCCCATCAGCTTGGCCGGGGCCGTTCGAATCAGATCGGCGCGATGGTAGTCGACTTGGGATTGGGCGTTCGATGCCAGCACCGCAAGCGCGACCGTGAGCGCGGAAACGAGACGGGTCATTGGTGGCTCGAGTTGGGGGAGCGACGTGAAGCAAGGTACCGCCCCATTCGCGGCGGCCGGAAGGGCCCAGTTCGTCGCCGCCGGGTCACCGCGTCCAGATCACCACGGCCGCGCAAGAATCCCCCATGAACTCGCCCGGAATCTGACCCGCCCGGCGATAGACCTCGATCATCTCGATGTCGTTGGGGCGAAGGTACGACAACGCCTCGTTGTGATCCCGGGTGACCACCCTCGCCCCATCGATCCACACCGAGACTTGCCCTCCGGAAGTGGCGCAGCTCGCGAACTCGACGACAGGCATCGCGCCCGAGGTCCTGACATACACGCCCGGAATCGCCCGTAACAGGTCCACCGTGTTGAACGCCGAGCGGAACCAGACGTCGCTACGGGTCCGGAAGGTCCCCCAGCGAATCACCCGGCGGCGGAAGAAGTCGTCGTACCTGGTGGTGAAGGCGTACTCGGGCGGTTTAGCATGACGGCCGCCCTTCACCACCAGGTCCGGGAGCCGCTGCACGGCGCGTTCGAGACCGACCCGGACGATCTGCTCCTGGTCGGCCTCCATCCGGATCATGAAGAAGAGGGGCTTCCAGCCGATTGCCCGGGCCACGATTGGGTGCACCCCGACCGGGACACCGTCGATCCGAAAGAGGCCGAGGGTGTCGGCGGTGACCCGGAGCGACGTGCCGAGGATCGCGATCTCGGCGAGCCTGACGGGCTCGAAGGCCGAGTCGGTAACTTGGCCCCGCAGGATACCCAGGCCGGCTCGCGGTTGACCCGCCCCCGGCGCCGCTCCGATCAGCATCACGGCGACCGCCAAAGCCAACACCCTCGGCATCGCGCCAATCTGGCGCTCGGCGAGTGGATCCGCAACAAACTGCCGGCGACATTACCTTGGAAGCTCGCCAGTATCCTGTGAGTGAGGAGGACTCGATGAGACGAAACGTTCGAGGCGCGGCCCGTGCCGCGGCGCTGATGACGACCGGCCTTCGATGGGCGGCGGGGGCCGTGGCGGTGGCAATCGGGATCGGGTCGGCGACGGTGGTGACGGCGCAGGCCAAGCCGAGCTGGCCGTTGCCGACCGTGGAGTTGCCGGCGGAGCTCAGTCGAGTGCTTCGCGACTACGAGGCCGCCTGGAAGGCGGGCGACGGGACTCGGCTCGCCGAGGTCTTCACCGAGGACGGGTTCATCATGTCGAACGGGCGACTCCCCGAGCGGGGCACCGCGGCAATCCGTGCCTCCCACACCAGGCCGGGCGGCGATCTCCAGTTGGTCACCTTCGGGTACGCGACCGCCGACACGGTGGGCTACATCGTCGGCGGGTATCGGTATCCCAATACGGTCGGCCCGGGCGGCAAGTTCGTGCTCGCGTTACGGCGCGACGCGCAGCGCCGGTGGCGGATCGCCGCCGACATCGAGAACAACAGCCAATAGCGGTAATTGGTCGAGGCGATCGACCGAGAGGTTCAGTCGTCCCGGGCGCCGTGCCTGGTGAGGTACTCGGCGACCGCCTGTTGCTCGCCATGACGGGCCCAGCCGAGCGGAGTGCCTACCCAGAGCTTGTCCTTGATGTCGAGCCGGGCCCCGCGACCGACCAGAATCCGAACCACCTCGTGGTGGCCCGCCACGGCGGCCTGGTGGAGCGGGGTCGAGTGGGAGTGAAGCCCGTCGGGGTTAAACCGGTCAGGGTCCTCCCCGGCATCGAGCAAGACACCAACCACCGCGGCATGGCCGAGCTGCGCGGCCAACGCCAGTGCCCGATGGCGCTCCTCATCGGTCGCCGCCGGAAGAAGCCGAACGACCTCGCGCAACCGCCCCAGGCCGGCGGCGGCTGGCAGAGTGTCAACCCGGGCCCCCCGAACGGCCAGGGCCTCGGCGGCCTCCCGAAACCCGAACGCGAGCGCGGTCAAGAGCGGCGATCCCCATTGCGGGGAGCCTACCCCGTCGATGGCGGCGCCGTGATCGAGCAAGCTGTGGATGAGACCGACCTGCACCCCAGCCTCCGCCGGCGGGGTGCTCGAGACCAGCATGCTCATCGTCGCATACTCACCGCCGTACATTCCCGCCAGCGCGTCCGCCTCCGCGCCCGCCTCGAACAGCAGCGCCGCGACCTCCACGGCGTTCTTCGGCGACCGCTGCCGGTAACCCTCGATGCCGTTGGCGCCAAGGTAGTGGAGCAGCGTGGCGCGATGGACCGAGGGTTGGTAGCAGGTCGCCCGTTCCGACCGGGCCCGCGCCAGCGACGGATTCGCGGCGAGCAGCGACCGAAGCGTGGCGAGGTCACCGGTGATGACCGCCTCCGCGGCCGTCTCGTACTGGCGAATCGCCGAGCCGGGTATCCCGATCGCCGAGACATGGTCGGTCAAGGCTGCCCAGTCCCGGTAGCTGTAGGAGCGGGCCAGGACCAGCCGAGCGTCATCGATGTCGAGCGGGGCGTCGCGGATCGCCTCTGGGGGGATCCGTTTCGGCAGCCAGCAGACGGTGTCGTCCAGAAATCGCGGGTGGTTTTGGTGAAAGGCGTCGATCGCCCTGGGATCGCCCGCGCGATGAGCCGCCAGCAGCGCGTCGGCTTGGCGGTCGTACTCGGCGATCGGCGCAAGGAGCGGTAACAGCTCGGGATGCATGGCGGAATCTGCGCTCCGGTTACCGTTTGGGGAGCCGGCGGGAGGCCGGCTTTCGGTCTACGATACCCGCTCGGGTCGGGTTTCGAGCGGACCATCGATCCGATTCAAAGTCACCAATCCGCGCCGTCCCTTCCAGTGGCGGACCGTTGCTCGAGGCGTGATCGGGGGCCAATCGACGCCCTCAAGACAGCGCCGAAACCGGCCGCCCCACTGGGTCCGTAGGGTCAGAAATGAATCCCCGACTCGCCGCCGCGTTCGCCATCCTTGTTCTGCCCACCGCCGCAGCCGCACAACCGGCCCCAGCGCCCGCCGACGCCCCGGCCTCGATCGTCCTGTCGCCCGCGAATGAGCCCGGAACACCGCTTCGGATCAGCGGCGTGGTCACCGGCCCCGACGGCCATCCGCTGGCCCGCGCATCCATCTACGTCTATCAGACCGATGCCGCCGGGATCTACAACCCGGCCAACCCCCGCGACAGCGACCACCCGCGTCTCAACGGCCATTTGCGCACCGATGCCCGGGGCCGCTTCAGCTACACGACCGTCAGGCCGGGCTCCTATCCCGGGACCCGGAACCCCGGCCATATTCACTACCACGTGAACGCGCCGGGATTCGCCGAGCGGGTGTTCGAGATCGTCTTCGAGGGAGATTCGCTCATTCCTGAGCAGTGGCGACGCGACGCGGCCAACCCACTGGCAGCCGTGGCGATTGTCCGACTCACGGCCGGCGCCAACGGCGCGCTGGCCGGGGAACACACGGTGGCACTGCGGCCTGCCCGGTAGCCGCTCGCTGGCTTGATCGCGAGACCATGGTGCGGCCTTCACCCGAGATCCACTGGAGTGCCCGTGACGATTCAGCCCTTGGCACGTGTCGGCATCTGCGCTCTCGCGCTTTCGGCCACACGGCCTCCCGCATTGGCAGCGCAACAGGCCGCACCTGCAGTCTACTATTCGGTCCCCTCGTGGTCGCCAGACGGCAAGACGATTGCGTTCGAATCCAACCGGGATGGCGAAGCGGCCGTCTACACGATCCAGCCGGACGGCACCGGCCTCACGAGACTGACTCCGAGCGGAAGGCGTGGTGAGCAGCCCAACTGGTCGACGGACGGCCGCTCCATCGTCTTCACGTCGGGCCAGGATGGAGTCCGGCAGTTGTATCTCATGACACGTACCGGTGGGAACCCAGTCGCCTTGCCGGGCACCACGAACGGGTTCTTGGCCGCGTTTTCACCGGACGGTCGTTGGCTCCTCTTCGCGGCACAAGATCGGCGCCCTTCAAGCCATTATCGGGTATTCGTGATGCACCCGAACGGTTCCAACCGCCGGCAACTGGGGGACAGCACCAAGAGCAATGAAGACCCGCGGTGGACCACGGACGGGCTGCGCGTCGTGTTGATCGAGGTTCCCTTGCTCGAACGACTCCCCAATGAAGCACTGAGGGACTTCTTCCGCCGCCGAACCGAGGCACAGCGACTGTTCAGTATCACCCCGGACGGGCTCGATACTCGTGCCCTGCAGCCGGACGAGGCCACCCGATTGACCCGCGACCGTGGCCTGTCTCCGAATGGCACGTGGCTGGTGTATTCCAAGCAGGTCGAGGGCGTGACCGGGCTCTATCTCCAGGAACAACCTTCAGGAACAGAACGCCTGCTCGACCGTCCCAGTCGGAGACCTTGAGCCGCGTTGGCGCGCCACAGTCGGGCTCGAGGCAGCGACTACCTTCCGAGGAGGGCGATCGATCGCTTCCTGGGCCGAGCCCTGACGGCCTGACCCGTTAGGCAACCAGCGCCCTGAGTTCGGTCCTGATCATGCCAAGGGCCGTGTCCGCATCTTCCCGGTCGATCACCAGCGGCGGAGCGAGCCGCAGCGAACTCTTCCCCGCCGAGAGGAGCAGCAGCCCGCGGCGGAACGACCGCTGGACCAGCTCGTGGACCAGCTCCGGATGCGGCTCCCGGGTCGAGCGGTCCTTCACGAACTCGATCCCGATCATCAGCCCGAGCCCCCGAACGTCTCCAATCACGGAGAACTCTTGCGCCATGCGCCTGGCGCCCTCGAGCAGATACCCGCCCATCTCGCGGGCATTCGCGAGGTACTGCCGCTCTACCAGATCGATCGTCGCCAACGCCGCGGCGCAGGACACCGGATTGCCGCCGAACGTCGATCCATGCGCGCCCGCGCCCCACGTCATCAACGACTCCTTCGCGATGAAGGCGCCGATCGGCATGCCCGACCCGAGACCTTTGGCCACCGTGAGGATGTCCGGCTCGACCCCCGCATGATCCGACGCGAACCACTTCCCGGTCCGCCCGATCCCCGACTGCACCTCGTCGCAGACGAGGAGGATGCCGTGTTTGTCGCACAACGTCCGGAGCGCGGGGAGATATTCCACCGGCGGGATGATGTACCCACCCTCGCCCTGGATCGGCTCGACGAAGATCGCCGCGACGTCGGTGGGGTCGAGATGACGGGCAAAGAGATCGCGCTCGATGATGTCGACACAGTGGAGCCCGCAGGACGGATAGGTCTTGCCGTATTCGCAGCGATAGCAGTTCCCAAACGCGACGTGATGGACCTCCGGCAAGAAGGGACCAAAATGGCTGTGCTGTTTGTTCTTGCTCGACGTGAGGCTGAGCGCCCCGTAGGTCCGCCCGTGAAACGAACCCTTGAAGGCGATGAACGCGGAGCGCCGAGTCGCGTACCGCGCCAGCTTCATGGCGCCTTCGACCGCCTCGGTGCCCGAGTTGGACAGGAACACCCGCTTCTTGCTCGGTCCGGGCGCGATCGTCGCCAGCCGCTCGCAGAGGGCCGCCATCCCCTCATAGTAGAAATCGGAACCGCAGATATGGAGGAACTTGGCCGCGGCGTCCTGAATCGCCCGGACCACCTCCGGGTGCGCGTGGCCGGTCGCCGCCACCGCGATCCCCGCCATGAAGTCGAGGAACCGGTTCCCGTCGACGTCCTCGACCATCGCCCCGCTCGCCCGCGCCACCACCAGCGGATACTCCTTGATGTACGACGTCGAGGTCCAGGCCTCGTCGCGCTCCACCACGGCTCGGCTCTTGGGACCCGGGATCGCGGTCTTGATCGACGGATAGTCCTTCACGTTAGGCCTCCTCGATGATCGTCCGGCTCTGCTCCCGCATGAACTGCGGCAGGTAGTACGGACCACAGCCGCCCTTGCCCGTCGACCCGCTCGCCTTCCAGCCGCAGAACGGCTGCGATCCCGGCCAGGCACCGGTGGTCGCGCCGGACCGCTTGTTGACGTAACACACGCCCGCTTCCACTCGATCGAGGAACCGATCGATCTCGGCCTTGTCGCGGGAGAAGAGCCCGGCCGTCAGGCCGTAGTCCGCCAGATTGGTCTCGGCGATGGCCTGGTCGAGCGACTCGACCTCGCCCACCGCCAGGAACGGAACGAAGAACTCCTCGAAGAAAAGCCGGCTCACCAGCGGCACCCGGGCGATGGTCGGTGCCACGAAGTGCCCTCGGTCGAAGGGCCCGCCGGTCAACCGCTCGCCGCCGGCCAGGATCGAGCCGGACTGCCGGGCCTCGTCGACCACGCCGAGGAACCGCTCGACCGAGCGCTCGTTGATGACCGGCCCGAACCAGACCTCCCGCTCGGTGGGATCGCCGATCCGAATCGCCGCCGTCTTCGCGAGCAGTTGCCCCAGGAATGGGCCCAAGACGTCGCGCTGCACGTAGACCCGGGAGGTGGCGCTGCATTTCTGGTTCTGAAGCCCGAACGCCGAACGCATCACCCCTTCCGCCGCCGCCTCGAGGTCGGCGCTCGGCATCACCACGGTGGCGTTCTTGCCGCCGAGCTCCATCAGACACGGCTTGACGAAGCGACCGGAAAGGCCGGAGTAGATCCGCATCCCGACCGCTCGGGAACCAGTGAACACCACTCCGTCGATGGCCGGATGCTGCCAGAGCGCGTCGCCCATCTCGTCGCGATGGCCGGTGAGGAAACTGACCACCCCGGCCGGCACCCCGGCATCGCGGTAAACTTGGTACAGCATGAGCCCGGTCCAGGGCGTGTCCTCGGCCGGTTTCAAGACCACGGCATTGCCGGCGATGAGCGCCGCCGACGACATCCCGGCCGCCAACGCCAGCGGGAAGTTGAACGGCGCGATGCAGGCGAAGACCCCGTAGGGCCGCTGCACGTCGAGGTTGTGCTCGATCGGGGTGAGGTTGTGCATCGGCCGGACGAAGCCGTCGGCGTCGTCCATCTGCTGGCAGTAGTAGTCGATCAAATCGGCCGCCTCTTCGGCGTCGCCGATCGACTCCATCCGGTTCTTCCCGACCTCGAGACTCATCAGCGCCGCCAGAAAGAACCGCCGCTCCCGGATCAGGGCCGCCGCCCGGCGGAGCCTCGCTACCCGCTCCGGCCACGAGGTTCGCCCCCAGCCCGGCTGGGCCGCCTTGGCCGAACGAACCGCCCGGTCCACGTGGTCCACCGAGGCCGCCGAGAACCGGCCCAGCACCACCGAGGTGTCGATCGGCGACCGGTCGACCAGCGCGTTCCGGGGCGCCTCGACCGGCTGGCCGTCGATGTACAGCGGGTGAAAGCCGCCCGCCGCCGCCCGGACCTCGGCCAAGGCCCGGTCGAACTCGGCGTGGAACGCCTCCATATCGACGTTGGCCGTCGTATAGGTGATCTTTCCCAGTGCATTCGTCATGGCGAAGGGGTAGCTTAACCCGGAACGGCGGCCCTGGCGAGCGAACAGCACCGGCGGCTCCCCACGCCCCGCACCACCGAGACCCGATGCCGATCACCCCCCAGCGCCTGCGCACACCCGGACGCCTAGCGCCAGGCCTCCTGCGTCTTGCGTCTTGCGTCCTGCGTCTTGCGCCCTGCGCCCTCTCGGCCACCCCGCTCCCCGCCCAAACCACCGACTCCGCCGTCCCCATTCCGATGCGCGACGGCGTCGTCCTCCGCGCCACGGTGCTCAAGCCGGGCGGCCCCGGCCCTTTCCCCGTCCTGGTCTATCGCACTCCTTACGGTCAAGCCTCGGCGGTGACCGGGTCCACCACTTTCACGGCCGCCGTGGCGCGGGGCTACGCGGTGGTGGCCCAGGACGTCCGGGGCCGTTACCTCTCCGACGGCGAGTTCCACCCGTACCGCCAGGAAGGCGCCGACGGCTACGACACCATCGAGTGGGCGGCCCGCCAGCCGTGGTCCACCGGGGCGGTGGGCAGCTTCGGGCTGTCGTACCCCGGCGCGGTCCAGTGGCTGGCCGCCGTCGAGGCGCCTCCGCACCTGAAGGCGATGGTGCCGGCCATGACCTTCTCCCGACCCACCAACTTCTGGTATGCCGGGGGCACCGCCGACCTGAGCTGGCCCGCCTGGATCTGGCTCAACATCGGCCCCGACGTTAGGCAGCGGAAGAACCTCCCCGGCCCGCGGACCACCCGCGAGGCACGGACCACCTGGGCCTCGCTGAAGGACCAGCTGCCGCTCCGGCTCCCGATCGTCAACCTTCCCGAATTCGAGGCGATCGCGCCCTGGTTGTTCGAGTGGTACCGCCACCCACCCGATGACCCCTGGTGGGATTGGGCCGACCTGACCAACAAGTACTCGCGGGTCGGCGCCGCGGTCCTCAACGTGAGCGCTTGGCACGACGACAACTACGGGCCCGAAGGGGCACTGACCAACCACCGGGGGCTGCTGGCGGCCCGAGCGGGCCAGGTGGATCCCAAGACGTTCCTGATCCTCGGGCCCTGGGTCCACGGCGTGGGCGGGATGAACGATCGGACGTCACAGTCCAAGTCAGGCGAGCGGGTGTTTGGCGCGAAGGCGGGCATCGCCTACGACGAGGAGATCCTCCACTTCATGGACCGCTACGTCCGGGGCATCGAGAACGGAGCCGAGCGCGCTCCCCGCTTTCGGGTCTTCGTGATGGGCGAGAACGAGTGGCGAACCGCGGACGCCTGGCCCCTGCCGGGCACCGCGCCGACTCGCCTCCATCTCACCGCCAAGGGCACGCTGGCCTGGTCCCCGCCCGACCAGACCGGGCAACGCACCATCACCAGCGACCCCGCCCGGCCGATCCACGACCCGTTCGGCGATCGGGCCGGCGCCCACGACTATCGCGCCCTGTCGAATCGGTCGGATCTTCTCGTCTATGAGACCGCGCCACTCGATCGCGACCTCCGCGTCGTCGGCAACATCGAGGCGCGGCTCACCTTCGAGACCGACGCGCCGTCGATCGACGTCTGGGTCAAGCTGCTCGACGTCGCTCCCGACGGCACGGCCTGGAACGTGATGAGCGCCGGCCTCGACGTCGCCCGGGTCGACCGGCCCAATCGGCCTCACGAGGTGGTCCTCGACAATCTCCTGACCGGGAACCTGTTCAGGCGGGGCCACCGGATCAGGATCGTGGTGATGAACTCGTTCCTGCCGAACTTCGGCCGCAATCCTCAGACGGGGCGATCCGAGGTGGTCGAGACCACCACCCGCCCCGCGCGGTTCACCCTGCTTCACGGCGCCGGGCGGCCGTCCTTCCTCACCTTACCGGTCATTCCATGAACGCTCCCAACCCAAGTCGTTCCCGGTTGCTCCGCCGCGCGGTGCCGGCCATCGTGCTGGCCGTGGTGGCCCTCGTGTTCGCCTTCCGCTCTCCCCGGCCCGCCGATCTGGTGCTCAAGGGTGCCGTCTATACCATGGCCTCGCCGGAGAAGGCCGAGGCGGTGGCGGTGCGGGACGGGAAGGTCGTCTTCGTCGGGGCGAGCGCCGAAGCGGATCGCTACGTCGGCGACTCGACCGAGTTCATCGATCTTGGTTCGCGGATGATCCTCCCGGGGTTCGTCGACACCCACGTCCACCCGCGCGGCGGACTCAGCCTGACCGAGTGCCAGTTCGACAACCTCACCTCGGCCGCCGCGATCGTCGATTCGGTGGCCCGATGCGCCGCGAACGCGCCTAACGCGGCCTGGATTCGGGGCCGGGGCTGGGCCCTGCCGGTCTTCCCCGGCGGCAACCCCCACCGCCGGCTCCTCGACGCGGTGGTCCCCGACCGTCCCGTCTACCTCTCCGCCGCCGACGGCCACTCGGCCTGGGTCAACTCGAAGGCCCTCGCGCTCGCCGGGATCACCCGGACCACCGCCGATCCGCCGAAAGGCCGGATCGAGCGCGACGCCGCCGGCGAGCCCACCGGCACCCTTCGGGAGACGGCGATGAACCTGTTCGACCGCCTCCTCCCGCCGCCGTCGATGGCCGAGCGGAAGGCCGGACTCATTCGGGCCCTGCGACTCGCCAACGAGTTCGGGATCGTCTCCCTCCACGACGCGTCGGTCGACCCCGAATTCATGGCGGCCTACGCCGAGCTCGATCGTGAGGGCGAGCTGACCACCCGAGTGATCGCCAGTCAGTACGTCGATCATGAGAAGAATCTCGACCAGGTCGATTCCCTGCTCGCCTGGCGCGATCGCTTTCGCGGCACCACCTACTTCCGCCCGGTGGCCGCCAAGTTTTTCGCCGATGGGGTGATCGAAGCCAAGACCGCCGCGGTCCTCGCCCCCTACCTCGACAGCGACGGCGCCACCGGCGACGCCAACTTCCGCCAGGGCCAGCTCGACTCGTTGGTGGCGACGCTCGACCAGGCCGGCGTGCAAATCCACATCCATGCCATCGGTGATCGCGGTATCCGGATGGGGCTCGACGCCATCGAGCGGGCCCGAGGGCAGCGGGCCTCGCTGTCGCGGCCGCCCATCATCGCCCACATCGAGCTGTTCGACCCGGCCGACATTCCCCGCTTCAAAGCCAACGGCGTGGTCGCGAGCTTCCAGCCTCTCTGGGCGTTCGCCGATCCGTACATCACCGACCTCACCGAGCCCATCCTGGGGCCGGAACGGTCGCGGTGGCTCTATCCGATCGGGTCCCTGGTGAAGTCCGGCGCCCTGGTCGCCGCCGGCAGCGACTGGACCGTGTCGTCGATCAATCCCCTCGAAGCGATTCAGGTCGCGATCACCCGGCGCGGTCCGACCGACTCGGCCGGACCCCCGTGGATCCCCGAGGAGGTCGTCGACCTCACCACGATGCTGAAGGCCTACACCGTCACTGGCGCGATCGCCTCCGGCGACGAGAAAACCTCCGGCACCCTGGAAGTCGGCAAGGCCGCCGATCTCATCGTCCTCGACCGCGACCTCTACGCGATCAAGCCGACCGAGATCCACTCGGCCCGGGTTCTCTTGACCCTGCTCGACGGCAAGGCCGTGTTCCGAAGCCGCGATCTCCGCTAGGAGACTGGTACCGACCGGACCGGACCCGCCTGGGTTGCCGGCTCGGCGGCCCCCGGGTACCATCCATGGGTCGGAGACGCCCCCCTGGAGGGGTAGATGATCGGTTCCCCGTGGTTTCGCCTCGCCTTCCTCGCCGCGGTGGGGCTGGTGTTGCCCGCCGGCCGCCTCGATGCCCAACAACCCAAGCCGAGCTTCGCCGGTGTCGTCACCGATTCCGGCGGCCGGCTGCTCGACGGCGCGGACGTCGAGCTGATCGGGGCCCGGCGCAAGATGGTCACCGGCCCCGACGGCGCCTTCCGGTTCGCCGACCTCCCCGCCGCCCGCTACTGGCTCATGGTCCGCCGGATCGGCTACTATCCGGTCCAGATCAGCCTAACGCTTCGGGGCGGCGAGGCCCGCCAGGCCAACGTCACCCTGGCGGCCCACCCCTACCAGCTACCGGAAGTGGTGGTCCGGGCCCAGGATCAACGCTACCAGAGCCGGATGCGGGATTTCCTTTGGCGCTCGCGGGCGGCCTTCGGGGGTCGGTTCCTGACCCGGGACGACATCGCCCGCGACCGGAGCCCGGAGCTCGGCATGCTGGTCGTGAGGTATCTGCCGTTCAAGAGCCCCTGGGTGATGAACGAGCCGGGCGGGTGGGGACCGAGCCCCTTTGAGCGCGACGAAGACCGCTTCAACCCCACCAGGCTCGCGGTCCGGCGGCGCTATCGACCCGATTGTCCTCCCGCGGTAGCCGTCAACGGCGGCCCGCTGTCGGTCGGCTGGGCGGTCAACGACTTCGAGCCCGACGAGATCGAGGCGCTCGAGATCTATCGCGAAGGGAGTGACCTGCCGATCGAGTACAGCCAGTCCGGTCGATCCGCCTGCGGCGTGGTGGTGATCTGGCTCAAGAGCTACGCCAGCCCCGCCTCCTGATCGCGGTCGATCAGCCGGTGATCATCCGCTCCCGAATGGCGGTGATCGTGGCGGGCCCGGTCCGGCAGCATCCGCCGATCAGCCGGGCCCCCAGCCGGTGCCACCGCTCGACGTGATCCTCGATCTTCGGCACGTCGACTCCACCCGACCACCGCTTGGAGACCGCGTCGTACACCCCGCCCGCGTTCGGATAGACCACGTACGGCTTGACCGACTCGGCCCGGCCCAGCAACGGCGCGATCAGGGCCATGTCGGCGCAGTTGATCCCCACCGCCGCCACTGATCGGGCCGCCCCGAACTCGGCCACCACCGCCTCGAACGGCGTCCCATCCGAGATCTCGGCGTCGTTCTTGACGCTGAAGCTGAGCCAGGCCGCCACGTCGCCGCGGGCCTCGATCAGGTCGATCAGGGCGGCCGCCTCACGCCGGGAGGGAATGGTCTCCAACGCGAGGAGATCCACTCCGCTCGCGACCAGCACGTCGATCCGGGGCGAGTGAAACGCCTTGAACTCGCGAGGCGAGAGCTGATAGTCGCCCCGGTACTCGGATCCGTCGCTGAGGAAGGCGCCGTACGGACCGATCGAGCCGGCGACGAGCGGGGCGAGCCGCTCGCCAAGGGAGGTGGCGGCGAGGAACTCGTCGCGCGCCTCCCGGGCCAGCTCCGCGCTGAGCGCGATCAGCCGCTCCGCCGCGACCGTGGACAACCCCCGCCGCGCCAATCCCGGAATGGTCGCCTGATAGCTCACCGTGGCGATGACGTCGGCGCCGGCGTCGAGATAGTCGCGATGGACCTGGCGAACCTGATCCGGGGAACGAAGCAGCGCGTCGGCCGACCAGAGCTGGTTGGCCAGGTCGACCCCGCGGCGCTCCAGCTCGGTCGCCAGACCGCCGTCGAGGATGACAAACGGCTGGCGGTCGAGGAACGGCTGGAACGGCATGAGCACCAGGGGCATGGCTCAAAACTAGACCCCAACCCGGTCCAGACAAATCGGTGATATCTTTCCGCCATGAGAACCTCGACCGCCCTTCTCCTCGTCGGCCTGGCGATGGCCCCGGGAAGCGTGGCGTGGGGACAGACCCCTCCCAACGTCGCCAACTCCGGCGGGTGGATCTCCCGTTTCGTTCCCGCCGAGATCTTTCAACGGATGCTGGAGCGGCCCGAGCGGGCGCCCGATGCCATGCTCTTGAAGGTCGACGCCAACACCGCCTGGGCCGCGATGGAAGCAACCTTGAAGGATCTCGACGTTCCGGTCGGATTCTCCGAACGGTCCGTCGGTGAAATGGGGGCGGTCAAGGCCAAACTCTACAAGCGAATGGGGAAGGCTTCCTTGTCGGAGTACCTTCGCTGCGGCGAGGGGACGGCCGGGCCGAACGCCGACATGTACGTCGTCTACGTCTCGGTGGTGGGGTTCGTCCGGGCGATGCCCAACGGCGAGACTGGCCTCCAGACGATGATCACGGGCCAGGCCGTCGATCTGCCCAACGGCCGCAACGAGGTCATCGACTGCACCAGCTCCGGCCAGTTCGAGTCGAAGGCCACCAAGCTGTTGGCGAAGAAACTGCTCTCCAAGCCGTCGCAATGAGGATTCGAACGATGACCGACATCTCCCGAAGAGACGCCCTCACCACCCTGGGTCTGGCCGCGCTCGGCGCCGCCGGCGCGGGCCAGCTGCTGGCCCAGACCAAGCCGACGATCACCGTCTACAAAGATCCCAACTGCGGCTGCTGCGCCAAGTGGGTCGACCACATGAAGGCCAACGGTTTCGCGGCCACGGTCCGGGACACCTCGGAGATGGACGCGATCAAATCCAAATACCACGTCGCGGACGACCTCCGCAGCTGTCACACCACCCTGATCGGCGAGTACGTCATCGAGGGCCACGTCCCGGCGTCGGACGTCAAGCGCCTCCTGGCCGAAAAACCGAAGGGCGTCCTCGGGCTGGCCATCCCCGGCATGCCCGCCAGCGCCCCCGGAATGGACAGCACTCCGTTCGTCCCCTACGACGTCCTCGCGTTCGACGCCAAGGGGAAGACGACGGTGTTTGCGAAGCACACGAAGATGTAGGGCTCAAGAGTCAAGACTCAAGACTCAAGACTCAAGACTCAAGACCCAAGACTCAAGGTTGCTCCGCAGGGTACTCGGACCCTCGCGTCCTGAATCCTGAGTCCTGAATCCTGAGTCCTGAGTCCTGAGTCTTGAGTCCTGAGTCTTGAGTCCTGAGTCCTGACTCTCCCCCTACCTCCCCCCCGTCGCCGCCCCCGCGCGCTTCGGCGCTCCCTCCGGGCCGTTGTCCCAATTCTGCGCGCTCGAGATGTTCGGCATGCTCCAGTCGTGCCCGTTCCAGCCGTCGAAGCCTTCCAGCTTGAACGCCCAGAAACCGGTGAAGGTGTCGCTGATCACGATCAGCCCATCGTGGTCACGCACCTTGACGCCGAAGGCGCCCTGGAACACGCTGTTGCCGTAGAACTGAGGCACCCCGCCAAAGCCCTTCATGTGGGTGCAGTTGCAGGTGAAGTACCAACCGACGGTGTGCGGCGCGGTCGGGTCGGCCATGTTGAAGATCTGGAGCCCGTCCTCGTAGGTCGAGACGAAGACGAAGGGCCACTTGACCTCGTGGTTGTGGGCGAGCGCCCGCCAATCGGCCTGCCAGGCGCCGACCGGATCGTTGATCGCGTTGACCTTGCCCTCGAGGCCCGGACGAAGATCGAAGATCCGGAGCGGGGCAAACTGATACTCGGTCTCCACCACCGCGAACTTCTGGTCCGGCGTCGGGGTGAAGGTGTGGGCGCTCTGAATCCCCGAGGCGCCGACGATCTGGGTCACCAGTTTCGGCTCTTCCCGACCGATCTTCGAGACGTCGTAGATGAACGCGCCGCCGCGCCCCGCGCCGTAGAATTTGTCCTGTTGGGTGTTGGGATCGTAGAAGACCTGGAAGTCGTGATACCCGAAGTTGCCGATCGCGGTCGCCGCGTTCTGGGGAATCGGCACCCGGCCGATCATCCAGGTGTTCTCCGGGGCGCCGCTCACCACCTTCTCCATGTCGTAGACGTTCGCGTACGGGCCATTGATGGTGGTGAACAGCAGGACCCGTCCGTCCGAGTGCTTGTAGGCGAAGATGTTGTGGAACCCGCCCAGGTACTCCTTCTCCTTGATCCGGGCCACGATCCGGATCTTGCTGGTGTCCGGCAGCGAAGTCACGTCGGCGACGACGGCGCCGACGTCAGCGTCCGGACCGCTCTGCCCGAACTGGAGCGACTGGATGTAGTAGTACTTGCCGCCCTTGAGCTTGAAGTACTTGCCGTCCATCCCGCCGGTACCGCCATGCAGCTCCGGGTTCTCGATGGTCCAGCTGTAGAGCTTCTTGAACTGGTTGTCCTTGGTCGAGATGATCGTGAACCCGGCCCGGTCCCACGACTGGGCGACGTAGGTGTAGGGGCGGTTGACCTCCTGCTCGATCTCGTTGTCCATCACCCGGAAGTAGCCGCCGAGCGGGATGTGGGCCAGTACCTTCACGTTGGGGCTGCCGCCCACCTTGTATTTCGGGGCATCGGTCCATTGCGCCGACGCGCCTTGCGCCAGTAACAGGGCGCCGAGCGCCGCCAGGGTCGTGCCGTGCAACAACGCGCCGCGAGATGTCATGTTCGCCCTCGTAGGAGTGTGCGTTCGCTTCAGGGTGTCACCGTGAACACCATCATCATCCCCGCTTCGAGGTGCTCGGCGATGTGACAGTGGGCCATCCATTTGCCCGGGTTGGTCGCCTCGATCAGCAGATCCACGGTCTGGCCGACCGGGAGCAGGATCGTGTCGCGCCAAACCAGGTTCTCTTCGGGAATGCCGTTCCGCGCCACCACCAGGAGGCGCTGGCCGTGATAGTGGATCGGATGACTCATCGGATGCATCGACTTGGCGTCGTTGGTCATCCGGACCTTGAGGACTTCGCCCACTTTCATCGTCCAGGCGATGTCCATGTTCTCCTTCTTGGTCGCGAGATCACGGAGAATCCACCGCACCTCCCGCGACGTCGCCACCCAATTCATGTCCCGCATCCCGTCGACCCATTCCTGGGGCGGGAAGTACATCGTGTCGACCGACATGAACGCGGTGATGGTGATCGGAAGGCCCTGGATGTTGACCGTGAGTAGGAGGTCCTTGTCGGGCGCCCGATCGAAGTGCGCCTTGTACGGCGCGAACTCCGCGGACACCTGCGGCAGAGCCCGGAGGGTCGAGAACGTCCTCGAGTGATCTTTGCCGGTGGGGGCCGCCGCCACGGTCACCAGGCCAACGGTGTCGATGGTCTCCTGGAATTCACCCAGGAAGTTGTTGAGCGCCTGCACGGCGTTGATGATCGGATAGACGCCTGGCTTGTCGTACTTCACCTCGACCACGTAGCGCTGCGCCGGTGCGATCACCACCGTTTCGACCAGCTCCTCCCGCTCGAACCGACCGATGTCGGCCCCGATCAACTTCACCGGGTTGGGGCCGAACGACAGGTTGAAGGTGCGGGTGTTGGCCACGTTGGTGAAGAGAAACCGCACCACGTCGCCCTTCTTGACCGACAGTTGGTAATCCGGCTCGCCGTTGACGAGGAAGAGATTGCCGAACCGCCCCATGATCGCGTAGTTGCCGACGTCCCGGCCGTACGGCAGGATCCCCTCGTCGTCGACGAGGAGATCGTCGAGCATCACCACCTGCTCGTCGTTGACCGGGTTGTAGTAGCCGGGCTCCGGCGAGTCGACCAGCATGTTGCCGTACAACCCGAGATCCTGCTGGATGTCTTCCCGGACATGGGGATGGTACCAGTAGATGCCCGGATCCGGGAAATACAGCTGATAGATGAACTCGCCACCCACCGGCACGGGATCCTGGGTCACCCCGGGCGCCCCATCGAATCGGTTGTCGAGGCGCAGCCCGTGCCAGTGCACCGCGGAGGGCATGTCGAGCTGGTTCCTGAATCGCACCGTGATCCGAGCCGACTGCCGGACCCGAATCAATGGACCAGGATACTGGGCGTTGAACCCCGCCATCACCAGTTCTTTTCCCCGAATCTTCCGCTTGACGAACCCGGCGACCAAGTCGAGCGAATCCCCGTCCTCGAGATCGAGGAGCTTCCGCGGCCCGGCGACGGGAATGGTGGCCAGATCCAGCCCCTCGCCGGGCAGGTACGGCGCCATTCTCGGCTTGATACCCTCGAGCCCGGGAATCGCCGGCATTCGCATGCCCTTGGGCATCGGCGGCATCCGATTCGCCCCCGTCCCATGGCTCATCCCTTCGTGACCGGCATGCTGGTGCGCTTTGGTGGAATCGGGTCGCTGGGCCGCCGCCCCCGACCCGCCGACCAGCAGGACGGCGACCCAGCAGGCGACCAGCTGCCTCACTGGGGCACTCCGCCGTTGAACATCGTGTGCCCGCTGAAGTTGGTGAGATAGCTGGACGCGGAGTTCCCTCGCATCACGATCGGTCCGGTCCACTTGGCGCCGCTCGCATTCGGCTCGGCCGTGATGATCACCATGAACTTGCTCATGGCCACCTTGCCCCGGGTCTTCGCACCGGGAATCACCGCGCCGAGCCGCTCGACGCGGTCGAGTTGGGCGGTGGCGAGCCAGGCGACATAGGTCGTGTAGTTGCCGCCGTGCGCCGTGATCGGGGGGAGGATCGGCACGGCGACTTCCAACTCGAACACGAAGTGGCCATCCCGGGTCGTCGCCAGCCCGAAGGGCGACCGCGCGGGTGTCAGCGTGGCGGTGCCTACCAGGCGGGAACCCGGTCCGGTGCCCTTGAGGGGGATGACGTACAGGTCGGGCCGGGCGGTGAAGCCCGCCAGAGTCAGCAACCCAAGGACGCTCGCGGAGCGCCTGAAGGACCGTTTCATGAGAACTCGCCTGGGAGACCGGCTGGATGGCCTTCCGTACCGTAGACCGATTCCGCGGGAGTGTCAAGCGAACTCCGCCTACCCGCCCGCGAACCCCCGCGCTCGGCGAAAGATCTGATGCCACATCGGCCGGGTCAGCCGGCCGGTGTTGGTGTTCTGCCGGCTGGGATGGTAGGAGGCGATCAGCTGAATGCCGTCGGGAAGGGCGGTCTCGGCCCCGTGCCCGAAGCGGGGTCGCGCTTTCGGCGGGAGCCGCTCCCACCACCCCGACGCCTTGAGAAAAGCGTCGTGAGCAATCCGGCCCAAGGTGACCACGACCCGCACCTGGGTGAGCAGCGCGATCTCGGCCGCCAGGAACTCGCGACACCGGTCCAGCTCGGCGGGGAGCGGCTTGTTCGCGGGCGGCGCGCATCGAGCCGCGGCGGTCACGTAACAGTCCCGGAGCATCAACCCGTCATCGAGCCCCACCGACTGCGGCTGGTTGGCGAAGCCGTGACGATGGAGCGCCTCGTAGAGCCAATCGCCGCTCGAGTCCCCCGTGAACACTCGACCGGTGCGATTGCCCCCATGGGCCGCGGGCGCGAGACCAATCACCAGCACCCGCGCCTCGGGATCGCCGAACCCAGGCACCGGCCGGCCCCAGTACTCCTCCCGGCGAAACCGAAGCACCTTGGTTCGCGCCACCATCCGGCAGTACCGGCGGAGCCGCTGGCAGCGGGCGCATTCCACGATCGCGTTGCCGACCTCCGACACCGACTGGTAGTCCATGACTGAATTCTAGCGATGGCCTGGCGCTCGAAGGCGGGTCGCGCCATAATCGAACCCATGCGCCCCTCTCACCGATCGATCATCGCGGGACTCCCCTGCCTCGTCGGCCTCCTCGGACCGGCCGCCGCCCAGCCGGTCGGACCGAGCCGGGTCGACTGGAACCGGCTCGCCGAGCTGACCGTGCAACGCACCCTGAAACTCGCCTCCGGCGAACGAGTGATCCTCTTCTGGGACCACGGAAGCGACCGGGGTGCCGCCGTAGCGATGCGGGCGGCGATCGCGGCGGCCGGCGGCGTCGCAATCGACCTGAGCGTCCCCACGATGGCGGACCTCGAATCGGCCAAGCGCCTCGCGCCGGCGGCCCGCGCGGCCCAGAAGGCGCGACGCGACTCGATCTGGACCGCATCGTTCCACAACGCCGACGCGGCCATCTGGCTCCCGACCCCCCCGACGATGCCGAATAAGGAGTTCGAGGTGCTGGTCGAGAAGAGCAAGGTCCGGTCGATTCACTTCCACTGGTTCCTGCCCCCGGACACCGCCGACGTTCATCGGGTCGAAGCGCTGTACGCGAAGGCGATCGGCGTCGAGCCGGCCTGGCTTGACACCCAGATCCGGGCCCTCGAATCGGCACTCCGCGGTGCGACCGTGACGGTGAGTTCGCCTAACGGAACCCGTTTGACTTTCACGGTGTCGCCAAACGCGTGGGTCCACCGCAACACCGGCGACGCCAGCCGCGCCAAGGTGGCCCCCGCCCGCTCGGTCCGCGATCGGGAAGAAGAGCTGCCCGCCAGCGTCTTTCGCACCACCGACGTGAGCGGCGGCGAGGGCACCCTGGTCGGCTACGCCAGCTTCGACACCCGGGCCCCGATCATCCAGGCCACCTTCGCCAAGGGCCGGATCACCAAGTTCGAGTCGAAACGGGGCGCCGACGCCATCGTCGCCACTTGGCAGCAGGCCACCGGAGACAAACAGCTCCAGGCCGAGTTCGTCATCGGCACCAATCCCGAACTGCCCGCGGTGCTGCCGTCGGGATTCATGCCGTACTATGGCTACGGCGCGGGCGTGGTACGAGTCGCCATCGGCGACAACTGGGAATCGGGCGGGAAGAATCGGACGAGCAACGGCGAGGTGCTGTTCTTCCTCCCCGACGCCACGGTGGAGGCCAACGGACGGGTGGTGGTCAAAGACGGCAAACTGGTCGCCCGGTAGCCGCGGGAGCCGGGACGAAACCGGCCGGGCCGAACATCCGTCATCCGAGAGCAGATCCCAAGGGAGGTACTGTTGAACAGGCAAGAGTTGGCACTGCTGATCCCGATCCTCGCGCTGTCCATTCCGGTCGTGGCCATCATCTTCGGCAACCTTGCCAAGATGGCCAAGTTCAAGGCCGAGGCGCAGCAACGCGGCATCGGTCACCCCGAGAGCGACGCCCGACTTGCCGCGCTGGAAGACGATATGATGATGCTGCGGCGAGAACTGTCCGAGACTCAGGAACGCCTCGATTTCACCGAGCGCCTGCTCGCCCAGAAGAGCGAAGTCGACCGGCGCTGAGACGCCGCCCCACCACCGATCGGGCAGGTAGCCCCACCCACGGGAAAGTGGATCTGAAGGACTCCGACAGCCGCTATGACAGGGCCTACCCGCGCCGGGTGGCCTGCCTTTGCCGGCAAGACATCCCTGCCCTCCTGCCGCTGGTTTCTCCGCGCCTCGATCACCTCCGGATCGTAACCGCCCACGACAAGTCGGCGTTCGCGCCAGGCGTTTCACCCGCCCCGGCTGTCGACCCCCACATCAGGGCGCCGAAGGCCGCGGGGAGGTACGAGGGCAGCAAGGCGTTCCCCGGCGCCAGGAGCCAGACAAAGCTGTGGGCCGGAACGGACTCGTTGAAGCCGGGGATGCCGAGCGCTCGCCATCCGGCCGGCAAATCGTGCCAACCGGTAAACAGGTGACCAGTCGCCGAGGTGCCCTGCGTTGTGCCGGAGCGGTCGGTGAAGGCGGCGTTGAGCCACGGCACCAGCCTGAATGCGTACCGGCAAGTGGCCAGGTCGACCTCGAAAGTCATCCGCGGGCGATCAATGGTCATCAGCGGGCCGGCGGCGTCGATCCGGACGGTGTCCTGGCTGGACAGCGACACGTCCCTGTCCTTGATCATCCCGGTTCCGGTCATCGGGGCGTCCCAGATCGGGTGATCCCCTGGGTGAGTCAAGACCGTGATGATGTCGGCCGAGTGCGCTGCCTCAAGGCGGTGGTTGCCGACGGTCGCCGCATCGTTCCAGCTGAGGCTGAAGTTGACATCGAAAGTCGGGACGTGCTCGATCCCGTCACATGGCCCGGTTGGGTTCGGGTCGACCACGGTGAGAACCGCCGGACCACTGGCGACCGTGCCCGACCTGGCAATGATCCCGGTCGTCCCGGCGGCGACCGCCGTGGCCAGGCCGCCGGTCGAGACCGTGGCGACCGCAGGGGTCGTCGATATCCAGGTGATCGGAGGCAGCGGGATCAGGCGTCCGCTACCGTCCCGGGCGGTGGCGGTGAATTGAGCCGTCTGCCCCACCGACGCCGTGACATCCGGCGGCGAGACGTCTAGCGCGAAGGCGGCGATCACCGTGACATCGGCGGTGTCGGCCTTGCCCCCGGCCGTCGCGATGACCAGCGTCTGCCCCGCGGCAAATCCGGTCACCATGCCGGTGCCGCTGACGGAGGCCACGGCGGCATTCTGCGAAGCCCAATTCACCGAGACGCCCGAAAGGCTCGCGCCGGCCGCGTCGCGGGCGTCGCCGGCGAGTTGCCCGAACCCGCCGACCGGGAGAAGCAAGGTCGCGGGAGTCACCACGATAGAGGCGACTCGGGGCGCCGGAGGTGGGGCAGGAGGCGGGGGTGGCGGGGTCGGCTGGGAGGGTCCACTCGGCCCGCCGCAGCCGGTGAGCGCAGCCGCCAGCAACAGCAGGCATGGGGTCGCGAATCGAGTCAGTTCGGTCATCGTCGTCGTCCTCACTGGGTTGGGTGCCGGTCTCGCGGCCACACCATACCAGGTCGACATCAGGGCCGAGTCAGCCTGTTCTCATCGCGCGGTCAATCGCCGGCTCACCACCGATTCCAGAGCCGGGTGTAGAGCCGGAGGTCCTCCCACCCGCTGGCATCGGGGACCAGGAACGCCTCGATTCCACCGAGCGCCTGCTCGCCCAGAAGAGCAAAGTGGCGCGGCGCCGAGGGCGCGCCTACCACCGACCCGGGAGGTACCCCCACCAGATCAGGAAGTGCGCCTGCGCCACGGCGAGGATCGCCAACGCGGAGTAGCAGAGCCGGCTGAAGCCGCTCCACCAGCGCCGCCGCCACGCAACGATGGCCCAGACTGTGGTCGGCACGGCCGCCAGCGCGATCGGCCAGGCCAGCCGAAGGAGCACCAGGTCCTTCCCCCCCAATCCGTAGGCGATCCCTTGCCCTCGACCCAAATCCCGAGTCGCCGCGGCGACGAACCCGAAGCCGAAGGTGACGAACGCGGCCACGCCGACGACCACCACGACGATCGCGATGGCCTGGTGCCGCCGGTCGTGCCCCGCGCGCGCCGCCTCCGCGACTGCGTTGGCGTTGGCGACGCCCGGTCGCCGCCGGCGCCACCACGCCCGCGCCCCGGCCACCAGCCCCCAGACCGCCAAGACGATCAACGGCAACCCGACCAACGCCGAGGCGTACTCGTTGAGGAAGTACGGCGCCTCGTACCACGGCACCCGCTCGAACGCCCCCGGAAGCTCGGCCCCTCCGCTCGGGAGTCCAGTGTACAGATGGGTGATCTCCCCCGACGCCGCTCGGCGAAGAGCCAAAGGCGCACCGGTGGTGGTTTCCCGCAGCAGGAGCGAGTCGACTCGGACGAAGCGGCGCCGCTCCGAGCCGACCGGAAGAACCAGGGTGTCGCCCTCGGCGATGGCCCGAACCGTGAAGGCAAACACGGCCGGAAACCGCTCGACGGTGAAGTGGGAATACCGCGCCAGCCGATAGAACCCGGCGTACTGCCCCACCGGTCCGGTCGCGATCGGCGGCGCGATCGGTGCTGGGGGCAACAACCCGTCGAGCACGCCGTGGACGATCGCCTTGACGAAACCAGGTTCACCGGCGTTGGTGGCGACGAAGACGCCGAGATCCGTCTCCGGGGCCATCACCAGCGCGGTGGCCGCGCCGGGTGCCCCGCCGGCGTGGGTCAGGAGCCGAACCCCGCGGTACTCCTGCTCGAAGAACGCGAACCCGATCCCCGGGAGAGCGGGATGGTGGCTGAACTGGCGTCGGTGCGCCTGTGCCAACATGGTATCGGCGATGATCCGGGTCGAGTCGAGCACCCCGCCGCTGAGCTGAACGCGGATGAAACGGGCCATGTCGGCCGCGGTCGAGAAGGCCAACCCGACTGGATAGGCGTTCGACCACAGCACCGGGGCCGGGGTACACCCCGATTCGCCGCCGCAGCGATAGCCGCGGGCCAGGTCGGAACGCAGGGCCGAGTCCGGCGGGTCGAGGTAGAACGTTCGGGTCATCCCGAGCGGCCGGAAGAGATCCCTGGCCGCCAACTCGGCGAACGGCACCCCGGCCCGCTTTTCGGCCAGGTATGCCGCCAATGCCATCCCGTGATTCGAGTACCCAACCAGCATCCCGGGGGGCCACCCGCGGTCCGGGAGCCGATTGGCCAGATATTCGCCTAACGGCCGCATCGCCTCTCGGGTGGGCGCCCCGTAGCCGATCATCCGCTCGTCGAATCCCGCCGTGTGGGTGAGGAGATGGCGGAGGGTGATCGGGGCCTCGAACCGCCGGTCGAGCGGAACCTCGGGAGCCAGCCGATCGATCGGCACTTCCAGCGACAACCCGGCTCGGTCGACTTGCTGGAGGACGACCGTGGCAACGAAGAGCTTGGCGACCGATGCCAGCCGATAGAGCGATCGATTCGGGTCGGCCGGGACGCTGTCCTCGAGCCGCGCGAAGCCGAAGCCCCGGAGCGCGACCCGGTCGCCCCGAACGACGGCGACCACCGCGCCGGGCACCCGATGGTGGGCGATCGCGGCCGGGACCAAGGAGTCGAGCCGGGCATCGAGGTCACCCGCTTGCGCTCGAACGGTGCCCGCCAGAACGATCGTCGTCGCGATGGCGGCGGCGAACTCCCGCCCCCGCCCCCGCCGGCACCGCGCCGAGGGCCCCGCCGGATTCACGTTAGGCAACGGCACGGGCGGCTTTGCCTTTCGGCGCCAGGTACGCCAGGTAGGCGCGAGTGAGCTCGTCGACCAGCTTCGCGTCCGCCACCTCGATTGGATAGACCCGGAGGCTGTCGCTGAGAATCGCCTCGCGGGCCCCCGCCGATACCAGGAACAGCCCGAAGTTGACCGCGAGGGTCGGGTCGGGATGCCCGATCTGATCGCGCCGGTCGGCGAGCAGGGCGCGGAGCCGGCCGTGGACCCGTTGATTGAAGTCGGCCACGACGCCGCCCAAGTGGCGGTCGCCCTGCCGGACGTGGCGGAGGATCTGGACGATCGCCACTCGGTGCTCCCGGAATTTGGCGACCACGGCCCCGACGTACGCTCGGATCACCCGTGGCAGGGACGCCCTCGCCATCCGGTCGGGGCGGAGCGCCTCCTCGAGCCCGGTCGCGCAATCGCCGATCACCTCGTCCGCGAGCGCGTGGAGGAGTGCTTCCTTGCCGCGAAACCGGGCATAGAACCCGCCGATCGACACCCCCGCCCGTTCCGCCACCTCGGCGACCGAGAGGGTGGCGAAGTCGCGTTCCCGGAGGAGTGCCAGGCCGGCCTCGACGATGGCATCCGAGGTGACCTGGGACCTGGCCTGGCGGGCGGGGGTCCGGAGCGGGCTGGCGAGCGCGGCCATATACGAATGCGAATCTTATTCTTCTTTTGTCGTTGCGCAAGCCGCCGGCCCGGCCCGTCAGTGAGTCAGGCCGTAGACCAGGTAGTTGATCGCGAACTTGTAGGCCTCGTTGGTGATGTTGACCGGCCACCAGCCTTGGCCGGACCACTCCATGTAGTCCCCGATGTCGTTGTTGTAGTTGATCACCACCATCAAGCGATCCTTGGGATCGTTGTTCCGGTGGATTCCCAGGAACTCCGCCTTGAGCCCGGGATCGTGGGGATAGGTCATCTCGAGGGTGGAGATTCGGAAGAAGGAATCGAACACCGGATGGGAGAGCGGGAGGCGGTCGATCCGTCCCTCGGGAAGGACCCGCCGCATCTGCGCCTCGAAGTTCCGCCACTCCCCCCGCATGAAGTCGTCGACGATCAGGAAGCCGCCCTTGGCGAGGTAGCGCCGGAGACCCTCGACTTCCGCCTCGCTGGGAATCCAGTAGCCGGGCTCGGACAGGTACGCCACCGGGAACTTGAGCAGCTCGGGGTCGTCAAAAGTGAAAACGTTGCTGCCCCGGACATGGGGAGCCAGCGAGGTGAGCTCCGCCATCATCGCCATCAGGTTGCGCTCCATCGTCGGGTAGTCGAACTCCCAGCCGCTGCGGCGGTGGATGGTGTAGCGGATCCGGGCGAAGGTGAATCGCCCGTCGTAGGGAAGGTTCGGCTCGATGGTGAAGCGCTGCCATTGGGCCGGGGCCGACTCCGGCACGGCCACGGCGGCCAGCAGGAGCAACCCGCCGATCCACTTCGTCACGGCCGGACGGCGCCCTTCCGGATGACGAAGCGGTGGACCAGCCAGCCGGCGGCCAGCACCGCCGCCGAGTAGAGCGGCGCGACGGGGTCTTCGATCAGGCTCACCACCAGCACCAGGCCAAGGAGGAGACTGTAGACGACGATCGGCCAGGGATAGAACGGCATCCGAAATCCGGTCGGGGGACCGTCGCGCCGACGGAGGATGATGGCGCCGATGTAGACCATCGCCGCCAACGGATAGAACGCGAAGACGACCAGCCGGAAGAGGAACTCGTAGCCGCCGGCCAACGCCAGTCCCGACGCAAGCGCCGCGTGAAGCGCCACCGCGACCCAAGGGGTTCCCGTGGCCGAGAGGGTCGCGAAGCGGGCGAAGAACATCCCGTCGGCGGACAGAGCGAAGGTGACTCGGGGATGGGAGACCAGCTGGGCCATGCCGCACGAGTAGGCGGAGAGCATCACCAACCCGGCCACCAGGGCCGCCCCGCGCGGTCCGACCAGGGCCCCCATCGCGTCGGCGGCGACGGCTTGGGAGGCAGCCATCGCCTGGAAGCCTAACGGTCGTTGATAGGACACCACCATGGTCAGGTAGATCGCCACCACGATCGCGGCGGCGAGAATCAGACCGCGGGGAATCGTCCGGGCCGGGTTCGCGGTATCGCCGGCCATGGTGACCTGGGCGGTACCGTCATAGGCCCAGATCACGGCCACCATCGCGGCAATGATCAACCCGATGCTCCCGGCGGACTCCGGAAGCGGGGCCGCCGCCGCCGGCGGGGCGACGGGGGAAAGGGTGAAGGCGGCTAGGGCCACGGCGCCCATCGCCAGCAACTTGGCCATGGTGGCCCCGCTGACGAAGCGGGAGGCGATCCGGGTCGACGCCATGGCGAGGGCCGCGTGCGCCACGATGACCACCACCGTGACCAGTCGCCGCTCCCATTCGGACAGCACGATCAGCGCTCCCGCATAATCGGCGAAGGTCCGGGCCACCGCCGCGATCGCGGCCGGCGAGACCAGGAGCAGCCAGGTCCATCCGTAGACGAAGGCCGTGCGCTCACCGTACATCGTCCGGAGGAGGGCGTACTCGCCACCCGCGCGTGGGTAACGGACGGTGACCTCCGCGGCCGCGAGCCCCCCGGCGAAGGCGAACACCCCGCCCACCACCCAGACCCCGATCGCGATGGCGGTGGAGCCGGCGTTCGCGGCGACGACCGACGGCACCCGGAAGATCGCGGTCCCGATGGTGATGGCGACCAGCACCATCGCGAACCGCCCCACTCCGAGGACTCGCGGGAGCGCATCGGCGGGGGCACCTAACGGGCGTTGCTCTCCAGCCATTGCGCCATCCGATCGAAGTAACCAGGGACGAAACGGGACAGTCGAGGATACTCGTCGCCGGCACCGGTCCGGGCCGCGAGGAAGACGTGATTGGCGCCGGGCAGGGTGTACTGGGTCACCCGGCGATTACCGGCCCGGGCGAGGCCCCGTTCGATCGGCGGCCATGATTCGGCGGGCGGGACGTTGGCGTCGAGCTCGCCGAAGAAGAGGAGCACCGGACAGGTGACCCGCTCCCAGGCCTGGCGAGGATCGAAGTCCATCAGGATCCGATAATAGCCCCGAAACCAGACATCCGCCGGGGCCGGCTCGTCGAGCCACGGCGCCTCGGCGCGGTGCTCCTGGTAGAAACGCTCCACCGGCGCGACGCTGCCGCCGGCTTTGGTCACCGAGTCGTCGAGCATCCGGTAGCGCACCCCGATCGCCACGGCCGATTCGGGGAGCCCCGCGAACCGGAGCTCGTTGCGATAGTTGAGGACGCCCTGCTCCCGTACCGTGGTCCCGGTGCCCGCGTGCACCACCATGAAGGCCACCTCGGCGGGGGCTTGAGCCGCGACCAGCGGCATGATCCAGCCGGCCTGGCTGATCCCCCAGAGACCGATCTTGTCGCGGCGAATGTCGGCGCGCGCCGCGAGCGCTCGGACCGCCGCGAGCGCGTCCGACGCCAAGGCCGGGAAACCCGCCTGTTTCCAGTCACCCGATGAGGCACCGGTCCCACGTTTGTCATAGGCGAGCACCGCGTAGCCAAGCCCCGCGAAGTAACGGGTCCACGGGCCGAAGGTCTCGCGGGGTTGCGCGTTCGAGCCGTGGACCAGCACCAGGGCCGGATGGGGCCCCGGGGTCGCCGGACGAGTGAGCGTGCCGGCCAGAGTGACCGCGCCGTTGGTGAACGTGAGGCTGGTGTCGGAGGTGGCGACCCGGGTGGCGGTGAGCGCCGCGGCCCCGGCGCCCGACCAACGCAGGCCGGTCACCGAGCCATCCCTGCCTAACGTAAGGTCGACGGTGTCCGCCGGGAAGAGCGGCGCCACGATCGCGGCGCCGAGGAGAAACCGGGTGGGGCCGATCGGGAGGAGGGGGCCGACCCGGCCCCCGACGTAGTCGATCAACATCGCTCGGTCGCCGAACTCGGAGAAGGGCGCGATCGCGACCAGGTGGCCGGCGGAGGTCCGATAGGAGCCAACCGCCCGCCCTGGTCCCGGACCGGTGAGGTTCGCGGCCAACGCGGCCCCCGCCGGATCGACCCGAACCAACTCGACCGCCGCGGTGTCCTGACCCCGCTGACCGACACCGGACCAGACGGCGGCGGGCCCCGCCATCCGGAACCGAATCGTGTCTCCGGGCACGGATGGACCACCGTCGGCGACCACCACGAGGAGCTCAACGCTGTCGGCGGCGGCTCGGATCGTGGCAGGCGCCGCGCTCAGCCCCCAGAGCCGGTTGGTGACCGTCGCCGCGGCACCGGTGGAGTCGATCACGATGTCGAGCGGCAACGTGACCCGTGGATGGCGAAGCTCGCCGGCCCAAGTGCCCGTTACCAAAGGCGCCCCTGTCCGGACGCAGCCGGCGGCTAGCCCCAGCAGGGCGACAGTGGCGTGTCGTGCGACTCCAGGTGTCATCGATCACCCCTCGTGGTCGTCGAAGGAATAGTGAATCCGCGGATGAGCCGCCGCCAGCGCCGCCACGTCGGCGGCGATCGCCTCGGTGGACCGCCGTTGCCAGGTCGCGTCGGCGATCAGCCGGACGATCCGCGCCATCTCGGCGCCAGCCATGCCCTGCCGAGTCACCTCCTGCACGCTGATGCGGATCGCGGAACGCTCGCCGAGATCGGGACGATCGCTCACGACCCGCCCCCGATGGATCAGGATGTTGGCGGCCTGGCAGCGATCCTCGACGGTTACCCCGCCCAGCGACCTGACATCGAGGATGACCTGGTGGGTTTCGGTGTAGCCGCGGGCCGCGCCGAGCACCACGAACCCCGCCTGTTCGAGACCGGCGGCGAGGGTCTTGGCGTTGGCCACCATCTGGCGGGCGTAGTCAGTGCCGTGGACCACCAGCTCGGCGAGCGCGTGGGCGGCGGCGGCGTACTTGTTCTGATCGCGGGTTTGGAGAAACAACGGGTGGGTCCGGCCCACGATTCGCTCGGCGAGATCGTCGCGGTCGGTGAACAAAAGACCACCGATCGGACCGCCCATGATCTTGTGGGTACCCATGGTGAGGAGGTCGGCCCCCTCTTGGAGCGGATGGGGGAAGAGGCCCGCCGCGATCAACAGCCCGACGTGGGCGGCGTCGTAGATGAGGGCGGCGCCCACCTCGTCGGCGATCGAGCGGAGTTCGCGCACCGGGAGGGGAAAGAGGAAGTAGCTCCCTCCCACGACGATCGCGGCGGGGCGGACCTCGCGGGCGCGGGCGCGGGAGAGATCCAAGTCGATTCCGAGTTCGGGACCGTCGGGCAGATTGGCGATCTCGAGATGGAGCAGATCGGGCACCGCGCCTCGGTGATAGCTCATGTTGCCGCCGCCGGAGAGCGACTGCACCAGGATTCGATCACCGGGCCTGGTGACCGCGGCCAAGGCCATCGCGTTGGCCATGGTGTTGCTGACGGCCCGCCACTCGACGTGACGCGCGGGGACCAGGCGCCGCGCGAAGTCGATCAGGATGGCCTCGATCTCGTCGATCTGCTCGTTGTGCCGGGGGGGCGGGAACTCCTTGTCGCCGGGGAAGCCCTCGGTCAGTCGGGTGGCGATCGCCGAGCCGAGGAGGGCGAGCGCCCGGCGGCTGATGGCGTTCTCCGAGGCGAGCAGGTTCAGGGTCTGACGGCGCCAGCGTTCGTGGGCGCCGGCGAGTTCACTGACCCGGGCGGCCACGATCGCCGGCGGCAACGAGGCGATCCGGCCAGCGATCGTGTCGAGATAGGCGCGGCTCTTCGGTGCCAATCCAGTCCCGTCCACAGGTACCACCTTGGTCCAATGGCAGGCGCGATCGGCAGGGAGGTCGCGCCGAAGTGTGTCGATCGGACACGGATGACCGTCCGATCCTGGGTCGTCTTTCAAGGTATCCGCAAATACGCTCACTCGGCGACTCACGACGCGAAACCTTCGACCGGGCGGGCTCGTCCAACCAGTACCGGCTGGCGACACGCCGGTCGGCGCCGACGATCACCCATTTTCCGGAACAGGAGCGACACGATGCGGACAATCAAGCGGGTCTTGCTCTCCATAGCAGCGGTCATGACGTTAGGTTCGGCGCCCTCTTTCGCGGCGGATTCGCCCGAGGTCCTCGATCTCAATCGGGCCTCGTTGGAGGAGCTGTTGGCCTTCGAGGGCATTGGCCGAGCCTATGCGGCGAAGATCGTCGCGGCGCGACCGTTCGGGTCGCGAAGCGAGCTGGTGCTCCGCAACGTGATGCCGATGCCGGTCTACCTCGCCGTCAAACACCGCCTCTACGTCACCAGCACCCAGGAGCGGTCGACGTCCCTCGGGCGGGCGCCGGCCGACATGGTGGACTTGAACCACGCCTCGCTCGAAGAGCTGCTGGCCGTTCCGGGCATCGGGCGCGCCTATGCGGCCCGGATCGTGGCGGGGCGTCCCTATCGAACCGAGTTCGACCTGGTGGGACGGCGGGTGGTCCCGTTGGCGGCCTTCCACCACATGCTGGGGCGAATCGCGGTCGGCTACTGAACCCCGCGCGCGACGCTCGAACGAGTCCGCCGGCGCGAACCGGGCCGGCGGACGCCACCACCAGAGTTCACCGGCCGTGCTCGGCGATGAACCGGATCCCAGGCTCGATCGCCTGTCGCCAAGCCCGATCGACCTGGGGCCCCCATGAGGGATCGTGGGTCCGAACCGCTTCGAGGAGGGCCCAGACCCAGGTGTCGTACATCGGCCGCTTGATATCGAGGTCCGCCGGCCCGTGCCGATGGGCCAGACGCTCGAGCAACGCGGGATCTCGCTGCCGCCCGAAACTGAGCAACAACCCGAGCGCGTGCTCGAGCAGCTTGTGCTGCCGGGCGAAGTCGGTCCGCGCGAACATCGGTGGGATCGCGGGGTCCGCCGCGAGAAGACGGTCGTAGAAGGTCTGGAAGAACAGCGGTGACCGCTGGCACCGCAGGTAACTCTCTTTCGCCACGGCCACCGCCGACTCGAGGTTCTCGGTCGTCATCAGGGCACCGGTTTCCGATCGACCACGTTGACCACGATCCGCGAGCCCCGATGGACCCGCTGGGTCGCGGCGCGAAAATCCTCGGGCTTGGCTCGGTAGATGTCGACGAACGTCTGAGGATTCCGATCCACCAGCGGGAACCAGCTGCCATGCACCTGGACCACCATCCGGTGTCCGGGACGGAAGGTGTGGAAGACGTCGGGCATCTCGAAGGTCACCGTGGTCGGTTGGTCAGGGGTCATCGCCTCGGGGTGCTCGAAGCTGTTCCGAAACTTGGCCCGCATCACGTCGCCTCGGACCAGCTCCTGGAAGCCGTCGGGGTGGACGTCGATCACCTTGACCACCCAATCGCCGTCGGTGCCCGAGGTCGACACCACCAGCTCCGGGCGGACCGCGCCGGCGATGGTCAGGGGAGCGCGGAGGATCTCGCCGCGGTAGCTGATCACGTCCGGCCGGCCCTCGGCGAAACGCTGGTCCTGGGCCATGTAGTCGGGATCCATGTCCGTGCTCTTGGCTCCGACGAACGGCACCGGATTGGCCGGGTCCGAGACCCAGCTCTCGGCGCTCCGGTCGCCGTCGGCAGGCGCCGCGTCGCCGAGCCCGCCGGCGGCGGCGAGATAGATCGACCGGGTAGCGGCCTCCTTGGGGGGCCAGGCGTCGAAGGTCCGCCAGGCGTTGCTGCCGGTCTCGAAGACCCAGGCCTTGGGATGACGCCAGGCGCCGGTGCCCTTCAGGTGGTGCTCGAAGAACGGCAGCAGGATCGAGTCGTGATAGTACTCGGACGTGTTGGCCCCGAAATCGAGCTTCCCCGCCGAGCGACCCGGGTCGCGGGCCCACTGCCCATGGGTCCACGGTCCGATGACGATGGCGTTGTCGGTGGCGGGGCTCTGTCGCTCGATCGCCTCGAAGACCTTGATCGCGCCGTAGAAGTTGTTGGCGTCGTACCAACCGCCCACCGTGAGCACCGCGGGCCGCACTTTGACCAAATGTGGAAGGATGTTCCGCGCCCGCCAGAACTCGTCGTAGGTGCCGTGCTCCATCATCTCGGTCCAGCCCGGCGCCTCGCCCTTGAAGTAGCGGCTCTCGGCGTTGCCTAACGGCCCCATTTGGAGGAAGAACTGGTAGCCGTCGTCGGTCCCGAAGTCGAAGCCCTTGCCGCAGGTCATCGCTCGGCCGGTGCCCCGCCCGCAGGCGGCCATGAAATTGAAGACCGAGGTGAGGAAGAAAGCCCCGTTGTGATGGGTGTCGTCGCCCATGAACCAGTCCGCCTGGGGCGCCTGGGGCGAGACCGCCTTGAGCGCCGGGTGGGCGTCGATCAGCCCCTCGGCGGCGAAGAACCCGCCATAGGAGATCCCCCAGAGGCCCACCCGCCCGTTGTTGCCAGCCACGTGGCGAACCAACCAGTCGATGGTGTCGTAGGTGTCGGTCGTCTCGTCGACGTCCTGGGGACCCTTGTTCCGCAGGTTGGGCGTCATGTGCTGGAACTGTCCCATGGAGCGGTAGCGGCCCCGGACGTCCTGGCTCACGAAGTGGTACCCGGCCGCCGCGAACTTGGGGCCCGGACCGAGGTAGCGGGCGAACTGAACGGGACCGTAGGGGCCGGCGCTGTACGGGGTTCGGGTGAGCAGGATGGGATGGCCCGTGGCGGTGCGCGGCGAGTAGATCACCGTGTGGAGGGTAACCCCATCCCGCATCGCGATGTCGACTTCCCGCTTGCTGTAGTTGGCGCGGAGGTACTGCTCGGTGGGCCAGGCGGTCGGCTGGCCGACGAGGGGAGCCGCCGGTCCGGAGAGTAGGAGCCAGAGGACTCCGGTAAAGCGAACGAGGACGCGGGGCATATTGCACTCTGAAGGTGACCCGGAAACCTACTGGAAAGACCGACAACGATGAAGTTGGTCGGAATCGTCGGTTGGATTCCCCGGCCCTATTCCGGGACGGGGGTCCCGCGTAGTTTGGATCGTCCCCGAGAATCCCGTTCCCGATCGAACCCGCAGTCACCGGAGGCTCCGTGCAGTCCAATCACGACCCTTCACTTGATACTCCTGACGGCGAGACCAGCCGCCGGACCTTTCTCCAGAGCGCCGCGGCGGGCGCGGCGGCCCTCGCGATCGGCGATCGGGGCGCTTTCGCGATGACCGAGCCGGATCAGGCCGCGGTGGTGGCCCAGATCGCGAAGCAGCACGACGCGACCGTCAAGATGTTGCGCGACTGGATCGCGCTGCCTTCGATCGCCGCCGAGGACAAGGGCTTTCCCGAAGGCGCCGAGTACATGGCTCGGCTGGCTCGGGAAGCCGGGTTCCAGCGGGTGGACCTGATCCCGACCAAGGGCAAGCCGGGGGTGTTCGCCACCCTCGACGCGGGTGCGGCGACCACCCTCGGGATCTACTTCATGTACGACGTCAAGCAGTACGATCCGGCCGAGTGGAGCTCACCGCCGCTCGAGGCGCGGCTGGTGGACAAGCCCGGCCTGGGCAAGGTGATGGTCGGTCGCGGCGCCACCAACACCAAGGGCCCCCAGATGGCGGTGCTCTCCGCGCTCCACGCGTTCAAGGCCACCGGCACCAAGCTCCCGGTCAACCTCGTCCTGGTCTGCGAGGGCGAGGAGGAGATCGGTTCGCCCAACTTCAAGGAGATCATCTTCAAGCCGGAGGTCGAGGCCGCGCTCAAGAAGTGCGTCGGGGTGATCATTCCGCTGGGCGTCCAGTCGCCGACCGGCGGGGTCGAGGTCAACCTCGGCGCCAAGGGGGTCGTCGAGCTCGAGCTGGTCTCGACCGGGGCGCGGTGGGGACGGGGCCCGAAGCTCGACATCCACTCGAGCCTCGCGGCGAAAGTCGACAATCCGGCGTGGCACCTGGTCCAGGCGCTCAATACGCTGGTCAAGGCGGACGGGCACACCCCGGCGGTCGCTGGCTTCTTCGACAAGGTGAGGCCGTTGACCGCGGCCCAACGGCGGATCCTCGATGAGTCGATCCCGAAGAAGAACGAGGCCGCCACCAAGAAGGCGCTCGGGGTCGACCGATGGATCAACGACGAGCCGTGGCCGGCCGCGCTGCACCGGCTGGTCTCCCAGCCGACGATCAACATCCAAGGTCTGGTCGGCGGCTACACCGGGTCCGGAGGCAAGACCATCCTGCCGCATCGCGCGGTAGCCAAGATCGACATGCGACTGGTACCGGACATGACGGCCCTCGGCACCCTCGAGCTGGTCAAGGCCCACCTCGCCAAGCACGGCTTCGGCAACATCGAAGTCAACATGTCGGGCGGTTACGATCCCACCGAGACCGATCCGGAGTCTCCCCTGGTCAAGGCGATGGTCGCGGCCTATCGGAAACTTGGAGTCGAACCGCTGCTCTGGCCGCGGCTGGCGGGATCGTGGCCGGGGGTCACCTTCACCGGCGCGCCCCTCAAGCTCGCCGCCGGCATTTTCGGGCTGGGACACGGGGGCGGGGCGCATGCCCCCGACGAGTACTTCGTCATCGAGTCGTCGAACCCGATGCTGGCGGGGTGGGACGGGGCGGTGAAGTCGTACGTGCAGTTCCTCTACTCGCTGGCGTGACATTGCTCGGGGCGGGCCGAACCGGTCCGCCCCACCGCCACCTCGTCGCCGCCGTTCCGCCCGCCTAACCCCGAAACAGTCATTCGGCCAACACCGATCCCCGGCGGCAGCGCTTCCATCCCGCCACCGGGTGTGAGGTCTCGAAACCGGACCCCGGCCCGCCGTCGCGATCGCCAATCTGAAACCAGGCGCCCACCGGCGGCGTAGGACGGGTCTTGCTATGGGAATCACATAGGAGAGTCTTCATGAGAATCCGGCGGGTCATCGGATGGACCGCGAGCGTCATCACCCTCGCGGTGCTGGCGACGGGACTGGTCGCCTACTGGCGGTCGGGCAACAGCTGCGACCGTCCCGCTCCGGTCCCTACTCAACCGATGACGGCGGTCACCTATTGCGACTACGGGTCGCCCGACGTTCTTCAACTCGGCGCCGTCGAGAAGCCGGTACCCAGCGACAGCCAGCTGCTGGTCCGAGTGCGGGCGGCGGCGTTGAATCCGCTCGACTGGCACTACCTGCGGGGGACGCCGTACCTGGCGCGGATCGAGATGGGACTCCGAAAACCAAAGAACGTTCGGCTGGGCGTCGACTTCGCGGGGACGGTCGAATCGGTCGGAAGGAGCGTGACCCGGTTCAAGCCGGGCGACGAGGTCTTTGGCGGACGAACCGGCGCCCTGGCCGAGTATCTGACGATTCGCGAGAGCGGATCGGTGGTGCTGAAGCCGGCCCACCTGACCTTCGAGCAGGCGGCGGCGGTTCCGGTGGCGGCGATCACCGCGCTGCAGGGCCTTCGCGACCGGGGGCGGCTCCAGTCCGGACAGGCCGTCCTGATCAACGGCGCGTCGGGAGGGGTAGGCACCTTCGCGGTGCAGATCGCGAAGTCCTTCGGCGCGACGGTGACCGGGGTAACCAGCACTCGAAACGTGGAGCTGGTCCGATCGATCGGCGCCGATCACGTGGTCGACTACACGAAGGAGAACTTCACCACCGGCACCCAACGTTATGACGTGATCATCGACAACGTCGGGAATCATTCATTGTCCGCGTTTCGGCGGGTTGCCGCGCCCGGGGGGAAATACGTCATCATCGGCGGACCGTCGGGTCGATGGGTCGATCCGCTCCCTCGAGCGCTTGGCGCGTCCCTGCTGTCTCTCTTCGTGAGCCAGGAGCTGGGCTTCTTCGTTTCGGACCTGAACCAGAAGGATCTGACCGTCCTGGGCGACCTCATGGCCGGCGGCAAGGTGACGCCCGTCATCGACCGGCGATACCCGTTGGCGGAGGTCCGGGAGGCGATCCGGTACTTGGAAACGGGCCGCGCCCGCGGGAAGGTGGTAATCACAATCGACTGACGGCCGGGCGCCGGCCGCCACTTGCCGACCCCTGCCCCACGTCCCATGTTCTGAAGGAGACGGCCCTGATCGGCACCGGGCCTCGCCAGCTATGGACGTGCTCACCGAGTTGCGAACCGGGGACCACCAGTCGCTCGACCGGCTGATGCCAGTGGTGTACGGACAGTTGCGTGCCATCGCCCATCGCCAGCTCGGGCGAGGCGATGGAGGCGCCCGGTACGGCACCTTGTCGACGACCGCGTTGGTCCACGAGGCCTATCTCAAGTTGGTCGACCAATCCCGCGCCGAATGGCGGGATCGAGCCCATTTCTTCGCGGTCGCCTCCTTGGCGATGCGGCACGTACTGGTCGATCGCGCCAAGGCCCGCCATGCGGTGAAGCGTGGTGGCGCCCAGATTCGGATCACTCTCGACGAACAGGCGATCGCGGTCGACGATCAGGCCGATGCCCTGCTCTCGGTCGATGAGGCGCTGGACCGCCTGGCCCTCCAGGAGCCCCGGCTCGCGAAGGTGGTGGAGTGCCGATTCTTCGGCGGTCTCACCGAGGGGGAGATCGCCGAGGCGCTGGGGGTGACCGTGCGCACGGTGCAGCGCGACTGGGCCAAGGCCCGGATGCTGCTTCGCCGCGCGCTGGAGGCGTCGTGAACCCATGACCACGCCGTTCTCCGCCGAGCGGTGGGCTGAGCTGGGGCCGCAACTCGACGCGCTGCTCGACGCCCCCGCCGAGCGACGGGCCGCCCTGCTCACCGAGTTCAGTCGGGGCGACCCTGACCGACGAGCGGAGCTCGCCCGCTTGCTGGCGGAGTGCCAGGAGCCGGACGGCCTCCTCGACCGGCCGGCGGCGGAGCGATTCGCCGCGCTGCTCGACGAGCTACCGACGCCCTTCCCCGCCTCGCTGGCCAGTCGTTATCGCCTCACCCGGGAGTTGGGTCGCGGGGGAATGGCGACCGTCTTTCTGGCCCGCGACCTCCGCCATGACCGCGACGTGGCCCTCAAGGTGATGCGGCCCGAGCTGTCGCTGGGACGCGACCGATTCCTCAACGAAATCGCGATCGCGGCGCGGCTCCGGCACCCGCACATCGTTCCCCTGTTCGACTCCGGCGAAGCCGACGGGGTGCTGTACTACGTGATGCCCTATGAACCCGGCCAATCGTTGCGAGACCGACTCGAGCGCGACGGACCGCTTCCGCTCGACGACGCGATGGCCATCCTGGGCGATCTCTGTGAGGCGTTGGGCTACGCTCATGAGCAGGGCGTCGTCCATCGCGACATCAAGCCCGACAACGTCCTCCTGGCCAATCGGGAGGCGATGGTTACCGATTTCGGGGTCGCCCGCGCCGTCACCGAGTCGACCGCGCCGACCCCGCCCCACACCGACGGCATCGCGATCGGAACGCCGGCCTACATGGCGCCGGAGCAGATCGGCGCCGACGGGAGCTCCGATCAGCGAGTCGACATCTATGCGCTCGGCGTGGTCGGATACGAGTTGCTCGCGGGACGGCCCCCCTTCACGGGCGATCTCCCGCGGGTGCTGGCGGGGCACCTGACCGAGTCGCCCCCGGCCCTGTCGAGTCACCGCGGCGACCTGCCGTCGGGACTCGAGGCGGTGATCATGAAGTGTTTGGCGAAACGGCCGGCCGACCGCTGGCCGGACGCCGACGCGGTACGCAACGCGCTCCACGGGGCCTGGGATCCCGGCGCGATCGGCCGAGGCGCCCGCTGGCGGCCGGCCCGGCGTCACTGGATCGGCGGCGCGCTGATCGCGATCGCCGTCACCGCGGCGACCATCGCCCGGTCGCGCGCGAACCGTGTCCCGGCCGACGACCGCGAGCCGGCGCCGGTCGGCATCGGGATCCTCCCGGTGACCGCGGCGAGCCCCGGCGGCGGCTTGGACTGGTTGGCGGCGGGGTTGGCGACCCAACTCTCCCGCGAGCTGACCGAGGTCCCCGGGCTCGCCATCCGTCCCAACGAAACGATCGCCGCCTCGCTCGACCTGCCGCTGGATTCGGTGGCCCTCCGCAGCGACGTCGACTACTTCGTCCGGCTCGGCGTCTCTCGGGGCCAGGCGGATTCGGCCGATCTCACGGTCGAGCTGATCGAGAACGGGATTCGATCGGTCCGAGCCGGCTCGCTCACCGTGACCCTGAGTCCGCCTAACAGCGTGCAGCTGGTTGGTCGGAGCGTGGCGGAGCTGCTTCGCCCGATGCTCGGCGCCCGGGTTAGGGAACGACAGTTGGAAGCGGGAACGACCAACCGTCTCGCCTTGCGGGAGAGTCGCCGGGCGGACCAGTATCGGCTCCTCGGTCGCCAGCGAATCGTCGCAGGCGACCTCCCGGGGGCGGCGCGGGCGATCGACTCAGCCGCGGTCCTGCTGCTCGCCGCCGAGCGGCTCGACCGCGGATGGACCGCGCCGCGCTTGGCGAGAGCCTCGATCGGAATCGACCGGATTCTCTTCCGGATTGGCCCCGGCGCGCCCGACTACCCCGCGATCCAGCGCGACCTCGACGCGGGGATCGCCATCGTCGACTCGGTGCTCGATGCCAAGCCCCGCTCCGCCCTCGCGCTGGCGACCCGAGGCCGGCTCCGCTGGTTACGGATCGGCCTCGGCGAACCGTGGCCCCATCTCGCGGTGGCCGCCACCGACTCGGCGCAGGCCGACCTGGAGGCGGCGCTCGCCGCTGACTCCACCATGGCCCGGGCGGCCGCCGACCTGAGCCAACTCCTCTTCGAGCAGCGGGGTCGCTATCGGGAGGCCGCGAAGTACGCGGAACGGGGCTATCGGCTCGATGCCTACCTCGAGGATGCCAGCGAGATCATCAACCGGCTGGCCCAAAGCAATCTCGAGATCGGAGAGGATGCGGTGGCGGCCCGATGGTGCGCGGAGGGGCTGCGCCGGTTCCCGGCCAACCCGGCGCACCTGGCCTGCGCGCTCGAGGTCTTGGCCTGGGGTCGCGGTCCGGCCAACGCCGACAGCGCGTGGCACTATTTCGCCGCGTTGGAGCGGCGGATGGGAACCTGGAACGCGAGCGCGCGGGCGATCTATCGGATCGCGGTGGCCGCCGTCCTGGCCCGCGCGCCGGGGGTCCCGGCCGACAGCGCGCGAGCGGTCCTGGCCCGGGCCCACCGAGATGTCGGCGGCGACCCCGCGACGTTCGGCGCGCTGAGCGATGATTTCGTCCCCTTCGAGGCCGCGGTGCTGTACCGACTCGGCGACTCCACCCGCGCCTCCGCGCTTTTCGCCCGACTTCAGCAGATCGATTCGGTCACGGCCGAGCGCATGGCCGGGCGGAGGATGCTCCGAGACTTCCTCGGCAGAGGTCGCGATCCCGCGCCCTGACTCGCCCGCCGCGAATCAGCCCTTTGGGTGGAACCAGGCGCAGGATTTGGTGTGCCACCACAGCGACGGCCCGCTCGGTTGGCTGGGCACGGTACCGATTTCCCAGCTCGTGGTGCTGCCGAGGTCCCGCCGCAATTTCGCCTGGTCCTGCAAGCGCCGTTCGGGGATGAATTCCTGTTCGTCCACCTTCCGGGCGCCGGGCCGAGCCCTCTGAGCGTCTTGCGCCGCCAGCAGGTCGAGCCCGCCCGCACCGCGCCGATCCTCTTTGTCGAAGAAGATCGAACTGACCTCCATCGGCTTCAGGTCGACCGAGAAGACCTTCCGTCCGACGACGTACTCCACGGTGATTCTGGTGACGCAGACTCTCGAGTTCGCCATGGGAACCTCTCTGGAATGGGCCGAGGCAGCAACGCTACGACGCTGCCGCCCCGTCCGCAAGTTAGGGTAGTCGGCACATCCTCATTCGAGTGATCCCGCCAGCGCCAGGGCCGCGGCCCCGCTGCCGATCGCCTGCCCCGCGTCGATGTCGAACCGGTAGTGAATCCCGCCGAAGATCCGCGACATCCCGGCTGCGGCGATGATGTCGGCCAGCATGGCACCCCGTTCCGGGAAGGCCTCGCTCACGACCGTCAGGATCGCCGCGGTGATGCAGGAGTGGGCCGAGGGATACGAAGGATGGTTCGGGAGGCCGATCGGCAGGGTGATGGCGGGGTCGGCTTGGGACGGCCGAATGAACCAATACGCGAATTTGGCGTCGAAACAGGCGATCTGAGCGTCGAACGCCGCGGCATTCGCGTAGGCCAGGAGCCGCGCCGCCTTCCGCTCGTCTCGCTGGAGCCTCGCGATCAGATCCGAGGCAATCTTGTTGATCGCGCCGGCCGTGAACGGCCCGGTCGACGTGTTCCAGAACTGGGCGAGCGCGAGCTGCTCGGCGGTCCGGGTGTCCGAGATCGCTCGAACCTCGGCGAGCGCCGCCAGGAATTCGGGCGTGCCGAAGGCCGGTGGCGCGGCGGGCCGCAACTGATCGGGGGAGGTCAGGAAGAACGGGCGGGCGCCATGGAGGGAGCGCACGATCGCGGCGCCGCTCGACACCCAGTAACCAGGGCCAACGGGTGGAACCCCCGGCGAGACGACCAGGTAGTTGTCGCCGGCCGACTGGGCGACCACCGCGGAACCCACCGTTCGGCCGATCGCTTCGCCGGCCCCATCGTCACGCTGACCGCGCGGCAACGCGGCGAGGTCGCCGGCGAGCTGCGATGCGATTTCAGCTGCGTCGAGCGGGAAGAACGCGCTCAGCACCACGGCCGCGGCCGCCCCGACCGCGCCTTTCACCGAGGGGCGCACCGGCCCTTGATGCCCGTTCTCGGCCGCGATCGCGGCGCGATATTGGGCGAGCGACAAATAGGTGAAGATCCGGCTTGCCGCGGCCTGGCCGTTGGCGGGCGGACGGCGCACCAGGAGGGTCCGGGTGCGCTCGTTCCAGGTCGTGGTGGCCAGCGGAGGCCCGGCCTTGGCGGCGGCCGGTTGGAGCAGGTCGCGGTCCGCCTCGGTCGGTTCGGTGGAGCAGGCCGTGGCGAGCAAGAGGACGATCGGGATACTCGGTAGGTACCTGATTGGGGTCGTCATCGGTTCCTCGGTGTTTGGTGTCGACAAAACCAGCGGGTCTCATCGGGGGTAACGAGGAATTGGGACGAAGGACGACATTGGGCGCGGAGGTGGCCGAATCATTCGGCGGCCCCTACCGTAATGGGGGCTCGTGCCGGCCTACTCAGATCGGAGGCGTGCATGTGGTTCAAGCACCGTGGCTGGATCCCGGTCGCCTGGCTCCTTTCCGCCGTCAACCTCGGCGCCATCTGGTTCGCGGCGCGGCCCGGTGAGACCTGGCACGCCACCGGCCATGGGGTGCTCGGGGTGTTGTTCGCGCTCGGAGCGCGACACCTGATGACTCGGCATCACGCCGAGCAGCTACAGCAGGTCCTCGATCAGAACGAGCAGCTTCAGGAGACCATCGACGGGATGCAGCCGCACCTGCAGGAGCTCGAGGAGCGGGTCGATTTCGCCGAGCGCCTCCTCGCCCAGCACCAAGAACGCGATCGGCTCGGCGAGTCGCCCCGAGGCCGGTGACCCAGCAGGGCGGCCACCGGGGTGATTAGCGGCGGCGGGAGTCGCCCGCCAAGTGCCGGAAGGTGTCCTCGTCGAACTTGAAGCCGAAGTGGAGATAGAGGCCGCGATCGGTCTGTGACCCATCGCCCACCAGGCCGCCATCGCGGAATCCGAAGATGTTGTAGCCGATCGCCGCCCGGAAGTTCTTCACCACCGCGCGCCCCAATTCGACGCCGACCCCATACTGCCTTCCACCGCTCCACAGCGAGCTTCCGATCACGCCCGCGTCCCAGCGAGGAGCAAAGTCGAAGAGGCCGCGCACCGACACCAGCGCGGCTTCGGTCGAGGTCGACAGCCCGAGACTCCGGTCGGTGGCCCACTTTCCGGCAAACCGCCCCGACAACCAGACGCTCCTGGCCGGCTGGTAGTTGAGGTGCGCCGAGAGAATGTTGCTCTTCTCGATCGCCTCGCCGCCGGCCGTGGGCAGCCGCTGGAAGCGATTCTCCCATCGAGCCAGGCCGTTCCATCGGTTCTGGTCGGTCTCGCGCCAGGCAAACCCGATCTGGTTTCTGGTGCGCTTTCCACCGTCGCCGAAGGTGTTGTAGAGCGCTCGACCCAAGAAGGTCCAATCGCCGTCGAGCCGGCGGACGTATCCCAGGGTGCCGAGGAAGTCGTCTCCGGCCGACGCGAATCGATATTCGAACCGGGCGGTGCCCCGCCAGTTCGAATTGGTGGTGTACTCGACACCGGCGGTGACCGCGGTCGCCTCGCCGACGCCGGCGCCCTTGAGCACGTCGACCCGCTCGAACCCGGTGTTGACCACCAGTCCCTTGGCGACGTTCCACCGATTGCGCAGTCCGATCGCCGCCTCGGTTTCCCGACCGGAGAAGGCATCGCGACCCCGGTATTCACCGAAGAACTGGCCGTCCTTGGTGTAGCCCGCGTCGAGGCCGATGACCGTGGTCGCCTGGCGTTGGGCGCCGTTGAGCGCGAACGGACCCGCGAACGAATTCAGGAACTCGTGCCGTCCGTAGAGCCGGAGCCGATCGAACAACACGTACTGTCCACCCAATGCGCCCCTGCGCTGGTTGCTCTCGGCCACATCCTGCTCAAACTCGCCGAAGACCGACGCTCTCGGCTGTCCCGGAATCTGGACCGTGAGCCGAGTCCGGATCGCGTTGGTTTCGTTCGGCGTGGCCCCCGGGGTGACCGCGGTGCCCTCGCTGGCCGCGCCATCCCGTTCCTCGGCGAACCGATAGCCGAGCTCGGCCTGGACGAACTTCCCGAGCTGCCGCTCGAAGCCCGCCAGGAAGCCGGTCCGCCGCCCGCCACCGAGCCGATCTTCGGTCCGAAGCGCCTCGCCCAGGAATCGGGTTCGCTCGTCGAGCGCCGCGCTGCCGCGAAGGCCAAGCTCGGTGCGACCGGCCTGGAAGGTCGAAGACTGGTTAGAGAACCCGGCGTCGCTGGTGGCCCCGAAGATCGAGCCCTGGACCTTGGCCGAGGCGTGACGAAGCTCGAACCGGGCCGCGTCGCCGCGGAAGCCGACGCTGTCGCCGCCGGTTCGGGCGAACTCGGTGAGCAGCACGGTGCCCGACCCGAGCGCGACGGCCGCGTTGGCGCTGTAGAGACGCCGGTTGCTCGAGGGCTGGTCGTCACGCACCAGACCGCCACCGACTTCGAGCCGGTCACCGATCCGGACCTGGCCGTCGGCGCCGTAGACCCAGAATTCCTCCCCCGACCGCTCGACTTCGTAGAGCACCCGAATCGACACGGGATTCAAGTCGCCGTCCACGCTCGGCACCGGGGTGAAGAACACCAGCCGGCCGGTGAACGGCTCCAGGCTGTAGTCGGTGAACCGTGACATGGGTGTCGCGGAGAGGATCCGACTCGGCTGATTCCGATCCCGAGTCAGAAGCTCGACCTTCTCGGAGTTGACACGCCCGTCCAGCCGACCGAGCTGATATGGGCCGGAGATGCCCCGCCCCGGGATCTCCTCGACCACCTGAGTCAGCCGATCTCGGCTAGCGAATACGTTGACCTGGCCGCGAGCGTTCTCCCCATGGATCAGGGCGCCGGTGAGACTCCGTTGATAGGCACCCAGCTCGCGAGCCGCGAGCGCGCCGATCCCGGCCGGCGGCGTGACGTAGTCACCGTAGAGCGCGAAGCTCCGCTGGTTGTCGATCCGGACGTAGAGCCGGTCGAACGACTGGGCCCCAAACTCCTTGATCGAGGCGTCGCCATAAACCGGATAGAACTCCTCCGGCTGAATGTCGCGGAACATCCGTCGTTCCGGATCTCGTTCGGTATCGTACGCCAACGTCAGCAGGGTGGCGCCTTTGACCTTGCCCTGGAGGAACAAGGCCCCACGCGCGGCCGCGGACACTTTCCCGTCGTCGCTCGAGACCCGGAGGTCCTTGAGCTCGCGCTCGAATCGATCGGCGCTGGTTACCTGCAACAGCCCGTCGCGGAGCAGCGACCGGAGATCGATCCGGGCCTCGACCAAGCCGTTGACGAAGAGCGGCCGCTCGGCCGGCACGAAGGCGATCTGCACCGTGCTGACCCGGAGGCCATTGGTCACTCTGATTTCGCCGACGCCGGCCTCGGCGCTGGCAACCAGGGTAAAGGTGCCCTCGCCGCCGGCGAGCACCGCCTGGACGCCGGGCTCCACCGGATCGAGATCACTCACCAGCCAACGGCCGAGGCTCGTTTCGAGAGTTACCGGCTGCTCGGCGGCGAGCGGGCGACGCTCCTGGTCGAGGACTCGAACCCGGACCGCCATCGCCGTGTTGCCGTCCGCCGGCAGCGACCGGCGAGCCGGCACCAGCTCGATGCTTCCGTTCGGCGGTGCAGCGAGCGGAGCGGTGGTGCCCGGCAACCGTCGGACCGGGAGACGATTGGCTTCGTCGATCGGGTTGGCCGACGTCTCCGCGGCGAGCGGTCGATAGGCGATGGTCTCCAGCGTGTCGCTGACCCCGTCCACCGCTCTCACCGGACGATCCCGCTCGGCAACCTCCTCGGCGCGGAACGGCCGAGCCAGGGTGTCGGCAGCGGCGATGCCCGCGACGGTGTCGACGATGGCGGTCAGCACGTCGCCCCGCTCGCGTCGGAGATCGATTCCGCCGCGGACCGAATCGGCGTACCGAATCGCGAAGTCCGCCTTGTGGAGCTCGCCGTACTTGAGATCGACGAACCGGCTGCTCGAATCGCCCGCGTTGCGGCTATCGAGCACCGTGAGACGCGCCCCGCGGGGCAGGGTGGTCGGATCGACCTTGACCACGTGGAGGCCCGAGACCAGCCCGACGAAGTTGTAGTTCCCCTCGAAGTCGGTGACCACGCTGCTGCCGTCCTCGAGGAAGAGGCGGACGCCGGGAACGCCCAGGCTGTCGCGCCGGAGCCCGGAGCGGCGAGCCGGCTCCCGCCGGGTCGAGTCGCAGTCGCACTCGAGGAAAACCTTGCCGACGATGATGCCGCGATCGGTGAATACCCCGCCCCGAAGGCGAACCACCGCCACCGCCTCGCCCGACTCGAGCCCGGTTCGGCTCCGGGCCTTGGCGCGGTTGGCCCCGTCGCCTAACGTGGCGCCAGCGCCGACCTTGACCCGGTAGCTGAGCCGGACCTGGCCGTTCGGGCCGAGATCACCGATCGCGAAGGTGAGGGTCGGCCCCGGAGCGCCGACGGGGTCGGCGATCGGGATCAGGTCGACCCGCGCGGTGCCCCGTTGGTAGCTAAAGCCCTTGGGCAACCGGTCGGTGACCCGGACGTCGGAGACCGTCACCGACCCGCTGCGATTGGCGACCAGCACCGTGTAATCGACCACGTCACCGATCTCCGCGTCGGTCTTCGAGGCCACCTTCTCGATCGTGATCGGGCTCACCGGGGAAACGGTCGCCGTGTCGGTCGAGACGTTGTTGCCGGTATCCTCGGTGTCCGAGGGCGTCGAGAGGTGGGCCCGATTGATGATGGTCGCCGGCGCGTCGAGGGCCACCTGGACTCGGAGGGTGATCGTGGTGCTGGCGCCGGGGGCAAACCCGACCGCCTCGTAGGTGCAGGTGACGACCTGCCCCGCGTTAGGGCAGCTCCACCCCGAACCGCCGGCCGACACGAAGGTCAGGCCCGCCGGGAGCGTGTCGGTGACCACGATCGGTCCGATGGTCGGCGTCGAACCGACGTTGGTCACTACCAGAGTGTAGGTCGCCACCGTCCCGGCAATGAGGTCGCCGGTATGGCTCTTCACGATGGCCAGGTCGACCGGGATCACCCGGGTCTCGACTCGACTCTTCGGATCGGTGCCGTCGTTGTTGTCCGGCTTGGGATCCTGGGTCGTCGCGGTACTGGCTACCACGTTGATCAGGGTGGCGCCGACCGAAGGTGCGGTGACGACGAAGGTATAGACCACGCTATCGCCGACCGCGAGGCTCGGGATCGCGGGCCAGGTCACCACCCGACCCGCAGCGGTTCCGCCGTTCGACGCGCTCACGAAGGTCACCCCGATGGGGAGCGAGTCGATGACCACCACCCCGAGGGCCGGGCTGGGTCCCAGGTTCCTGGTGACGATCCGGTAAGGGATCTGACCGCCGACCGCGACCGTGGCGGGGCCGGTCTTAGTCGTTACCACGTCCGCGGTGGCCGAGACCGTCGTGGTCGTGGTGCCCCGATTGTTGACTGGGTTCGGATCGGGGGTGTTCGACGTCGAGCGCGCCACGTTGGTGATCGACCCGGCCGTGCCGAGGGTCAGGGTGACGGACCGGGTGATGGTGGCGCCGCTCGCCAGACTGGCGACCACCGGCCAGCTGACCACGCCGCTGGCGAAGACCCCGCCATCGGTCGCGCTGACGAATTGAGTGCCGGCGGGCAGCGAATCGATCACCTGGACGTTGACCGCCGGGTCCGGGCCCAGGTTCCGAGTGGTCACGGTGTAGGTGATCGTGGCCCCGACGGCGGCGGTCGCCGGCCCCGTCTTGGTGGTCACCAGATCGGCCGCCGAGGGTTGAACGACCACCGTGACCACCCGAGAAGTCGTCGACCCGTTGTTGTTGCTGGGATTCGGATCGGTCGTGGACGCGGTGCTGGCAGCGATGTTGGTGAGGGTCCCCGACGCCGGAGCGGTCACGGTGACCAAGAAGGTGACACTCGCCCCGTTGGCCAGCGTCGCGATCGTCGGCCAGGTCAGGACGTTCCCCGCGAGGCTGGGACCGCCCGTGGCGCCGACGAAGGTAGCGCCGATCGGCAGGGTATCGGTCACCACCACGCCCGCGGCGAGATCGGGACCACTGTTGGAAACCTGGATGGTGTAGACCAGCGTGCCACCCGGGGCAACGGTAGCCGGCCCCGTCTTGGTCGTCACCACGTCGGCCGTGATCGAGGCGGCCGGAATGACCGTGGTCGCGACGGAGCGGTTATTCGCGGACTTGGGATCGGGAGAGGCGGCCGTCACCGCGGCGATGTTGGGGTAGGTTCCCGACGTGGCCGCCCGGATGGTCACGCCGAACGTCGCCGTCGCGCCGTTGGCGAGGGATGCCAGGGCCGGCCAGGTCACCACGTTACCGGTCAAGGAGCCGCCCGGCGAGGCGCTCACGAAGGTGGCGCCGGTCGGCAAAGTATCGGTTACTACTACTGCGTTCGCCGCGGCGGGGCCGTTGTTCGTGACGGTGATGGTGTAGCCAATGTTCTGCCCAACCGTCGCTGTCGCGGGGCCGGTCTTGACCACCGCGACATCGGCGTTGCTGCTCGGAACGACCGTCGTCACCCGAGCGCCCGGCGCGGAGCCGTCGTTGTTGCCGGGGGTCGGATCCGGGGTGCTCGAACTGCTGGCGACCAGATTGGTGTAGCTCCCCGCCGTGCTGGCCCTCACCGTCACCGTAAAGGAGACGGATGCTCCCGTCGGCAACGTGGCAATGGTCGGCCAGGTGACGACTCGGCCAGCTGCCGCGCCGCCTCCCGAGGCACCGACGAACGTCAGCCCGGCGGGAAGGGTGTCGGTGATCACGACCGCCGCCGCCACACCTGGTCCGTTATTGACGACGGTGATCGCGTAGGAGAAGTCCTGCCCGATCGACGCGACCGCTGGACCAGTCTTGGTCGCCACGACATCGGCCTCGGTCGCCGCCCCGACGATGGTGGTCACTCGCGCCGCCGGGGTCGAGCCGTTGTTGTTGCCCGGGGTCGGATCCGGGGTCGAGGAGCTACTGGCCGCGATGTCGAGATACACACCTGGCGCCGCAAACCGGACGGTCACCGAGTAGACCAGGCTCGCCCCATTGGCCAGCGAGGCCACGCTGGGCCAGGTCACCACGCTCCCCGCCACCCCCCCGCCGTTGGTGGCCGACACGAACACGGCCCCGACGGGGAGGGTGTCCGTCACGGTCACGTTCTGCGCGACGCTGGGGCCGTTGTTGATCGTCGAGATGGTGTAAACGACGTCGGACCCGACGGCCGCCGTCCCGGGGCCTGTCTTGGTCGTCGCCAGGTCGGCGCTGGCGCCGACCACCGTCGTTGCCTGACTGGCGGGAGCGGAGCCGTTGTTGTCGGCGGGATTTGGATCCGGCGTGGTCGAGCCGGCGGCGACCCGATTGACGAAAGTGCCGGCCACGGTGGCCCGCAGCGTGACCATAAAGCTGGCCGACCCGCCGCTCGGCAAAGAAGGGATGGCAGGCCAGGTGACGACGCCCCCCGCGAACGAGCCGGCCCCGGTGGCGCCCACGAACGTCATCCCGACGGGAATGGTGTCACTGACGACCACCGTCAGGGCCGGGCTCGGTCCGGCATTGGTGACTCTGACGGTGTAGGTCAGGTCCTGCCCGATCAGGCCGGTCAGGGGGCCGCTCTTGAAGGTGGCCAGGTTGGCGCTCGAGCCAACCACGGTGGTCACTCGCGCCGCCGGGGCCGAGCCGTTGTTGTTGCCGGGGTTTGGATCGATTGCCGAGGTGCTGGCCGCGATGTTGGTAAAGGTCCCTGCGGCGGACGCAACCACAACCACGGTAAAGGTTTGCGAGCTTCCGATCCCAAGCGGGGCAAGGGTCGGCCAGGTGACCACGTTGCCCGAGGCGGTCCCGCCCCCTGAGGCACTCACGAAGGTCAGTCCGGCAGGGATAGTATCTGTAACTACTACTTGTCGAGCTGGGTTCGGGCCAAGGTTTCTCGAGGTGATCGTGTAGGTGAAGCTCTGCCCGATCGTGGCCGTGGTCGGACCGGTCTTGGTGGTCACGACGTCGGCCGGGCCGTCGCCGATGCTTGTCGTTGCGGTTGCTCGGTTTGGCAGCTCGGGGTCCGAGGTGGGCGATGACGCCGCGGCGACGTTAGTGTAGACCCCCGAGGCGGCAAAGCGGGCCGTGACCCGGAACGAGACCGACACCCCAGTGGCGAGCCTCGAGACGGTCGGCCAGGTGACCACGCCGCCCGCGTAACGTCCGCCTCCGCTGGCGCTTACGAACGTGACGCCCGAAGGCAGAGTATCGGTCACGACGACGTTGCGAGCCGAATTTGGCCCTTGGTTTCGGACCCCGATCGTATAGTCGACGTTGACGCCTCGCCCGCCAAACATCGGGCCGGTCTTCGTCACTACCAGGTTTGCGACGGCGTCGGATTCCTCGGTCACTCGGGGCGCTTCCGGCGAGCGACCCCGGCTGGGGATTTCGGGTTGGGCCGATCCCGCGACGCGGATGACGGAGCTGGCGGCGGGCACGGGGGCGAGACCGGGGCGGCCCGGCTGTCCCCCCCCGCCGACCCGCGCCTGGTTGGCCACCGCAGGAAGGCCGAAGGTGGAGGGACCGATGGGCAACCGACCCGCCGCCTGGACCATCCGCCCGAAGGTCGGCGGCCGGGTCGACACCAGTGATGCCACGGCCGACGCGAAGTCTTGGGCCGAGAGGTGCCCGGCCTGACCAACGACCAAGGAGCTGACGATCAGGGCACGTCCGACCCATCGACTGAACAGAACCGGAGGAATCGCAACCACCATCTATCAAGAAGCTTGTAACTGGTTGGCGTAAACTGCGCCAACTTATCGCCCGGGGTCGCACCGCGTGAGACGCCGAAATCGCGCCACGTCATCAGGTCTTTCAGGTCGAGAACTCAATCGCCAAAGTCCTGGCCACTCTAACCTGAAAATGCGTCCATTTATTAGCCAGCGGTATTCGCCTGCCCCGGGACAGAGACCGGGTTGTTGACGCGTCGCCATGCCGGGTCGGCGCCGGCGCAACGGCCGACCCCCGCCACTGGTCGAACCCGGCGAGGCAGCTTGTCCCCGCGGGGTCGCCTGTGGCGTCGCCGAGTCGCCATCTAGACATTGTCGGAGTGGCGAAGCAATCTCAGTGGAGATGCATCAGCCGTCCCCAAATTCGCCTTGCAACCGGAGCCCGAACATGACACCTCTTGTTCCGCCCGCGCCCTCCCTTGGGTCGAACCTCCGAGTCTATCGGGACATCGACGCCGATCTGGCCTATCTCGCGGATCGACGAATCGTCATCGTCGGCTACGGCAACCAGGGACGGGCCCAGGCCCTCAACCTCCGTGACAGCGGCATCGCCGTAACGATCGCCGGCATCGGCGACGCGAGCATCGACCGGGCCCGGGCGGACGGGTTTGCCACCATCGCGGTGAAGGGGTGCGCCAAGGTCGCCGACGTGTTGATGCTGTTGATCCCGGACGAGGTCCAGCGCCAGGTCTACGACCAGGACCTCGCCGCCGACTTGGGCCCCGGCAAGCTTCTCTGCTTCGGCCACGGCTACAACTTCCATTTCGGCGCGATCGTGCCACCACCCTTCGTCGATGTCGTCTTGCTCGCCCCCCGGATGATCGGCGCCGTGGTCCGGTCGTCGTTCGAGGCCGGGAAGGGCGCACCAGCGTATGTGGCGGTGGGCCAGGACGGCTCTGGGCGGGCGCGGGACATTCTCCTCGCGCTCGCCAAGGGGATCGGCGCCACCCGGGCCGGGGCGATCGAGCTTTCGTTCGAGCAGGAGACCGTGATCGACCTGTTCATCGAACAGACCCTGATGCCGATCTTCACCCGGTCGATGACCTGGGCCTTCGACGTGCTCACGGAAGCGGGGATCGATCCCGGGGTGGTGACGCTCGAGATGTACGGATCCGGCGAAACGGCCGAAGTCTTCCAGGCCTGTGCCACCCTCGGTTTCTGGGAGCAGCTTCGGCTTCACTCCCGCACGGCGCAGTTCGGGGAACTCAGCAACAAGGACCTCGTCTTGCCACCGGCGGTCCGGGACACGATGCGGAACACGCTGGACCGAATTCGGAGCGGTGCCTTTGCCAAGGAGTGGGCCGAGGACGCCGAGGCGGGCTTTCCGCGCTACAACGCACTCATCGCCGAGACCCGGGTCCACCCGATCAACCAGGCGGAAAAGGCCATTGCCAAGCTGGTCGATTTCGGAGCGACGTTCGCCGGTGCCTAGGGGCGCCGGACCAGGAGCCGGACCGGACCCATCAACCCGGCCGGAAGCCGGGTAGGAGGCCGGGCGAAAGCCTCGGCGAAGAGCATCCCGAGCGGCGCGCCCGCACCGATCATGCGGTTGAGGGGTGGGTTGGTCACGGTGACCTGCAGCTCGTTCCAGCCCGGTCTGACCAGTCCAGTCACGTCGCGGCGATAGGGCCGCAGCAGCAAGGCAGGGCCCCTCACCCCGTTCAAGGTGACCTCGGCCACATCTCGTACTTGGCCCAGGTCCAATTCCGTTCGAGTGCCGACGAGGTCGGCGGAATCGAGTGCGAACCGAATCGAGTAGGTTCCGTTGCCCGAGAAGTTCTTGAAGATCGAATCGGTGGCCCAATCGAACAGTTTGGTGGTGGTACGTTCGACTCGGGTCTCCCCATCCTGACCGAGCCTTCCCTTCGCTTCGAACCGCCATGGTGAGGGGCCGCCGCCGATCTCCACGATCCGGGGCGGTGGGACGACGGCCTCGGGGGCGGCCGCCATCGGCCGGGCTGCCCGGTCGAAGACGATCAAGGCCGATCCCAAGGGCTCGAGGTCGATCTTGAAAGACCCCGAATCATCCACCGGGGCCACGGGCGCGGCGGTGCCGTCCCAGGGATCCCACCGTTCCGCGGCACCCAGCGCCCGTGGGAACCGGACCGTGAGCGTCGTCGCTTCCGTCGATCCGGTGCGGAGGAAATAGGCGTCCAGCGAACCGATCCGTTTCGCGATCGAGTTGATCCCCGCACCGGACCCCTCGAGCACGTGGATGGTGGGCCTCACCGTGGAGCGGATGCGATTCACGGCCTCCTCCGGATCGGCGGCGAACACCACACTCGGAAACCGTTCCATCGCGTCGATCAGCCCGCGGATTCGATCCCGGCCGGCTCGATAGTTCCGATACCCTGGCTGATCGCTCGGCCGCTTGCCGGCGACGATGATCGGAAGTCCCGCTCGTCCGAACGCCGCGAGTCGCCCGACGATCTCGACGCCGAGCTCCGCCGCATCGACCAGAACCAGCGCTTCGTACCGGGCCCCCCCGGGGGAGACGAGCCGCTCGGCGGCCACCCGCGAGCCAAGGATCGCCGGACCGTTCAAGTAGTCGAAATCGTACCCGGCGCCGAGGAGATCGCGGACGAACCGAACCACCGGCGCGTCCGCCGGCCGGTGCGAAAAGGCGAGGTCCGCTTGGAGGACGGCAATCGGGGCCACCGTCTCGCCGATCTGCGACAGGAACTGAAGCCTGGTGATGTAGTCGTTCAGCGCGGGGAGAAACCGCCAGAACGGGTCGTGGTGGTTGAGGTGCGATCCGTAGGGGAAGGGGGCAACGAACGGGTACCAGCCCGGTTCGGGTCGGTCCAGGTACTCATACGGAAAACCGCTCGCCACGATCTGGTTCACCCCGGCGGCGATCATCTCGTCGGCCTGGCGCTTCATCTTCTCGGGAGTGGTCTGGTACTCCTCCATGATCCACACGAAGCTCTCGGCGGAGGTGATCGGCCGGCCGTAGGCGTGGGCCGCCGAGGACGCCAGCTTGAGGAGGTCGTACCGTCCGCCGGCGTGGAGGTTTTCCGTCTCTGGAATAGTGGCGAGGGAGTAGAGGCGCTCTTGGTCGGCCCAGGCATCGTGCCCCTGAATTCGGGAAACCATTCGATGGCGGGTGGCCCAGTGGGCGAACGAACCGAAGGCTTGCTCGGTCAGCAGGTCCGCCACCGTCTCGTCGAAGTCGTGCCGGATCCGGTCGCCGACGCCGGCCGCGTCGTAGGCGCGGTCGAGCAGCGGCAGGAATGGCGTCAGGTCATAGCCGCGGAGCCGGCGAAAGTGGGTCAGGAACGCGTCGGTCCAGCACAGCTCGGCCGCCAGCTCGAGGCTGTCGATGAAGACGCCGCGCCAGGTGGTGCCGACGAACCGCCGCAGGTACTTCACCGCCGAGTCGCCGACGGCGGCCAGGTGGGCCTCGATCGCGTGTCGATCGAGGTGGTCCGCCACGAGTTGTGGCCCGCCCACCCCGCCGAGGACTCGCTCGTCCGTCGGGGCCTGCACCATGACGAAGAGCTGCCACTCCCCCTCGGGCGGCGTCCAATCGAGCATCCGGTCGGGCTTCACCCGGTCGGTGAGGACGACGGTGGAGCCCAGGTCGAGCGCGCCCCGCCGCTTCACCACCCTGACCGGGCGCCCGATCAGGTCCTTGCTCGCGGCGGTGTCGATCACAGCCGCGGATCCGCGGACGGCCACGACCGCGACGAGTTTTTCGCGAGCCGCGAGCCGGGCGGCCCAACCAGCCGGCAACGAATCCGCGGCCCCGGTAATCCTGGCCACGAAGGTGCCGAATCCGGGCGGCGATGTCGGCCAAGGGATCGGACCGGAAAACCGGTGTCCGCCAGCGACCGCCCGGTGGGCCAGGCGGAGCTCGAGTCCCGATCGTTCCGGGGTGATCGTCATTCCGCCGCCGAAGGGCCACCCGGATCCCATCGTGTAGTCGATCCACATCTCGCGGCGGGCCGCCTCTTCGAGTGCGGCCCGGACATGCCCGAAGAAGGATGGGGTGCGGTAGTCGTGCACTCGCCGGAGCACGTCAACGGGCGCGCGGGGATCGAGCCCGAGCCGGAACGGCTGGATCTCGGCGCCGCCGAAATGCGCCTCGTCGAGCAGTCCGATCTCTCGTTTGAGCTGGTCGTCGCGGACGTCGCCACCGGGCCAGAACCAGCGAACCATCGGGCGGTACCGCTTGGGCGGTTGGCGAAAGGCCGCCCGCACCTGGCCGGGCGAGGGTGGTGGCTGGCCTTGGTCGTGAGCGATCACCGCCGCAGCCAGCAGGAGCGGGACGGCGATCATCGGGTGGTCTGCGAAATAACCGGCAGCTCGATGTGCGACGGATAGGTCGCCGACCGAAGGATCGTCACCCGAGAGGCCCGGGGAGACCCGGGAAAGTTGAGGTGATCCCGGCCGGTGATGGTCACTCGGATCCGATTTCCCGGCCGGAAGTAGATCGAGGTCGGCAGCAACTCGATCACGAGTTCGGTCGGCTTGCTAGGGGAAAGCCGCACTGGCGGATCGTCCGATGACTGCCGCAGGTAGGGCAGCCCGAATTTGTCGTAGGGGGCGGTGCCGAGCCGGCTCCGCGCGGCCCGGATCAGACCGTCCGTCACGAAGTTCGACTTGCCACTCGGTTCGACCTCCTCGAGGTAGACGAAGAAGTCGGCATCGGTGGTGTCGGCGGTCACCCAGAGCCTCGCGACGGGGTGGCCGGTCACCAGAACGCGTTCGCGGAGGGGGGCCGTGGTGTAGGTCCAGCCCTTGGCGTCGTTCGGCGCCATATCGGGGTAGCCGGGCGGGTGGCCGTAGCCGACCGTCCACCGGTTGGCTCGGCCCGACGTTGTGGAGGTGTCGATGGTCTGTTCGTCGGCTCCGGGGCCCTTCGGGCGGACCGGGGCCAGGGAGCCGTCGTTCCGCGACTGGATCGACCCACTCGGACCGGGGCCGAAGTAATGCTTGATCCGGCGCTCGGTCGGGAGCGGCCAAGTGGAGGCCCATTGCCAGACACTGTCCGGCGGCGCGTTGAAGGTGGCGTAGTAGATCGGCGGCTCCCGCATGATGCCGTTGTCGATCCCCTTGAGCCAGTAGTCGTACCAGCGGAGATGTTCGACCTGATTGTCGAACCCGCGAGACTGGGTGTGATACCAGGGGCCGATGACCAGCTTGCGAGGTGTGGCGAGATTGCGGTAGAGCATTACGGCCTGACGGGGCTCGTCGAGCCAGCCGTTCATGTGATAGATCCCGATGCCGGAGGCCGAGATGTCTCGCCGATGGCTGGCCACGCTCCGGGCCTGGTAGAGCCGCTCACCGGTTCGGGGCTCCACCGAGTTGCGGTAGGGGGAGTCTCGGAACAGCTCGCCGACGTCGAGATTGCCGTCATGGTCCCGAATGGCCGCCGCCCGGAGCGCCTCCCCGGAATCTCCATCCACCGGGGCGACCGGGCCGAACGGCACGCCGTACCACTCGAACGTCTTCGATTCGTCGAGGTTCTTCGTCAGAAACCGCCAGGTCGGCAGGGCGTACTCATGGAAGATCCCGCCGGGATTGAAGTCATCGAACCAGTCGAAGGTGGCCATCTCGGGGAAGATGGCCTTGAGACTCGGCGGCCGCTCCGCCGCCGCGTAGTATTGGATGTGTCCGAGGTAGGAGCGGCCCCACATCCCGACCTTTCCGGTGGACCAGGGCTGCCTCGCCAGCCACTCGGTGACCTCGTAGGTGTCCCTTCGTTCCTCCGTGGCGTAGAAGCCGGGGGTGTGGCCGAACGATGCGCCGGCGCCTCGGGCATCGACCACGGCCAAGACGTAGCCGTATTTGAGAAGCAGGGCCATCTCGCCGAACGTGGTGCGAAGGGCGCCGTTGACGATCGTGGCCCGGTGATACCGGTGATGGGCCCAGACCACCGGTAACCGTTCCTGGTGCAGCACTCCGCCCTTGGTCGGTCGGATGATGTCCGCCGCCAGGCGCACCCCATCGCGCATGGTCAGATACAGGGAACTGCGTTGGTATCCGTCGTACTGTTCGGTCGAGTAGCCTTGGTATGCGCCGGGACGGGAAACCCGGGGCTGGGCTTGGGCCAGAGCCGGCCACAGGGTCAAGCCAGCAAGAAGGATCCCGGGGCGGAGGAGCGTCGACATCGAGTCTCCGGCGAATTGGGAGGGTGGTGCCCGTGCGGACACACCATAAGATTCTACCCCCATTCCGGGGCCCGACAAGCGGGCCGCCCGGATTCCACGGTCGGATCCTCGAGGAGGCGTCGTGAGGCCATTCGGTGACGCCGTCGCATTCACCCTGGTCTTCGTGGCGAACGTGGCGGCGCAGGCCCCGGCGCCGGCGGTGTTCGCGCTCCGGCCCGAGTTCTCCCGCCAGATCGATTCGCTCTACGCACCCTACACCAAACCCCCTACCGTGGGCGGGGTGGTGGTGGTGATTCACCGAGGCCAGGTGATCCACCTCAAGGGGTATGGCGCGGCCCAGCGAGAGTTCGGGGTGCCGTGGACCCCGGACACGCGGTATCGCCTCGCGTCGATCACCAAGAGTCTCGTCGCGACGGCCGTCCTCCGCCTGGAGGACCAAGGCAAGGTCCGCCTAACCGACCCGGTGCGACGGTACCTGCCGGACTTGCCGGACATGGGCGCCCCGGTCACCATTGACCACCTGCTCACGATGAGCTCCGGTCTGTGGCAGGACGAGACCCTGCTCGCGCTCGCCGGGCTGCGGGGAAGCCTCACCGTCGACGAGATGTACCAGCTGAGCACCCGGCAGCGCCGTCTCAACTTCCCGCCCGGGAGTTCGATGGCGTACACCGACACCAACTATCGGATCTTGGCCAGGGTGATCGCCGCGGTCACCGGCCGATCGTTCTGGGATGCGATGCAGGACCTGGTCTTCCGGCCCCTCGGGATGACGTCGAGCCTGGCCGATCCGTCGCTCCATCATTTCTACGACAATCAGGCACCGACCTACCTGGGCGGCCCCGACGATCCCGCGCCGCCGCTGGTGAACGTCCCGTTCCACACCTCCGGCGACGGGTCCGCCATCACCACCATGCGGGACTTCATCCATTGGCTCTTGGAACTCCGCCGGGATCATGAGAAACCGGGTTCACTGTTCGAACGGATGACCCGGCCATTCAACCTCGGCGATGGGATGCCGGCCGGGTACCGGCGGGGAATCGCCGTCTTCCCCCACCGAGGCCTGATCGGCTGGGCTCACGGGGGATTTACCGGGACTCACTACGTCTTCTATCCCGAGCTGGACCTCATCATCGCCAACTTCACCAACCAGCTCGGCGGCCTCTCCCCGAATTCAGTGGACATCGCGGTGACGGACCTCTTCCTTGCGGCGGAGGGCTATCCGTCCGGCGACGTCAGCCGGGCCATGGCCCAAGCGGAGCCGGCGACCGGACCCGTCTCGGCGGCCGAAACCCGGCTGCTCTCGGGGGTCTTCGTCGAGCCCGGCGCCGGCTACGTGTTTGGGTCCGATCCGGTTGCCGCGGGTTCACGGGACCAACCCTTCATCCGGTTCGATTACCTCGGTACCGAGGTCCGGGTCGCCAAGGCGGCCGAGGGACGATTCGCGACGCCGGCGCTCCAGCGGGGCGCGCGCCTCACGATCGCCCCAGTGCCGTGCGGGGGCTGTCTCCTGCCCGACCTCGACGTCCGCCAGGCGGGATGGCCCGCGCCGCGCCGATTCCGGCGGGTGACCACGGTCCCGGCCGTCCGGGCGAAGGACTACGTCGGCGTCTACCACCTCGCGGCGCTCGACGCGTACTACACCGTTGCCGAGGAGCCCAAGGGCCTGGTGCTGCGGATCGCGGCGGGTGTCCAGGCCAGCCAGGTGCTTCCCCTCACCGCGCTCGGGCCCGATCTTTTCTGGGGCAGCTCGATGGACGGCGGCCAGTTCGATCTCTACGCCCTGGGCAAGGTCTCGATCAAATTCACTCGGGGGCCGTCGGGTCGGGTGACCGGGATGCGATTCACCGTCGACCGGGTCCGGGATCTCGAGTTAGTCAAGGTGAGGTAACCGACGATGCGTCTCGCCATGGCAGCCGTCGCTCCCTACCCCGACGAACATCTCAAGGTGATCAAGCAGATCGGCGTCGATCACGTCGTCTACTACGACATGAAGACCATGCCGGTCGACTACGACGATCTCCGCGCGGCGGTCCGCCGTTTGGCCGAAGCGGGCCTCACCATGGCGGTGGTCGAATGCGGTCCGCCGATCGACCGGATCGTCATGGGCAAGGAAGGGCGCGACGGCCAGATTCGCGCGTTCGAGACCGCCCTCGCCAACATGGGCCGGCTCGGAGTCGAAGTCCTCTGCTACAACTTCATGCCCCAGGTGCTGGCCGATGCGATGGTGGTGCGGACCACGGATGCCGCGCTGGCCCGGGGCGGCGCGGCCACCACGGCGTTCCGCGCCGCCGACCTCACCGACGCGACCGTGCCCCATGACGAGACGCCGATTGCCATCGAGGCGATGTGGGACAACCTCGAGTACTTCCTTCGCCGAGTCATTCCGGTGGCCGAGGCGGCCGGCGTCAAACTCGCGATGCACCCCGACGATCCGCCGTTGTCACCCATCTGCCGGCTCCATCGGATCATGACCAGCGTCGAGGCCTTCGACCGGTTGATCGCGCTGTCGCCAAGCGAGGTCAACGGGATCGCGCTGTGCACCGGGTGCTTTCTCGAGATGGGCGCCGACCTTCCCACGGTCGCCGAGCGCTACCGGGGGCGGATCCACCACATGCACTACCGCGACGTGGCCGGCGCCCCGACCGATTTCGTGGAGACCTTTCCCGACGACGGTCCCACCGATTTCGTGCCGTTGTTCGAAACCCTGCGCCGGACCGGCTGCGACAGCCCGATCCGGATCGACCATGTGCCCAGGCTGGCTCTGGAAGCCGGGCCGAACGACGGGTATGGGTTCCTTGGCCACATCTTCGCGACCGGCTACCTGCGAGGCATGCTCGACGCGATCGACGGGAAGCCGGGTCTCCCGCGTTGGCGGGACGTTCCGCCGGCGGCGCGGGCTGCGGCCTACCAGGCGGACCGCCTCCCACCGCCCATCCGTGGGCAATTGCGATGACGGCGGACTCGGCCAACGAGACGTTCACCCGGGCGCTCGACGGGCTGGTGGCGCGGATCAAGGAGGACCGCTCGATCCTCGCCGCGATCCTCTGCGGCAGCCTGTCGCACGACGTGGTCTGGGCCCGCTCCGACATCGACCTCGTCTTGGTCACCATCGACGATCGCAAGGTGCCAACTGGCGACCGCGCCCTCTACGCCGACGGCGTCAACGTCCACGCCATCCTGATCCCCAGGGCCGAATTCCGGAAGACGGTCGAGGGCACGGTGACCAACTCGTTCATGCATTCGTTCCTGGCCAAGGGGCGGCTGCTCTATACCCACGACGAGACCATCACCGAGCTGTGCGCCCACCTGAGCGAGTTGGGGGTCCGCGACCGCACCATCCAACTGTTCCGCGCGGCGACGGCGGCGCTGCCGTCGCTCGACAAGGCCCGGAAGTGGCTGGTGACCCGCGGCGACCTCGAGTACTGCTCGCTGTGGATTCTCGCCGCGGCGACGGCGCTGGCCAAAATCGAAGTGATCGCGGCCGGCTTGGTGGCCGACCGGGAGGTCGTCCCGCAGGCGCTTGCTCTCAATCGCAAGTTCTTCGGGGTGATCTACCTCGACCTGCTCAATCAGCGAAAGGCGCCCGCGGCGGTCGAAGCGGCGCTCGGGGCCGCGGAGGAGTACATCGCAACCCGGGCTCCCGCGCTGTTCGCCCCGCTGATCGACTACCTCGGCGAGGTGGGCGAGATCCGGTCGGCGACCGAGATCGACGATCACTTCAAGAAACACTTCGACGTGGAAGGCGTCGTCACGGCCTGCGAGTATCTCGCCCATCGGGGATTGATCGGCAAGGCGTCCACCTCGGTCCAGCTCACCCGGCGGAGCAACGTCACCGTGGAGGAGTTGGCGTTCTTCGGACTGAGCGGCGGCCGTGACCGCTAAGCGATCCCCGAAAGCCGCCGCGCCGCGCCCCGAGAAGAAGGGCCCCCGGCAGACCATCGCCGTGCAGGGCGCTCGGGTCCACAATCTCAAGAACATCACCGTGGAGTTGCCCCGGGATCAGTTGATCGTGGTCACCGGGCTCTCCGGTTCGGGGAAATCGAGCCTGGCGTTCGACACCATCTACGCCGAGGGGCAACGGCGGTACCTGGAATCGCTGTCGAACTTCGCGAAGATGTTCGTCGCCAAGGTGGCCCGGCCCGACGTCGACTACGTCTTCGGGCTCTCGCCGGTGATCTCGATCGAGCAGAAGACCACCGTCAACAATCCCCGCTCCACCGTCGGCACGATGACCGACGTGGCGGCCTACCTCAACCTCCTCTTCGCCACCATCGCCGAGCCACACTGTCCCCGAACCGGCGAGCCGGTGCCGAGCCGGACCTCGGGTCAGATCCTCGAGGCGATTCTGTCGTTGCCCGAAGGGGCCCAGATCGAGCTCCGGGCACCGGCGTTCAAGGTCTATGGCGAGGATCTCGACTTCGTCTTCACCGAGCTCCGGAAGAAGGGCTGCCGGCGACTGATCGTCGACGGCGAGCCGGTCGACATCGCCGGCGAAGTCGGGCTCGACGCATCGGAGGTGACGGAGATCGACGCCGTGGTCGACCGATTCGTGGTGAGTCGCCGCCACGAGAAGGCGATCCGGGCCGGGATCGCCAATACCCTGCTCATCGGTGACGGGCTGGCGCGCATCGAGCTGCTCGGCGGGGTGCCCAAGGCCGTCGCCGAGAAGTGGACCAAAGCCAACTGCAGCGAGACCCACCACTTCGTCTACGGCGACATCAAATCCGGCTATTTCGTCTTCAACGATCCGGAGAGCGCCTGCCGGACCTGCGGGGGGCTCGGGGTCCACAAGCTGACCCATCCGGAGCTGCTGGTGCCCGATCCCAAACGAAGCGTCCGGGGCGGGTGCTTCGTCGCCGAGGCATTCCGCTACAACCCCGACACCTGGGACGGGCGAATGATGTACAGCCTGTCGAAGGCGCTGGGATTCTCGCTCGACACCCCGTGGGAGCGCCTCGCCGAGTCGGCCCGGACCGCGATCCTGAACGGGATCGAGCCGAAGAAGATCTCGGTGATCACCCCGCCGGAGTCGAAGGTGAAGCGGGAGGATTGGGAGGGGAAGGAGATCGGCTTCGGGGGTATCGCGCGGCGGATCGAGCGGCACTACCGGCGCTATCGGCAGCGGGGCGAGGCGAGCTCGGGGATGGAGGCGTGGCTCGACAAGGTGATGGTGGAGCACGTCTGCCCCGACTGTCAGGGCACCAGGCTCCGGGCGACCCGGCTCCTGTTCACGATCGGAGGCAAGAACGTTCACGAGGTTGGCCAGCTCAACTTCGATCGGCTGCTCGGCTTCCTCGAGAAGATCAAGATGCCCGCCCGCGGTGGCGACGCCGGCCGTCAGGTGCTGGCGGAGATCCGGGGGCGGCTGATCCTGCTGCTCGGGATCGGGCTCGACTACCTCAACTTCAATCGCCGTTCCGGGACGTTGTCCGGCGGCGAGTCGCAGCGGATCCGGCTCTCGACCCAGATCGGCTCGGGGCTGATGGGGATGCTCTACGTCCTCGACGAGCCGAGCATCGGGCTCCATCCCAAAGACAACGTCAAGATGATCGCGACGCTGGAGCGCCTCCGCGACATCGGCAACACGGTGATCGTGGTGGAACACGACGAGGACACCATGCGGGCCGCCGACCACCTGATCGAGATGGGGCCCGGGCCCGGGGTCCACGGCGGCCGGGTGGTGGTCCAGGGCACGCTCGCCGACATTCTCCGCTGCAAGGAGTCGCCGACCGGTCAGTTCCTCTCCGGCGCCCGCCGGATCGTCACCCCGAAGCGACGCCGGACCGGCACCGGTCAGGCCCTGGTCGTGCGCCGAGCCCGGGAGAACAACCTTCAGTCGATCGACGTCCGGATCCCGTTAGGCATCATGGTGGCGATCACCGGCGCCTCGGGCTCCGGCAAGAGCACCCTGGTCAACGAGGTGCTCTACAAGGCGCTCTGGAAGCGGCTGGTCGACACCCGAACCTTGCCAGGGGAGCACGACGGGGTCGACGGGATGGAGCGGGTCCACAAGGTGGTGAACATCGACCAGTCGCCGATCGGTCGGAACAGCCGGTCCAACCCGGCGACCTACATCGGCTTCTACGACAACATCCGGGAGCTGTTCGCCCGGGCCGCGCTGTCGGTGGAACGCGGCTACCAGGTCGGTCGGTTCAGCTTCAACGTCAAAGGGGGTCGCTGCGAGGAATGTCAGGGCGAGGGGGTCATCACCACCCAACTCTACTTCATGCCCGACGTCGAAGTGCTCTGCGGCGCCTGCAAGGGGGCCCGGTTCAACGCCGAGACGCTGGACGTGCTGGTGCGGGGGAAGACCATCGACGACGTGTTGAATCTCTCGGTGGAAGAGGCGGTCAAGTTCTTCGCCGACGACGCGGTGGTCCGGAAGAAGGTCGACGTCCTGTTCGACCTCGGGCTCGGCTACCTGACGTTGGGCCAGTCCTCGACGACGCTTTCGGGCGGCGAGGCGCAGCGGGTAAAGATCGCGACCGAGCTGTCCAAGCTCCAGCGGGCCAAGCACACGGTCTACATCCTCGACGAGCCGACCACCGGGCTGCATCTGGCGGACGTGGAGCGGTTGTTGGCGTCGCTCAACCAACTGGTGGATGCCGGGCACACGGTCGTCCTGATCGAGCATCATCTCGACGTGATCAAGACGGCGGACCATGTGATCGATCTGGGGCCGGAAGGGGGACATGGCGGGGGACGGGTGGTGGTGACGGGGACACCGGAGGAGGTGGCGTCGTGCAAGGCGTCCCATACCGGGCGGTTCTTGCGGGCCCGTTTGAGGAGCTGAGCAGGTAGGGTGAGGCCTCGACGTTGCCTACCCAGGTATGGGAGCTACACTGCCGTTCGATTTGCCGGTTTCTGCTTCAGACAGTAAGGTAGAGCATGGTTCTCCGGCAATCCCACGCTCTGGAGGGTCCCATGAAGCGGGTATCAGCGCTGGTCCTTGGTCTGGTTATGTTGGCTCTGACGTCGAATGGCTGCTTCATACTCGATAACAGCCCAACCCAGTTCGGTCTCGACATCCGGATCGCCCCCGGCTTTGCCCTCGGGTCGAGCGACAAGGTCACCATTCACCCGACGGCCGCCTATGCGCGAGGCGTGTTCGGCGGGGTCGACGGGGAAAGCGACAACATTCTGCACTTTGGCGGCCAAGTCCGCGCCAAGCTGTCGAGTTGCTCGGCCAAGCCCCGCTGTCCGTGGTTCGGGGGCGAGGCCACCTTTGCCCGGCGGAGGACGACCTTCGACAACTCGACCGACGCGGCCGAGAGCACCAACGGCTTCACTTTGGCGGGGCTGGCTGGGGTGCCGTTGGTGAGTGGCAAGGCGGGGACGATCCACGGCGTTGTTGCCGGCGGGATGGTGAAGTTCGGGGGATCTGGTCCCTACGTTCGGATCGGCTTCGACTTTCAGCCGGCCTTCCTGCGCCGCTGAAGCCATCCGCGGACCTGAGCAAACTGGGCGGACGCCGGCTCAATGGGGCCGGAGGACGACCGGGTGGTACTGCGGGTCCCGGCGCGGGTCGTACCGGAGCGCGGCCCGATCCACCACCCGGCCGCCTTGAGTAACCATCACGATGTTCCGGGTGTCGCTGATCCGCTTCGACGGGTCGCCGTCCACCAGGAGCAAATCGGCCACCTTACCTTTTTCCACGGTCCCCCACTCTGACTCGGCACCGATCAGACGGGCCGCGTTGCGGGTGGCGATCGAGATCACCGCCAGCGGAGGGATCCCGGCCTCGACGAGGAGCTCGAGCTCCCGCTGGAGGCCCTCACCGTAGTAGTCGCCCGGATAGGGTGCGTCGGTGCCCGCGACCAGCGGCACGCCGCCGTCGAACATCCGCTTGACGTTGGCGCGGGCGTTGGCCTCCGACTCGGTCCATCGCCGCACCCCTGCCGAGTCCTGGGCCGACAACGGTTTTCGGCCATGGGCCCTCATCTGCTCGGAGTAGACCGGGTTGAGCACGTCCCGCAACAGCGGCTGATCGATAAAGCCGAGATTGGCGAACCGGCGCCGAGTGAACGCCTCGTAGACCGCCAGTGTCGTGATCGACATGGTCCCTCGCTCGGCCATATATCGGATGGCCTCGTCGGTCATCGGCCGGCTGCCCCCGTGGGCGAAGGCGGCGATCCCAGTCTGGGCATCGGCCAAGGAGCCGTTCCGCAGCCAGACATCGGCAATGACCCGGAGCGACTGGCTGGAGGCGCTGTCGACTACGGTCCGGAGCATCTCGGTCGAGAGTCCTCCGTACGCCTTGATGAAAGTCGCGTCGGCCTGCTTCATTTGGCGGACGAAATGGCCCGCCTGCTCCGCCGTCCCCACGGCGCCCGAGATGTCGGGCCAGACCGGCTTGGGACCGTCGAGCACCAGGCCGGTGTAGTAGATCCGGGGACCGGCCAGGCGCCCGGCTTTCACTTCGTCACGAAGCTGCTTGACGTAGCTGGTGACGTCGCCCGGGTCGAGAACGGTGGTGACGCCGTTGTAGAGCAACGCACCCATGGTAAGGCGGTAGCCGAAGTAGTCGGCGGATTCTCCATCCCAGCCGCCGCCCAAGTGGGTATGCATGTCGGCGAGGCCGGGAAGGAGCGAGCGGCCCCGGCCTTGGACGATCCTGGCCCCGGCGGGGACCTTGACCTGGGCGGAGGGGCCGGCCGCCGTGATTCGGTCGCCCGCCACCAGGACGGTCGCGTCCTCGACGGGAGGGCCGCCCTGGCCATCGATCAGCCGAACCTGGACGATGGCGGTGATCGGTTGGAGCAGGAGGAGCGTGCCTAACGTGGCGGACAGGAGCATGGGGTCACCTTTCTACGGCCGCGGCGAGACCGGGAACGTCCAGGAACCAAGATGCCGCCTCGAGGGGCCCGTGCGCCAGCGGTGGGGTCGATGAAGGTCGTCGCCGTCGGCGAATGCACCGTCGACCGCCACCTCGACCGGGGGGTCGAGACGGTCGGCGGCATCTCGCTCAACTTCGCGATCAACTGCCGGCGAATCGGCGCGAGCGAGGTGGCCTTGGTCAGCTCGGTCGGGCTCGACGACGGGGCCGAGCGGGTGCGGGCCAAACTGGCTCTCGACGCGGTCGACACCTCGCGACTCCGCGAGGCGCCGGGGGTCACCGCCACCCAAGAGATTCGGCTCGGCCCCGGCGGGGAGCGGATCTTCCCGCCCGGTGGGTACCATCCCGGCGTGCTCGCCGATCTCCATCTCTCGGCGGCCGATCGTGAGTTCATCGGCGGGTTCGACCTCGTGGCGGTCCCCTACTTCCGCCAACTGGAGCACCTCTTCTGGCCGGCGATGACCGCGGCCAGGCCGGGAGCCAAGCGGGTGGTCGACCTGCTCGACGGCGCCGACCTCGGGGCGGATTTCGCCGGGATCGCGCCGATCGTGGCGACGGCCGACCTGGTCTTCCTCAGCGCCGTTCCCGAGGTGGTCGAGTCGCTGCTCCACTGGGCGCGCGGCGCGCAGGCCGTCATCGTGGTGACCCATGGCGCGGCCGGCAGCACGGGCCTGGTCGCCGGCCAACGCGTCGCCGTGCCCGCGGTACCGGTGCCGGCCGCCGAGGTGGTCGACACCACTGGTTGCGGCGACGCCTTTCAGGCTGCCTTCGCGATCGAGTACTTTCAGAGCGGCGAACTGGCTCGGGCGCTCCGGGCGGGCGCGACTCGGGCGGCGTCGGTCATCGGCCACGTCGGAGCAACCGGAGGTTAGGACACGACGATGAGTCGCTTCATGTCGCTCTTCCCGGGCCCAAAGCCGCTGATCGGCATGATCGCGTTGCCGCCCCTGCCCGGCTATCCCGCCTTCTCCACCATCGACGCTCTGATCGAGGCCGGGCTCGCCGATCTCACCGCGCTCGAGCGGGGCGGGGTCGAAGGGGTCCTGGTCGAGAACGATGTCGACCAGCCGCACACCCTGATCGGCGGGCCCGAGATCATCGCGGCGATGACCCGAGTGACTCGTGAAGTGGTGAACCGAGCGCGGGTGCCGGTGGGAGTCGAAGTGCTGCTCAACGATTGGCGTGGGTCGTTGGCGGTCGCCGCCGCGGCCGGGGCGCGGTTCATCCGGCTCGATTTCTTCGTCGACCGGGTCCGCAGCAAGCTCGGCGTCATCGAGCCGGAGCCGGCCGCGATCCTCGCCTATCGCGAGGCGATCGGAGCCGACTCGGTCCAGATCTTCGCCGATCTCCAGGTCAAGTACAGTGCGCCGGTGGATGGCCCCAAGCCGATGGCCCAGTCCGCCCGCGAGGCCGCGGCGGCCGGCGCGGATGCGGTCATCGTCACCGGCACCGAGACGGGGATCGGGCCCACACCGGCGGACCTCACCGCGGCGCGAGCCGGCGGCCTGCCGGTGCTGGTTGGAAGCGGGCTCTCCCCGGCCAACGCCGCCGAGCTCGGAGCGCTGGCCGACGGCTACATCGTGGGCACCTCGCTCCGCAGCGGCCGCTTGGCCACCGATCGGGTCGCCGCCGAGCGGGTCGCTACCCTCCGCCGGGCCCTCCGGGCGACTTGACGCCCCCCGCCTCGCTTCGCCGCCAGCTCGGTCTCGCGGCCGTCGCGGCCATCGTGATGGGCAACATGCTCGGCTCGGGCGTCTTCTTCACTCCGGGCGAGCTGGCCGCCGTCGCCCACCGTCCCTGGCAAGTCCATTTCATCTGGGCCCTCTCCGGACTGATCACCCTCTGCGGCGCCCTGACCTTGGCGGAGCTGTGCGTTCTCCTCCCTCAAGCAGGGGCCAGCTATCACATCATCCGCGAGGGCTTCGGGCCGTTCTGGGGTTTTCTCCAAGTGTGGCTCGAGCTCTGGGTCACCGGCCCCGGCGCGATCGCCGGGATCGCCATCGCGTTCGGCGAGTTCATCCACCGGGCCGGGGGCGGTTGGCAGGGGATTCCCCCGGTCGGTTGGGGCATCGCGGCGATCGGGTTCTTTGCCGCGGTCAATCTGGCCGGGGTGGAGTGGGGCGGGCGGACCCAGATCGCGCTCACCGCGATCAAGGTCGCGGGGATCGCCGGTCTCGTCGTGGGCGGCCTCTTCCTGGCGGCGCCGGCCGCGCCAGTCGTCACCGCCGTGGCCGCGCCGACCGGTGGCCTACTCGGCTTCGCCCAGTTCACCGGGCTCGGGATCGCGGCGGTGTTGTTCACCTACGACGGCTGGATCGACGTCTCGCACGTCGCGGGCGAGGTCCGCAATCCCGGGCGCGCCTTCCCCCGCGGGTTGGGGCTCGGCGTCGCGGCGCTCACCCTGCTCTACGTCGTCATCAACGTCGCCTACCTTCGAGTGGTACCGCTCGAGGCGATGCGAGCCGCCCCGACCGCGGTCGCGACGACGGTGGCCGAGGCGGCGTTCGGGCCCCGGGGTGCGACGCTGCTCAATGGCCTGATGGTGGTCTCGATCTTCGGGGCGCTCGGCGGCCTGGTGATGACCTTGCCCCGTCTCTTCTACACCCTGGCCGACGCCCACGTCGATTCGTCGACTGGCCCCGCGCGGCGGTTCTTCGCGGCGCTGCGTCGGCTGTCGCCCCGAACCGCGGTGCCGTCGGGAGCCATCGCGTTCACGGCGCTCGTCTCGATCGCCGCGTTGCTGTTCTTCGGCTCGTTCTCGCGTCTGGTCAACTTCCTGGTGGTCCCGCTCCAGCTCGCGAACATCCTGATGGTCGGGGCGGTCTTCCGGCTCCGGCGCCGCCACGGACCACCGGCCGGCTATCGGACGCCGGGGTATCCGGTGACACCGATCGTCTTCATCGTGGTGATGGCGGGATTCCTGATCAGCGCCATTCGCTTTCAGCCGGTCGATACCTTGATCGGCGTGGCGTTGGCGGCGACGGGGGTGCCGGTCTATTTCCGGCTCCGCCGTCGCGATCGCGGGTAGTAGGGAGGGACGCGGCCCGAGGCCGATGGCGCCGGTTGCAAGTGACACCGGGCCGGGCCGCAGTTTCTTCAGGGGCAACTGGAATAACCTGGCGACGCCGCAAAAACGCCGGGAAGGGAGAACGGACCGGTGTCCTTGGTCCAGAACTCGCGAAACGCGATCTCCGAGTGTGGCATCGACCGGTCGACGCAGACTGCTAAGACTCGCCCTCACCCCGAGTGGACAATTTCGCCCGTCATTTTCTGTGCAATTGGAAACCGTCATTGACAGCGGGCGGCGCGGTTTGTAGAAGAGCCTGCTGACGATGCCTTGGGAATGCCCCAGCGGCCGGACCAGCTCCATTGGTACTCGAACGCTCGCGGTGCGTCTGGCGAATCCGAACTGCGTTACTTCTTGAAGAGGTTGCGCGCGCCGTAGCCCATGAGGCCTGGGAGCGCGAGTTGCGGGTACTGATTCCGCATCGACTCGATGAGCTCCGCAGGCGTTGCGACAGCACGCATGGTGGAGTCGTACGCTGCCAGGTATCGATCCATCTGTGCCAGAAGCTCGGGCGAATCGGATGTGTTCAAGTCCCGCTTGTGTCCCGAAATCACGACCAGCGGCTCTAGGGCGGCGATTCGTCGCAACGACGCGCGCCAGTCGGCGCGTGATGTACTGTCCGCATCTCCCAGCCAGGGGTGGGTCCCGTTGAATGCGAGGTCCGCCACGAGGACGGTTCGCTGTGACGGAATCCAGAGCGCGCTGCTCGCCGGTTTCCTGACGTCGCCGGAGAGGTCAGGGATCACCTGCACCGGAACGCCGTCCACCGCGAATGAGGGCGCCGGTATGAGCTGCGGTGTGACGAGACTGTCGGGAGCTTCAGGATTGGGCGGCGTCTTTTCGCTCGCCAGATCCTTCTGGGATCTCGCTTTGAAATCCGCGAGGGCAGAAGCCGTCATGTAGACAGGAACGCCGGGGAACCGCCGCGTGACCTCGAGCGCACCCATGTAATGGTCGTGGTCCGCATGCGAGAGAATGATTTCCCTGAGCCGCGGGCACGAGGTGGCAATCTGCTCGGCGAGCCGCCTGCCATCGCTCACCTTGTACTGCGCGTCCCACAGGACACACTCGGTCGGCCCGACGATCAGAGTTGACACGACATGGAAGGCGTCGGGCCCCGCGCCGAACTGGACGAGACGAAGCTTCGCCCCCGGTGAGCGCTCGAGCTCCAGGAGCTGCTCCACGTCGCCTAACATGCCGCGGGGCCAGGAAAGGTCATCGTTCATCATACCCGCGTGACTGAGGATGATGAGCGTGAAGCCCCGGTCCGGATACACGTAGAGAAGAGAGTTGGCTCCGAAGCCCTCGGATCCCCGGGTAAAGAGGCGACGAGTGCCAAGAGCGGTGGCGCCAAGAAACCACCCGAGGGCGGTCTGCCCCTCCTGAATGGAGACGGCCGGCCGAAACAGCTCGGCGACGCCGCTCGGCGATATGACCCTTCCCGCGTTGACCGCGCGGTACCAGCGCCACAGGTCGCCGGCGGTCGAGTAGACGCCCTCGGCGCCCCATTCGCGTTTCCGGAGCCGCGGGGGAGTCCCTGATACCGCCGGCTCGACCAATCGTGCCGAGGCGTCTCCGGTGAAGCCGGTCGCGCGCATGGCGGCCTTTGCCCAAAGCTCGCGCCGCACGAACGCGTGGTAGTCTTCACCGGCGGCGATCTCGACGACGGCCGCGGCCAGCTGGTAATTGATCGTTGAGTATCGAAAAGCGGTGCCAGGCGCCCCCGCCATCGGCTCCGCCGTCATGCGGGCGATCGCTGTGCGCGCATCCGGAGCGTTCTCACCGGCGTACGAGACACCGAACCCCGATGTATGGGTAAGAAGCTGGCGGATCGAAATGCCCCGCTTGTCAGAGGGCAGATCCTTGATGAATCGGGCGATAGTGTCGTCGAGCGACAGAAGGCCGCGGTCGCGCAGCAGCAAGATGGCGGTACTGACAAACTGTTTGGCCGTGGACGCGATCCAAAAGCGTGACTCGGCGCTGACCGAATCGCCGTTCACCTGCCCGTACCCCCGGTGCAGCACGACGCTGTCGCCCCGAGCGAGCAGGATGGATCCGGAAAAGCCAGCTGGCACCCTCGCGCGGGCGAGACTGTCCACGCGCCGGGCAAGCTGCGTTGCCGGCGCGTCCTGAGACGGTAGCGAGCGCTCGGCGATGCTGTCCGCGAAGCGATCGACGATCGCGGCCATGTCGGGTTGGCTCCCTGACACGGATAGGCGACTCGTGGATGGCGGCGAGCACGCCACCACCAGCGCTACCAATGGCACGATCGGCCGCAACGTCAAGGCGCGTTCCGGATGAGCCTTGCAAGGACCAAGGCAGTCTGCATGGTGTCAGATGCGTCGCTGTTGCTTGCGGGATGATGGAACGCCTGCTCATGGGGGCGACAAACGATCGCCGCTGCGCACCGGCGATCGGCTCCGGTCTCACTGAGCCGCTCGACGACGCCGGCCGCGTCCGTGTGGAGATTCCACCCGTATCCGTACCAGGGTAGGGGCGCCGGGTTCATGAAGCGGGGTCGAGCTGCTTGTCGGCGCGCGGCGCCGGGGATGACCTTCCCGTCACCCAGCACGCGATACCAAAGGTGCAGCTCATCCGCGGATGCCTGCACGCCACCATTCGCGTTGAGGTGCTGCCACAAGTTGCCCTGGAGTGCCGGGGTGCGCTGGTCGCTCCGTCGAATCGGCGACCCGTTCACGAATCAGATCCCGGTTTCGGCGACCCGCGGATAGACAGATGCGATCGTCCTGAGCCCGGCCTGGAGCGACGAGGCTCTTCTCCGGGGGAACTCTCGAGCGACATCCCGCTCACGCGCTTGACGACGATTCCGACACGGCTAGGCCCCTGGCTGGAGTGGGCGTACGTGGCGCGGGTGGCGGGCGATGATTTGTTGAGGCACTTCGTGATCATCTCCAAGACCCGCCTGATGAGCGAGCCCACCTGAGAGATGGTGGACGGCGTCGACGGCACGATGCGCTCGTGATCGGCGTGGTCGTATCCCTTTCGCAGCACCACTTGGCCGCCGCGCTCGCAAATGACCGCGCTACTCCATCCGGAATCCGCGCCACATCGCAACTCTGCCTCGACGGCCCGCGCGAGCGCGCTGTCGATCGAGGCTGTCGCTGCCCCGCGCCGACCGGCGATGCGGCGGGCACCACAATGGCCATGGGGCCGATACGGGCAATGGTGGTCACAGGCTCAACGTACGTTGAGGATCGGTACGGGCGCTAGAACAGGAGTCGCCGGCTAGGACGGCAGTGATCTCACCTGCCGGTGCAGTCGCCGAAACGAAGCCGGCGTGACGCCCGCGTGGCGCCGGAATACGCGCGTGAAGTGGCTGTGATCGGCGAACCCCGCGGCGTGCGCGATCTCGCTCACGGTCCTGTCCGACGACGCCAGCGCCGAGCGGGCGGCGGCGAGACGAAGGTCTCGTACGAACTCGCCCATGGTCCGGCCGTAGAAGCGCTGGAATGACCGGAAGAAATGGGCGCGACTGACACCGGCGTCGGCCGCAAGCGCTGCCGCATCGACCGGATCGCGAAACGACTCGCGCAGACGCGACGCGAGCAGTCGGAGCCAGGCCGGCGCGGGGTCATGGCCGCGAGAGCGCTCGCGCGATAGCTGCGCCAGAATGGCGAGGATGAACCCTTCCGCGGCAAGCTCCGACGCCGCATCGGATGCGTTGAACTCGCGAACCAGTCGCTCGGCACAATACGTCAGCTCGGCTGAGCGCGCTGCCAGCGTCCCGCTGCGGCTGAGGGTGACGCGTGTCGCGATCGGCGGGGAAGTGTCGAGCTGCACCAGCAGGCAGCGCGCGCCCTCGGGACCGATGCGCGTCGCATGCGGCTCCTGCGCCGCGCGGTAAGTGACCCACCCCGGCACATAGTCGGAGGCGCCGCTGGAAAGCTGTTCCGAGAACCCGCCCGTGAGCACGACAGAGAAGTACGGGTGTTCGTGCGCGTGCCGCGGTATGCGTGCATCCGGGAGGTACTCGGTCTCGACGAGGCGAAACGCGCCGATTCGCCGCTCCTTGCGCGCGTGTCCAGCGAACGGAGTCATCATGTCTCAACGCCCTGTCCCAGGGGGCCGGCTGAGGTGCGAATAGTGTGACACCTGGCGGCCGCGCCGCGGTTGGTTCGCAACCAGAAGCGCAAGGGCCGACGGCCCGCTCCTGGGGTCACGTCAGGCGCGAGAGGCGGCACCCCGGCTTGGCGTCACGTCCGTCTCATAAGTAGTCGTTTCGGTGCCCGCCTAACGTCCGCGGCTCAGCTGCGGGCCACCTAAACAAGGCCGGTCCGCCCGGGCCGCCTCTCTACATCCTACCACGGCCCGGGCGGAACGGCCAGCCCTTGATGGCCCGCCAGAACTTCGCTGGAATTGGTGACCCTTCGAGCACCGCGAGTGGAGAAGCAGTCGGAATGACCTTGTTCAACCTCCAGCCTCCCGCTTCGAATCGCGCCCGCAATTCGTCCTCCGTTCGCTCTTTGCCGCCCGAGAAGAGCATCACGGTGAGATCCATCACCTTTGCGGGGGGGAAGCTGTTGTCGGCAGGAACAACGGCGTCCGCCACGATCAACTTGCCACCGTTCCGAAGCGGTCGGCGACTTCCGAATCCAGCCGGCCCGCGAGCCCGCCGATCACCTGAGGAAGCTCATAGCGAGTCCCCCGCATTCCAGGGTACCGCTTGGGGATGGCACTCAGGAACAACCCTTGCCCCCCCCAACGTCGGTCAGCGATTGAGTGCCGCCAAAGCCGTACGCCTCGGCGATCACAGAAGATTCCATGGCAGAGAATCCCGTCATCGCTCGGTCGACATTCTCGCCGGCGGCAGGACTCAGTCGAAAGAACTCGAACGCAGGCATGCCATAGACCCTGTCCATGGCCAGTTCACCGGTTCGAACCGTCTCATCCAGTGACGCGAAGGCGCGGGCATGCCACTCCTCGGCCATGAAGCTGGCAAGGTATCGGAGCGACGTCGGGGAGTGGGTTCGCAACACATCCGACATCGGGGTTTACGCCCACCTCCCATCAGGCGTCTGAACAAGTATCCCCATGCCCTCTGTCGCGCGCATGAGTCGTTCGAGCAGGTCCGGTGTGGCCTGCACGGCCGCGGCTAATTCATCGACAGTTGTCGGGCCGGATTCGAGGTGGTCCGGCACTCCGAGGCGGGCCAAGGCGGAGACGACGCTCGACGTCATGAGCCCCATCATGATGGCATTCCCGCTGCGGCTGGAGGATGCGCGCTCATTCGCCTCGTTCCTGTGAACTGTTGAAGCCTAGGTAGGCTGCGGCCGCGATAGATCGCGAGAAAATAACCTTCGCATCACCTTTGGCATAAAAGTCCGGGATACGCCCACGCTCTTCGTATCCGAGCTTGGCGTAGAACTTCCGAGCTCGCGCCAAGGGTGCCTGATCGCTTGTCTCGATAACGATGACACGCGCACCCGACGCGGCAACCGTTTGCTCAACGTGAGAAAGAACCGCCTGGCCAACGCCCTTGCCATGATGACTTGGACTTACGCCGATCCACCACACATTCCACACCTTGTCTGCATACGGGTCTGGTGCAAAGTACGACCAACCAACTGCCGGGCCATCGGGTGACTCACGACACGCCACCCCAGCGGGTCCTACGGGCAGCTCGCCCGCAGCCAGGGAATCCAAGACTCCACCCAACAGTCCTTCCGCGTCCTCGGGGGTGAATAGTCCTGTGCTCACGGCCAAGCTAAGCAACGCCTGCCTCTCGCGTTGGTGAATGGGTCCGATGATCATTTGTCTTCCTGTGTTGTGAACGCGGCCTAACGTACTACAATTGGGCCGCTGGCGGAGGCGACGCATCCTCACCCCTTGCCGAAGCCAGAGCGAGCTGGAACCAGAACCCTTCACACATCGAATCGACTCGATCCAGCCACCGGGCGACGTGACGGAGGTCAGCAGCCGTGAGGAACTCGGTCTGCTGGGTGAGACCCTTCTTGGGCTTTGCCACGTCTTTGAGCCGAACCGCGGCCAGGTGAGCGGTACCTCCACCGGCCCACGTCGAATGAATGAGTCGGTTTCCAATCACCTCTGCGTCCTCGAGCGCCGTCGCGAGGATCGCCACATCGTCGGGCGGCCCCGCCCGGTGTGCCCATAGCGAGACGAGGAGTGTCTTGGCCTTACCGGGTCGATGGCGACGTCGCAGGCTGCGGTACAATCTGATGAAAGCTGGGCGAGACAATCGCTGCTTCGTGTCGGTGTGCATTCAGTCGTTGCCTAGTGCTCCCGCGGCCTAACGCTTTGCATCAGCGGCGGCGCGAAGCGCCGTCCGCTGCCTGCTGTTGTTCGGTCGCTCATGATGCCTTTGGACTAGGAGTCTGCCGCCTCGGCCGCCGCCGCAGACTCCGATGGCCTCGTCGCTTCGTACTCCTCTATTACTTCAACGAGGTTCCCATCAGGGTCGCGAAACGACACGATGAGCCCAAAGCCGTGGTCGGTCGGGCCGATGGTTTGAACACCATTCGCGGCCAGGCGCTCGGCAACGGCCCTCACACTTGACGTGCCAAGCACCATGACGGGACTTTGAGCATCTCGCCGCGGAACGCCAGCGAACCCCGCGCTGGAATGGATGGCGAGATGCACGCCGCCGACATCGCACCCGTAGTGAAGCGGGACTCCAGGGTGTTCCTCATCTTCCAGCGGCAGGCCTAAGGTGCTCCTGTAGAAGTCCGCCAGCGCTCTTGGGTCAGGGCTAATCAGGAGAATTGCCGTCACGCGATCGATCAAGAACTCACCCTCCGTTGTAGAGCAGACTACAACTTCTGCCACCGACGGGGCCAAGAACGTGCGGCGTCAGGCCCGAAGAAAAATGCCTTCTCTTTCGATCTTGTCGGCCGAACTTGTTCTTCGGTTGCCGGATACGGCCTTTGTCGGATAGTCCATTGTGGCCGCCCCCGTCAAGATCGGCGAAACCGCCGCCTCGTCAAGAGCTTAGCCGCCCTGCCAACTGAAACCCAGCCGGGTTCTCACTCGCCCGATGCCGGATAAGTCCCCCAAGGGACCCATTATCCTGTCAGATCCGCGGCCTAAGCCAGTCCACTACAACCCTCGACCCCCTCTCAACTGCGGCGACCAACCGCCGTGCCGTATCAACGCCCACTGTCGAACCGGCCCCCCCGCATCGCGACCCACCAACCCGCTTCGGGCAGGGCGGGGGCGGCCTTCGCCCCCCGACGCCCGCCACGCCGGCCACCCACCACCGCCACGACGAAATGTCGTTAAGCAAGGACACCACCGACCACCACGCCGCGGTCGCGCTGCTCCGCCAGGCGGTGGCACACGGCATGGCGTTCGGCACCTGGCTCCACCGCTAGGCCGATTATTTCTCGGGAAGCCGATGCCCGTAGGCGGTGAGGGCAGCACTGGCGACTTCGAGCGACGATTCCCTGACGAGCACGTAGTCGGTATCGTAGGTCGAGATCGCGAAGATACTGACCCCGACGTCGGCGAGGGGTTTGGCGATCGACAGGAGGATGCCGGTCAGGCCGAAGTCGAGCGGGCCGGCCACCGCGAACGCTCGCCAGCCCGGCTCCGATTGGACGCCCGGGGGAACGGCGGCGGTCGGGCAGACGATGGACGTTTCTTCGGCGGTCCAGGCGACCGAGGTGAGACGGCCGCTGACCGCCCAGTCAGGAACCGGGGAACCCGGGCCCAAGCGGCAAACCGACAACTGGTCGGGGAGGATGGTCAGGTCGAGGGACGGGGGCGCGGTGGGGCGTGCCATGGTCTCGAGGGTGGCCGTATGCGATCGGGGCGTCAGGGCACCATTCTGGGCCGCCCGATCTGGAATTCCTTCGGCGGCTCGGCGCCCTGGAGATGCCGGACGAAATAGTCCCACCGGCGCCGCATCATGTACGGCCCGTCGGCCCCGAACCCGTGGCGGGCGTTAGGCAAAATCAGGAGATCGAAGTCCTTCCCCGCCTTGACGAGCGCGTCGGCTACCAGGGTGGTGTTGGTGGGCGGGACGTTGTCGTCCATCGCGCCGTGAACCAAGAACAGCTTCCCCTTCAGGTTCTTGGCGTGGGTCGCGTTCGACTGCTCGGCGTAATTGTCGGTGGTGCCGTCTCGGACCAAGAGGCCCTGGTATCGCTCGCCCCAATCGTCCTCGTAGGTCCGATTGTCGTGATTGCCCGACTCGGAGATCCCCACCTTGAAGAAGTCGGGAAATCGGAACATCGCCGCCGCGGTGGCGAACCCGCCGCCCGAATGACCCCAGATGCCGACCCGATCGAGATCGATGAACCGATGACGCCGCGCCAGCTCGCTGATCCCGGCGACCTGATCGGGAATGGTGTTGTCGCCCATCCGCCCATAGTAGGTGTCGTGAAACGCCTTGGAGCGGCCCGGCGTGCCCATCCCGTCGATCTGGACGACGATGAACCCCAGCTCGGCGAGCGCCTGATGATCACCCCGGGCCGGGAAGAACGACCGCGGGCCGACGCTGCCCGACTGCGGTCCGGGATAGATGTAATCGATGACGGGATACTTCCGAGTCGAGTCGAGCCGGGTCGGGGTGTACATCAGGCCGTAGATATCAGTGGTGCCGTCACGGCCCTTCATGGTGATCGGAATCGGCGGCTTCCACCCGGCGGCGACCAGCCGGGAGAGGTCGGCGCGCTCGAGGGTATCGACCACCTTGCCGGCGATGGTCCGAAGCAGCGTCACCGGCGGGGTGTCGGGCGTCGAATAGGTATCGACGAAGTGCTTCCCGTCGGGTGACGCGGTGACGGTGTGATGGGCGTTCTCCGGCGTGAGCAAGGTGAGCCCGCGGCCGTCGAACCCGACTCGATAGAAGTGGCTGAAGTAGGGATCGCGCCCCGGCTCCCGGCCGTTCACCATCAGGTACAGTTGCCGCGCCTTCTCGTCGATCCGGACGATCTCGGTGACGTTGCCGTCGCCGGTGGTGATCCGGTTCTTGAGCGCGCCGGTGCCGAGGTCGTAGAGGTAGAGGTGAATCCAGTTGTCGCGCTGGGACCACCAGATCAGCTCGTTCGAGGCGGGCAGCACCCGCCAGAGATTCTCGGGCAACGAGGCGTCGCCGATTTGGGTCGCGCTGGTCTCCTCGAACAGGGTGCGCACCTCGCCCGTCTCGGCGTTGGCGACGCGGAACCAGGCCCGCTTGTGATCGCGGGACGAGGAGATGAAGGCCAGATGGCTCCCGTCCGGGTACCACTGGAGGTCGCAGATCCCGCCGTCGCAGGCGACGTGATCGGACACGGTGGAGCGGTGCTGATCGGGCGGCATCGCCAGTCGCACCAGTCGGGGACCGGCGGGCGCGCCGAGGTCGATCACCACTCGACTGATCCGGAAGATCACGCTGTCGCCCGGGAAGGGATACTTCCACCGCTCGACTTTGGGGGCGCCGACGTTGGTGCCGACCAGGGTCATCTCGCTCACCCCGCGCCCGTCGTGCTGGAAGGTGGCGATCCGACGCGAGTCGGGCGACCAGGTGAGCACGGGATCGTCGTTATGGACCCAGCCGGCGTTGTTGGTGGCGTATCCGAAATCCGCGATGCCGTCGGTGGTAGGCTGCCGCTCGCGGCCGGTGGCCAGCTCGCGTGCCCAGAGGTTGGCGTCCCGAATGACGACGGCCCACTTCCGATCCGGCGAGACGCTGGCGTGATCGGGAATCGGGGGCGTCGGAGAGGCACAGGTGTAGCCGATCAGGTCGCAACGGAAGCGGCGCCGGTCGACGGCGACCTCGGCCGAGCGAGCGTCGGCCGCGATCTCGAGGTTGGGCGGAAGGCGATGGCCTTCGACCGGCGAGCCCGCGGCCGCGGCGAGGGCGGCGGCCAGGCGGGCGTGGTCGAACAGCGGGCCTCGGGTTCGCCGAGCCGGGTCGATCACCTTGAACGCGGAACCTTCGGTGGTCGTGGTCCGGTACCAGAATCGGCCGTCACCGAGCCAGGTGGGTCGGTCGGCCATGCCGCTCACCAGAGCAGCGGTGGGTCGACCGAGGAAACGTTCCGCGCGAGCGTAGTCGTCGGCGGTGACCTGGCGAGGTGGTTGGGCCGCCAGCGGCACGGCGACGAGGAGCGGGGCGAGTCGAACGAGTATCATGGCCGTGATCCCGGCGCGAGCCGAGGTAGCGAAGATCGTGAGGTTACGGGCCGTTCAGAGGTAGCGACCGACCGCCATGGTGATCACCGCGATCCCGAGGAGCCAAGCCACCGCCTTCGCGGCGCTGCCGGCCCGGGCCCGAAGCGCCTGGATCTCCGCGCCGATCCGCTCGCGGTCGGCCGGGGTCGCCGTCGCCAGCGTCTGACCGAGGGTCGCCGCCTTCATCATCGCGGGCCGCATCATGGTGATGCCGATCGCGAACGCGAGCAGGCTCGCCAGCATGCCGGTACTGAAGGCGATCCCGATCGGGCTGCCCATGTATCCCGGCCCAAACCCGACCGACGCTTTCCCCAGCAGATAGAAACCCGAGAGCAGCGTGAGCACCGCGACGGTCGGCACCACGTTCATGAAGTTTCGCCGCATGAGACCGGCGGCCACTTTGGCTGAGTCCGGACCCGCGTCGCGCATCGCCGGGAGCAGAAACGCCGCGTTGAAGATCATGGCTCCCGCCCAGAAGGTGCCGAGTCCGATGTGAAGAACACGGGCGGTGACGATGACAGGATCCATGGTGATGACTCCTCCTGCGAGGGACCGGCGCTCGCCGGAGAGGTTAACGCGGGCAACGGGGACCGGCAAGGCGCCAGCGCCCTACGGCCGGAACTACCTCGGCGGGGAGGCCCGGCGCAGCTCCAGGTACGACGACATCGAGCCGGTCACCGGCTCGTCGGTGGTCAACGCCGCGGCCCACCCGCCGAACTTGGTCCCGTCCCACCAGAGCGAGATCCCAATGTCGTGCGGGAATCGGCGCGCCTCCTCACTGGGGATCGTGCCGACGAATCGACCGCCGAGCAGGTTGTTGCGGAACGACGGCCCGTTGAGCAAGGTCCAAAGCGCGGTTTCGGCGCCCAGCCGGACGTGGACGTCGTCCGATTTGATCAGGAACGACACCGGGGTGGTGGCGCCGTCGTAGGTGCGCACGGTCCCGGTCCACTCCCCCCAGAGCGCCGCGGGGACCGCGACACTGGGCTGGGCGGTCGCCCCCGCCACCGCCTGTCGTTCCTGGGCCCGCGCGTTGTACCGCGGGAGGACGAGCCCCGCGAGATGGAACACCACCCGGTGCGGCACCGCGGTGCCCGTATTCGCCAGCACAACGACGGCCACATCCTCCTCGGGAAACAGTTTGAGCGTGGTGGACACTCCCGGCATGCCTCCGGTGTGCGAAACCACCCGGTAGCCCTGCTCGGTGAACATGCTCCAGCCCAGGCCGTACCCGCTGGCGGTGTCGCCGGGGGTCTCGACCCGCTGCATCGCGTCGATCGTCGCGTCGGTCAGGATGGGACGCTGATCCTTGAGATGATCCTTGAGGTGGAACATGCCGAACCGGACCAGCTCTCGGGCGCTGACGTACACCGCCGAGGCGCCTCGGTGATCGAAGTCGTAATGGGCGACCGGCTTTCCCTTGGCATCGTAACGGACGGCCGCGTTCTCGAGCCCGGCCCCGGTCCCGATCGACGCCGTCGGCATCCCGAGCGGGAGGAAGATCTCGTCGCGCATGAACTCCTCGTACGACCGGCCGGACGCCTTTCCGATCAACTCGTCGAGCACCCCGTAGCCCAGGTTGGAGTAGTTGTAGACCTTGCCGGGCGGATAGACGACGACTCCGTAGCGGGAGATCGCCTCGTCCATCGTCGGGCGCTTGACCGACCCACCCTGGTAGAAGAACCGGTAGTGCAGCGGGAGGCCCGCCGTGTGAGCCAGGAGTCGGCGCACCGTGGCGCCGGAGGCGTCGCCCGCGAGGCCGGTGACTCTGCCGGCACCGAGATAGTCGTTGGCGGGGCGGTCCAGGTCGAGTTTCCCCAGCTCGACCAGCCGCATCACGCCGGTGGCCGTGATCGGCTTCGAGATCGAGGCCATCGAATACAGCGTGGTGGCCGTGGCCGGCGTGCGGCGCTCGAGATCGGCGAACCCCATCCCCTCTTCCCAGACGATCCGGCCCCGCTTCGCGACGGCCCATGCCAGCGATGGCACCTTGGCCGAGTCCATCATGGCCCGGATCCGGCCACGGAGCGAGTCGAGGACCGCGGGGGCAATCGCGGCTGACGGGGCGGGTCGCTGCGCCTGAAGCGCGGCAGCCCGGCCGACCGCCGAAGCGAAGAGGAGCAGGGCGATCGCACCGGCACCGAACGTTGATCGGATCATGGGAATGGTTCCTTCGCCGAAGAGGCACTAGAGCGTGGGTCGCTGGACAAGATACCTCAGCGGTACCACCCGGGGCGATCCTTCGAGCCGACCGCGCCACCTGCTTTTCACGGCCGGTAGGCGACGCAGTCGATCTCCACCCGCAACCCCGCCTCCGGTAACGCGGCCGCCTGAATGGTGGTCCGCGCGGGACGGTGCTCGCCGAACACCCTGGTATAGACCCCGTTCATCGCCTGGAAGTCCTTCATGTCGAGCAGGAAGACGCCGCACCGAAGCACGTACTGCATGTCGGAGCCCGCCGCCCGCAGGATGGCGCGCATGTTGGCCAGACACTGTTCGGTTTGCGAGGCCGTGTCGGGGCCGACCAGTTGGCCCGTGGCGGGGTCGCCGGCGCCTTGCCCGGAGACGAAGATCAGGCGCTCGAACCCCATCCCCGGCGAATAGGGCCCAATCGGTTTGGGAAGGTTCGGGGCGTGGATCGGATGGTGCGACATTGGTCTCGTCTCCCGGTGCGGTGGTGGCGTTCGGCAATGATAGCGCGCTTCCGGCCGGCGCGCGGCGGAGGTTACCGAGGTCACAGCAGCCCGGTATCTTAGTGGCCTCCTCCAAAGGAAACGTCCATGGTTCTCACCGGCCCCGAGCTGATCGCTTCGCTCCAACAGGAAGTCCGAATTCTGCTGCATCTCGCCAGCAAGGTCGAGCCCTCGATGCAGGGCTACCGCCCCACCCCGAACCAGCGAAGCGTGCTCGAGCTGGTCCGCTACTTGAGCATGATGGGGCCGACGATCGTCCGATACGGCCTCGCCGAGAAACCCGAGATCGCGATCTGGACGGACGGGGAAGCGGCCGCGGCCAACCGAGACTTCACCCAGTCGGTCGCGGCGATCGCGACCCACGGGGCGCTCTACCAAACGCTCTTGGGCGGCGTGTCCGACGCGACTTTCCGAGCGCCGTTCACCGACTTCGACGGCCGCCAGACGACCCGAGGCGCCTTCCTCGTCAATCTGGTGCTGGCCGGCTCGGCGGCGTACCGGATGCAGCTGTTCCTCTATCTCAAGGCGGCCGGGCTGTCCCAGCTCAACTCGGCCAATCTCTGGTCGGGGGCCGACTCGCCCGCCGCCTGACGGCTGATCGACGACCACTCCCAGAAAGGCTCCATGAAACACCCAACCCACCTGGACGGGATCGCTGCTGAAATGATGGCCGCCCAGGACCTCGGCCAGCAGATCGAGCCGCTCAGCGCGAGGGTGCTTGGATTCGACAAGGCCGCGGGCTACCAGGTGGCGCGGCTGATCCACCAGGCACGGGTCCGCGAGGGCGCTTCACCCGTCGGTCGGAAGATCGGCTTCACCAATCGCGACATGTGGCCGGTGTATGGGGTCTCCGAGCCGATCTGGGGCTACGTCTACGACACGACCGTGGTGCACCTGAGCGGTTCCCGCGGCACCTGCCGTCTCGGCCGATTCGCGGAGCCGCGCATCGAGCCGGAGATCGTCCTCCACTTTCGATCGGCCCCGCCGGCGAGCGACGACCCGGCCGAGATTCTCGGGTGTATCGATTGGATCGCCCACGGGATCGAGATCGTCCAGTCGCATGTTCGCGATTGGAAGTTCCAGGGCGCGGACGCCATCGCGGATTCGGGGTTGCACGGCGCCTTGCTGGTGGGTGAGCCGCAGCGCGTCGATCGGATCGGGCCCGACCTCCTTGCCCGGCTCGTGCGGTTCACGATCTTGCTGTCTCGCGACGGCGAGGTGCGCGACACGGGCGGCGGCTCCAAGGTACTCGGCAGCCCGCTGGCCGCTGCGGCGCACCTCATCGCGGTGCTGGCCACACAACCGGAGGCGGACCCGTTGCGGGCTGGCGAGTTGGTGACGACGGGGACCTTGACGGGGGCGTGGCCGATTCGTCCTGGCGAGACCTGGACCACGACTGTCGACGGGATCGCGCTGCCAGGGATCTCTGTCACCTTCGAGGAGTGAGCCGTGATCAACCCAGACTTCCCGTTGACGTTCACATCTTGACAAACAAGAGGTAGCGGCGGTAGGCTGGTGGCATCGTTCACCCCGGATGCCGGTCGATGGAAGAGCCGAACAGCGACGTCATTCAGGGCACCCTGGATCTTCTGATCCTCAAGACCCTGAGCCTCCAGCCGCTCCACGGGTTCGGGATCGCCCGCCGCATCGAGCAGGTGTCGCGCGACGTCTTCAAGGTCAATCCAGGATCCCTCCTCACCGCGCTGCAGCGGCTCGAGCGGGCCGGGTGGCTCGACGCCGAGTGGCGCCAGACCGAAAACTCCCGCCGGGCCAAGTACTACCGGCTGACCCGAGCCGGCCACAAGCAGCTCGAGGTCGAGACGGCGGACTGGAATCGTCGGGTCACGGCGGTCGGTCGGCTCCTCAAGGCGGAGGGCTGAGCCGGATGACGCTCACCGCGCTCTGGCGCCAATTGTCCCGCGGGCTGCGGGCCCTGCTCCATCGAGCCGCCGCCGACCGGGAGGTGTCGGACGAAGTCGCCCACTACCTCGAGCTGTCGGCGGCGGCGCATCGGGCCCGCGGGTTGTCCCCCACCGAGGCACTCCGGGCCGCGCGGCTCGAGGTGGGCCCGACCACCGGCGTCCGAGAGCAGATTCGGGGCGACGGTTGGGAGAGCGTGATCGAGACCTTCGGCGCCGACCTTCGATACGCCACCCGTCGGCTCCGGGCGGCCCCGGGGTTCACCGTCATCGCGGCCCTCACGATTGGCGTGGGAATCGGCGCCACCGCCACGATCTTCAGCGCCGTCAAGCCGATCCTCTTCGATCCGCTCCCGTATCCGTCGGCGAATCGGCTGACGATGATCTGGGAGGGCGGCTCCAACGGCGCCCGGCTGGCCGGCACGTTCGGATCGTACCGGACGCTGGTGGAGCGGAGCGCCTCGTTCGAGGCGATCGCCGTCCTCAAGAGTTGGCGCCCGACCGTGACCGGCGCCGATCGGCCCGAGCGCCTCGAAGGCCAGAGCGTCTCGGCTTCGTACTTCGCCACCCTCGGCGTGGCGCCGGCGCTCGGTCCCGGATTCCAGTCGGCCGACGACCATCCTCGCGGGCCGAGGGTCGCGATTCTGAGCGACGCGCTCTGGCGCCGGCGGTTCGGCGCCGACCGGTCGATCATCGGACAAACCGTCCCGCTCGACGCCGTGCCCCACACCGTGGTGGGCGTGATGCCGGCCGGGTTCGAGAACGTGTCGATGCCGGCGGCTCAGATCTGGACGCTGCTCCAGTACGACATTGGTCAAGGCCGAGCCTGGGGGCATCACCTGTCGACCATCGGGCGACTGCGGCCAGGCGTCGGGTTGACCGAGGCCCGCCTGGAGCTGGCGCGGATCGCGCCTGATCTGACCGAGATGGCCGCGGCGGCGAACGGATTCTTTCCGGGCGGGTTCGTGGTGACGTCCCTCAAAGACGCCGTGATCGGCGGGGTGAGGGGGGCGCTCTGGGCGGTGACCGGGGCGGTCATCCTGGTCTTGATCATCGCCGCGGTCAACGTGACCAATCTCCTCCTCGCTCGGGGGGCGCAACGCCGCGGCGAGATGGCGGTCCGGGCCACCCTCGGCGCCGGCCGGGGCCGGCTGGTCCGCCAGCTGCTGATCGAGAGCCTCCTGCTCGCGACGTTAGGCGGCGCCGTCGGGATGGCGGTGGCCGCGGTCGGGGTCCGGACCCTGACGGCGCTGACCCCGCCCGACCTGCCGCGGGTCGTCGCGATCGGCGTGGACGGCTCGGTGTTCGCTTTCGGCTTCCTCCTCACGACCCTGGTCGGGCTGGGGTTCGGCTTGCTCCCCGCCCTTCAGGCGACTAGACGGGATCCGCACGAAGGGCTCCAATGGAGCTCGCGGCGCATGGTGGGCGGACACCGGAGGACGCGGAGCGCGTTGGTGGTGGCCGAGGTGGCGCTCGCGTTGGTGTTGTTGGTCAGCTCGGGCCTCCTGCTCCGAAGCCTGGCTCGTCTCCTTGCGGTCGATTCCGGCTTCGACCCGAGCCAGCTCCTCACGATGCAGGTCCAGACCGCCGGTCCGCGATTCGCCAGCGACAGCGCCACCGCCCGATTCTTCGCCGAGGCGCTCGACCGGGTTCGCCAGCTGCCGGGCGTCGCCACCGCCGGCTGGGTCAACCAGCTACCGTTGAGCGGGGAACGGGACGAGTTCGGGGCCCACTTCGAGGCGGGCCCCACCGAGGAGCCGTCCAGCTACAACGTGTTTCGCTATGGAGTCAGCCCCGGCTATCTCGAGTCGATGCGGATCCCGCTCCGCCGAGGGCGGCTGCTCGATGAGAGCGATCGGACCGGCGCGCCGCTGGCCGTGCTGATCAGCGAGTCGCTCGCCAGAAGGGCCGTCCCGACCGGGGATCCGATCGGCCGCCGGCTTCGAATCGGCCCGACCACTGGGCCTCTCTACACCGTTGTCGGCGTGGTCGGGGATGTCCGTCAGGCATCGCTCGGCCTGCCTGAGACAGACGCGGTCTACACGACCACCGATCAGTGGACGTTCACCGACCCCGTCCGGTCGTTGGTGATCCGGACCGAGCGAGATCCCGGTGCGTTGGCCGCGGCCGCGCGGGACGCGATCTGGTCGGTCGACCGCGACCAGGCCATCGTCCGAGTGGCCACCATGGAGGACCTGGTGACCGGATCGGCGGCAGAGCGACGGTTCGCGTTGATACTCTTCGAGGCGTTCGCGATCGCCGCCCTGGTGTTGGCGGCCGCCGGGATCTATGGCGTGATGTCGGCGAGCGTCGCGGAACGGACCCGGGAGATTGGCGTGCGCGCGGCGCTCGGCGCGTCGCGCGGGACGACCTTGGCGATGGTGATTCGGCAGGGGATGAGCTTGGTGGGGATCGGCGGCGGTTTGGGTTTGGTCGGCGCGGTCCTGGCGACCCGGGCGATTGCCGCAATGCTCTTCGGCGTTTCGCCCCTCGACCCGATCACCTACCTTGGCGTGATCGCGACCCTCGCGACGGTGGCGCTGATCGCCTGCGCCGTTCCGGCGTGGCGGGCGGCCCGAGTCGATCCGGCCACTACGCTTCGGACCGAGTAGTCGGTCCTCGGTTGCTACTCCGTGGCGATCGCCTCGATCGGAGAGATCCGCGCCGCCGCCCGGCCCGGTAGCCAACAGGCGAGCCCGGCCGCGCCGAGCAGGATCACCGCCACGACGATGATGGTGGACGGATCGGCGGGCTGCACGCCGTAGAGGAACCCGGCGATCCACCGGCCGCCAAGAAGAGCGAGGACCACGCCGATCGCTACCCCGGCCGAGGCGTGCGACACCCCGTAGCGAATCACCATCCGGAGCACCGATCCCGGCGCCGCACCGAGCGCCAGGCGGACACCGATCTCCCGACGCCGCTGGCGGACCGCGTACGACATCAGCCCGAAGACGCCCAGGGCCGCGAGGACCACCGCGATCACGGCAAACCCGCCGAGCACCGCCGTCCACCGCCGCGGCGCGGCGAGCGACTCGGCCATCCGTTCCTCGAGGGTCGCGATCTCCACCGGCAACTCGGGATCGAGCCCGGCGACGACCTCCCGCAACCGAACGATCGTGGCGGCGGTCCCGTCACCGGTCCGCACCACCAGGCTCTGGAACCGGTTCTCCCGCTGCCAGTTCGGGTCGTAGACGCCGTCGGCCCGTTCGCCGAGCCCGAGGTACTTCACGTCGCCGACCACGCCGATCACGGTGGTCGGTGGGCAAGTGGTGCAGCCGCCGGAGATCAACTGCTTTCCCACTGCGGAGACGGCGGGGTAATAGCGCCGGGCCCACGACTCGCTGACGAGCACCACCCGCGGTCCTTGGGCGGAGTCCGCCTCGGTAAAGAGCCGACCACTGAGCAAGGGCACCCCAAGCGCCGCGAAGTAGCCAGGCGTTACCGTCGACCAAGGCGCGATGTGCTCATTCGCCCCGGGCGCCACCGGGCGATCGAGGAGGTCGAAGTTGTTCTCGTCGTTAGGATCGTTCGGCGGCAGGTTGAGAGTGAGGCCGGCGGCGGTCACCCCGGGAACGGCGCTGGCTCGCTGCTCGAGCTGACGCCAGAAACGCTGCATGGCGGCTCCGTCGGGATAGCGGGCCGATGGCAACGAGATCGTGGCCGCGACGAGACCGGAGACCTCGAACCCGGGGTCGACGGCCTGGAGCCGGCGGAAGCTCTGCGCGAGCAAGGCTCCACCGACCAGGAGCGGGAGCGCCAGGGCGAACTCGGCGACCACCAGCGCCCTCCGGACCGTATTGGCGCGGCGATCGGTGCCGACCCGGCGGGTGTCGAGCCGCAACGATCCTGGCGAGCGTCGGACCAGTCCCGCCATCAGCGCCGGGGCGCTCACCAGGAGGCCGCTCGCCAGGGAGGTCAGCGCGGCGAATCCGATCGCCGAGCCGTCGAGGGCCACCTCGTGGATCCGGGGAAGGTACGGCACGGCGGCGATCCAGAGCCGAAGCCCGACCGCCGCGAGGGCCAGCCCGACCACCCCGGCCAGACCGGTGACCACCAGGCTCTCGGTGATCAGCAGCTTGGCGATCCGCCCCCGACTCGCGCCTAACGCGGTCCGCACGGCCAGCTCCTGATCCCGCGCCGAGCTCCGGACCAGCATCAGGGTGGCGACGTTGGCGGCGGCCGTCAGGAGGACGAGGATGACGGCCCCGGCGAAGAGGGTCAACTGCTCGCCGGAGGCGCCGACGATCGATCGCTGGAGGGGCACCGGGGCAAAGGTCGCGGTCTGGTCCCGAAAGCTCGAGGCCCAGACCGGGAACAGCCGGGCGCTGATTCCGGCGAGGTCCCGGGCCCCGTCCTCGAGGGTCACGCCAGGGCGGAGCCGGCCGATCAGCCGGAACCCGAAGGGACCACGCCTGGTCGGCGGAGCGATCTGGAGCGGGACCCAGATGGGCGACTCGATCGCCGCCAGGGCGTCGATGCCCGGAGCGAGCACCCCGACGACCTCGTGACCGATCCCGTCGATGGTGATCGACCGGCCGATCGCCGTCGACGGGCCGCCCAATCGGTCCCGGGCGAACCGATCGGAGACCACCGCGATTCGGGCGGCCGCCGTCTCGTCGGCCTCGGCGACCGGACGACCCCGGGCCACACCCACGCCTAACGCCTGAAAGAAGCCGGCGGTCGCCCGGCCCACGGTGAGCCGCTCCGGCCGGCCGAGGCCGGAGATCGCGGCCTGGTTGCGCTGCACCGCGCCGAACGCCTCGAAGACCCGCTGCTGCTCGCGGATGCCGAGCACGTCGACGGCGGAGAGGTGCTGCCAGAGAACGGCGCCGTCCTTGGTGTGATAGACCCGGACCAAGCGATCCGGCTCGGGGTACGGGAGGGGCGCCAGGAGGACTCGATTGACGACGGTGAACACGGCCGTCGTGGCCCCGAGGCCTAACCCGAGCACCAGGATCGCCGGCACCGCGAACGAGGGGCTGGCCCGAAGGCTCCGAAAGGCCGCACGCGTGTCCGCCATCAGGTCATCGAGCGGCCGGGTGCCTCGGGCATCGCGGACGTCTTCCTTGATCCGCTCCACGCCCCCGAAGGCGATCAGTGCCTCCCGTCGCGCCGTCGCACGGTCGACTCCGGCGCGGACCCGCTCCTCCACGTCCCGGTCGAGATGGAACCGAAGCTCCTCGTCGAGCTCCCGCTCCTGGCGGCCGCGACGGAACACCGACTTCAGACGTTCGGAGAGATCGGACCAGGCGCTCATCGGGCACTCTCCGCGGCGCGGACCGCGAGGATCCCGTTGACCGCCGCCGAGGCCCGGCGCCAGGTGTCGATCTCGGCCTCGAGCTGCCGGCGGCCGGCTGGGGTAATCAGATAGTACCGCGCCCGCCGGTTGTTCTCGCTGGCTCGCCACTCGGCGCGAATCGAGCCTCGGCGGAGCATCCGTTGGAGGGCGGGATAGAGCGATCCCTGGGCGACGAAGAACACTTCCTTCGACATCTGGCCGATTCGGTTGCCAATGCCCCAGCCGTGCATCGGCTCGAGGGAGAGGGCTTTGAGGACCAGCAGCTCGAGAGTTCCTTGGAGCAGCTCGACCGTTTCCTCGCTCATCGTCTCTTCCTCCAGATTGTCTAGAGGAACAGTATCGAGCGATTGGCGGGCCGTCAAGAGGGCCCCGAGGAGACGCCGACCACCGATCGCCTTCCACTCGGCGTCGCCGACGGCGAGGAATTGCGGCGAGCCTTGTCGACATCGCCGGATCGAGGTGAGCGCCGCTCAGGCCGGCGCTGGACACCTACCCGAAGGCGACGTTGTGGGCCGGCATCGACGGCAGCCGCCACCACCCACGGGTGGCGGTCAGACGGTCATCCTGGTCCGGTCCCAACCACGCGAGCCCGCGGAACCGCGAGACCGACCCGGGCAACCGCCAGGGAAATCACGCCGCCCGCGAAGGTCCCCTCGATCCGCACGGGGATGTTCCCGGGATTGGCGACGGCTCTCATCGAGAAGCGAGCCTGCCGCCCCTTGATCGTCGCGGAGCCGAGGCAGCACAACCGGCCGCCCGCGCCGAGCACGGCAAGGTCGACGCGACCGGAAGACCTGGGCGCCGGATCGGTCAGCAGATAGAAGATCGGCACGAAGGTCCGGTCGTCATGGTGGCGGTGGAGGACCAGCGCGGCCAGTGCCGGCCTGCGCCACCGCTCGGTGAGAACGCTCCCCTTCTCCGCCCCCTCGACCAGCTCCCGGTTCAGCACCAGCAGCATGTGCCGCGGCCCGCAGATCAGGCTGGAAAGGCAATCGACCGCCACCGGAACACCTAACGGTTCCACCGCGATCGATCGCGCGAGCGCCTCCCGGTCGTCGTGGGCGGCGTGCCCAATGCGCAACTCCGTGAACCGCCGGGAATCGGGATCGAGAAAACCATCGCCGACCGGGTGCACTCCGTAGCCGTCGATTCCGTGGCGATGAGCAAGGAGCGTGGCGGCGAACCTCGCTTCGCGCCCCACCCAACCCTTGAGTCCTGGCAGCCGCCTGACCCTGGGCAGGTCATCCGGGCCGCCGACCAGCCCGAGGGCCCGCAGCACCGCGCCGCGCACGAGGGGGTCGCCGATCCGGAGCGACCTCCGGAGGCCGGTCAGCGCGGCGGGCTTCTCGATTTTGCCGAGATGGAGCGCGGCAGTCTGGCGAACGAGCGACGACTGGCCGGGATCCCTGAGGACTGATAGGAGAAGGCGGGTCCGGGTCAGGAGGTCCGCCAAGTGGGCGACCTGGTAGAGGGCGGCGTCTGGCGGCATGAGCGGGTCACCGCCAGCTAGGGCCCGACGGAGCTCCCGCACGGTCCGCCCGCGAGCGGTGAATCCAAGGCGCTCGATAGCCATGCTATTGGCAGCCTCCGCGCATCGACTCACTGTTGCGGACGATATCCAACTCCTCGGGCCTCCAGCGATACGGCGGTACCGGCGAGGAGGCCATGAGGAACTTGCGGTTCCCGAGGTGGTAGTCCACGCCGAGGTAGTGGCCAAGCTCGTGGGCGAGCGCAACGCCCGAATACATCGTCTGAAGCAGCACAACGACCAACCCATCACCCTTCTCTGGCGTGCCCCCGCCTGGGCCGTACGTGAGAGAGCGAACGAAGAAACAATCGATGCCGCCGCCCGGCGCGGTCCACTCGTCGATGAGATCTATCGTCTCGCACCGGCTGTCCAGGCTCATGTAGCTGCCGGCGTCCGACGCCTTGATGTGCCAGGCCAGCACCCTGCCAATGCCGATGTCGACCCGCTGGTACAACTCCCGCGCGACCTGTACCGCGATGTCGACCTCTTGCTGCTCGGCTGCCGTGAAGACGTCGCCGCCAACCCGGATCACGTCGAGGTTGATGAATCGGGTCTTGAGGAGCTGGATCTGTCGGCGGAGCGACAGCGTGCCAGGGTCGTCCGGAGCGATCTTGACTTGGTTGAAAGTCACCTGGTTCGGGGCGAGGTTGAGCGACTTGTGTCCGAACACACCCGACCGGTAGCCGTAGAACCGTTTGACGACCGAGAAGCTCCCGGTGATTCCGATGCACGCCGCGACCTTCCGGAGGGATGCCATGGACGACCTAACCCAGCGCCACCAGGGCCTCGACCAGCCCTCGTCCCCGGGCAAGCGGGGAGAGGGCCTTGCCGAGCACGGCGCCTTGGGCTGAGGTGAAGTCCGCCACCCGCATCGCGTATCCCGCCGTCTCCGACGTCGTGAGGAGATCGCCGACTTCGATGGCGCCGTAGCCGGCATCTGCCCGGCATCCCACCCGACCCAGCACGGCGACCGGTATCCGTCTCCGGGAGCTCGCGCGATGTCCGAGGACGATGCCAGGACGGAACCCACCGCCACCGGACACCACGCCCACCACGCGCCGATCGTAGGCCCGGCAGGCGCGCGCGAGGTGGCTCCCTCCGGTGGACACGACCACCGACCCCGCCTCCACGTCCTCCTCGGCCTCGAACTCCTCGGCGCAATCGGCGTTGAACAGCAGGAGGTCCCCGGCTTCTCCGTCGATCTTCACCGTGCTCGAGCCTTTAGCGTTCTTGAGGGTGATAGCGCCAGCACCACCGTCGAGGTGGATGCGCTCGCGGCCCGACTGGTCCCGGAGCACGATATCGCCGTCGTGGCCGGTGTTTTTCGGATCCCCACCGCCGAGGGTGAGGTTCCCGTTCTTCCCGAGCACCGCCAGCGTCTGCCCGTCCTCGTCCCGCAATCTCAGCGTCCAGTGCTTGGTGCGAGTACCCTCGGGCCCTAACGTTGCCTTCAGGTCTCCCGACTCGTCGTAGAGCGAGATCGTGCCCGTGTATCCGTTGAGACGGACTCGAGTGGTGCCGTCGGGGGCGCGGAGATAGACCTCACCCCCCAGGCCGTGGTCTCCGAGTGTCAGCGTCGCCAGGCCCCCGCTGAGAACGGCGGTCGGCTCGCCACCCTTCAAGAGCCTGAGATCGCCGAGGTTGCGCAGCTGGAACGTCTTGACACCGGCAACGCTACCCGTGATACCACCCACTTCCGCCCGCAACCGATCTTCACCGTCCCCGTCGCGCAGAATCACGCCACCGAACGTGTCGTTGCCTCCAAAGACGGCCGTCCCCTGCGTCCCCCAGAGGCGGATCGTCACCTGATTGTTGTTGTCGAGGAGATCGAGGAGTCCCTGAAAGCTGGTGATCGGCGGCATGGAACCTCCCGCGGCCCGAGAAGAGGCGGCGTACCTGGCGGTGGGACCCAGGTGATCGCCGTTTCTAGAATACCGCCTGTGTGGAGGTCTGGCCAGAGCCGGCCGGGCGCTGAGTGAGGCCTCCTCTACGTCACCGACGTCGGTCGTGGCGCCCCACGACGAACGACAGCAGCAGCGCGCCGGCCGGCGCAACCGCCGCCCTTTGACTCACCCCGCAGGTGACCTGCCCTTGCCGGTCCCACCAGATCGTCGTAGCGTCCCGGCCGTCCGCAGATGGCACGGTACCGCGCCGGAGGCCCTGTTCGATGAGCGCCCTCAGCAATCCCGCCTCCTCCAGTCCGGCTGAGATTTCGGCCTACGTCGCCGCACTCCTCCAGCTGCTTGGCGATCAGGATCCGGTGGTGATTCTCGGCCAGACTCCCACGGCACTTCAACAGTTCCTCGCCACCATCCCCGCCAACCTCGCGGTCCGGCCCGAGGCGCCCGGCAAATGGTCGATCGGCGAGGTGGTCCAGCACCTCGCGGACTCTGAGTTGGTGGCTGGCTGCCGGGTGCGGATGGTATTGGCCCACGACCGACCGGCGTTGGCGGGTTACGATCAAGACCTCTGGGCCGATCGCCTCGGCTACCGTGATGTTCGGGTCGAGGACGCCCTGGCGCAGTTCGTCGCGCTCCGTCGGGCCAACTTGGTGTTATGGGCACGATTGACCCCGACGGATTTGGCGAGGATGGGGCGCCACGCCGAGCGGGGTGAGGAGAGCCTGGCGCGGATGCGGCGTCTCTACGGGGGTCACGACCTGCTGCACCTTCAACAGCTCTTGCGGATCCGCGCAACGCTGGTTTCCGCGGCCCAGTGACCCGCAACGCCAGTAGGGGTGTGAAGTCGAGACACCGGACGTTGCTGATTCTGGTGGCCGCGGCCCCCGCGGGGTGCCAGCAGGCGGGGCCGCCCGAGGCGGCAGAGACCACCGTACTGGAGATCGATACTCTAGTGACCGCCGGGGACACCGTCCTCGGGCGTCCGACCGAGCTGAGCGTCGACGCCCGTGGACTTCTCTACGTCACGGACGTGGGGCGCGGTGCCATCGTCGTGATCGACTCCACTGGATCGGTCGTGCGCCAGATCGGGCGCTCAGGCAGTGGCCCGGGAGAGTTCCAGGCACCTCGCTCGGCGACCCTCGGCCTCGACTCGCTGCGCCTGCTGGACGGTGGAAACGGCCGGCTCGCGGTTTTCACCGCCGAGGGATCCCATGTTCGATCCGACCCGGCTCCCGAGATGGCTACGGCGGGTGCGGTGGCCTTCGACGGGATCGGGCGGGGAGTGGTGAGCCTGAACGGCCGCGATTCGGCCTTGGCCCGCCGGTTCGACGCGGCCGGCGCGCTCGGGAGCCGACTTGGCGAGGTGGTGGCGCCGGTACCGTTCGTGTGGGATATGCAAGCCATCAAGCGGCAGATCTGGGACGGGACCGTACCCAACGACCTTCGCAACATGGTTCTGCCGGTGCTGCTACCGGACGGCGCCGTGTGGCTCTTGCTCCAAGCGGAGGGCGTGGTCGAACGCTACGGGCCGACGGATTCCCTCCAGTTCCGAGGCACTCTGGTTGAGCCCGAGTTCGCCGCCATCAAGGCCGACTTCTTCGCCCGGAATCGCGCCGACTCAGCGGCTTATCGGTTCATTCCGCTCAGCTACTTCACGACGGCGCGCCCGATTGGCGGCGACTTGTGGGTCCTGGTACGGGCGCCGGCCGAGGCCGCGACACTGCTCCTGGTCCTCGGGCCCGATGGCCGGGTCCGGCGGCGGATTCGGGTGTCCTCGGCATTCGGGGTCCGGGGGTTCGACTTGAGCCCGGACCACCGAACACTCTATCTACTAGCCTACGAGGACGGTGCGATCCTCCGCGCCCGTCTGCCCGAGTAACCCCGGCCGGCCACCCTCGGTCTCTATTGGCCGGGGCGCAGCTCGAGCAGCCTCGCGACGGAGGTAGATTTGCCCCGTCCCGTACCAGTCGGAGCCCGTCGATGCACCGTGGTGTCGCTCTCCTTCCCGTCGTCGCCGTCGCCCTGACCGCATCCGCCGCGGGGCAGGACACCACCAAGGCAGCCTCGCCGACCATCCCGGCCAAATGGGACGTCCTGGCCAAGCACGGCCCCGCCCGAGAGGTCACCTTCGAGACCTCGGAGGGCACCTGGATGTCGGTCGACGTGTCACCCGACGGCCGGACCCTGGTGTTCGACCTGCTCGGCGACCTCTACACCCTGCCGATCGCCGGGGGGCGGGCCACGCTGGTGCTCGGCGGGCCCGGCTACGAATCAATGCCGCGGTGGTCGCCCGACGGGACCCGGATCGCGTTCATGAGCGACCGGGACGGGATCGAGAACGTCTGGACCATGGCGCCTAACGGCACCGACCTGCGGCAGATTTCGAAGGAGCGGGAGCGCCAGGTCTCCAACCCGACGTGGACCCCCGATGGTCGCTACCTGGTGGCCCGGAAGCACTTCCGGAACACCCGGTCGCTCGGGGCCGGGGAGATGTGGCTGTTCCACGCCGCCGGCGGCGGCGGGCTCAAGCTGACCGATCGGCGCAACTGGGAGCAGAACGCCACCGAACCGGCGTTCTCGCCGGACGGCCGCTATCTGTATTTCTCCGAGGACGTCTCGCCTGGTGGCGGGTTCGACTACAACCGCAATCCCCACGGCGTCATCTACGTGATTCAGCGGCTCGACCGCGAGTCGGGCGAGCGGACCACTTTCGTGTCCGGACCGGGCGGCTCCCTGGCGCCGGCCCCCTCGCCGGATGGCAAGTCGCTGGCGTTCGTTCGGCGGGTCGGCCCGAAGAGTGTGCTGTTCGTCCAGGATCTCGAGAGCGGACGCGACCGGGCGCTGTGGGACGGGCTCGACCACGATCAGCAAGAGGCGTGGTCGCTGTTCGGCACCTACCCGGGCTACGACTGGACTCCCGATAGTAAGAGCCTCGTCATTTGGGCCCAGGGCACGTTGTGGCGGGTGGAGGCCACGACCGGTCGGGCGACCGCGATTCCCTTCACCGCCCCAGTCCGCCAATCCATCACCGAAGCGGTCCGGTTTCCCCAGTCGGTCGCCCCGGACCGGTTCGACGTCAAGCTGCTCCGGTGGGTGTCGGTGTCGCCCGACCAGCGCCGGGTCGCCTACACCGCGCTCGGCAAGATCTACCTCAAGGAGCTTCCGGGCGGGGCGCCGAGGCGCCTAACGTCGACGGCGCGGGGCCTCGAGCTGTTCGGGTCGTGGTCGCCGGACGGATCGACGGTCGTCTACGCAAGCTGGGACGATGACTCCCTCGGCGCGATCCGGACCATCTCGGTGGATGGGCGGACCAGCCGGACGGTGACGAATCGGCGAGGCCACTATGCGACGCCGCGGTACTCACCGGACGGGAGCCAGATCGTCTACCGCCGAACCGGCGGCGACCAGCTTCGCGGCACCAGCCACGGCCGCGATCAGGGGATCTACTTGGTGAGCGCCGCGGGCGGCCAGTCCAGGCTGGTCACCACGCAGGGCACCGATCCCGCCTTTGCCCGAAGCGGCGAGCGGCTCTTCCTCCAAGTCATCGAGGACGGGAAGCCGGCGCTGATTAGCGTCAACCTCACCGGCGGCGATCGCCGGGTGCACCTGACCGTCGAGAACGCCTCCCAACTGGTGCTGTCACCGGACGAGCGTTATGTGGCCTGGGTCGAGCGGTTCAACGCCTACGTCGCCCCCTTTGCCGCCACCGGCCGAGCGAACGCGCTCGGGTCCGCCACCACCGAGGTGCCGGTTCGGCGGGTGTCGCGCGATGCCGGTGAGGGCCTCCACTGGTCGGCCGACTCGCGGCGGCTGTTCTGGTCTCTCGGGCCTGACCTCTTTCAACGGGATCTGAACCAGACCTTCACCTTCGAGGCGACCGATACCACCCAGGTGAAGCGCGACCCGGAGGCGGCCGGCGTCCCGATCGGCTTCCAGACCGAGTTCGATCGGCCGACCGGGAAGCTCGCCCTGGTCGGCGCCACCGCGATCACCATGAACGGCGCCGAGGTGATCCCGAACGCCACCGTAGTGATCGACCGGAACCGGATCGTCGCGATCGGGCCGGCCGATCGGGTGACGGTGCCCGCGGACGCCCGGCGAATCGACGTCGCCGGCAAGTTCTTGATGCCGGGCTTGGTCGACGCCCACGCCCACGTCGGCACTGGCTCCAACGGGTTTACGGCCCTCGCCAATCCGGGCCTGCTCCAGAGCCTCGCGTTCGGGGTCACCACGATGCACGACCCGTCCAACTCGACCGAGCACGTCTTCAGCGCCGCCGAGATGATCAAGGCGGGCGCGATCACCGCACCGCGGCTGTTCTCGACCGGGACCATTCTCTATGGGGCCGAAGGGGGTGCCAAGGCGATCACCACCTCGTTCGAGGACGCCCTCACCCATCTCCGCCGCATGAAGGCGGTCGGCGCCTTCAGCGTGAAGAGCTACAACCAGCCCCGTCGCGACGCCCGCCAGCAGATCGTGGAGGCGGCTCGGCAGCTCGAGATGATGGTGGTCCCCGAGGGGGGCAGCACCTTCTTCTTCAACGTCAGCCACGTCCTCGACGGGCACACCACGATCGAGCACAACATCCCGGTCGCCCCGCTCTACCAGGATGTCCTTCGGGTCTATGGAGAGAGTCGGACCGGGTACACGCCCACGCTGATCGTGAACTTCGGCGGGGTGAGCGGCGAGTACTACTGGTACGCCCACGACGAGGTCTGGAAGGACGAGCGGCTCCGCCGGTTCATGATTCCGGGCACCCTCGACGCCCGGGCTCGCCGGCGCGAGATCGGCGGGGACGACGACTATTCCTATCAGGCCACCGCCCGGGCCGCGAAGGCGCTCGCCGATCGCGGCGTCAAGGTCAACACCGGGGCGCACGGCCAGATCCAGGGGCTCGGGGTGCACTGGGAGATGTGGATGCTGGCGCAAGGCGGGATGGCGCCCCACGAGGCCCTTCGCGCCGCCACGCTGCACGGGGCGGAGAGTCTCGGGCTCGATCGGGACATCGGCTCGCTCGCGGTCGGCAAGTTGGCCGATCTGCTGGTGCTGGATCGGAATCCGCTGGAGAACCTTCGGCACAGCACGGCGATTCGGCAGGTGATGGTGAACGGGCGACTCTACGACGCGGCGACCTTGGCCCAGGTCGGCAACCATCCCGCTCCGGCGCCGACGCTGTGGTGGGAACGGTAGTCGGTGTTGGCGGCGATGGAGTGCGAGGACGTTGTCATCCAGCTCTTGTTCGGGACCGTGTTGCTAGAACAGGCTTCGGACTTGGATCAGTTCGTCTTCGACGTCGACCAACAAGGAGGCCACCTCGAGGTCGCCGAGATTCAGCCGTTCCACGGCTGGCACATCGAGAAGATTGAGTTCCGGCTCCGGCTTGGGGTGAGCGCCGAGTTTCTTGGCAATCGCGTTGGCCGCCTGGACCCGCAACAGTAATGGCTCGCTGGTGGCGGGAAGCCGTTTGTGATGGCGGAGGGCCACCTGGCAAATCGGCTCGGAGATTCGCCACGACGCGAGCGACTGATGGCCCAACTCCGCATGGAGGATGTTGATCAGCTCATCGAGAACGGCCGGGGTAAGGGCGGTCGCGCCCGCCTGCTCCAAGTGATCGACCCCCTTCAGCACTAGCAGCTTACCCATGTCGTGCAGTAGCCCGGCCAGGAATGCCTCGGCGACATCTCCGCCGTCCGCCGCGGCAAGACGGCGCGCGGCGACGCCGGTCGCGAGCGCGTGCCCCCAGAGTGAATGGAGCATCCCAAGCTTGACCGGATCGCCCGACCCGAAGTGGCCCTTCACCGCGGCGGAGGTGACCAGTGCTCCGATCTGCCGGGCTCCCAAACGGGCGACGGCCTGATCGACGTCGGAAATCGCTCGCAGCCCACCGAAGGCTGCCGAGTTGGCCGCTCGGAGAACGCCCGCCGCGATGGTTGAGTCCAGCGCGATCAGTTCGGTGAGCTTGGCCGCATCGATGTTGGCCTCGTCTTCGAGGAGGTTGATCACCCGAGTCGCGACCTCCGGCAGCGGAGGCAGAGTCAGACTCCCGGACTCGACCGCCGCCCGGATTTGAGCCGCCAAAGGCGGCGCTTCGACCTCGGCCATCGGCATCATACGAACCTCCTCATTCCCGCGACCTCTCGAAGTTCATCGGGCTTGCGGGCTTTCGCGTCCCGCGGCGCATCGGCGACCACCGCCGCCAACGTGGTCCGCCCGGCGATCGCGGTCAGCAGGCCGGACTCCTGAAGGGTCAGGAACCCGGGGAGCCGGCGAGCGAGGGCCCGCAATTCCTTGGATGGGGCCCGCCGAAGCACCGCGTCCTTGAAGTCGTCGTCGGGTACCAGCACCTCGTGGATCCCGATGCGGCCCCGGTACCCCGTTCCACCGCACTCCTTGCATCCGGCCCCCTCCATCAGCGGCAGTCCGATGAGATCGGTTCGGTCGAGACCGAGGAACCGAAGGTCCTCCCGGCGAATCTCCGCCGGCCGGCGACAATGCGCACAGAGCTTCCGAACCAGACGCTGGGCCACCACGCAGGATACCGTCGAGGAAACCAGAAAGGGCTCCACACCCATATCGGCCAGCCGGACCATGGCGCCGACCGCATCTTCGGTATGAAGGGTGGAGAAGACCTGGTGGCCCGTGAGCGCGGCCTCCACCGCCAGCGCGGCGGTCGCCGGGTCCCGAATCTCGCCCACGATAATGATGTCCGGGTCCTGCCGCACGATGGCCCGAAGCGAGTCGGCGAACGTGGGACCAGTCTTGTTGTTCACGGAACACTGACTGACCCCCTCGAGAACGTACTCGACCGGATCCTCACAGCTGATCACTTTGACGGTCGGATCGTTGACATAGTCCACGAACGAGTAGAGCGTCGTCGTCTTGCCGCTGCCAGTCGGTCCGGTCACCAGCACCATGCCGGAGGCACTCCGGAGCACGACCTCCCGCAGGCTGGAGAGGATCTTGGGGTGGAATCCCAAGTCGTCCAGACTCAGAAGAGCCCGCCGACGATCGAGCAGCCTGAGAACCAGCGTTTCACCGAACATGCCGGCGTAGGTCGACACGCGAAAATCCACTTCCCTGCCCTCGACTCGGACGGAAATGCGACCGTCCTGGTGGAGGCGCCGTTCGGCGATGTCGGTGCCGGCCAGGACCTTCACTCGGGAGATCGCCTGGGCGGCAAAGGCGCCGGGGAGATCGGTGAGCGGCTGGAGGACCCCATCGACTCGGATCCGGACCCTGACCTTGTGCTGGAGGGGCTCGATGTGGAGGTCACTGGCACCGAGCTGAATCGACCGCAGCAGGAGATAGTCGAGGACCGCGACCGCCCCCTCGGCCGTGTTCTCACCCGGGACGAGTTCATCGAATTGCCGGTAATGGAGGTCGATGCCTGAGTTGCTCGACTTCCCCTCCCGCAAGCGCTCCAGGGTGTGGAGGGCCTCCTCGATCCGGGCCGCCGGGGCGCAACATGCCACCACCGGCACCTTATAGATTCGCTCCAGATCACCCAGGGTTTGGGCATTGAGCGGGTCAGCCAGAATCGCGGTCAGGGCGCCATCCGCAATCCGCAGGGGGAGCACCTTGTTGCGGAGGAGGTAGGCGAGGGACGTCTTGCCCATCACCGCCGGATCGACCAGGCCGACCTCGGGCTCCAGATACGGTAGGTCATGGCGGAGCGCCAGCGCCCGAAGGTACTGCTCTTCGGTGACCAAGCCGTTGCCGACCAGCAGGTCCTGATCGCGAGCGCCGGGCGTGGCCAGTCGAGCGGCTTCGAAGCGGGCCAAACCGGCCGCGTCCAGCACGCCCATGTCGTGGAGGATGGCGCTCAGGCTCAGCGACGAGCGGTAGCGGCGAACGATTCGGTCGTACTCGGCCCGAGGCAGTTGCCCCAAATCGACGAGAATCTCGGCCAGCCGCTTGGGTTGCTGGAGGCGCTCGCGGATACGCCGAGCCCGCTCGAGCTGGGCCTCATCCACGGCGCCTTCCCGGAGCAACAACTGCTCGAGGTCGGAGGCCTGGGCCAGTGTCTTCACCGATTGGGTCTCAAGCGACACTGAGTGCTCCCCATGGACGACTCCTTCGCCAGGGCACCGGCCGCAGCCGTCGAAGACGGACCAGCCGGGGCCTGCCGTCAACTAGTCCCCGTCGGTCGAGCTATCGGCAGCGCCTGGAAGTACTTGAGTGGGTCGCTCATCGGCTGGCGCCGGCAAAGGGCTTCTCGGGCCTGGTACCCGTCGGCAGGCAGGCCGGGCTGCGGACGGATAGTTTTCTGTCAGGGGTACCGAGAGGACTTCATGCCCAGGGGTAGGCGGCAGCTCATGGACGAGCGGACCGGTTTCGACGTCAACAGTCGATCGGCACGGGGGTCGGCAATCCTGTTCGGGGTCGTCGGGGTTCAGACATTCATCATCCAGCCCGGCTTCGTCCAGGGCTTGATCGAGCAGCTCCGATTCTCCGAGCGGGAGGCCGGGCTGGTCGCCTCCGCCGAGGTGGCCGGGATCGCGCTGACCGCCTTGGCGCTGGCATTCCTCTCGCCTCGGCTCGACTGGCGATCGACGATCCGGGCAGGCGCGGTGCTGGCGACGATCGCCGATCTCGCCTCGGCGACGGTCACCGGCTTCGGACCGTTTGCAGCCACCCGCTTCGTCGCGGGCGTGGGGTTGGGGGCGCTGGTCTCCTTGAGCTGGGCGGCCGTCGGCCTAACCAAGAACCCCGAGCGCGAATTCGCTCTCTATGTGGGCGGGGCCCTGACCTATGGCGCGATCGGACTCCTCGTTCTGCCATGGGCGCTCCGTGCGGTAGGGGTGGCGGGGGTGATGGTGGCGCTGGCGGCGGTGACGCTGGTCTCGACGCCCGCTGCGCGATTCCTCCCGAGGTCGGCGGAGAACCGTGTTTCGTTCAACCCGGACGCCGTCGACATTGGCGGGCTGATGAAGGCGGTCGCGCTCGGCGGGGTCTTCCTCTTCAACTTCGCCCTGGGCGCCACCTGGGCCTACCTGTTCGTGATCGGCGTCGGCGCCGGTCTCCCCGAGCAGTCGGTGGCCAACGCGCTCTCCTTCTCACAGCTTGCGGCGGTGGCCGGATCGGTCGTCCCGTTCGTGCTGTCGCGGCGAGCCGGGCGACTCGCTCCACTTGCGATCGGTCTCGTGGCGAGCGCCGGCTGCGTCGTGGCGCTGAGCGGACCGATCTCGCTGGCGACGTTCGCGATCAGCGTGGGCGCTTTCAACTTCCTCTGGAACGTGGTGCTCCCATATCTGTTCGCGTCGATGGCGAGCTTCGACCTGACCGGCCGGATGGTGGTCTATGCGGTCGCGGTGCAGACGCTCGGCCTCGGCCTTGGGCCGGCGGCAGGGGCGGCGGTGATCGCGCCCCGCGGCCTCGACGGCGTGCTGCTGCTGTCGGCCGGGTCGATCGGGGCCAGTCTCCTCGCGACGGTCGCGGCACTGCTGTATCATCGGAACCGCTGGCAGGGTTCCATCGCCAAGCTGCCAGCATGACGCCGGGCCGGCCGAGCCGGAACCGGACCTACCGGTCCCCTGTCTACGACAGCCGGCGCTGGGACGACTTCACGCCGCGCCCCGGCGACATCATCGTCTGCACGCCAGCCAAGAGCGGCACCACCTGGACCCAGATGTTGTGTGCCCTGATCGTGCACCAGTCGGTGACGTTCCCTCGCCCGCTCAACACCCTCACCAAGTGGATCGACCGACCGACCGAGCCGATCGAGGAGGTCCTCGCCGGGCTCGAGCGCCAGCCACATCGCCGTCTCGTCAAGACGCACACCCCGCTGGACGGTCTGCCGTACTTCGAGGAAGTCAGCTACGTCTTCTGCGGACGCGACCCGCGGGATGTCTACCTGTCGCAGGTCGACCACATGGCGAACCTGTCTCCCGAGACGCTGGCTGCCGAGGCCGCGCGAGCCGGCACCAGCGAGATCTTCACAATGCCAGACGATCCCAACGAGTTCTTCCCCCGATGGCTCACGGTCGGGGAGCAGCCGTGGATGGACGACGGCCTCGAGCTCGGTTCGGTGCTCTATCTGAGCCGCAGCTACTGGGCCTTTCGCCACCTGCCCAACCTGTTCTTCCTCCACTACGCCGACCTGTCGACGCGGCTCGACGAGGAAATGCGCCGCCTGAGCGCCTTTCTGGAGATGCCCGTCGACGAGCGTCTCTGGCCATCGTTGGTGGAGGCGGCGTCATTCAAGGCGATGCGGGCCCGCGCCGACGAAACCGCGCCTGGGGCCCACGTGAGGGAGTGGCGCAGTAACACCGATTTCTTTCGCCAGGGGCGGCTCGGTCAGTGGCGCACCGGGCTCAGCGCCGAGAGCCTGGCGTTCTACGACCGCGTCGCCAATGAGCGGCTGGACGGCCAGCTGCGGCGGTGGCTCGAGAGCGGACGGGCGGTCGCGGGAGATCCGAAGCTGCTCTGAGATAGGAAGTGCGCCCTCAGGGCTTGGCGTGGCATGGGTTTCGTGGAGTAACGCCACTTTCGTCACCCAACCTGGCGCCGTCCCTGTAGGGTTCCGCGCACCACAGCGCAGCAGGCACGCGATCACAGCACCCCGGCCGATCCGGTGTCCGCTGGGACGCCCGAGCCGAACGGCGACCCTCAACGTCCTTTCTTGAAGATGCTTTTCGGTACGGTCGCGTGGACACCTTTCACGCCATCCACCATCTGGGTCACGTGCAGATCCACGACCATGCTCGCCAGGGCGTAGGCGTCGGCTGGGGTCAGGTGGTGGGTATCGGTCAAATACTTCACCATCTCACGGGTAGCCATCCGGGCTGCCTCGTCGAGGTCCTCGGCGAGGCCCATGGTGATGTAGTGGGTCGGGGTTTCGGCCCGGGGCCAGGTCAGCTCGAGATCCTTCCGCACGATGAGCTGGAGGCGTCCGGACAGGGCGCCTTCGAGCGCCGTCCCATCCACCTCGCCGTGTCCTTGCGCCAGATGGCCGTCTCCGATGAACAACAGCGCGCCGGTGACGTGAACCGGGATATAGAGGATCGTGCCCGACACCAGGTCCTTGTTGTCGAGATTCCCGGTATGAATACCCGGCGGCCCGCTCGAAATGCGCCCCATCATCGCCGGAGGCGCCACCCCAAGACTGCCGAAGAAGGGCGCCAGCGGAAACTCGATGTTCGGCGCGAAATGGGCGACATTGGCCTGGAGGTCCACCGGCACGGTCTTGAAGTACCCGTAGGGAAAGTCCGCCGGAAGGGTGCCACCGTTCGGTCTGAACACGTTGATTCCGAACGGCTCTCGCCCACGGACATCGAGGATTCTCACTTCGAGTACATCGCCTGGCTCCGCCCCCTGGACGGCGACCGGCCCCACCAGGAGGTGCCCGCCGGCGCCCCGGTCCCGGATTTGATCGAACACCCGCATCTCGTCGGTGATCCACTTCGCTTCCATGCCGAAGCGCGATAGCACTTCGGCCGAGTGGAGCACCGTCTCGACCTCGACGATGTCACCGGATGCGACCGTGAGGACTGGCTTCGCGGCCGCGTCGTAGTACCCCCATGCCACGGTGGTCAGGGTGGGCTTCAGCTCGTGGGTCTTGCCGGCCTGCGCCGCTCCGGGCGTGGCGGCAAACGAGACGGCGGCCACCACCGCGACCGTCACGGTCACTTCGAGTGCCCCGCGTGTGCCGAAGTTCATGGCCGGCACCTCAGTCAACCCGACCGCGAGCTTCGACTGGCCACACCGACTCCACCACGCCGTTGCGGACCCCGAAGAACACGTTATGCAAGTTGACTGTCGTGTCGCAGTGTCCCGGCACGAACTCGACTTTCTCACCCACCTGGAGGTCCCGATTGGGATTCTTCAGCACGATGATACCGTGCTCGTCGCCGCCCGGACGATAGGCGATGCCGGTGAGGCCCTTCGGCGCGGGCATCGATTCATCGGTCGACAACGCCTTGTTGCCACCGTCGGTGATCGCCCGGCCCTTGGCTCGGCTGATCACCGTCGTCAGCACCGACAACGCCGTCCCGAAGTCGGAGAAGGTGTCGCCGTGCTCGCTGCCGATACTGCGGTAGTGGGCGTCCATGAAGAGGTAGGAACCCGGCTGGATTTCGGTGACCCCTGGCACCTTGAGGTCGATGTTGTAGGTGCCGGTGCCGCCCACGCTGAGGATCGGGACGGCAAAGCCGGCTTTTTCGAGCGCGGACCGGGCCGCCAACGCCCGCTCGAGCGCGATCATCGAGGCGTCACGGCGGTTGCCGAAACCCACCACGTGCATGTTCATGCCCGCGTAGGCCTGGATCCCCCCGAAACGGAGCGACGGTAGTTTCGCCAGATGCTGGGCGACCGCTACGGCGTCGCCCGGCGTGTCGACCCCGGTCCGATTCTGCCCCACGTTGACATCGACCAGCACCGTGAGGGTGCGCTTCGCGGCGGCGGCGGCGGTGTGGAGATCATCGAGGTTCCGGGTGCTGTCGGCCACGACCTTGATCTCGGGGGAAATCTCGGCGAGGGCGAGGAGGCGCTGGATCTTGCGACGTCCGACCACCGCGGTCGTGATCAGGACGTCTTTGATCCCACCCCGCACGAACACCTCGGCCTCGCCGAGCTTCGCCGCGCAGATGCCTCCCGCGCCCGCGGCGAGCTGCTTCCTGGCGACGATGGCGGACTTGTGCGCCTTGCCGTGCGGACGGTACTTCCCGTTCTGGCTCCGGCAAGCGTCCTGCATGGTCTTGAGGTTCCCCTCGAAGACGTCGAGATCGATCATCAGCGCCGGGGTGGGGAGCTCCTCGATGCTTGCCCTGAGGAATTCGGCATAGGGCGAGGGGGGCTCCTGCGTTTCCGGTGTGCTTCGGCTTGAGGAGCCTGCGACGCCAAACGCCCCTAGCGTGGCCGCTGACTTGGTCACGAATTCGCGCCGGGACCATCGGTGCGACTCCATGATGGCTACCTCCCCTTTGGGGTGATGATCCGCAGCGATACGACGCCGACCGATTCCAGGAACCGGAAGTACCGTTCGAGGTCGGCGCCATCGACCGCGCCATATTCCGCGCCCACAGCGTCGCCAATCTCCGCCAGACTGCGGGTGCCATCCGCGAAGTTGAGCGCTTCGTAGAGCAGGTAGTGGCCGCGTTTGGCGAGGGTGATCTTGCCGCGCCAGTCGGGGTCGCCGGTCTTCTGCCGGAGCCACTCCATGCCGTACTCGGGGCGAAAGAAATGAACCGGGCCGCGGAGACTGTCGGCCCGCCGGGGGACGATCGTCGCGAGCCGACGTTCGGTCGGCGTGGGCGTCGGCGTGGCCAGCGTCAGCTTGCGATCGGCGGCCAGCGCGGTCGCGAGCTCGTGGAAGCCGGCGGTGTTGGCGGCGCCGACCGCCTCGACCTGTTTCCGCGCGCGGGCGATCGCCGAGCGTGCTGACGGCGACTCGGCGAGTCGGGTGAGGGTTTCGATCGCCGCTACCTCCCGGGCGGTTGACTGGGCCAAGAGGTTCGATGCTTCGCGATACCGCTTGGCAAAAGAGCCCGGCTCCGCGCCGGTCAGCAGGGTCGCGGCACGGCGGCCCTCCGCCGCCATCCGAGACTGCGCGTAGCCCACCGCGACCGGCGCCAGCGTGGTCACCGCCTCGGATGACGCGGCCGCCAGGTAGTAGGCGGTCGCGGCAACCGTGATCACCGAACGGCGCAGCTGGGTGGCGTCCAGCTTCGTGATGTCGTCCTGCTGGGTGCCAAGGTAGAGATCCGGCCAGTCATTATAGAGGACTGATGGCACCCCGAGGCTCGCATCGCCCACGTCCTCGTGATCGCTCGGGCCCCAGAACGGCTCGATAGCGTAGTGAAACTGATCGCGGCTGCCACTCGGCGCGAAGGTCGGGTCCTCGAACCCCGGTCCGGGCCGCGCCGAGTGGATCCCGGCATTCCGAATGGCCGTTGAATTCGCCCGGCCGACGGAATGCATGAAATCCTCGGCGACATCACTGAGGAAATGCGGATGGGAGTACGGGAGCCGGTACATCCGGAAGATGGCCTTCGCCCGCTCCTGATGAAACCCCGCCATGTCGACATTGAGCATGGCGAGGATCCGATTTCGCTCGGCGGGGTCGCTGAACAGGTTGTAGATGCTGCCATAGTGCTCCGCGCCCCAGAGGAATCGGATCGTCCGCCGGGGTCGCGGCAGCCGGCCGTCGGCGATCAGCGTGTTGAGCACCCTGGCGATCTCGACGGTCGTACCCACGCCGCTCAGATTGTTGGCGCCGCCCGTGTTGCGATAGTTGTCGTGGGCATAGATGTACACCTCGGGCAGGTCTCGTTCGGTGCCGGGAATGACCGCGTTGACGACCTTGTACTCGCCCGGACCCATCGCGGTCCTTACGACCGACTTGAGGGTAACGCGCTCCCCTCGTCTCAGCATGTCGCGGAGCTCGGTGCCTCTCGCGTACGATAGACCAAAGGCAAACCCGGTCGGTTCACCCTTCGGCCCGAACCAAGGGAGCAGCGTCGGGTTGCTGATGAGATCGGGGAAATCGATCGCCTCGACCGTTCGATACCACACCAGTCCGACCGCCCCCTGTTTCCAGACCGCCTCGGCATGCACCGCGCCCGGTTCCCCCGACGCCAAGACGATTTTGCCGCGGACATCCTTGCCGGCGTAGTCGGCGGGGGTGAGCCCGGCGCCGACGTCGACGAGCTCCGCGGTCGCGTCACCACTGGAACTGAACCGACCGAGGACGACCCGGTGCACCGCGAAGTCGGCCAAAAGCACCCGGCGCGGCGCGATCATCGTGAGGGTGCCGACGTCGGCCTCCCAGGCCGGCTCCGTCAGGAACGTCCAGAAAAATCGTCTCCCGTCCGCCGGGAAAGCCTCGGTGGTCACATCCAGGCCGTACTCACGGGCCCGCCCCGCCAGATAGTCGGAGATTTGATCGTGCCCCTTCGACGGCGCAAATCCGCTGAAGCGGGTCTGGATGGTCTGAAAGTGAATCAGGGGCAACTCGCCTGAACTCTCGGCGCGAATGGCCTCGAACAACGGCTTGGCGAGGAGGTCGCTGGTCTGGGCGCTGGCGGGGGCGAGCGCCGCGCACCAGGCCGGCAGCAGCGCCGCGAACACCCGCTGGGTTTGTCGTAACACGGGGACTCTCCCGGAATCATTGGGCCCATCCAACGGGCCCAGTTCTGGTGGTGAACGGACCGCAGGCCGTTCCCGAGAGCCGGCATCGACCCGACACCCGTTCTGAAGGGAGGAGCAGTTGGATCCCATTCCCAACATACGGCGCTCGGGGAAGAGGGTCTAGACGCCCCGCCGTCGCCGGCGGCCTCCGGCTGACGAGTGCGCCCGGTTCGTCGCGGCGAAGGAGCGGCTCTGGGCGGAGCACGGATGCGGCCCCTGGGCGTTCATCATCGGCGGGGAGTTCGCCGGGTAGGGCGGGCTGCAACCCGAGGGCGGCGACGTGGACCTCGGGCTCGTGCTGCGGCCCAAGTACGGGGGTCCGGGCGCCCGCGGAGCTGCATGCTCGGTCGGTGACCATCCTGCTCCCGCCGAGCCGCGCTCGGGTGAGCGGAGTCCTCCGACTGGGGTTTCGGCCAGCCTAACCGCGGCCGACCTGGTTCCTGGCGAACTCGGAGCTGAATGCTCCAACGAAATGCCCGCGCCGCACCCCACTCGCTGTCGTTCTGGTACCTCTGCTGTGGTGCGCCTTCCACTCTACCGCCGGCCGCCTCGGCGAGACTGGTGTGCGGCATCTTGACAGGTCCTGATCGTTGATCATCGGCCTAGTACCATACCGGGCAATCACTTAACAGAACCTTGCACTGGCTCCTATCTAAATCTTTCACCGGTCCGAACCTCGTTTTGGTACGATCGGTGCGGATTCTTGACCCGGAATCCTCGACGATTCGCGAGTCGAGACCCGATGAGGATCCACGGGACCAACTCGGAGTGGCTATGCGAAGATCTCAGGACCCGGTGACCCCACCCCGCGCCAGCCGATATCTTCGGGCCGGGTTCGTGGGGCTGCGGTTCTCGCTCCTGGTTGCGGTGGCGGCCTGCAACCAGGACGCCCCCACGGGTCCGGGCGAAGGTGCACCGAGCCTCGCCAGACGGAAGTCATCTCAAAAGACTGCGGAGGAGTCGCTCAAACAGCTCGAGGAGCGCGAGAAGGCCCGGATCGCGCTGGCCCAAGTGCAGAGCCAAGCCACCTACGACGCGCTCAAGGTCGAGTGGCAGCGGTTCCTCGACTCGGGCGCCTCGCAGGCGGATTCTCCGCTATTGATCTGCGACCCGCTCCAGTACACGGCTCAAATCAAGATCGTCGGCCCTGAGGGGGCGGACCTCGACGTTGGACCCCACAAGCTGAGTATCCCGGCAGGCGCCCTGACGACGAGCACGGTCATCACCGCGGAAGCGCTGACATCGCTGAACGTAGAGGTCAAGTTCTCCCCGCACGGGATCTCGTTCGCGAAACGGCCGACCCTGGTGTTGAGCTACAAGCATTGCTACACCCGGGCCAACGCCGATGCCCCATACGACGTCGTTTATCTCGGAAAGAACAAACAGATCGTGGAATGGTGGGCCACGACTGATTCCAAAGACTACGGCCTGGTCAGCGCCGCAATCGGGCACTTCTCGACCTACGCGGTGGCCTACTAATGAAGAGCGTCACCGCGCCATCCCGCGCGCGTCCTTTTCGGAACGGCCCTCGGCCCGCTCGACTGATCGAGAAGGGCAAGACCTATGAGATGGCCGGCCGTCTCGATCAGGCGCACGACGCCTATCTGAGCGCCGTCGAAAGGAGCCAGGAGTGCGGACTCCCGGCGATCCACGCCGAGGCCCTGCGCCGGCTGGGAATCGTGCATCACCTCCGGCAACAGGAAACCGAGGCACGGGTCGCCTGCCGTTCGAGTCACCGAGTGGCGCTCGAAGCCGGGTACCGGCGGCTGGCAGCCGAGGCCTTGAACACCCTCGGCGTTTTCGATCTCCAGGCCGGGGAGTTCGAAGCGGCTGACGCCGCGTTTCAGGGCGCGTTGTCTCTCGGCGGCGAGGAGGCCCATGGGCTGAAGGCCCGGATCGAGCAGAACATGGGGATCCTCGCCAACATCCGGGGTGAACTCGGCGCTGCAGCCGGACACTATCGGCGTTCCCTCGACGCCTATCGCGCCTCGAAGGATCGCAACGGCTGCGCCCTCGCCTTTCACAACCTGGGAATGATCAGCGCGGATCAGAATCGCTGGGACGACGCCGAGCGCTACTTCCGCCGAAGCGCCTCCCTCGCCAAGGCGATCGGCAACGTTCATTTGCAAGGGCTCTGCCTTCTCAACCGGACCGAGGTCCATCTTGCCCGGCAGCGGTACGAGGCGGCTCGTCGAAGTGCCGAGGCGGCCCTCCAGATCTTCCACCGGATCGGAGTGGCCGACGGCAAGGCGGGGGCATACCGGTTTCTCGGGATGGTCCATCGCGAGTTGGGTGCCCTGACGATCGCGGATGCGCGATTGCGGCAAGCGGTCGATCTCGCCCGTGAGGGTCACTTCCCGCTCGACGAGGCCGAATCGCTGCGCGAGTTGGCCATTCTGTACCGCCGAATGGAGCGCAATCAAGAAGCGCTCCGCTGCCTCGATGGCGCCCATCGCCTGTTTCGGCGACTGGAAGCAAGCCGCGACCTCCGGGACGTGGCCGAACGGCTTGGAAAGCTGGAGGATACCTACCTCGCGATCGTCCGGTCCTGGGGCGAGTCGATCGAATCGGCCGACAGCTACACCTTCGGTCACTGCGAGCGCGTCGCGAGCTACGCGCTGAAGGTCGCTGATGCGCTCGGACTGGACGAGATCGCCCGGACGACGATTCGAGTCGGGGCGTACCTCCACGATCTCGGCAAGGTTCGGGTTGCACCCGAGGTTCTCAACAAGCCGGGTCGTCTCACACCGGAGGAGCTCGGGCTGATGCAGGAGCATCCCGTTCACGGCGTCGAGTTGCTCGCGGGAATCGAGTTCCCGTGGGACATCAAGCCGATCATTCGCTCGCACCACGAGAAGTTCGACGGCTCCGGCTATCCCGACCGACTCGCGGGCGAGGCGATCCCACTCACCGCCCAGATTATCTGTGTGGTAGACGTCTTCGACGCCCTCACCACCACGAGAAGCTACCGCCCGGCGATGACGAACCGAGAAGCCCTCCAGGAGATGGAGGCCAACCGCGGCTGGTGGCGGCCGGACGTCTTCAGGGCGTTCATGGCGACGGTCGGCGCAGCCGGCGAAGGCGTGGCCATTGCGCGGCCGAGCAACAGATTGCCGAACCCACTCGCGGTCGTCCCGAGCTAGAGAGGTCAGGCCGAATCTCATGAATCCGCTACCGTCGCGCCGCTCGGACCTCAACGACCAGCTCGCCAAGTTGGTCGAACAGGGGCTTTTCCAGGACGTCCTGGACCGCTATTACGGGGCGACGGCGACGCCGGGCTTCACCGAGCCCAAGAATCAGCTTCTCGCCGCGACCGCCGCAAATCGTCTCGGGCGGGTGGTGCAGGCGCACCCGCTCGCCGAGGCGGCGAACGCGGGGTTTCGCGAGCGGCACGACGCCCACGGGCAGTTGCGCTCAGCGAACCTGCTCGGGGTGATCGCCTTCGAGCAAGGCCGGTTGGCGGACGCGGACGCCGCGTTCGGTCTCGCCCTCCGACTGGCGGAGACGACCGGCGACCAGTTGATGGCCGCCCGGATTTGGAACAACGTTGCCTCGGTGGCTCACCTGCGGGGCGACGACCAGGCCGCCCTCGAGGCGTACCGGCGCGCGCTCGATACCTATCGGACGTTAGGCAACGACCGGGGGATCGCGGAGACCCAGCACAACCTCGGACTTCGGCTCCGCCAGCTCGGAGCGTACGCGGAGGCCCGCGTTGCCGTGGACGAAGCAACCCAGCACGCGGCGGCGGTCGGCGACCCGTCGTTGGATGCCCTCATCCTGATCGGGTCGGCCGAACTCGAACTCGCGGAGCGCGACTGGGCCTTGGCCGCCGCGGACTTGGATCGCGCGGCCGAGCTGGCCACCACCGCCGGCAACGTGCTCAGGATCGCCGATGTGGCCAAGCTGAAGGCCGTGCTCGCCCTCGAAACTGGCAACGCCGAGCGGGCTCGACACCAGGCCTCGGTCGGGGCCACCGTCGCCGCGAGCCAGTGCCACGAACTGATTCGAATGGAGTGTACCGCCGTGAAGGCGCGGGCGCTGAGGCGGCTGGGTCGCACCGCTGAAGCGGAGGCCTCTCGGACCAAGGTGGAATCCGGTTTCCGCGCGCTCGGCGCGGCGCCGCTCGCGGCCCGGTTCGTGGCGACCTGGGCCAAACGGTAGCCCGTCGTCTCACCGCACGGTCACCACCGGCAGAACGATTCTCGACGGGCGCGCTCGGTCCCGATAGATCGCCACCATAGGTGGCGGGTTCGGATGGACCTTCACGTGGCTATGCCGGTCGGCGCCCTGCACCGTCACCCGAATACGATGACCGGCCCGAAACCGCTTCGCGGTCGGGTGGAGATCGAACACCAGCTCGGCCGGCCGGTCGGGCAGCGGGGCGATGTCGTCCTGGTGACTCCGGGGCCAGGGCAGCCCGAAGTTCTTGAATGGCGGCTGGGCCAGCTTGCGATGGGAGGCTCTCAGGACGCCTTCGGTGACATAGATCGACCTGCCCGCCGGATCGATTTCCTCGAGGTAAACCATCGCGTCGACATCGCGGGCCGAAGAGGTGACCCAGAGATGGACGATCGGATGGCCGATCACCTCGACCGGACTCGCCAGAGGCGCGGTGGTGAAGGTGAACCCTTTGGCGTCGTTGGCGGCGAGGTCGGGATAGCCGACCGCACCACCATAAGTATTGGCCCAACGGTTGGCGGGGCCGAGCGTCGCGGTGGTGTCCACGACCTGGCTGTCGGCCGCGAGGGCCGTGAACGGCGCGGCCTTGAGGAGGCGGCCGTCGTTCTTCGAGCCAGCGCTCTCGGCCCGCCCCTCACGAAAATAGAAACTGGTCGGCACGGCTTCGGGCAGCGGCCAGCGCCGAGCGGTTCGCCACCGCCTGGCCTCGGGCGCGTCGATGACGAGATAGCGAAGCGGCGGTTCCCTCATGATGCCGTTGTCGATTCCCTTGAGCCAATGATCGAACCAGCGGAGTCGCTCGGCGCCGAGATCGAAGCCGTCGGTCTGGCCGTGGAACCAGGGACCCACCACCAGCTTCTGGGGGACCGTCAGGTTGCCGTACCAAAGAAGGGCGTCGCGGGGAAAGGCGTCGTACCAGCCGACCAGCCCGTAGATCGGAATCCGAGACGCGTTGATCTTGTCGAGGTACGTGGCCGGGCCACGCTCGAGATGAATCCGCTGGCCGGTCTTCGGGTCGGCACTGTTTCGGTACGGCACCCCGCCCCACATCTCGAACATGTCCCGGTTGACCTTGTGCTCGGCGATGGCCGAGTCGCGTTGGGCACGGCCGGCGGGACCATCGACCGGAGCGACGCCGCTGAACCGCATCGCCGGTCCCCACGTGAAGGTGACCGAGTTGTCGAGCTGATGGGTCAGGAACTGCCACTTGGTGAAGAAGTCGTCGCGGTACACGCCGCCCGGATAGATCATCGGGTACCACTCGAAGACGTACATCTCCGGGAAGATCGCGGTGAGATGCGGCGGCGCCTGACTCGCGGCGAAGAGCTGAGTGATCCCGAGGTACGACCGCCCGGTCATCCCGATCTTCCCGGTGGACCAGGACTGCGACGCGAGCCACTCGGTGATCTCGTAGGCGTCCTTGGCCTCGTCGGGCATGAAGAAGCCCTGCTGATTGCCGAAGGACGCGCCGCCGCCGCGGGTGTCGACCGCCGCCACGACGTAGCCGTGGTGGATCAGTTGGTCGATCCCGCGCCCGAAGCCGCTGGCATAGTCGACCAGGGTGTCGCCCCGGAAGAAGGCGCGATTGTAGCGATGGTGGGTCCAGACCACGGGGAGAGGTTCCTGGTGGAGTTGGCCGCCCTTGGTCGGTCGGAGAATGTCGGCGGCGACGCGGACGCCGTCGCGCATCGTCAGGTACTGGGAGGTGCGTTGGTGACCGTCGAAGCGGGCCGTCGAGTAGCCACGATAGATGCCGGGTTGGGACACTCTGGCGGTGGGGGCCTGAGCGGCGACGACGCTCGGGACGCCGAGCAGGAGGAGCGCGGGACCGATGCGAATCACGGGTGCCTCGACGAATTGGGAGCCGTTGCAAAGGATAGCGCCGTCGGATCGGCGCGGTAGACCCGGTCAGACGAGGTGGTCGGAAGCACCCCGAACCGCGGCGACGGGATGAGGAGAGGCACCGACTTGAAAGCGGCGGCGTCGTGTCGACGGAACAGGTGAGGCGCGCCCGCAACTCCTAGGTGCCTAATGAACAGTCGGTGTATCGGACTTGGTGTGGCGCCGTAAGCCGTTTTCCACGAACAACTTACGAGAGCTGAATCGATGCCTCGAAATCGGTCAGGTTGCTGGCAGGGGTCTTGCGATCTAGATTGGTGCAACCTGGTCTTGAGCGACCGCCCTCTTGCGGTAGCTAACAGTATCACGTTCCCGGAGGCAAGATGAAACAGTGGACCCGGCCCCAGCTCGTCCGGAAGCCCGTCAGTGCAACCATGCAGGGCTTAGGCGCCAACAGCGACGGCCGCACCGGCGAGGACCCGATTCAGAGCTAGGCGCAGCTCTCGATCGGCTCTGAGCCTCCCGGTGTTCGCGCTGGGAGGCTCTTAGTTTACCCCAGTAAGACTGCCCTAGCCCAGGTCTTGCGGAGCGGCAAGCCATGTCAATCTGGTTCGCCAAAGTCTACGGCCTCGGGGTTCGTTCCGAGGTCGAGGTCGCCGACTGGCCGGCCGTTGCGCCCTGCGCTGTGGATATCGAGGTGCGCCGAGCCAACTTGTCGAGTCCGCCGTTCGGCACTGAACCTCAGGCGACGCGGTGGGAGGCCGTTGACGGTGGGTTGCTGGTCGCGGTGACCGGCGTTGGCCGCTTCGCCGCTCGGGAGGGGCGCCTGATCGAGGTCGACGCCGACCCGGGCGCCAAACGGGAGGATCTCGACCTCTATCTCTCCGGCGCGATGCTCGGGGCCGTTCTGCACCAGCGGGGTCTATTCCCGCTTCACGCGGCCGCGGTTGCCCATGGCGGGGTGGCGGTTGCCATCGCGGGTGAGTCTTCCGCCGGCAAATCGACGCTCGCCGCCACGCTGGTCGCTACCGGTGGAACGTTTCTGACGGACGACTCGTCGGTCCTGGACTTCGGTCGCGGCGGGGTCTCCCTGTGGCCCGGCGCCCGCCGCCTCAAGCTCGACAAGCAGTCGCTTGGCCTGTTACGCCAGTCGCCCGGTGAAGACCTGGCGTCGGCCGGCGGCACCCGCGGCAAGTACCACGCGCCGGTGGAGGCGCCCCTTTCGTCCGCCGGCCCGGTACCCCTCGCCCGAGTGTATCTTCTCACCGACGGTTCGGGGCCGCCGCGGCTGGAGCGACTGGCCGGTTTGGAGGCCGTTTCAGCCATCGCCGATCACGCCCATTTCCTGGTGTTTGCCATCGCGATGGGCCGGCAGCGGCAGATCTTCCAACTAGCCGCCAGGGCCGCGGGGGGCCTCGAGGTCTATCGCCTGATTCGTCCCCGCGGCCTCGAGCAACTGCCGGCGATCGCCGAGTTGGTTCGCGCGGGATCCCCGACCGCGGAACCCCGATCGGAAGGAGTCGTGGCATGACCGAGCCCCCTCTCACCCGCTCGACCGTGCTGGTTCGCAACGACGAGCCGGTGGCGGTCGAGGTCGATCGCACCGTGGTGATGATGAGCCTCGCGCAGGGCATGTACTACGGCCTCGAGGGGCCCGGGCCCCGAATCTGGGAGCTCCTCGCCGAACCGCGAACCATCGAATCGCTCTGTCAGGCATTGACCACCGAGTTCGAGGTCGACGCCGAAACCTGTTTCAATGACGTGATCGCCTTCGTGACCGAGATGCGAAGCGCCGACCTCGTTCGGGTACATGAGTAATCTCCTCTGGCAACTGAAGCGGGTTCGGCCTCGCGAGTGGGCCCATCTGGCCGAGGCCGTTGTCGCCCTGTCGGCCGCGGGCGTCCTCCTCAAGGTCTTGTCGTTCCAGCGGCTTTCCCGGCGGCTCGGTCACCACATGGCCAAGGCGCCACCGACCGCCGATCGCTCGGCGCTGCGGACCGCCAAGGCGATTCGCTGGGCCGTGACCGCCGCCGCGGACAGGATGCCATGGAAACCGGTCTGCCTGCCCCGGGCGGTGGCCGCCCACTGGATGCTTCGCCGACGAGGCCTGGCCAGCACGCTCTACCTGGGGCTCGACGCCAGCAAGAATTACGATGCCCATGCCTGGGTCCGGTTCGGTCGGATCGTGGTGACCGGGGGCCCCGGCGAGGAGCGGTTCGTCGTGGTCTCGACGTTCGCCTAACGGCAGACCCGCGATGCCCGGGATCTACGCCCTGCTCCGGTTCGCCGGGCCGCCGGTCACCGGTGACGACCTGATCGCCGGGCTGGCGCGCCACCCCGACCGCCCGCCAGCGTCGTGGTGGCTCGAGCCCGGCTCCGCCCCCCGGGTCGGGCTCGCCGCTCGGGCGTGGATCGAGCGAGCCGCCCGGCCGGACGCCGCCCAAGTGGTCACCGCCGACGACGGCACACTGACGGTGGCGGCCGATGCCCGGATCGACAACCGCCCAGAGTTGACCTCGCGGCTCGGCAGGACGATGGGCGAGACCGCCGCTTGGCCGGACGCTCGATTCATTCTGGAGGCCTATCGAGCCTGGGGCCCCGCGGGGATCGAGCGCCTCATTGGCGACTTTGCCTTTCTCCTTTGGGATCAAGCTCACCGGCGGCTGGTGGCTTGCCGCGACGGGCTGGGACAGCGGACCCTGTATCTGCATCGGACGCCCCAGCGGATCGCCTTCGCGAACAGCCTCGACCGCTTGTTGGCCCTCCCCGACGTGCGACCCCGCCTCGACGAGCAGAAGCTGGCCGATTCCCTGGTGCTCTACCAGAACCCGGATCACACCTTCATCGAGGGGATCCACCGGGTTCCGTCCGGTCACCTGATGACCGCCGAGCCGGATGGCGTGACCGTCAAGCGCTACTGGTCGCCGCGGCCGCCCGGGGAGCTTCGACTGGGGTCGGATCGCGAGTATCTCGACGGCTTTCTGAAGGTCTTTCATGAGGCCGTTCGGAATCACGTCGCGGGACCCGATCCGATCGCCATCATGCTCTCTGGCGGCCTCGATTCGGCCTCGGTCGCCGCGGTGGCGGCCCGAGAGCTCGCGGAACAGGGACGACGGCTCCAGGCCTTTCACGCCGCTCCAAGATCTGACTATGCCGGGCCCAGTCGGCGCGGCTGGGTGACCGACGAATCGGCGGATGTAGCCGCGATCGCCGAGCGGCACCGGAATCTGGATCTCGAGGTGGTCCGACCCGATGGGGCCACGATGCTGGCCGACCTCGACCGGTCGTTCCCGATGACCCACGCCCCGCCCCGCAATCCGGCGAACATCACCTGGTTCGACGAGATCTATCGGCTGGCGAGCGCAAGGGGTGCCGGGGTGCTGTTGGTGGGGCACGCCGGGAACGCAACGATCAGCTACGGCGGGTTACGCACCCTGCGTCAATGGGCCCGTCAGGGCGAGTGGGGCCACCTCTGGCGGGAGGTCCGGGCCCACGCCCGCCTGACCAGCCAGCCCGCGTTGCGGGTGCTCCGCGATCAGATCCTCCGCCCCTACGGGAACCGGATTCGGGCAGCGCTGAAACCCGGCGGCAACGGGGTGGACGCGCCGGTGTGGGAGACGACGCTGTCGCCGATTCGGCCGGAGTTCGCGACCGCGATGGGGGCGGCGGATCGGGTCGCTTCGGCCCGGCGGGATGCCCGCACCCTCGAACACGCCAGCGACCTCGAGATCAGGCTGACGGTGCTGACCGGGCCGGCTGACGGCCCCGACGTGTACGGGGCGTTCCGAGAGCACTATGGGGTCGACACTCGCGATCCGACCGCCGACCCGCGGGTGGTCGGGTACACCCTCTCGGTCCCGCCCCAGCAGCTGTTGCGGGGCGGGATGACCCGGGCGCTGATCCGACGGGCAATGGATGGTTACCTCCCCGATCAGGTTAGGCTGCGACGCACCCGCGGCGCCCAGAGTGGCGACTGGCTCCAGTGGCTCCCGACGCTGCGGGGCGATTGCCAGCGGGAGCTCGCGCTATTGGCCGCCAACGACACCGCCCGACGATGCCTCGATCTCGAGCGGCTCACCTCTCTGGTGGACCGCTGGCCGGACACCCTCACCTTGGCGCACGAGGCCGAATACAAGCTTCGGCTACTACGCGGCGTTGCGACGGGGCGGTTCATTCGCTGGTTCGAGGCCCGCTACCAATGACCGGTCCCTTCGAACGGGCCCGACCCGGGCTGGATCCCGCCCCCCTCTGGCAGGGCCTCAAGCTCCTCTGGCAAACCAGCCGGTGGGGCACGGTGCTGCAAGTCGTGTTGATGGTGGCCCAAGGGGCGGTTCCGTTGCTGGCACTCTACTTGGTCAAGGCCGTAATCGACGTCGTCACCGGCGCGGCGGCCGGGGGGGGAGGCGCGGAACGGCTGGGGACGCTGGTGCTGCTCGCCGGCGGGGTGGCCACCCTGGGGGCCGCGTTGCGGCTGGCCGCGGGGTACCTGGTCGAGGCGCAGGCGGTGCGGCTCACCGATCGGGTCCAAGACGCGCTTCACGGGCAGTCGGTCGGGCTCGACCTGGCCTACTATGAGAACCCCGAGTATCACGACACGCTCCACCGGGCCCAGGCGGAGGCGCCCAGCCGACCCACCCGGATCGTCGGCGACTTGGCGCAAATCGGGCTGGGCCTGGCGTCGTTGGTAGGCATCGTGGGCCTCTTGGCGGCGATCGACTGGCGGGTGGTGGTGGCCCTGCTCGCCGCCTCGGTGCCCGGGTTGCTGGTGCGGACCCAGCACTCCCGCCGGCTCTATGGTTGGACTCGGCGGCAGACACCGGCGCAACGGCTGTCACGGTACTTCAACAGCGTGCTGACGACGGTCGAGTTTGCCAAGGAGATTCGGCTCTTCGACCTGGGCGCGGTGTTCCGCGGTCGATTTCAGGCGGTGCGCCACGTGGTGGCGGAAGACAAGCTCAAGCTGGCGCGCCAGCGGATCGGGCCGGAGATGGTGGCTCAGGCCATCGCCGCGGCGGCGGTGTTCGGCGCCGTGTACGTGGTCTCCCGACGGGCCATGGCGGGCGAGCTCACGGTGGGCGACCTGGCGATGTGCATCGCCGGGTTTCAGCGGGCGCAGGACGCCTTCCGCGATGCGCTGGCCGGGGTGGCCAACCTGTTCGAACATAGTCTTTTCCTCGCCGATTTCACTCAGTTTCTGGCCCTCAAGTCCATCTTGCCCGAGGCGCCTCGCCCTCGAGCGTTCCCCCGGCCGCTGTCCCAGGGCATCCGGTTCGACGGCGTGAGCTTCCGGTATCCAGGCACCGAGCGCAAGGTACTCGACGACATCTCGTTCGAGATCAAAGCCGGCGAGCACGTGGCGATCGTGGGCGAAAACGGCTCCGGCAAAACGACGCTGGTCAAGCTGATTTGCCGGCTCTACGACCCCACCACCGGCGCGATTCGGCTCGACGGGACACCTCTCCCCGAATTCGCGAGTCGCGACGTGCGGGCCAACATCACCGTGGTGTTTCAGGACTACGCCCGCTATCAGTTGACCGCCAGGGACAACATTTGGGTAGGGAACGTCACCCTGCCGCCCACCAGCCCGCTGATCGAAGACGCGGCCGTGCGGACCAACGCGGCCGAGGTGATCGCGGCTCTCCCGGATGGCTACCAGACCCAGCTCGGGCGCCAGCTCACCAACGGGACCGACCTGAGCGTGGGACAGTGGCAGCGTCTGGCCTTGGCCCGGGCCTTCGTGCGCGACGCCCAGCTGATCATCCTCGACGAGCCGACGGCGGCGCTCGACCCCCGCGCCGAAGCGGAGGTGTTCGAGCAGTTTCACGAATTGACCCGCGACCGGACCGCGATTCTGATCAGCCACCGACTGTCGACCGTTAGGCGGGCGGACCGGATCCTGGTGCTCGAGGACGGGCGGATCGCGGAAGCGGGCCGGCACGACGCCCTGGTCGCCAAGGGCGGGGTGTACGCCCGGTTGTTCGAGACCCAAGCCGGACACTACCGATGAGCCCCGGCACGATCGCCGGATCCGTCGCGAACGGCTTTTGGCTGGCGCACCTCCGCGGCGAGGCGATCCCGGCGCCGAGCCAGACCGATTGGGCCGCGTTGTTGTCGGATGCCGGTACCCATCAGCTCCGCGGCCTGACCTACCGCCTGGTGGCCGACGGTCCCTTTGCCACCGAGGCGCCGGCGGAGGTGCTCGGCAAGCTGCATGAGGCGTACACCGGCACGGCCTATCGGAACGCGCTCCTGTTCCGGCAGACCAGGCAGCTCGTCAAGCCGCTGGTCGATCGGGGCATCCCGGTGATCCTGCTCAAGGGGCTCCACCTGGCCCGGTTCGTCTACCCCGAACCGGCGCTCCGCAACATGGCGGACGTCGACATCATGGTGCCGCGATCCTCGCTCGCGGAGGCCGAGCGGGCGATGCTCGAGCTGGGGTTCGGCCCGGTGCCACGGCCGGACCTCGAGGCGTTCTGCGCCGAGTCCAATCACCTCGCGAAGCTCTTCAAGGATGGGGCGCCGGTGGTCGAGGTGCACTGGACCATCGAGCGGCCGACGGCCCCGTTCCCGATCGACCTGGACGGGCTGTGGTCCCGGTCGCGCGCCGTGGAGTTGGAAGGCGTGCCGGTGCGGGTACTCTCGCCCGAAGATCTGGTGCTCCACCTGGTGCTCCACTGCTCGTACCATCATCGGTTCGATCGCTCGGCATTCAAAGCGTTGGTCGATCTCGACACCGTGATCCGTCGATCGGACCCAAGGCTCGACTGGACGGTGCTCGCCGAACGGGCGCGACAGTGGCGAGCCACCAGCTATCTCTACACCACGCTGAGAGCGGTGACGGAAGTGATCGGGTCGCCGGTGCCGGCGCCATGGCTCCGGTCACTCGACCACGAAGGAGACGACGACGCGATGGTGCGGGTGGCCGTCGAGCACACGGTGACGGCCGAACCGGAGTTGCCGGCGCCGTTCCTGGCATTGGCGGGTGCGAAAAGCTGGCGCCAGCGACTCGCGGTGATGTGGGAGGCGTTGGTGCCGCCACGGGCGATGCTGGAGCGAGCGCACGGGTTGGCGCCGGGATCGCCGTTGGCGTTCGGGTACTATCTGCTTCGACCGTTCGATTTGGCGTGGCGGCGGGGGTCGCTGCTTTGGGCCGCGGTGCGGCGCGACAAAACGGTCGCACCCGCGCTCGACAAGGAAGCGCGACGGGAACGGATCCAACAGTGGGCGGGTCGAGGGTCAGGATCGGCGGCGTCAGGGAAGCAAAGGAACGTCGAGAATTCGTAGCGCCAAGCACGGACCCTTCATTGGTCGCAAGAAGGCAGTCGGCGTGCGGGAACTCAACCCCCAGTGAGCATCAGGCGCTCGGCGCGATGAGAGGGTCGCCGGCGTCAATCCACCCGGCGCCCCGGTGATGAAGAGCCGGCCGTTTTCGCGGACGCCCTGCGCCACCCGAAGTAGAAGAAGCTCGCGACCGCCACGAAGCCGGCCACCGCGAGGAGTTCTCGCCGCGCCGCGGTCGCCAGGAGCACAAGGGTGAGGCCGAGGGCGGCCGGCCGGATCAAGGCGGCGCCCGGCAGCGCGAGCGGGGCGCGGTCGGACACCACGCCGTCTCGCCGCAACTTGAACAACGCCAGGATCACCGCCAGGTAGATCGTGAGCACCCCCACCGCGTTCAAAATGGCGAGTTGTTGGAAGGTTCCCATAATGGTGAGGAGCAGGGAAACGGAGCCATAGACGGCGATCGCAACCCAAGGCGTCTGGAACCGCTGGTGGACCGCGCTCAATCCCTTCGGCAGCAGCCCGTCGGATGCCAGTGCGTACAGGGACCTCGGGGTCGACAACATGTCACCACTCAGGTAGCCGGTGGTCGACACCACGGCGCCCGCCACCATCAAGCCGCCTCCCACCGGACCGAGGACCCGCTCGGCGACCGCGGCCAGAGGTGCGGCACTGAACGATGCCAGGTCCGCGCCGAGCACGCCTTGGGCGACCAGGTGAATGCCGATGTAGAGGGCGGCGGTCACGGCAACGCCGAGCAGTGCCGCGATCGGAACGGTCCGGGCCGGGTTCTCGACTTCGCCCGTCGGCGTGAGGGCGATCTCCATTCCCGTCAGGGCGAACACCAGCAGCAAGGAACCTCGGGCCAGTCCGCCGATGGTCGGCTGGTCGATCCAGGCGAGGTTGGCGATCTGGACCGAGCCGAGGCCCGCCACGAGCAGGATCAGCAGCGGGGTCAGCTTGAGCACCGTGAGGATGACGACCGCGCGGGAACCGGGCTTGGCCCCCCGAATGTTGAGCAAAGCAAAACCCGCGAACAACACCGTGAGAAAGAGGGCCCGGGGAGCTCCACTCCGGAGACTGGGAACGACCGTGGCCAGGGATCCCACCAGGACGTTGGCGACCGCGGCGACGGCGACGACCCCGTTGGCGACCAGCATGAGGGTCGCCACCACGAAACCGGCCCAGGGCCCAAAGGCGCGCTCGACGTAGGCGTAGGCGCCGCCGGTGGCGGTGACTCGGCTACCGGCTTCCGCGAAACAGAGGGCCACGGTCAGGACCAGCATGGCGGCGACCAGGTATGCCAGCACCGCGGCCGAACCGAGTTCCTTGGCCACGGCGGCCGGCACGACGAAGATCGCCGAGCCGATGATGAAGTTGATCACGCTCAGGGTGAGCGTACGGACGCCGATGACACGGCGGAGACCGGTCGTCATCGCGGGCGCCTAACGCCGGAGCGTGTCGATGAGGTCACCCATCCGGCGAAGGCCTTCCCGGAGCGCCGTAGGATCGTAGCCGAATCCGAGGCGGAGGTACTTCCCCATCCCGAAATGGTCGCCGGGAACGACGAGAGTGCTCTTCTCCTGTCTGAGCCGCTCGGCCAGCTCCGTCGAGGCGATCGGGAGGTCGAACTTCGGGTAGACGAACCCGCCGGCCTCGGGCGCGACCCACTCGAAGACGCCGGGCCGACTCCGGAGCCATTGGTCGACGATGGGGTACTGCTCGTTCAGGATCCGGACCGTGCGGGCCAGAATCCGCTCCCGGGTTCCGGGCGCGAGGGCGATCTGGGCCAGATGATCGGAGAGGGGCGAGGCCCCGATCGTGGTGTAGTCCTTGAACCGCCAGAGATCGGCCGCGAGGTCAGCGGGCGCCACCAGCCAGCCAAGCCGGAGACCTGGCAGCCCGAAGGACTTCGAGAGGCCGCCAGTCGCGATGATCCGATCGCCCCGGCCCCAGAAGGTCGGGCCGACGACGCCGCTTCGTTCCGCGCCGCGATAGACCTCGTCGGCGATGATCCAGGCCCCCGAGCGATCCGCGGCCCGGCACACCGCGTCGATCTCGGCCGGATTGAGGATCCCGCCGGTCGGGTTGTTGGGATTGCAGATGGCGATCAGCCGAGTCTGGTCGGTGACGTTGGCGGCGAGACGGTCGAGGTCGAGCGCCCATCGGCCGGCGGCGGGAACCAGCGGCAGCGGTCGGACCGTGGCACCGAAACTCTCCAGCGCTCCCGCCATCTGGAGGTAGTTCGGCACGTTCATCGCCGTCTCCACGCCCTGGCCGCCGAAGGCCCAGGCCACGAGGTAGTTCGCCTCGGCGGTGCCGTTGGTGATCAGGACGTTGTCCGGTCCGGCGCCGGGATAGAGCGCGGCCACGGCGGCCCGAAGACCTGGTGAACCGCCGGTGTGGCCGTACCCGAGATGGAGATCGGCGATCGTGGCGGGGTCGACCAGCTCCTTGATCATCAGGGACTGGACGCCGCTCTCGGTCAGGTTGCACTCCACCGTGTTTTCGTAGACCGATTGGTACCGCTCCATCAGAAACGTGTCGAGCTTCATGAAGCCTCTAGTCCCTTCGTGGGGGTAGCAACGCGGCGGCCCGGGCACCTAAGTCGCGGGCGACGGTTTCGAGAGCGGCCCATCGGGCAGCCAGATCGCGGGTGACATCGACGAACCCCGAGGTGACCGGAGGGTCGGAGCCGTCGAGCCAGGCGATCGCCACGATGAGATCGAAGGCCAGCCGCCCGTCGAAGTCTACTCGGTCATTCCCATCTTCGATTTCCCGGGCCACGGCACCGGCTTCCCACTGCCCGATCGCGTGGCCGAGCGAGGCGGCGGATCGGCCCGCCCGGCCCCCATGTCGGACCGCGCTGTCCAAGGCGGCACGAAGCGCGTGGAATCGGTTGACGGTCCGGGCCATGGTGTCGAAGACGGCGGTGAGTTGACGAAGCAACTGGTATTTCTGGTCCACGGCTTCCTCCGGCAACGGACCAAGCCGGGGATCGGGGCGGACCTCGAAGGTCTCGTCGAAGACGCCGCGACTGGTGATGAGCCGGGCCCGGTAGCGGCCGGGGCGGACGCGATAGCCGGGCGCCTCGTTGTCGAAGACGCCGTCGATCCTCGTCGGCGGGCGGGTCGAGAGGTCCCATTCCAGTCGGTTGAGCCCCGGCCGCGCTTCGCCACCGGGCCCGGCGTCGGCAGGTGTCGCCATCGGTCGAGCGCCGTGGACCAAGATATCGTTGCCCGGCCGATCGGCTTTGGCGAGGCGGGCCGAGTAGAGGACCGTCGTGCCGGCCGAGTCACGGACCTCGATCTCGACTGGTGCCTTCGCCGTTAGGCTGTCGAGCCGGTAGTAGATCAGGGCGGCGGGAGGATTGCTGGCCTCGGTGGTGCGGGAGATCGACCCGGTGCCCTGTACCGCAAGGGCGGTCGAGATCGGGAAGAGCCGGGGGCCATCGCCGCCCCAGGCTCGCAGCGGTGAGACGTCGTCGAGGACCCAGAATCCTCGACCCTGCGTCGAGATCACCAAGTCATTGCCCTTCACGACCAGATCAGTGACGGGCGTGACCGGCAGGTTGGTCTGGAGCGACCGCCACCGGACCCCGCCATCGAAGGAGACGCGGACGCCAACCTCGGTCCCAGCGAACAGCAGGCCCGGCACGACCGGATCCTCGCGGATCACCCGGACCGGCGCTTCCGGCAACCCAGCGGTGATCGGTCGCCACGAGGTGCCGAAGTCGTCGGTCCGATAGGCGAGTGGGGTGAGCTCGCCGGAGCGGCTCCGGTTCACGGCCACCCAGGCCGTCCCCGGCGCGTGAGGTGAGGGATCGATCGCGCTGACGAGCGCGTCACCCCGGTCGAACGGCGTCACGTTGGCCCAGGTAGTTCCGCCATCCCGGGTCAGATGCACCAACCCGTCGTCCGATCCGGCCCACAGCACCTTGGCATCGAGCGGCGACTCGGCAAGGTAGGACAGCGCGTTGTGGGCGTCGATCCGTTCATTGCTGAAGGGAACCCCGCCGGCGCCCTGCTGCTCGGGAATGTTGCGGGTCAGGTCGGGACTGATCACCCGCCAGCTCTGGCCTCGATCGGTCGACCGGAGGACGTGCTGGGCGCCGTGATAGATCGTCCCGGGCGTGTGGCGCGAGACCGCGATCGGCGCGTTCACCTCGAAGCGGTGGGCCACCTCGCGCGGGTTCCGGCCCTCCGGGAAGATCGGATACGCCAGGATGGTGGTGGCCCGGCGGGTTCGATGGTCGAACCGCTCGAGGAGGCCGATCTCGCTTCCGGCGTAGACGATATCCGGCTCGAACGGGTCGGGGACCACGAATCCGGCCTCGCCGCCACCCACTGAGTAGTAGTCATCGGCGCCGATCCCGCCAAAGTCGCTCCGGCTCTTGATGCCAACGGTGGTGTTGTCCTGCTGAGCTCCGTACACGGTGTAGGGGAACCGGTTGTCGGTGCTGACCCGATAGATTTGCGCGGTGGGTTGGTTGAGCAGCGTCGACCAAGTGTCGCCGCCGTTGCGGGTCACCGCGGCACCGCCGTCGTCGCCCAGGATCATCGTGCGGGGGTCCGCCGGGTTGATCCAGAGGGCGTGGCCGTCGCCGTGATCGGTCCGGCGCCGCTCGAAGGTGACGCCGCCGTCGGTCGACTTCCAGAAACTCTGCGAAGGAACGTAGACGACCTCGCGGTCGGTGGGATCGACGATCACGTGCATGTAGTACCACGGGCGGGTGCTGACATGACGGGATCGGTTGACCAGCCGCCAGGTCTCGCCGGCGTCGTCCGACCGGTAGAGGCCGTGCTGGGCCCGCTCGGTCTCGACCGCCGCGTAGAGCCGCCGCGAGTCGGTGGGCGCCACCGCGATCCCGATCTTCCCCATCCGGGCCGGGAGGCCGGTCGTTAGGCGGGCCCAGGTCCTTCCGGCATCGGTGCTCTTGAAGATCCCGCTCCCGGGCCCGCCGCTCCGAAGCTGCCACGGATGACGGAGGTGGTCCCACATCGCCGCGTAGATCACCGTCGGGTCGGCGGGGTCGAGTTTGAGGTCGACGGCGCCGGTGGTGGCGTTGTCCCCCGCCAGGAGCCGGGTCCAGGTCCGGCCGCCATCGGTGGTTCCGTAGACCCCGCGATCGTCGGAGGGCGCCCAGTGATTCCCCTGCGCCGCGACGTAGGCCACTTCGGGATTGTTGGGATGAATGGCCACCGCGCCGATCTGCCGGGTCCGCTCCAGACCGAGGTGCCTCCAGCTCTTGCCGCCGTCGTCCGAGCGGTACACTCCATCGCCATAGGAACTCATGTTGATCCGGACCGGGGACTCCCCCATCCCCACGTAGACGACGTCGGGATGGGACTGGCTCACCGCCACGGCCCCCACCGAACCGGTCTGAAAGAAGCCGTCGGAGATGTTGCGCCAGCTGGTGCCGGCATCGTCCGACTTCCAGACCCCGCCGCCGGTGGTGCCCATGTAGAAGACGGCGGGCTGCTGGGCCACACCGGACACGGCCACGACTCGACCACCCCGAAAGGGGCCGAGTTGGCGCCACACCAGGCCGTCGAGGCCCCCGTCCGGCGCGGGCTGGGGCCGGGCAACCGCGGGGGCCAGGAGGAACAGGATCAGGCTGGAAAGGCCGGGATTGCGCACCGGGATTCAGTCCTCGTAAGATTGTTCAACAATAGAACGATCTGGGTTGTGGCACCACGGTCGGGCGCCTGGCCGGCCGTGGTGTTGCGATGAGCGGAGCATCCGAAAAGGGAGTGGCGAGCCATGAGGAGCAAATCTGCTTCGAGCGGACCGCGGACGCGAGTTGCCGCGCTGATCGGGGCCGCCCTCGCGGTCACCGCTTGTCAGGCGGCCCCGAAACGCCCCGCCGATGCGACCAAGGTCGGGCCCTTCGCGACCGCGGTCGTGAGCCAGCCCGCGATCGACTCGGTATCACGAGCCTGCCTCAAGGGGGCCGCTCACGCCGGGATCCGGGAATACGAGCCCCACGCCGCGGCCAACCCCGCGAATCCCGATCAGATCGTGGCCACCTGGATCGCGATCACCGACAGCACCAGCCAAGTCATGGTCGCGACATCCAAGGATGGCGGAGCGACTTGGACGGCGCCGACCGTTCTTCCGGTAACCGCGTGCGGGGGTGGCGACCCGGGCGCCACTAGAGCCGGCGACCCCTGGGCCGCGTTCGGTCCGGATGGCCGCGCTTATGTCGGAGCGATGGGCCTGGGGGTATCCGGCGGAGAGCTATCGCACATCTCCCTCGTGGTCGCGAGTTCTACCGACACCGGCCGCACCTGGACCGCGGGTCGCATCGCCGCGCCGAGCGAGATGCCAACCTTCAACTACGACAATCTCGAGCTGACGGCCGACCCGACCCGGCCCGGATCGCTCTACCTGGCCACGACCCAATACCAGAGCGCGGTGCCGGGCAAGGTGGCGGCCCCTGACGACCCGGTCGGCTTCGCCGGCCCCGCCGCGTTTACCCGGTCCACCGATGGCGGCCAGACTTGGACGAACATCCGGGCGGTCACGCCGCTGATCGGCGGCGGCCGAATCTCGGCGCCGCTGGTTCTGGTCGATCCGAAGACGGGGCGGCTCCACATGGTCTACTTTCGGGAGCGCGCCGACACCGCCTTGATCGGGCTGATCAGCTCGACGGACCAGGGCGACACTTGGAGCGCCGAGACCTCCATCGCGCCGTTCGTTAGGCTGACGGACTATCCGTCCACCACGATCAAGTTCGGCGGCAAGTTCGGCATCACCACCGCGCAGGACATTCTCCAGGGTGCGGTCGACCCCGAGTTCGGCCGGATCTTCGTGGCCTTCGCCGACGCCCGACATACCCAGGGCAAATACTTAAGCGTGTCGCTCACCTCCTCGGCGGACGGGACCACCTGGACCGAGCCCATGGAGGTCAACCCGAAGATGGCGGCTCACGCCTGGCTCCCGTCGGTGGCGATCGACAGCGCCGGCCGGCTGGGCGTCAGCTACCTCGACGTCCGGACCTGGTCGGCCGACACGACAACGGAGGCGATCCCCACCACCCACACGTTGGGCGTCTATCCGCTCGGCCCCGACGGGGCGCCCGGGGCGCGCAGCGACCACCACCTCGATACCTTCAACCTCCTCGGCCCCAAGCGGGGCCGCGGCGGCACCGGCGACTATCAGGGGCTGGTGGGCCGCCGTCACGGCTTCGCGTCGATCTACGTGAAGCACTATCCTGCTGGTTCGCCCAAAGTCTCCGACCTCATGGTGGCACGCTGATGCGAATCCGACTGCTCAATGAAACCGAAACCCGCGGACTGATCTCGCCGACCCAGGCCATCGCCAGCTGCCGCGACGCCTTTGCCAAGCTGGCGCGGGGCGAAGTCGAGCTGCCCGATGTCCTCACCATCGAGATCAAGGAGCAACACGGGGAAGTCCACGCCAAGGGCGGGTACCTCCACCGCGCTCCCCGATTCTCGATCAAGGTCGCGACCGGGTTCTACAACAACCCGTCCCGGGGGCTCCCGACCACCTCGGGCGGCGTCTGGGTCTTCAGCGCCGTCACCGGCCATCTCGAGTTGATGATTCTCGACAACGGCTATCTCACCGAGCTTCGGACCGGGGCCGCCGGCGCCGTCGCCGCCGATCTGTTGGCGCGGCGGACGGTCGGGACCGCCGGTGTGGTCGGCGCCGGCGTCCAGGCCCGCTATCAGCTCGAGGCGCTGCTCCAAGTCCGTAACCCGGGCCGGATCTTGGTCGCGGCGCGAAGGACGGCTCAGGCGGAGGACTATGCCCGCGAGATGAGTGAGCGGGTGGGCCGACCGATCGAGGTCGCGCCCTCGATCGAGGCACTGGTCCGCCAGTCGGATCTGATCATCACCGCGACCCCCGCGGACAGTCCGATCGTACGTTCCGAGTGGGTCAAGCCGGGGACGCACATTACCGCGATGGGATCCGACATCCCGCACAAACGGGAACTCGAGGCGGCGCTACTGGGCCGGGCCAAAGTGGTGGTCGACCGGATCTCCCAGTGCCTAACTCAAGGCGAACTGCACCACGCCGTCGACGCGGGGGTGGTCACCGCAGCGGACGTCCATGCCGAGCTTGGCGAGATCGCCGCGGGGATGAAGCCGGGGCGGACGTCGGAGACGGAAATCACCATCGCCGACCTGACCGGCGTCGGGGTGCTCGACGCCGCCGTCGCCAACGTGGTGGCGGAGGCCGCCGAGCGAGGAGGGGTGGGGCGATGGCTCGAAGTCTGACGCAGGACATCTTCGCCCGGCTCGGCACCCGGCCGATCATCAACGCCTCCGGGATCTACACCGATCTCGGCGGCTCCCGCCTGTCGCCGACGGTGTGGGCGGCCATGGCCGAGAGCAACCAGCGGTACGTCCGGATGGTGGACCTGCTCGAGTCCTCGGGCCGGATCCTGGCCGCCCACCTCGGCGCCGAGGCCGGACGGGTGACGACCGGGGCCGCGGCATCGATCGTCCTGATGGTGTCGGCGGCGATCACCGGCGGGGACGGGGCCGCGAGCGAGCGCCTCCCCGACACCACCGGACTTCGCAACGAAGTGGTCCTCCAACGGAACCACCGTTACAAATACGATCGCCAAATCACGATGACCGGCGCCACCCTGGTGCTCGCCGGGACCGAAGCCGGCACCTCGGAGGCGGAACTCGAGGCCGCCATCGGCCCCAAGACGGCGGCGCTCTTCGTCCCGGCCCATCGCGATGGCGCCGGAGATACCGTCCCGCTCGCCCGGGTGGTCGCCATCGCCCGGCGTCACGGCCTCAAGGTGTTGGTCGACGCGGCCTATATGTGCTGGCCGCTCGAGGCGATGCCGGGATACGTCGCGGCCGGCGCCGACCTGGTCTGCTTCAGCGCCAAGTATTTCGGCGGGCCGAACGCCGGCGGATTCATGGTTGGAACCCGGGCGATGATCGACGCCGTGACCGCCAACAACTTCACCCGCTACGAGTCCGGTCCCCATTTGACCATCGGTCGAGTCTTCAAGCTCGATCGCCAGACGGTGGTTGGTGTCGTGGCGGCGTTCGAGGAGTGGCGCGCGGCGGATCACCAGGCCCGCTGGGCTCGCTACGCCCGGCTGGTGGAGGGGCTTCGGGCCCGTTTGGCCGGGTTGCCGGGGGTCAAGACGGAAGCGCGCTACTTCACCATGGACGAGCGCCTGGTGCCCGACCCGGTGAACTCACTGGTCCTGGAACTCGCCGCGGGTCATCGTCTGACCCATGCCGAACTCGGCCGGTTCCTGGCGGAGGGGAATCCGTCGATCGCCGCCGACGTACAGGCCGACCGGTTGATTTTCTGCTTCGACGCGATCAGTGACGACGAGGTCGACGCCGTCGGGGCGCGACTGATCCATCTGCTCGGCAGCTGACGCGCGATCGCCCTGTCCGATAGGCCGGACGCGGGCGACACCTAGAAGAAATCGACCGCGAGCTCCCGTGCCCCGAAATTCGATGCCAGTCGGGCGTATCAGAATTGGCGTCCTCCTGTTGACCGCGGCGTGCGGCACCGACCCGGTCGACCCCGTGGGTGGTGCCTGCCCGCCGACCGGCGGACTGACGGTGACGACCGGCACTCGGATCGCCACCACCTGCACGATTGCCGGCGATCTGATGGTTCGCGGTTCGGCCACCTTGGACGTCGACCTCACCGCGAACCCCGGGGCCACTCTCTCCGTCCTCGGAAACGTGACCGTGGCGGACAGCGGCTCCCTCCGGATCCGGGGCGGCACCTTCATCATCGTCAATGACCGCAACGGGCAGCGCACCATGACCGCCCAGGACCGAGGCCTGATCGACTTCGAGGACATGACGTTTCGGACCACACCGGTAGGGGCGACCGGCACGGGCAGCCGCTACATGAATTACCTTGGGCGCGACCAGGCACGGCTGGTCGTCAAGACCAGCCGGCTCGACCAGTTCACGGCATGGCTCTTGGCGTCGTGTGCCGGCCGCTCCGGCATTGCGATGGTTAACTCGCCCCAACTCCCGAGCGAGATCTACCCCGACGAACACTGCCAGCTCGACCTCCAAGGCCCCGAGTCCGAGACCGGCGTCTGGTTTCCCTCGCCGCCGGTGGCCACGTTCACCCTGCCCGATCAGTCGGGAACCTACTCCTGGGAGGTCAGCCGAGCCCAAGGCATCGACGTCGACTGGCGGCTGACGATCAGGAGCGCCCGGGTCGGTCTCGGGATGCTCTCCCGGCCCGGATCGCGGGTCACCATCCACGGCCGAGGGACGCCGATCACGGGGGAGTTCAAGATCGGCTACTTCCTAGGCCCATCGGATGGCCCGCTCGAGGACCTCGCCCCCGGGCTTCAACAGGGGGTCATCGGTGGGGGCCGCCTCACGATGAACCGGGTCCAACTGGGCCCGATCGCGTGGCAGATCTACGCCCTGGCCGGCGCCCGTGGCTCGGTCCGCCGGTCAACCATCAACGAGGCGGCGGTCATCGGCGACGGCGCGGAGCTGACCGTCGACAGCTCCTTGATTCAGCTGGCGGTGCTCGCCGCGTTGGGTCGCCGGAGCACGCTCGCCATCAATAACTCCGAGGTGTGGAGTCAATCGATTGAAGCCGACTTCGACGGCAGAATCGTTCTCACCAATAGCGTCATTTACGGAAGCCTGTTCGTGGCCCGCGACCCCGCGGCAGCGATTCAAGTCCTCGGCGGGGCGTTTCGCCCGAACCCGTCCGGGTGCTCACTCGCGACGATGGTTGATATCCAAACGGGCCAACCACGGTGCAATCCGTTCCGGCCGCCCGGTCCCCCGCAACGCACCGGGCCCGGCACGGTGTCGTGCCAAGGTACCGCCGGCTGCTCGTTCTGAACTCTCCGTGCTCCCACCGGGCGACGATGATCGACGCCAACCTGCCTGGCATGGGATGGCAGGTGGTCCGCCTCCGAGATTCGACACCCCCGCACCCAATAGTTACATATTGAAACATTAGCACAAATGTCCAATGTATGTCCATTTAGTAAACTAGACAAACACTGGACAAATATCCTCTTCGGACGTACCTTCTGTGTCGTGACGATTCGCCCACCGGCCGCGGCGACCCGAAACGTTCAGTCTTTCCGCGGCAATCATCCACGGAGGCAGTGTGATTGGTCTACGAGATTTGGCGATTACGGCGCAGGCCCTGGTTGCCGCAGCAATCTTCTTCGTGTGGGTGGTCCGCTATCCCAACATCGTCGTTGAATTCCAGCAATACCGGCTTCCCGACTGGGTCAGGGATTCAGTTGGAATAGTCAAGTTGACCTTCGCGCTGATGCTGTTGATTGGCATTGACCGGGAGCGGTTCGCGATCGGAGGCGCGATGGGCCTCAGCCTGCTCATGGCCGCCGCATTCGCCACCCATTTACGCATCAAGAATCCGATCGCCAAAATGGTGCCGTCGCTGACGCTGTTGGCGCTCTCGATCCTCATCGTGCTGATCAACTATCAGTTGTAGCTCGGCTCCAGTCAAATTCTCTCTCAGGAGTTCCCTACATGGACCGAACCAAACTTCGTCTCCGCGCCGCACTGGCCGTTCTCGGTGCCGCGTTTCTGTCGTTCGCGTTGTCGGTTTCCCTGTGGTTCACGGGACACCGCGAACAAGGCCTCTTCGTTGGCTTATGGGTGCCATCGATACTCTCGTTCGGGGCAGTTGCCCTTCTGATGATCGGCAACCGGCATGAGTAACCTCGCCCTGTTCCTCGTTGGCCTGGCGGTGACGATTCCCGCCGCGGCCGGAGTTCTTGGACTGATACTCGCGGCCATCGCGGACGGTCGCGAGAACGAGCGGATCCAGACTCAGCGGGCTCTCGAGACCACATCACCCCCCAGACCCTCCCATCAGAGTACCAGATGACCATGGGCGGAGCCAGCTGGGGCGCCACTCACCCGGCCAGCCCCTGACCCGGTTTCCCGGCCGGGTCAGGATGCCACTGGCGGATGCCGAGTCGACGACCGCATGCAGGGAGAGGCGTGACTGCGTGGTGATCCCGGATGACGGACGATGACCCAAGCTGCCCTCATCTACCCCCATCAGTTGTTCGCCGATCATCCGGCCCTGGTCGGCACGACGCGCGCGGTCATGATCGAAGAGCCGCTGCTATTCACTCAGTTCCGGTTCCATCGCAAGAAACTGGTCCTCCACCGGGCGACCATGAAACGGTATGCCCAGAGTCTCCGGAAGCGCGGCGTGACCGTCCACTACGTCGACGCAAGCCAGTTGGCGGAGACCGGCGGCATCGCCGACGTGCTGCGGAGACTGCGGATCGGATCGGTGCGCTATGTCGACCCGTGCGACGATTGGTTGGCCGCCCGGTTGGCCGCCTCCCTGGCGCGACACAAGATCACCGCATCCGTGCTCGATGACCCGTTCTTCCTGACCGACGCATCGGCGCTGCGCGATTTCGCCGCTGGCAAGAAACGGCTGTTCTTCACTCCGTTCTACATCGCCCAGCGAAAGCGACTCGGGCTCATGCTTGCGAAGGATGGTCTGCCCGTCGGTGGCCAGTGGAGCTTCGACCCGGCCAACCGAAAGAGACTGCCGAAAGGGCTCCCCGTCCCGGCGGTGCGCCCTCCTCGAGAAGATCAATCAGTCGTCGAGGCGCGGCGGTATGTGCGGACCCACTTTCCCGACGCGATCGGCTCGGACGAAGAGTTCGGCTACCCCACCGACCATGCCGGTGCCGCGGCGTGGCTGGCGACCTTCGTCCAGGAACGCCTTGCCGCGTTTGGCGACTATGAAGACGCCATCAGCACGACCGATCGGGTTCTCTTCCATTCGGTATTGACGCCGATGCTCAACGTCGGCCTGCTCTCGCCGCGGCAGGTCATCGACGCCGCCCTCGCACAATCCGGACGGGTGCCACTCAACTCACTCGAAGGCTTCGTTCGGCAGGTGATCGGTTGGCGGGAATTCGTTCGCTTGGTGTACCTGAGGCACGGGCGAATGCAGCGGACCCGGAACTTCTGGGGATTCACCCGAGGGATCCCCGACGCCTTCTATGATGGCACCACGGGCGTCGAGCCGGTCGACCACGTCATCCGGCAGGTGCTGGAAACGGGGTATTGCCACCACATCGAGCGACTGATGATCCTCGGGAACTTCATGCTGCTGTGCGAAGTATCTCCCGATGCCGTTTATCGCTGGTTCATGGAATTGTTCATCGATTCGTACGATTGGGTGATGGTGCCCAACGTCTACGGCATGAGCCAGTTCGCTGATGGAGGGCTGATGACGACGAAGCCGTACATCAGCGGATCGAGCTACGTACTGAAGATGAGCAACTTCGCCAAGGGCCCCTGGTGCGCCGTCTGGGACGCGCTCTACTGGCGCTTCGTGGACCGTCACGCCGAGTTCTTGTCGAAGAATCCCAGGATGGCCGTCATGGTCAAGATGCGGCTCAAACTGGGGAAGCGGCTGAACGATCACCTCCGGCGTGCCGACTCATTCCTGGCCCGCCTCCACGGGTAATCGCCAGACCTACCCAAGCGCCATCCGTAGGGCGAGCAGGCCGCGCAAGCTCCACGCCACCGTCCGAACCCAGTTCGTCCGTACCAGCCTTCGATACGCGGTCGCGTCGAAGCCCCGCTGCAACGCGTCATGACAGCGAACCTGGACCAAGGCGGTCGAGATCCAAATGACGGCCAGGAGCGAAAGCCCGACGGACAGATTCCCCGTCGAGACACCGGCCGGCCGGATCCAGAACAACAGCAGGGCCGATGCCAGTTCGACCAGCATCGGCGGCGCCACGATCCACGTCGTCAGCGCCGCATGCTGCTTGGCGTAGGAGGGAAACTCCGATCGAGCCACCGCGGAGAAGAGGGGGTAGTGGACAACTTGAACGAACCAGATGACCCCGGTCATGAACAGGGTGGCCGCAAGGTGAATCATCAGCAACAGTTCTGGGAGCGACTGCATGCTCTCTCGATCTTGGATATGACGGCCTACTTCCTGATCTCGGCCGGCACGGTCATGGTCGTCTCCGCCGCTTTCTTCGCCGCGATGCTATCGAGTAGCGGGGCAAAATCGGCGGCCGTGCGCCAGACGCCGCCGGCCATCACTCCCACGGGCCGATAGAGCGCGTCAAGGTTCTCGATCGGGTTCCCGCTCAGGAGGACCAGGTCGGCCACCGCCCCCTCCTTCACTTCCCCCAGTTCACCCTGTTTCCGGAGATACTGCGCCGGGGCCAGGGTTGCGGCGCGCAGCGCCTCGGCATTCCCCAGGCCGGCCTTCGACAACGCCACGATCTCGTCCTTGAGTGCCCATCCGTTCAAGATGGCGTTATCGGTCCCGGCAACGACCTTGGCCCCGGCCCGGTGGAGCGCCGCGACCAGGGTCGTCCGCACGGCGTACGATCGATCTTCACCGGCGAGCATCTCCGGGGTGAGACCGAACATCTTCTGGACATTCTTCATCATCGCCAACTCCGGCGGCGACATGAACCGCAAGGCATCGGGGTGGCCGGTGACCGGGCGGCTGGTGAAGTTCCGCATGATGTCGTGAGTCGGATCGAACCAGAAATCACTCTTCCGCGCGAGCGCGCCCAGCGCCGCGACCTTGCCGGAATCGATCAGGGTTGCGACGTCCACCTGGTTCTTCCCCCAGCCGACCACGACCCCCTTGGCCCGCGGGTCCAGCACCGCGAGATCGGGGCTGGCCGTGGCGCCGTCCTCGAGCACGGCCTTCATGACGCCGATGAAGTGCTCGGCGGAGCGCATGCCCGACTCGATCGCGGAGGCGAGCGGGACGTCTTGCGGCACGTGGCCCGAGACCTCGATGCCGTATTTCCTGCCCGCCGCTATGATCGCGTCGAACACCTGAGGGCTGAGCCGGGAATAGACCTTCACCAAGTCGTACCCCGCCTCCTTCTGGTGCTTGATCATCGTGTCGATGACGGCGGGATCGTCCACCTCGACCCCGAAGGTCCAGATCTTCGGCTTGCCGTCAATGATCGGGCCCGCGGTGACGATCCGGGGCCCCATCAACTTCCCGGCCGTGACCGCCTCGCGCCAAGCCAGCGCCATCGAGTCGCCCGACATGTTGCGGACGGTGGTGACGCCATTGGCCAGATAGAGGACGAGCTGATCTTCATTCATCAGGTGGGTGTGCATATCCATCAACCCGGGGATCAAGTACCGGCCGGTCCCGTCGATGGTCCGCGCGCCGCTCGGTGGCTGGTCCGCCGCGACCCGGGTTATCCGCCCGCCGGACACCACCACCGTCTGTGCCGGCTCGATCCGTCCCTCGGCGATGTCGACCACGTTGACGTTGACGAACGCCGTCGCGTCCGTCGCGGGGGGCCCAGCGGTCTTGGCGCAGCCGGCCGCCCAAAGGGCCATCGAGGTCAGAATCAACCCACCCACCACCGACTTGCGACCGTGCCGCTTCGACATTGAGACTCTCCGGCTCATGGGTTCAGCACCTGAGGCCTTCGCTGGGGCGGTCACCACTGGCCCTTGACGAGTTCGCCGCCTTTGATGACGATCTTCACGTCCGCCAGCGTTTTCGGATCCTCGAGCGGGTTGCTCCGGACCGCGATCAGATCGGCGAGCTTGCCGGGCTCGAGGCTGCCGAGCCGATCGTCCCAGCCAAGCAGTGCCGCGGCTCGCAGGGTGGCGGACTGAATGGCCTGAAGAGCCGGCATGCCGTTGTCGACGTAGGTGGCGAACTGGCGACCGGTCAGGCCGTGCGGCATGGTGCCAGCGTCAGTTCCGAAGACGATGTTGACCCCGGCTGCGACGGCCTTCTTGAAGCTGGCCACCGCGACCGGGTGGAGCAGGCGGGCCCGCGACAGACTGCCCGGCGTGAAGTTGTTCTCGGCGCCGTGGGCGATGATCCACTCGCCGTTGTACATGTCGGCAACCAACGCCGTGCCGTGCTGCTTCATCATGGCGATGGCCTCGTCGTCGAGCATGCTGCCGTGCTCGATCGAGGCGACCCCGGCCCTGATCGCCAGCTTGATGGCCTCGGTGCCGTGGGCGTGGGCGGTGGCCTTCTTCCGCCGGCGGGTCGCTTCGTCGACGATGGCTTTCATCTCATCGAACGAGAGGTGAACGTCGTCGGGGAGCGTCCCCCGGCCCGACACCCCGCCGCTCGCGCAGAACTTGACCCAGTCACCGCCGTACTTGAACCCGAAGCGGGTTTTTCCGATCAGCCCGTCGACGCCGTCGGCCACCCCCTCGTCGTTGTGGCGAAACTCGGGAGCCAGGAAGGTGTAGTCGCAATGGGTTCCGGTGCCGCCGACCATGGGACCCGAGACCTGCAGCCGCGGCCCGACGATCTCACCGGCGTTGATCGCGTCCCGGACCGCCACGTCCGAGAAGTAGTTGTTGCCGAGCGACCGGCCGGCGGTGAAGCCGGCGTCGATCATCTTGCGGGCGTTCTTGACCCCGATGATCGCCAATCTCGCCGCCGACGCCGCGTGGTAGTCGGGGCCGCGTAGCTGAGGCTCGTCGTTGATGTGGACGTGGGCGTCGATCAGGCCAGGCAAGAGATAGACGTTGCCGAGATCGTGGAGCGGAACCCGGGCCGGGACTTTGGTGGTGGTGGCGGGCCCCACCGCGGCGATCCGGTCGCCGGCAATGACGATCACCGCGTTGTCGATCCACCGGCCGGTGCGAACATCGAGGGCGTGTGCCGCTTTGACGGCCTTGGTGGGTGCCGGCGTTTGGGCAGCGGTGACCGCGGGAATCAGTAGAATCAGCGCGAAGGCGGCTTGGGTGAGCATGGGTTTTCCTAGTTGAGTCGGCGGGCGGGTCCGCGAATGACACGGCCCGGCATCCGGCCGGTGAGAGCGCCGTTTCGGATCACGGCGGTCCCGTTCACGATCAGGTGAACGATGCCGGTCGAGAAGCGGTGGGGCTCGGTGAACGTCGCCTGATCCTGAATCCGGTCGGGGTCGAACACCACCAGGTCGGCGAAGGCGCCGGGCTTGATCC
>JBJXGT010000053.1:0-113348 GCA_046160105.1 Gemmatimonadales bacterium | reverse complement strand
GGGCCGAGTCTCGGCCCCGCTTCGCAAGATAGTGGAGGTTTGGGATCGATGGTAGCGATCAGTCGTGCTTGCGGCGTTCCCCCAGCCCTTCCGCCGCGGCGCGACGGACCTCGGTGTCTTCGTCCTTGAGGGCCCGCATCAGCCACCGGGCCACGTTCGGATGATCGATCGACTTGAGGCCCTCGACCGCGGCCCGACGCACTTCGACGTCGGGATCGGAAACCATCCCGCCCAACGCATCCGCCGTCGCCGGGTCTTCGATGGCCCCGACCGCCTGCACCGCCGCCCGCCGCAGCTCGAGATCGTCGGCCGACATCGCGGCGACCAACGCGGCGGGCGCCGTCTCGACATCGTCGAGCTCGCCGATCGCCTGGGCGGCGGCGCGCCGCACCTCCAGCGAGCGATCCCCGAGCGCCTTCGCCAGCGCCGGCAGCGCCCGCCGGTCCTCGATCTGCCCCAACGCGTGGACGGCCGCGAGGCGGACCCGTTCGTCGCTCTCGGAGACCAGCGGCATCAGCGCGGTGGTCGCAGCCAAGCTCTCGATATCGCCCAACGCCCCGGCCGCGAGGATCTTGGTCACCGGATCCGAGTCCTTGAGCAGCGGGAGGAGCGCCTCGACCGCCTTCGGGTCCTCGATCTCGCCCAACGCCCAGATCGCCGACTGACGGACCCGGTCCGACCGATGACTCAGCAGCTTGGTCAGCGTTCCGATCGAACGGGAATCCTCGATCTCCCCAACCGCCCAGGCCGCCATGGCCGCGACGGCGGGATCGGCGTCACCGGTCGCCCGTTCGAGCCGTTCCCGGGTGGTCGGATCCTCGAGGACCCCCAGTCCGTAGAGCGCCGCCTCCCGGACCCTCGGCGTGGCCGCTCCTAACGCCGCCAGCAGCCGGGGCTGACTGCCTTGCGCCCGGCCCAGCATCTTGGCGGCCACCCGCCTGGCGCACGGATTGTCGGATCCCAGCTTCTCGACGAGGTAGTCGAGCGCCCGGGGATCCCTCACCCGACTCCGCACCGAGTCCCGACGGGCCCGCACCCCAGCGAGCCGATCCCCGAACTCGCCGATCCCGACGTCCGGCCAACTGCCCCACCAGAAATTGCCGAACGCATCGGCGACGTCCTGACAGATGACCGGGTCTGCCGCCTCGAGGGCCGTCAAGTACCGTTCGATCGCCGCCTGGCTCGGGCCGTCTTGCGCCCGGGCCGGCCCGGCCACCGTCGCCAGGGCCAAAGTGGCCACCCACCAAGAGTTCCGCACGACGCTAGTGCTCCTTCCGCTGACCCAACGCCTCGGCGGCGGCCCGGCGGACCACCGGATCGCTCGACTTGAGTCCACCAACCAACGCGTCGATGGCCGCCGCGTCACGAATCTCCGAAAGCGCCATCACCGCGGCTTCGCGCACGTTGGCGTCAGTATCCTTGAGGAGCTCCTTGAGCCGGGGTACCGCCCGCACGTCGCCGCTGTTGCCCGCTATCGAGGCCGCCGCCTGTCGGACGTCGGCGTCCCGATCCCCGAGCAGCGGGAGGACCTCGCCCGGCAGCGCCTCGAGCTCGAGATTGCCCAGGGCGTGCAGTGCGGCCTGGCGGACGTCACTGCTGGGATCCGTCAGGGCGCCGACAATCGCGGCGACGTTCTTCGGATCCTCGAGCTCCCCCAGGGCGTGCAGCGCGGCCTGTCGCACTTCGGCGTCGCGATCCTTCACCATTCCGGCGATGACCGGGGCCGAAGCCTTGTCCCTCCGTTCCACCATCGCGTAGAGCGCCGCCCGGCGAGTCTCGGCATCTTCGTCGGCCAACGCGGCCCGAAACACTTCGACGCCGACCGCCTCCTTCATCTGGGCCAGCGCCTGCATCGCCTCGCGCCGGATCTCCTTCGACGGGTCGCTCATCCGGGCCACCAACGCGGGGACGCTCTGCCGATCCTCCAGCTGACCGAGGGCTTCGACCGCCGCCATTCGGACGTGGGTGTCTTCGTCGTCGAGCAGTCCGATCAATCCGTTCGTGGCCCGCCGGTCCTCGAGGTTGCCGAGCGACTGCGCCGCGGCCCGGCGAACTTCCGGGCTCTGGTCCTTGAGCGCGGCGATCAACGCGGGCACGACGGCCCCGGTGTCCTGGGGCTGCTGACGCCGCTCCGCCGGGTCCGCGACTGGATCCGACGCCGTGTCGCTCGCTGGCTGATTCCGCCGTTCACCAGGCGGTCGATCGCTCGAATCCTGCCCCTCGAGACTAACCCGCGGCGCGAACGCCACGATCCCCGCCAAGGCGACTAGTCCCACGCCCACCATCCACCGTCGACGCACCGGAGACTGCATTGGTCCCTCCTCGACGAGACGTTGCACCCGCTCCACCAGTTCTGATCGCTCCTCCGCCATCCCGGCCACCGGAATCGGGCGCGGGGCGGCGTCGATCCACTCGGCCACTTTGACCAAACAGGACGCCAAAGTCACCGGCGACCCCGTCCGCTCGGCCGCCCAGCGGTCGCACAACAGTTCGGCCGAACTCTGAATTCGTCGTCGGGCCAGCCGATTGAGGGGCTGGAAGAAGAAGACCCGCTCCACCAGCACCGCCACCGCGAGCCACAAGGGATCCAGCCGGATCAAGTGGGCCAGCTCATGGGCGAGCATGTTGCGACGCTCTTCGGGATCGAGTTCGACGAGCGCCTTTTCGGGCACCGAAATCTCCCGGTAGCCGACCGCGATCGGGCTCGACAGTCTTCCGGACACCGTCAACACCACCCGGCGCCGGACGCCAGCGAGCCGCCGCAGGGCGTCGATCTCGTCGACCGCCTCATGACCCACCACGACCCGGCGGTTACCCAGGCGCCGAGCCAGCTGCCAGCGCCGGCCCGCGAAGGCCAGCACCATGAGCCCGGCGGCGACGGCCCAAGCCGCCACAGCCAGATCAGTCCCTGACCACAGCGATCGGGCCGCGGGGAGCCCGGTCGCGCCGACGTTGGCTTCGGGGCTGACGGAAGCCACGATCGCCGGCGCCGCGGTCTTCGGCGGCTCGTGCTTGCCCTGGAACGGCGCCATGGGCCGCGGCGCGGCGTCGAGTGACAGCCGAGCCCCGGCGCCGGCCACGCCGAACGAGGGCGCGGTCGCCGTCACCAACGAGCCCACCAGCCCGAGCTTCCAGAGGACATCCGCGAGGGCCGGCTGGCGAAACCGACGAGTCACCAGCCATACCGTGGTCAAGGCGACCGTGCTGTGCACGGCGTAGGTCAGCAGCCACGTTCCCACCGTGGTCGAGTTCATCGCCGGGCTCCTTTCGATCGCTCGTGCTCGGCTAGGATGGCCTTCACCCGGGCCAAATCGCTTTTCGAGAACTGTCGGGCGGTGAGTAGATGACTGACCAGGGCGGCGGAATCTCCGGCGAACAGACGGTCCGTCAGCTCAGCCACCATCGAGCCGCGCGCATCCGGCTCGGAGATCAAGGCGCGATAGACGAACTGGCGGGTCTGGGCGTCGTGGCCGACGATGCCCCGTTTCTCGAGCCGGGACAGGACCGTCGCGATGGTCGTTTGGGCAAGGCCGCGGCTGGGTCTGAGCTCATCGGTGATCTCCGCCACGGTAGCGGCCCCCCGACCCCAGAGCACCCGCATGACCGCGAGCTGGAGGTCGGTGAGGAATGGAATGTCGTTGGCCATCGACTCGGCTCCGGAAACGGGAAGAACTACAGATGTAATATTACATCTGTAGTTCTGGTGTCAAGAGGGTCCCGTTCCGAACCCGCTACTTGGCCCGGCGGATCTCGATGTCGCCGGAGAACGACTCCAGATCGAGTGCGGCGCCACCACTGCCCCAAGTGGCGTTGAAGCGGTTGCGGCGGCGCCGGGTATCGTCCCGGGTGACCGGGAAGTCCGAGTTCAAGTGTCCGCTGAAGGTCGCGGCCGACACCTTCGCGTCCGGTTCCCCGGCCAGGGTGAGGACGACGTCGCCGCTGAGGCTCTTGAAATCGTAGCGCCCCTGGCCATGGATGGTTCCGCCGAACGTGACATCGCCGCTCACCGTTTCCGCCGAGACTTCCCGCGATTGGATCCGGGCCAAGTCGACGTCCCCGCTGACCGAGTTGGCGTCGAGCGAGGCGGCGGTGAAATCGGTCAGGCTTACGTTGCCGGAGACGGTGCCGAAGTCGACCTGATCACCGCGGATCCCGTCGCCGATCACGTCGCCCGACACGGTCTTGATGTCGAGGTCGAGCCCCGCCGGCAACCGGACCACGAAATCGATCGAGGTGTCGTTTCGGTTGTTCCCGTCCCAAGAGCCGTCGTTTCGGTGGCAGGGATCGTCGTGGCTCGGCGAGCGACGCCGCGACCGGCGGCTGTCACGATCATCGCGGTCGTCCTCGCGATCGCGACGTACCCGCTGCCCCGGGTAGATCACGCAGATGGCCAGCCCTCCATCGGTCTCGACTTGGCGGATCTCGACGTCATCGGGATCGCCGTGCCGGCCAGCCTTCTTGCGGGCGGTGACATCCACCTGGCGTCCCGAGGTCGCCTCTACCCGGACGTCGCCGATGATGTTGCGGAGCGCGAACCGCGACCCCGCGGCGAGCTCGCGGCGAAACTCGAAGTCTTGGGCGGCCAGCGGGGCCGCCATGCCCACCACCACCGCAGCGGCGATCAGGGTCTTCATCGTTCGGTCCTCCAGGCGTTGTCATCATTGTGGGCGCCAGCATGGTGGGTGTCGGCATGGTGGGTGTCGGCATGGTCGTCGTCGCGATCGTCGTCATCGGGGGGCTCGCGCTCCCCGCCGGGCCGGTTAGGGCGCTTGATCTTGGCTTTCGCCTTGGCGTCCGCCTCGCTGCGACGGCCGACCAGCTCGGACGGCCGGAGGAGATCGACGTCACCGCTGAAGGTCTCGATGTCGATGTTGGCGCCACCGTTGCCAAGGCGATAGGTCTGCCGCCGGCGGCTCGCCCGCTCCGACTTGACGTCGAAGCTGGTCGAGATGTCGCCGGTGGCGGAGGAAACGGAGACGGTGGCATTGGTCCCCTCGGGTACGGCCACGTGGACGTCGCCGCTGTGGCTCACCAGCGAGTAGCTTCCCGCCGCGGCGATCCGGCCATCGAAGACGATGTCGCCGCTGATGGTCTGCGCATCCACCGACGCGGCATCGACCTGCCGCATGTCGATGCTACCGCTCACCGACTCGACGATGAGATCCCCGCGAACGTCGGTGACCCGGATGTCATCGGAGACCGCATTGAGCTCGATCCGGCCCCGCGCGCCGGAGAGGTCGATTAGGCCGTTGATCGTGTGCAGCGAGACGTTGTCCGCCCCGCCCCGGACCACGATGTTCCCCTCCAGCGTCTCAGCCTTGATCGCCGCGCTGGTTCCCTCGATCGAGATCTCCGCGTACATCCCGCCGACGTCGACGGCCATCCAGCTCGGCACCGTGACCTGATAGTCCACCATGCTGGCCAGCCCCCGGCGCCCCTTCGCGCTGATCTCGAGGACCTGGCCACGGATTTCGGCGTCGACCACCGTCCGGGAGGCGTGATCCCCCTGGATCCGGACCTGGTCGCGATCCCACGCCTTGATGGTGATGTCGCCACCTTGGTTGTGCAGCTTGAGCCGGGTGCCCCGCCCGACCGCGAAGGCGGTATCGGTGTCGAACGGCACTTGTTGCGGCATCGCCAGCGTGAGGACCAACAGCAGATCGATCATTGCCAGACCTTCTCGTTAGGTTTCCGCGGCGAGTGCTCGGGTCGCGAACCGGAGCAATGCCACCTTTTTCCGTAAGTTGACCGCGATCTGACCACTTAGATACCGATTGGCGGTATCGCGTTGGATCGCCGCGCGGGCCTCGGCCACCGCCCGATCGATCGCGGCCAGACTCTCCTCGAGCACTCGGACGGTGGTGGTATCGAGCCGCGACCGCTGCGTCGCCAGCGCCGCCTCGAGCTCGGCGACGGCCGCGTCGAAGCCGGCGCTCATCACTGGAGCCCCGGCGAAGGTGGCGTCGGGCGCCTCGGTCGGCTGACCCGGGAGTGCGGCCGCCACCGGCGTCGACTCCCCGGGTCGGGTCAGGTACCACGCCGTCCCGCCGCCGGCCAGCGCCATCACTAGACCCGCGGCGATCAGGTGACGAAGCCCAAAATGGCGCGCCGGCACCGAGGGTCGCCCGATGGCCACGACTCGGTGGGCGTCGATGTCACCCTGGATCGCGGCCCAGACCCGATCGTTCGGGGCCTCCCCCTGGTACTGCGGAGCAGCGGCGATGATTCGGGCGAGATCGTCGCGCGCCGAGGCACAGGCGGGACACTCGGCGAAATGGCGCTCGAGCCGGCGACGGGTCACCGGATCGAGTTCCCCGTCGAGATAGGCCGACAGCAGGTCCGTCCATTCGGGATGCATCCGATCCTCGCTTTCTTCTTTCCTCAGGCCGTCAAGACTCGGCGCAACATCATTCGAGCCCGGTGCAACTGCGATCGCGAGGTCCCGGGATCCACCCCCAGCATCTCGGCGATCTCGTCGTGTTTGTACCCCTCCATGTCGTGGAGCACGAAGACCTCGCGCGCCCCGGCCGGGAGATGGCTCACCGCCCGCTCGATCGCGAGCCGCAGTTCCGGCGTCTCCGATCGTGCCGGCACCGTGACCGCGACCTCGTCGGCGACCACGAATCGAATCTGATCCCGCCCCCGCTGCTGGCGGCGCCGGAGCATCAGGTTCACCGCCACCCGATGGAGCCAGGTGCCAAAGGCGCTTTGCCCGCCGAACGTCGCCAACTTCTGCCAGACCCGAACGAAGACTTCCTGGACCACCTCATCGGTGTCGGTCGATCCCATCAACCATTGCGCCAGCGATTGGACCCGGGCCACGTGGCGTCGATAGAGGCGCTCGAACGCCACCGAGTCCCCCTGAACAGCCAGGGCGACGTCGGCGAAATCCGCGTCGGGGGGCCGGGGTGACCCGGCAGGTTCTATCCGCAATGGGGCAGCCAACGATCGGTCTCAGAGGGTCGAACTACTTGGGTTTGATTCAGGCGACCCCGGAAACGTTGGAGCCATCCGACAGGAGAGCCATAGTGATATCATTGTGATATCACCCGCTGGATACGTCGGGACGGCGGGACCGCGGTTCGAACCTCCGCCTGGTCAGCGGCTGGCGCAAGGCCGCGGCGATCCGGGGCCTTCGGAGTCATCCGGCCCCTGATGGCGCCGCAGACCCGGGGAATTAGTATTGATTGGTCGCCATGCCGGCTCGACCAAGGAGTTCCCCATGCGGACCCTCATCGCGGTGTTGTTTCTCGGCCTCCTAGCCCCACCGGTTCTCGCGCAAGACCCCCCGCAGCCGGACGTCAGCCAGCCGAAGAAGAAGCGCGAGGCGAACCTGATTTCGTTCGAGGAGATCGAGGCGGTTCGAGGCCAGATGGCGACGGCCTACGACATCGTCAGCCGGCTGCGCCCTCAGTACCTTCGCGGACGAGGGGCCAACTCGTTCGGCAACGCGGCCGGCGGCAAGCGGACGGCCCTGCCCCAGGTCGTGCTGGACGGATCGCCCTACGGCGAGATCGCGACGCTGAGCCAGATCAGCGCGATGCTCGTGAAGGAGATCCGGTTCTTAGGGACCGGCGACGCCAGCATCAAGTACGGCACCGGGTACGACGGCGGCGCGATCGTGGTGTCGACCCGCTGACTCGACCTGGCCGTCAGTCGGGTTTGGGGGCGGCGCTCAGACTCTCGAAGACGATCGAGACGAAATCGTCGGGCTTCATGAAGCCGGCGCCCCATTTGGCATCCCAGCTGGCGGTCGGCTTCGCGGCCAGCACTTGGGCAAGGGTCTTCCCCACCATCGCGGCTCGAATCTTCTCCCGCGCCGCCACCAGCACGTCGCGATACGCCGCCAAGTCGGCCTTGGTGGCGAGGGGGCCATGGCCGGGAATGATCTTGGTCTGGTCATTGGCGTAGCCGAGCACGGTCGTGACCGCCGCGATCAGGCCGTCGATCGACCCGCCACTGCCCAAGTCGATGAACGGATACATCCCGTTGAAGAACGTATCCCCCAGGTGCATCGCGTTGGCCTGCTGAAAGTGCACCACCGCGTCGCCGTCGGTGTGGGCGTTCCGGACGTGAATGGCGTGAATCGTCTCGCCGTTCAGGTGGAAGTTCACCCGTTCGCCGAAGGTCACCACCGGAAGCGCGGCTTTGGGCGACGCCGGCACCCGGGTATTGAATCGCACCATGAACTGCTCCACGCTCATCCGTTGGCGGACGTTGTCGTGGGCGACGATTACCACGCCTTCCTTGCCGAAGTTTTCGTTCCCCCCGGTATGGTCCCCATGCCAATGGGTGTTGAGGATAAAGCGGATCGGGCGGGGCGAGAGCTTGCGGACGGCCTCGGCGATCCGGCCGGAGAGCGGAGCGAACTGGTCGTCGACCAGGAACACGCCGTCATCACCCGCCGACACCCCGATGTTGCCACCCCGACCCACCAGCATGAAGAGGCCCGGGGCGACCGGGACCGTTTCGATCCGAGTGGTATCCTGCTGCGCGGAGAGCGCCTGGGCGCCGACCGCCATCGCCAAGACGAGCCAGTGGGTTTTCACGACTGCACCTCCTGATCGGTAAGGGACCGGCGCCCCCAAGCCCCAGCGATCAGGGCCGCGCCGAGCGAGATGACGAGAGGGAACGCCAGAGTGACGGCCACCAGCCCGGCGACCGGCAACGGAAGCAACTCGGCGACCAGGTTGGTGAGTCGGTCGAAACCGTCAGCCCGGGCACTGCGAACCAGTAGGGCCGCCCAACCACCGAGCGCGCCGAGCGGCACCGAGAGGAGTGGCCTGGCGCCACGGGGCGCGGCGAACGCGCCGACCAGGGACACGACTGGCACCGCCCACCAGCCGACCGCCAGGGTTCCGAAGGCGACGCCATTCGCCATCACCAGCAGCCAGTACGCGGCGATCATCGGCGGTTCCCCGGGGGTCGAATGGTCAGGCGGGCTTCGACCTGCGACGGCGACAGCCCGGTCGGGTCGGCCGGAAAGGCGAGCGTGTCGAGCGCCCCGGAGGCCCACCGCGGCAGCAGATCCCGGTAGTGCTTGCTCGCCGGGTTGCCCGACTGCCCGCCGGGATAGATACCGAAGCCGCGAACCGTGGGACCAAGCTCGACCACCATCCGCCAACTCGCCCCATTGGTACCGCGGCCGGAGGACGGACTCAGCGTCGAGGGACCGGCCCCGACCTCGACATCGAGGGCGGACAGGGCCGGCAGCCGGAGCAGATGGAAGATGTTGGCGTGGTGGACCGCGCCCCAGCGCCAGCCGTCGCCGCCGGGGCCGCCGTGGCGGCGGGTCACCGAATCGAGCCCGGCGGCCAACGCCGCTTCGAGGATGTCGTCACGTCGTTCCACGGCGGTGGTGCGACCATCGTCCCACCAAGCGCTCCCTGAATCCGCAGCGACCGTGAGGAGAACCATCTCGGCGGGCCGGGGGCTCCCGGTCGGCCCGCCGTCGGCCGAGTCGACGAGCTCGTCCCAGGTGCGCCGGCCCATTTCGTTCATGACGGCCTCGAACAGGACCGCCCGGCGGTCATCGACCCGGTAGGCGCCGTCCCATTCGGCCAGCAGCTCGCGGGCCGCCTTGACGTTCGGGGCCGCCGACTTGACCCGGCCCGAATCGCTGCCCCTGCCTAACAGGATCGGGAGGAACGCGAGGGCCCGTTCGCTGGTCGGGTCGGTCTGGAAGCGTGCCATCGCCTCCGGGGTGACCAGGGAGTCCGCCGCCAGGAGCCGGCGGATTCGCATCGCCCGCCACGGGCTCGGCCAGTTGGCCCCCAGAAAACGACCGTTGACGCGGGGATCCACTGGTTGCTGGTTGGCCGAGAAGAGAAAGCCGCGCGCCGGGCTGATCGAAAACGGGTAGTACTCGGCCGGCAGATCTCCGCGCCAATCGGCCGCGGAAACCTGGCCGTCGCGAAGCAGGTCACCTCGCCCCTCGCCGGGCCGGATCGGAAACCGACCGGTGGAGCGCACCGCGATCGTGCCTCGGCGATCGGCCACCAACATGTTCTGGGCCGGGGCGGTGTAATCCCGGGTCGCTTCGAGGAATTCGCCCACCGTACGGGCCCGATTCGCCGCGAGAAACTCGCCCCCCGACAGCCGGGCACCATAGATCGTCCACGCCATCGAGAGCCACAACGAGTCGACCCGAATCATCGGCCCGCGATGGGTGAACCGGACCGTGTCGATCGCCAAGGTGTCGCCGCGAGGCCCCCGAACCACTTCGACCCGTTGCTCGATCGCCTTCCAATCGCCGTCGAGGCGATAGCGCGCTGGCGACCGCACGTCGTCGACCGCCTCGCGGTAGTAGTCGGTGACGTCCGCCCCGGTGTTGGTCAGCGACCACCCGATCGAGCGGTTGAACCCGATGACGATCCACGGCGCGCCGGGCAGGGTCACGCCCTGGACGTCGAGGCGATCGGGCACCACCAGGTGCGCCTGGTACCAGATCGAAGGCAGGGTGAGTTCGAGGTGCGGATCGCCGGCGAGCAGGGCCTGTTTGGCGGCGGTACGTTCTGGAGCGACCGCCCAGTTGTTGCTGCCGACCGCCGCTTCCTGACCGAGCCGATTCGCGGTCGCGAGGCCGAGCGGCTCGAGTCGCCGCCAGATTCCCGCGACGACCCGCGCGGCACTGTCCGGGGCGGCCGGCGGAGGAAACGCGGCCGCCGGCCGCCCGACCAGGGAATCGGGATTGGGTTGGATCGGCTCCTGAATCGGGGCGTCGATCGGAAAGAGCGCATCGGCGGCGACGCGGCCCACCTTGGCAGCCGCCCGCGCCTTCAACAACGAGGCGTCGTTGAAGGCCAGGGTGAGCGACATCTGGGCGAACAGCAGGAGGGTCCGCGCTTCGCTCCACCGCGACGGCGCCTTGCCGAGCAGTCGAAACTCGAGCGGAAGATCGGCGCGCCCCATCCGCTCGAGCCAGGCATTGACCCCTTCACCGTACGCGGCGATCGACCGAAACACGGGGTCGCTCGGATCCGCGCTCGCCAGGCTCTGCTCGACCATCCGGGGAAACCCGAGCTGCCGGGCGCGCCGATCCACCGGCAGCGCGGCCGGTCCGACCAGCTCCGCCAACGTGCCGGCGGCGGCTCGCGACTGAACCTCGAGCTGAAAGAGCCGATCCCGGGCCACGACGAAGCCGAGGGCGCGATACCCGTCGAGTTCCGTCTGGGCGAAGATGTGGGGCACCCCGCGATCGTCGAAGACCACCTCGACCGGGGCGGACATGCCAGGAACGGCCACCGTCTCGGTGCCCCGTTCGGCGGCCCGGGCCGTGGCCCAGAGACCGCCCGCCGGATCGAGCAACGGGCCGAGCGGCGGCAACCGCCCGAAAGCGCGGGTGCCGACCACGAGCCCGCCGGCCAGGAGGATGATCCCAATCGACAACCGGAGAAAGCGACGCATCATGAGAGTCGGGGAAGCTTTCGGGGCGCGGTGGCGAAGTCAACCCGGGGGCGCCCGGCTTGCGAACCACCCCAAAGGGAGGTAACTGTATACAAATCTGTTCTCAGGTCACGACGCCCCGCGGTGACCCCGTTCCGTCGACCTTCAGCCGGATGAGGACCCTGTCATGGCGAGTTCCCAACCCGCACTGGCCGCCGTTCTGCTGCTCGCCCTCGCTTGTCAGCCGCCCAACCCGGCACCGGGGTCGCCCGATTCGGGAGACGGGCCCACCTTCGACGTGGTGATCACCGGCGGCCGGCTGGTCGACGGCGCGGGGAATCCGTGGTTCTATGGCGACGTGGCGATTCGCGGCGACCGGATCGCCCGGATCACCCCGCCCGGGATGCTGGCGAAGGCGAAGGCGACCCGACGGATCGACGCGACCGGGAAGGTGGTCGCTCCCGGGTTCATCGACATCCAGGCCCAATCCTACCTTGCCTTTTCGGTCGGCGACGGGCGAGTGATCTCAAGCACGACCCAGGGAATCACCACCGCCATCCTGGGCGAAGGTGGAACGCCGGCGCCTAACAACGACGCGACCATCGCGGCCGCCGGACCGATCGACAGCCTGACCCGGAAGGCGCTGGATCAGTTTCGGGGCCCCCGGGGATTCAACGCCTGGCTCGAGGCGATGCCGAAGCATGGCATCGCCCAGAACGTGGCGAGCTTTCTCGGCGCCGGCACGGTGCGGGTCTATGCCAAGGGCGAACTCCAAGGCCCGGCGACACCGGCGGAACTCGACACGATGCGCGCGGTCGTCAAGAACGCGATGGAGGATGGCGCCCTCGGGATCGGCAGCGCGTTGATCTATCCGCCGGCGAGCTACGCCTCCACCGACGAGTTGATCGAAGCGGCGAAGGCGATGGCTCCCTACGGCGGCGTGTACATCACCCACATGCGCTCCGAGGCCGACCGGCTGATCGAGGGCATCGACGAGGCCCTCGCGATCGGCCGACAGGGCGGCGTGCCGGTCGAGATCTACCATCTCAAAGCGAGCGGCACCAAGAACTGGCCCAAGATGGCGCAGGCGATCGCGAAGATCGACTCCGCCCGGGCCGCGGGACAGGACGTCACCGCCAACATGTACCTCTACACCGCGGGCGGCACCGCGCTGGCGGCCTGCGCCCCGCCCTGGTCCGCCGAAGGCGGGAAGCTGCTCGCCAATCTCCAGGCGACCGATGTCCGGGCCCGGATCAAGGGCGAGATGATCCGTCCGAACGCGGCCAACTCGGAAGCGCTCTGCATGCTGAGCGGCCCGGAAGCGGTCCAGGTGGTGGGGTTCCGAAAGCCGGAGTTCGCCAAGTACGAAGGCCAGCGGCTCAGCGCGATTGCCCGGGACATGGGCAAGGACTGGTTCGAGGCGTGGGCCGACCTAGTGATCGGGGAGAACGGTCAGGTCGGCGCGATCTTCCACATGATGACCGAGGCGAACCTGCCCGCCCAGATCCGGCAGCCGTGGATCAAGTGGGGCACCGATGCCGACGGGATGAACCCGGACAGCCTTCAGGGCGCGCTGACCCATCCGCGGGCCTTCGGCAACTACCCGCGGCTGTTAGGCCGGTACGTTCGGGAGCAACGGGTCATCTCGCTCGAAGAGGCGATTCGCAAGGGCACCTCGGCGGTCGCTCAGCGGCTGATGATCCGCGACCGCGGCCTGCTGGTCCAGGGCCACTACGCCGACGTGATCGTGTTCGATCCGGCGACGGTGATCGATCGGGCCACCTTCGAGCAGCCCGGGCAGCTGTCGACCGGGATCGAGCATGTCTTCGTCAACGGACAGGCGGTGGTGAGCGACGGGAAGGCGACCGTCGCGAAACCGGGCCGGGTGGTCCGGGGAGCCGGGTGGACCGGGTGGTCGCGGTGACCCCGAAACGAGCGGCGGCCCGGCCGGCCGGTCGCACCGACCGGCCGAAGGTCGTCTATGAGCAACTGCGGCAGCTGATCGTGCACGGGCGGCTCGCCCCGGGCAGTCGGCTGGTCGAGACCGACATCGCGGCGCGGTTCGAGGTCAGCCGTACACCGGTGCGCGGCGCCCTGCAGCGCCTCCAGCAAGAGGGGTACATCGTCGACTCCCCGTCGATGCGTCAATCCCGACCGACCGTGGCGCCGCTGACGGGCGAGGACGCCGAAGAGTTGTTCAACATCGTCGGGCAACTGGAGGCGTTGGCCGCCTTCAGCGCGGCCCAGCTACCGGAACCGAAGCGCCAGGCGCTGGTCGACGAGCTCGATGCCGTCAACGCCGAACTCCGCAAGGCGGCGACCGCCGCCCGACCCGACCACAACCGCCTCTGGGATCTCGACGAACGCTTCCACAATCGCTGTGTCGAGGTGGCGGCCGGACCGCGGCTCAGGCTGCTGCACGACTCGGTCAAACCCCAGGCCGAACGATATGAGCGGCTCTACGTCAGCTACCTCGCGGGGGACATCGTCACCTCGGTCACCGAGCACGAAATCATCATCCGAGCGATCGCCGAAGGCGATGCCGAGGGAGCGAAGGCCGCGGTGGAGCGGAACTGGCACAACGCCGCCGCCCGATTGGGGCGGGTCATCGAACGGGTCGGGGATCGGGGGCGCTGGTGAGCGGTGAGCTGAAGCGGGTCCTCACGGCACGGGCCATCGCGATCCTCACGGTCGGCACCGTGATCGGATCGGGCATCTTCCTGGTACCGAGCGCCGTGCTGCGCTACAGTGGCGGATCGGTGACGCTCGCCACCGGCGTCTGGGTGGTGGGCGGGTTGCTGTCGTTGCTCGGCGCCATCACCTACGCCGAACTCGGGGCGATGAACCCAGGAGCCGGCGGGCTCTATCTCTACATCCGAGATGCCTTCGGGCGGGCGCCGGCCTTTGCCTACGGCTGGACGCTGTTCCTGGTGATCGGATCGGGTACGGTCGCGACCTTGGCGGTCGCGTCGACGACCTACCTGAGCGGCTGGATCCCGATGAGCCCGTTGACCCAGAAGGTCACCGCGGTCGGGCTGGCGGCGTTCGTGAGTGCCATCAACGTGTTCGGTACCGCCCGAAGCACGACGATCCTCAATATCGGCACCGTCTTCAAACTCGGCGCCATCCTCCTCCTGGTGATCGCCCTGCCGTTGTTCGGAACGGGATCGGGGACCGCGGCGGCCGCCGTGGCCGCCGCGCCGGTCGCGACGATCGGCACGGCGGGATTGGCGTTGGTCTCGGTGCTGTGGGCCTACGAGGGCTGGCAGTACCTCACCTTCATGGCCGGCGAAGTGGTCGAACCGCAAAAGAACTTCCCGAAGGGTCTCGCCTTGGGAACGTTTGCCCTGATCGTGATCTACGTCGCGGCCGCCTCCGCCTACGTGGCGGGCATCGGCACGGTCGCGGTGATGGGCTCGAGCCGGGTCGCGGCCGATGCGGCGGCGACGGTCCTGGGGCGGTCCTGGGGCAAGCTGATCACGATCCCGATCATCGTGTCGATGCTGACCGCTGCGCAAGCGAACGCGATGATGTCGGCCCGGGTCTACTTCGCGATGGCCCGGGATGGGGTCTTCTTCGAACCGATGGGTCGCCTTCACGACAAGTACCAGACCCCGGCCGTGGCGGTCCTCTCCACCGCGGTCATGGCGGGGATCCTGGCCGCGACCGGAACGTTCGAGGTTTTGCTTCAGTATGTGGTCTTCGTCGGGTGGATCTTCTATGCGTTGGGCGGCCTCGCGGTCATCGCCTTGCGCCGGCGGCTTCCCAACGCGCCCCGCCCGTACCGGGTGCCAGGGTATCCATGGGCCCCCATTCTCTTCGTGCTGTCGGGGCTGGCCATCGTCGTCAACACCGTCGTCCAGGAACCGACCAAAGGCGTCATCGGCCTCGGGGCCGTGGCGCTGGCCATTCCGGCCTACTATCTCTGGCAACGACTGAAAGCCAACCGATGAGCACCGAGCTGAAGCGCACCCTGACGGCCAAGGATGTGGCCATCATCACCATTGGGACGATCATCGGTTCAGGGATCTTCCTGACGCCCGGCAACGTCCTGACCAGCACCGGCGGGTCGGTCGGGATGGCGATCGGGGTCTGGGTCGTCGGCGGGATCCTCACCCTGATGGGGGCCCTCACCTACGCCGAGCTGGGCTGCATGCGAACCGGCGCGGGCGGCCTCTATGCGTACATCCGGGATGCCTTCGGTCCGGTCGCCGCGTTCGCCTATGGCTGGACCTTGTTCGTGGTGATCGCGAGCGGCAGCATCGCCACCCTGGCCGTGGCGACGGGCGACAACATGGCGGCGATCGTACCAGGCCTTAGCTCGACCGGCAAGAAGATCGTCGCGGTGGTCATGGTGGTGGTCCTCGCCTTCATCAACGTCCGAGGCACCAAGCAGAGCACCGCGATCCTCGGTCTCGCGACCTCCCTCAAAGTCGCGGCGCTGCTCTTCCTGATCGTCGCGCTGCCGTTGTCGGGGACCGGGTGGTCCACCGTGGAAACCGCGTGGCCGGCCCAATGGAATGGAGCGGTGTTGACGGGCGGACTCGCGGCGATGATCAGCGTCCTGTGGGCCTACGAGGGCTGGCAGTACGCGACCTTCGTCGGTGGGGAAGTGGAGAACCCGCAACGGAACTTCCCCCGCGGACTGATCGTGGGGACGGTGGTGTGCATCGCCATTTACGTCCTGGCGAACGTGGGTTACATCGCGGGCCTCGGCCCGGAGCGCCTGATTGGCTCTTCGACCGTGGCGTCCGACGCGGTCGGGGCCCTGTTCGGGCCGACCGCCGCCAAGCTGATCGCCGTGGCGGTGCTCGTCTCGATCATCAGCGGTGCGCACGGCATCATGCTCACCTCGTCACGGGTTTTCCACTCGATGGCGCGAGACAAGGTCTTCTTCCAGGCGTTGGGGGAGGTTCATCCCCGGTTCGGCACCCCGGCCAACTCGGTGATCGCGATTTCCATCTGGGGCGCGTTGCTCGCCTTGTCCGGAACGTTCTCGATCCTGCTGACCTATGTCGTCTTCGTCGGGTGGCTCTTTTACGGCCTTGGCGGCCTCTGCGTGATCGCGTTCCGTCGGAGCGACCCCGGGGCATCTCGACCGTTCAGGGTCCCCTTTTACCCGGTCACCCCAATGCTGTTCGTGGCATCGGCGCTGGTCATCGTGGTGAACACGGTCGTCCAGAACCCGATGAAGGGGGTCATCGGGCTCGGTGGCGCCGCCCTCGGTATTCCGATCTATTACTTGTGGCGGCGGCGGTCCGCATGATCGGTCGGCTCCGCCGGATCGGGGCCGCAATCCTGGTCGGGGCGGCGTGCACCGGTCGCCCGGCCGCGCCGTCGGACGACGCGGTCCGAGCCGAGGTGACGGCGGCTCTCGATCGATACATGGTGGCGGCCCGAGCCGTCGACCCCGATGGGACGGCGGCGGCGTTCGCGCCGACCGGCATCTTGTTCGAGCCCGGAATCTTTCCGATCCAAGGACCCGACTCGATCCGGGCTTTCGTTCGATCGTTCCCCGGCGTGCGGGTGGATTCGGCCGTGGCGGCGGCCGATACCATCGAGGTGTTCGGCACCACAGCGCTGATGTGGGGTTCCTACTTCGAGCGACTGGCCTTCCCGGGTCAGCCCGTCAGCGAGCAACACGGCCGGTTCGTGATCGAATGGGTCCGGTCGCCGTCCGGTGGGTGGCTCATCCAGCGGTACTACCGAATTCCCCTGCCCGCCGCGAGGTAAATCGGCGGGCCGCCGGACAGCGATCTGAGATCGCAAACCACTCGGTGGTAACGAGTTGACGACAAGCAAGTATCTACTTGCTTGCCACCGGCCGCCCGGTTAGTTTTTTTCGCCATGGAACTTCGTGAGCGCATTCTCGACGCGGCGGCCAAAGTCTACGCCGAGACCGGCTTTCGAGGTGCCACCACGCGCCGCATCGCCGAACGCGCCGGGGTCAACGAGGTCACCCTGTTCCGACAGTTCGGCTCCAAGACTCGCCTCCTCCATGAAGCGATCCACTGCGCCGGCCTGAGCTCGAATCTCTGCGGCCTGCCGGCGCGTCCCAGCGATCCGAGCATCGAGTTGTTGGAATGGGCCGCCGCCAATCATGCCGAGTTGTTCGGGCGGCGCTCGCTGATCCGGACCGCGATGGGGGAGATGGAGGAGCGCCCGGACCTGCTGCCACCCGAGCACAGCCCCGCCCTCTGCGCCGGCCGTGAGCTGCGGCATTACCTGGCCGAGCTGCAGCGCCTTGAGATGATCGATGCGGGGACGGATGTCGATGCCGCGGCCACCATGTTCATGGGCACCTTGTTCGCCGATGCGATGAGCCGCGACATCTTGCCCGCCATGTACAAGCACGCCCCCGAACAGACCATCGAGCTCTACGTCGATCTGTTCGTCCGGGCCATTGGTCTGAAGGAGCCAACGACGTGACTCGTCTTCGCGCCACCCTCGCGATCTTCACCCTGATCGGAACCGCCTCGGCGGCGGCCGCCCAAGCCAGAAGCCTGTCGTTGGAGGAGGCCCTCACGCTCGCCCGCCCCGTCAGCGAGGCCGTCGGCCTGGCTCGGATCGGGATCGAGCGGGCCCGGGGCCAGACGATCCAGGCCAAGAGCGAGTTGTTTCCTCAAATCAGCGGGTCGTTTTCCTACGCCCGCCAGCTCAAATCGCAGTTCGACAATTTGTTCGGGGCCCCCGCGGATACCACGACCGGACCGCCGCCGACCAACTGCGACGCGTTCCAGCCCGATCCGACCAAGCCCACGGCGGAGCGGCTCGCCGCCCTCGAAAACGCGGTTCTGTGCGCCGCGAATCCGTTCGCCGGGTTCAGCCGGCTGCCCTTCGGCCGGAAGAACACCTACACGCTGGGGCTGACCGGGAGCCAGGTGCTGTTCGACGGCGGGCGGATCTTCGGGCAGATGAAGGCAGCCGAGGCGGGTCACCGTAGCGCGCAGATCGGACTGACCAGCGCGGAAGCGCAGTTGGTCCTGGACGTCGTGCAGGCGTACTATGACGCCGCCCTCAGTGATCGCCTGTACGCGATCACCGAAGCAACCCTGGCGCAGACCGACACGACGGTGGTCCAAACCCGGTTGCGGCGCGAGGTCGGCACCGCGCCTGAGTTCGACTTGCTCCGGGCCACGGTGGCGCGCGACAATCAGCGGCCGGTGGTCATTCAGGCCCGGACCCAGCGCGACCTCGCCTACATTCGCCTCCGCCAACTCCTCAACCTCCCGGTCGACGAGAGTCTCACGCTCAGCACCGACCTCGCCGACACCGCGCTCGCCCGGGTGCCGAGCTTGGCCCGAATCGCCAGCATCGCGCCCGACACGCTGCCCGCGCGGCGGGCGGCGGTGCGACAGGCGTCGGAAACCGTGACCGCGCAGGAAGGGCTCAACGCCGCGGCGCGATCGGCCCGGTTGCCATCCGTCTTGCTCAGCTCGCAGTACAGCCGCTTGGCCTATCCCTCCAGCGGGCTTCCAGGCTGGAACGAATTCCTCAACGACTGGCGGCTGTCGCTGGCGGTGCAGGTTCCGATCTTCACCGGCGGCCGGTTGAAGGGGGATCGGATCCAGGCCAAGGCGGGTCTCGAGGAGGCCAAGCTCCGTCGCACCCAGATCGCCGAAGCGGCCCAACTCGACAGCCGCAACGCCCTGGCCCAATTGGAATCGGCCATCGCCAACTGGCAGGCGAGCGAAGGCACCGCGGCGCAGGCCAGCCGGGCATATCAGATCGCCGACATTCGCTTTCGCGAGGGCATTTCGACCCAAACCGAGTTGCTCGACGCCCGGATTGCGCTGCAGCAAGCGGAAGTCAATCGGGCTCAGGCCGCGCGGGATTTTCAGATCGCGCGGGTGCGGGTCGGCCTGCTCTCCGATCTCCCCTTGGGCAGCGTCAGCGCGAGCGAAGCTGCCCCCACCAGACAGCAGACGGGTCAGGCAGCGCGGACCCAGGCACCGACCGGAGGGCAGCCGTTCCCATGAGAGGTCGCATTGGTCGTCTTGAATTGATGGTGTTGATGGCGGGCCTCGCGGCCTGCGGCACCAAACCCCAGGGGCTGGAGAGCTCGGCCGAGGCGGTTCCGGTGCTGGTGGGGGCCGAGAACCTGTTCGTCGCCGAATTGCAGCGGCTCCAGAATGGTCCCTTGGTTTCGGGAGCGCTGGCCGCGGAACGGTCCGCGACCGTGCGGGCCGAGATCGCCGGCAACATCGTCCAGGTGGTGGCGGAGGCGGGCCAGCGGGTGGCCCGCGGCCAGGTGCTCGGGCGAATTACCGACAACGCCGTAGCGGATGGGGCCTTGGCCGCGCGTTCGGGACTCCGGACAGCGAACGAGGCCCTGGTGGTGGCCAAGCGGAACGCCGAGCGGTCCGAGAAGCTGGCGCAGGCCGGCGCGGTCGCCGAACGGGAGCTGGAGCAGGCTCGGTGGACGGTGATGAACGCCGAGGCGGCCCTGGCCGACGCCACCACCCGGCTCGCCAACGCGGAGAAACAACTTGGCTACACCGTCCTCCGCGCCCCGTTCGCGGGGGTCGTCAGCGAGCGCCACATCAACGCGGGCGACAATGTGTCGGCCGGCAACCCGGTCTTTGCCATCGTCGACCCGAGCAGCCTCCGACTGGAAGCCCAGGTTCCGGTGGCCGCGTTGACCAGCCTCAAGGTGGGGACCGCCGTTCCCTTCACCGTCGACGGCGTCCCGGACCGGGCGTTCGAGGGACGGATCATTCGGATCAACCCGGCCGTCGATCCGGGTACCGGCCAGGTCCGAATCACCGTCGCGTTGCCGAACCGCAGCGGCCAACTGGTGGCTGGGTTGTTCGCCCAGGGGCGGGTGGCCGTCGAGTCCCGGGAAGCCACGGTGGTGCCGACGGCGGCCATCGACCGCCGGGGGATTCGGCCGACGGTGACCAAGATCGACCGCGGCGTCGCTACCCGAGTCGAGGTGGTGTTAGGCATCGAGGATCAGGCCACCGAGCGGGTCGAGATCACCAGCGGCCTCGCGGTCGGCGACACCGTCGTCACCGGTACTGCCCGGGGGATGCCGCCGGGAACCAAAGTGCGCCCGTCGGCCAGCGCAGAGCGGCCCAAGTCCACCGCCAACTAAGGGAGCGGCGTCCGCGTGTTCATCTCCGATTTCGCGATTCGGCGGCCGACCATCACCATCGTCGCGATGGCGGCGCTGGTCGTCTTTGGCATCTTCGCCCTGCTCCGACTGAAGACCGACGAGTTCCCCGAGGTCAACCCGCCGGTGGTCTCCGTCGCCCTCATCTATCCGGGGGCCTCGCCTGACGGGGTCGAGAAGGAAGTCATCGACCCGATCGAAGAGGCCGTGGCCGCCATCGCCGGGGTCAAGAAGACCATCAGCACCTCGGAAGACGGGTTCGGGCGGTTGATCATCGAGTTCCAGTTCGGCAAGGCGCTGTCGGAGGCGACCCAGGACGTGCGCGACGCGATCTCGGGCGTCCAGGGCGACCTGCCGCAGGAACTCGAGGAACCGATCATCAAAAAGTTCAGCGACATGGACCGGCCGGTGGTGTCGCTTGCGCTGTCCTCGACTCGCCTCTCCCCTGGTGAGCTGACCCGAATTGCCGACCCCGGGCTGACCCGGGAGTTGCGGTCCCTCTCGGGGGTGGCCGAGGTCACGGTCTCGGGCAAGCAGGAGCGGGAGATCACCGTCGAGCTGAGGCCCCAGGCCCTGCAGTCGGCCAACGTCAGTGTCGGCGAGGTGGTCCAGGCCCTCGCGCTCCAGAACCTGGCGACGCCGGTGGGGCGGTTGACCACCACGCAGGGTGAGCGGTCGATTCGCCTCCGGGGTCGGCTGGAGGGCCCCCGCGATTTTGAGCAGATCGCCGTCGTCGAACGCGGCGGCAAGATCATTCGCCTGGGCGAGCTCGCCGCGGTGAAAGACGGGGTCGAGGAGCAGCGGACCCTGACCATCTACAACGGGAAGGAAGCCGTCGGGATCGACATCAAGAAGGCCAGCGGGTACAGCACGACCGACGTGAGCGCCCGGATCCTGACCCGGATGGAGGCCGCCAAGGCGAGCCTGCCGGATGGCACCTCGCTCGACGTCATCAAGAACTCCGGCGAGCGGGTCGAGAGCTCGGTCTGGGAGGTCGAGAAGGCCCTGGTCGAGGGCGCCCTGCTCACCGTGCTGGTGGTCTTCATCTTCCTCAACTCCTGGCGATCGACGGTGATCACCGGGCTCGCCCTCCCGGTCTCGGTCCTGGCGTCCTTCATCGCGGTGTGGGCCTTCGGCTTCACCCTCAACACGATGTCCTTGCTCGGCCTGTCGTTGGCCATCGGGATACTGATCGACGACGCCATCGTGGTGCGGGAGAACATCGTCCGGCACGTCGAAATGGGGAAAGATCATTTCCGCGCGGCCCACGAAGGCACCGATGAGATCGGACTCGCGGTCACCGCCACGACGTTCTCGATCCTCGCGGTCTTCATTCCGGTTGCCTTCCAGGGCGGGCTCACCGAGCAGTGGATGAAGCCGTTTGCCCTCACCATCGCCTGCTCGGTGGCGGTCTCGCTGTTGGTCTCGTTTTCGCTCGACCCGATGTTGTCGGCCTATTGGCCCGACCCCCACAAAGCGGAGCATGAGAAGGGCTGGATCACCCGCACGCTCGACGGCTTCAACCGCTGGTTCAACCGGCAAGCCGAACGGTACAAGCGAGTCGTGGCCTGGGCCCTCGATCACCGCCTGTCGATGGTGATCATCACCACCGGGACGTTCTTCGCGTCGTTCATCCTGCCCGACAAGGGCCTGCTGGCCCTGGTCGGTGCCCTGGCTGGCATCGGGGTGATGGCCTGGGCCGCCGGGGGCAAGAAGCCGTGGTTCGTGACCGTTGGCGGCCTGCTCGCCGGCGCGGTGATCGCGGTCGCGTTGGTGCGGATCGCGCCGGTCTACAAGAAGGTCGGGGTCGGGTTCTTTCCGATCGATGACCGATCGGAGTTCTTCGCCAAGATCGAGACCCCGCCCGGATCGAGCATCGAGTACACCCGCCGCAAGGTCGAGCAGGTCGAGGCGATCATGCAGACGATTCCCGAGATCCGCTACACCTACACCACGATCGGGGGTACCTCCGGCGCCGTCGACCTCGCCGACATGTACATTCGAGTGGTGCCCAAGGCCGAGCGTTCAAAGCGGAGCGTCGACGTGATCGCGGGGGAGGTCCGCGGCCAGGTCGCTCAGCTCACCGGCCTGACGACCTCCGTCTATACCACCGACTTCGGCGGAGGGCGCAAGCAGCTCCAGATCAACGTGCAAGGCGACGATGTGGCGATGCTCAACACGATCGCTGAGCAGATCCGTGCCGAAGTCGCTCAGATCCCCAACGTCGTGGACCTTGGTCTCTCGACCAAAGGACAAAAACCCGAGGTCAACGTCGAGCTCAACCGAGGCTTGGCCGGCAGCTTGGGCGTCACCGTTGGGCAGGTCGCCCAGGCGATCCGGCCGGCGTTCGCCGGGATCGACGCCGGGGATTGGATCGACCCGAGCGGCGAGACCCGAGACGTCCGGATCCGGCTCGCTCCCGAGTTCCGGGAACGGGTCACCGACCTCGCCCAGCTTCCCCTGGTGGTCCGCGGCCCGACCGGCGTGCCCTCGACCATTCCCCTTGGCCAGGTGGCAGAGATTGGCTCGAGCATGGGGCCCGCGGCCATCAACCACCTCAACCGGGAACCCAATGTCGTCGTCGAATGGAACGTGGCCGGCCGGTCCACCGGCGAGGTCTTCGCGGATGCCGAGGCTCGGCTGGCGGCCATTGGGTTGACCCTCGGGCAGCCTGGCCCCGGCGGCGTCACCATCTCGCAGGGCGGCGACCAGGAGTTTCAGAACGAGAGCTTCTCGAGCATCTTCTTCTCGCTCGGCGTTGCGGTGCTGTTCATGTATTTGATCCTGGTAATGCAGTTCGGATCGTTCATCGACCCGATCGCCATCATGGTTTCCCTGCCTCTGTCCTTGATCGGGGTGATGCTCGGCTTGTCGTTCGCGAACTACACGATCAACATCATGAGTCTGATCGGGGTCATCCTGCTGATGGGCATCGTCGCGAAGAACGCGATTCTCCTCATCGATTTCGCGAAGTGGGCCCGGGAGCAGCGGGGCCTGTCGATTCGCGACGCCTTGATCGAGGCGGGCGGGATCCGGCTCCGCCCGATCATGATGACGACGGTGGCGCTGATCGCGGGGATGACCCCGATCGCGTTGGGGACCGGCGAGGGTTCCCAGTTCCGGTCCCCGCTCGGCGTGGCGGTGATCGGCGGCGTGATCACCTCCACGTTCCTGACGCTGCTCGTCATCCCGACCTTCTACGAGATCTTGTTCGACCTTCGGGAAAAGGTGATGGGCCGACACCGGGTTGAGCCCAACCGAACCTTCGAGCCCGCCGCCACCCCACCGCTCGCCGAGGAATCGAAATGAAGCTGCCGATGCAGAAGGACTACCCCGACCATCACGACGCCGAGCTGGTGATGAAGGCGTACGAGTTGCGCCGGGATCCCGTCCTCCGTGACGCCCGCAAGGTGATCACCATGGATTGGTGGCCCAAGTCGCTCGACGACCTCAAGGCGATCGCCGGGTGGGAGCACCCGCACAACGCGTCCTTCCGCCAAGTCACCAGCTATTGGGAGCTGGTCTACGGTATGGCGCGCCATGGTATCGTCCACCCGGAGTACATGGCCGACTCCTCCGGCGGCGAGGCGTTCATCATCCTGGCCAAAGTGCATCCGTGGCTGGCGGAGTTCCGGACCCAGACCGCGGGGCCTCGATTCCTCCGCAACACGGAATGGATGGCCGTCGAAACCGAGACCGGGCGAGAGTTGTTCAGTCGGCTCCAGGCCCGCGTCGACCAACTCCGCGCCAGCCGATAGGGACCCATGGCGGACCCGAAGAAGCGGCAAACCAACTATCAGGCGGCCTGGCAGGAAGCCAGGGCGCTGATCTGGCGCTATCGGAGGCGGCTCGCCCTGGGCATGGGGCTGATGCTGATCAACCGACTGGCGGGGCTGGTCCTCCCCGGCAGCTCGAAGTTCCTCATCGATCACGTCCTGGTCCCGATCTCGACACCGTCGTGGTGGGATCGGTTGTTGCCGCCCGACCGGCAGGCCCAGCTCAAAGTGATCGCCGCCGTCGCCGTCGCGGCCACCTTGGTCCAGTCAATCACCTCGTTCCTGCTCACCCGGGTCCTTGGCGTCGCGGCCCAGCGGGCCATCACCGAGATGCGCAAGAGCGTGATGGAACACGTCGTCCGGCTTCCGGTCCGGGCCTTCGATGCCACCCAAACGGGGCAGCTGGTCAGCCGGATCATGAACGACGCGGAGGGCATCCGGAATCTGGTCGGCACCGGCTTGGCCCAGCTCGCCGGTGGACTGGTGACCGCGGTCATCGTCCTCGGGGTGTTGTTCACCTTGAACTGGCAGCTGACCTCGGTGACGTTGATCGTTCTGCTCACCTTCGCCGGGGGGATGGCCCTCGCCTTCACCAAGCTCCGACCGCTCTTTCGGGAGCGAAGCAAGATCTACTCGGAGGTCACCGGTCGGCTGACCGAAACGCTCGGGGGCATTCGGGTGGTGAAGTCGTACGTCGCCGAACGGCGCGAAGAGCTGGTGTTCACCAAGGGCGCCCATCGACTGTTCCGCAACGTCGCGACGACCATGACCGGGGTGTCGGCGGTCGGCGCCTTCACCGCCGTGGTCGTCGGGGCGATCGGGGCCCTGATGATCATCGTCGGCGGCGGACGGGTGGTGTCGGGCGAGATGACCATCGGCGACTACTTCATGTACGTCGTCTTTACCGGGATGATGGCGCTGCCGCTGGTTCAGCTCGCCTCGATCGGCACCCAGGTCACTGAAGCGTTCGCCGGCCTCGATCGAATTCGCGAGATCAAAGCGATGACCACCGAGGACGACGAGGACGTCAACCGGCAGCCGGTAGGCGCGATGACCGGCGCGGTCGCCTTCGAGGACGTCTGGTTCGAGTACCAGGCGGGGACCCCGGTGCTCAAGGGGATCTCGTTCGCGGCTCCCGCCGGGACGACCACCGCGTTGGTGGGATCGAGCGGATCGGGCAAGAGCACCCTGATGAGCCTGGTGATGGCGTTCAATCGACCCACCAAGGGACGGGTCACCATCGACGACCGCGATCTCGGCGACCTCAAGCTGCGGGATTATCGCGGCCACCTCGGGATCGTCCTCCAGGACAACTTTCTCTTCGACGGCACCGTCGCCGACAACATCCGGTTCTCCCGGCCGGACGCGACCCTGGACGACGTTCGGCGGGTGAGTCGGATCGCCCACTGCGACGAGTTCATCGAAACGTTCGAGAAGAAGTACGACACCATCGTCGGGGAGCGGGGCGTCCGGCTCTCCGGTGGTCAACGCCAACGGGTCGCGATCGCGCGGGCGATCCTCGCCGAGCCGACCATCCTCTTGCTCGACGAGGCGACCTCGAGCCTCGACAGCGAGAGCGAGGCACTGATCCAAGATGGGCTGAACGCGCTCCGAGCCGGCCGCACCACCTTCGTCATCGCCCATCGCCTCAGCACGATCATGAGCGCCGACCAGATCCTGGTGATCGAGGACGGCCAGGTGGTCGAACGCGGCACCCATACCGCGCTGCTCCGGGCCGATGGCCGGTACCGGCAGCTCTACGAGAAGCAGTATCGGATCGAGCGAGATCGGTTCATCAACCCCGGCGAAGACTTTACGCCTGAACCGGACCGAGTCACGGTGTCGGCCCGGGCGGGCTCGCCGTCGCGGGACTGACGGGCGATGCCCACCTGGCCCCCCGTCCTGCTCGCCGCCAGGGACGCCCTGGACCCCCTCTTTCGAGCGGCCCGGTACCGCCCGGTCGGTCTGGAGCACGTTGGCAAGGGATCCCGATCCGGCACCGCCGAGTATCGGACCGAGACCCGCAGGCTCCGGATCGTCTGTGAGGGGGAGGAGGGCGCCCTCTGGGTCGACACCGCCGCCGAGCGCGACGCCCAGATCATCAGTCCATGGATCGACATCGAGTGGCTGGTCACCGGGAACCGCGCCCCGCCACGGATCGGACTGGGGCCCGATCGGATCGCCGAGCTGATCGAGCTGGTCGGGGCCTACCTGAGCGGCGAGCGGGCCGCTGAATCCAGCTAACTCAAGAACCGTCGGCTAACGCCAGCGGGAGGGTGCGGAGCCGGCGGCCCGTGGCGGCAAAGACCGCGTTGGCGACGGCGGGCGCGATCGGCGGGGTCCCCGGCTCCCCGACTCCGCCCGGCAGGTACGGGCTCGCCACCAGATGGACCTCGACCACCGGCATCTCGTTCATCCGTAGCACCGGGTAGTCATGGAAGTTGCTCTGACGAACCCGTCCCTTGGCGATCGAGATCCGCCCAGTGAGAGTGGCTGACAGCCCGTAGGCAATCGCGCCCTCCATCTGAGCTTGGACGGTGTCCGGGTTCACCACCGCGCCACAGTCGACCGCGCAGATCACCCGGCGGACCCGAATCGTCGACCCCTCGATCTCGACCTCGGCGACTTGGGCGACGAAGCTGCCGAACGACTCGTGGACCGCCACGCCTCGCGACCAACCCCGCGGGGACGGGGTACCCCATCCGGCCCGCTCGGCGGCCAAGGTGAGCACGGCCCGATGCCGGGCCGCGTTGCTTAAGAGACCGAGCCGATACTCGACCGGGTCTCGCCCAGCCGCGGTCGCCAACTCGTCGATGAAGGATTCCACCGCGAAGGCCGTATGGGTGTGGCCGACCGCGCGCCAGTACCCGACCGGCACCGGCAAGTCAGCCATCCCGTACCGCACCTCGATGTTAGGCACCTCGTAGGGGTGATCGACCGCCCCCTCGACCGCACTCGGGTCGATGCCACCCTTGAGCGGTCCCGCGATCCGGGTGGCCCACTGGGGCACGAACCCCGGCAGGAACTTGCTGAAGATCGACTGGCTCGCGGTATGGTGGCGCCACCACGTGATCATCCCGCTGGCATCGAGGCCGGCGCCCATCACGTGTCTCGCCGCCGGTCGATAGAAGTCGTGCTGGATGTCGTCTTCGCGGGTCCAGACCAACCGGACCGGCCCGCCGACCGCCTTCGATACCTGGACCGCCTCGCGGACCATGTCGACTTCGGACCGCCGGCCGAAGCCGCCTCCCAAATGGGTGGTGATCACGGTCACCTGCTCGGCCGCCACGCCCGCGATCGACGCCGCGACGCCGCGAGTGCCTCCGCCCGCCAGATACGAGGGGGCAGCCTGAAACTGGGTCGGCACCCATACCGTGACCCGATCGGGGCGCACGTCGGCCGTACAGTTCATCGGCTCCATGGTCGCGTGGGCGAGATAGGGCACGTCGTAGGCGGCCTCCACCGTCCGGGCCGCCGCCGCGGTGGCCACGTCGCCGACCGCCCGGGCCAGTCGCCCCTCGGGGCCAGCGAGCCGCGTCAGTTCGGCGGCAACGGCAGAGTCATCGAGTTCCGCCGCCGAGCCCTCCCGCCAGGCGATCGTCAACGCGGCCCGCCCCCGCTCCGCCGCCCAGAAGGAATCCGCGACGACCGCCACGCCCGAGTCGATCGCGACCACCTGCTTGACGCCGGCGATGGCCATGGCGGGCGCCGGGTCGAATGAATCCAGTTCCCCGCCAAAAACCGGACATCGGGCGACAACCGCGACCGATGCATCCCGGGGTCCCGCGTCGAGACCGAACTGGGCGCGACCGGTCACTTTCTCCGCGAGATCGAGCCGCCTCACCGAGGTTCCGATCAGGCGAAAGTCCTTCGGGTCCTTGAGCGACACCTCCGCCGGCACCGGTTCCCTGGCGGCCGCCCCGGCAATGGCCCCGTAGCCGACCCGACGCCCCGAGCCCCGATGCACGACCACGCCGGGTTCGGTGGAACACTCGCTGGGAGGGACGTTCCACGACTTGGCCGCGGCCGCGATCAGCATCGAGCGGGCCAGCGCACCGGCGCGACGCAGTGGCTCCCATGCGGCCCGGATCGACGTACTGCCGCCGGTGGCCTGGATCTTCATCACCGGATTGAAATAGGCTTCGTTGGCCGGAGCGAACTCGTATCGGACCGAGGACCACTCCGCGTCGAGTTCCTCGGCCACCAGCATCGGCAGCGAGGTCGACACGCCCTGCCCCATTTCGGCCCGATCGACCATCACGGTGACGGTCCCGTCTGGGGCGATCCGGATCCAAGCGTCGGGGGCGAACTGATCTGGCGCCGCGGTGGGAGGGGCTTCGGCACCGCATCCATCGAGCATCACGGCCAGCGCGAGTCCGGCCCCCACCGACGAGGTGACCCGAACGAACTGACGGCGATCCATCCTACTTGCGCACCGTGGCCTGATACCTGGAGGGGTCGCCCAAGGCAAAGGTCGTTCGGTCCGCCACCGCCTCGATCTGCGCCCCGTAGGAGGCCGAGATGTCTTTCACTTTGATCTTGAAGAGGTCACCAGGCGCGAGCGAACCGGTCACCACCACCCGGGTGGCGTTCGGCCCGACCGGAGCGGAGGCGATCTGGTACCCGTTGACCGCGGCCACCGACTCGACCGTCCCGCTCACCAATACCAGGATTGCCCCATCGTTGCTGCTCGGCCCCGCATACGCGACCGGCAGGTCACCGCCGGTGGGGCCGACCGGCGGCTTCTCTCCACAGCCCACCGCGAGTGCGGCCAAGAGCGCGATGGTCGCGACGCGATCGCGCCTCATGGGTTGCCCCCGCCCACCCTGGCGCGGATCGCTGACAGAACCGCCGGCGACACCGCCTGGCCGTTGCGCCTGAGCAAGGCGAGATAGTCACCGACGTCGTAGACGCCGTTTCGGTTGCCGATCTGATCGAGGAAGGTCCGCTGGAGGTCGGTGAGTCGGACCGTCCCGAGCACCTCGCTGGTCGCATCGGCCACGGGGACCTCCAGCTCGAGCAGGAAGGCCGCCTCGACCGAATAGCTCCGAGCCATCGGGAGGGTCATCACCGGATTCGCGCTTGCGGTGTCGCCCAACCATCCCCCGAAAATCGCCCCGGATCCCGGAGTCGCCGTCAGGGTGACCGGCGTGCCGGCGGCGAGGTAGATCCCGGTCGCCAGATTGCCGGCCACGTTCGCCTGGACCGTACCGGTGCCGGTCGTGTTAGCCAGGACTCGATGATCGATCAAGTAGTTGGCCACGAGGGTGTCTGGCTTGGTGGCCCCGCTGACGATCGTCTGGGTCCGCGGACCGCCATTGCTCCACGTGACGAACCGCCCTCGGCTCGCCCCGCCAAAGACCTCCTGCGCTTCGTCGGCCGACACCGTGATCGGGTCGCCCGGTGGAACGACGTCGTCGAATCGACCGCGCCGATCGCCGTTCACCACCAAGTTGATGGGCGCGAATGACGGCTCGACGACCGACGGTTCTCGTCGAAGGAAACGGAACCGCATTGCTCCCCCCGCCAACTGCTCGATCCGGTCGATCACGAACCCGGTATAGAGTCCCTGGTTGGTTAGCGCGGCCGGAAGGGTCGCCAAGGTATACCCGGTCCGCGCCGCGAGCCCCGGGTAGCTGTCGCCCCGGTCGCCCCGGTTCCCGCCGCCGCGCCGCAGGTCGTTGTCGCCGTCGGCCTGGATCAGCGCCACTCCCTGGCGCTGTCCGGTGTTGACCGTGTTGCCGCCTCGTCCCTGGGCAATCCGATTCTCGTCGATGTGCCATACCAGGAGGCCCGGAAGCTTTCGGCACCGCGACCTGCACGGGCCGCCACTGAGCGCCGTCGTCGGCGCGGTCGGGTCGAACAGGGCCGTGTCCGAGTGGACGGCCTGGCGGTTCTCGATCAGGAGATACTCGCCGGCCGTCTTGGTCGGAGCGAGGAAGACGGTGTCCGAGAGGCGGCGGGGCCCCGTCGTCACCGTTCGGGGGCTGCCTAACGTGTCGATCGTGACCCAGCCAAGCTCATGGAGCGACCATGCCTCGTACCCGGTCGGGGTATGCGCCTTGGTGTAGCCGCCGCTGCCCATGATCCCCCACTCCCCGATCCCTTCCGAACCGCCGCTGGTGTCATACAGGTCCGGGAGTCCGAACGCGTGACCGGTCTCGTGTGCCACGATCCCGATCGAGAGAATCTGGCCGGGAGTGGCCGCCTGCCCCGGTAGGGGCGCGTCGCAAGCGGTCAGCCCGCCGAGCTGACTCTGAATGGTATAGTTGTCCACCCGAATGAACTGGCCGGGAATCGGTTGCCCGAGATTGTCTCGGCGGGGAGTTTTGGTGAGGTACTTCGAGCCGTTGTTCCACACCGAGATCACCCAGCGATGGGCCCAGATACCGGGGCCCCCACAGGCCCCATCCTTGGTCGGCTGGAGGAACGTCACGAAATCGACTTCCCCGTCATCGTCGCCCGAGTTAGGCTGGCCGTCCGGACCGTCGTTGTCGAACCGGGACCAGACGGTGTCGCTCCCGGGCCGATTCGAGATCGAGTCGAGCGTGGCGAGCAGCATCAGGCCAAACCGTCGCCCGTTGTCCGGGCACGCGGGTTTACCCGGAAGGTTGAGTCCGTTGCAGTTTTGCTGATAGTACGTTGCCGACGAATCCACCCGCACCACGTCGAACACCCGCCCGATCATCGAAATCCGGCCGCCGGACGTCTGCTCGTAATAGCTGCGGAGGCTGTAGGGTCGCCCAAGCGGGTGGGGGGCCGTTGAAAACAGCACGTCCTCGTACTCGGTTGCCGTGAACGGCGCGGCAACATCCGAGTAGCCGATGGCGACCACGGGGACATGATAGGTCCCAGTCACGGCCACGGCCGAGGCCCCGGACGCCCGAAACGCCGCCGCGAAAAACGGCTGGTTCGCGTTCAGTGCTCGCAGGTTGCCGGTCCGGAGCAGGTCGGCCCGGCGGGCCCGAACCTGAGCGGCCCGTGCCCGCCACGCGGACGTGGGCCCCCAGTCCAGGCCGGGAACCTCGAAACGACCAGGCTGGACTGTCTGGGCGACCCCAGCTGGGACAACCGCGCCCGCCAGAACCGCCGCGATTCCGAGAGCGAACGTGAATCTCATCATTGGTGTCGAAACCCCGGGCCGGGTCTGGTCCGTACTGAGGCCCCGGCGCTCCAAGTACAACAATAACATGGGGTCGGCCCCCGACGGGGGTCACGGCTCACCCGCGGGGGGGGCGGGGCTGGAGGCTTGTGTCGACGAATCAGGATTGCTAAGTTAACTCGTTGTTTCATAAAGAGATCGGGATGGTTTCCGATCGATTTTCACCCAGGGGGGCCCGATAGTGTCGACTCCGACCATTCAAGCCGACGTTGCCCTGTTCGACAAGTGTCGCAAGTACACCAAGGTCGAAGAGGTCAAGGCGCTGGGTCTCTACCCCTACTTCAAGCCGATTTCCGAATCGGAGGACACGGTCGTCGTCATCGAGGGGCAGAAGCGGATCATGTTGGGGTCGAACAACTACCTTGGCCTGACCCATCACCCCAAAGTGTTGGAGGCCGCGACCCGAGCGCTCCACCTCTACGGCTCGGGCTGCACCGGCAGCCGTTTCCTCAATGGCACGTTGGACCTCCACCTCCAGCTCGAAGAGGCCTTGGCCAAGTTCGTCGGCAAGGAAGACTGCATCGTCTTTTCGACCGGGTACAACGCCAACCTCGGGCTGATCTCCGGACTGGTCTCCAAGGGTGACGTGGTCTTCCTCGACAAGCTGGACCACGCCTCCATCGTCGACGGCGCCAAGATGAGCTACGGCGCTACCGAGCGCTTCAATCATGGCGACCTGGCCAACCTCGAACGGAAGCTGACCCGCAACGAGGAGCCCGGCGGGCGGATGGTCATCGTCGACGGGGTCTACTCGATGGAAGGTGACGTCGCCAACATCCCCGAGTTGGTCAAGGTCTGCCGCCGATTCGGCGCGGCCCTCGCGGTCGACGACGCCCATTCCCTCGGCGTGCTCGGCCCCAATGGCGACGGCACCGCCGCGCACTTCGGACTGACCGACGAGGTCGACATCATCGCCGGCACCTTCTCCAAATCGCTCGCCTCGATCGGCGGCTTCGTCGCCGGCAGCAAGTCGGTCATCAACTACCTGCGGCATCACAGTCGCCCGCTGATCTTCACGGCGGCGCTCCCCCCCGCGAACACGGCCGGCGTGCTCGCCGCCCTTGAGGTCATGCAGCGGGAGCCGGAGCGGCGCGAGCAACTCTGGGTCAACACTCGGCGCCTGGCCGAGGGGTTCCGATCACTGGGCTTCGAGGTCGGCCCCACCGAAACCCCGATCATCCCGATCCTGATCGGACCACTCGACAAGACGCTGGTCATGTGGCGGAAGGTGTTCGACGCCGGGATCTTCACCAATCCGGTGGTGCCGCCGGCGGTTCCGCCGTCTCAGTGCCGCCTCCGCACCAGCGTGATGGCCACCCATACCGCCGATCAGATCGACTACTGCCTCGAGACCATCGGGCAGTTGGGCCGGGAGCTCGGCGTCATCTGAGCGAGATCGTCGTTCGCCCCGCCACTACGCGGGGCGAGCTCGCCGCTTTCATCGATTTGCCGTATCGGCTTCACGAGCGGGACCTCTGTTGGGTCCCGCCGTTGCGTCGGGACGTCGCCGATCTCCTCTCCCGGCGCAAGAATCCCTTCTTCGAGCACGCCGAGGCCGAATACCTGGTAGCCTATCGTGGCACCTCGGTGGTGGGCCGGATCGCCGCCATCGCCAATCGCCTCCATAACGAGACCCACGGCGACCGGGTCGGCTTCTTCGGCTTCTTCGAGTCGATCGACGATCGCGCCGTGGCGGCCGCGCTCCTCGAGGCGGCGGCGGCCTGGCTGCGCGCCCGCGGGTTCGACGCGATCCGGGGACCCGCCTCGTTCTCGGTCAATGACGAGTGCGGCCTCCTGGTCGATGGGTTCGAGTCGCCGAACACGATCATGATGCCGCACAACCCGCGCTACTATGCGAACCTGATCGAGGCCGCCGGTTTCCAGACCGCGAAGAACCTGGTCGCGTATCAGGGGGGCGACCATAACGCCTTCGTCAGACCTCCAGAACGAATCGAACGCGCGGTGACGCTCGCCAAGGAGCGCTACGGCGTCACCGTCCGGGCCTTGCGGCTCAGCGACTTCGCGGCCGAGGTGGGCCGGATCAAGGCGCTCTACAATCGGTGCTGGGAACGCAACTGGGGCGCGATCCCAATGACCGATCATGAGATCGACCACCTCGCCGCCCAATTCAAACCGGTCGTCAATCCCAACTTGGTTCCCTTCGCCGAGAAGGACGGGCAGCCGATCGGCTTCGGCCTCACCTTGCCCGACTTCAACCAGGTCCTCCGCTCGAACCGCAACGGCCGGATGTTCCCCGCCGCGCTCCGGCTGCTGTGGGCCCTCAAGACCCGTCGGATCTGCCGGGCTCGAATTCTCCTGTTGGGGGTCCTCCCGGAGTACCGGGCCAAGGGGGTCGATGCCGCCATCTACCACTGGATCTGGACCAAGGCGGGCGCGGACCGGATGACCTGGGGCGAGGCTGGCTGGGTGCTCGACGACAATCCCGCGATGAAGGCCGGCTTGGCCAAGATGGGCATGACCCCTTACAAGCTCTACCGGCTCTACGAGCGATCGCTGTGAGAACGTTGGTGACCGGTGCCACCGGCTTCGTCGGTGGGCTCCTCGTCGAGCGGCTCCGCGAGCGGGGCGACACCGTCGTGGCCCTCGTTCGCCGGCCCGAACGCGCGGCGGACCTCGCCCGACTCGGGGTCGAGCTGGTTGCCGGCGATCTCGCCGACCGAACCGCGCTGGCGACGGCGGCCAGCGGGTGCGACATCGTCTACCATGTCGCCGGGGCGATCGCCGGACGAAATGAAGCTGAGTTCATGGCGGTCAACCGAGACGGCACCCAGGCGGTGGTCGAGGCGGCGACCGCGGCCAAGGTGGCCCGCTTCGTCTTGGTCTCGTCGCTCGCGGCGGCCGGGCCCACCGCCCCTGGTCGCCCGCTCCGAGGCGACGAGCCGCCGCGACCGGTCTCCCAATACGGCCGCAGCAAGTTGGCCGCCGAGGCCGTGGTGCGAGGGTCCACGCTCAACTGGGCCATCATCCGCCCGCCGGCCGTATACGGGCCCCGCGACCGGGAGATGTTCCGAATCTTCCGGGCCGTATCGACGTTAGGCATGGCTCCGGTCTTCGGGGACGGTCGCCAGGAGCTGTCGCTGATCTTCGGCCCCGACCTGGTCGACGCGCTGATCAGCGCCGGGGCGTCGGGGGTCGCCGGGCAAACCTGGTATTCCGCCCATCCCGAAGTGGTCACGACCCGCGGGCTGATCGCCGCGGTGGCCGCGGCCGCGAATTGTCGCGCCCGGGTGGTGCCGATCCCCTTCGTGGTGGGTCGGGGCCTGCTCGCCCTCACCGACCTGGCGGCCCGGATCGCCGGTCGCGCCACGGTGCTCTCCCGGGACAAGGCCAACGAGCTGTTCCAGCCGGCCTGGCTCGCCGACCCGGCCGCGTTCACCGCGGCCACGGGATGGACGGCGAGTCACGACTTCGACCGCGGGGCCCGCGCCACGCTCGCCTGGTATCGGCAGTCAGGGTGGCTCTGAGGCTCCGGTACGCCGAGTGGGTGCTTCTCGGCTACTCGGGATTCGTCGTTGTGGTTGGGGTGCTGCGGGTCGGCCGGTATCCGGCGGCCGGGTGGGCCGTCGCGGCCCACCTGCTGGTCATCGCGTTGGTGGGGCTGTTCCAGCATCCCAGCCTCGGGGTCACCGGCCGGGCCCTTCGGCACGCCGCCCCGATCGGGCTGCTGCTCGCCCTCTACGGCGCCCTCGACCTCCTCAGCGGATTCGGCGCCATCGCCACCCACGACGCCGCGCTCCAGCGATGGGAGGCGCTGCTGTTCGGCGAGCAGGTCAGCCGGCAGTGGTGGCAGCGGTACCCGAGCGAGGGTTGGTCATGGGTGCTGCACGCCGCCTACTTCGCCTACTACGTCGTGGTGCCGTTCCCCGTGGTCTATCACCTGCTGGACCGCCAGCCGGGGCGCGCCCAAAACGCCACCTTCGCGATCCTGCTTGGTTTCACCCTCTGCTACGCGGTGTTCATCGTGATGCCGGTCGCGGGGCCATACTACGAATTCCCCCGCCCCGCCGCTTGGTTCACCGCCAACCCGCCGGCTCGGGCGGTCTACGGACTGCTGTCGTCGGGGAGTTCGTACGGGGCGGCCTTCCCGTCCTCACACGTCGCGGCCGCGTGGATCAGCGTCGCGGCGACCGCGGTCGGGTCCAGACGGTGGGCGGCCGGTCTGGCAATCCCGGCCGCCTTGCTCACCGTTGGCGTGGTGTACTGCCAGATGCACTACGCGGTCGACGCCGTGGCCGGGATCGCGGTCGCCGGCCTGGCGGTCGTCACGGCAGGTCGTATCGCTCGAGGTAGTTGATCCCGTCCGGGTCCACGTGACGAGCGTACGCCCCTTTGGCGCCGACCGCGACCAGCCGTCGGCCGTTAGGCAGGGCCACCTGCATCATCACCGCTCCGTCGGGTCCGACCACGTCATAGCGTCGCGGCGCGCCCGCCGACACCGACCGCTCCACCCAGAGGCGCCCCGCCGGGTCGACCGCCAACACGCCGGTGAAGGCTGGCTTGGTGGCCGGCCACTCCTGCCCACCGAGATCCGGCTGTTCATCATCGCCGCTCCGTCCCTGCCTGCCGCGGCCAAAGCGCATCGACACGCTGCCGTTGTTGTTCTCCACCGACACCGAGAGTCCGTTCGAGGCCAGCTCAGCGAGATACTCCCGCTTTTCGGCATCGCGAACCGGCACCGGGCTGGCCGGGATCGGCTTGCCGACGACCCGCTTGCCGCCGGCGACCCAATCGACCCGATAGCCGGGGGCTCGGACCAACGCGAGTCGGCCGTCGGCCCCGACGGTCCAGGCATCTTGGACGGGATAGGTGGGCGGCCGCTGCATCTGCCGCTGGTTGTTGGGGCCGCCGGACGACTTGGTGATCATCGCGGGAAGTTTGACCAAGGCCAGGGTATCGAACTTCCCGGCGGCGCGGTCCCACCGCACCACGGGAGCGCTATCCGCCCGCGGCCCCCCGCCCATCGGTTGATAATAGAGCCGGCCCTGGCCGTCGGTCCCCCGGGGAATGATCAGGGAAAATCCCCCCGGGCCTCCCGGCGTGCCTTGGGCGATCGGCAGCGACTCCTGGTACTTGCCCAACCCGTCGAACAGGCTCATCCGCCCGTTGCCCAGATCCACCAGCAGGGTGCCGTCGCCGGGCAGCGGCCAGAGGGCGTCAGGCGCCTTGTATTCGCCAGGCCCCTGCCCGGTCCGCCCAATCGTGTCGAGTTTCTGGGTCGCCAGGTTCGCCCGGAGCAACACGTTGTCGATACCGTCCGACACCAAGACCCGGCCATCGGAGAGTTCGCGAAGCCCGAGAATCGAGCTGAACTGGTGGTTCAGCCGGGCGCTGGCCTTGGACAGCACCCGCTCCTGGCCCACGGCGTCGCCGGCCAGGCCCACCAAAGACACTAGCAGAATCAACCGCCTCATAGACTGAGTTTCTCCGTCGGGGGATGGGATTACCGAGGTTGGGATGAGTCCGCCCCCCAAAAGGTCGCAGGAACCGAAATCAGAAGGGCCCCGGACACGACGCCCGGGGCCCTTCCCCGTCAATCAATGCTACTGAACGGTGATCACCATGTTCATCGCCATGGCCTGGTGGGGAGTACAGGTCAGCTTGTACACGCCCGCCACCACTCCCGCGAACGAAAGCGAGTAATCCTCACCGTCCATTTTGAGCGGGCCACTCAGCGAGTCGAGCTTGTCGCCAGCCGCTGTCATCGCCGCCACGAGCGTCGGGATCGAGGCCGCGGGCATGCTGTCCGCGAAAAACTGGACGTTGTGCGGGCCGCCGCTGACGCTCTTGAACAGGACCTGATCGCCGGCTTTGATGGTCAGATCGTTGGGCACGAACTTGTAGTTGGTGCCATCGAACTCCATCGTCACCGTGTGCACCCCGCCCCCGGCCGGGGCGGCTGCCGGCGCCGCAGTCGCCGCGCTGTCCTGGGCTGGCTGGTTCGCCGCTTTGTCGCCACCGCAGGCCATCAAGCCAACCGACGCCAACCCCGCCAACATTTGCTTCCGCATCGTACTCCCCCGATTGAGTGTTCGCCGTGGCCTGTAAGCAACTCGCGCGTCAAGACCGTCCAAGGCGCCTCCCACGGGGGCGCCGTTGCTTGTGAAATCGTTCACAAATATAGAAAGCTTGTAACCTGAACTCCAGAGCCTAGGTTTCCCGTGAATGCCGCGACGACCCGAGTCCTCAGCCGCACCCGCCTGCAAATCCGTCGGCCGCCACTGCCAGGAACTCCGGGTCACCCTCCGGGTGGCCTCGTGCCAGGACGGGCTTGCCTCCGCCGACGCCGAGGCTACCTGGCTGCTCGGCCATACCCAGCGGCTGAGCTTCGGCCCCCTTCGACGCCGGCGGGGCTCCCTGGAGGCCGACGCGATCCTCGCCATCCCCTGCCGCCACGCCGAAGTCCGCCCAGGCCTGGTCCGCTGTCGGGCTCACGGGTTCGATGGCCCCGTCCCAGCCGTGAAACACCGGACCGAGGCCCGACGCCTCGCGAACGAAACCTTCCAGTACGTCGACCGGGGTCGAATGGTCGCCGGCCCACTCCGAACGGCGCCTGCTCCGCCCGGCAGCCTGCCGGTGATATCCACGAACCCCTGCGCCACGGCCCGCTGCCGGACGGCCGACCAAACGATTGGGGCGGCCTGCTGCCGTGACCTCCAACTGGAGATCCTTTGCTCACCCAGAGCAACCCGGCTCGAAAGCCTGATCCGACACAGGAAGGCCCCCTATCTGTGCAAGGTGGAACGGGAGTCCCGCGACTCCCTCGGTGTCGAAGTGATCTCGGCCTGCGCCTACCTGAGGGAGGACACCGTCAGCTGCGACCTGCACGGAAGGGTCCGCCCGAACGGGAAGCAAGCCAAGCCCGATCTCTGCTTCGACTGGCCCAATGATCCGGAGGTTTTCCACACCGCTTGTGTCTTTGCACCTGACCTTCCAGTTGCTAAAACGTTATAGAAAAAGAACTTACCGTTGTCATCATAGGAGCGTGACCCGGTTCGTACGGGTCCCCGACCAGTTCGCTAAGTTCGCCCCCTGATTAGATTTCCAAGGTTCCCGATGTGCATGGTGGCCTGGCTGCTACGTCCCCATTGCTGTCGGAGAAGCGCCTCAAAGGGGAGATCGGGATGACCGATGAGTTGGAGCGCCTCTACAAGACCACGTACACGGCCGTCGTGCGCTTCCTGTACCGCAAGGTTTGGGATGCGGACCGCGCCGAGGACCTGGCTCAAGAGGTGTTCATTCGCGCCATGGCGCACAAGCCCGAGAAGCCTCGGGCGTGGGTGTTCGCCGTGGCCGCCAACCTCGCCCGCGACGAAGCTCGGGCCGCCGTCCGGCGCAAACGACACCTGACCCTGCTGACCAACGACCCGGTGCCGATGTCGACCCCGGGACCCGCCGCCGACGAAGCCATGGAGGACGACGAGCGGAAGGCCCAGGTCCACCGAGCGCTGGAGTCGCTGACCGACCGAGACCGGCAAGTCCTGCTCCTTTGGGATTCCGGGATGTCCTACCCAGAGATCGCCGAAGACACCGGCCTGGCCGTCGGGGCGATCGGCACGACGTTGGCTCGGGCCCGCAAACGGCTGCTGGAAGCCTACGATAGGATGGACCTTGGAAACCGCCGCGCGGCACATTCCTGACGACGAGATCCATGCCTACTTGGACCAGGCATTGTCCCGGTCCCAGTGTGTGGAGATCGAATGCCATCTGGCCACCTGCCGTATCTGCCGCGCGGAGCGGGATACCGTCGCGGCGATTCGCGATCGCACCACCGCCCTGCTGGCCACGATTGCCCCGGAACGAATCCGGGTCCCGCCATACGAGATCTTGGTGCAAGCTCACGCGGCTCGGCGCGCCGGCCAAGGGGCTCGCCGTCGCCTTCGCTTTGGCGTCGGGCTGATCGCGGCCGGGATTGCCGCGGCATTCGGCCTGACCCAACTGAGAAGCGGGACCCTGGGCGACTCGGTGGCGCCTGAGCGAGTGGCTGGAGCGGTTGCCGGACCGGTGGCGGAACGATTGTTGGTCGCGGTTGGCCCCGTCGTCGCCGTCGGAGCGGATTCCGTCGCCACCACCACCTTGGTTGCCAATATCCCGCGGCCCAGCCGGCGGCCAGTCCAGCGGATCGATCCGGCCGGCGAACCGGTCCTCCAGGTCCGGGCGATCGCGCCCGAAACCGAGCCGTTCTCGTTGGGCGGGTTGTGGCAGGCCGTCGACCTCCGGCAGGCCCAGGACGAGACCGCAGGCAACCTGCCGAAGATCGATGGATTGCCGATCATCGACATTCAGCTGCAGCGCGGCGGCCCGGATCAGCGCCCGGTGGTCGTCGTGGCGCAGCAGCACCCATCCGGTCGGATCATCCGTACCATCGAAGGGCCGATGGATCAGGTCGAGCAACTGCTCGAGCGGCAGAACGCCGGCCGAGGGTCCCCGATCCGGGCGAGCTTTCCCGCCATGACCCCTCCCGACTACCTGTTGGACGGCGCCAGCAACGCTCGGCGGGGCCTGCGGATGCTGACCGTGACCGGCGACTTTCCTGCCGATTCGCTCAACGCCATTGCTCGGGGCATCGAGATCCGGGAATAGACCAAAGAACACCCCTGGCCCGAGTGAAAAAGACAGGCGGAGGCGGCCACTCGGGCCGCCTCCGCCTTTTGCACGACTCGACGTCGGCCGGTGGACGGCCTAGGCGTTGAGCTCCTTCGGGTGAGCGTAGTCCTTCGCCGATTCCTCGTGGGAGAACTCGTGGCCATGCCCCTGCTCGGCTTCGATGGTGAGCGTCAGCACCGCGAGCCGGGGCGAAACCATCGGGAACCGCCGGGCGAACTGAGCATGGCAGAACAGGAAGAGGCCGAGCATAATCGCCGTGGGCCCTACTTCCGGGAGGCCGAATACCGGGCCGGCTTCGGCGGTCACCGAGGGCAACACGAGCAAGTAGCGCTCGAGCCACAGAGAGCTGAAGCTGATCAAGGCAAAGAGGCCCAAAGTCAACGGCGTCTTCTTCGCCGCTACGAACAACAGGCCGAAGAACGGCACCAGGAACATCCCGATGAACACCGCACGGCCAATCGGCAGCCACTCGCCCCACAACCGGGTGAACACGAATCCGGTTTCCTCGGGCAAGTTCCCGTACCAGATGACCAGGAACTGCGACCACATCAAGTAGGTCCAGAACACCGTGAAGCCGAAGCACAGCTTGCCGAGGTCGTGCCGTTGTTTGGCGCTGACCAGATCAGCGACGCCCAAGTGCCGGGCGCCGTACATCATCATCAGGGCCAGGCAGGTGTGGGCGCCCAGGAAGGAACCCATGAAGTACCAGCCGCCCAAGAGGTTGCTGAACCAGTGGGGCTGGAGCGCCATGATGCCGTCGAACGCGACCATGGTCATCACCAACGCGTACAACACGACATAGATCGGGGCGAGGCGATGGATCTTGCGATGCTGATCGACCGCCGCACGCTCCGAGCCATCGAACCCGGCCAGCATCCGTTCGTATGAGGCGCGCCGCGACTCGTCGACCGCGCCCTTGGTCGCCAACAGATCGGGCACCAGGTCTGCCTTGATCAGGGCCCAGCCGACCCCGAACATGGCGAGCATGCCCACCACCAACCGAGCGGCCATGAACGGTCGCGACAGCCACACCGCCTTGCCGTGAGGCAGCGAGTGTAGCTGCTCATGCATGTGGCCGAAGATCGGCTCGTACCCGACCGTGAGTACCAGCGCGAGACCGACGAGCGACACGGGGGCAAAGAAGACGTTGGCCTGGGCGAACCGGATGATCACGCCGGACCATTTCGCGTTGGCGACCTTGTGCACCGCCGCGACGGCGACGCTCCCGGCGGAAATCCCGGTGAAGAACAGCCAATTGACGTGAAACAGGTGCCAGGCTCGCTCCGCGTGGCCGGTCGCGATCGCGTAGCCGGACAGCGCCACGCCCGCCACCGCGAGCAGCAGGCCCACCTGAACGAAGGGGCCATAGCGACCGCTCGTACCCCGGGCGATGATCCGGTCCCGCAGCTGTGCTTGGGTCATTGGGCCGCTCCCGGAGCGGGACCGCCCTGAAGTTGCCGCAGATGGTTGACGACCGCCCATCGATCGCCGGGGGTGTAGATCTTGTCGCCATAGAGCGGCATCACACCGCGACCGTACTTCACGACACTATAGAGGTAGCCATCGGACCAGCCCTTGGCCCGATCCGTCAGCAGCGACGGGGCGCCGACTCGCGGACCGACCGGTCCCTTGCCATCGCCGGCGACGCCGTGGCAGACGGTGCAGAAGATCTGGTAGAGGGTGTCGCCCCGAGCCACCGGCACCCGATTGGTCGGGTTGACCAGGCGGTCGGCGTAGGTGGTATCGAACCCATAGGTGGGCACCGGCGCGGCCGGGTTGCCGGTTCGCCACTCGGCCTCACCGCCGGTGATCGGCACGGTCCCCTTCGGAGTGGAACGGGGAACGTCGAGGCGCGAGTAGGGCGCTACCGCTGGGGAGGTGATCATGTGGTCGAACCAGGGGACGAGCGGCATCAGGTCGTCGGGCGACGGCACCGTGTTGTAGTACCAGTTGCAGCCGCTGAGGCCCGCGACCAGCGCCAAGGCGGCGAGATACTTAGGCGCCATGTTCGGTAACCTCCTCAGCCCCAACCTGGTCGAGAAACTGCCGGATCCCCGCGCGCTGCTCCGCCGGGCAGGGCACGAACACGCCGATGGTGTCGTCGCTGAACTCGGGCCGATAGGCTCGACCCTTCAGAGACTTCATCGCCGAGAGCACGATCATCCCGATGACCGTGAACATCGCGCCGTAGAGGATCGTGAGTTCGAACGCGAGGACCACGTAGGGCGGAATCGCGGCGATCGGCTTGCCGCCGACCAGGAGGGGCCAGTCGCGGGACATCCAGATCGTCATCCCGAATCCGGCCGCGCAACCGGTGAGGCCCCCGATCAGGGTAAAGGCCCGTACCCAACTCACCGGCTGATCGAGGGCCGCTTCGACATGGTGGTTCGGTGCCGCGGTATAGACCGTCAGATCGCGGAACCCCTTTTCCTTGAGCCCGGTGATCGCGGCCACGGCGGAGTCCTCGTGCTTGAAAGCCCCGAGCACCCCGGAAACGACCTTGGCCATCAGTGGGCTCCTCCCTTCCGACGTGGCATCGGAATCATTTCCTTGATCTCCTGAATCGCGACCACCGGGAAGGTCCGAGCGAACAGGAGGAAGTACATCCCGAACCACCCGAAGGAGCCGATCAGAATGCCCCAGTCGGCCCAGGTCGGATTGAGCTGGCCCCAGGCGTAGGGCAAGTAGTCGTTCGACAGGGAGGACGCGATGATCACGTAGCGCTCGAACCACATCCCGATGTTGATGAAGATCGAGATGATGAAGAGCGATGTCAGGTTGGTCCGGATCTTCTTGAACCACAGCAATTGGGACACGAACGCGTTGCAGATGATCATCGACCACCCGGCCCACCATTGGGGCCCGAATGCCCGGCGCCAGAAGGTGGTCTGCTCGAAGGTGTTGCCGCTATACCAGGCGACGAAATACTCCATCGCGTAGGCGTAGAAGAGGATCGACCCGGTCAGCAGGGTCAGCTTGGCCAGGTTGTCGAAGTGGTAGTCGGTGATCATGTGCTCGATCTTGAGCACCTTGCGAAGGGGGATGACCAGGGTCAACACCATGCCGATGCCCGAGTAGATCGCGCCCGCCACGAAGTATGGGGCGAAGATCGTCCCGTGCCAGCCAGGGACGATCGACATGGCGAAGTCCCAGGAGACGACCGAGTGCACCGAAAGCACCAGCGGCGTCGCCAGGGCGGCCAGATACAGATAGCCGCGAGTGTAGTTGCGCCACTGCGAGTCAGCGCCGGTCCAACCGATCGACAACGCGCCGTAGAGTTTCTTGCGCCAACCCTTCACCTTGTCGCGGACGGCCGCGATGTCGGGCACCAAGCCGACGCAGAGGAAGGTGGTCGAGACGGTGAGGTAGGTCGAGATCGCGAAGACGTCCCAGATCAGCGGCGACTTGAAGTTGGGCCAGAGGAACCGCTCGTTGGGATACGGCAGGAGCCAGTAGAAGATCCACTGGCGGCCGATGTGGATGATCGGAAAGAGACCCGCGGTCATCACGGCGAACACCGTCATCGCCTCGGTCGACCGATAGACGGCGGTCCGCCACGGCGACCGGAACAGGAACAGGATGGCGGAAATCAGGGTCCCGGCGTGACCGATGCCGACCCAGAAGACGAAGGTCGTGATGTAGACCGACCAGAAGACCGGCGGGGTGTAGCCCGCCAGGCCCAAGCCGTCCTTGAGCAGCATCACGAAGGTGGCGGCCCCTACCAGGAACATCCCGACCGCCGTGAAGAGCGCCAGGTAGTAACCCCGGCTCGGCGTTTCGAGGGTCCGGACGACGTCGCGAGTGACGTCGGCGTGGGTCATCTTCGGATGCGGATGGTCGTGCGCGACTGAGGTCATGGATTAGGCCTCCGCTCCGGGGACGACCTTGGCCAGGTAGGTCACGGCCGGTCGAACGTTGATTTCTTCGAGCACGTGGTACCCTCGATGATTCATGGCCGCCCGGACCACCCGCGCGGCCGGATCCTTGACGTTGCCGAAGGTGATGGCGCGCGACGGACAGGCCTGGGCACAGGCGGTGATCACGTCGCCGTCCTTGAGGGGGCGATCCTCCAGCCGGGCGTGGTGCTGGGCCGACCGAATCCGCTGAACGCAGAAAGTGCACTTCTCCATCACCCCACGGGCTCGAACGGTCACTTCCGGATTGAGCTGGAGGTTGAGCGGCTCGGGGAACGCCCGCTTGGCATAGGCGTACCAGTTGAAGTACCGCACTTTGTAGGGGCAGTTGTTGGCGCAGTAGCGGGTCCCGACGCAGCGGTTGTAGACCTGCCCGTTCAGGCCATCGGGTGTGTGATAGGCCGCGTAGACGGGGCAGACCGGCTCGCAAGGGGCGTTGTCGCAGTGCTGGCAGAGCATCGGGATGACGCTCGCCTTGAACGGCTCGCCGTGTTCGCCGCCCTCGAAGTACCGCTCGATCCGCATCCAGCTCATCTCGCGTCCGCGGAGGACATCGTCCTCCCCGACGAACGGGATGTTGTTCTCCGCATAGCAGGCGGTGACGCAGGCCGAACAACCGGTGCAGCGGGACAGATCGATCGCCATCCCCCACATCGGGTGGTCCTCGGCGTAGGCACCGAGCGCCCGAGTTTCCATCTGCTTTTCCGAAAACCCGGCGATGGCTTCGAGCTCACGTTCGGTATTGATCTCGTGGCTGCCGTGGCCAAGTTCCTCGTACGCCTGCTTCACCGTCAGGCCCCTGGCGGCGAGCGGCGCCGGGATCGTCTCGGTGATTCCCCGCCCCATCTCCCTCGGGGTACCGTCGGTGCGGGCCAGCTTCTTGTAGCCGCCCGTCTTCTCGACGCGGACTTTGGTCGACAGATAGGGAAGGAACCCCTGTCCATCCTGGGCCGAGAGCAGGTCGAGCGGATTGACCCCCCGCCCCTTGGCGTACTCGCCGAATTCGGTGTGGCCCAGACCGATCGGCATGGCCACGACGTCCGGGCGAATCCCACCATAGATGTACACCGGCGCCTCCACCGCCCCGTTCGGCGAGGTCAGCCGCACGACCTCCCCCTCCCGGAGGTCCCACCGCCTGGCGGTATCCGGGTGCAACTCGACCCACGACTGCCAGGTGATCTTGGTGACCGGATCCGGGTTCTCGAGCAACCAGGGGCGGTTGGCGCCCCGACCGTCGAAGTACATCGAGCTCGGGTATGGCGCGAAGATCATCTCGCCGTCGCCGTCGAGCGAGGGTGCGGCCCCGGGAGTGAAGTTGCCTGCCAGTTGCACCGACGCGGCCGGGGCAGGATCGTACAGCCCGCCGTTCATCAGCGCGTCCCGCCAGAACGTGGTCGGATCGGCGCCCCGGGACCGAGCCAGGTCCGCCCAGCGCGCCTGAAGATGGGCCTGATAGGTCGGCGCGGTGAACTGGGTCATCGGGCCGCCCAGCTTGCGGGCCACCTGGAGGAGGAGGTCACCGGTGGCCAAGTTCCGGAACACCGGCTCCATGACCGGCTGCATCAGCCCGGCGATATGGTTGCGGGGGCCGGCATCGTCCCACCGCTCGAGCGAGTGGAGGTTGGGCACCAGGAGGTCGGCAGCCGCCGCGGTTTCGTCGAGAAACAGCGCCGTCGTCGCCTTGAAACGCACCTTGTCCCAGGCCGCCTTGAACCCGCCCGACTTGGGGAGCGTGAACAGCGGGTTGGCCTCGTGCACCAGCAGCACGTCGACCTCGCCGGCGGCCATCGCCCGTTCCAGCTCGAGCAACGCGCCGTAGCCGTCGCCGCCCTTGATGCCGGCCCCGAACTTCACGGTCTGACCGACGTTGCCCGCGACGTAGTTGAGCACGTGGACCGCGGCGCAGAGATCGATCGCGCCCCGGTGCTGGGCCCCGATGCCGCCGGCGACCGCGAGGCTTGGGGTCGCGGCGGCGAACTCCTCGATGAGCTTGGTGATCGCTTCAGCAGCCAACCCGGTGTCCTGAACGACCTTCTCGACCGTGTAGGGCGCCAGCGCGACGGCCAGGCTGGACCCGTCGGCCGGGCCGCGACCGCGAGCCAACAGGGCGTTGGCCAGCCCGAGCGCCAGCGAGACTTCGGAGCCCGGCGTCGGCGCGAGCCACTGGTCGGCGTTGATCCCGGTGAGATTCGCCCGCGGACCGACGTAGACGAATTTGGCCATCGAACCGCTGTCGAAGCCGTGGGCGCTGGCGAAGCCCCGCTGGTTCTCGATCGGCGCGTGCCAGGTCTCCAGGAAGTCGGCGCCGAACGACACGATGTACTTGGCGGCGGCGAAGTCGTGGGTCGGGATCTCGTCCTGACCGAAGACCGCCCGGCTGGCAAGCCGCAGCGGCTCGTGGTCGAGCGCCTGGTAGCGCACCAGCCGCCCCCCGAGCGCCCCCACCCAGGATTCCAGCAGGCTGTCGAAGGTACCCGAGCCAGCGCCGCTCAGGACTGCCACCCGGGGCCCAGCCGTTCGGAGCTCCGCCGCCAGCCGATCCACCGCTTCGTTCCAGAGGATCTCTCGGTGCGCCTCCCCGACTTTGGCCATCGGGAAGCGGAGCCGCCCCGGGTTGTAGAGCCCCTGGAGTCCGGCTTGCCCGCGGGCGCAGATGGTCCCCGCGTTGATCGGATGGCTCGGGTTGCCTTCCAGCTTGATCGCCCGCGCCTCGCGAGTTTTCACATGAACACCGCATCCCGTGGCGCACTCGGTGCAGGTGCTCGCATAGACGGTTGGCAACCCCGGTACCTGATCGGGATCCTGGACCAGGTAGGGGATGAGCTTTTCGACCTTACCGGTCGAGCAACCCGAGAGTGCCGCCGCACCGGCGCTGCTCACCCCGAGCACGGTCAGGAAGCGACGCCGGTCGATCGGGTCGCGCTTCAATTCATCGGACATGCTGATCCCCATTGGCTCGGGAGGAGCACCGGGCAAACGACGCGGGCCGCACCGACTGATCAGTAGTGACAGGCAGTGCAGTCACGATTCACCTTGCGTTCGAGGTGGCAGCTGATGCAAAAGCCCATGTTGTTCACGTTGTTGACCTTGGAGACCTGCGCCATTCGAGCCAGGTCGCCATGGCAGGTCGCACAGGCGTTCGGCCCGAGTGCCTTGACGTGACGCATGTGCGGGAAATGGGCGTGCTTGGCGAGGGTATGAATCCGAACCCACTGCACCGGCTGCTGGACCCGCCAGGCGTCCCGCAGCTTCTTGATCTCGACCCGATGAGAACTGTCGCTGCCGCCGACCGCCAGATGGCAACCCATGCAGGTCTGCATCGTCGGGATCCCCGGCTCCGACGAGACCCCGACCGAGTAGTGGCAATACTGACACTGCATCTTGTACTGGCCGGCGTGAATGTCGTGCCGGAAGAAGATCGGCTGCCGAGGTCCCTTGAGCGCCGCCGAATCCGCCACCGATAGTCGCGGGGCGACGACGGAATCGGCCTGCGCCGGGGCGGCCGCGGGCTGAGCCGCTTGCTGTGCGGTCGTCGACCGGGGGACGATAGCCGCAGCGATCGCTCCAAGAGCTATCGCCCCTCCCACCCCAGCAACCAGGAGCTTACGCATGCGTGTGATCCGCCGATACGTGGTGATCGAACAATATGTGAAACTTTTCACGAGAACGGGAGGGGCGCCGCAAGTGCAAGCGCACCAAGGCGCAACGCCGCGTCAAAAATAAAGGCCCGGGCTCTGGATACAAGCCGGAATTCGGCCCTTATACGGGAGTCACCGGGTCGGCTTTTCCTCCTCCGGGTCACCTCTGGCGCCACCCGGCAGTCGGAGCCGGTCGGGTAGGTCGCCGAGCACGCCGCGGCGCTCCAGATAGTGGACCGTTTCCAGCGCCACCGCCCGCAACAGCTTCGCCTCGCGGGAGTCGAGATCGGCGCGGAAGAAGACCTCACGGAGCGAGCGGATGACGTTTTCCGCGTTGCGGCTCTTAAAGAAATCGACCGCCCACAGGGTGCGTTCCCAGTCGTGGAACAGCCGCTGCACCTCAGCTGCCTTCGCGACGACCGCCCCGCGGCGCGGCGGTTTGCGGGCCTGTTCGATCCCTTCGCGAGCATTCCAGCACTCGTAACCCATGATGGCCACGGCCTGCGCCAAGTTGAGCGAGCGGTGAGCGGGGTTGGTCGCGATCATCGACAGGGCATGGCACTGATCGAGCTCATCGTTGGTCAGGCCCTTGTCCTCGCGCCCGAACGCGATCGCCACCGGCGCGACCTCGCTCTGCTCGGTAAGGGTCACGGCCGCCACCCGGGGCCGGACCATCTGTCGTTTGGCGGTGCGCTCCCGCGCCGTCATTGCGACGACGTGCCCACAATCGGCGACGGCGGCAGCGAGGCTCGGAAACATCTCGGCCGCTTCGACCAGATCCGCGGTGTTGTGGGCGATGCCCTCGATCCGATAGGGATCGAAGACCTGGGGGTTGACCAAGCGAACCTGGCGGATCCCGAAGTTCTTGGCGATCCGAAACGTGGCCGCGATGTTGACGAGGTCCTGGGGCTCCACCAGCACCACGATGGGAGGAGACGCGCCGCTCATTCGGTCGGCGGGATGCCGTGCCCTTTGGCCTTGAGCATCAGAGCGAGGCCTGCCTTGTCGACCGCCTTGAGGTAGGCCTCTTTCGGCTCGACGAGGCCACGGTCCACCAAGTCGACCAAGGAGTCGTTCAGCGTGACCATGCCCAGCTTCCGCCCGGTCTGCATGATCGACGGGACCTGATAGGTCTTCCCTTCCCGAATCAGGTTGGCGATGGCCGGCGTCGAGAGGAGCACCTCGTAGGCCGCGATACGTCCGCCTCCCTTGGCGCGGCAGAGGATCTGCGCGATCACCCCGCGGAGCGACTCGGCGAGCATCACCCGAATCTGACTCTGCCGGTCGGGGGGGAACTGGTCGATGATCCGATCGATGGTCGACGCCGCGGTGGTGGTGTGGAGGGTACCAAAGACCAGGTGGCCCGTTTCCGCGGTCTCGACCGCGATGGCGATGGTCTCGAGGTCGCGCAACTCGCCGACCAGGACGACGTCCGGGTCTTCTCGCAACGCCGCCCGCAGCGCGCTCTTGAAATCCTGAGTGTGGGTTCCAACCTGGCGTTGGGTGACCAAGGCCTTCCGGCTGTGATGCACGAACTCGATCGGATCCTCGATCGTCAGGATGTGGTCGGCTCGGGTTCGGTTGACGAGATCGACGAGGGCCGCGAGAGTGGTCGATTTACCGCTCCCGGTCGGACCGGTGACCAGCACCAGTCCCTTGTTCAGCTGGCAGAGCGCCTGCACCTCTTTGCTGAGTCCGAGTTGCTCGACCGTGGGCACCTCGCTCGGAATCAGCCGGAACACACCGAACGGGCCCAATCGATCACGGCCAGCGTTGCAACGAAAGCGACCCTCTCCGGCGATCTCGTGGGCGAAATCGGCATCGCCCTCGGCCCGCCACTTCACGAATTCCGCGGCGGGCATGATGCTGCGGAGCATCAACTCGACATCCGGTCCGGTGATCGCGGCTTCTTCGAGGGGAACCAGGTCGCCATGGATCCGGATGATCGGGGCGGCTCCGGTCCGGAGGTGCAGGTCGCTGCCCTTGTCGCGGGCCAGTCGGGTAAGCAAGGCCTCGATTCGGGCTCGGAGCCCGCCGAGGTCGGCGCCGTTCTCGCGGACCACCGGTGGCACGGGCATCGGGGGGAAGAGCGCTCTCAGGGTGGCGGACACCTGGCCTTGTTCCGGCTCGACCTGCACCTCGATCGCCCCGTCGGGCGCGTCGTAGGTGAAGGCGAAGTCGGCCGGAGTGCCGAGTCGGTCGACCAGGTGGCCGGGGGTGATCTCCCGGAGCAGCCCGACGACCTGCTGCTCGGTGAGCGACTCCTTGGTCAGCGGTCGGACCATTCCGCTCTTGCGGAGCCCGATGGGCTGACCCGCTCGGAGCCGAACGGCGTCGGCCGAGTGTTCCTTCATCGCACCGAGAAAACGATCAAGGCGAGGCACGGCGCGTGTCCACGAGAGGGCTGGCGGTCCGAAGTTGGGAGGCGTTGATCACTCGGACGCCATCAGGGGCCCACAGCGGGAAGAACGCCGGGGCCGTGTTGAGAAAGTCGAGAGCCCGGGGGCGGTCCGGGGGCAGTTCGTACATCACCACCCCCTCGTGCAGCGAGCCGTCCGCGAGTTCGATCTCGAGCTCGATGCGCCTGGCGGCGGAGGCACGATCCGGATCGTCGATGGCCGGCTGCGCGGGGAGCTGAACGTAGAGGACATGGCGCTTCGCGAGGAACAGCGGCTGCTCTCCATCCAGCACCAAGGCGAAGAACTCCTCGGTGCGGTTCAACATGTCGGCCGGAGTCTCGGGGCCGCTATGGTGGCGAGCCCCACCCTGCAGGTGGATGACACCATGAAGGACCCGACGATCGACGAGATGCACTTCGACCCGCTGACGCTCGGTCGCGAACCCCCCGGTCATCCTCGGACCTCGGCTCCGGACTGATTCTCGTGCCACTTGATCGGCTCGAGATAGTCGGCCTCTTCGCCCAAGGCACGCCGCATCGTGGCGGTGCGTTCTCGGACCTGGTCCAAGAGCGGGGCCTCGAGCCCGAGTTGGTGGACGAGGTCGACGGCGATGCCGACGTCCTTGTCCATCAGGGCGAGGCGAAACGTCTTGGGCCAGGTTCCGTTGAGGACCCGGGTGGGAATCAAGGTCTCGCTGACGAAGCTGCGGCCGCTGGAGGCGTTCAGGACCTCTAACCCCACCCGCGCCGGCACGCCGGCCTTCACCATGGCGGTGAGCGCCTCGGCCAAGGAGAGGATGTTGGACGCCAGGAGCACCTGATTGACCGCCTTCACCGTATCGCCAGCGCCGGCCGGGCCGACGTGGACGATCAGCTTGCCGAACGCCTCGAGCACCGGACGGGCCTTGGCGAAAGTCTCCGCAGTTCCCCCCACCATCACGGTCAGGACGCCCGCTTCGGCGCCGTTGGTCCCGCCGCTGACCGGACAGTCGGCGAAGTCGATCCCTCGGGTCGCGAGCTGGCTGGCCAGCCGGGTCGAGGTGGCCGCGTCGCCCGAGGTACAGTCGAGGAACAGCGATCCCGGACGAAGCGCCGAGGCGATCCCGGTCGGGCCGTTGAGAAGCTGGTCGACGTCAGCGGAGGTCGAGAGGCAGGTCACGACCACGTCGGCTTCGGCCACCGCGTCTCCCGCGGACGGAGCCACCCGGCAGGGCACCTGGCGGCCGAACGCCTCGGCGATGGCTGCCGTTCGATTCCACACGGTGAGGGGGAATCGGCTCGCCAGCCGGGCGGCCATGGGACGCCCAATCGCCCCGAGGCCCAAGAACGCGAGGTTCAATCGCTCGACCCGCGGCGGCCCAGCTCCTTGTCGAACATGTAGAGCCCGGAGGCGTTGTCACCGATCATCCGCAGGGTATCCACGATCTCGGTCGACGTCTTCTCTTCTTCGACCTGCTCGGTGATGAACCACTGGAGCATGGCCTGGGTGGCGTAGTCCTTTTCGGTGCCGGCCATCTCGAAGAGCTGATGAATCCCGGTGGAGACCTTGGATTCGTGGTCGCGGGCGTGCTCGAAGACCGCGATCGGCGAGGGGAAGTCGGGCGGCGGCCGATCGATGGCCTCGAGGGTGACGCGGCCCCCGCGATCCTCGACGAAGGCGAAGATCTTCATGGCATGTTTGGCCTCCTCCATGCCCTGCATCCGCATCCAGCTGGCGAAGCCATTGAGGTTCTTTTCGGCGAAATAGGCCGCCATCGCCAGGTACAGGTAGGAGGCGCCAAACTCCTTGTTGATCTGGCCGTTGAGCGCTTTCTGCATGCTCGAGGAGATACGCATTGAGGTCCACTCCAACCGGGTTCGAGAGGAAGCGCGCCAGAGCGGCGCTCCCGAATTATATATGCCGACCCTCCAAGCAAGAACCGCCCGGCGGGTGCCGGGCGGTTCTCGATCAAGGGTGGCGCGGTCAAAGGCGACGACTACGGCTGACCGACCGTGAAGGTGAACTTCTTGGTGGACGACAGGCCGGCGGCGTCCCGGACGATGAGGGTCCAGGTGATCCGCCTGCCGAGCCCTTCGAACAGCTGGCTGAACACCGGGGCGGTCGAAACCACCTTCTTGCCCGCGTTCCGCCACTCGTACGAGACCACGCCTTGATCGTCGGTGGAGCCGCGGCCGTCGAAGGTGCAGGTGGTGGTGCCCGCGCAGCTGACCGCCGGTACGGCAACCGGAGGCTGGTTGGTCGCCGCGCTCACCGTGACCGACCGGGTCTGGGCGCCGGTGAGGTTGCCGGCATCGCTCACCGTCAGGGTGACCGAGTAGGTACCCGCCGCCGCGTAGGTTCGGTTCGGGGTCGCTCCGGTTCCGGTGGAACCATCCCCGAAATTCCAGCTATAGCTGGTGATTCCGACGTCGTCGCTCGAACCGCTTCCGTCGAAGCTGCAGGCCAGCCCCGAGCATGAGAAGGTGAACGACGCAACCGGCGGCTGGTTGACCGGCGGCCCACCCAGGAAGCCGATATTCAGCAACCGGTTCGGCGATCCAGTGCCCGGATTGGTTACCAGGCCGGTGACGGCGCCATTGACGATGGCGTTGGCCACCTGAGCCGGGGTCGCGGTCGGATTGAGCTGCAGATAGAGCCCGGCTACCCCGGCGACGTGTGGCGCCGACATCGAGGTCCCGCTCAGCACGGCCGAGCCGGAGGGAATGTAGGCGGCGCGAATGCCCGACCCGGGCGCGAAGAGGTCGACGCAGGTGCCGAAGTCCGAGAAGCTCGATCGGGCGTCGGTGGTCGTGGTCGACGCCACCGTGAGGGCCAATGGCTCCGACGCCGGCGAGTTGAGACAGGCACTGCCATTGTTGTTCCCGGCCGACACCGAGAAGACGATGCCGGCGTTAACCGCATTGGCAACCGCCGCGTTCAGCGCCGTCGACCTCGCACCGCCGAGGCTCATGTTCGCCACGGCCGGTTTGACGGCATTGATTCGGACCCAGTCGATGCCGGCGATCACCCCAGAGGTCGATCCGGACCCGCTGCAATCCAAGACCCGAACGCCGACGATGGTCATCGCCTTGGCCACGCCGTAAGTGGTCCCGGCGGCGGTCGAAGCTGTGTGAGTTCCATGGCCGTCGCAGTCAACGGCGCCACCCCCGGGGGTCACCGCATCAAACCCCGCGGTGGCTCGCCCGCCGAAGTCCGCGTGACCGTAGAGAATGCCGGTGTCGATGCCATAGAGTCGAACCCCGGCACCGGTGACCGGGTAGGTGTACGACAGACTCAGCGGCAATGAAGCCTGGTCGATCCGATCGAGCCCCCAAGAGGGCGGGTTCAGCTGGGTGGCGTTGACCGTCATGACCCCATCGGGCTCGATGTACAGCACTCGAGGATCGGCCGACAGTTCGCGGAGCTGACTCGCGGTCAGATCGGCGGCGAAGCCCCGGACCGCCTGCTCGTATCGGTGACGGACCATGAAGATCCGATGCCGCTGCTCGAGCGAGGCGGTCACGGCGGCGGGTCCGACGGTGTTCGGCTGGAAGACGACGATGTAGGACTTGGCTTGCGACGCATTCGAGGCGGCGAACTGAGGTACTTCGGAGTTTGGCGACGGGGCGTTCGGGTCGGTCGCGCAGGCAGCCAACGCGGCCACCCCGAGCACGGGAAGCAACCTCTTCATGAGTACCCCTCGAAAGGCGTTTGGTGGAGCGAGAAGACGAGCCGGCGTCGGGTCGCAGCCGCCTGGCTGGAGGTTCCCCGGGAACCTCGCTTGCCAAGCTAGCGACCGGACCGACCAAATGCCAGTCTGGCGCCAGTGCCACAATGTCATTTCGATACAACGAGTTACTGTTTTGCGGTGCACGACATTTAGACACCGAGCCATCGTCCGGCGCGATGCCGGGTCAACGCGACGGCGGTCTCCTTCCGGCAATCCGGGCGGGCGCCACCGCATCCTGGCCGAACCGTCGGTTGATCTCGTCGCGGGCGCGGACGACCGCGCTGTCCCGGCTTGTCTGGCCAAGGGCCGCGGAGGGCTCGTCCAGCAACGAGAGCTGATCGGCCGCGCCGGCGACCTCGAAGTGTGACAACCCAAAACCGAGCAATCGGGTGGGCCTGGGCCGCCGCTGATGGAGTTTGACCAGGAGTTCACGCGCGGCGGCGAAGGCGACCCGGTCGGCGTTGAACGGGAGCGGCAGGGTCCGGCTCGCGACCCGGGTCTGAAAGTCGTCATCGCGAAGCTTGACCGTGATCCGCCGGGCGACGAGGCCATCCTCGCGAATGTCCTCGCAGACCCGGGCGATCAGGCGAAGCAACTCCGTTTCCAGCCGATCGAGGCCGCGCAGATCGACCGGAAACGTCTCTTCCCGGCTGACCGATTTCGCTTCCCCGGCGGGTTCGACACCAGCGCCCGAGCGACCCCGGATTCGCTCGTGGAGCCACCGACCGGTTCGCGGTCCCAGCCAGCCAACCAAGTCGCGCTCGGCCACCGGCAAGGTATCCGCGACCGAAACGAGTCCGTACCCCCTGAGCTTTGCTTGCAGTCGAGGCCCCACCCCGGGGATCTCGGCCAATTGATGGGTCGCGAGGAACGCCGCTTCTCCTCCGGGCTCGACGACGAAGACACCGGTCCCCGCCGTCCCCGGTCGGGGCTTGGCGCGCTCGGCGGCGAGCTTGGCGACCAGCCGGTTGGTGCCGCCGCCGATGGAAAGGCGAAGCCCGGTGGCCACAAAGAGGTCATCGCGAATTCGTCCCGCGGTCGCGGCCAAAGGTTCTTGTCGGTACAGGGCCTCGGTCCCGCTCAGATCGAGGTAGAACTCGTCGATGCTGGCCGCTTCGACCAAGGGGGCCCACCGATCGAGGCGCGAACGGACCTCCTGACTCTTCTCGCTACACGCCTTGCGAGGGACCGGGACGAACACGGCCTGCGGGCAGCGGCGCGCGGCCTGAGCGATGGCCATCCCGGACCGCACCCCGAACGCGCGAACTTCATACGAGGCCGAGCAAACGACGCCGCGGCTGGTGGCGGTCCCGCCGACCACCAGGAGGGGTGCCCGACCGGCTCCGTCCGGATCGACCAGGCGTGCCACCGCGACGAACATCTGGTCGCAGTCGGCGAGCAGAACGCGGGGCGAGGGAGTCACGCTCGCCACCTGCGCCTACCTGAGATCCTTGTCTTCGAATCGGAGACCCACCTGCCAGGTGGTCCGGTCAACCTTGTCGCCGAGATCGCGAAAGGTCGCACTCCTGCCATCGGCGGTGGTGGCCCGCACGGTGGTGTTGCGAAAGAGGGGGTAGAATCCGATCAGGGCGCGGGTCTGGCCCGGGGCGACCTCACATTCGCAATCGACCGCGTCGGCGAGACCGTGGTTGACCACGATCCGAAGCGGCTGACTCGAGGCGTTGGTGATCATTGGCGCGAACATCGCGGTCCGGGCGTCGCCCAGTCCGATCGACCGTCGGGTCGCCCCGCGTCCGCTCCGGATCGTCATCTCGCCCGACGCCGCCCGGCCATGGGGCCGTCCGTCGGCATCCTGCCAGGGGCCTCCCGCCCAGGGGACCCGGGTGAACCCACTCCGGAGCAGCTCGAGCGTCGCCGTCGCCCGCGGCGCCAGCACGACCGAGTCGCCTTTGGGCCCGAGCACCGCAATCGGCACCGGCAGAGCGTTGGTCAGCTCGAGGGTCGGGGCCCTCGCGAAGAGGACGACGCCGCCGGCCGCGGCCATGACGATCAGCACGACCCCGATCAGCAGGCCGCGCCGCCGGGGCTCCGGGGGGGCCACGGGGCTTGGCGTCGCCATGCTGATCCGGGCGACCTGATCGGCCACCTCGCCGACGGCGACGGTGGGTTGAGCCACCGGCTGGGCCATCCCCTCGCGGATCGCATCGAGGAGCTGGGGGGCCGACTGATAGCGATCCACTGGCCGCTTCGCGAGGCATTTGAGGATTGCGTCGGATAGCCACACCGGAATCCGGACGTTGCGGTCGCGAGGCACCGGCGGCGCCTCGGCGATGTGCTTGCCGACGATTTCCTGGGAGGAGTCGCCGTCGAACGGCGGCGTGCCGGTGACCATCTGGAACAGCAGGGCGCCAAACGAGTAGAGGTCGCTCCTCACGTCGAGTTGCCCCTGCCCAAGGGCCTGTTCCGGACTCATATACTGCGGGGTCCCGACCACGAAGCCGGTCTGGGTTTGCCCCACCGACGCGTCGAGACGCTTGGCGATGCCGAAATCGACCAGCAAGGTGCGACCGGTCGCGGAGTCGGTCATCACGTTGTCGGGCTTGATGTCGCGATGAAGGAGGCCGGCCTGGTGAGCGTGGGCCAACGCTTCGAGCACCGGCACACCGATGGCCAGCGCCCGGGAGACCTCGAGGGCGCCGCCCGAGCGGAGGAGCTGACCTAACGCCTCGCCCTCGACGTACGGCATCGCGTAGTAGACCAACCCCTGCCCCTCGCCAACGAAGTGGATCGGAAGGATGTTGGGGTGGTTGAGACCGGCGAGGACTCGGCACTCCTCCTTGAACCGGGCCAGCATCCCCTGGGTCCAGGCCACGTCGGGCCGGAGGACTTTGACGGCGAGGCGGCGGGACAGCCCCTGGTCGTAGACCTCGTAGACGTCGGCGAACCCACCCTGCCCGACCAGGCGGCGGATCTGATAACCCGACCCGAGGGCCAGGGCGAGAAGGTCGGCGACCGACGGCGGGGGCGGGATCACCACCGTCCCGTCCCCGCCGCCCTGGGGCTTGCCGCAACTGGGGCAGAACGAGGCCCCGGGCACCGCCGTCGCCCCGCACGCCGGGCACTTGTCCGACACGGTTACCCCCTGGTTTGACAGAACCGAGCGGGAATGAATAGCCGGCCACCGTTCCCGGTAAAGGGCGGACCTTGCCTGCCCGCGGTCGGCTTACTAACTTGCTTGCTGACAAGCAAGGATCAATGACGGCCACGCTCCCTACCGCCCGCGACAAGGAACGAAACGCGGTCCGCTCGCGCGAGGATATCCTCGACGCGGCGGAGCGCCTTTTCGCTGAACGGGGTTACGAAGCCACCAGCCTGTCGGATGTCGGTCGGGAAGCCGGGCTGTCCCGAGCGGCGCCAGGCTATTTCTTCGGCTCCAAGGCCGAACTGCACCGGGCGGTGCTGGAGCGGTGCTTCCGGGAAGTTCAGAGCGCGGTTCGGGCGGGGCGCGAACGGGCCCTCGCCAGCGGCGAGGCGCCAGAGGTGATCCTTGCCGGGGTGGTCTCGGACTACTTCGACTTCGTGGCGAGCCGTCCCAACTTCGTGAAGCTGGTGCAGCGCGAGGCGCTTTCGGAGCGACGGACCTTCGAGTCGATGCCGGTCGGTCTCGCGACCGGTCGCGCGATGACCACCGCCTTGACCCAGGAGCTTGGCCTTGGGGCCGGCGACGAGCCAGAGCTGACTCAGATGCTGTTCAGCCTGATCGCTCTGACCTGGTTCCCCCACATTCATGGCGAAACCCTCGGCCGGGTCGTCGGTCTCGACCCCGGCCAGCCGACCTTCGTCGACGAGCGGAAGAGGCACGTCACCGAGTTGCTCCGTGGTTGGCTCGCGGCTCGTCGAGTCGGTCGTTCAGATTTGCCTTCGGTACCGGATCATTCGCAGAGGAGTCCCCGATGACCAGCGTCGCCCAGCCGCCCGTCGACCAACGCCCCACTCCCTCCGGGGCGGGCCACGCCTCCGAGCGCGAGGCACGAGAGGTCGCCGAGGCCGCCCGGGAAACAGAGTGGAACCCGAGTTTCGTCAAGGAGCTGTTCGAGGGTAACCTCCACCTTGACCTGATCCATCCCTACCCCGAGCCGAAGCCGGAGGACGTCGAGCGGGCTGGTCCCTTCCTCGACAAACTAGAGCGGTTCCTCCTCGAGCACGTCGACGGCGACGCCATTGACCGGGACGGCAAAGTGCCTCCCGAGGTCGTCGACGGCCTCCGGAAACTGGGCGCGTTCGGCATCAAGATCCCGACCGAGTACGGCGGCCAAGGCCTGAGCCAACTGATGTACACTCGGGCGGTGTCGATGGCGTCGAGCGTGTGCGGCAACGTGACCGCCTTGCTGTCGGCAAGCCAGTCGATCGGCGTCCCGGTCCCGCTCAAGCTGTTCGGGACCCCAGAGCAGAAGAAGAAATACTTTCCCCGGCTCGCCGCCGGCCACATCTCGGCCTTCGCTCTCACCGAGAACAACGCCGGATCCGACCCCGCGGGGCTCACTACCACGGCGCGCCTGAGCGACGACGGGAAACACTGGATCCTCAAGGGCGAAAAGCTCTGGTGCACCAACGGCACCGTCGCCGAGGTCATGGTCGTCATGGCCCGCACCGGTCCCAAGGCCATCACGGCGTTCATCGTCGAAGCGAACTGGCCCGGGGTCGAGATGGTCCAGCGGCTGCATTTCATGGGTCTGAAGGCCCTCGAAAACGGCATCCTCCGTTTTCACGACGTCAAGGTGCCGGTGGAAAACGTCTTGTGGGGCGAGGGCAAAGGGCTGAAACTCGCGTTGATCACCCTCAACACCGGCCGGCTGACGCTGCCGGCGAGTTGCGTCACCGGGGCCAAGCGGCTCCTCGAGATCTCTCGTCGTTGGGCCGGGGAACGGGTCCAATGGGGCCAGGCGATCGGCAAGCACGACGCGGTGGCGCAGAAGATCGGCCGGATGGCGGCCGATACCTTCGCGATGGAGGCGGTGAGCGACCTCTGCTCGCTCTTGGCCGACCGCCCGAAGACGGATATCCGGCTCGAGGCGGCCATCGCCAAGATGTGGAACTCCGAAACCGGATGGAGGATCGCGGACGACACCCTGCAGATCAAAGGGGGCCGCGGCTATGAAACCGCCGACTCGCTCCGGTCCCGTGGAGAGCGTCCCGATCCGGTGGAGCGGGCGCTCCGGGATTGGCGCATCAACCTGATCTTCGAGGGGTCGTCGGAGATCATGCGCCTGTTCATCGCCCGGGAAGCAGTCGATACCCACCTCAAGGTCGCGGGCAAACTGATCGACCCGAAGTCGTCGGTGGGAGAGAAGTTGGCCTCGCTCGTCAAGGCGGGCCTCTTCTATGCGTGGTGGTACCCGAAGCAGTACTTCGGCTGGAGCCTGTGGCCCCGCTACGGGGAGTTCGGCGTGCTCGCGAAGCACCTGCGGTTCGTCAACCGCGCCTCGCGGCGGCTGGCCAGGAGCCTGTTCCACGCGATGGTTCGCTTCGGGCCCAAGCTCGAGAAGAAGCAGTCGGTGCTGTTCCGGATGGTCGAGATTGGCGCCGAACTGTTCGCGATGAGCGCCACGGTGGCGAAGGCGCAACTGCAGGCGAAGAAAGACCCGGGCAACCGGGGGCCGATCGAGATGGCCGATCTCTTCTGCCGTCAGACGAGTTGGCGCGTCGTCGTCAAGTTCGAGGAGATCTTCGGGCCCGACGACGACCAGAGCTACCGCCTGGCGCAGGAGGTGGTCGCCCGGAAGCACCTGTGGTTGGAGGAGGGCATCGCTGGCTGGGAGGGTCGCACCCGCTGACCCAGCGGCCTCGGGTCGGGGACGACAGCCGTCCCCGCCCCGCTGGCTCCTCGTTTACCACTCGCCCTCTCGCCGCCGAACCTCGACCCGCAATTCCACCCAGCCGCCCACCTGGTAGTACTCGACGCGGAGCCGATGTCGGCCCGGTTCGATCGCGATCCGGTCGACTTCCGATTCGTGAGGCGTCCAGCGATCCACCACCAGCCGATCGTCGACCCAGACCCGAATGGCGTCGTCACTGATGGCCACCAACTCGAAACGACCTGACGGCAGGTCGATCACGGACTCAGCCTCGAGAGCGAACCGCTCGGCGGGAAACCCCGGCAACCGCGGCCGATACCAGAGATAGTCGAGGAACCGATCGCTCCGCTCGGCGACCGGAGCGCCATCGAACACGCGGCGAAAGGCGACCGAGTCGCGCCGCGGGTCGGTCAGGCTGTCCCAGGCGAACGCCCGGACCCGCCACGCCGTCACGGGCGCGAACCGCTCGGCGCCAAACTGGAACGGCCGCCCAGCGGCGGTGACGAGGCCGTTCGGGGCGACGACCCGGCCCCCCACGTATTCGAGGCGGATTCGCCAGTCAGCGCCGGGGCCAGGGCCAGGAGACACCACGACGGTATCGCCCACCCGGCCGGCGGTCGGACGGACGCTGGCGCCGTCGCTGGCGACCAATCGCCAGCGGCCCGTCGGCCCGAGCACCCGCATCGTCAACGCGCCGCCACCGTAGGCCGAATCCGCCGCGCGGGCCGGCCAGAGCCGGGGACTTCGCCAATCGTAGGGTCCCCACTCGTCGACGATGATCGACCGGCGCCCCCGGGGCGGCCATCCCGCTGCGTTAGGCATCCGGCCGGCCGACGACTCCGGGTCGGCCACCGCGGGAGCTCGTGCCAGGGGAACTCGGGGAAGCACGTTCCGACCGCCGGCCAGCCTTGCGGGGGCTCCCGCAAACGGCGGCGGCGTCCAGTACCCTTGGGACCGGCCGCCAGGCGGCTTCGGCGCGAGCGAGGCCGTCGCTCCGGGAGACGATGCCGGAGCCGGTCCGGCGCGCCATCCCGAGGTATCGCCGATGGCGACCACGGCCGTGTCCACGCCGACCAGGACGTTGGCCGCGGTCACCACTCCTTGGGTATTCTCGATCCGCAACGCGGCTCGGGTACCAAGAAACCGGTTGTCGGTGATCCGGTAGTCGCGACTCCGGGTATCGCGATGCTTGGGATAGCCCCACTCGGACGGCTCGAGCCGATTCCACCAGAGGCGAACCCCGGTTTGATCCCGGTCGAACCGATTGCCGGCGATCAGGTTGTCTTGGCCGTGCTCGATCGCGATGGCGACCACGTTGTCGCGGAACAGGTTGCCGCTGACTTCTGACTGGTAGCTGTAGCCGCCCCAGAGCCCATGCTGAGATCCTTCCACCAGGTTGCCGATGAACCGGTTCCGGCTGAAGGTGGCTTCCATGCCGTTGGTCGGGGCAAAGCTGAAATCGTTCCCGTAGAACAGATTGTCGTTCGCGCCGCCCTGGCCGGAGTCCATCGTCGACTGTCCCGCCCAGAGGAACAGGCCATCGCCACCGTGGGTCATCGAGTTGTAGGCCACGACGTTGCGGGCGCTCTGCTCGTAGATCAGCAGGGCGGCGGAGTCCTGGCCTCGAGCGTAGACACCGTCGACGTATCCGCGGACACAGTAGTCGGCGCGGTTATGCATGATGACGTTGTCGGACGATCGGTACATCCCGATCCCGAGGCCCGAGTTGAACGAGAAATCGTTGTTCCAGATTCTCATCCGGTCGCTTCGGACCAACTGGAGGCCGTTCATCCCCTGGCGAGCGACGTTGCCGCGAATCTCGCCCCCGGCGACCTCATCGAGGTAGATCGCGGCCCCGTACCGCAGCCACTCGCCCTTTTCGTTGTGGTGATAGTAGAGCCAGTCGACCAGGCTCTCGTGACCGAGGCCGCTCAGCATCCGCGGCTTCCAATTGAAGCTGAAATCGTTGTCGAGAAGCCGGAGTCCCTGCACTCGCCGGGCCATCAGGCCGAGCTTGAACCCCCGTACCCGGGCCCGCTTCACGGTGACATCCGAGCCCGGTTCGACGAGAATGCCGATCCCGCGGGATCGATCCGGCGGGAGGGTCGGGTCGGTGCCAACCAACTCCGCCCCAGCGAAGTCGACGACGATTCCGGAACCCCGCACTCGGATCACCGCCGAGTCCGCCGCCGGGGCGGTCAAGCGATAGCGGGCGGGGCGGATCACCACGGACCGCGAGATGACCAAGCCCGCCGTGAGCGGGATGGTGTCGGGCACCGCCGAGCGGACGATCAGGATGGCGATCGGCACGAGCAACATCGCCGGGCTCGAAAGTGGAGGGATCTGAGTAAATTACCGCCAATCGCCGCGAGGAGCGCGTCTTGGCAACCGCAGAAGGTCGTACCCTGTCATTCGTCGGGCCCGAGCACATCGACGTGGCGGTTCTCGAGACGTTCGACTACCAGGGACCCGATCAGGAGATCGTGACCGAAACCACCGAATTCAGCGCCGTGTGCCCCTACAGCGGCCTGCCGGACTTCGCCCGGCTCACGATCAGCTACCGGCCCGGTACGAAGTGCATCGAGCTGAAGAGCCTCAAGTACTACGTGACCAGCTTCCGGAACGTGGGCATCTTCCAGGAGCACGCCACCGCGAGGATCGCCGAGGACCTGTTCCGGGTCCTTGCTCCACAGCGGCTGTCGGTGCGAACCGGGTACAACCTCCGAGGCGGCTTCGAGACGACCTGCACCGTGACCCTCCCAACCCCTCGGGAGCCCGTCGACTAAGGGCGAACGACGCCGACGGGGCGAAAGACCGTGACGGCGGTGCCGTCTCCGACCTGACCTTCGAGGTTTCGGCCCCAGCAGATCGCCGAGCCGGCCTGGGTCCGGGCACAGGTGTGCTCGTCACCTAGGTCGAGACCGGCGGCCACGAAGGTCCCGACGACGGGCGTGGGCACGTTGCGGTTCACAGCCGTTCCGTCGCCGAGCCGACCGCCCCCGTTATTGCCCCAGCACTGCACCGCCCCGGCCACCGTGACCGCGCAGTTGTGGGCCCCGCCGGCGGCGATCGATTGATACTGGGCCGTGCTGACCACGGCAGTCGGAATCGACTGGTTCGCGTTGGCACCGTTCCCCAGGGCCCCCGCCGCGCCGGTGCCCCAGCACATGGCGCCGCCGGTGGAGGTGACGGCGCAGGTGTGCGCTCCGCCCGCCGCGACGGCCGTGAAGGTGACGCCCGCCGCCACCACCAGAGTCGGCGCTCGCCGTTCGATGACGGTCCCGTCGCCCAGCCGGCCACCCCCGTTCGATCCCCAGCAATAGATCGCCCCGCTCGAGGTGAGACCGCAGCTGTGGGCAGCGCCCGCGGTCAGCGCCGTGAAGGTGAGACCGTTTTTCACCGCCGTCGGCGCCGTTCGGAACTGGTTGGTGCTGTCGCCGAGGCGACCGTTGGCGTTGCCACCCCAACACCACGCCGTGCCGTCGGCTTTGAGACCGCAACTGTGGACGTCGCCCAACGCGAGCGCCGTAAACGCGTGACCGCCGACCACGGGCACCGGCGCGTTGACGCTCTGGCCGGTGATACTGTTGATGCCGAGTTGTCCGCTGAGGTCGTTGCCCCAGCAGAACGCCGCGCCGACGGTGTTGAGGCCGCAACTGTGATCGCCTCCGACCGCGATCGCGGTAAAGGCCAGGGCGCCGCCTTTGACCTGCTTGGGGCTCAGCGCGGTGTTGCCGGAGGTGCTGTCACCGAGCTGCCCGTCGGTGTTGTCGCCCCAGCAGAACGCCACCCCCGCCTGGCCTCGGGCGCAGGACGTGAAGCCGCCCAGGGAAAGCGAGGCGATTGGGAAGTCCACCGCTGTCGCGGTAAATGTCACCGTCGGCACCCCAGCTCGGGTGGCGGTCACCGACTGGGGTCCGGGGGCGAGGCCGAGGGTCCACCCTCCCACTTGAGCGATCCCAGCCGCGTTGGTCAGCGGGGCGGGGGCAGCCAGGGTTCCGGCGCCGGAGACCACCGCGAAGCTGACGGCGACACCCGGGACCGGGTTGTCGAACGCGTCCGTCAACTTGACCGAAGGGGCGACGGCCAAGGCGAAGCCGATGGTGCTGGTCTGAGCATCGCCGTCGACCGCCGTCAGCTTTGCCGGTGCCCCCACGGTCGCTGTCGCGGAGAACGCGGCGGAGAGCGCACCGGAGGTGGCCGTGAGCTGGTTGAGACCCACGGTCGCGCCCAGGGTCCAGCTCTGAATCCGGGCGACGCCGTCCGCACCGGTCGTCGCCGGCGCGCCGGTCACGGCGCCGCCCCCGGACACCACGAGGAAGCTGACTTGGGTGTTGGACACTGGGTTGGCGGCATCGTCGAGCAGTCGGACCGCCGGCGCAACGGCCACCGCGGTGCCGGCGGCGGCGGTTTGGTTGTTCCCAGCGTCGACCACCATCGAGGCGGCCGCGCCAGCGACCAACTCGACCGAATTCGACGCCGCCGAGACCAGGCCGACGGCCGAGAATCGAAGGGTCTTCGGCCCGACCGGCCCGCGGATCCGGACATCCTCGAACACGGTCTTGCCCTCGGCGTCGGTGCGGGCCTCTAAGGTCCCCGCGAGCGTACCGCTCCCGCTCGCCAAGGTCACCCGGATCGAAACGCCGCGGGCCGAGACCCGAGCTCCGCTGGCGTCGATCAGCGCGACCGCCGGCGCGGGAGTGAGGAGCGCCCCGCTCGCCGCGGTCGCTCCTGGCTGCGCAACGACCGAAACGGCCGCGGGCACTGCCGGGGGGGTGACGTCCGAGCTACACGCTCCCACGAAAGGGAGCACGATCAGCATCCGTAAACGACGAATCAAGCCACGCTCCCGGTCAAAACGCATCGCTAGGTCCGAGCGGCGACCATCGCCTCAGCCAGGCGAAGGACGATCGGACCTCGATCGGCGACACCGGCCGTAACCCGGGACGCCTCACGGAAATGGTGCAACGACCACAGCAACTGTTCGAAATCCCCCGCGACCTCGCCCTCAGGACGACTCCAAATCGGGACCCGGCGGGTGACGTCGGCCAGCCCAGCCGGGGCGTCGTTGGCCCGGAAGGCACCCAAGACCTCCGGAACGACGTCCCGCTGCCCTCGCAAAAAGCATGCTGTGGCGACACTTACGCCCACCGCTTGCCAATGGGCCACCGGATCGGAATCGACCAGCCGCGCCACGTGGTACGCGCCACTGACCAGGTTACGATCACTGCCCCCGTGACGAACGACGAGCGGCAGGCAGACGACCGCGGCGCCAAGGCCCGCGATGCCCGGTTGCTCCGGTGCTGGGGCACCATGGTTGGCGAGATGATCCAGGGCAACCCGGACCCCCGGGGTCAGGATCAACTGCTCTCGCCCGCGGAGCCACTGCTCCACCAGCGCGCCCAGGTCGAGCTCGGGGCTGGGGATTTGGCTTGCCACCGCCCGGGCCAGGGCCACCTCCCCAGGCTCTGCGGCGGGGGCAAACGGTCGAAGCAGCGCGGTCAGCAGGGCAGTCTCGCGGCTCGACGACGGCGCCGTTGGGGGGCTCATGGGCGAAAGATAGGGGGCTCAGGCCGGCCCCGGCCCGGCCGATAACTCTCGGGAGTCCGCGTTCCCCCTCGGACGCCTTGCGGTCACGCTTATGTTTCACCGCGCGGCAGCCCTTGGGCGTATCTCCCCGCGGCCCGCCGAACCACCTGAGTATCGAAACGAGGGATGTTGTGGCCAAAGACTCGCTCTCCGTCATCGACAACCGCACCGGGCGCGCCTACGAACTCCCGATCGCCGAGGGCACCATCAAAGCAGTCGACCTCCGGAACATCAAGACCGACGAGGAAGACTTCGGGCTGATGACCTACGACCCGGCATTCATGAACACGGCGTCGTGCCGCAGCGCGATCACCTTCATCGATGGCGACCGGGGCATCCTCCGATACCGCGGGTACCCCATCGAGCAACTCGCCGAGAAGGCGACCTTCCTCGAGGTCGCCTATCTGCTCGCTGAAGGGGAGCTGCCCACCCAGGCCCAGCTCGACAAGTGGACCGACGACATCAAGTACCACACCTACGTCCACACCAACATCATCAAGTTCCTCGAGGGATTCCGGTACGACGCCCACCCGATGGGAATGATGGTCGGCACGGTGGCCGCCCTTTCGACGTTCTACCCGGGTGCGAAACACATCGGCGATGCGGCCAATCGATACGTGCAGCGAGTCCGGCTGATGGCCAAGTTCCCCACCTTGGCCGCATTCATCTTCCGACACTCTCGAGGGTTGCCGTACGAGTTCCCCCGGAACGATCTCGATTACATCGGGAACTACGTGAACATGATGTTCTCGATCGGCGGCCAGCATGAGCCCAACAAGGTGCTCCAGCGCGCGCTCGAGATCCTCCTGATCCTCCACGCCGATCACGAGCAGAACTGCTCGACCAGCGCCGTCCGATCGGTGGGATCGTCGCATGTCGATCCGTACTCGGCGGTTTCCTCCGGCGTGGCGGCGCTCTATGGCCCGCTCCACGGCGGGGCCAACGAGGCGGTTCTCGAGATGCTCGACGAGATCGGCGACAAGCGGAACATTCCGGCCTTCATCACCAAGGTGAAAGCCGGCGAGGGGCGCTTGATGGGCTTCGGGCACCGGGTCTACAAGTCGTACGACCCCCGCGCCAAGTTGATCAAGAAGACGGCCTACGACGTCTTCGCCGAAACCGGGCTCAATCCGAAACTCGAGGTGGCCCTGGAGTTGGAACGGATCGCGCTCGAGGACGAGTACTTCATCAAGCGGAAGCTCTATCCGAACGTCGACTTCTATTCCGGACTGATCTATCAGGCCATGGGTTACCCGACCGACTATTTCACGGTGCTGTTCGCCGTCGGCCGGCTTCCGGGATGGCTGGCACAGTGGGAAGAGATGTTGATGGACAAGGATCAGAAGATCGCCCGGCCGCGGCAGATCTACACCGGGGCCCCGAGCCGAGATTTCGTCCCAATCGTCGCCCGCAAGTAGCGGCGGGCTGGTCGGCGCGGTCCAGATGCCCCGGGTGGCGCACCCCGGGGCGTCTCACGACAAACTCACGCGCCTGCGGCAGACCGGTATCGCAACCCTGCCGGGGATGAGGAAGCCACCCCGCCAACATGCTGCACTGGCGCATCATGTTGCATGCACGCAACCAGTGCGGCTGGATCGGCCCGACTTCCCGGGCGGAAGTGCGCTCCCCAAGCCAACTTGGCCGACTCTCGGGGGGCACGAACATTGCCTCGGTGGCTTCGACTCGACGTAACGCCGGGATTTGGGATCTTGGCCGATCCTCCATCAGGGGAGCAGCATCGTGCGCATCTATTTGGCGGACCTCGGGCACAACCAGCTGACGTTCAGCTCGGACATCTACCCCATCAGCGTCGCCAATTGCATCGCCTACGCGCAGGCCAATGTGAAGACCCCGGAGCCGATCGAGTTCCGGATGTTTCGCGAGCCTGAGGACCTCAAGACCGCCCTCGACCACGCTCCCCCGGACGTCCTGGGCCTGTCCAGCTTCGCGTGGAACCACAATCTGTCGGTCCATTTCGCCCGGTACGCCAAGCGTCGCTCGCCCGGTATGATCACTCTGATGGGTGGCCCGAACTACCCCCTGACGGTACCCGAGATGGCGACCTGGATGGCCTCGCTCCCGGAGATCGACATCGCGGTGCGCGGGCCGACCTACGAGGGGGAACGCGCCTTCCTCAACCTGGTCCAGCGAGTGGTGGACGCCAAAGGTGTCCTGGCCGACGTGCGCTCGCAGCCCCTCGCCGGCAACGACTGGTACGATGCGACGTCGGGTGAGTTCGTTCGAGGCGGTGACCTGGAGCGGATTCGGGATCTCGACGACATCCCGTCCCCGTACCTGAACGGACTGATGGACCCGTATTACGCGACGGGGTACTTCCCGATGCTCCAGATCGCCCGGGGCTGCCCGTTCACCTGTCAGTTCTGCAACTCGGCCGTCAAGGGCAACAGCAAGGTCTTCGCCCACTCGATCGACAACGTCTGCCAGGACCTGCTCCACATCGCCACTCGGGTCAAGCCGGAGCTGCCGGTCTGCTTCGCCGACGACAACTTCGGGATGTACGAGCGGGACGAGGAGATCGCCGACTACATCAGATTCCTTCAGGACAAGTACGGCTGGCCCAAGTACATCCGGACCACGACTGGCAAGAACCAAGCGGAACGGATCATTCGGGTCATGCGGAAGGTCCGCGGCACACTGCCAATGACCTCGGCCGTGCAGTCGCTCAACCCGGTGGTGCTGGAGAACATCAAGCGCAGCAACATCAAGCTCGAGACGTACGCCGAGATTCAGAAGGAAGTGCACGCGCAGGGGATGCAGAGCTATGGCGAGCTGATCCTCAGCATGCCGGGCGAGACCAAGGCGTCCTTCCTCAAGGCGGTCCACGACCTCCTCGAGACCGGCGTCGACCGGATTTCGGCTCACCAGCTGATGCTCCTCCACGGGGCTCCGCTCTCCAACCCCGACCAGCGGGAGAAGTTCGGCTTCAAGACGAAGTTCCGGGTCGTGGCGCGCAACATCGGCAACTACACCGGCGAGCCGGTTCTCGAGACCGAAGAGATGGTCATCGCGAACCCCGATTTCTCGGTCGATGACTACTATTCGACCCGGATTTTCCACCTCCTGCTGACCATCTTCTATTACGAGGGCAATTTCGAGGAGGCCTTCCAGTATGGCCGCGAGCGGGGCGTCAAGCCGTTCGACGTCATCGTCCGGATGCAGACGCTCCTCGCCGAAGCGCCGGCTGAGTTCCGCCAGGTGATCGCCGACTTCCGCCGCGAGAGCGAGGAGGAGTTGTTCGACACCCCCGAGGCCTGCGTGGCCTGGGCCAAGGCGAACTTCGCCGGTCTCGTCAGTGGCGAGTTGGGTGGAAACCTGCTCTCGAAGTATTCGATGCTGGGACGGTTCTTCGTGACCCAGGCCGCGATCGATTTCCTCGGTCTCACGATGGCCAAGTGCCTCGAACTCCGCAACGAACAGGAATCGGCGGAACTCCACGCGATCATGAACTACCTGCGGGCGGTGCTGCTCCACACTCCGTTCGCGAAGACCCTCGACGCCAAGCCGACCTGGACGACCGAGTTCGACGTGGAGACGTGGCACCACGAGGGTCGGGTCCGCCCTCTGGCGAGCTACCGCTTCGATGCGCCGCAGGTGTTCGCCACCGAGGTGACGCCGGACAAGAAGGCGTTGATCCTCAACCGGGTCACCACGTTCGGGGAGCATCCGTCCGGCATGGGGAAGTTCACCCGGACGATGTTCGCCCGCGACCTGCGGCGTGCCGTCAGCGGTTCCGTCGCGAGCCGCGAACTGGTGGCGTAGCCGCCCCTAGCGTTCGATCGGCTCGGCGACGGGGATGTCGCCTTCCAAGTAGGTGTACCCTTCCAAGCCGGCGACGTAGTCGGCGATGAACGCGTTGGCCTCGTTACGGGTCAGGCTCCCCGCTCCGGACACTTTGCGCCGGAAGTTGGCCAGCAGATCCGGGGCGTGGAACTGAACGTAGTTGAGCACCTCGGTGACGGTGTCGCCGTGAACCAAATCGGTGATCTCGTAGCCCCCCTCGGTCACCCTGACGTGAACCGCGTTGGTGTCGCCGAACAGGTTGTGGAGGTCACCGAGGATCTCCTGATAGGCCCCGGTCAAGAACATCCCGAGAATGTACGGCTCCCCGGTTCGGTACCGGTGCAGCTCGAGGGACGCCTTTCCCTTCCGCCCCCCGGCGAACCGGTCGATCACCCCATCGGAATCGCAGGTCATGTCCTGCAAAGTGCCCCGACGGTCGGGCTCCTCGTCGAGCCGGTGAATCGGCATGATCGGGAAGAGCTGGTCGATGGCCCAGTTGTCGGGCAAGGACTGAAAGACGGAGAAGTTGCAGAAGTACCGGTCGACCAAGGCCGCTTCGATGTGGGCCGCGATTTCCTGGTGGGCCGAGCGGTCCTCGCCGATCAGGTTCGCGATCCCATTCATGGTGCAGAGATAAAGCTCCTCGATGTCGGCCAGCTCGCGGAGGGTGATCGCGTCGCTCGCGAAGAGCTCTTGGACCCGTTCCTTGGCGGCCATCGCGTCGTGGAAAACCTCGTCGGCCTTGTCCAGCGACAGGGTCTCGAGGTTTTCGTGCAGCTCGACGAGAACCCGGTGGCAGTCGGGGCGGCGAGGCGGTATGACCGGTTCGGTCTGGGCCTCTACGTCGGTCACGTTGACGAGCAGGAGGGCGTGGTGAGCCGTCAGAGCCCGGCCCGACTCCGAAATGATATTCGGCATCGGAATTCCCTGCTCGCGGCAGATCGTCCCGAGGCCGTAGATGATGTCGTTGGCGTACTCTCGGGGCGTGTAGTTCATGCTCGCCGGCCGGGTGGTTCGCGACCCCTCGTAGTCGACTCCGAGGCCGCCCCCGACGTCGACATGGGTCAGCTCGAAGCCGAGCTCGCGAATCTCGACGTAGTAGCGACCGATCTCCTCCAAGGCCGCCTTGATGTAGCGGATGTCGGTGATCTGACTCCCGAGGTGGAAGTGGAGCATCCTCAGGGTGTGCTGTTTCCCCGCCGCCTTGAGCATCTCGAGGAGCCGGAGCAGCTGGGGCGCGCTGAGCCCGAACTTCGACTTCTCGCCTCCGCTCTTGGCCCACCGGCCGGCGCCTTCGGTGGCCAGCTTGATCCGAGTGCCGAGGAGGGGCTCGACCCCGAGTTCCTCGGCGACCCGGAGGACCTCGTCGACTTCGGAGAGCTGCTCGAGCACGATGAAGACGGTGTGGCCGAGCTTCTGGGCCATCAGGGCGAACCGGAGAAACTCCTCGTCCTTGTACCCGTTGCAGACGATCACATGGTCGGCTCGATCGGTCAGCCCGAGCACCGCTTGGAGCTCCGGCTTGCTGCCGCACTCGAGGCCGAGCCCGAACTGCCGGCCGAACTCGACGATCTCCTCGATCACGTGGCGCTGTTGGTTGACCTTGATCGGATAGACGGTCGTGTAGCCACCCTGATACCCGAACTCGTCGATCGCCCGGCGAAACTCGGTCGCCAGCAGCTCGATACGTGACCGGAGGATGTCGGAGAACCGGATCAACAGCGGCAACTGGACGCCCTGCGCGTTGAGATCGAGGGCGAGCCGATAGAGGTCGAGGGCCGGACCGTTCTTTGGATTCGGGTGGACTTCGACGTTGCCTTCGGCGTTGACCCGAAAGAACCCCTGCCCCCAACCCGCCATGTTGTACAACTTCTCGGCGTCCTTGACGGACCATTGACTGGTACTGATGATCACCTCCGGCCGATGAAACCGCGCGCGGGGAATGATAAGAAGGTGGGGCGAACCAAGTAAGACTGCGGCTATCTTCCGGCCGATGCGACTGACGTTCTCCAGCGACCTTCCGGTCGGCGCCGGCGAGGCCTATGCCTGGCACGAGCGACCCGGCGCCTTCGAACGGCTGGTGCCGCCGTGGCAAGCGGTCCGGTTGTCGGGGCCCCACCCCGGCATCGCGGACGGGACCGTGGCACGGTTCGAACTCGCCTTGGGGCCGTTTCGACGGTCGTGGGTGGCGCGTCATCGCGACGTGCTCCCGGGCCGTCAGTTCGTCGATGAGCAGGTGACCGGACCGTTTGCGACCTGGGTCCACCGGCACCGATTCGAGCCGACCACCGCCGACCGCTCCCGATTGATCGACGAGATCGACTTCACCCTGCCGTTTGGCCCGATTGGCCATCTCGTTCGCGGGCTGGCGGGGAGCCAGATTCGCCGCGCTTTTCACTACCGCCACGCCACGACGATCGCCGACCTGGGGTTCCACCAGGGGTTCCAGAACCACCCGCGGCTCACCGTGGCAGTCACCGGGGCGTCAGGGTTGATCGGGCGGGCGGTGGGCGCCATGCTGACCGGTGCTGGTCACCAAGTGATTCCGCTCGTGCGCCGGCCTCCCGGACCCGGCGAACGACGCTGGGATCCCGGCGCCCCGGTCGACCCGGCCACCTTCGCGGGGGTCGACGCGGTGATCCACCTCGCTGGCGAGAACATCGCCGCCGGACGGTGGACCGCGGCGCGAAAGGCCGCGATTCGTTCCAGTCGCCTCGCGGGCACCGCGAGTCTGGTGGAGGCCATCCGCCACGCCCCGACGAAGCCGACCGCGTTCGTGTCGGCCTCGGCGATCGGGTTCTATGGGGACCGAGGCGATCAGCCGCTCACCGAGCGCGACGGGGCGGGCGGCGGCTTTCTCGGCGAACTCGCGGTGGCCTGGGAAGCGCCCACGCTTCCCCTCGCCGACCTGGGGGTTCGGGTGGCGACCACCCGCTTCGGGATCGTGCTCTCGCCGGCCGGGGGCGCCCTGGAGAAGATGCTGTTGCCGTTCCAGCTCGGACTCGGCGCCCGACTTGGCTCGGGCCGGCAATGGATGAGCTGGATCAGCATCGACGACTGCGCCGCGGCCATCATCCACGCGCTGCTCGCGGGGTTGACCGGGCCGATCAACCTGACGGCCCCCGAACCAGTGACCAACGGCGACTTCACCCGGGCCCTGGGCGGGGTCCTCCACCGTCCGGCGGTGTTGGCCGCGCCGGCCCCCGTCCTCCGGCTCGCCCTTGGCGAATTGGCCGACGAAGGGCTCCTGGCCAGCGCGAGGGTGCTCCCCCGGGTCCTGCTGGACAGCGGCTACCGGTTCCGCCACCCGACCATCGGCGAAGCGCTTCGACATCTCCTCGGCCGGGCCGGGCCATGAGCGCCACCGCCATCGTCCTCCTGTCCGGGGGCCTCGATTCGGCCACCGCGCTCGCCGTGGCGAAGGCGCTGGGCCTCACGCCGCACGCCCTGAGCTTTCGATACGGGCAGCGGCATACGATCGAAATCGAGGCCGCGCGAGCCATCGCCAAGCAGGTCGGCGTCAGTCACCACACCATCGTCGAGATCGACCTTCGCGCCTTTGGTGGCTCGGCTCTGACCAGCGACCTGGCCGTACCCAAGAGCGATCCCGACGCACCCGCGGCCGCCGGCATTCCCATCACCTACGTCCCGGCCCGCAACACCATCTTCTTGAGTTACGCACTCGCGCTCGCCGAGGTGACCCAGGCGCAAGACATCGTGATCGGGGTCAATGCGGTCGATTACAGCGGCTATCCCGATTGTCGGCCGGCCTACATCGCCGCGTTTCAGGCGATGGCCAACCTTGCCACCAAGGCGGCCGTGGCCGAGGGCCGACCGGTGACCATTCACTCCCCGCTGATCTGGCTCGGCAAGGCCGACATCATCCGGCGGGGGCTGGCGCTCGGTGTCGACTTCGGGCTCACCCGGAGTTGTTACGATCCCGACGAGGAGGGACGGGCCTGCGGGCGCTGCGACTCGTGCCGGATCCGGCTCGCCGGCTTTCGCGAAGTTGGTGTCGAAGACCCCGCACCGTATCAGACCAGATGACCTACGCCGTCAAGGAGATCTACTATACCCTCCAAGGCGAGGGCGCCCAGACCGGACGGGCCGCGGTCTTCTGCCGGTTCGCCGGGTGCAACCTGTGGTCGGGCCGCGAGGCCGATCGTGGCGGCGCCGTTTGCCAGTTCTGCGACACGGACTTCGTGGGCGTCGACGGCGACGGCGGCGGCCGGTTCGAGACCGCGGCTGATCTCGCCGCCCGAGTCGCGGCGGCCTGGCCCGGCGGGGCCGGTCGCCGATACGTCGTGTGTACCGGGGGCGAACCGCTGCTCCAGCTCGACGCCGCCGCCGTGCAGGCTTTCCATTCGGAGGGGTTCGAGGTGGCCATCGAGACCAACGGGACCCTCCCGGTCCCGCCCGGAGTCGACTGGGTGTGTGTCAGCCCGAAAGCCGGAGCGCCCCTCCAAGTGTCCGAGGGGGACGAGCTCAAGCTGGTGTATCCCCAGACCGACGCTCCTCCCGAGCGGTTCAGTCGGTTCGGCTTCCGTCACTTCTTTCTCCAGCCGATGGACGGGCCCCACCGCGTCGAGCATACCCAGCGTGCCATCGACTACTGCCTTCGGCATCCCCAGTGGCGTCTCTCCCTGCAGACGCATAAGTTGACGGGACTCAGGTAATCCTCACGTGTATTCCGACCGAATCCATCACGCGCTCGCGTTCGCGACGAAGCACCATCCGGAACGGGTGTCGCGCCACGACGGACATTCCTGTCTGATTCGATCGTCGAGCGTCGCGATCATCCTGGCCCGGCACGGGGTCGACGAGCACACCATCGTCGCCAGCATTCTCAAGCAACTGGTCGACGCCTGCCCATACGCCGGCCAAGCCTCCCTGGCCGAGAGGCTCACCGCGAAGTTCGGCAGTCTCGTGACCGACGTGGTCTGGGCCGCGGCGGAGCCTCGGTTCGACGTCATCGGCCGGGAACGCACCTGGAAGGCGACCCGATTCGAGCACCTGACCCGCTTGGCGGTCGGGCCGCCGGCCGCCGTGGACGTCTGCGTGGCCGAGGAGCTTCATCGGATCGGGTCGGCCCTGGTGTCGATTCGGCGGTTGGGGGTCGAGTACCTCGAAGCCGTCGGCGTCCCCACTCCGGCCGACACGCTCTGGTGGCTCGACGCGTTCGGCGACGCGGTGACCGGCCATTCCCGGTGGCAACGACCGGCGCTGCTCGCCGAGTTCACCCGTCTGTCGCAGGAGCTTGGGGCGCGACTCCGGGAGGGCAGCGGCTGACCGCTAGTGCTCCTTCTTGGCGGCCGCCGCCTTCTCGGCTTTCTTCTCGGTAACCGGCTGGCCTGACTCCCCGGCCGCTCCCTCGGATTTGCCCTTTTCACGCACCGTTGCCGCAGCCTCCTTCGCCGAAACGTTGTAGCCCCGGGCGAGGCTCGTGTTGACGTGGACCACCGCCTCGTTCAGGCCGCGGAAGGCATAGCCCTCGGTGATCTGGGGAAGATTGTCGGCCGCCCGTTGGTCGGTGATGGTCTGGCCCGCAGGCACATACCGCCGAGGCGCGATGGTGACCCCAATGACTTTGGCGCCGGGTTCGATGACGACGCCCTCACCGATCGAGGCCTTGAACACCATGGCCTGCATCCCGACGAAGACATCGTCGTCGACCCGAGCCGGGCCGTGGACGAGCGCCTGATGGGCCAGGGAGACCCGTCTGCCGACGTAGACCGCGTAGTCCTTGCCGCCCACGTTATAGGTCCGGCCAGGAACGGCCTTCCCCTCCTGAACCGTCTCGAGCGCGTGGATGACGACCCCGTCCTGGACGTTGGCACCATCGCCGAGGAAGATCGGTTGGCCCTCGTCACCCCGGATCGACGCGCCCGGCGCGACATAGACGTTCTTGCCCAGCTGAACATGCCCGAGAACACTCGCCAACGGGTCGATGAAGCTGGTCGGGTCGAGCGTCGGCTGCTCGATGTCCTCGTTGAAATCGGTCTCGACGTTGGGACGCCCGCGAACGAAACCGCGGGCGGGCATGGCCTCCGCGAGCGCGATCGAGAGACTGTCGACTTCAGCCCGGAGGCGGACCAGGTCGTCTCCGCTCTGCTTGAACTCTTTCCCGGCGCCGGCCAGCACGCCAACGAACAACGCCCCCCCAAACGACGCCGCCCCGGCGGCAACCAGCTTCATGGCGAACATCGGTCGATCTCCTTGGCATGGACCCTGCCCCGCTTCCAGCGTGATTATCGGGTCCTTGGCGACCGAACTTGAGCCACCACAGCCACTTGCCGTCGGTTCTCCAGGACCGGGGGTCCACCTATAATTGGCTATGCCCGCAAATAACCCCGCGATTTCCGCCCTCGACGGCCTCTCCAGCGCCTTCGCGATGGCCTGCCGGCAATCGCGCACCGAGGGGGAGCTCCTCGAACGCTGCCGCGGAGTTCTGGCGGAACGGCTCCAGACCGATCGTGTCTGGTTGGCCGTCCGGGCCGGCGACCAACCCGAGACGCGGGTCGGGCCGGACGCCGGCGGGGTCGAGCTCAACGAGTTGGCCCGCCACAGCTACGGCGCGACGTCCATCGTCATCTCGACCACGGCGGAGGTGGCCACCGGCTTTCGCTCGATCGCGTTCCAACTGGGGTTCGGCCTGGCCCTGGTCGTCGAGCTGCGGAGTATCTTGGTCGAGCGACAGCTGGCACTCGACGACGCGGTCTTTCAACTCCGCGCCCTTCGGCAGGTGGCCCGGCTGCTTTCTTCGGCGCATAGCACCGAGGACACCGAGCATCTGGTGCTCGACTTCATGGCCGAGGTCTTCTTCGCTTGGTGGGCCTGCCTGTATCGCCCCAGCGGGGGCACCTTCGTCCCCCGCTCGCTTCGATCGCTCGATCGGGAGCGGGTCCCCGAAACTCTGAGCCGCGACCGGCTCGAGTCGCTGATGCCGATCGGCAGCGGTGTAGCGGACCAAGGTGAGGTCGCCCTTGCCCCGCTGCTCCCGACCGGTACCGAGCTGGTGATCCCGTTCGACGCCGGCGGCGAGCGGGTCGCCGTCCTTCTCCTCGGCCCACGACTGAACGGTTTCGCCTACGCTCGCGCCGAACGGGACCTGGCCACCACCCTGGCCTTCGCGGGCGCCATTGCCCTCAAGAACGCGGAGCTGGTCGAACGGCTCCAAAGTGCGGCTACCACCGACCAGCTGACGGGGTTGTTCAACCGGCGGGCCCTCGAGGAACGACTCGAGGCGGAGATTTCCCGGAGCGTCCGCCACCAGATCCGGACCACCATCGTGATGGTCGATCTGGATCGGTTCAAAGCGATCAACGACACCCTGGGCCACGCGGCGGGCGACCGGTACCTGGTGTTGGTGAGCCAACTGCTTCGCCGGCAGGTGCGCACCCTCGACGTGGTGGGCCGCCTCGGTGGCGACGAGTTCCTGGTCGTCCTCCCGATGACCAATCCCGAGGAGGCGCTCGGCTTCGTGCAGCGAGTCCAGGAGGGGTTCCTCGACTTGGTCCGCGAGTACCCGGAGTTCGGGCAGGGGTCGCTCAGCATGGGAATGGCCGAGGCGCCCCGCGACGGGCTGACACCGGCCGGCGTGCTCGCGGCCGCCGATGCCGCGCTCTACACGGCCAAACGTCGAGGCGGCGACACGGTCGTGACCGCTGGTACCGAGTGACCTCGCTCGACCCAGCCTCCCTCTTCTCCGCAACCGAACGTCGGCTGGGGAGCCGGTATCGCCTCGAACGGCTGATTGCCGCGTCGGCGGAACGGGTGCTCTTCGTAGGCCGCGACGTCCTGCTTGGGCGTCGAGTCAGCCTGCGGGTGAACTTCTACACCAACGAGCAACTGCGGACCTGGTTCCTCCGCGAGGCGGAGGCGCTCGGCCAGCTCGACCACCCCGCGATCCGCCACGTCTACGACGTCGGAGTGGTGGACGACATGGCCTACCGGATCGGCAACTGGGTCGAGGCCGAAGGGCTCCACCAAGCGAGCACCCGCGGGCCGCGGCCGATTCCCCAGGTTCACGTCCTTGCCCGGGACCTCCTCCGAGGCCTCGAGCACGCTCACGCGCATGGGATCATCGTCCGCCGAATCGTCCCGAACTCCCTGCTGGTCAGCAGCACTGGCCGAGGTACCATCACCGACCTTCGGTTCTGCAGCTTCACCTTGCCCCATGTGCCTCCCGACGAGGCGGTCACTGGACTGCAATTCATGGCGCCGGAGGTGCGCGATCGGTCGCTGGGTGACGCGACCGCCGACGTCTACGCCGCGGGGGGGGTGCTCTACTACGCGATCACCGGAGTCGAGCCCGCGATCGATCCGGCCACGATCACTCCGCCGTCCGAACTGCGAGCCGCCTGCCCCCAAGCGCTCGAGCGGGTGATCCTCCGGGCGCTGCGGCCGGTCGGAACGGAGCGCTACCTCTCGGCGTCCGAGATGCTCGAGGATTTCGCCTCGGATGCGGGCGCCTATACGACCCTCTCGACCATCGATTCAACCCCGCCCGCCGAGCCCGAAGGCCCGCGGGCATGGGAAAAGCGGCTCCGCCGAGCGCTCGGCGACGACTACGAACTGCTCGCCCAGCTTGGCGCGGGCGGATTCGGAAGAGTCTATCGGGTCCGCGATCTCGAGCTGGAACGGATGGTCGCCCTCAAGGTCCTCCATCCGAATCTCACCCAGGATCAAGCCGTCGTGGAACGGTTCCGCCGCGAGGCCCAGCTGGCCGCTCGGGTCAACCACCCGAACATCGTCAACATCTTCGAGATCGGCGGTCGGTCGGGGTTGTTGTGGTATACCATGGAGTTGGTGGAAGGACCCAACCTCGCCCAGCTGGTCGAGAAGGAGGGGCCACTGCCCCTCGACCGGGTGATCTGGCTTCTCCGGGAGGCGTTGGGCGCGCTGGCCCACGCCCATGCGATCGGGCTGGTCCACCGCGACATCAAGCCGGAGAACCTGCTCATCGCCAAGGGGGGCGGACTTCGGATTACCGATTTCGGCCTGGCCGTGGCGCTTCGCGGCCAAGGGAAGTTCGGCGGGGCATCGAGTCGGAGCGGCACTCCGCAGTTCGCCGCCCCCGAACAGCTCCTCGGCGAGAAGGTGGACGGCCGGACCGACATGTACAGCATCGCGGCCGTCGCCTACTTCCTCCTCCTCGGCACCCCGCCGTTCACCGGGCAAACCCCCGAGGTCGTCCTCGCCAAACAGACCACCAACCAGCTTCCGGATCTACGCGCCGAGCGCCCCGACGTCGGCGAAGAAACCGAGAAGGTGCTCCGGCTCGCCCTCCAACCCGACAAAAATGCTCGGTATCCAACCGCGACCGAGTTCCTCCAGGCACTCAATCGGGGCGTCCGACGCGACCAGCGCGCGGCGTCTGGACACGGGTGGATTCGGACCGTAGTGGAGCCGGTCCAGGCTCTTTTCCGACGCCTCTAAACCGTTGTTTGGGGGGTGTCGCGGGAGATCTTGACAGTCGCCCAGCCGAGCGCCACATTGTATCGGCGTTACACTTTGTGGGGCCGTCGTTGGCTTTCCTACCAGAATGAGCGAAGGCAACAACTGACCGACCCGCGGCCATGTGTCGCAGGGGTCGTTTTGGTATTTCCGGCACGAGAATGGGCTCGCGTCGGTTGTTGGGCCGTAGGTGCGCCGCACTGACCGGCCTTGGGTGATCTCCAATTCAGGAGTTGGCGTAATGGCTCGTATCACTGGCACCGTGAAGTGGTTCAACGACGCGAAGGGGTTTGGCTTCATCACCCCGGAAAACGGCGAAAAGGACTGCTTCGTCCACCACTCGGCGATCAAGATGGACGGCTTCCGAAGCTTGGCGGAGGGCGAAAGAGTCGAGTTCGACATGGTCATGGGTGCCAAGGGCCCCGCGGCGGAGAACGTCACCAAGGCGAAGTAATCGAGGCGGCTTGGCCGCCGCAGACGCGCAGCGGGCCGCTCGTCGAGCGGCCCGCTTCGTTTCCCGCCCGACACCCCGGGCTATTTGTGCCGGTAGATGACTCGGCCTCGGGTCAGGTCGTACGGTGAAAGGACGACGCTGACGCGGTCGCCCTCGAGCACGCGGATCTTGAACTTGCTCATCTTCCCGGCCGCGTAGGCCAGGATCGTGTGCCCATTGTCGAGCAGTACCCGGTAGTTGCGGTCGGGCAGTACCTCCTGCACCAACCCCTCCATCTCAATGCCTTCTTCCTTCGCCATCCGCGGGGCCTCGAATCCTTTCAGGAGCCGTCGATCATGAACGCTCGGGGCGCGCCAGCCTCCCCGCGGGTAAATCTCACTCCGGACCGGTCCGGGGGCAACGCCTTACCCCAGGGCCGCCCGAAGCCGCCCGATCTCCCCTTCCACCTCGACGACGAGCGCCGCCATCGATTCGGCGTCGAAGACCAACCGCGCGCCGGCTGAGCGGTAGAGGTCCGGCAAGCTCGCCGTCGCGCCGAGGCCCAGAAACCGCCGATAGGCGGCGAGCGCCTCGGCCGGATCGCGCCGATGGTTGAGCCAGACCTGGAGCGCGCCGAGTTGGGCAATCCCGTACTCGATGTAGTAGAACGGGTACAGGAAGATGTGCAGTTGGCGATACCACCGAGCGATCCGTTCCGCCTCGAGGCCGGTCCAGTCGACTTCCGGCTCGAAACGGCCTCGGATCGCGAGCCAGGCTCGATCGCGTGCCCGCCCGTCGCTTCCGTCGGCCGACGGATAGATCCACGACTGGAACGCATCGACCGAGGCGACATGGCAGAGGGTGATCAGCACGTCCTCCAGGTGTTCGATCCTGGCGACGGCCGCGTCGCGCTCGGGGAGAAACGCTCCGTCGATGGCGAGCAGGGGGGCCGCCAGCAACTCCATCGACATCGATGCCAGCTCGGCGGCCTCGGCCGTGGGATGGCGCTGCCAGATCAGCGGCTGGCGATGGGACGCGAAGGCGTGAAAGGCGTGCCCGGCCTCGTGAAGCAGGGTTTGGACATCCTCCATCACACCCGAGGCGTTCATGAAGATGAACGGACGGCCCCGGAAGTGGAGGGTGTCGCAGTACCCGCCCGGCGCCTTGCCTTTGCGGCTGTCGAGGTCGAGGAGGCCTTGGTCGATCATCTGCTGGAACTGGTCGGCGAGCACCGGATCGAGACGCCGAAACATCACCGCCGACCGCTCCATCAGATCGCGGCCATTCGCGAAGGGGCGGAGCGGCTGGTCGCGGTAGAGCGATACGGCGAGATCCCAGGGCCGGAGCCGATCGAGGGCCAGGCGGTCGCGCCGATATCGGTGCAAGCGAGCCACGGCCGGGACGACCACGGCCTCGACCGCCGCGTGGAACCGCTCACAATCGGCGGGCCGGTAGTCGAAGCGGCACTTCGAGGCGAAGGCGTAGTCGTGATAGTCGGCGAACCCGGCATTGGTGGCCACTTGGCCGCGGAGCTGGCGCTGCCGGTCGAACAACGCGGCCAACTCGTCGCGGGACGCGAGGTAGGGCTCGGTGGTGGCCCGGTAAGCCCGCTCCCGAATCGATCGATCCGGGCTTTGGAGGAAAGGCGCGAGTTGCGGCACCGGCCGCTTCTCACCGTCCCAGTCGACCAGGAAACCCCCGGTGATCCGATGGTACTCGGTGGCCGCCTCTTCCAAATCGGCGGTCAGCGGCACGTTCGCCTCTCGAAAGACCTCGATCGACCGCCGGAACCGAGCCACGGTCTGCTCCAACCCGGGTCGGACGTAACCGAGATCGGTCAGCCGACGGGCGAGCGCGACCGACTTCTCCTCGGCCTTCGGCGCGATCTCGATCGCGAACCGGCGGTGCGCGGCTTCCTTCGTTGGATCGGTGGTGTCGGAAGTGTAGGCGATCATCGCCAGCGAAAAGGCTTCGGTGAGAATCTCTTCGTAGCGAGACCAATCGGCCAGCCAAGCCTCGATGGTCGCGGAATCGATCGGGCGGGCCAGCAGCTCGTCGAAGGCCGCCTCGATCGCTTCCCACGAGGCCTCGGCGACCTCGCTCGGGTGGGAGAACCGACCGCTCATCAATTCTCTGCCACGGGCGCTGCTTGGGCCGGTAAGGGGAGCCGAAAGGCGAGAACCCCGGCCCCCGCGACGATCGCCGCCCCGACGAGAAACGGGCTCCCCGCGCCGAACTCCTGAAACACCCAAGTGGCCAGCACCGGGGCGATCACCCGCGCCGCCCCCGCGAAGGTCTGCGCCGCACCCATGGTGCCGCCGAGCTGCGCCGGGTCACTCGCCCGCGACATCAGGGCGGTCGTGGCCGGGAACAGGAGGGCGGTCCCGATCGGAATCAGCGGAATCACCATCGCCAACAGCCAGAGACTGGGAACCAGCGGGTAGAGCACGAGCCCGAGGACCAAGGCGATCGTGCCGAGGCGAACGGCGCCGGTTTCGCCGACCCGTTGGATGACGGGTCCCAGGGCGACCGACCGCATCAGGAACGAGAGGACCCCGGTGTAGAGGAAGAAGTACCCGATGTTGTTCTCGGTCACGCCAAAACGGGCACCGAGATACAGCGCGAACACCGACGTCATCGCCGAGAATCCGAGCATCCCCGCCCCATAGATCCAGGTCAGCCGCGACACCGGGCGCCTCGGTGTCGCGATCACCGACCAGACCGGTTGCCAGATCGGGGGCCGGCGCCGGTGTCCGTCGGGTGGCGTCACGCTGAGTTGGCGCGACTCCGGGAGCCACCGCCAGGTGAAGAAGGCGTTGACCAGGCAGAACCCCGCGGCCAGCAACCCCGGCCCGGCCGGACCGATCCGGACGGCCAGCGCCCCGATCGCCGGACCGATGGCCACCCCCAAGGCGCTGGCCGCCGACAGCCAGCCTAACGCCTGAGCTCGGCGTCCCGGCGCGACGGCGTCGCCGACGTAGGCGTGCACCACGCCGGTCGTCCCGCCGCCTGCCCCCTGAATGATCCGGGAAGCGAGGAGGACCCAGACGGAGGTGGCGAAGCCGAACACCACGTACGCCGCCGCCGACGCGAGCAAACCGATCAGCAGGGCGGGGCGGCGGCCGTGTCGATCGGAGACTCGACCCCAAATCGGCGCGGCCGTCAGCTGGGCGATCGAATAGGCCGCCGTGATCCAACCGATCGTGGCCGGCGAGGCGTCCATCTTGAGGGCATAAAACGGCAGCAACGGGAACACGATCGCGAAGCCGACCATGTCCACGAACCCAATGCCGATCAGCACCGACAGCTTGCGGAACTCGGGATCCGCCCAGGTCGCTCGAACGCGCGCGGCGATCATCAGGGCACCGCGATCCGCGGGTTCGCCTCGAGCAGGTTGAGGAACAGGCGAAAGGCGCCGGGAACGCCGGCGGTCAACTGCCGAAAGAACGCCAGGCCGGTGTAGACGTAGCTGCCTTTGCCCACCGGGGCGACCAACAGACCGCCGCGGAGCGGCGTTCCACCCGGGTCACTCATTTCCAGCAGCGGGCGGTAGGCGGCGTCCCAGGTCCGCGGAAAGTAGAGGCCCCGCTCCTGAACCCACCCCTGCCAATCGGCCTCACCGAGCGGGTTGGGCGATCGCAGCACCGGGTCGTTCGGCTCGAGGACCCGAACCGGGGCGCGCTCGTCGGTGACCCGATCGTGTTGGGGCGCCACCGCCAGAGGAAACGGAGCGAAGCCGCCGGCGAAGAACGGATGTTGCTGATACTGCACGACCAGGTGGCCTCCCTGCCTTGCGTAGTCGAGCAGTCGCCCGTTGTTCTCGACCAGGGAGGCGTCGGTCTCGTAGGCGCGACTGCCGATGACGATCGCGTCGAATTTGGTCAGGTCGCTGCGCTCGATCGCGGACGGATCGAGGATCTCGACCGGGAGCCCGACCCCCGCGAGGGCCTCGGGCACCAGATCGGACGCGCCCCGGACATATCCGATCCGTCGCCGAGTCGGGAGGACGACTGGCGCGGCACGCACCGTCATCGACCCGGCAACCGGGTAGACGCGCTCCCGAATGTGCGGGTAGGCGACCACGATCGTTCCGGCATCGTATCGGCGCCCATCCCGGTCCGCGGCGACGGCGCGCAAGTGATACTCCCCGGGGGCAAGCGATGCCGGCGGCTTGACGAGAAAGGTCACCGTGCGTCGCTCCTCGGGCCGCACCAACCGGAAGGATTGCGGGGCCACGGCGGGCCAGCCGGGCGGGAGATCGAGAGCGACCGTTCCCACGGTCGAATCGGTTCCCGCGTGCTGGAGGGTCACCGCGACCGGCACGGCGGTCACTCGGTCGGTCGACCAGACCTTGACGGTCGGGGTCGCCCGGACCCCGACCCGCGGCACCACCGCGAGCGGCCGGCGAACCTCGCCGATCGCCTGGTCCCGGAGCCGATGCACGACCTCGCGCTCGAGGCGATAGCCGGCGGCGCCAGCCCCGATCTGGAATTGGGCGATCGCCGGGGGTCGGTCGAATGGCTCCCCCCAAGCCCCGGACGGCCCACTCCACTGGTACATCGCCCCGACCCGAGGCCGGGCCAGAAAATAGGGAACCGTGGGAGGCGCGGCGGGGTCGACCCGCACCTTGACCTGGCAATGCTGCACCGTCCCGGGCGCCACCACCACCATCCGATCGAGGCACCGCGAGGTGGGCTGCCACCCTGGGGGGAGGTCGAGGCCGGGCACGGCCTCCACCGGCCTGATCCCCCCGTTCCACACCGACAGCCGGATCGACACGGATTGCCCGGCCACCAAACGGCCAGCTCCGGCGATCGCGTCCACCACCACGGCACCGTTGGCCGCGAGCAGCGCCGCCCGGTACGGCTCGAGGTCGGTGGCTTCGACGCCGGACGTTCTCGCCGTCGTGTCGATCCCGGCAAACAGGGACTCGCCTCCGCCGGAGCGATCCTCCAGCAACGCCAGGCGGATCGGACTCGGACCGACCTCCTGGAGGACCCCCATGTCTTGCGATCGATGGAGACTCCGTCCCCGCATCGCGATCTGGCGATACGACTGGCCGATCTCCGGATCGAGTTGGCCGCCCTCGAGCATCACCCGCCCGCCGGTGGTGTCGAAGCGGGCCGTGCGGTAGAGCTTGAGCGGCGTCCAGGGTTCCAGCCCCTCGTTGCTGGCGAGCTCGGGGAAGCGCGTGGGGTCGCCGGCCACCCGAAAGGCCTCGACGGCCGCCCACCCGGCCGCCTGGTGTTGTCCGTGGCCGTCGCGGGCGGTTCCCGAGAAGATCGAGACGATGATTTGAGGCCGGAACCGGCGAACGGATCGAACGACGTCCTTGAGGAGGCTGTCCTTGGGCCAGAACGTGAAGGCCTCGTCGAGGCTCTTCGAGTAGCCGTAGTCGAAGGCCCTCGTGAAGTACTGGCGGGCCCCGTCGAGCCCCCGGGCGGCAAGCAACTCCTCGGAGCGGATCAGCCCCAACGCCTCGCCCAACTCGGTGCCAATCAGGTTCTGGCCGCCCTCGCCCCGGGTGATCGAGAGATACGCCGCAACCGCCCCCTCGCGGCGCACCAGGTAGGTGAGGAGTTCGGTGTCCTCGTCATCGGGGTGGGCGGCCACCATCAGCACCCGCTTGGTGTGGCCAAGCATTCGGGCCGCCTGGGCCATCGCCGCCGCTCCGCCCGTGGACGGTCCCACGATCTGCGCGCCCGCCGCTTCACCGATCAGCCCACCGCCCAGCGCCAACCCCGCGACCGCCAACCACCTCATTCGTCCTCTTCCCGATGAACGGAGTCGGGCGGGGGCGACGGGTCGGCCCGCCGGCCCAGCACGAATGCCAAGACAAAACAGAGCAACGCCAGCACCAGCAGCGTTTCGCCCCCGCCCCGCCCGATGCGGTGGAGCAGTAACAGCATCCCCGCCGACACGGTCATGGTGCCCACCGCGCGGAGAATCTCGTCGATGTTCTTCCACTGGGTCCGCCGCCCCCAGTACAGCGACGCCACGAACCCGAGCACGCCGATGACCAGGATCCCGTACCAGATCAAGATCCAATACCGGTGACCGATGATCATGGGGTTGCGGTGGCCGGGACGCCTTGGGTCCGCAGCCAGGTGAAGGTGAAGATCCCGGTTCCGTGCCCATCGCTCCACTGGACCCGAAGGCCGTAGCTACCCACGAGGGCCAAATGAGTCGGACGAATGTCGAGGGGCACCGACGCCGGGTCGAGCAGGCGCCGACCACTCATCTCCTCGACACACTGCGCACAGGGACAGGCGAGCCGCAGCTCGCGAGCCGGATACCAGACCCGGTCCCCGGCTCGGTCCCATTCCAGCAACAACCCATCGTCTTTCCGGGTTATTGTCACCGGCAGCGCCGCAGCCATTCCCGTCAGTGTGCCCTCAGCTATCTTTCGCCCGTTACGACCACCGCTCATCCCGAGTTTCCCACATGACGACACCCAATCCCTTTGGGAGCCGCGGTTCCCTGGTCCTCGGTACCGGCCAGGTGACCTACTTCCGCCTCGCGGAACTGGCCCGCCAAGGTATCACCGACCTCGATCGCCTGCCATTCTCGATCCGGATTCTCCTGGAGAACGCCCTCCGGCACGCCGGCCGTGGCTTGGTAACCGAAGACCATGTAAGGCTGATCGCGCAGTGGACCGGGAAGCAGGCCGGTTCCAGCGAGATTCCATTCATGCCGGCCCGGGTCGTCCTCCAGGACTTCACCGGGGTGCCGTGCGTCGTTGACCTCGCGGCAATGCGCGACGCCATGGCGGCGATGGGAGGCGACCCTGAACGGATCAACCCGGTCGTGCCCTGCGATCTCGTCATCGACCACTCGGTCCAAGTCGATCACTACGGGACGGCCGCGGCGTTCCGTCAGAACGTGGCCCTGGAATTTGAACGGAACTCCGAACGCTATCAACTCCTCAAGTTCGCCCAGCGGGCTTTCCGCAACTTTCGGGTCGTGCCGCCCGGAACGGGGATAGTCCATCAGGTCAACCTGGAAGCGCTCGCTCCGGTCGTTCAGGTGCGAGAACAGTACGGCGACCTGACCGCCTATCCCGACACCCTGGTGGGCACGGATTCCCATACCACCATGATCAACGGCCTCGGGGTAATGGGCTGGGGAGTTGGCGGAATCGAGGCCGAAGCGGTCATGTTGGGCCAGCCGTATTTCATGCTGATCCCGGAAGTCATTGGTATGAAGCTAGTTGGCGAGCTGCCTCTGGGAACCACGGCGACCGACCTGGTGCTTCAGGCCACCCAGCAGCTGCGGAAATATGGCGTGGTCGACAAGTTCGTCGAGTTCTACGGCCCCGGGCTCGCCAGCTTGGGCCTGGCCGATCGGGCCACCATCGCCAACATGGCTCCCGAATACGGGGCCACCATGGGCTTCTTCCCCGTTGACGCCGAAACCCTCGACTACCTCCGACGGACCGGCCGGTCTCTCGAGGCCGACCGAACCGAACGCTACTGCAAGGAAAACGGGCTGTTTCGGACCGGCGAGACCCCCGACCCAAGCTTCACGGCAACGCTCACTCTGGATCTCGGCACGGTGGCGCCCAGCCTGGCGGGTCCCAAACGGCCGCAGGACCTGGTCCGTTTGACCGAGATGCGGCAGAACTTCGCGACCAACCTGCCGACCCTCCGGCCGACCGCCGCGAGCACCCCGGCCCCCGCGGCTGGCGATGCCAAAGGCAAGATCCGGGACGGATCCGTGGTCATCGCCGCGATCACGAGTTGCACCAACACCTCCAACCCGTCGGTCATGATCGGGGCCGGCCTCCTGGCCAAGAAAGCGGTCGAGAAGGGCCTGACCGTCAAGCCGTGGGTCAAGACAAGCTTGGCGCCCGGGTCGCGAGTCGTCACCGACTACCTCGACAACGCCGGTCTCTCGCCGTTCCTCGATCAACTGGGGTTCCAGACGGTCGGCTACGGCTGTACCACCTGCATCGGTAACAGCGGTCCCCTGCCCGACCCGATCGCGGAGGCCATCGAGCACGATCAACTCGTCGCTGTGGCGGTGTTGTCCGGCAACCGCAACTTCGAGGCACGGGTCCATCCGCAGGTGCGCGCCAACTACCTCGCGTCGCCGGTCCTGGTCGTCGCCTACGCACTGGCCGGGCGGGTCGACATCGACTTGGCCACCGACCCCATCGGGACCGATCAAGCGGGCAAGCCGGTCTTCCTCAAGGACATCTGGCCAAGCGCCACGGAGGTCAGGCAGGTGATGGGCGCCTCGCTCAAGCCCGAGTTGTTCACCACCCGCTACAGCGCGGTGTTCGACGGCGACGCCGAGTGGCAGGCCCTGAGCGTCCCCGGCGGGAGCCGATTTGCTTGGGATCGCGAGTCGACCTACGTCCAGGAGCCGCCGTTCTTCATCGACCTCCCATCACAACCGGCGCCGTTCAGCGATGTCGTCGGAGCTCGGGTGCTCGCATCGTTGGGCGACTCCGTGACGACCGACCATATCTCCCCGGCCGGGTCGATCCCGAAGAACGGTCCCGCCGCCAAGTACCTGGTCAGTCGCGGCGTCGCGGCCAAGGACTGGAACACCTTTGGCGCCCGGCGCGGCAATCATCAGGTGATGATGCGGGGTACCTTCGGCAACGTCAGGATCAAGAACAAGCTCACCCCGGACAAGGAGGGGAACTGGACGGTCGACTTCGGCACCGGTGAGATCGTCTCGATCTACGATGCCGCGATGCGCTACATCGAGCGAAAAACGCCGCTCGTCATCCTGGCCGGCAAGGAGTACGGCACCGGATCGAGCCGCGATTGGGCCGCCAAGGGAACCACCCTCCTTGGCGTCCGAGCGGTGATCGCCGAGAGCTATGAACGAATCCACCGAAGCAACCTGGTCGGCATGGGTGTCCTCCCCCTGGGCTACGAGCCGGGTCAGAGCCGGGAGACGTTGGGACTGACCGGGCGGGAGACCTTTTCGATCACCGGGGTCGCCAGCGGGCCGGTTCCCGGCGGGCGGGTCACCGTAACCGCGACGGCCGAGAACGGCACGACCGCCTCGTTCCAGGCCGTCGTGCGCCTCAACTCGAACGTCGAGGTCGAGTACTATCGGCACGGTGGAATTCTCCCGCGGGTGCTTCGGATGTTCAACAGCTGACGAATTGGTTCGTCGGTGGAAACGAAAAAGGGGTGGCCGAATCGGCCACCCCTTTCCGCCATCATCGAGCGGCAACTAGGCAACTAAGTCCTTCAAACGATCGCCGGTCTCGCCTTCGCGAAGTCGCTGGAGGGCCCGGTCGCGCAACTGGCGAATCCGCTCGCGGGTAACCCCCATCATCCGGCCAATTTCCTCGAGGGTGCGGCTGTTGCCGTCCTCGATTCCGAAGTACAATCGCAACACCTTGGCATCTCGCGGCGGCAGGGTGGCCAGCGCCGCTTCGATGTCGTTGGTCTGACTGTTGGCGAGGGTGGAACTGTCCGTCCCCTCCTGGTCCGCCGAGGCGAACCGCTCCATCCGCTCGTTGCCGTCCCCGTCCCGAGTCGGGTGGTCGAGGCGCACGGCCTCGGAATTGAGCGCGCTCAAGCTCCGAACCGCCTCGGGGGTCAGCCCCGTGGCCCGAGCCAACTCCTCGGTGGTCGGCATCCGCCCCAACCGCTCCTTGAGGAGCGTGGTGGTACGTCCGAGCCGCGAGAGATCCGCGGTCCGGTTGAGCGGTACCCGCACCGGTCGGCCGTGGCGGGCAATGGCCGCCTGGACCGCCTGGCGGATCCACCACACCGCGTACGAGATGAACTTGACCCCACGATCCGGGTCGAACTTGCGGGCGGCCGTCATCAGCCCGAGGTTGCCCTCGCCGATCAGATCGACCAGCGGCACGCCCCGGTTCTGGAACTTCTTGGCGACCGACACCACGAACCGCACATTATGACGAGCCAGCTTCTCCTGCGCGATGATGTTCCCCCGGAACGCTTTGCGAGCGAGCTCCATCTCCTCGTCTCGGCTGAGCAGCGGCACTCGGGAAATCTCATCTAGATACAGGTCGAGGCTCTCGCGGCCCTCGTCCACCGCACGGGCGATCTGGGCAGGTCGAGCCGCCCGGCGCTTCGCACGAGGAAGAGTCACTTAGGCCCTCCAAACAGTTAAAATGTGTTACTACCCACCGGGTCCGAAACTCCCCCGAAAACCCCGGCCCGTTTCGGGGCCCAATATACCACCTAACACCAAAAAAATCAATAACTTAACTAAAGCGGCCCCGGACATGGGTTTGCGCAGTCCGGCATTTCCGACTCACTAACTCGTCAATAACGAGCCCCGGAACCCTTCAGTTTCAAACCCCCAGATACTTGTCACTACGGCCCGAGCCCGTTCGGCGTTAACGGAGGTCAGTCAAACCCCTCCTGAGCCAGGACCCGACAGGAGACGAGGGAGCGGGCTGGCGATGCACGCAGGGGCCCCCACAGCCGCCCGGCAGGGCTCCGGGACGCCGGGGAGGGCGTCCGGGAGGGTCAGAGGGCTTTGAGCTCGGTAACCAGTTTCTGGAGCGACCCCTTGGCGTCGCCGAAGAGCATGGCGGTCTTGGGGTTGAAGAACAGCTCGTTTTCGATCCCGGCAAAACCGGCCCCCATGCCCCGTTTCAGGACGATGATGGAAGCCGCCTTGTCGGCGTTCAGGATCGGCATGCCATAAATCGGGCTCCCCGGGTCGGTCCGGGCCGCCGGGTTGACCACGTCGTTGGCGCCAATCACCAGGCAGACGTCGGTCCGTTCGAACTCGGCGTTGATCTGTTCCATGTCGAACAATTTGTCGTACGGGACGTTCGCTTCGGCGAGCAGGACGTTCATGTGTCCGGGCATCCGGCCGGCGACCGGGTGGATCGCGTACTTGACCTCCCCGCCCCTCTTCTCGATGATGTCGGCCATCTCGCGAACCAGATGCTGCGCCTGGGCGACGGCCAGACCATAGCCGGGCACGACGATCACGCTCTTCGCGTACGCTAGCTGAACCGCCGCATCATCCGCGCTGGTCTGGCGGGCGGTGAGACCTTCGGCTGTCTTTATCGAGGTGCCGGTCGCGCCGAACCGGCCGAAGAGCACGTTGGCGAGGGATCGGTTCATCGCCTTGCACATGATCTGGCTCAGGATGATGCCGCTGGAGCCGACCAGGGCGCCCGCGATGATCAGCACGTCGTTCTTGATGACGAACCCCGTCATCGCGGCGGCGATCCCCGAGTACGAGTTCAGCAGCGAGATCACGACCGGCATGTCGGCGCCACCGATCGGGATGACCAGGAGCACGCCAAGCAGGAGGGAGATGGCGCAGACCGCGTAAAACGGCCAGAGCAGGGATTCCGGGACCGAGATCTGGTAGACGCTGAGGGCGATGACCACGAGGAAGAGGGCGGCGTTCAACGCCTTCTGCCCCGGAAAGATGATCGCCTTCCCGGGCATCACTTCTTGGAGCTTGGCCCAGGCAATCAGGCTCCCGCTCAACGTGACGGCGCCGATGAGCAAGCTCAGCTGGATGGTGATCGACACGTCGAGGGGCAGGTTCTCGGAGACGAGCTCCGAGCGGAGAAACTCGGCCCCACCGACCAGGAGAGACGCCCCACCGCCCAGCCCGTTGAGCAAGGCGACCATCTGCGGCATCGAGGTCATCTGGACCGATTTCGCCATCCAGAGGCCCAGGCCGCTGCCCACGACCAGCCCCGCGGCGATGACGGGATAGCTCACGATCGCCCGGTCGAGGAGGGTGACCACGATCGCGATCAGCATCCCGACCGCGGAGACCCGATTGCCCCGCACCGCGGTGGCGGGACTCGACAGCCACTTGAGCCCCAGGATGAAGAGCACCGAGGCCACGAGATAGAGTAGAATCACCAGAGCGTGCGGCATCAGCGCGACTCCGGCTTACGCTTGAACATCTGGAGCATCCGGTCGGTGACGGCGTACCCACCGACGACGTTGATCATCGCGAAGACCACCGCCAGAAAGCCCACGACCGTAGAGATCCAGCCATGGCCACCCCCCGCCACGACCAGCGCGCCAGCGATGGTGATCCCACTGATCGCGTTGGCCCCGGACATCAGCGGCGTGTGCAACGTCGTGGGCACGCGGTTGATCAACTCCACGCCAAGGAAAGTGGCCAAGGTGAAGATCACGATGCTGCCAAGCAACGCTTCGATCATTGATTCCTCCCATAACGAACCGCGCCGCCGTGGGCCACGCACATCGGCCCGATGATCGGGTCGTCCATGTTGGCCTGGAAGACGCCATCCTTGAGCCCGTGTTCGAGCAGTGCCTGGACGTTGCGAGAGAACATGAAGCTGGCGTGAAAGGGGATCGTGCTCGCCAGGTTGATCGGCCCCAGGACGGTGACCCCGCCGTGGTCGACGTCCTCGCCAGCCTTGGTGAGCTCACAGTTACCGCCAGTCTCGGCCGCCACGTCGACGATGGTCGACCCGGGTCGCATCGACTCGACCATTGCCCGGGTGATCAGCCGAGGCGCCGGCTTGCCGGGAATCGCCGCGGTTGAAATGACCAGGTCCATGTCCTTGATGTGTTTGCCGATCGCATCGAGGACCCGTTGCTGCTGATCGCTGGAGAGCTCTTTGGCGTACCCACCCGCGCCCTCGGCCTGCGCCTCGGCTTCGACGAAACTCGCGCCCAGGCTCTGGACTTGTTCCTTGACGACCGGCCGGACATCGAACGCCGAGACCACCGCGCCGAGGCGACGGGCGGTGGCTATGGCCTGGAGGCCGGCCACGCCGGCGCCGATGATGAAGGCCTTGGCCGGGGTGAGGGTTCCGGCGGCGGTGGTCAGCATCGGCAGCAACCGGCCGAGGCGATTGGCCCCGAGCAAGACCGCCTGGTAGCCGGCAATCGTCGCTTGCGACGAGAGGATGTCCATCGATTGGGCCTTGGTCGTCCGCGGCACCAGTTCGAGGGACAGCGCGGTGACGCCTCCCGCGGCCAGCGCCTCGAGCAGCGGCCCCGAGGCATGCGGCGCCAGCAGGGAGATCAGGATAGCGCCCGAACGAAGGAGTTGGACCTCGTCGGGCCGAGGCGGTTGCACCTTGACCACGATGTCGGCGTCCGCGGCCGCGGTTGCGGTGGAGGCGATCGTGGCGCCGACGGCCGCGTACAGGTGGTCGGGGTAAAACGCCGCCGTCCCCGCCCCCTGTTCGACGAACACCTGGTGCTTCTGCTTGATGAGCCTGTCGACAGTGGCGGGGACCAGGGCAACGCGCCGCTCCCGAGCGGCCGTTTCCCTCAAGACACCAATCCGCATCGTACCTCGCTCGTGGGTTGATCGAAGGCGCGGACTCGCGGGTGGGAAGCGGCCGTGCCGACTTCTGGGCGCCGCGAATTTACACCGCGAAGCGCCCCTTGGACAGGTGGACATCGCGGGTGGTCCTTGGTAAAGTGGGGCTCACTTTCGTTCGGCCGCGACCATGCGACAGATTCGGGTCTTCGCCCCGGGATCGATCGGCAATGTGGGCCCTGGGCTCGACGTGCTCGGCCTCGCGGTCGAGGGGCCTGGCGACGTGGTGACGGCGGCCCGGACCGCGGGCCGCCGTATCGAGGTCCGCGATAGCGGTCACCCCTCGCTGACCGCCGATCCAACCCGGCACGCGTCCGCGCTGGCGGCCCGGGCGGTACTGCGGCTGGCTGGGCGGACCGGCACCGGGATCGCCCTGTGGCTGGAGAAAGGGCTTCCCCTCTCCGGCGGCCAGGGGGGAAGCGCGGCGTCGGCGGTGGCCGGGGCGGTGGCCACCAACCTGTTGCTGGGATCCCCGCTCGATCAGCTCGGCCTGCTCCGGGCGTCGCTGGCCGCGGAGTCGACCCTTGCCGGTCATCATCTCGACAACATCGCCCCGTCGCTGGTCGGCGGCCTGACGGTGATCCGGAGCATGACGCCGATCGACGTCATTCGGCTGACCCCACCCCGTGGCCTTCTCTTGGTGCTGGCCAAGCCGAGCTACGAGCTCCGGACCAAACGGGGGCGGGCGGTCCTCCCCGCCCGGGTCAGCCGCGCCATCGCCCTTCACCAAGCCGCCCAGGTCGCCGGGATAGTCGCGGCGGCCGGCCTCGACGATGTGCGGCTGTTCGGCCGGTCGATCGACGATCGAATTGCCGAGCCGGCCCGGCTCAAGCTGTTGCCGGGCTTCGCGGCCGCCAAACGCGCCGCGTTGCGGGCTGGCGCCTATGGCTGTTCCATCTCGGGGAGCGGTCCGACCCTGTTCGCGGTGACAGGGAGCAAGGCGATGGCGCGGCGGGTCGCCGTCGCGGTCGAGGCGAGCTACCGGCGCTCGGGTTTCGCCGCCGATGTGCGAGTCGCGGCCCCGGATCTGCGCGGGGCACGAGTCGTTCGATAGCGGGGAAAAATGACCAGCGCCACCCACGGGGAACGATCCGCGGGTGGCGCTGGGTTCGCTGCGGGCCCTATTTGCCGGCTTTGGCGACCGCGTCACCCAACTCGGTGTAGGCGGTCGGATCGGTCTCCCGGAAGGGGGACATCACATGGGCGACCTTCCCCGCGGGGTCGATGACGTAGACCACCCGGGCGTCCAGCAACCCCATTCGCGTCTGGATCGCGACACCGTACTTCTTGCCGGCCTCCGCGCCGACATCGCTCAGGAAGGTGACCGGATAATTCTTTTCGGCCGCCCAACTCGCCAACGTGGTGTCGGGATCGACACTGATTCCGAAAACCTTCACGTTCTTGCCACCCTTGAAGATCGTCGCGTACTGATCACGGTACGCGTCCATTTGGGCGGTTCAGCCACCGGTCCTTGCTTTGTAGAAGAATGCCAGGACAACGGTTTGGCCGCGGAAGTCGGCCAGCTTGGCGGCCTTGGGGGAAACACCGTCCTTGGTGGCAGCCGGCAGACTGAAGTCCGGCGCCTCGACCCCGACCGCCAGGGGGGTCGGCTGAGGTCGTTCCTGGGCCCGAGCCGCCGAACTCGCGGTGATCGCCAGGCCAACCGCCAACATCGCACGCTTCACTGAGCCATTCCTTCAAGGGGGTCCGGAAAGATGGTCCGGCTGGTCGCCCGACACCAGAGGGCCGGCGGCCTACCGTTTCGGGTCGGGTGGGCCCAAACTTCCCCGGCTATGGCCAACTATCAATACATCTATGCGATGCGCGATCTCCGGAAGGTGGTTCCACCAAGCCGGGAGATCCTCAAAGGCATCTACCTCAACTTCCTGCCCGGGGCAAAAATCGGCGTGCTCGGCTCCAACGGGGCCGGCAAATCGAGTCTCCTCAAGATCATGGCCGGGGTCGATCATGACTTCCTGGGCGATGCCCGCCCCGCGGAAGGGATCCGGATTGGGTTCCTGCCGCAGGAGCCGATGCTCGACCCGACCAAGGACGTCCGCGGCAACGTGGAGATGGCGGTCGCGCCAATTCGAGCGATGCTCACCGAGTTCGAGACGATCAGCATGAAGTTCGCCGAACCGATGAGTGACGACGAGATGAACGCGCTCCTCGAAAAGCAAGGCGACCTGCAGACCCGGATCGAGGCCATGGGGGCTTGGGAGCTCGACCGGAAGCTCGATATCGCCATGGACGCGCTCCGCTGCCCGCCAGGGGACGCGGCCGTCACCAAGCTGTCGGGCGGGGAGCGGCGCCGGGTGGCGTTGTGCCGGGTTTTACTGGAACAACCCGACCTGCTGCTGCTCGACGAGCCCACCAATCACCTCGACGCGGAGTCGGTCGCTTGGCTGGAGCGCCACTTGGCCGAGTTTCCCGGGACGGTGGTGGCGATCACCCACGACCGCTATTTCCTCGACAATGTGGCTGGCTGGATCCTCGAACTCGATCGCGGTGAGGGGATCCCCTGGCAGGGCAACTACTCGAGCTGGCTCGATCAGAAGCAGACCCGGATGCAGCAGGAGGAAAAGGCCGCATCAACCCGGCGACGGACCCTCGAGCGCGAGCTCGAGTGGATCAAGATGTCGCCCCGGGCGAGGCAAGCGAAGGGCAAAGCGCGGATCAACGCGTACGAGAACCTGCTCGCCGAGGGCGAACGGGAACAGGAAGGAACGGCGGAAATCTCGATCCCGGTCCCGCCGCGGCTGGGCGACGAGGTGGTGGTCGCGAAAGACCTCCGGAAGGGCTTTGGCGACAACCTGCTGTTCGACGGCCTGAATTTCGCACTGCCCAAGGGGGGGATCGTCGGGGTCATCGGGCCCAACGGAGCGGGCAAGACGACGCTGTTTCGGATGATCACCGGGCAGGAGACGCCTGACAGCGGCGAACTGGTGGTGGGGTCGACGGTCCAGATCTCGGCGGTCGATCAGAGTCGAGACGCCCTCGACGCCAACAAGTCGGTGTACGAGGAGATCTCGGACGGACACGACGTGCTCGACTTCGGCAAGCGACAGATCAACGCCCGGGCCTACTGCGCCGGCTTCAACTTCAAGGGCGCGGACCAGCAGAAGAAGGTGGGGGTGCTCTCGGGTGGCGAGCGGAACCGGGTCCATCTGGCCAAGGTCCTCAAGCGCGGCGGCAACCTGCTCCTGCTCGACGAGCCGACCAACGACCTCGACGTGGACACGTTGCGGGCGTTGGAAGATGCTTTGGTTCGGTTCGCGGGGTGCGCGGTGGTGATCAGCCACGATCGGTGGTTCCTCGACCGGATCGCGACCCACATTCTGGCGTTCGAGGGCGACAGCGAAGTCTACTGGTTCGAAGGCAACTATCAGGACTACGCCGCCGACCACAAGAAGCGGAAGGGTGTCGCGGTCGATCAGCCGCATCGAATTCGCTACAAGAAACTGGTTCACTAACGCATGCAACACTTGCGACAGAAGATCTCGGTGCTCCCTCCGCGGCTCGAGGGGTTGGCGGCACTCGCCACCAATCTCTCGTGGTGTTGGAACCGTGATGCGCGCGACCTGCTCCGGGCCATCGATCCGCCGATGTGGCGGGAGACCCGTCACAATCCGATCGAGATGCTGCGCGAAGTCTCCCCTTCGCGGCTCGAGCGGCTCGCCCACGACCCCGAATTCCTGGCCCGCTACGATCGAGTGATGGGGTGGCTCGCCAACGACCACCAGCAGGAGCGAACCTGGTTTGGCCGCCGGTACCCCGGGCTGATGACGCGGCCGGTCGCCTACTTCTGCGCTGAGTTCGGGCTCCACAACTCGGTTCCGATCTATAGCGGCGGCCTTGGCATCCTGGCCGGCGATCACTGCAAGACCGCGTCGGACCTCGGGTTGCCATTCGTCGGGATCGGGCTGTCGTACATGAAGGGGTACTTCGACCAGCGGCTTCGAGCCGACGGCTGGCAGGAGGACAGTGACGATCACGTCGATCCGATCGTCACCCCGTTGGTCGAGCTTCGAGGCAAATCGGGCGAGCCGTACCTCACGGTGGTCGAGACCTTCGGCCGCTCGGTGCACGTGCGGGTCTGGACCATGCGGGCTGGTCGGGTGCCGCTCTACCTCCTCGACACCAACCTGGAGGAGAACCATCCCGAAGACCGAACCCTGCTGAGCAAGCTCTACGCGGGCGGCCCGGACCTGCGCTTGCGGCAGGAGTGGCTGCTGGGCGTCGGGGGAGTGCGGGTGCTTCGAGCGGTCGGACTGGACCCGGGGGTGTGGCACGCGAACGAGGGCCATGCTGGTTTCATGCTGCTGGAACGACTCCGGGAGCTGACCGCGGCCGGCAAGGCCTTCGCCGAGGCGGTGGCCGAGGTCCGGGCCACCTCGGTGTTCACGACCCATACGCCGGTGCCGGCCGGCCACGATGCGTTCGAGACCGACCACCTGGTGTCGTGCGCGGGCCCGATCTGGGAGTCGATGGGGATCGACCGGGAAGCCTTTCTCGATCTGGGCCGCCATGACCCGGCGACCGATCCGCGTTTCCAGATGACGGTGCTGGCCATGCGGCTGTCGGGGCGGGTCAACGGGGTCTCCGAGCGTCACGGACAGGTGTCTCGGCGAATCTGGAAGTCCCTCTGGCCGACGCGGGCGGAGGATGCGGTGCCGATCGGGGCGGTGACCAACGGGGTCCACCTGGCGACCTGGATGGCGAACCCGATGATGGCGTTGCTCGACCGCGAGTTGGGGATCGATTGGGGGCTCCGCCTCGACGACCCGACCCTCGGCGAGCAGATCAAGCGGATCGACCCCGCCGGTCTGTGGCAGGTCCATCAGGAGCTCAAAGGCACCCTGATGGGGTTCATCCGCGAAGACGCCCGGAAGCGGTTCGCGGCGCATTGGGAGGAAGCCAATCAAGTGGTGGCCGCGGGCACCCTGCTCCACCCGTACGCGCTGACGATCGGGTTCGCCCGGCGGTTCGCCACCTACAAGCGCGCTTCGCTGATCTTCCGCGACATCGATCGGCTCCACCGACTCCTCTGCGACAAACGCCGGCCGGTGCAGATCATCTTCGCGGGCAAGGCCCACCCGGCCGACAATCCGGGGAAGACGATCCTCCAGGAGGTCTATCAGTTCACCCACGACCGTTTCTTCGAGGGCCGGGTCGCGTTCCTCGAGGACTACGACATGCACGTCGCGACCGCCTTGGTGCAAGGCGTGGACGTGTGGCTCAATCTGCCGCGGGTTCCCCTCGAAGCGTGCGGCACGAGCGGAATGAAGGCTGCTTTCAACGCGATTCCGCAGTTCGGCACCATCGATGGCTGGTGGGAGGAGGGGTTCGACGGGAGCAACGGCTGGGCGATTCCGTTCGCGGCCAATCCCGACGACACCGACGCGGTCGACGACTCGGACGCCGAGCATTTCTATCGCCTCCTCGAGGAGGAGTTGATCCCTCAGTACTACGACCGGGACATTGACGGCGTGCCCCATGGCTGGGTGGATCGGATGCGCAACGCGCTCCGGGTCGCCTTCGCTCGGTTCAATTCGCGGTTGATGCTTCAGCGTTACACCGAGCACTACTACGCCCCCGCCCTTCGGCGCGACCCGTTCCCTGACGATCCGCCGGCCGCTCGCGATGCCTGACCGTCGCTCGGCGGATCGGACCCGGTTTCCGGCCTCGGCCCTCGCCACCGCGGCGGCCGAGCCGGTGACGGTGGTGCACATCTCCGCCGAGTACGTGCCCTACGCGCGAACCGGGGGCCTCGCCGAGGCCGCCGCGAACCTGGCCCGGTTCCTGTCCACCGCCGGAGTGCGCACCCTCGCCTTCGTCCCCCTTTACCGCTCGGTCCGGGAAACGGCCGGGGAGCTGGTGCCGGTAGGCGAGCCGTTGGTGGTGCCTCTCGGCAAGCGTCGGGAGACGGTGCGAATCCTCACCGAGGCGATCCCGCCCCCCGGAGCCCGGGTCTATTTCATCGAGCACGACGGTTTCTTCGATCGGCCGAAGCTGTATGGCGATCAGCAGGGTGATTTTGCCGACAATCACCTCCGCTTCGGGTTGTTCGCGCTGGCGAGCGTCATGGCCCTGCCGATGGTCGCCGAGGGTCCGGTCATCCTCCATGCCCACGACTGGCACGCCGCGCTGGCCCTGACCTATCTGCGGACCTACTACGCCACCGATCCCCGCTACGCCCGGGTGGCGACCGTGCTGTCGGTCCACAACGCCGGTTACCAGGGTCACTACCGTCCGTCGGCCCTGGAGGAGCTTGGCCTCCCGTGGTCGCTGTTCAACCACCACCAGCTCGAGTGGTACGGGAAGCTCAATCTCCTGAAGGCAGGGTTGGTGTTCGCCGACGCGGTGGTCACGGTGAGCCCCAATCACGCCGTCGAGCTGCGGACCGCGGAAGGCGGCTTCGGCCTCCACGACGTGTTCGCCTCGTTAGGCGATCGGTTCACGGGGATCCTCAACGGGATCGACCACGCGACCTGGGACCCGACCAAGGATCCCCAGATCGCGGCCAACTTCTCCGCCGCCGATCTCTCGGGCAAGGTGGCGTGCAAGCGAGCCCTGCAGACTCGGTTCGAGTTGACCAGCGATCCGCGGCTGCCGGTGTTCGGGATGGCGGCCCGGTTGGTCACCCAGAAGGGACTCGACATCGTGGTGGCCACCTACGATCTGTTCCGGCTCGATGCCCAGTTCGTCTTCATCGGGGCCGGCGAGCGCCGTTTCGAGGAGGCGCTCGGCATGATCGCCAGGATGATGCCTGGCAAGGTGGCGATCGACACCAAGTTCACCGACCAACTCGAGCATGTGGTGATGGCGGGCGCGGATTTCCTGCTGATGCCCTGCCAATACGAACCGTGCGGCCTGACCCAGATGCGCGCCCAACGATACGGGGTGGCGCCAATCGTCCGGCGGGTGGGGGGGCTGGTCGATACGGTCGAGGATGGGGTGACCGGTTTCGTTTTCGATCCCTACGAGGCCGAGCCGCTGGTGGGCGCCGCCCTTCGCGGGGTGGATTGTTACCACAATCCGTTCGAATGGACCCGAATGACCCGCACCGCGATGGCCCGTGATTTCAGCTGGGAGCGGGCGGTCGAGCAGTACCTCGCCGTCTATCGGCGGGTCGTCGAGGCGCGCTGCTGAGATGGATCTCGTCCTGGCGCTCCACAGCCATCTGCCGTACGTGCTGAATCACGGACGATGGCCCCATGGCTCCGATTGGATCTGCGAGGCGGCGGTGGACACCTACCTGCCGCTGCTCGAGATGCTCAACGGACTCGAGATCGAGGGCGCGCGGTGCCCGATCACGTTGGGTGTCACTCCGATTCTCGCGACCCAGCTCGCCCATCCGACGTTCGCCCGGGAGCTCCGCACCTTCCTCGCCCAGCGGCTCCTGGCCTGCGACGAAGCCGTCGCGGACTTCAAGCGAACCGGTGAGAAGACCCTGACCCCGATCGCCGAGTTTTGGCGGGGCCGGTTGGCCCGGCTGGAACGGCTCTTCGAGCGGGTCGACGGCAACCTGGTCCAGGCGCTCCGGCATCACGAACAGGCGGGCCGGATCGAGATCATGAGCTCGGCGGCGACCCACGGGTTCCTCCCGCTCCTGGCGAAGGACGAGAGCATCCGTCTTCAGCTGGCCGCCGGACGGCTCGAGCATCGGCGGCTCTTCGGCTCGGACCCGGTCGGATGCTGGGTCCCCGAGTGCGCCTATCGGCCGGAGGGCCCCTGGCAACCGCACCCCGACGCGCCGGGGCAGGCCTATCGGGTCGGGATCGAGGAGCACCTGAGCGAGGCCGGGTACCAGTACTTCTTCACCGACTCCCACCTGGCCCAGGCGGGCCGAACGTTAGGCCTCTACCGCCACCCGGACTTCCCCGACGGCGCCCTGGTGGCGAGTGACGATCCGCTCGATCTCCCCGCGGCTCGATCGCCCTACCGCGCCTATCAGGTCTCGCCACGGCGGGGCCGCTCGGCGGTGACCACGCTGGTCCGCGATCCCCAGGCGTCTCGGATGGTGTGGAGCCGGCACCAAGGCTACCCAGGCGATGGCCGCTACCTCGAGTTTCACAAGATCCGGTTTCCGGGCGGTCTCAAGTTCTGGCGGGTCACCGACCCGAACGTCGACCTGGGCGGGAAGGAACGGTACGACCCCAACGGCGCCCGGGCGCGGGCGCGGGCCCACGCGGAAAACTACGCCTCCATGGTGCGGCAGATCGCCGAAGAGGAAGGGGGTGCCGGCGGCGAGCTGATCGCGGTGCCCTTCGACACCGAGCTGTTCGGGCACTGGTGGTTCGAAGGCGTCGACTTCCTCACTGACTTGTACCGGGCCTTGTCGCGGCAGCCGAGTCCCGCGGCAACCACCGCGAGCGCGCATTTGGCGCGACGTCCGCCGACCACCGCGGTCCATTTGGCCGAGGGCTCGTGGGGGGCCAACGGCGACTTCAGCAAGTGGCTCAATCACGAGACCGAGTGGACCTGGACCCGGTTGTGGCGGTCGGAAGAGCGATTCTGGGCGGCGGTAGAGACTTCGTTCGGCCGGGTCGAGTCCGAGGATATCCTCGCCCAGGCCGCCCGGGAGCTGCTCCTGGCCCAATCGTCCGATTGGCAGTTCATCATTTCGTCGCAGACCGCCGGCGACTACGCCTCGAAACGGTTTTCCGAACATCTCGACAATCTCGATCGGCTCCTGGTGCCGCTCGAGACGGGAGTGGTCCCGATCGAGGCCCGACTCCTGGCCGCGAGCCTTCGAACGACCAACGACGTCTTTCCGGACGTCCTCTCGGCGATCGCGGCGGCCCGCGGAGACCGGCGCTCCGTCACGGCGCGATGACCCCGCCCTCTCGTCGTTGCATCGTCATCCACGCGCATTTCTATCAACCGCCACGGGAAGACCCGTGGATCGATCAGGTCGAGCGGGAACCGAACGCGGCGCCGTTCCACGACTGGAACGAGCGGATCGAGCGGGAGTGTTATCGCGCGGTTCTGGCGGCCCGCGTTCCCGGCGCCGACGGCTACATCAAGAGCATCGTCAATACCCTCGAGTGGATCAGCTTCAATTTCGGGCCCACGCTGCTCGAGTGGATGGAGCACGAAACGCCAGCCACCTATCGGGCGATCCTGGCGGCCGATCGAGCGAGCACCGCCCGACTTGGCTACGGCAACGCGATCGCGATGCCGTACCATCACGTGATCCTGCCGTTGTTGTCCCGCCGCGAGAAGGCGGCCGAGCTTCGGCTCGGGATCAGCGACTTTCGCCGTCGGTACGGTCGCGAGCCGGTCGGGATGTGGCTTCCCGAGACGGCCGTAGACGAGGACACCCTCGACGCAGTGGCGGCGGAGGGCATCGGCTTCGCCGTCCTCGCGCCGCACCAGCTCACGCCGCTCCCACCGGCCGGTCGGCCCGGGCTCTACACCACGTCCAGCGGGCGGCGGATCACCCTGGTGCCATACGACGGGGCGACGGCGCATGACGTCGCTTTTGGACCGCTGATCAAGAACGCGGCCGGATGGAGCGCCCGGTGGCTGGGGGCGCCGCTGCCCGCGGTCGGGCCAGCGTTGTTCTCGATCGCGACCGATGGCGAGACCTATGGGCACCACCACCGGTTCGGCGAGATGGCGCTCGCGGCCACGCTCCGGGCCCTCCACCAGCAGCCCGACACCCGGGTGGAAAACTACGCCAGCTTCCTCGCCCGCCACCCGGCCACCGAGTCGGTGACGCTGGTCGAGGGCACCTCCTGGAGTTGCGCCCACGGCGTCGAACGGTGGCGATCGGACTGCGGCTGCCGGATGGAAGCGGGCACCTCCCAAACCTGGCGGGCGCCACTTCGGGCCGCGGTCGAATGGCTGGGCGAGGAGTTGCACGCGATCTTCGCCACCGAGGCCGCCGAGTACTTCGCCGATCCGTGGACGGCCCGGACCACCTACGCCATTCTCGGGGCGCCGAGCGACGTGGCCCAGCGGGGCCGCGAGTTGATCGAGCTGGAACGCAACGCGATGCGGATGTTCACCTCGTGCGGCTGGTTCTTCGACGACCTCGCCGGGATCGAGACCCTCCAGATCCTCAAGTACGCGGCCCGCGCGATCGATCTCGCCGGCGACCATCGCGAACGACTCGAGCGCGGCTTGCTCGAACGACTGGCCCGCGCGAAGGCCAACCGGCCCGCCGACGGCACCGGCGAGGACCTCTATCGGACCCGGATTCGACCCCGGTGGCCCGCCCCGATCCGGGTCGCGGCCGGGTACGCCGCGGTGACCGCCCTGGCCCCGGGGCAGAGCCGGCCGGTCATCGGCGGCTACCTGGTGGGGGCGTTAGGTGACGGCATGGTGCAGGTCCAGCACCGACGAACCGGCCAGACCGATCGATTCGCGGCAACGACCCATCGGGGCTCGGGATTCCGAGTCGAAGTCGATCTGACCCACGCCGATACCGACGGCGCGGTGACCGCGCCGCTGGAGGCGTTTCCGGAGCGGGAACGCGAACTCGCCCGCGAGGTGCTCCGCCGGGAAGCGCTGCGCGAAGTGTTCTCGGCCGAGGAATTGGTCCGGCTGGCCCACGGCTCGGCCAGCTATCCGGACACCCTCCGGGCCGCCGTCACCCGCCTGGTGCCAGACGGGCTCGGAGACGCGTCGCCGGCCATGCTGGCGCGCCTCGAGCGGGTCCTCGACCTGGTCGAGCTCGAAGGGCTCACGATCCCGTTCGACGCCCAGACCAAGTTCTTTCGGCTCCGTCACGCCGCCGACCCCGTCGTGCGGGCCCGGCTGACCAGCCTCGCCGCCCGGCTCGGCTTCACCCGGGATGCGTTCACGGACGCCGACGGATGAACCCGCCCGTGCTGTTCACCCTCGGACTCCATCTCCACCAGCCGGTGGGCAACTTCGACTCGGTCTTCGAACAGCACCTCGCCGACGTGTATCGCCCGCTGCTCGAGGCGCTGGATGCCGGCGGAGCCTGGCCGGTCTCCCTCCACCTGTCCGGGCCCCTGTTGGATTGGCTCGAGGCCAGAGCGCCGAGCTATCTCGACCTCCTCGGTCGGCGGGTGGCTGCGGGCCAGATCGAACTGCTCTTGGCGGGCTATGACGAGCCGATCCTGGCGGTGTTGCCGCGAGCGGATCGGCTGGAGCAGATCGGTCGACTGCGGGAGGCGATCGTCTCCCGGTTCGGGGTCACGCCGACCGGCCTCTGGCTGACGGAGCGGGTCTGGGAGCCGGACCTGGTGGACGACCTGGCCCATGCCGGCGTCAAGTACGTCCTGGTCGACGATCGCCATTTCCTGGTGGCCGGGTTCGCCCGGGAGCAACTTCATCAGCCGTTTCTGACCGAAGCGGGCGGATCGACCATCGGCGTCTTCCCGATCGACGAACGGCTCCGTTACCTGGTCCCGTTCCGGCCGCCGAGTGAGCTAGCGGAGTACTTCCGCGCCCTCCGAGCGGCGGGCGCCCCGCTCGCCGTGTTGGCCGACGACGGCGAGAAGTTCGGCGGCTGGCCGGGAACCCTGGAATGGGTCTACGGCAGCGGCTGGATCAAGGAGTTCACCGCGACCCTGCGGCAACTGACCGACCAGGGCGAGATCCGCCTGGCCACGTTCGCCGAGGCATTCAGCTCGATTCGCAGCGGCGGCCTGAGCTATCTGCCGAGCGCGTCGTATCGCGAGATGGAGGGCTGGGCCCTGCCGCCGAGTCAGGCACTTCGGCTCGGGGCCCTCGAAACGGAGATCGGCAAGGAACGGGTGGCCGGACCGGACGGCGCGTTGCTTCGGGGGACCCATTGGCGCCACTTCTTCGTCAGGTACTCCGAGTCGAATCGGATGCACAAGAAGATGCTGGCCCTCTCGGCGCTGTGCCGTGAGCGCGGCGACCCGGCCGACGCGCGCCGAGCCATCGGTCGAGCTCAGTGCAACGACGCCTACTGGCACGGAGTGTTCGGTGGCCTCTACCTCCCCCACCTGCGAGACGGGATCTGGCGCGAATTGGCCAGGGCCGAGGGGCTGCTGCGGCGTGACCAACCGCTCCGAAGCGAGTCGATCGACCTCGACTGCGACGGACAGAAGGAGATCTGGATCCATAACGACCGGTGCTCTACGCTGATCGCCCCCCATCGGGGGGGTGCGGTCGAGGAATGGACCCATTTCGGGCCGCTGGCAAACTTGGCCAACGTCCTGACCCGACGGCGCGAGGCGTATCACGAGGCCGCGGTCGAACGGGGCGCCGCCGCCCACGCCACCGACGGCGACGGGGCGGCGAGCATTCACGACCTCGAGGCCCATCTCACCCTCGACGCGATGCCGCCGTTCGACGCCCACGACCGGGCGATCTGGCAGGAGCGGTTGGTGGGAACGGTGGCCAGCGCGGCGGACTGGGCCGCCGGGCGAGTCGCGGTGCATCGGTCATGGGCCACCGAGACGGGGCTGGCGAGGACCGAAGCGACGGAGGAGCGGCTCGAGGTCGCCCTGACGCTGGGCGGGCTCCACAAGCAAATCACCGTGGATCGTGACGGCCGGCTCCGGGCGGCGTTCCGCTGGCAGGGCGCGGCCGGCGGGGGGGAGTGGTTCACCACCGAGTTGTCCCTGGCGGGTGAGGTTCACCTCGAAACCGACGCCACCCAGCAGTGGCGTTACCCGATCGAAACGGTCGCGAAATCCGAGCGAGGTTTCGACCGGACGATTCAGGGGACCGCGATCGTGTTGGGGTGGCCGGTGGCGGCGGGACAGGGGTGGGCGGCGATTCGGCCGGGCTGAAGGGTGGCCCGGAGCGAGCCATCGCTCGCCCCGAGCCGTCATCTCCCTCAGGGCACCGGTCGTTCCTTCTTTTCGAGCCGGGTAATCCATAACCCAGTGTTGATGTCGTTGAAGTAGATCAACCCGTCCTTCACCGCGGCGCCCCAGGTGAAGGTCGCCCGCGGCTTGGAACCGGCCGAGTCGGCGGTGAAGAGCCAGGCGATCTCCCGGCCCTGTCGGAGCAGGTCGCCCTTCAGCTCGCCGGAGATGTCGACCACCCGTCCCCCGCCCTGGTACGCGCCCATGTACAGCGAATCGCCGGCGACCCAGACATTGTGGACGCCTCCGTCGGTCGGCTCGTACCAGGCGACGATCTTGGGTTTGGTAATGTCGGACACGTCGACCACCTGGAGGCGCCCCCAGGTCAGATCGTTGCCCCCGGCGTGTCCCTTGGCCGCCTTGCTGGCGTAGACCTCGTCGGCGATGAAGATGTAGTTCTTGTGACGCCAGGCGGTGTGGGTGCCCCGGGCCCCGAGGCCGTACATCTCGTCGACCCGGCGATAGAGATGGTTCAGGTCGTACTTGAGCTGAGCCACTTGAACCGGCTTCTCGGGGCTGCCGCCTTTGACCCCGTTACCGATGTCGACGATGATGAGTCCGTCGTTCCAGTAGGAGAGATAGGCGAACCCGTCGCGCACGTCGATGTCGTGGATGTAGCGACCGTGCTCGGTCTGGCTGGTCTGCCAGCGGCCCACTTCGCGGGGGTTGTAGGGATCCTTGATACTGATCACCCGCATCGATCCGGTGGCGTCGTCGGTCAGGTAGACGTGGCCCTGATAGACAAACGCCGAGTGGACCCCCCCCGACACGGTGGCGTTGTAGTCGGCGATGACCTTGGGATGACAGGCGTCGCTCGCGTCGAAGATGGCAATCCCGTTTTTCCGGTTGGAGGCGCCCTCCCGGCTGAAGACGCCGTACTTGCCGTCTTCGGTGGTCATCACGTCGTTGATGATCCGGGCGTCGATCTTCATCGAATCGACGATGGTGGGCTTGCTCGGGTCGGAGACGTCGACCGCGTAGACGCGGTCGGAAATCGTGCTGTAGTAGACGCACTTCCCGTTGGGATGGGGCCAGACCTCGCCCCCTTGCTCGGGAATCGGGACTCGGCCGACCACCTCGATGCCCCGCCCCACGTGTCGGGGTGAGACCCGGATCGACGCGTCCGCGGTGACCGTGCCGACCTGGGCCGTGACGGTGTAGGTGCCCTGCTCCTCGGCGACGAAGGCCCCCTCGGCGTCGATCTGTGCCACCCCGGCCGGGTCGACCGCGGCCACCGACCAGCGAGGCGCCAATCCCTCGATCGCTCGCCCGGTCCGGTCTTTCACGCCCACGGTGAAGCGCACCACGTCGCCGGTTTTGGCGGTCCCGGTGGCCAGCGCGATGGCGGCCGTCGCGGGAACGGACGAGACGACCTCGACCGTGACGGTCGCCTTGGCGTTGCCGGCCGCCCCGGTCACCACGGCCGTCCCGGGTCGAACCGCCTCGAGCCGTCCGTCGGGGGTAACGGCGACGACTCGCGGGTTGCTCGAGCTGTAGCTGATCGGATCGTAGCGGATGTCGTTCTCGGCGCTCTTCGGCGTGCCGGTGATCGTGTACCGCGAGCCGACGGCCAGCTTGAGGCCGCTGGCCAGCAGGTCGAGACGCGCGGCAGGCGCCGGGGTGACCCGGACGCGGGCTTCCTGGCTCTGTCGCCCGCCGGGCCCCACGGCCATCGCCACCACCTGGATGTAGCCGCGGAACCCACCGCGGACGAGGCCGGTGGTATCAACCGTGCCATCGCCGCCGCCGAACCAGAGCACCCGGACGTTCGGGACCACGGCCCCATTGGCGTCGAGGACCCGGGCCGACATCTGAACGGTCTGTCCGACCTGGATCTCGGCTTGAGCCGGGGAGATCTCGATCCGGGCGATCTTGGCGGGGGTCTGCTGCCACAGCGCGAACAACACGAAGCCTAACACCATCGCCGGACTCCTTCGATGAGAACGACACGAATCAGTGAACCTTGAACTCGAACGGCGCCGAGGCCACCAATAGCGCCGCCGGGATTGATTCCATCCAGGGCGGAACCGGCTCGAATTATAGTTGTTGTCCCCCTCGGGCGACAGAAAATCCCGAGTCGGCCACTACAGCGCGAAGAGCTCGAGCCCGGGCTCGCCGCGAACCCGGGGAGACCCGGCGGCAGAGGGGCGTTAGATTTCCTCGATGACGAACCCCAAGCGCACCATCACGGTCGGCCTGCCGCAGATGACCTGCGGCGCCGATCCCCGCGCCAACCTGGCGAAGGCCATCGATCGGATTCGCGACGCCGCGAGCCGGGGGGCCCAGATCATCTGCCTCCAGGAGTTGTTTCTCGGCCCGTATTTCTGCCAGACCGAAGATCATCAGTTCTTTCGGCTCGCCGAGGCGGTTCCGGGCCCGACCACCGGCGTCCTGGGCGACTTGGCCAAGGAACTCGGCGTCGTCATCATTGCCTCCCTGTTCGAGAAGCGCGCCGAGGGTCTCTACCACAACACGGCGGCGATCATCGACGCCGACGGGCAGTATCTGGGCAAATATCGGAAGATGCACATCCCCGACGATCCGCAATATCTGGAGAAGTTCTACTTCACCCCCGGGGACCTCGGGTTTCGGAGTTGGCAGACGAAGTTCGCGAAGATCGGCGTCCTGGTCTGCTGGGACCAGTGGTACCCCGAGGCCGCTCGACTGACCGCGCTCACCGGGGCGGAGATCCTTTTCTATCCGACGGCGATCGGCTGGTTACCCCCGGAGAAAGCGGAGTATGGCGAGCGCCAGCAGGCGGCGTGGGAAACGATCCAGCGGAGTCACGCGATCGCCAACGGGGTGTTCGTCGCCTCGGTCAATCGGGTCGGGTTCGAACCGTCGGCGGCCAACGGCATCGAGTTCTGGGGCGGCAGCTTCGTGGCCGACCCGAACGGTCGCCTGCTGGCGAAGGGTGGCCAGGGCGAGGAGACCTTGATCGTCCCCTGCGAGCTCGGCCAGGTCGACGTGGTTCGGACCCATTGGCCGTTTTTGCGAGACCGGCGGATCGACGCTTACGGCGGCTTGGTCCAGCGCTATCTCGATGAGTAGCCTCACCCCGCCGGGGTTTCGGATGCCGGCCGAATGGGCACCCCATCGAGGTACCTGGCTCAGCTGGCCGCACCGCGAGTCGTCGTGGCCCGACAAGTTCGCGCCGGTACCGGCGGTGTTCGCCGAGATCGTTCGCCACCTCGCGCCCCGTGAGGAGGTCCACATCAACGTGATCGACATGGCGATGGAGCAACGCGCCAGGGCGACGCTGACCACCTCGGGGGTTTCGGCCGACAACGTGTTCTTTCATCACCACCCGACCAACGACGCGTGGTGCCGTGATCACGGCCCGATCTTCGTCGAACGCGACGTGAACGGCCGCCGGGAGCAGCGGATCCTCGATTGGGGCTTCAACGCGTGGGGCGGGAAGTACCCCCCCTTCGACGACGACGACGTGATCCCGAGCCGGATCGCGGCCGAGTTCGGGATCGAGTGCATCGCGCCAGGCATCGTGATGGAAGGGGGTTCGCTCGACGTCAACGGGCGCGGTACCCTGCTGACCACCGAGTCGTGCCTGCTCAATCCCAACCGAAACCCATCCTCGTCCAAAGCCGAGATCGAGCGGGCCTTGGCCGCCCACCTCGGAGTGACCAATATCCTCTGGCTCGGTGACGGAATCGAGGGCGACGACACCGACGGCCACGTCGACGATCTGACCCGGTTCGTCGACCCGACCACGGTGGTGACGGTGATCGAAGACGACCCCGCCGACCCCAACTTCCGGCCCCTGCGCGACAACCTCGACCGGCTTGGTCGGATGAGGGATCAGGACGGCCGGCCGCTCGACATCGTCACCCTCCCGATGCCCCGGCCGATGTACCAGGGTGACCAGCGACTCCCGGCCAGCTACGCCAACTTCTACATCGCCAACGGAATCGTGCTGATGCCGGCCTATGACGCCACCCGGGACGACATCGCCCAGGACACGCTCCAGCGGTGCTTCCCCAACCACCGGGTGATCCCGATCGATTGCACCGACCTGGTCTGGGGCCTCGGGGCGATCCACTGCGTGACCCAGCAGTGGCCGGCCTGATGGGGGGTCGAAGCGCGACCCAGGTGATCGGCCGCGGCGCGATGTGGGCCGACCCGCGCCGTACCTTGCGGGACGGGTTCTTCCTCCGGTAGCCTCCCTCATGCCCAAGTTTCTCTTTGTGTCCTACGACGCGCTGATCAGCGACATCGCCTGGGAGGTCGCCAAGGAGGGTCACGAGGTCAAGTATTTCATCAAGTCCGAGGAGGATCGGGAGATCGCCGACGGATTCGTGCCCAAGTCGGCCGACTGGGAGGAGGACGTCGACTGGGCCGATGTCATCGTGTTCGACGACGTACTCGGAATGGGTTCCGACGCCCAACGAATGCGGGTGCTCGGCAAGCGGGTGGTCGGCGGCACCCCGTACACCGACCGGCTCGAGGACGATCGGGCGTTCGGGCAGTTCGAGCTCAAGGCCGCCGGAGTCCCGATCATTCCCCAGGAGAACTTCACTTCGTTCGCCGACGCCATCGCCTACGTCAAGACCAACCCGACTCGCTACGTGATCAAGCCGAGCGGCGAGGCGCAGAACATGAAGCAGCTCCTTTTCGTGGGCGAGGAGGAGCGGGGCGAAGACGTGGTCCAGGTCCTCGAGGACTACCAACGGGCCTGGGCCGATCGAATCAAGGAGTTCCAGCTCCAGCGGCGGATCGTCGGGGTCGAGGTGGCCACCGGGGCATTCTTCAACGGCAACGAGTTCGTCTATCCGATCTGCGTCAACTTCGAGCACAAGAAACTGTTCCCCGGTGACATCGGGCCGGCCACCGGCGAGATGGGCACCGCGATGTTCTGGTCGGAGCCCAACCGGATCTTCCGGGCGACGTTAGGGAAGATGGAAAGCCGGCTCCGCCGAGAGCGGTACGTGGGCTACATCGACGTCAACTGCATCGTCAACTCGAACGGGATCTACCCGCTCGAGTTCACCGCCCGGTTCGGTTACCCGACCATCAGCATCCAACAGGAGGCGATGACCACGCCGATCGGGGAGTTTCTCTATCAGTTGGCCGACGGCACCGCCACCCGGCTCAAGGTGAGAAGCGGTTATCAAGTCGGGGTCCGGATCGTCGTGCCGCCGTTTCCGTTCAGCGACCGCGACACCTTTCTGCGGAACTCGAAGGACGCGGTGATCATCTTCAAGAAGCCGAACCGGGAGGGCGTCCATATCGAGGACGTCAAGTTGGTCAACGGCGAATGGGTGGTGACCGGCACCAGCGGCGTGGTGTTGATCGTGGTCGGCACCGGCCCGACCATGCGCCACGCGCAGCGCCAAGCCTATGGTCGGATCGACAACATCATGATCCCGAACATGTACTACCGGAAAGACATCGGGGATCGATGGTACGAGGATGTCGATCGGCTGCATAGTTGGGGGTATTTGCGGGAGTAGCAGGACGCAAGACTCAAGACTCAGGACTCAGGACTCAGGACTCAGGACTCAGGACCGCTGAGTCTTGAGTCTTGAGTCTTGAGTCTTGAGTCTGGAGTCCTGAGTCTCCGCTCTGGCCGGGGTGGGCCGCGGGCGGTAGCTTGGGGGCCGACCTCGCTCCGGGACGATAACGCATGGAGAACACCGCCGCGGCGCCGACCGGCCGGCTCGACAGGATCCTGGCGACGATCGAGCGGGTCGGCAACAAGTTGCCGGACCCGGCACTGCTGTTCGTCATTCTGATGGGCGTGGTGTGGCTCCTCTCGGCCTTCCTTGCCCCGGTGACCTTCAGCGAGATCGATCCGCGCAGCAACCAGCCGATCAAGATCATCAATCAGGTCGCTGGCCCGACCCTGACGACCTTCCTGTCGAACATGGTCACCACCTTCACCAGCTTCCATCCACTCGGGGTGGTCTTGGTGGCGCTGCTTGGGGTCGGGGTGGCCGAGCATACCGGGTTCATCACGGCTGGACTCAAAGGGCTGCTGGGGGTCACTGCCCCCAAGCTACTGACTCCGTTGCTGATCTTCGTGGCGACCATCAGCCACACCGCCGCGGACGCGGGCTACGTCCTGGTGATCCCCCTCGGGGCGGTGATGTTCGCGGCCGCCGGCCGGCACCCGCTGGCGGGGATCGCGGCGGCCTTTGCCGGGGTCTCCGGGGGGTTCAGCGCCAATCTGATCCCGTCGAGCCTCGATCCGCTGCTCCAAGGCCTGACCCAGTCGGCCGCGCAGCTGATCGAGCCGGGTCGACAGGTCAATCCGCTCAACAACTGGTACTTCCTGATCGCCTCCACCTTCGTGATCGTCTCGGTGGGGTGGTTCATCACCGATCGGGTCATCGAGCCGCGGCTTCGGAAGGTGGCCGTCGACGGCGATGCCTCCGCGATACCGAAGATGGAGGCGCTCACCCCCTTGGAGCGGCGTGGCCTGTGGGCGGCACTGATGGCGATGGTGGGTGGGCTCGTCATCCTGGCGCTCGCCTCGACGCCGGCGGCCTCGCCGTTCCGGTCGCCGGAGGGTTCCCTGACGGCGGCGACGGCCCCGCTGATGCGCTCGATCGTCCCGCTCATCTTCCTGTTGTTTCTGTTGCCGGGAGTCGTCTACGGCTACATGGCCGGTACCGTCAAATCACACCGAGACGTCATCCAGGCGATGAGCAAGTCGATGAGCACGATGGGCTACTACATCGTGTTGGCGTTCTTCGCCTCGCTGTTCATCGCGGCCTTCGGCCAGTCGAACCTCGGGGCCCTGTTCGCGCTCAAGGGCGCCAATGCCCTGAAGGCGTTGGCCATGCCCTCGCAGGTGACCATCATCGGCATCATTCTGCTGACCACGTCCGTCAACCTGCTGATCGGCTCCGCCTCGGCCAAGTGGGCGCTGCTGGCGCCGATCTTCGTGCCGATGCTGATGCAGCTCGGGCTGTCGCCCGATCTGACCCAGGCGGCCTACCGGGTCGGCGACTCCTCGACCAACATCATCACCCCGATGATGCCGTACTTCCCGCTCGTGGTCGTGTACGCCAAGCGGTATGTCAGCGGCACCGGCATCGGCACCCTGGTATCGATGATGCTGCCGTACTCGGTCTCGTTCCTGCTCAGTTGGACGATCTTGCTGATGGTTTTTTGGGGTTTCGGGATCCCGCTCGGGCTGCAGGCGACGTATCGGATGTAGGGCGCAGGACTCAGGACTCAGGACTCAGGACTCAGGACTCGGCAGGGTGGTGGGTTTCCTCGGTGACAGTATTTCGGCGCCCGGTTGAGTTAGCGGGCCAGCCGGGACGTGGCCTGTCAAGAGCGCGGGTGCCTCCTCCGGGCCTTGAGTCTTGAGTCCGGAGTCCGGAGCCCTGAGTCTTGAGTCTTGAGTCCTGAGTCCTGAGTCCTGAGTCTTGAGTCCTGAGTCCTGAGTCTTGAGTCCTGAGTCCTGAGTCCCGAAGCCCTGCCCTACCCCCTAGCCCCCTGCGCCCCGCCCCTCAGCCCCTCGGACGTACTTCGCGATGTGATCCGCCAGCCGCTCGATCACGGCTTCGCCGATGGCCGCAGTGGCGCCGCGGGGGTCGCCGAGGATCCCGTTCGGGGTGATCGCCCGGAGGCCCTTCGCGAACAGCTCGTCGGTGTCGATGTGGCCCATCGCTCCGACTTCGAGACGGTCCATCTTCACCAGCGCCCGATGGCGGGACAAGAGGACCGACGTCTCGGTCACGTCGGCGTGAATCGCGTCGACCTCCTGTGGCCGGCCCAACTCGGCCGCGGCAGCGATCATCACCTGCATCGTTTCGAGCAAGGCATCCCGCCCCGCGAAGTCGATGATCCGGACCTCGGTGCCCGCGAATTCCTCGCGCAGCATTGTGGCGGCCTTGCTGAGGGCGGCAAAATTGCCGCCGTGGGCCGAGAGCAGGACGAAGGTGGAGAATCCGTGGGGTGCCAGGCTGCGGACGCAGGCCCGCACCGTGTCGATGAAGATCGGCTCGGGGATCGACAGGCTCCCGGGGAAAGCCAGGTGATGATCCGAACATCCCGGTCGGATCACCGGAGCCAGGATGGCGTTGCCGAGCTTGCGGGCGACCCGTTCGCCGACCGCGTAGCCGATGGCGGTGTCGGTCATGGTCGGCAGATGGGGGCCGTGTTGCTCCATCGACGCCGTCATGATGATGGCGGTCCGGGTACCGGCGGCCAGCAGGGCCTCGACATCGGTCCAGGAGAGCTCTTCCAGCAGCACGGAGGTAGGCATGAGGCGAGGACTCCGATCAGGATTGGAACGAGGGAGGATGCCGGCGGTGGAACCGAGTGGCCTCCTGATAGGCCTTGCCGACCGCCAGGAGCGCGGCCTCCTCGAACAGGCGCCCGACGAAGCTGACGCTGACCGGGGTGCCGTCGTCCCGGAAGCCGTTAGGCATGGTCAGCGAAGGATGCCCGGTCA
>JBJXGT010000052.1:0-5152 GCA_046160105.1 Gemmatimonadales bacterium | reverse complement strand
CGGCTCTGAGCCAGGCTCGGCGAATCTTCGGGGACCTGCAGAATGGGAGAATCGATCGCAGGCTGTTCACCCCGAACGCCAATGCCTACTTCTCGAAACAAGCGGTGGAGGACTTCGCCACCAGCCTTGCTCCACTCGGCAGCCCGACCGAATTCGTCCCGGTGGCGTACGAGATGCGAGGTGGGATGAGCTACCGCGCCTTTCGGATCAGGGCCGGAACCCGGACCCTGCTGCTCACGACGCGCGCGCTGGCCGACGGCTCGCTGGAGCAGTACCAGGTCAACCCCGACAGGTAGAACGGGCTAGGGAGCGGTCTTCCCCGCCGTCGTACTGGGGCCGAGATGCCCCGAACGTCAATGCCGGTAGGTCGACCGCCGAGCACCCCCCGCCCCACCCGGCCCTTGACAGCCCATCGCGCGGGCCGCATTCTAAAGGGTCCGCGCATACACGCAGTATGCGGAGATATGGCCCAGCCATCCTCTGCCCGTCTCGTTGCGTAAGGGGTCCGTCATGCGCTTCACTCCTGCCCTCCTGCCGTTCCTGCTCCTCCAAGCCGTTGAGGGATCCGCTACCGCAGTGACGACGCCGCCGGGCGTAACAGCGAGGCCGCCGACAGCAGCCGTGACTGGGCCGTCGGCGGGGACGGAGTTGGCCGTCATCGCCGGAGCGGTGGTGAACGCGAGGGGTCGCCCAGTGGTGGGTGCTCGGGTGTCGATCGTCGGCACTCCGACCGCCGGCACCACCGACCGCGATGGCCGGTTCCGCCTGGAGGCCGCCGAGGGTGCCGAGGTGGTGCTCTCGGTGGTGGCGATCGGGTATCGCCCCCTGACTCAGCGGGTCCGGGCCGGGAACGAGAACCTCCGACTCACCCTCAGCGAGATGGTCATCAACCTCGAAGAGGTGGTCGTCACTGGAACGACTGAGGCGACTCAGCGGAGGCAGTTGGGCAACGCGGTGGCCACCGTCCAGGTGTCGGACGCGGTCCAGCTTTCGTCGGCCACCACCGTGGGCCAGTTGCTGAACAGCCGCGCTGCCGGGGTCACCATTCAACCGCGAATGGGCTTCGTGGGATCCGGCCCTCGGATCAAAGTTCGTGGGGCGAGCACCTTCTACCTTGGGTCGGAGCCCATCATCTACGTCGACGGGATCCGCGCCGATGGCCGTACCTCGGCTGCGGCCTCGCTGGGCGGTCGTAACTCGGAGATGGTGTCTCGTCTCAACGACTTCAATCCCGAGGACATCGAGAGCATCGAAATCATCCGGGGTCCGGCGGCAGCGACCCTGTACGGCACCGAAGCGTCCAACGGGGTGGTGCAGATCATCACCAAGAAGGGCCATTCCGGCAGGGCCGAGTTCGAGCTCATTACCCGCCAGGGGGCCAACTGGTTTCAAAATCCGGAGGGGAGACTTCCTGACCTCTATTCGAGGAACGCGGCGGGTCAGGCCGTCACCCTGAATATTCTGGAGCGGGAGGGTGCCGCCGGGCGCCCGTTCTTCTCCACCGGGCATTCGCAGGGGTACTCGGTGAATCTGCGGGGCGGCAGTGACTTGGTCCAGTACTTCGGGAGTCTGGGGTGGGACGACGACGAGGGGGTGGAGCCCACCAACACCGCCAACCGATTCAGCTCACGGATCAACGTGACCGCGACGCCCACCCCGAAGCTCAACATCAACGCCGGCTTGGGATTGTCTCGCGGGAAGGTCCTCCTCCCGTTCTCGAACAACATCTTCAGCATGTACTACGCCGACGCCAGTCTGGTGGACACTCCCCGCCGAGGGTTCTTCCTGGCACCCCCGGAAGTCTACTGGCGCAACTACGAGTTCCAACATGACTACCGCCGCTCGACCTTCTCCCTCGATGCGACGCACCGGACCCTTCCCTGGCTGACCCAGCGGTTGCGGGCTGGTCTCGACCTCACCAACGAGGACGACAAGAACCTGAATCGGCGAATGTCGCTTGACGATGGCCAGTTCTTCGGTCTGGCGGCTCGGCTTGGATCGATCCGCCAGGACCGGACCGCGGCGAGCAACCGGACGCTCGACTATAGCGTGACTGGCACCGCGAGGCCGACCCAGCAGCTCGGTTTGACCACGACCTTCGGGGCGCAATACTTTCGCCGGAGCCTCCAGCGCGTGATCGCCCAGGGTCAGGAGTTCCCCGCCTCTGGTGTCACCACGGTGAGCTCGGCCGCGATTCGACAGGCGTTCGAGGACTTCGAAGAGAGCTCTACGGTAGGCCTCTTCCTTCAGCAACAGGTGGCGTGGAAGGACCGTCTTTTCCTGACTGCCGCGGTCCGGGGCGATGACAACAGCGCGTTCGGGAAGAACTACGACTTCGTGGTCTATCCCAAGGTTGGGCTCTCCTGGGCGGTGAGCGAGGAGTCTTTCTGGCCGCGGGGATTCGCCGAGCGCTTTCGTCTCCGGGCCGCCTTCGGAGCCGCGGGCCAGCAGCCGTCGACGTTCGCCGCGGTCCAGAGCTACCGTCCGGTGACGGCCGGCAATGGCTCAGCGTCGGTTTCGACGGGGTCGATTGGCAACCCCGACCTCAAGCCCGAGCGAAGCCAAGAGCTCGAGCTCGGATTCGAAGGCGCCTTTTTGAAGGACCGCATCGGCGTCGATGTCAGTTACTACCGAAAAACCACCAAAGACGCGATTCTCCTGCTTCCAGTCCCGCCCTCCCTCGGCTTCACTGGCGCTCAGTTCGTCAATGCCGGCGAGATCCTGACCAGCGGCATCGAGGCTTCACTGACGGGACAGGTGATCGACAAGCAGAACCTCCAGTGGACATTGGGTCTCAACATCTCCAACAACAACAGCGAGGTGAAGAGCCTCGGAGGGGTTGATTTCCTGGCGACGGGAGGCCTCTCCGGCTTCAGGGTTGGCTTCCCGGTGTCCTCGTACATGCAGCGGCGGGTCGTCTCGGCCACCATCGACGCCAACGGCCGGGCGCAGAACATCATGTGCGACGGCGGCCCGGGACAGGCGCCGATGGGCTGTGCTACCGCGCCGCGGCTCTACATGGGGCGGATGGTCCCCAAGACCGAAGGCGCCTTTACCTCCGAGTTGCAGCTTTTCGGCCGACTTCGCCTCTTTGGGATGCTCGATTTCAAGCGCGGTCATACGTTGTGGGACACCGATTACGCCGTACGCTGCCGATTCCTTCCCCGCTGCCGGGAGAACTATTTCCCGGACGAGTTCGACGCCGTGACCCGAGCCTATATCCAGTTGAGCGACGACGCGTTCGTCGAGCCCTACCTTCGAGACGCCAGCTTCTTCAAGCTGCGGGAGTTGTCGCTGGGGTACACGCTCCCGGATCGGGTGGCGCGCATGGTTGGAGGCAGGCGGGCCTCGATCACGATCGCTGGCCGCAATCTGGCCCTGTGGACCAACTACACCAGCTTCGATCCCGAATCGTTCGATGAGTGGTTGCCGCCGGGGCAGCCCGGCTTTGGGGCTGGCGACAACCTGCGAACGGAAAACTCCGACATCTCGACGCTGCCGCAGCTAGCAATGTTCGTGGCGACGATCCGAGTCACCTTCTAGCGATGCCAACTCCACGAGACAGGGAGCCGATATGACAGGCGTGACTCTTTTTCAGGGCCGACGTTGGAGGGCGCGGGCATCGTCCTTGTGCCTGGCGCTGGTGATCGCTTCGACCGGGTGTCAGAGTCTTCTCGAGGTCGAGCTACCAGGGCAGCTCGAGACGGCGAAGCTCGAGACCCCGGACAACGCAGCGCTTCTGGCTGGCGCGGTGGTCGCCGAGTTCGAGTGTGCCTTCGCGAAGTACATCCTCGCGAGCAGCTTGATCGGGAATGAGCTCAACGTCAGCATTCTGACCACCCACTGGTGGAGCTACGACCAGCGCGCGCTGGCCGATGTCGCCTCGGGTTCGACCTGGGCCAGCGCCACCTGCGACCAGAACGAGCCAGCGATCTACACCTCGCTCTCCGTGGCCCGATTTCTCGGCGACAAAGTCTTCGGGCTGCTCGATGGGTGGACCGATGCGGAGGTCCCCGGCCGAGGGGCGCTGTTGGCGCAAACCGCGGCCTACACCGGCTACACGTATCTGCTGTTTTCGGAAGCGATGTGCGCAGCGGTCTTTGACGAGGGCACTGAGGTCACCGCCGCCCAGATTCGGACCCGGGCCGAGGAGCGGTTTACCCGTGCAATCGCGCTGGCCACGCCAGCCAACCGCCCGGATATCGTGAACATGTCGCTGCTGGGCCGGGCCCGGGTCAAGCTCGGGGCTGGCAAGAAGGCCGAAGCCGCCGCTGACGCCCAGCTCATTCCCGCCGGCTTCGTGAAGAACGCCCAGTACTCGGCGGCCGCGGGCAGGTCCGAGAATCGGGTCTTCGCGTTGAACAATCGGTCGTCCTTCGTCTCCATCGAGTCGATCTACCATAATCTCACTTTCAACGGCGTCCCTGACCGCCGGGTGGCCGTCACCAATGCCGGCCGCCTCGGCGCCGATGGGCGCACTCCGCTCTTCCTTCAGACGAAGTACGCAGGCCTCGCGACGCCGATCCCGATCGCCCGACACGCGGAGGCTCGTCTGATCATCGCGGAGAACGCGGTGGCCACGGGCAACCTGACGGCGGCGGTCGCGGAGATCAACGCGCTCCACGCGGCAGCCGGTTTGCCCGACTACCAAGGAGGCACCGCGGCGCAAGTGATGGCCCAGATCGTGGAGGAGCGGCAGCGGGAGTTCTTCCTGGAGTCCCATCACTATAACGACGCGATTCGGTACCAGATCGCGCCGTTCCCGGCTCCCGGCACGCCCCACAAGTTCGGGGGCCTCCATGGAGGGCCCCTGGCGTGTCTCCCGGTCCCGAGCTTCGAACGCAAGTCGTGATCGGCGCTTTGGCGCCTTCGCCTAGCGAGAGCTCGGGATGATCGCCCGAAGGTGAGCTTCGCCGCGCCGGCGCCGGCCGCCAGGTTCGCGATGAGGCTCCGGTCGACGCTTCTCGCCGGTGCGGTCACGGCGGTGGCCTGCTCGCCCACGAACGCCCAGGAGGGGCTGTCCGTCGCCCAGCGCCGGGCGATCGACAGCGCGGCGAACGGCAATCTCGCCGCCTACGGCGGCCCGAGCGTGGCGATTGCCGTCGTGCGCGACGGCAAGATCGTCTACCAGCAGGCCTACGGGCATCGCCGG
>JBJXGT010000051.1:0-58299 GCA_046160105.1 Gemmatimonadales bacterium | reverse complement strand
CGGCTCTGAGCCAGGCTCGGCGAATCTTCGGGGACCTGCAGAATGGGAGAATCGATCGCAGGCTGTTCACCCCGAACGCCAATGCCTACTTCTCGAAACAAGCGGTGGAGGACTTCGCCACCAGCCTGGCTCCGCTCGGCAGCCCGACCGAATTCGTCCCGGTGGCGTACGAGATGCGAGGTGGGATGAGCTACCGCGCCTTTCGGGTCAGGGCCGGAGGCCGGGCCCTACTGGTCACGACGCGGGCGCTGGCTGACGGCTCGCTGGAGCAGTACCAGATCAACCCCGACCGGTAGAACGGGCTAGGGGAGGGTCATCCCCGCCGTCGCGGACTCCGCGAGCCAGGCCCGCAACTCATTGATGGTGTTCCGGGCATCCCGCCGGGCCGCGACCTCGGCCGCCTTCGGATCGCCTTTGCGGATCGCCTCTACCATCGCCGGATGAGCCCCCAGAAGCCGGCCCTTCTTCATGTGACCGACGGCGACGAGCAGGAGGCGCTGGCCCTGCTCGAGGATCGCCCGGGTCCAGGTCGTGAAGTGCGGGTTCCCGGTCGCCTCGGCGATGGCCACGTGGAAGTCGCGATTGGCCTCGAGGGACTCGAGGAACTGGCCGGCCTTGCTGAGGGCCTCATAGCGGTGGTGGGCCGCGACGATCCGCTCCAGCGTCCGCGAGGTTCTCCGCACGGCCGCCAGGTGGGCGGTGAGCCGGTAGACCAGCTCCAAGGCCTCCAGGTAGGCGGGCAGCATGCTGACGTCGAAGGGCGCCACCACCGCGCCGCGGTTGGGGAGGGCTCGGACCAGTCCCTCCGCTGCCAGGCGGATCAGCGCCTCCCGCGCCGGGGACCGCGAGAGATGGAACCGGCGGCCGATCTCGACCTCGTCGAGCAGGGTGCCAGGCTCCAGCGCCAGGGTGAGGATTTCCTTACGCAGTTGCTGGTAGACGTGCTTGGCCCCACCGCCGCGCGGGGGTCGCTTCGAAGCGCGATCAGCGCCCGCCTTGGTTGGTGTCTTGGTCGGCATCAGCGTCCAAATCTGAGGGGCAGTAACCGTGCCGGCTTCTGCGCCTCTAACTTACCTCGCGAACGGCAGCTTTAGTAGCCGCTCGAGTCGGCTCGATCCCGATGCTCCTCAGTGGCTCGGCCTGGTCGGAATCACCGGAAGCACGATCCGCGATGGATAGGTCGTTCCGTGGTGGACCCGCTGGGTCGCCACGACCGACTCGGTGGCCAGGCCGGCGTTGTCGGCGCCCGAGTTGAGGTTCCGGAGGTAGAACGGATAGTAGCTGCTCGAGATCTCGAGCCGGATCCGGTGGCCCTTCGCGAATACATTGCCGGTGACCCGCCAGAACTTGATCCGGTATTCGTAGACCCGGTTTGGCTCGATGTCGCTCAGTTGGGCCGCGTTGAATTGGCCCCCGGCCGCCGGATCGCGGTTCCTCGCCCGCATGACGCCTTCCCCAAGCAACGCGGCGTACCCGTTCGGGTGAACGTCCACCAGGCGAAGCATCCAATCGGTATCCTTGGCCGAGGTGGCGGCGAACAGCGTGGCTTCGATCGGCCCGGTCACCTCGGTGTCTTCGGCGAGCGCCGGCGTCTGGTAGACCAACACCTCGTCACCGATAGCGCCGAGCCGGGCATCGACCGCGCCCTGGATGTGGCCGTGCGTTCCGTACGGCGATTGGGTGGGCCGCTCGGGGTCGTATGTATAAGCGTCGCTCCCGTCGGCCTTCGGCGGGGTCGTCGTCAGGAGACCGTCGCCCTTGAGCGAGTTGGCCCGACCACCGCTGGACAGGTAGTAGGGCGTCCACTTGGTCGCCGGCAGCGGCCAGTCTTTCTCCGCGTACCAGCGGTTGGGTCCCATGACGAAGACCCAGACCGGGGGGTCGTTGACGACGCCGTTGTCGATGCCCTTGAGGTAGTAGTCGTACCAGCGGGTGATGTAGCCGTCGAGGTCGATCACCGCCTCCGGCCCGTAGTCGATCCCGCCCACCACCCGTTCGTTGAGGCCATGGTACCACGGCCCGATCATCAGTTTCGGCCGCCGCCCCTCGGGTGACGCGCTGAAGGCCTTCATCCCCAGGTAATTCATCGGCGACCCGGGGAAATCGGCATCGAACCAGCCGGTCATGTTGAGCGCCGGCACGGTCATTCGGGCGTAATGCTCCTTGCCCTGATAGGAGATGCCCCTCCAATAGGGATGGGTCGAGAGGTTGGCCCGAATCCAGGTCTCCCACCAGGGTGCGAAGGCGAGTCCGCGAGCCTCGTTGAGCGTCAGGTAGGGCGTGTGCCGAAGGTCGCGGGCGCGGGTGGTGGTATAGCCGCCGTAGGGGCCGGTGTCGACCACCTGAGCGGTCCGCCCGGACATCCAGGCGGCCCAATCGACGAACGGCCCCAGCATGATCCCGTTCTGGTAGGGGATGTTCTCGAACTGATCGGGTGGTGCCACCTGGGGGGCGATCGCTTTCAACGCCGGTGGCGCCTGGCTCGCCGTCCACCACTGGGTCCACCCGGAATACGATCCCCCGATCATCCCGACTTTGCCGTTGCTCCAGGGCTGCTTGGCGATCCACTCGACCAGATCGTACCCGTCGGTCTTGTGGTTGGCCGTGAACGGGTCCCAGTCGCCTTCCGAGTCGAACCGGCCGCGCGAGTCGGCCGCGACGACCGCGTAGCCGCGCTGGGCGAACCACCGAGCCCGGGCCTTGATGCCGGTGTTGTCGTAGGGCGTGATGTAGAGAATCCCGGCGTGGGGCCCGGGCGCGTCGGGTCGGTAGAGGTCGACCGAGACCCTGACGCCGCCCCGCATCGTCACCATGACGCTCCGCGTTTCCACCACCTGGTGCCGCGCGGGGGAGTAGTTACCGGCGTCGGGCCGCTGGGCCTGAGTGGCGCGCGCGGTGAGCGCGGCGGCGGCAACCACCATGAGAACGCTGTTGCGGATCCTCATCCTCACCTCCAACCGCGTTGGCAGAAAGGCTGTTCGCACGGGGCGCCACCAACCGTGGCGCCAAGGCGACCGCCGAGCGGGAAGCTACGGCATTCGGAGCGACCCTGGAAGAGATCACCGGAGCAACGCCGGAGCCTCATGCCACCGGAGTGGTTCGGACTCGATTCAAGTCGTATCTTCTCGCTTCCACGAGGGCGAGGGACCCGCGGCATCGGAGGCCGGGGTCGCCCCTCTTCATCCGGAAAAGCGGACCAATGGCGCGAGAACTCGAAGGCAAGGTGGCGATCGTAACCGGCGCTGGATCTGTCGGGGAGGGAGTCGGCAACGGCAAGGCGACGGCGATTCTCTTCGCGCGGGAAGGCGCCAAGGTGTTCGCCGTCGACTACAACCCGGCGGCCGCCGCCGAGACCCAGCGGCTGATCCAAGGCGAGGGCGGCGTCTGCTCCACCCACCAGGCGGACGTGAGCCGGGCCGCCGAGTGCCAGGGCATCATCGACGCCTGCCTCGCGACCTACGGCCGGGTCGACATTCTCCACAACAACGTCGGGATCGAGCTGGCCGGCGGACTCGCCCAAACCACCGAAGCCGACTGGGACCGGACCCTGACCGTCAATCTCAAGAGCATGTTCCTGCTCTGCAAAGCCGCGATCCCGATCATGGAGGCCCAAGGCGGCGGGGTGGTCATCAACGTCTCGTCGATCAACTCGATTCGGACGCTTCCCGCCTTGTCGCTCGCCTACGCCGCCTCGAAGGCCGGCGTCAACGCGCTCACCCGCGAGCTTGCCGTCGAGTATGCCAAGAAGGGTATCCGGGTCAACGCGATTCTCCCCGGGATGATGAACACCCCCTTCGTCCGGGCCGCGCTGACCGAGGCGTATGGCGGCGACATCGCCGAGATGACCCGGTTTCGCGACGCTCGCTGCCCGACCGGGAAGCAGGGGGAATCGTGGGATGTCGGCCACCTGGCAGTGTTCCTCGCCTCCGAGAAGGCCAAGTACATCACCGGTGCCGAGGTGGTCGTCGACGGGGCGCAGACCCTGAGGATCTAGCAGATGAACCCGCCCTGGCGGATCTCGACGATCGATACCCATACGGCCGGCGGCCCGACCCGAATCGTGCTCGATGGACTGCCGCCCCTGTCCGGCGCGACGGCCGCGGAGCGGATGCAGCACTTCCGAACCAACCACGACGCCATCAGGAAGTTCCTGCTCAACGAGCCCCGAGGCCATCGGGGGATGTACGGCGCGGTGGTCGGCCCGTCGGCCGATCCCGAAGTGGACCTGTCGGTGTTCTTCATGACCACGGGCGGCTACCTGCCAACCTGCGTTCACGGCTCGATCGGCGTGGCGACGGCGATGCTCGCCGAGGGCAGGCTCCGGCCCCGGCCCGACGGCAACCTCTACTTCGACACGCCGGGCGGACGGATGCCGCTGACCCCGCGGTATCGCGACGGCGCCCTCGCCGCGATTGCCTTGCGGACCCAACCCGGGGCGGTCACCGATCCCAGGGTCGAGCTGGAAGCCGACGGCACTCGCATCGTGGCCACGGCGGTCTTCTGCGGGGTGCCTTTCCTCCTCGTCTCGGCCGATCAGCTCGGGAAAGCGGCGATCCAGTCCAACCTGGCGTTCTTCGTGGAGCTCGGGATGCGGCTGCTCGACCAGGCCGGGCCGAGCTTTGCCCTGGCGCTGTTCTACGATCCGCTTTCGGGCGGAGGTTTTCGGGATGTCGTCATCGGGCGGACCGGTGGAATCGATCGATCACCCTGTGGCGCCGGCGTCGGCGCCCTGGCGATCCACGAACACGTCGCGGGCCGCCTGCCCGTCGGCACCGAGTTGTCGGTCACGGGGGTCATCGGTACCCGGTTTACGGCCCGAGTGGCGCGCCTCGAGGCGGGCGGGGTGGTTCCCGAGATCTCGGGGAGCGCCTGGATCACGGGCACCCATCGGTTCGTGCAGGCCGAGTCAGATCCGTTGGCGGAGGGATTCGACCTCGGCCGGTAGCGGCCGATTCGCCGGGTAGCCCCGACTGGCCGGTCGACCGGAGCGCCCCGCCTCAAGTACGAGCCCCTGCCTGCTCGTCCAGCTCGCGCCAGGCCGGCATGCCTAGATCCCTAGCCGCCGCGCGGGACCGGTGCGGAGGAATGTCCCGCGACGATTCGCCAGCCCGTTCGATCGTGACGGACTACGAGCGAGATCGCGCCCGCGAACGCGAAGCCCCCACCCGCGGCGTCGACGAACCGAGTCGCGAACCGACCGGAGACGGTGGCGACGCCCGGTGCCAGGGGAAGAACAACAACGTCCTCGTAGCGGGTCTCGATCCGCGTCCCCGGGGAGACGCTCCGCAACGCCTCGCGAATGGCCGCCACGTCCCGGTACTGAATCTCCCCGCTCTCGAGGAACCGGAAATCCGGCGAGTCGGCGTACAGCGCACCCAACGAATCCCACTGGGCGCTGGCCGACAAGCGCTGGAAGTCGGTGAGGAAAATGCCCACGCTGTCCCGGATCGCGGCGGCGTGGGTCTCGGTCAGCCGTGCCGACGGCGCACAGGCGGCGGCGAAGAGCAGCGGAAGGCCGCAGGCGATTTGCGCAATGGGGCGAATGATGGGTGCCTCCGGGCGAAGGGTGGGCAGCGGTCGAAGTCGCCGGAGCCGCCTGCGACGCCATCCCTCGTCGCACCGGCCTCCGGAGGACCAGCCCTCTGTCCAATATCCGCGTCGGAATGGATGGGCACCAGAGTAACGAGTTCAATCGGCTTGATGGGCACCGGTCCTCGGTCGATGTCGGCCGCGGCGGGATCGGTGCATCGCCCCAGATGCACCCGTTCACCCGGCGTCGTATATTCGCCGAATGGTCACAGACCGTGCCAATCTCTCTGCCCCCCCGACCCGGCTCCCCATGCGCCTCCTCCGGTCGCGGCGCCTCGTCGTCTGCCTGCTCCTGATCGCCCCCGCCGTCGGCGACGCCCAAACGTCACATGGCTACCAGCCAGACTTCTCCCGGGAGGAGCTCGCGGCCCGACGGGCGCGAGTCCTCGACGCCATCGGCCCGCGGGGGATCGCCATCGTGCAGGGGGCCACTGGGGAGCCGGGCTTCAGCGTGTTTCGGCAGTCGAACGACTTCTACTACCTGAGCGGGGTGGAATCGCCGCACGCCTACCTCCTGCTCCACGGCCGTACCCGTCGGGCCACGCTGTATCTCCCGCGCCGTGACGAGGAGCGCGAACGAGGGGAAGGCAAGGTCCTGTCGGTCGAGGACAGCGTCCTGCTCATCCAGCTCACTGGCGTGGAACAGGTCCGCGGCCTCGAGCGCCTCTCAGCGGACCTCGTGGGCGCCAATCTCCTCCGCCCACCGGCCATGGCGCTCCACACGCCGCTCGCGCCGATGGAGACCGGCAACGACAGTCGGGACGAACTGCTCGCCGGTCGGGCCCGCGTCGCCGCCGACCCGTGGGATGGCCGCCCAGCGCGTGAGGCCCACTTCGTCCGGCTGATCAAGGAACGGTTCCCGCAGTTCGAGGTCCGCGATCTCTCCCCAACGCTCGACTCGATGCGGGCGATCAAGAGCCCCGCGGAGGTCGCCCTCATCCGCCGCGCCACCCAGCTGGCTGGGCTCGGGATCATGGAGGCGATGCGGTCTACCCAGCCCGGAGTATCCGAGTATCAGCTGGACGCGGCCGCCAAGTACGTGCACTACCTCAACGGTGCGCGCGGCGACGGCTACGCCTCGATCATCGCGGGCGGGACGAACGCCTGGATGGGGCACTACTTCCGAAAGTCCGACGTCCTCCGCGACGGGGACCTGGTGCTGATGGACTACGCGCCCGACTACCGCTATTACACCAGCGACGTCACCCGCATCTGGCCCGTGAACGGGACGTTCACGGCGGCGCAGGCGGCGCTCTATGACTTCATCGTCGCGTATCGGGACGCGCTCTTCCGCCATATCAAGCCGGGCGTCACCTCCGACGACGTGCTCGACCGCGCGGCCGCGGACATGAAGCAGTACCTGGTGGGAAAGTCGTTCGCCTCGCCAGCCCACCTGAAGGCGGTTCGGGAAGGCATCGTCTTCCGAGGGCACTTCCAACACCCCGTGGGCATGGCAGTCCACGACGTGGGGCGGGTGGGCGGCGTGCCGCTCGTGCCGGGCATGGTGTTCACGATCGATCCGATGATCTGGATCCCCGATGAGCGGCTCTATGTTCGGATCGAGGACGTCGCCTTGGTGACGGCCGACGGGGTGGAGAACCTCAGCGGCTTCGTCCCGACCCGCGTCGCCGATGTGGAGCGAACCATTGCCGAGCCGGGGATGGTGCAGATGCATCAACCGGTCCCGCCACCGAGTGGCCCAGGAAGGAACCGCCAATGACCCGCCGAATCCCCCCGTTCGCCGCGCCGCTCGCGATGCTGATGGCGTTCGTTCCGCCATTCGCCCCGCTCGACACCTATCCGAAGAATCCCGCTATCGACGCGCTCAACTATGCCTTCCGGCTCGAGCTGTCGGACACCACCGACGCGATCGTCGGCGAGCTGACGATGGACCTCCGTTTTCTGGGGACGGGGGTGCGCGCCGTGCGGCTGGACCTGGTCAACGCCGGCGCGACCCACGGCGGGAAGGGGATGCAGGTGTCGGGTGTCACGATGAACGGCGCCGCGGTGCCGTTCACGCACGCGAACGACGAGCTGCTCATTCCGCTGGCCTCGCCGCCCGCCGTCCAGCAGCGCGCCCAGGTGGTGGTCCGGTACTCGGGGAGGCCGGCCACCGGACTCCTGATCGGCAAGAACAAACACGGCGACCGGACCTTCTTCAGCGACAACTGGCCCAACCGGGCCCGCCATTGGCTGCCGACGATCGACCATCCCTACGACAAAGCCACCAGCGAGTTCATCGTCACCGCGCCGAGCTACTACCAGGTGGTGTCCAACGGGTTGCAGGTCGAGGTCACCGACGCGCCCGGCGGCCAGCGCCGGACCCATTGGAGGAACTCGGTCCCGATCGCCCCATGGCTCTACGTGCTCGGCGTGGCCCGCTTCGCCATGCAGCGGGTGGACACGTTCGAGGGGAAGGCGATCGAGACCTGGGTGTACCCGCAGGACCGCGACGCCGGGTTCGACGACTTCGCGACGCCGACCAAGAGCGCCCTCGCCTTCTACACCGACTACGTCGGTCCCTACGCCTACGAGCGGCTGGCCAACATCCAGTCGAGCAGCGTGGGGGGCGGGATGGAAGCGGCGTCGGCGATCTTCTACCACGAGAGCGCGGTGACGGGGACACGGAGTGTCCGCTGGCGCAACGTCGTGATCCACGAGATCGCCCATCAGTGGTTCGGCAACGCCGTCACCGAATACGACTGGGACGACGTCTGGCTGAGCGAAGGGTTCGCCACCTACTTCACCCTGGTGTACATCGAGCACGCCTACGGCCGGGACGAGTTCCTCCGCGGCCTCGAGGACAGTCGCAAGTCCGTCATGACCTTCGCCGCGGCGAATCCCGGCTACACCATCATCCACAAGAACCTGAGCCGGATGGAGGATGTGACCAGCTCCCATACCTACCAGAAGGGGAGCTGGGTGCTGCACATGCTGCGCGGGGTGGTCGGCTCGGAAGCCTTCCAGCGCGGGATTCGGACCTACTACCAGCGGTACTTCAACGCGAACGCGACGACCGCCGACTTCCGGCGAGCAATGGAAGAGGCGTCCGGCCGCGACTTGGGGTGGTTCTTCGAGCAGTGGCTGTACCAGCCCGGTAACCTCAGGATCGCGGGCCGATGGAGCTACGATGCCCGCGCCAAACAGCTGCGGATCGGGCTCGATCAGGTGCAGACCGATGGAAACCTGTTCGCGATGCCGATCGAGGTGGCGGTCCACTACCGGGGCCAGCCGATCCCGACGATGCAGCGGGTGCAGCTGAACGCCAAGGCCAACGTGTTCACGATCGACGCCCCGTCCGAGCCCGAAGACGTCCGCTTGGATCCGAACCGGTGGGTCCTGATGGAGGCCACCTTCGAACGGGGACGCTAGCGAGTCGCGGTGAGGCCGGCCCGCTTGCTTCGTCGCAGCCGCCGCGGGCCCGACGTTACTCGGAAGCGCGCCGGCGCTGTCGGAGGCCCCACATTGCTTGCACCGACAGGACGAACGCGACGAGCCCCGTCGCCCCGATCGTGAGCAGCGTCCAGATGAAGAAGAACCCGCCCGGCTGCTGAGCGAAGCGTTCGCCGAGGGGCCGTCCCATCGTGTGGACGACCGGCATCGCCGCCGACGCGAGTCCGCCAAGGAGCAGAATGACCAGGCCGGCGAGCCGTTCGCGGAGCCCGACCGCTCCGTACAGGTAGACGGCGAGAATCAGCACGCCAACCAGGATCTCGGGCCCGCCCTTCTCGATCCCGAAGACGATATCACCGGTCAGGTGCAGTCCGAAAAGGAGGGCATTCGCCAGCGACAGGACCATCAAGACCGTGTCGTGCTTCACCGGATTCTCCTGGCTCGGCGTCGGGGGATGTCGCGCAGCCAAGTGATCACCGCGCCTGAGTGGCGTCAAGGACGATGCCGCTCGAGCGGCCCCGTACCCGCACCGACCACATCCAGTAGAGGAGGAACAGGATTGGCGCGAAGGCGAGGAGGAGCAGCAGTGGCATGATCCGGATCGGCTCGGGGATGAACGTCATCTGTCCCAGGAAGAACGAGCCCGTCGCGACGAACAGCCCGAAGCACATCCGCCAGAGATGCCGCGCCAGTCGTCGCGATCCCCGCAAGCCGCCCGCGCGAATCGCCCGGAGGTCGCCGATAGCCGCGAGCAGAATGACGGTGCCTCCGACCAGGGGTGGCACCACCCGCGGGCGGCCAACCACTTTCACGGTAGGATCCAGCCATTCGGTAACGCCCCCGTACAGCATCCCCACAGCGCCGGCGAACGCGAGGACCATCAGCGCGACGGTGAAGCGCTGGCCGATTCCGGGCAATGGCTTGACCGTCATCATCGCCGAGAAGACCAGGTAAGCGGCGAGGAGCCCACCGAAGACCTGCCCCGGTCTGTTCTCGTAGCTGCCGATTCCCGCCGCCGTGAGGCCGAGGAGGACCATCGCCCAGGTGAAGACCATGCCGCTCTGCCTGTGGAGCCGCCCGCCCTTGGCAACCGAGAGCGCGATGGTTCCCGCGACGATGCTCACCAACCCAGCGGCGAAGTGAACCGCGAGGGCCAGCCAGAGGACACCCGACGACGTGGCGAAGGTGACTCGATCCATGCCAGCTGCTCGATGCCGAGGGTTTGTATGGGTTGTCCATACGAGCGGCCGAGGCGATAGTTTCGAGCAGCTCATCATCACCCAAGCACCGCGGACAACCGCGCCCGCAGCGATGGCAGCAGCTCTTTTTCAAACCAGGGGTTTCGGCGGATCCACAGATTGTTTCTCGGGCTAGGGTGCGGCATCGGGACCACGGTTGGCCAGTAGTCGCGCCAGACCCTGACTGTGTCGGTGAGTGAGGCGGGCCGGTCGGCCAAATGGTAAGCCTGCGCGTATTGCCCGATTACCAAAGTGATTTTCAAGTCGCGGAGGCGACTCAGCAGCTGGGCTCGCCAAGCCGGCGCGCATTCCGGCCGAGGCGGAAGATCTCCGGACTTGGTCGACCCGGGGAAGCAGAATCCCATGGGCAGGATGGCCACTTGCTTCGGGTCGTAGAACACCTCTCGGGTCACTCCCATCCACGATCTCAGCCGCTCGCCGCTGGCATCCTCGAACGGCACTCCGGACTCATGGACCACTCGTCCCGGCGCCTGGCCAGCGATCAGCACTCGAGCCCGCGGGTGGATCTGGAGGACTGGCCGAACCCCATGCGGCAGATGAGGCGCGCAGATTGCGCAGCCGCGAACCTCGGCGAGCAGCGACGCGAAGGAGGCCATGGAGTCAGATCACGACGGCGGAAGGAGGGCGTTGATGTCGGAGGCGGCGGGCTCCGGGCGAGGAGGTCGTCTGCGCTCCAGGATCCCCATGGGTGAACCGACCAGTGACGGGATACCTGCGATCAGGTAGGTTCTCAGCACTGGCCCCCCATGTCGACACCTTCGAAGGTAACGATTGGCCCGGACCCTGGCGACCGGATTGACGTTACCCCGGTAGCGATGACGATTACTAACAGCAACTCCAGCCGCCCCGACTTAACGCCAGCCGGACATCCCCGTCCTATCCTACGTTCGGGTGCTCCTATATTTCAGCGCTGCTGCTCGGAAATCATCCACCTTCGGAGTGGCCCTATGTCGACCTACCGCGTCGTCTCCTTGGCCTCAGTCGCTGCCCTCCTGGGATGCGAATCATCCACCACAGGGCCAGACCGGGATCCCGCCCCAGCGCGTAGCCGAGCCATGGAGGCCTGGACCCCGGGCCCGGGCGACACGTGTCCGGTGTCCGTCCACGACCGGTACACCACCCTGGGGCCCGACGGGAAGCTCTATCCGACCTGGCATCCCCCCGTCGAGCCCGGCATCAACTGCACCTTTGGCCACGAGCACGGCCGCGACCCGCGGGGATCGAGCCTCTACCTCGAGACCGGCCCGATTCCCTTTGGCTACGCCAACGAGGTGTTGGAGCAGCACGATCCGGCCAACCCCCGGCACGAAGACCACGTCGGCCACAAGATCGAGTGGGAGGACGGGATGATCATGAGGGTCGATGGTGCCCCGATCTCGATGACCTGCAGCGTGCTCACCAAGCTTCACCAGGGCACCCACTCCAAGGACGCCTTCACCAACAACCTCCACGAGCTGGCCTATCATCTCCGCTGCAGCGACGGCAGCGCGATGAGCCTCACGCTGATGACGCCGATCGGCGCGCCCGGCGAGTTCGTGCGGTCCTGCGATCGCGAGGTCCACGTCACCGCGGGCCTCGCCACGCCGGCGAACTCGCCGGTCGGCAACGGCAAGCGGGTCATCGCCGATCGTGGCTGCGTCGAGCAGTTCGTCCTGGTCCCATCGGCCCAGACCTCCCGTTTCGACACCGGGGTTCGGGAGAGCTGGCAGGTGTCGGCGCGGATTCGACAGACCACCGGCCGCTATCTGGTCATCGCCAATCCGTACTTCCAGGTCTTGAACCCGAGTCGGTTCCACGACCCAGCGCTACCTAACGCCGTTGGCCGGACCATCGACCTCTGCTACGAGACCGAGCCCAACGGCGACCGAGCCCGAGGCGGTGGCTGTCTCGCCGCCACCAACAACGGCCTCATCGCTGGCATCACCTGGAACGACCCCCGTTCCACGTTCACCGGCGCGGCGCGGTTCGTCGACATCAATACCAATCGGATCACCAACGCGGGGGGGCCGGCCGTTTGGTACACCGACCCCTTCGGTCGCAACGCCCGGCCGGAGGCGTTCCCGGGGTCGATCAAGCAGATGATCGCGATGCTCGACAACACCACCGTGCCGTTCACCGGTCCGGTGATCGGCCGGGATCGCAGCTACGGCGGGCACGGCGTTCACGCGCCGAACTAGCGAGCCGCGGCGCCGGCTTCTACCCTTCGGAGCTGGGCCAGGTCGTGATTTGCGGAGTCCTCGACTCTGAGGCGACGAGCCTTCGACCGAACCCATTGGAATGGACTCGGCAGCAGGCGGCTAGCATCGGTGACGATCTCTTGCTCGCGCCGCTCTACGAGACGCTCGCGTATTTCGGACAGCCGATTGAATGGCCCCAGCTGCCGCGCCATTCGGCGGCCCACTGGGCCCGGTTCGTCGAAGCGTTGGTTCGCGGCGACGAGGCTGGGAAAGCCGCAGCCATTCGCGGGCTGGTCAATACCGAGGTCGGCTTCGATCGACTCGAAGGGTATCTCGAGCGGTTCGCCTCGGCAGCGCTTTGCCGCCGCCCCTACGAATCGGTCGCCGCCGACATTGCGGAGGCCCGAGGGGTGCTCCAAGGAATCGGCTCGGTCGGGTAGCCACCATCGCGGCGGCGCGGGCCGATCGAGATATCCGCGCGGCGACTCGTAGGCTAGTTTTCCGCTCATGATACCACCGTCTCCGTACTTCATCATGGTGGCGGCGCTTCAGGCGCCGATGCCCGCATCGACCTACGCCCGCGCCGAGCGGTTCCTCCCTACCGGCGGCATCGCCAACCTCGTCCTCCACGATCCGATCACCCCCCGCTGGATCGCGGGCTCGGACCGGTTTTGGTATCGGGTGACGACCGAACGAGGCAGCGCCTTCATGTACGTCGACCCGGCGCGACGAACCCGCCGGCTCGCTTTCGATCACGATCGGATCGCCGCCGCTTTGGGCCGCGCCGCCGGAGTCCGGCTGGTGGGCGATTCGCTGCCGTTCCAGTCGCTGGAGTGGATCGAGTCCGGGAAGGCGGTCCGGGTTCAGGTCGAAACCGGCGGGCGCAAGTGGCAGTGCGACGTGAGTGCCTATCAATGCGTTCCCGCGGTGGCCGCCCCAGCGGTTGACCGGGACGAGTTGGCCTCGCCGGACGGGCGTTGGGCGCTCTTTCTTCGCGACCACAACCTCTGGATCCGCGACCTGACCACGGGAGAACGCCGCGCCCTCACCACCGATGGGACCGACCGGAACGAGTACGCCGGCTACCTCGGCTCGAGCACCGAATGGGTCACCGCCGTTCGCACCGGGCGACCGGCCCCGCCAGTCGCGCTCTGGTCGCCGGATTCGAAACGGGTGCTGGCGCAGCGGATCGACCAACGGCCGGTTCCCGAGATCCATCTCCAGCAGTCGGTCCACGACGGGGGCCAGCGACCAAAGCTCTGGTCGTTCCCGTTCCCGATGCCGGGCGACTCATTCGCTCGGGGCACCTGGTGGATCTTCGAGGCCGCGACCGGCCGGGCGGTGGCCGCCGACGCGCCCGCGATGGAAGTGCCGATGGTTCCCTCGCTCGAGTTCCGTGAGGCATGGTGGGGCGACGCGGGAACGACGGCCTACTACGTCGAACGGGAACGCGGGGCCCGCGCCTGGTGGCTCAAGGCGATCGACGCGGCCACCGGCCGGACCCGAGTGGTGGGTGAGGAACGGGGCCAGATGCTGGTCGAGCCGGCGGCGTCGGTCGGCAGTCGTCCCCTGGTCCGGGTGACGCCGAGTGGCCGGGAGGTGATCTGGTATTCCCAGCGCGACGGGTGGTCGCACTTCTACTTGCTGGACGCCGAAACGGGCCGGATCAGGAATCAGATCACCCGGGGCGAATGGGTGGTTCGCGACATCGTGAAGGTCGACGAGGCGGCCCGCCGCCTGTGGTTCACCGCCTCCGGGCGGGAGCCGGGCGACCCGTATCTGGTGCATCTCTATTCGATCGGGTTCGACGGGACGGGACTGGTGGCGCTCACCCCGGAGCCGCTCACCCATCAGATCACGGTGAGCGCGGGGGGCGGCTGGGTGGTCGACCGGATGAGCCTCCCGAACGTGGCGCCCGTGACGGTGGCCCGATCGCTGGACGGCAAGATGGTCGTGCCGCTCGAGCGCGCCGACGTGAGCCGCCTCCTTGCCACCGGGTGGCGCTGGCCGGAGCCGTTCGTCGCCAAGGCCGCCGACGGCATCACCGATGTCTACGGCATCCTCTACCAGCCGTCGGACTTCGATTCCACCAAGCGCTACCCGATCATCGAAGAGATCTATCCGGGGCCCCAGCGCACCAACGTCCCCCATGGCTTCATCGCCGGCAGCGACGATCAGTCCCACGCCGAGTTGGGAGTGATCGGCGTCCGGATCGATGGCCGGGGGACGCCCTTTCGCTCCAAGGCGTTCCATACCTATGCCTACGGGCGCCTCGAGAACACCGGCGGTCTCGAGGATCACATCGCCGCGTACCGGCAGATCGCCGCGACCCGGCCTTGGATGGATCTGGACCGCGTCGGCATCTACGGCAGCTCGGGGGGCGGATTCGGATCAGTGCGGGCCATGCTCATGTACCCCGACTTCTACAAGGTGGCCGTTTCGGCCAGCGGAAACCACGATAACCGCGGCTACCTCGCGATCTGGGCCGAGACCTACCAGGGGTATCCGCCCGGAGCGAACTACCTGGCGCCGGTCAATGCCACGATGGTCGAGCGGTTGAAAGGCAAGCTGCTGCTCGCCTACGGCGAACTGGACGACAACGTGCCACCGGCGCTGACCCTCCAGCTGATCGACGCGTTGACCCGGGCCAACAAAGACTACGACCTGCTCGTTGCCACCAACGGTTCCCACTACATGGCGGCCAACACCTACTATCGGCGGCGGCGCTGGGATTATTTCGTGCGACACCTGCTCGGGATGACGCCTCCGCCTAACTACCTGATCACCGCCCCGACCGAGTTTCCCCACAGCGGAACCCAGCCGCCTCCCGGGCTTCGCCGCTGATGTTTCTGTCGATGCTGCGGTTCGAGCTCCAGTTCCAGCTCTCCCGTCCCGTCACCTGGTTCTTCCTGGCCATCTTCATCGTGCAGGGCCTCGTCTTCATGGGTTCGGATGGGGTCGTGCTCGCCGGAGCTGGGATGGGTCAGGTGGCCCGCAACGCTCCGTGGGCCATCGGGGGCTCGATGCTGATGCTCGCCACGGTCGGTCAGGTGATGGTGACCGGAATCGTCGGCATGTCGATCCTCCGCGACTTCCAGTACCGGACCCACGAACTCGTCTTCACGACGCCGATCAGCCGGCTGGCATACCTGGGTGGCCGGTTCGCGGCTTCGTTCCTGGTGACCGTCCTTCTCCACCTCGGCATTCCGCTCGGGCTCGCGCTTGGGACGGCGCTGCCGTGGGTGAATCGGGCCGAGCTGGAGCCGTTCTCGGCGGCGCCATATCTGGTCCAGTACTTCGTCCTCGTCGTCCCGACGCTGTTCTTCGTGAGCGCGATCTTCTTCGCCGTCGGGGCTTTCACCCGAAGCCAGTTCGCGATCTACTCGCAGGGCATCGTCCTCGTCCTGCTCTGGTTGATCGCCCGGCCGCTCCTGGCCAACGTCGGGAGCCAACGGCTGGCCGGCTGGATCGACCCGTTCGGGGTCCGGACCTACGAGGTTCTGACCCGCTACTGGACCGCCGGCGAGAAGAGCACCCGGATGATTCCGCTCGAGGGTGTGATGCTCGAGAACCGGCTCCTGTGGATCGGGGTCGGGGCCCTGCTCCTGGCCATTACCTATGCGACCTTCCAGTTCCGGAGCGCCCCCCGGCTGGCGAGCCGGCAACCGGTTCCGTCCGGCACCGCCAGTCCGCCGTCGCCGTCGATGCCGGTGGCGTCGCCCCGCCGTTTCGACGACACCGCCTGGCTGACCCAGGTCCTCAGTACCGCCCGGCTGGCCTTCGGATCGACGATTCGCGACCTGCCCTTCGTGGTCATCGCGGGGGCCGGAGTCCTGACCCTGCTCGTCACCGCACTCAACGCCAACTCCCTGTACGGCGAGATCACCTGGCCGCTGACGTGGAACCTGCTCGAGGGGCTCCAGGGCGGATTCAGCATTTTCTTCGTGCTTCTGATCACGATTTACGCCGGCGAGGCCGTCTGGCGCGAGCGCCAGATCAAGCTCCACTTGGTCGCCGACGCGCTCCCGGTTCGCACCAGCGTTTCCCTGGCCGGCAACTTCCTTGGCCTGATCGGTGTCGAGGCCGCGCTGATCGGACTCCTGATGGCGACCGGGATGGCGATCCAGACGGCCGCCGGGTATACCCGGTACGAGCCGGGACTCTACCTCGTCACGCTCTTCGGGCTCTACCTCCCGCAGATGATCCAGATCACGGCCCTCGCCTTTCTGGTGCACGTGGTGGTGAACCACAAGTACGCCGGCCACGCCGTGATGATCCTGCTGTGGGTCGGGCGGATGACCATCACCTCGTTCGGGATCGAGCACCGGCTGCTCGTCTACGCGATGAACGGGTTCCAGTATTCGGACCTGAACGGGTTCGGCCCTTACCGGCTCGAGCTGGTGCTGACGAGCCTCTACTGGAGCGGCGTGGCCCTGCTGCTCACAGTCGCGGCCTATCTGCTTTGGGTCCGGGGCGGGGAGGACGGCTGGCGGATCCGGCTCGCGGCGGTCCGGCGCCGTTTTAGTTCGGTCACCGTCGGACTCGCGGGGCTTGGGGTGACCCTCGCGGTTGGAGCCGGCGGGACCGTCTTCTACCAGACCAACGTGCTTCACCAGTACCGACCGGCGCCGGTCCGGCGGGAAGAGCAGGCCCGGTACGAGCGGACCTTCCGGCCCCTGAACGATTTGAACCCGCCACGGATGGTAGCGGAGGAGATCCGGGTGGACCTCGAGCCGGAGCGGCGAGCCTTCGAGGTGGCGGGTTCGTTCGTCTACGTCAACCGCGAGCCGCGCCCGATCGACTCGGTGCTGATTTCGTTCTACCGTCAGGACGGCCTCCGGATCGACACCCTTGCCTGGGACCGGCCGGCCATCCGGCTGACGTCCGATTCGATCACCTGGACCCGCCTCGACCGGTTCGAGGGCCCGCTCGCTCCGGGCGACACCGTCCGACTCCGCTACCGGGCCCGGTTCGCGGCCCGGGGTTTCGCGAACGAGGGCCCGGCCACCGCCATCACGGCGAACGGGACCTTTCTCCGACGGAGCTGGTTCCCGGCGTTAGGTTATCAAGCGGGGCTCGAGCTGGCCGACCCCGACGACCGCCGGAAAGTCGGGCTCGCCCCCGCCGCGCCGATGCGATCACCCGACGACACGGCGGCCCTGCGCACCGCCTATTTTCTCGGCCGTGACGCCGACTGGATCGACTTCCGGGCGACCATCAGCACGGCTCCCGATCAGGTCGCCGTGGCGCCCGGTGCCCTGGTGCGGGAATACTGGGAGCGCGGCCGCCGAGTCTTCGAGTACGCCTCGCCTCGGCCGATCGCCAACGACTTCGCCATCCTTTCCGCTCGTTACGCCGTGCTCCACGGCGAGCAGGACGGCGTCCGGCTCGAGATCCTCCACCATCCCGGCCACGACTTCAACACGGCGGCGATGATGGCCGCGATGAAGGCGGCGGTCAGCTTCTATGGGCGGAGCTTCGGGCCGTACCCGTTCGGGCAACTCAGGATCGCCGAGTTTCCCCGCTACGGCCAGTTCGCGCTCGGTCAGCCGGGGCTGGTGCCGTTCTCCGAAAGCGCTGGGTTCGCGTTCCGGACGGCGGCCGGAAACGACAACATCGACCTGGCGTTCTACATCACGGCTCACGAGGTCGGGCATCAGTGGTGGGGCCAGCAGGTGGCGGGCGCCGACGTCCGCGGCACCCGATGGCTCTCGGAGGGCCTGGCCAACTACTCCGCCCTTGCCCTGATGGAATCACAGGGGGGCATGTCCGCGGTTCGGAAATTCCTCGGTTACGAACTGGACCGGTACCTCTATGGCCGGAGCATGGAAAAGCGGCGGGAGCTTCCCCTGGTCCTGGTCGAGGACCAGCCCTACATCCACTACAACAAGGGGTCGCTTGCGCTCTATGCCTTCAAGGACCTGATCGGCGAGGCGGCGATGACCCGCGCCCTGGCGGACTTCGCGGCCGGGTACCGGTTCAAGGGCCCCCCGTATCCCACCAGCCGCGACCTGGTCCGGTACCTGGCCGCGGTCACCCCCGATTCGCTCCGCTACGCGATCGATGATCTCTTCGAGACCATCACCCTGTGGGATCTGCGCACTGATCAGGCCATCTCAACCCGGCGTCCCGATGGCCGGTACGAAGTGACGCTCCGCGCGGCCACCCGGAAGTTCCGGGTCGACAGTATCGGCCAACAGCACGCGATTCCGATGGCGGATCTGGTAGAAGTCGGCGTGTTCGGACCTGACGGTGACGGGGCCGAGGGAGAACCACTCTATCTGGGCCGGACCTGGATTCGTTCCGACTCGCCGTCTGTGACCGTGGTGGTGGATCGCCTGCCGGCGCGGGCGGGGATCGATCCCTACGCGAAGCTGATCGATCGTGATCGCCGGGACAACGTGGTCACGGTGACCCGGCGATAACGAACCTTTTCTTGGGTGATCCGAGGTCCCGGTCGTCAGTCGTCGATCAGCCGCTCGAGTCGAACGGCCAACGTCGCCACGGCGCCGAAGTCAGCGGCATCGGTTGCCTTCATTGCCTTCGCGAGCAACTCCCGCGCATCGGCCAGTTGCCGCTTGAACTTCGCATCGCCGGACCCCTCGAGCCGATCCAGGATCAGACCCAGCACCACGACGGTTCCGCGGGCACCGCCCTCGTCCTCGGCGTCGGCGTCGATCGCGAGCTGCCGGCTGAAGGCCTCCAGCCGGGCGAGATCGACGGCGCGGACCTCGGCATGCCGAACCAACAGGTCGAGGCCCCGGCGCTCCGCGGTGACCGCCGCCTGGCGCGCCGTCTCCGCTTCCCGCGCGCTTACCGCCCGCTCGAGGGCATCGATGGCGGCGGTCGTGAGGGGCGCGAGCAGGGTCGGAGCAGCCCCGGACGCCTGATAGCCCCGCCAGCCGGCGGCCGCGCGGGCCGCCTGCCGCGAAGCCCGGGCCCAGTTGCCCTTGCTCACCGCCTCGAAGGCTTCCTCGGTCCCGTCCAGCACGGCTTCGAGATCGCCCGGCATCCGGCCCGCCGCTCGATCGGTCGGCTCCGCCACGGCCAACGCTTCGATATCGATGCCACTGCCCGTCGAGAACTCGCCATAGCCGGGTGCGAAGGTCTTGGGAGCATAGGAGCCGTCGAGGTGGAGCTGTTGGACGGTGATCGCCCCGGACACCGGACCGAGCGGCCCCGGCACGGTCTGACCGATTCCGATGACCTCGACTTCCTCGAAGACGACCGGGAAGATGTTCTCGACCCGAAAGACGTCGCCCACCTTGGGCCGGGCGGGCATGATCATCGCCGGGGGGCCGTCCTTGCAGCTGATCCAGGTGCCGTGCGTGTCCGCCACCTTGCCGTCCTCGTAGTTGAACACATCCTCGCCGAAGTACCAGACCGAGCCGTCGTCGGCCTGGGCGTACCAGTCGAGGGCAACCTCGTGGAGGCGACCATCCAGATAGGCGACGTACTGGGAGACCAGGTTCTGGACCGGGCCGCCGGCGAACTCGATGGTCTTGGTCGCCGGCATCAGGGTGGTCTCGGCCCGGAAGTCGGCCCCGTCCACCTGACCGACCAGCACGGCGTGACGCAACGCCTTGATCGGAAAGAGCGGGTTGGTCACCTCGGTCGGTCGGCTGAAGGTCGGCTGGGCCAGGTCCACCCGCCGAGAGGGCGGGGCGATGGGGAGGTTGATCAGCTCATCCGGCGGCGCCGGCCGACAGGCGCCAGTACTGACGAATTTCACCGGCGTGGGGCTCGGCGATTCGAGTGGCTGAACGTGGTCGTCGGTACAGGCGGTGGCGAGGGTCAGGGTGGCCCAGGCAACGGCGGCAAGGCGACGCATCGGCGGTTCCTCTCAGGAAGTTCGGGTCGGCGGCCCGACCGGGCTGCCGGGCGCGCTCGATGGAGGAACCCATCGAGCCGGTCGAACGTGACGGGTGCGGCTAACGATCGATCGGGATCGAGAACAGGATCCCCACCTCGGGGGCCCAGTCGGTCGCCTTCGAGGTCAGGCCGACGGCGTTGTTCAGCTTGATGGTCAGGCCCCGGAGCAGGGTGAGCTGCAACTCGGTGATCTGCTCGACCTCGTCCTCGGTTCCTTCGATGCCGAGGTAGAGGCGTGACCAGGGGGCCAGCCGGCGGACGAACTCGACCGCGTACTCTCCGGGACCCACCTTCCGCTCGCTGGCGTCGTACTGGATCGCGACCCGCGCGGTGAGGGCCCCCCACCCGAAGCCACGACTCACCCCGGTGCCGAACTTGAATTCCCAGTCCGGAGTGGCGATCAGCGGCTGGCCGCGCTGCCGCGGCGCGACCGCCTCGAAGTAGCTGAACACCATCGGGCGGCGGGCCGTCTCGGCGAGCCACCGAAGCCGAAGCTGCCCCTCGATGTCCCCGACGCCGGATGCTTTTATCCGTGCGGGGAGTCCCGTCGGATCGGCGGGGTCCTTGTCCAAGCGGGCCGAGATGTGGGCCGCCTCGATCTCGATCGCGAGCCAATCGGTAATCCCGTAGCCGAGAAAGAGCAGCCCCTCCGAGGCCCGGTACCTGCCGCGGAATTCCTGGGTCAACCCGTAGCCAAGGTCGGCCGGCTCATACTCGTAGTTGTGGTCGCGGTAATACTCGAAGAAGGGGTAGATCAGCAGCTGACCTCGGGCGATCGTCGTGCCGAACATCGAGGTTGGCTGACCAGAACCGCGGTGACGCAGGTATGGTGGCAATGAATCAGACTGCGCCGCGGCCGCGGCAGGCGCGGCCAGCGACCCGAGAATGAACGCGGCGGGTGCAAGAAATCGCATCGCAAGGCTCCCGGACGAGAGATCTCCCCAGCTTCCCGGGGAATCGCTAGCTTGAGGAGGGAACCCAGCAACCGGCCAATTCGTGACGGGGTAGCCTCCGCATGAACCAGCTCCTCTTCCTGATTCAGGCCGTAGCCGCCACCCCGGCGGCCGCGACGGTGCGAGGTACCGTCCGCGATGGCGAATCCGGGGAGCCGCTCCGCGGGGCGACCGTCGCGCTGATCACCATCGCTCGCGCGACCAGTTCCGACCTGCTCGGGGCCTACCGGCTCGATTCCGTTCCAACCGGGCGGCAACGGATCACGGTCTGGCGACTCGGCTATCGGACCTGGTCGTTCGACCTGATCGTTCCGGCCGACGGCCTGCTCGAGGTCAACATCACGCTCGCGCCGGCGCCACAGCACCTTCCCCCGGTGGTGGTTCGCGATGTCCCCGATCGGACCGGTGTTCCCTGGAACCTGAATCCCGACCGCCTGGGCCGACGGGTGCTGTCGTCCGAGATGAGCCGTGGCCATCCCCTGGTCGCGGAGCCGGACCCGGTCTGGGCCCTCTGGGGTCAGGGCGTTGGCCTGGACCCGGAAGCTCCGACGGGGACTCACCTCGACGGCGGCAGCGCGGACCAGACCGGGTACCTCCTCGACGGCGTCCCGATCCTGAATCCGTTTCATGCGGCCGGTGGGTTCAGCGCCTGGAACCCGGACGCGTTGGACCGAATCGCCGTGACCCAGGCGTTCGCCGAGCCGGGCGCGCCTGCCTTCCTCTCTGGCACGGTGCAGGCCGTGACCCGCAGTCCGGGCGAACGGTTCCGGGCCGCGGGCTACCTCAGTACGAACCAGATCCGGTTCGCGGCCGATGGCCCAATCGGGCGCGGGTTCGGGTTTCTGGTGAGTGGACGGGCCGGCAATCCCGGCCTGTTGGCGCCAAAGGAGCAATCGTACCTCCGTGGCGAAGGGACCGATTTGCTGGTGAAGGCGCAGGGGCCGGTGCTCGGTGGCCAGCTTCGAGCCCTGATCTGGAGCAACGCCAACGACCTCGATGCCGCCGCCGCGCCCGCCACCGAGTCAGCGACGTCGCCGGTGCCGCGACACGAACTGGAGTGGCTTGGCCGGAGCGTCGGGTTCAACTGGATGAGGGCCGGGCCGGCGGGGACGATGCGGGTCACTGGATGGAGCTCTCAGGGGGCGACCGATGGACGGTGGTGGGCTGGGACCGGCGCACTCGACCTGACCAGTCGCCGCCGGGACGAAGGCTTGAGCTTGCTGGCTCAGCGGGGCGCTCCCGGGAGGGCGTTGACCGTCGGCGTCTCGGTCGAGCGGCTGGCCACCGCCTACCGGCTCGCGGGCAACGAGCGGTTGGCTGACGAGCCGGGCGCCGAGTCGCGGCAAGGCATCGTCACGGCGCTGATGATTCGGGAGTTCGGTCTCGACCGCCGGCTCACGCTGACCCTCGGCACCCGGCTGATCGAGACGGCCGGACCTTTCCGAGTCGCGCCCGAGGCGGAGCTGCGCTGGCATCCTGGGAACGGCGTCGTCGCGGGGCTGACCGTCGCGCGCCGGTTCCAGTTCGCCCAGTCGCTTCGGAACCCGGAGTCATTTGGAAGCGAACTCATCCCGGCGGACCTGTATCTCGGCGCTGGCGACCACCGCGTTCCGGTGGGGCGGAGCGATCAGGCCACCTTCACCCTCGCCCTCCGGTCCGGTTCCGGTCTCCATGGCGATCTGCGGGCCTTCCACAAACGGCTCGGCGGTGTCGTCTTCGTCGCGGCCGAAGAACCGGGTCTGTTCGCGGGGGGGCCAGTAGCCACGGGTACCGGCTCGGCGATCGGGGCGTCGGCCGCTCTGGGCTGGAACTCGTCGGCCTTCGACGTCCAGGTCGGTTATGACTGGCTCCAGGTCCGGACCCGACGTGGGGGCGCGGATTTCGTCCCCGGACATGGGCTGGCCCATGTCGCTCAGGGCGGCCTGACGGTCCGGACCCCGCAACGGTGGACCGTTAGGCTTGGGGCCGCGGCGATCTTCGGCCGTCGCGGCACCGGACAACGGGGCGGCCTCGAGTGGGAAGGCTGCAACCTCGCCGACCGAGGCTGCGAGTTCGCGGGCAGCCCACTCCTCGGTGAGTCAGTGGGGTCGCGGGCGCTGCCGGGATACCTTCGATTCGATCTCTCAGCCCGAAAGGAATGGAGGCTGCGGGTGAGCGGCGGGCAGACCACCCTCGGTGCCTTCGGCACCCTTACCAACCTCTTCGGCCGCGCCAACATCCGGGGCTACTTGATGGACCCGGGCGGCACCCTCACCGGTCTCGAGATGCGCCCACGCGCGCCCTTGGTGATCGGGATCGATTGGCGGCCCTGATCCGAACCTGGCTACCCTGAACGGAGCCGTCACACCCCCACCTGGTCGCGGGTTCCTTTTCCGAACGCCAGGAGAATCGATTGCCGCCGTTGCCCTCGTGGCAGGACCAGTTCGCCCGGCTGTTCAACGCGCATCATCCGGGGCTGTTTCGGTACTTCGCCCGGCTGTCGGGCGACCCGGACCTGGCGGCCGACCTGGCTCAGGAGGCATTGGTGGCCCTCTATCGACGGGGTGAGGCGCCGGAAACGCCGGGGCCGTGGCTCGTCACCGTGGCCATGAATCGGTTCCGCAACGCCCGCGCCAAGGTTGCCCGACGGACTCGGCTGCTGACGACCGCCCGAAGCGAAATGGCGCAGGCGGATCCGTCGCCACCGGCCGACGGCGCGGTCCTCGCGAGCGGCGAGCGGACCCGAGTCCGGGGAATCCTGGACGGGCTCGAGCCGCGGGAACGGGAGATCCTCCTGCTTCGGGCCGAGGGCTACTCGTATCGCGAGATCGCGGTGGCGCTGGGCATCAAGGACACCAGTGTCGGTACCATCCTGGCCCGGGCGCGGGCGGCTTTTCTGGAGCGTTATGGTGACGGATCCGATCCATCTTGACGACCGAGAGGCGCTGGCGTTGGTCCACGGCGAACTCGCGGCGGAGCGAGGCGACCGGGCCGGGCGCCACCTAACCACTTGTGAGCCGTGTCGGGTCATGGTCGAGCGAATCCGACGGGAGGAGGCCACCATCGCTCGGGCGCTGGCCGCCGTCGACTATCCCGCCCCGAAGGTCGATCCCGGCGCCGTCGGGGCCGCGATGCCGCGACCGATGCCGAGCTGGACGCGGTGGGCGGCGGTGGTGTTGTTCGCGCTATCGGGGGCGGGGGTCGCGGCAGCCGTTCCGGGGTCGCCGGTCAACCGGTGGGTAAGGGCGATCGTGGCTCGGGTGAGCGGTGCCACGCCGGACGCACCGGCGGCGCGGGTGCTCCCGACGCCCGTCCCGGAGCCTCCCGCCATGGCAGGTGGCGTCGAGGTCGCGCCCGGTGAGCGGCTGGTGATTCAGTTCGCCCGGCGGCAGGACGCGGGGAGTGTGACGATCCGTCTCAATGACGCGGCGACCGTCGCGGTCCGGGCCCCGGAGGGAGCGGCCAGCTTCACCAGCGGACCGGGGAGACTCACGATCGACAATGGCGGCCGGTTCGACTTCGAGGTGACCGTCCCGCGCGGCGCGGCGCGGGTCGAGGTGCTGGTGGGGGCGGATCGGGTCTTTCTGGTGACCGCCGGATCGGTCGTGTCAGGTCCACCGCCGGACTCGACGGCGGGCTATCGGATCCCGCTCGGTGCCCGGTGAGGTGACTAGCGCCCGACTGGGCCCGGTCCACCGCTCGTTATCGCCACCAGACGCGATACAGTGCCTTGAATCGGCCGGGCGAGCCGAAGTGATCCCCGGCCCCGCAGACCCGGGCTCGTACCATGATTCCGACCCGTTGGTCGGTGACCCACGAGCCGTCCTTCCCTTCGCCCCAGGGAAAGAAGGTCTCGGGACCGCGCAGTTCCTGCCAACCAACCGACGCGGTTCCCGATGGCCTCGGCGTGTCGGGTGTCAGGAAGAAGTTGGCCTCCTCGCACGAATTGGGGCCGGGTCGGGCGACCATCGCGAGGGCCCGGACCGTGACGCGAGGCGCGGGCGGATTGGGCAGGACCTCGATCATGTCGACGGGATGGATCTCAGTCCATCGGGCCGGATGACGGGGATCGTCGCTGGCGATTCCCGGGGCCCACTGGGGAACCGCGCCGCCCCATTCCTGGCCGGTCGGATCCGAGCCCGCCGCCCACCCGAATACCCGGTTGAACCACTGGCCCCAGTCACCGGGATAGTCGTGGGGCGAATCGGTCACCAGGGAGCCGCTCACCCGCACGTAGGGACCCCGTTCCCCGATCGCGGTCGTGAACGGCGTCAGGGTCGTGTTCGGCCCCGGCTGAAGGGGGTTGTAGGGAAAAGCGCGGTTGTATAAGCCGCAGTTCTGATCCCAGGTCCAGTCGGCCGGTTTGCCACGGCCGCCGTCCTCCGGCATTCGCGGGAACGCGTTCAGCTCGAGCTTGATGATGGGCAGGGACAGCGTCCGCCGCATGGTCCAGCCCGCTTCGATCTGTCCCACCTTGACCGCGTTGCCGACCCGAAGGACCTGATGAAGGTCGATGCCCTGGCTCAACGCCCAGTCGGTGTCGAGCTCGAGCGAGTAGTGGAAGTCGCTCTTGTCGCCACAGCCGTCGGCCGGATCGTCGACCATTCGAAGCCAGCCGCGCAGCTCGGCGACGTGCAGCTCGGTACCCCGGAACCGAATCCGCCGCGCGCCGGGAACGACGCCCGCGAGCGCTCGCAGTTTGGCGGCCTCGCCCACCGACGGCGGGTGAATCAGCGACGGCGGTGTCGGGCTGGCCGACGGAATGGCGAACTTGGGGTACGGAAGCGAGCCGTCGGGGACCACGGTCACGTTCCAGCTGAAGCCCATCGCCGTCAGCGCGTCGGGGGTCGGGATCCAGAACAGTTGATTGCCGTTGGCGAGGTAGACCGGCGCCGCGGTGGCCTCCCGATAGAGCTGGCCCTCGACGATCGGGTGGGCCGGGACGATCGGGACCAGGCTCGGCCCGGTCTTGGGGCTCCGAATCCGCTGCGCCCCGACGTCGTTCGGGGAAAGGGCGACCAGGCCAGCGAGGAACGGCAGGAAATGGCGATGCATGTGACCCCCAGGTGGTCGATGTGGTGAACCAATCGACATCGAACCTGGGGTGAGGGCGTCAGGCCGGAATCAGTGCGGGATCAGGGCACGATCAGCCAACTCGCGCCCCGAGATCATTCTCAGCAAGCGTGGCGCCGGAGATCGACGGTCACGGTTCTCGGCTCCGGGGTGGTTCATCGGCCTGGTCCCGCCACCACGCCGAGGCCTGGTCTTCGGTCCACGGCGGCAGGTCGATCGCAGCCAGGGCACTGGCCAGATCGGCTGCGCGGCGAGGCCGTTCATCCGGTTCCTTCTCGAGGCAGCTCAGGACCAGGCGATCGAGTTCCGGCGGGATCGGCCCAGGGCTCCGCCCCGACGGGGCGGGCGGCGTCGCGCTGAGGTGCTTCGCGAGGACGCTCATCGGGGTGTCGCCCTCGAACACCAGGGCCCCGGTCAACAGGAAATAGGCCACGCAGCCCAAGGCGTAGAGATCGGCACGTCCGTCGTACTCGTCGCCAAGCGCAACTTCCGGCGCCATGAAGGCCGGTGTGCCCGCCATCAGCCCGGCGGCGGTTTCGAGGACAGGCCCGGCCGGCTCCCTGACGACCGACTTCATCAACCCGAAGTCGAGCACCTTGACGAAATCAGACCGGAGACCGAGGGTGCCGACATGGATGTTGGCCGGCTTGATGTCGCGGTGCACCATCCCCTTCGCGTGGGCCTCCTCGAGGGAGTCGCAGACCTGGCGCAGGATGTGAATCGCCCGGTTGGCGGGCACCGGCCCGGCCCGTTTGACCAGTTCGTCCAACGTCATGCCCTCCAGCAGTTCCATGACGATGGATAGCGCCCCTTCGTCGGTTACCCCGAAGTCGTAGAGGCCGACGGAGTGAGGCGACTGGAGACCCGCGGCTGCCTCCGCTTCCCGGCGGAACCGAGCGACGGCCAGGGCCGCCACCTCCGGAGTGCCGGACGCGAGGGCGTCGGCGCGGATCAGCTTGATGGCGGCCGGGCGGGCCAGCATTCGGTGGCTGGCGCGGTAGACCACCCCCATGCCGCCCTTGCCGAGCACTTCGCCCAGCTGGTAGCTGCCGAGGTCCCTTGCCTTGCTGACCTGCTCGCCGAGTCGGGCCACGACCCGTGATACCACAATCGCGGCCCCGAGGATCAGGTAATCCGGGTAGTGCATCAAGACGACGTCGCCCAGACCGTCGAACTCCGAAACGCCGCGCGGGCGGGCGAGATACATGCTGAGCGGATTCATCGATACGGCCAGGAGCCCGGCCACGAGACTCTTGCCCGGCGCGTTGGGCACGATGGCGGCGAACAGCAGCACCATCACCCCGATCCAGCTGATGATCGGCTGGATCTTCGCAAAGCCTTCCGGCGGGGGCTCGAGATGCCAGACCATCCCGACCCCGAAGGCCCCGACGATCAGGTAGACAAGTCCCAAGTCGAGGATGGTCTGGGGATCGCGCTCCGTTCGGCGGGAATACCAGAACAGCAGCAGGGAAACGATCACGCAGCCGAGGGCGACCCAGTCGAAGCCTCGAAATTGGAGCCAGCGAGGATCGCCCGGGCTGATCGCCCGGAGGGTAAGGTGATACGCGACGGTGCCGGTGGTCCAGAGCCCCGCGCCGAGCAGAGCGACGACGCCGAGGCGGTTTGCGGCGGCCTTGAGGAGATCAGGTGGGAGCGGCCGCCGGCGGCGTCCCGGCCCAGAGGTGTCCGTCGAGCGATCCGCGGGCCCGACCAACTCGTTGGTCATGGAGAATCGTATCACCGGATCGGCCGATTCCACCATCTCTCGACTCCGGACACAACGACGCGTCGCTAGGCCAGCGACGTCGCTATCGGAGCGATCTCGGGCGCCCGCGGATCAGGCCCGGCGGCCAGTCGGCCGAGGCTAGCACTCTTGGCGTCGCGCCATCCGACGGTAGATCCAGATCCCAAGGCAGATGATGACACCCCAAAAGACGATCTTGACGACGACGAAGAGGAAGCCGATCGCCAGGCCGAGGAAGGGCAGCAGGAAGAGCGCCAGGGCTTTCCACACCAGGAGGGCGACGATACCCGTGGCGGCGACACCGAGCATGGGCTTCAGAATGGTCAGGTCCAGTAGGGGGCCTCCACCCTACGGTGATCGATCGGCCAAAGTGTCAGCGCCCGGAGCGTCAGCCCTTCGGCCACCGCATCGTGAAGATCCCCGCGGTGGCCAGCGCGTGCAGCACGGAACAGACCGCGGCCTTCAGTTCGTGGACCACTTGCGATGGTACCAGATGCCCCAAGGGTTATGGCAAGGCGGACGTCGAATGGAACGTCCCCCTGCCGGCCGACGCGGTCTTCGAGATCGGGTCGGTCACCAAGCAGTTCACCGCGGTCGCCATTCTCCAGCTCCGCGACGAGGGCAAGCTGAGCCTCGAGGACGCCGTCACCAAGTGGCTCCCGGACTTCGACACTCGGGGCAACACCGTCACCTCCGGCGGCTGCTCGATCACACCTCCGGCATCAAGGGGCTGACCGAGATGCCCGAGTTCGGCAATCTCTCCAGCAACAGCCGCTTCCCCCGCGACTCGGCGTACGCCCTGATCAAGCGCCACCCGTTCGAGTTCCCGACCGGCGAAGCGCAGATCTACAACAACTCGGCCTTCTGGCTTCTCGGGCTGGTGGTCGAGAAGGCGAGCGGGATCAGCTACGAGGACTACGTCGAGAAGAAGCTCTTCGCTCCGTTAGGTATGACGCGGTCGAGCTACTGCAACAGCGCCGAGAACGTCGAGCGCCGAGCCCACGGGTATCAGGTTCGGGGCCTCACCTTCATCGGTCACGGCGGCGGGATCGGCGGGTTCACCTCCGATGCGACTTGGTATCCCGATGCCAAGGCAGCGATCGTGGTGCTGTTCAACAGCAACGGCCCCATCGACCCCGGCGCGATCGCCGGGGAACTCGCGGCGCAACTGCTGCCCTGGACGCCAACGACGCCCAAGCAGTTGACCGGTGACGCGACGCCGTTGGTCGGGACCTACAAAGGCCCCTCGCGCGGCCGGGAAATGGTCATGACAGTGACCCAGGGCGCTGCCGGACCGATGTTCTCGGTGAACGGATCGCCGGCGCGGGAGGCGTCGTGGGAGCAAGGGTGGTCGTTCCGTCAGGGCGGCACGATGCTGACGTTTCGGCGGGCTGGAAGTAGCGGCCTGGCGACCGAGCTGATCTTTCAGGGCGGCGCCGCGTACTACGTCCTCAAGCGACAGTAGGACGGGGGCCGCCCCTGGCCCCACCTCCCCCTCACCGTCGCCAGTTTGTCACTTCGGTGACAAACTCGTCGAAAGCGCGGATTGCCCACCCCGTGACGGGGGCGGCGACCACCCCATCACCGCCCTGGCTAGATGGGGCGGCCCGCAGGCGGTACATTGTCACGGACCTCAGCGCCCAGACTCCAGTCGGAAGATGAGGAGGATGCCATGCGCGCTCGATCCGCGACGCCCACCGTCGTCGTCGCGGTCCTGATCACCGCCGCACCAGTTTCTCCAAGCCGAGCGCAGCATCCGCTCGGCAGGAACAGCCGAGCGGTCGACACCAGTATTACTCCTCCACAGCGCCTTGCTCCCCCCACCGGCCAAGCGCCGGCCGTCCAGCCGCTCAACGCCAAGGTAACCGAAACCCTGATGGGCCCGACGCTCGCCGGCCCAGGCGTCGCTGCGCGCCTGGTCATGAGCGAGGACGGCGACCACCTCGCGGTGGTGACCGCGAAGGGCAGCCGGCAGGTGGTGTTGCTGGACGGAGTGGAAGGACCGGTTTTCGATGAGATTCCGCTAAACTTTGCTTGGAGCGGCCATCGCGGGAGCGGGCCGCCGATGGCGTTCAGTCCCACCGGCGGCCGGAGCGCCTACGTCGCTCGCCGAGCGGGTGATTTCATCGCCGTGGTGGATGGCAAGGAAGCCACGACGCTGATGACCGCCGCAACCCAGGCGGGCCGGAGCGGCGATCCGCCTGGGTGGGGGTTCAAGTTCAACCACGACGGCTCTCGCCTGGCTTATGCCGCCCACGCCGCCGCCGGAGCGTGGGTCATGGTCGTCGATGGGGTGCCAAGCCCGCCGTACCGTGCGATCGACTTGAGACAAGCTGCTTGCGTGGTCGTGAGGCAAGGTCTTCTGGGCGTCGTTCATCGCCCCACCCCTGGATGTCCAGCCTCGTAGCCTGTCATCTCCCACCGAATCAGCGAAATCGGAATCATCCCCGCAGCGAGAAACTCGTCGTGGAACCGGCCGAGGTCGAACCGATCACCGAGCTGCTGGGCCCGGTCCGCGATCAACGCCTCGAGCTGAGCCTTCCCGATGGTGTAGTTCATCCCGTAGGCCGGCCGCCGCAGGTAGATGCCGAGGTCGTAGCGAGCCAGGTTCTCCTCCATCAGCGGGACCTGGGCCACCAGGAAGTCGATCGCCTGCTGGAGGGAGAACTCCCCGGTCTGCATCGCCAACTCGGCCGGAATCCGGGCGGCCCGCTTCAGTTGAGCGATGTAGAACAGCTCGCGGGTCCGGGGCCGCTGGTCGAGAAGCCCAGCCTGGAGCAGCATTTCCTCGATGTAGAAGCCCCACCCCTCGGCCCGCGTCCCGTCGGAGAAGCTCCGCCGAATCGGCCGAGGGTGGCGCCGCTGGATCAGACCGTCGAACCGATGGCCCGGGATCGAGGCGTGGATGTGGTTGTTCAAGGGATCGCGATAGGTGATCTCGTCCCAGAAGTGACGGTGTCCGCCCCAAGGAGACCGGTCGATGAAGAAGGCGTCCGTCTCGAAGGTGGGCGGAATGAAATCGGGGATGGTCAGGAGCCGCTTCCGGGTGACGAACTCTCGGATCAGGGTCTCCGCCTCCCGGGTCCGGCGCTCGTGCTCCTCGGCTGTGGCGGCGGGAACCAGCTCGGGGAGGTCGCGATTGCGTTGCCGCTCGATCGCGAGCAGCGTCTTGCCGCGGGCCAGCTCGCGGGCCCCGATCAGGCGCACCTGCTCGACCGTGAGCGGGACCAGCCGGACGTTGCGGAGATACCACTGGTAGTTGGCGAGGCCGAGGCCGGCCGGCTCACGCATGGTCGGAATCGAGCGGACCAACCAGTCGCGATACTCTCGAGCGGCCGTGAGGGCCGCGCCGGCGGCCGTGGCCAGCTCCGGGTCGGCCGGGGTCAGTCGCCCGACGAGGTCCTCGAGCCATCCGATTACACCAGCGGGCGGTCCCGGCCGACGTGGTTCACCCTGATTGACCTCGTCGGAGCGCTCCAGGGCGAACACCGCCATCTTGGCGAGCTCCGCGGCAGGCCGGATCAGCCGGCGCCGCGCCTCGGCCAGGTGAGTCGGCACCGACTGCAACGAACGGAGCGCTGCCGCCCGCTGGTCGGGTGGTACCGGCGTGGCGAGGTACGGGATCCGCTGGATCAGGTCGACGTAGTGGCCCGGGTCGCGGGCCCAGGGGACCAGGACCCGATGGGTGAAGGCCTGGTCGTTCACCTGCGCGCCCACCAGCCGGTAGTCGACCCGATCGGGAACGCTCCAGCCGGACGTGTCGATGGCCGCGAGACGGCGCTCGAAGCGAGCGATTTCCCGGCGCTGACCGGCGATGGTCGCGGGCGCGAAACCCGCCCCGCCCGCGGCGACCGAGCGGCGAAACGCGGTCAGCTCCTCGTGGAGGGCGAGCAGATCGGCGAACGAGGCGGCGGGCCGCGGTTGGCCGGCGAGGCTCGCGGCAGCCAGCAGCGGCAGAAAGGGCCAGAGACGGATACGCATGGATCAATTCTACTCCACCCCCGGATTTGCGGTCAGCCGGCCGTTCGTCTACCGTTCCAGGGACGTCCGAGGGGAGTGGTCATGTCGATCCGTCCGATCAAGCGCATCATTCAGGCTCAACCGACCGTCGAAGGCGCGGGCGTCAAACTCCGTCGAGGGTTCGGGTTCGGGGACACCAGCGAGTTCGACCCGTTCCTCCTCTTCGACGACTTTCGCAACGACCGCCCCGCCGACTACCAGGCCGGCTTCCCCTGGCACCCCCACCGGGGCATCGAGACGATCACCTACGTCCTCGCCGGCACCGTCGAGCATGGCGACAGCCTCGGCAACGTCGGCACGTTAGGCGCTGGCGACGTCCAGTGGATGACGGCGGGCCGCGGGATTCTCCATCACGAGATGCCCCAGGGCGACCCGGCCGGCCGGATGCACGGGTTTCAGCTCTGGGCCAACCTGCCGGCCTCGCTCAAGATGACCGCGCCCCGGTACCAGGACGTCTCCTCGGCGGCGATTCCCGAGGTGATCGACGACGACGGCACCGCGGTCCGGGTGGTGGTCGGATCGTTCTGGGGGAAGACCGGCCCGGTCGACGGGATCGCGTCGGACCCGTCGTACCTCGACGTCTCGGTGCCGCCCGGGGTGCGCAAATCCCTGCCGGTCGACACCTACCGCCATGCCTTCGCCTACGTCTTCGAGGGCAGCGGGACCTTCCGGGGGGCCTCCGAGCCGTTCGGGGTGCTGGTCGAGAAGGCGGACGACACGGTGGTGCGCGAGGAAGCGGGCAACCGATCGCTGGTGGTGTTCGACGCCGGTGACGAGGTGACCGTGCAGGCAGGCCCCAACGGGATTCGTTTCCTGCTGGTGTCCGGCAAGCCTCTCAAGGAACCGGTCGCCTGGTACGGGCCGATCGTGATGAACACGCAGGGCGAGCTTCGCCAGGCGCTGAAGGAATTGCAGGACGGCACCTTCATCAAACCCGGCTGACATCCGTCGGCCTCATTCCGAGGTGATCATGCGTCGATCGGTCGTGCTCTTCGCCGCCGTCGTGGCCGCAGGTCCGTTGGTTCGCGCGCTGCCCGCTCAGATCAAAGCCACCGACACGCTCTTCTCGGTCGAGCGCTATCTCGACTACGAGACCGTCAACGCCCCGCGGATCTCGCCGGACGGCAATACGGTGATCTTCGCCCGCCGCGCGGTCGACAAATCGAAAGACAGCTGGGAGTCGACCCTGTGGATCATGAACGTCGACGGGACCAATCTCCGGTTCCTGGCGAAGGGCGCCGATCCGCGCTGGTCGCCGGACGGTACCCGGATCAGCTTTCTCGCGCCGGGCGAACCGAGTGGGACCCAGGTCTTCGTTCGGTTCATGGACGCCGAGGGGGCGATTTCGCAGGTGACCCGGGTGGATCAGCCGCCGACCGACGTGAAGTGGTCTCCCGATGGCGCCTGGCTCGGTTTTGCGATGGTGGTGCCGAGCGGCCCGAGCTGGTCGGTGAAGCTGCCGAGCGCGCCGCCGGGGGCGACCTGGACGAAGGCGCCGCGGGTGGTCGAGAAGCTCCACTACCGCGCCGACGGACGGGGCTGGCTGGTCGATGGCTATACCCACCTGTTCGTCGTGCCGGCCACCGGGGGCACGCCGCGGCAACTCACCAGCGGCGAATGGAACATCGGCGCGCGCGGGATCGGGCTGCCGGGCTCGGTCGGCTGGGACTGGATGCCGGACGGGAAGAGCCTGGTGGTGGAGGGCAACGACGATCCGGACGCCGAGCGGCAGCGGCAGGTCTCCAATATCTACGCGGTGGACTTGACGACCCTCGAGCGCAAGCGACTCACCCCGACCAAAGGGAACTGGACCTCGCCCGCGGTGTCGCCGGACGGGAAGACGATCGCGTTCCTCGGCTTCGAGTTCACCAAGCAGACCTACCGGGTGGCCGATCTCTACACGATGCCCGCGGGCGGCGGTGCGGCCACGCTCAAGAGCCAGGGCTTCGACCGGTCGCCGAGCGGTTTGACCTGGGCTCCGGATAACAGCGGGATCTACTTCACGGCCGACGACCGCGGCACCTCCAACGTCCATTTCGCGCCGAGCAGCGGTCCGATTCGCCAGCTGACGATCGGGACCCACATGCTGGGCGGGCTGTCGGTCTCGAAGAAGTTCGTGGCCACCGCGGTCCGGAGCCACACCCAAGCGCCTCCCGATGTGGTTCGCCTCGATCTCAAGAAGCCCGCGCAGCTGGTCCAGCTCACCAACGTCAATGCCGACTTCCTCGCCGGTACCAAGCTCGGCGAAGTGGAAGAGATCTGGTACCGCTCGAGCGGCGGCGCCCGGGTGCAGGGGTGGATCGTCAAGCCGCCGGCCTTCACTCCCGATCGCAAGTGGCCGCTGGTCCTGGAGATTCACGGCGGCCCTCACGGGATGTACCACGTGGGCTTCAACCCGATGTACCAGAACTTCGCCGCCAACGGCTTCGTGACGCTCTACACCAACCCGCGGGGCAGCACCGGCTACGGGACCGATTTCGGCAACGCGATCGACAAGGCGTATCCCAGCGTCGACTACGACGATCTCATCGCCGGGGTCGACAGCGTGGTCGGCCGGGGGTACATCGACGAGAAACAGATGTTCGTCACCGGGTGCAGCGGCGGTGGGGTCCTGACCAGTTGGGTGATCGCCCACACCGACCGGTTCGCGGCCGCGGCGGTGCTCTGTCCGGTCACCAACTGGATGAGCTTCGCGGGCACCAGCGACATCCCGCTCTTCGGCTTCAACTGGTTCGAGAAGCCCTACTGGGAAGATCCGATGCCGTGGCTCAAACAGTCGACCCTCTTCCACGTGGGCAAGGTCAAGACGCCGACCCTGCTGATGACCGGCGAGCTCGACCTCCGGACCCCGATGGCCCAGACCGAGGAGTACTTCGCGGCGCTCAAGGTCCGGGGCATCCCGACCGCGATGGTCCGTTTCGAGGGCGAGTACCACGGCACCGGCTCGAAACCCTCCAACTGGATGCGAACACAGATCTACCTGATGGAGTGGTTCAAGCGGTGGAGCGGCGGGGCCCCGCGAGCGGACGGACGTTAGGGCTAGAGGACTCAGGACTCAGGACTCAAGACTCAAGACTCAGGACTCAAGACTCAAGACTCAAGACTCAAGACTCAAGACTCAGGACTCAAGACACAAGACTCAAGACTCAAGACTCAAGACTCAAGACTCAAGACTCAAGGGCTCGGGGCAACGACCCAGCGCCATTCCCCAAACCGCCTGAGTCCTGAGTCCTGAGTCTTGAGTCCTGAGTCCTGAGTCTTGAGTCCTGAGTCCTGGGTCCTGGGTCCTGGGTCCTGAGTCCTGAGTCCTGAGTCCTGAGTCCCCAAGCACCTACCGCCGATACCGCTGGATATACTGCAGATCGTCCTCGTCGGTCCGAATCACGTAGACGGTGCCCTTGCCGAACCCGGCCACCCGGCTGTTGGGGTTGAGGGTGACCTTCCGGGCCAGCTTGCCGGTCCGGTCGAAGACATCGTAGCTCGGGGCCTTGTCGCTGGCGGGGCGGGTCCGGAGCACCCACGCCTCTCCCTCGGGCGTGACGAGCACCGAGTTGACGCCGGAGAAGGGTGGTTTGGTCTCCTCGAACTCGGGGTCCGGCAGCTGGATACCGCCCGCGGGGGGCTGTCCGGATCGGCCGCCGGGGCCGATCATCACCATCATCGGTCGGGATCGCTTCCGGGCCTCGATCACCTGCTGCTTGTCCGCCTCGGTGACCTGGAGCGGCGTGTAGGGAACCGGAGGGCCCGGCGCGGCCTTGCCACCCGCATACCAGACGACGCGGTAGGGGTTTGGGGTGACCCGCGCCACCGCGCCATCGCCCGCGACGCCCCAGGCATCCTGTGGCGTGAACTCTTTGCCGCCCCCGATCCGCATCGAGAATCGAGTGGCGCCCCCGGCACTAGTCGCGGTGACGCTACCCTTGGGGCCCTTCATCCAGGCGACCGTATCCATCGACGACTTCGAGGTTTCCCACCGAAGGATCGCGAGCGAGTCCGGCGCCTCACCGTCGGGACTCTGGGGGTTGAAGGGTGGGGCCTGGAAGTAGAGGCGACCGGTTCCGTCGGAGCCGCCGCCACCCAGCCCGAAACCGAAACCGGGGCCGGGGCCGCCCCCGGTGCCGGGTAGCGGCACGGTGCGGCCCGGTTTCCCATCCGGCCCGATCACCAGATAGCGCCGGCCGAGCATGTCGTTGAGCCACGTCTCACCATTGGGCATCGCGAACAGATCGCTGGGAAGGGCGTACTCGCCCGGTCCCAGACCCTCGCGACCGACCTTGGTCATCGTCCCCGAGGCAAAGTCGACCAACTGGACGACTTTGTCTTGGAGGTCCGAGACCAGCAGCTTGCCGTTCGGGGTTTCCCGCAAACCCCGGAGGCGGGTAAACGGCTCCGGGAACTCCGCGTCCGGCTTGGTGAGCGCGACCGACGTTTGGGCCGACGCCGGCGCGACGAACACAGCGGCGGCGATCACGGAGACGAGGCGTTTCACGAAGGCTCCACTCGAGGGTGCTTGGGCGACCCCAGCAAGATGCCCCGACCATGGCCAGGGTTGCAGGGGCGCGGTCCCCGGTCCCCAGTCGAACGGACCCGCCGCCACCCGAGTCTTCGGGGGTGAAGGCGGAGTCCCGGCGGGGTAAGTTTTCGACCGTGATCGACCTCGCCGCCATTCCGCCCCACCCGGTGACCCGATTCGCCCCGAGCCCCACCGGCCGGCTCCACCTCGGTCATGTGGCCAACGCGGTGTGGACCTGGGGGTTGGCGGCGCGGGTCGGCGCGCGGGTCATTCTCCGCGTCGAAGACCACGATCGCGGACGGTGCCGCCCCGAGTTTGAAGCGGCGATCCTCGAAGATCTCGACTGGCTCGGGCTCGAGCCGGACTCCATCTCGCGCCGTTCGTTCGACGGTGGCCCGTCGACGTTCCGGCAGAGCGACAACGACGCGCGCTACCGCGAAGCACTGGTCCGCTTGCGGACGGCGACCGCGGTGTACGCTTGCAGGTGTTCGCGCAAAGTGATCGCCGAGGCAGGGGGGCCGGTGCCGGCCGGCGAGGAACGGCGCTATCCCGGCACTTGTCGGGGCGCCGGTCATCCCGAGAGCGCTGGGGCCGGGATCCGTGCCCAGTTGCCCGATGACGAGATCCGCCTCGACGATCTTCGACTTGGTCCGATCCGGCAAACCCCGGCCCAGCAGGGCGGTGACCTGCTCCTCCGCGACGCCACCGGCAACTGGACCTACCAGTTCGCCGTGGTGGTCGACGACATGATCCAGGGCGTGAATCTGATCATCCGCGGGGAAGACCTCCTCAGCTCGACGGGCCGGCAAATCCTCCTTGGCCGCCTGCTCGGACGGACTGAGCCAGCCCGGTTCCTCCATCATCCGCTGATCATGAGCGAGACGGGCGCGAAGTTGAGCAAGCGGGACGGTGCGCCCGGCCTCGACGAGCTTCGCCAGCAAGGCCACCAACCGGCGGCGGTTCTCGGAATGGCGGCCCATGCGACCGGGCTCATCGCGATCCCGGAGCCGATCACCCCGAACGAGCTGGGCGATCGGTTCGCCGCGTTGGTCCGTTAGCGGTGGGCCGACTCGAGGCTGTCCAATGTCCGAAGCTCGGGCCAGGTCCGTCCCACGACGCCGACCACCAGGATCACGCTCACCCCGCCCACGAGGACGGCGCCGACCGGTCCGATCAAGCCCGCCAAGAACCCTGACTCGGCTTCGCCAAGTTCGTTCGACATCCCGATGAACAGCGAGTTGACCGCCGACACCCGCCCCCGCAATCCGTCCGGCGTGGCGATCTGGGCCAGGGCCAGCCGAATCACCACGCTGACGGCATCGAACATTCCGGCCAGGAACAACGCCGCGAGCGAGAGGAGGAAATTCCGCGACAGGCCGAAGACGATGATCGCGAGTCCGAAGGCCGCCACCGACAGGAGCAGCGTTCGGCCCACCCGCCGAAACGGCGGCCGGTGCGCCAACGAGATCGACATGCTGACCGCGCCGAGCGACTGGGCCGCGCGGAGCCAGCCGAGTCCGGCGGGTCCCACCTCGAGGATGTCCTTCGCGAAGATCGGTAGCAGGGCGATGACCCCACCGAGCAAGACGGCGAAGAGATCGAGGGACATGGCCGCCAGCAGCATCGGTGAGTTACGGACGAACCGCACGCCCTCGAGCAGCCCGCTCCAGGTCGGCCGGCTGGGTGCGCCGGCCGAGGGATCGGACCGGACCCCGCGTGCTCGCGAAAAGAGGACCAGGAACACGAGCGCGGTGCCGCCGCACGCGAAGTAGGCCCCCGTGGCCGAGCCGGTCCAGGCGATGACCAGCCCGCCGAGCGCCGGGCCGATGACGTCGGCCGCCTGCCAGCCGCCGCTGTTCCAGGCCACCGCATTGGTGAACGACTCGGCCGGCACCAAATTCGGCAGGATCGCTTGTTTGACCGGGAGCTGGAAGGTCCGCCCGGTGCCGTAGATCACCAGGATCAGGTAGTAGACCCAGGTCGGTGCCTGCGCCGTCGACGCGGCGGCCAGCGACAGCGCCGCGAGGGCCACCAGCCCCTCGGCGCCCATCAGGACCAGTCGGCGATCGTATCGATCCGCGAGCTGGCCGGCGGGCAGCACGAGCGCCACCAACGGAATCACCTGCACCAACCCGACGATCCCGAGCGAGAACGCCGAGCCGGTCCGCTCGTAGAGCTCCCAGCCGATCGCGACGGCCAACATCCCTTGGCCCAGCACCGCGAGCACGTGTCCGCCGAGGTAGCGGCGGAACGCGGGCGTGCGGAGGGCCAGATACGGGTCGTGCGTCACGAACCGTCCGGCCCACCGTAAAGCGCCAGATACATGGCCTCGTTGGCGAGGATCCGGCGCACATAGTCGCGGGTTTCCGCGAACGGAATCCGTTCGACGAAGATCTCGGGATCGTGCTCGACCCCGCGGATCGTGCGCCACCGTTTCACTCGGTCGACGCCGCCGTTGTAGGCCGCCAGGGCCCGCTCCTTCCACTCGAGGGCGCCGAGGGCCTCGTCGAGGTGGCGGATGCCGAGATCGATGTTGAGGTCTGGTTGGTAGAGGAGGGCGGGGTCCCACTCGATCCCGACCGGCTTGGCCAGCGCCTCGCCCACGGACGGCAACACTTGCATCAATCCGCGGGCGTCGGCGGTCGAGCGGGCCTCCGGATCGAACAGGGATTCCTGTCGAATCAGGCCGGCGACGAGGTACGGGCTCGCGCGGGAGCGGCGAGCCTGGGCAAATAGCAGATCGCGAAACGGCAGGGGATACAACAGCTCCGCGACCGACCGCGAGAACCCCGTCCCGTTCGCCTGGGCGCGTTGGGCGAGGCGGAGCGCTCGGGCGTGCCAGTTGCCGCTGGCGAGCCATTGGGCGGCGGTGACGATCCGGCCGCTGGTTGGTCCGGCGGACGCGGCCACGCCATCCAACTCGAAACGCATCTCGGTCCGCATGCCGAGCTCGGCCAGACTTCGACCACGCCCGATGGCCGGCGAGACCGAGTCGGGGGCGGGATCGTTGGCGGCGAAGGTCCGCAGCGAGACGCCGAGCCGATCGGCCGCGCGAACGGCGTAGTAGCTCTCCCGGGAGCGACCGATCACGGCGGTGTATCGCTGCCGGGCCGCGGCACTGTCGCCGCTCGTTTCGCGGACCCGGGCGGCCCAATAGGCGGCGCCGATCGCCTCGCCGTGATTCGGGGTCGAGGCGATCCGATCGAACTCACGAGTGGCGGTGACCAAGTCGCCGTCGAGGAACGCGATCAGCGCCGCCTGGAACGAGGCGCGCTGTCCGAAGGGGGTCGCGGGATATCGGGTGGCAGCTTCGAGGAACAAGGCTCGAGCGGAGTCGTCAGCCCCTCGGTCAGCCTGGAGATCGGCGAGGAGGAACAGGGCCGAGGCGGCGGGCTCGGAGTCGGCGGGGAATCGGCCGGGGATGGTGCGGAGATCGGTCAGCGCCCGAGTCGCCTGGCCGTTGCGGAGCAGCATTCGGGCCCGCTGATAGGCCGCGTCGCCGCGGAGGTCGGGGGTCCGGACCGCGTCGAAGAGTGGGAGGGCCTGCTCGTACCTGCCGAGTCGCGAGAGCACGGTTGCCCAGGTAAACCGGTCGCGATCGCCGAGGGCCGCGCTGGCGGCCGCGAATCCGCGGGCGGCGCGATCGAGGAGGTTCAGGTTCGCGGCCCGACGAGCGATCCGCAGCTCCTCGTGGGGGCGGCGTCGCGGAAAGGCCCGATCGAAGAGGGCGATCGCCTCGGCGGTCTCCTCAGATGGGCGCTCCGGGCCAAGGAGCGCGAACAACTCACCGCGGGCCGCGGCACGGGAGGCGGAATCACCGCCGAGCCGAAGCCGGACCGCCGCGAGGCGGGCGCCGACGGTGGTGTAGAGCCGGGCGGCGCCGACGGAATCGCCGATCCGCTCCCGGGCGAGGGCCTCGGTCCAGGGTATTCTCGCCTTGGCGACGGCGCTGGTGACGGTCGGGTAGAGGGCCGCCCGGCTGGCCGAGTCGGCGGTGACCCCCGCGGCGCGGAGGATCAACCAGTCGGCGAGCGGCGGCAACGCGCGGGCGGCGGCCAGGTAGGTGACCGCCGCGGAATCGAGTTGGCCGGCTCGATCGAGGGCCCGGGCGTGGGTGACCAGCCTCCCGCCGCGGTTGTCGTCGTCGGCCAGGGCAACGGCCGATCGAGTGTGGGGAAGGGCCGCGGCGGGCTGCGCTCGTTCGACCAGCGCCCGGCCGAGCAGGGCGGATCCCACCCCGGTCGGCTCGCGACTCAGCCAGTCCCGCTGATAAAGGAGGCGCACCACGGCGGCCCAGCCCTGCCATCCGGCGGCCGCCTTGGCGCCGGCCAGCACTAGAGCGGACGGGGCGGTGGCCGGGTCGTCGGTGAGCGGCGCGAGCAGGCGGGTGGCTTGCCACGGCCGGCCGTCATCGACGGCCCGGGTGGCGGTGGCGACGATCGAGTCGGTGAATCGGGCGGGCGGTTCGGTCGGGGGCTGCCCGGCGGTCAGTCCCCGGCCGCCGAGGAGGGTGCCGGCCACCAAGGCGGCCGTGCGAACCGATGATGGGGGCACGGGTCCAATCTACACGTGCCCGGAACGCCGAAGAACGGTTAGGCTGCCCGCGGCTTTCCGGGCCGGGCGGCCGCGCGCGGGGGCTGCCGGTTCAGGAACACGGTCGCTCGGTTGGTGCCGAACATCCGTCGAGACCTGGGCAGGATGACTCGGCCGACCGAGTTGCCCTTGTCGTCGAAGACTTCGTAGCTCTCGAATCGTTCCCGTGTGGCCTTCGTTTCCATCGGATTACCCGCGATCTGTCGTTACCGTATTTGATGCGATTCGGTGCCGAAGGGTTGCACCGGTCGGCCGCTGGCCTCGAAACCGGCCCGGGGACCGAGCCGTAGAGGACCCGGGGGGCTCCGGCCCCTCGACTCGGCGACAATCGGAGGCGGCGATGGACGCGTTCTGGCGCGATGTCAGGCTGGCGGTACGGTCGTTTCGGCGGAGTCCCGGGTTGGTGGCGGTGGCCTCGCTCTCGTTGGCGTTAGGCATCGCCTCCAACGTCACCATCTACGCGGCGGTCAACCAGCTGATCTGGCATCCGCTGCCCTATCCGGATCCGGACCGTCTGGTCCAGGTCTGGGGCGCCGACTCGTCCCGGGGCGGCAGCGAGATCTCGGTGTCCGTTCCGGACTTCTTCGATTGGCGCCGGCAGATCCGCACCGCCACCATCGCCGCCAGCTCCGGGACCAGCTTCAACTTCGCCGAGGGCGATCGCCCCGAGCGGGTCTTCGGGATCCGGGTGTCGCCGGAGTTCTTCACGGTCCTCCAGGTTCGGCCCGCCCTGGGTCGGTCGTTTCGGTCTTCCGACGAGGAGATCGGCGCCGCCCGGGTGGCGATCCTGTCCCACCGGTTCTGGACCCGCCGGTACGGCTCGGATACCCTGCTGGTGGGACGGACCATCTTGCTCGACAGCGAGCCCTATCAGGTGGCCGGCGTCCTGCCGGTCAACTTCCGATGGGATGACAACAGCGCCGACGTCTGGGTGCCGCTGATGGCGGACCCGTCGGCCGCCCGGGGATCGCGATTCCTTCGGGTCATCGGCCGGCTCGAGCCGGGCGCCACCGTGGACCACGTCGCTGCCGAGGCGGTCCAGGTGGCGAGGCGGTTGGGGGTCGAGTACCCCTCGAGCAATCGGGGCCTCACCGCGAAAGTGATTCCGCTGGCCATGGAAGTCGTCGAAGAGACGGCCCGTCAAGCAGCGACCATCACCTTGTTCGCGGTCGCCTTCGTGCTGCTGATCGCCTGCGCCAACGTGGCGAACCTGCTGTTGGCCCGGGCCACCGGGCGCGACCGGGAGCTGGCCGTGCGTTCCGCGTTGGGGGCGGATCGGCGGCGACTGATCCGCGAGCTGTTGACCGAGAGCATGGTCCTCGCGGCGGTCGGTGGGGTGCTCGGGCTGCTGCTGTCCTTCATCGGGATGCGGTGGTTCCGAACGGTCGTTCCCGCGGACATGCCCGGCTACGACCAGTTGGCGATCGATTGGCGGGCGTTCGCGTTCGCGGCGTTCGTGAGCCTGGCGTCGGGGGTCGTCTTCGGAATCGCGCCGGCCCTGCGCTCGGCGCGGCCGAACCTGGCGGTCTCGCTGCGGGACGGCGGTCGGGGGCTGACCGGGCTTCGGCACGGGCGGATGCTCGCCGGCCTGGTGGCCTTCGAGATCGCCCTGGCGTTGGTGCTGCTGATCTCGGCGGGCTTGTTGATCAAGGGATCGATCTCGCTTCAAGGGGTCGATCCCGGGTTCGACCGGTCGAGCGCCCTGACGTTCCGGACGTCGTTGTCGGAGAAGGAGTATCCCGACAGCCTCGCGGTGATCCGCTTTCAGGAGGAGCTCGGCGCCCGGCTGGCGGCGCTCGACGGGGTGGCGCGAGTCGGCGCGGTCAGTGGTCTGCCGTTCGCGGGCGGATCGGGCGGGTGGTATCGGGTCGATGGCGAGCCGGAGCCCGCCGACGGGCCGGGGCCGATCACCCAGGTGCGCGGCGCGACGCCAGGGTATCTCAACGCGATCGGGATCACCCTCAAGCTCGGGCGCGATCTCGCTGGATCGGACCGGTTCGAATCGCCCCGGGTCGCGCTCATCAACGAAACCCTGGTCAAGCGGCACTGGTCCGACCGAAGCCCGTTAGGCGGCCGGATTCGGGTCTTCGGCGAATGGCGGACGATCATCGGGGTGATTCAGGATACCCGGGAGTTCGGGATCGACGATCCGTCGCCGCCGCTGGTGCTGCTGCCGGTCGCTCAGAGCGTCAACCGGCGGCTCACCTTCGTGCTGAAGACCGACCGCGACCCGACGGCGTTCGTCCCGGCCGTTCGCGAGGAGGTCCGGGCCCTCGCCCCGAACCAACCGATCTACGAGGTCAAGAGCCTCGAGGCGCACTTCCGCGAGGATCTCCGAAACATGAACATCATGCCTCGGTTGTTGGCGGTCTTCGGGGTCATGGCGCTGTTGCTGGCGGTGATCGGGGTCTATGGAGTGATCGCCTACGCGGTGGCGCAGCGGACCCAGGAAATGGGCGTCCGGCGCGCGCTCGGCGCCGGGAGCAGCAACATCACCGGGCTGGTGCTGGGCAGCGCGATGACCGTGTGCGGGATCGGGGCGGCGGCGGGGTTGGGGTTGGCCGCCCTGGCTACCCGGGGGTTGGCGTCGTTCCTCTACGGAGTCAGTCCGTTCGACCCCGGGGTATTCGCCGGGGTGACCGCGGCGCTCCTCGGGGCCGCCTTGGTCGCCACCTTGATTCCGGCGCGGCGGGCCACGAGGGTCGATCCGATCGTGGCCCTCCGCGCCGACTGATCGGCGCGGAAAGCCGCCGAGCGGCAGCCGCCGAACCGCTCCCCGCCGAGCCTAACGTCGACGGCAGTCACCCACGTCGACGTTGCCGACCTCGGGGAGCAGGTCGGCCCGCGGAACGACCGCCCAACGACCCCGGACCTGCTTGAGCTCCATCACGAAGAGGTCGCCGCCGGCCCAGTCGGGGCCCTGGTCCGCGCCCCGCTCCTCCCGGTAGAGGGCATAGGTCCCCGCCCCCGGTTCGGTCACCACGCCGATCAGCCGGCGCCGAGCGGTGGGAATGGTCTCGACGTCGTCCGGGGCGGGGCAGCCGGCCTGCTCGAACTGCATCCGGACCTGCCAGCGCGGGTCGCGACTCTCCAGCCACCGCGCGGCCGCTTCCTCCGGCCCGAGGGCCCGCAGCGCGCTGGTCGAGCTGACTCGGGCAAACTCGTAGGCGGTCGGATCGGCGTAGCGCCGCTGCTGTTCCTCCATCTGGCGAATCTGGTACTCGGCCACTTCCCGGGGCATGTCCGGGTCGGACCGGCGGAGGTCCTCGACGGTCATCGCGGGCCGCTGCCCCGCCGCGCGGCGGGCCCGAGTGATGAAGTCCTGCCGGAAGCGGTCGAACTGATCGAGGTCGAGGAGCCGGGCGGCATCGGGCCACCGACGGGCGTTCCAGGCGTCGAGGAATTCGGTGGCCGCTTCGCGAGGGGAGGTCTGAGCGGTGATGACCGAGGGCGCGACCCCACCCAGCAGGGCGAGGACCAACGGCGTGTTGCGGAACCACATGTGAGAGCGCTCCTTGTTGCCAGCGCGACTCCGACTCGGGAAAGATGGCCGGCGGGCCCGATTTCGGAAAGGGCCGGGGTCGTCGGCACGCGGGGTCCATCGAACCGAGCCGGTGCGGCCGTCGGGGTATCCGCCGACGCCGGATGTCAGGTCGGTGATCCCTCCAGGATTCGTGAGGCCGGCTTGCATTGGGTACCAGGGTTCCGATGGTGGCACGTCGCGGCGATCGTGGCGACGGCGGCGTCTGTTGCGGCGGCTCAGGGTCGGCCCCGGGGCGGTCGACCCGGCGGGCCCAGTGGCCGGGCAAAGCTGCCCATCCTCGAGGTCACCCGGGAGAAGGTCCAGGCGCTCGACCCGGTCGCGAAGATGGTCCGCGAAAGCAAGAAGCTCGACCTTACCCCGGCCCAGTTCACCAAACTCGACAGCCTCGCCGCCGAGTTGCGGAAGGAGGTCGCGCCGTTCATGGCGAGAATCGACTCGCTGACGCCGGTGACCGCTCCGAAGATTGGCGCCGAGAGGAGCGGCCCGCCCGACGGCATCGGCGCGTTGGCCGACGCGTTGGCTCAAGTCGAGCTCCGTTACCAGGCGACCCTCCAGGAGGCGGTGCGGGTGCTCACCGATCCGCAGGAGGACAAGGCGCTCAGGCTGGTCGAGAAGGAAGTCGAGAAGATGGCGGCGTATACTCGGGGGCCGCCGGCCTTCGAGGGAGGGCGGATGGGCCCGCCGGGTTGACGCTGGGTAGATTTGGGCCCTATGCCCGCGGCCGCCATTCTCCGGAAGTATCTCCTCGCCATTCTCGGGCTCGGAATCATCGGCGTCGAAGCCGAGCTGCTCCTGATGGGCCACTACGATGGCTACCAACAACTCATCCCGGTCGTCTTGCTTGGGGTCGGCGCGACCGTGATGGCCTGGTGGCTCGCGGACGGGAAAGCGCGGTCGCTCAAGACCTTGCGGGCGGTGATGGTGCTTTACCTGATGGCGGGCGTGGTCGGGGTGATCCTCCACTACAACGGTAACGCGGCGTTCGAGGTCGAGCTGTCGCCGGAGATCGGGGGTGTCGACCTCATCGTGGAGTCCCTGACCGGCGCCACCCCGGCGTTGGCACCGGGGGCGATGATCCAGTTGGGTCTCCTCGGGCTCCTGTATACCTTCCGTCACCCGGTGCTGTCCGGGTCGGACAACAAGAACCATCAACCTTCGGAGTAAGTACGATGCGTGGGCTTCGTCTCGTGGTCTCGATCGCGGTGCTGTCGGCGACGGCTGCCGCCGCGCAGGTGGGTAAGGGAGCCGGAATGCTCGATCCGAACATCGCCACCGAGCAGCAGCTGACGGCGCTGCCCGGCGTCACCCCGGAGATCGTCAAGGCGATCACGGCCGGCCGGCCGTTCGCGAGCATGGTGGACCTGAACACCCTGCTGGCCAAGTCGCTGAACAAGGACCAGCTCACCGCACTCTACCGGACCCTGTTCATCCATCTCAACCTGAACACCGCGTCGAAGGAGGAGATCCTCCTCATTCCGGGCATGGGGCCCAAGATGGTCCATGAGTTCGAGGAGTATCGGCCGTACAAGGCGCTCGCCCAGTTTCGCCGGGAGATCGGCAAATACGTCGACGCCAAGGAGCTGGCCCGGCTGGAAGGCTACGTGTTCGTGTCGATCAATCTGAACACCGCTTCGGACGCCGACATCCTGACCATTCCCGGGATCGGACCGAAGATGCTCCACGAGTTCAAGGAGTATCGGCCCTACAAGACCATCGAGCAGTTCCGCCGCGAGATCGGCAAGTACGTGAGCGCCAAGGAAGTCGCTCGGTTCGAGCGGTACCTCGCGCTCAACTGACGCTCGCGTCTCCGCGTGTTCGATCGCGCCAATCTCGGAGACCTGCTCCCGGGCGAGGCTCGGGAGCATCCCGCGATCATCGATGGCCGCGACCCGGCCGCCCCGCGGACCTGGCTCACGGGCGAGCTCGACGAACACGCCAACGCGGTGGCGCGGGGCCTCCTCCGGCGGTTCCGCCCTGGCGACCGGATCGGGATCCTCTCGGCGAACCGGGCCGAGTTTCTGTCCGCCTATCTGGGGACGATGCGGGCGGGGCTGATCACCGTCCCGATCAACTGGAAGCTTCCCCTCGACACCATCGAGTTCATCTTCGCCGACGCCGGCATCACCGGCGCCTTCGCCGACGCCGAGCGGCGCTCGATGGTCCCGGGGAACGTCGCGGCGATCGAGTTCGACGGTGCCGGCCCCACCGGGCTCGACGGGCTCCTCGATCCAGGCCCGTTCGTCGCGGTTAGGCCCGGGCCCGACCAAATCGCCAAGGTCCTTTACACCTCGGGGTCGACCGGCCGACCGAAGGGCGTTCCGCTTCCGCACGCGGGGCAGCTCTGGGCCCTCGGCAAGTACTTCCAAGGTACCGAGCAGGGCCGCCAGGATCGGACCATCGTGGTGGCGCCCACCTACCACAAGAACGGGCTGTTCTTCTCGATGGTGGCGCTGTCGAATCAGCTGACCATCGTGTCGTTGCCGAAGTTCGAGGCCCGAAGCTACCTCGAGGCGGTGGCCAGGTACCGCTGCACGGTCCTGAGCGGGATCCCGACCATGTTCGCCCTGATCGCGCGGGAGCGCGACCTCGTCGCCCGGCTCGATCTGAGCGCCGTTCGGATGGTGACCATCGGCTCGGCCCCGCTGACCGACGCCCTGGTGGCCCGGGTCAACGAGATCTTTCCCGGCGCCACCGTCCTGAACGGTTACGGGACGACCGAGGCCGGGCCGTGCGCCTTCGGGCCCCACCCGGCCGGCAAGGAGCGCCCGACCCTGGCGTTAGGCTATCCCTTCGCCGACATCGCGTGGCGGCTGGTCGGCGGGCCGAGCCCGGACGAGGGCGCGTTCGAGATCCGGACCCCGGCGCTGATGCCCGGCTATCTCAATCTGCCCGGGGCCACGGCGGAGAAGCTCAAGGACGGCTGGTACGCCACCGGCGACGTGATGCGGCACGACGCCGACGGGTTCTTCTACTTCGTGGGGCGGGTCGACGACATGTTCGTCTCGGGCGGCGAAAACGTCTTCCCGGGTGAGGTGGAGAAGCTCCTGGAGCGGCATCCGGAGGTGGCCCAGGCGTCGGTCGTGCCGGTGCCCGACGAGATCAAGGGGCAGATTCCGGTGGCCTTCGTGGTTCGCACGGCCGGCGGCGCGATCACCGAGGATCAGCTCAAGGCGTACACGATCGAAAGGGGCCCGGCGTACGCGCATCCCCGGTTCGTGGTGTTCGTCGACACCATTCCAGTGGCCGGGACCCACAAGGTGGATCGGCGGGTGCTGATCGACCAGGCCACTGCCCACGCCCGCGGTCGCGGTCGGTACTGATCAGGCGATAGAGCACGCATCTCGTTTTCGGGAGGTCCAATGCCCCGATCCTGCATCCTAGGTGCAACGTTGTTGCTTGGGTGCGCCCCCGCCGGGCCGGCGGCGACCGATGGCGTCGCTCGGTTCATCAACCCGCCCGGCCTGTCGAAACCCACCGGGTACACCCACGTCGTGGTGGCCCCCGATCGACGCACCGTGCACATCGCTGGCCAGGTCGCGGTCGACAGCACTGGCGCCATCGTGGGGGAGGGCGACTTCCGCCGCCAAACCGAGCAAGTCTTCGCCAATCTGCGGACGGCCCTCGGCAGCGTCGGCGGGACCTTCGCCGACCTGCTCAAGACCACGACCTACGTCACCGACCTGAGCCAGCTCGCGGCGCTCCGAGAGATTCGGACCGGCTACCTCGACTCGACGCACCCGCCGGCGAGTACCCTGGTGCAGGTCAGCCAACTCGCCCGCCCCGAGTACCTCATCGAGATCGAGGCCATCGCGGTGCTGCCCGACTCGGTTGCCGGGGCCCGATTGGCGCGGTAGACTCTCTCGACGACCCTTCCCGTTCCCGGAGGACGAATGACTCGCATGCTACTCGTCGTGGCGTCAATCGGCTTTGCGACGGCCGCCACCGGCCTGACCCAGACCCGAGACCGCCTGACGCTGCAGGAATATCTCGAGTTCGAGGACGCCCAGGATCCCCGCGCGTCGCCCGACGGCAAGCAGGTCGTCTACACCCGGCGCCAGATCGACAAGATCAACGATCGCTGGGATTCCGCCCTGTGGACCTTGAACGGTGATGGCACCAAACACCGGTTCCTGGTGAAGGGCGGCGGGGCCCGCTGGTCACCTGACGGGACCCGGATCGCCTTCGTGGCCGAGGGGCAGCCGAGCGGGGCGCAAATCTTCGTCCGGTGGATGGACGCGGAGGGAGCGACCAGTCAGATCACTCGCCTGACCCAATCGCCCTCCGACCTGGAATGGGCGCCCGACGGGAAGACGATCGCCTTCCGGATGATGGTGCCGACCAAGGAACAGTGGAAGGTCGACGTGCCCGGGGCCCCGGCTGGCGCCAAATGGACCGAAGCGCCGTACGTCGTCGAGAAGCTGAACTATCGGCGGGATCGAGAGGGCTTCTCCGACGAGGGCTTCCGTCACCTGTTCGTCGTGAGCGCCGACGGCGGCACCCCCCGCCAGCTGACCAGCGGCCCGTACGATCACGGCGCCGGCGAATGGACCCCCGACGGCCGCAGCCTGGTGTTCAGCGGCAACCGATCCGAAGAGGCGGATTGGCAGGTGCGGGAGAGCGAGATCTATCGGATCGACGTCGCCACCAGGGCGGTGACCCAGTTGACTCGACGGGCCGGTCCCGACGGGCAGCCCGCGGTGTCCCCGGACGGCCGGACGATCGCCTACACCGGCTTTGATGCCACCGACGACACCTGGACCGACTCCAAGCTCTACCTGATGAACGCCGACGGTTCCAACGTCCGGGTGCTCACCCCGACTTTCGACCGCTCTCCCCAGGGGCTCCTCTGGGCCGCCGATGGCAGCGGAGTGTACTTCGCCGCCGAGAATCACGGGTCCCGGAACCTCTACTTCGTCCCGGTCGCCGGCGAGCCGGTTCGCCAGGTGACCAGGGGCGAGCATCTCCTCGGCGTCACCGGGATCGACCGGATGGGCAACGCGGTGGGTATCCTGACCGCCTGGAACAAGCCTAACGACGTAGTGACCTTAAACGTCGCGCGGCCCACCCAGATCAGCCAGATCACCGCCGTGAACGAGGATCTGTTGGCGACCAAAGAGCTGGCGGCCCTCGAGGAAATCTGGTATCCCTCGGTGGGCGGGATGAAGATCCAGGGCTGGATCGCCAAGCCGCCCGGGTTCGATCGCAACAAGAAGTACCCGTTGATGCTCTCGATTCACGGCGGGCCCCACTCGATGTACGGGGTCGGCTTCAACTTCGGATGGCAGGAGCACGCCGCCAACGGATACGTGGTGCTGTTCACCAATCCCCGTGGCTCGACCGGATACGGCAGCGCCTTCGGCAACGCGATCAAGTTCGCCTATCCCAGCAAAGACTACGACGACCTGATGGCCGGGGTCGATACGGTGGTGGCGCGGGGTTATGTCGACTCGAAGAACATGTTCGTCTACGGTTGCAGCGGCGGAGGCGTGCTCACCTCGTGGATCGTCGGCCATACCGATCGGTTCGCGGCGGCGTCGGCGAATTGTCCGGTGACCAACTGGCTCAGCTTCGTCGGGACCACCGACGGGGCCTTCTGGTACTCGAACTTCGCCAAACTCCCCTGGGAGGATCCCAGCGAGCATCTCCGCCGCTCGCCGCTCATGTACGTCGGCAACGTCAAGACGCCCACGATGCTGATGACCGGGGTCAAGGACTTGCGGACTCCGATTCCGCAGACCGAAGAGTTCTACATGGCGCTCAAGCTGCGGAAGGTGCCGACCGCCATGATCCGCTTCAACGAGGAGTGGCACGGGACCAGCAGCAAGCCGTCGAACTTCCTCCGGACCCAAGCGTACCTCCGGCACTGGTTCAACCGGTACGCGAGCAAGCCGACCGCGACGATGGATTGATCGCCGGGCGGCGCGAACCGAGGAGGCACCGTGGCGCGGAAATCGTTGGCCGATGCGGCCGAAGTGGACGGCATGATCGACCGGCTCGCTCGGCTGACGCCGGAAACCCGGCGCCGCTGGGGTACGATGACCTCGGCCGAGGCGCTCTGCCATTTGGGGGACGCGTTTGAGACGGCGCTCGGGGCGATTTCACCCAAGCCGATGAGGGTCTTCGGGCTCCGGGGCCCACTCGTCAAGTGGATTTCGCTCGACCTGCCGTTGCCGTGGCCCCACGGCATCAAGGGCCCGCCCGAAATCGATCCCAGACGCGCCGGGACCAAGCCGGATCGATTCGATGCCGACCGCGGCCGGGTCCTTTTGCTGTTGCGCCGTTTCGTCGCCGACGTGGACGACAACCGACCGCACCCGATGTTCGGGGCGATGACTCGGGACGACTGGCTACGGTGGGGGTGGCTGCACCTGGATCATCACCTGCGGCAGTTCGGCTGCTGATCGCGCCGCCGCGCCGGGAAACGCGGCCTGAAGCGGTGGCGACTCTCTTTCGTCAGGGACGAACTTCCAGACCGACCAGCACCGAGCGACCCGCCGGCGGGTTCCCGTTATGCCGCTCGAAGTTGTCCGACTTGGTCAAGTTGTCGATGCTCAGGTACGCCGTGAACTGCCGAGCTACGTCGAACGACATGTTGAGATAGGGCTTGATCAGCCCGGGATACCGAATCAAATAGTCCCGCTGGCTGGGCCGGAGCGGCGCCTGGTCGTGGGTCGACTGGGCGATCGCGGCCCAATCGTGGCCGGTCCAGGATCCGAGGTAGGTCGCCCCGAACGCCAACTGGACGTTCCGACCGGCGTAGGAGATCCGCGCCGAGCCCGATGCTTCGGGCACCTCGGGAAGCCGGTCGCCGATCCGGAGGTACCCCGAGTAGGTACGGGCCAGCCGCTCGACGACGCTGTTGGTCCGGTAGTAGAGGGCGTCGATGCCGATCCGCCCGAACCGCAGTCCGCCCTCGAGCTCCACCCCGGAATTCCGAATCGCCCCGACGTTCTGGAACTGGTAGCTCGGCTTGGTGCCCACGGTGGGGAAGATCACGCCCTGGATCAGGTCGCTCGCCAGCTGGTTGAAGTAGGTGACCCGGGCGTAGCCGTCGGCGCCGGCGTAGAGGTCGGCTCCGAACTCGATGCCGGCCTGGGATTCGGGGGCCAGATTGGCGTTGGCCTCCTGGCGGACCCGCGCCGTGGCCATCGCCCGACTCATCCCGGGCTCCGGCGGCCGGAGTCCTTTGCCCCAGCCGCTCCGGAGCCGAACCGCGAGGTCGCCGATCGGGCGGGTCCACGAGATCCCGACGCTCGGCGCCAACGCGGTCCCGACGTCGGCGCCGAAACTGCTGCTCCACTCGGCGCGTACCCCGCCGGTCACCAGCAGCGGCCCGGCGCGGAGCTTGGCTTGCCCGAACGCGCCGGAGTTGCGGACCCGGTCCTGATACAGCTCGACGTACCGGCCGGCCAGGTTGGCGTCCCAGCTACCTCGGGAGGAGGAAAGCCGGGCATGTTCGAGACCGACCGTGGTCACCAGCGAGCCGCCCGAGCGGAAATCGAGAGAGTTGGCGACGCTGTAGCGAAGCGAGGTCCGGGCAGCGGTCTCGTGGCTGGCGTCGAGCGGTAACCGATAGCTGGCGAACGACATCCGCTGAGAGCCTAGCGCTCCGCCCGCCCGATCGTAACCGGCCACCAGCGTCTGGACCACCCGGCGCGACACCTGGTGGACCGCCGTCACGCCGATGGTGCCGACGTCGACCTGGGACCGGGACGAGCCCATCGCCGCCGCCGTGGTTCCGAGCGGAAATTGGGTGGCGAGGTCCTCGGCGAAATCCATCTGTCCGCCCCGAGCCGATCCGCTGATCAACAGCGAGCCGAGGGCCACCTGCCCGCCGGCCTGAGCGCTCCAACTGCGGGTGAACGGTGCGTCCGCGGTGGTCCCGACCCGGCCCATGTTACCGCTGGCGGCGACCGACGCCCGGGTACCGCCCCAGGTAACGCCCCCCGCGTAGTCCTGCCGCAACCGGGTCGACGCGGTGGCCTGCTGGTCGAACGGCCCGGCGGCGATTCCGGCGGTCGCTTGGAGCTTCTGCACCTCGCCGAGGCTCCCCTTCCGGGTCACGATCTGGATCACCCCGTTGATGGCGTCGGACCCGTAGAGCGCGGCTCCCTGGGGCCCCCGAATCACTTCGATCCGCTCGATGCTGCGGGGATCGAGGAGGGTGACCAACGCGGGCGAGGCGATTTCGACGCCATCGAGGTAGGTCTTGAGCCCCCGCGCGGTGAACGAGCTGGCGCCCCGGACCGCGGCGATCTCGGCCGGCGGCCCACTCGGTCCCTGATCCCAGAGCACGATGCCTGGCAGGGCGTTGCGGAACAGCTCGGCGGTACGGGAGAAGTGGTAGTTCTTGAGGTCGGCGCCGTGAATCACGCTGACCGCGGTGGGGTTATCGCGCTCCGGGGCGCCCGCCGCTGGAGTACCCATCACGACGATCTGGTCGAGCTCGCGAATCCCGCTGGCGATGTCGGGCACCGGAGAGCGTTCGGAGACCGTGACCGGCCCCTGGATGCCCGGGGCGACCACGATGGTGCCGCCCCCGATCGGGACGACCCGAAGCCCGGTTCCGTCGAGCACCAAGGCGAGGATCTGACCGACGGCCTGATCGGCGGCCGCGATCGAGACGACCCGACCGGCGGGGACGGCCTCGGGACTGTAGGCGAGGGGAACGCCGTAGATCGCGCGGAGCCTGGCCAAGGCGACGCCGAGCTCGACCCGATCGAACTTGACGGTGATCCGGCGATCGAGCGGACCGGGAACGTCCTGGGCGCTCAGTCCCCCGTCAAGCGAGCCAACCAGGAGCAGGACGACGGCCGCGGCCCGTCCCGCGCAATTCACGGGGCCGCCTTGTAGGTCAGGGTCACCGTTTTGCCCAACTGATTGGCGGTGAGGCTCATGGCGGTGGTCAAGGTGGCCATCGCCAGGTCGAGTCGATCGGTGGGGAGGTCGCCGGTAAAGCTCCGGCCGCGGATTTCCTCACTGGCGACGAAATCGACCTCGTGCCACCGCTCCAACTCGTCGAGCACTTGGCCGACGGGACGGTTCTCGAAGGCAAGGGTGCCTTTTCGCCAGGCGAGGAACCGCTCCACGGCTACTTCGTGATCCACTCGGGGCTGGCCTGACGGAGTCACCTTGGCGACATCCTTGGGGCCAAGGGTGACGGCCGCGGCCGCTCCAGCTCGGACCGAGACGGAGCCCGACATCACCGAGACCACGACGTCGGCCGAGGAGGCGTCGACCTCGAACTCGGTGCCAAGGTCCTCGACCCGGGTCTGGCCGACCTGAACTCGAAACGGTCGGGCTTCATCGTGGTCGACTTCGAACCAGGCCCGGCCGGCGAGCGTTACCGCCCGGTAGGGCTGGCCGTAACGAGGTTCGATCTCGATCCGGCTCGCCGGCGCCATGGTGATGCGAGAGCCATCCGCCAGGGCGATCTCCCGGCGCTCGCCGACCGCGGTCTGGTAGACCGTCGGCCGGTCGCGGACGGCGAGCCACGCCCCGGACCCGACCGCCAAGAGCAATCCGGCCGCCGCCAGCCATTGGACCAACGGACGGCGCCAGATCGGGATGATTTCGGGTTCGAATCGGGCGGAGTCGAGTCGGGCGGACACCTTCGCCCAGGCGCCGGTAACGTCCCAGGTGCCAGCAGGTTCGGTGGGCCGCCAGGCGACCTGGAGGCGACTCAGCTGGGCGGCATGGGACGGGTCGGCCGCGGCCCAGGCGTTTACCTGGGTCCGGTCGGCATCCGAAGCGTCCCCGGCCAAATACCGGGCGAGGCGTTCCTCATCCATGTCGCTGATCTACCTGAGCGGGTTGTACGTGATTCTGACACCCGGTAGGGTCGCTACCCTGACACCTCGGAGGTGTCGGTATATCATATACTTAGTCGCGAGGGTCAGACAGTCCAGCGGACCGAAGGAGTTATGGCAGACGCCGGCGGCGGGAGCACCATGCGGGACCAGGTCGAACGCCTTCGGGCGGGCGACCGGGACGCCTTCGAGGTGGTGTTCCGGGCCTATTACCCCAAGCTGGCCGACTACGCCAACGGCCTGGTCCGTTCCCGGGATGCCGCCGAGGACGTGGTCCAGGAAGTTTTCGTCGCCCTGTGGACCCAGCGTGACCGGCTCACCAGTCCGGATAACCTGGTCGGGTACCTCTACCGGGCGGTGCGGAACCGGAGCCTGAACCAGATCCGGCACCGCCGAATGGTCACCGATTGGCAGACCCGCCAGGCGGCCGAAGAGCCGGCGGTGGCGCCCGCGGCGGACAAGGAAACCGAGAACATCGAGATCAGCACCGCGGTCAAGGCGGCGGTGTCGAAGCTCTCGCCGCGCTGTCGCGAGGTGTTCGAGCTGAGTCGCGACCGGGGTCTCACCTATCCGGAGATCGCCGCGGCCCTGGGAATCTCGATCAAAACGGTGGAGACCCTGATGGGTCGGGCGCTGAAGGGGATTCGCGAGCGACTGTCCGCGTTTCGGACCTGACGGTGCCGGAGTGTCGCGGGCCGGGCCGCCGCCGCGACGCCGGTGTGGCGTGCCCGCACCGTCAGGGGGTCCGCGACCCGGTCGTGTCCTTGTGCCACGGCGGGTGATTCCACCCGATCCATCGAGGACAATTCAGGAAGGAGCGGATGCATCATGCTGCATCGTCAATTGATCGGCGCGCTGGTCGTCGCGATGGTGGCCGCCGGCTGCGCTACCGATTCGGCCGAACCTAACGAGACCGACGTGGAGCTGGCGGCCACGTTCGATGGACTGTCGAGCGAGGCGAACGGTCGCGGTGACGGCGACGAGAGCGCCGCCTTCAACGGAGCGGCCATGGCCGTCCGGCTCGGTATCCGGCCGACCGAGGTGGCGGTGAACGTCGGCGGTGAAAGCCGCCGGTATCTCGCCTTCGTGCATGTGATTCGCCACGGCCAGACCGACGGGACGAGGCCGGCGCTCCGCACCATGGTCGCCTACCGCGCCGGGGATCGATCGCGGCCGGTCGAGGTCCTCTACATGGCGACCGCCGGCGACAGCGTGGTGGTCGAGCTGCCCACCGGGCCTCGGGCGTCGGCGGAGTCATTCGCGGTGGCCAGCTGGAAGGACCTCGCCAATCGGCAGTTCTGGGTCGCGACGTCGGGCAAGGCCGGGATCAAGCTGCAGAGCACCGGGGAGCCGTGTCCCAAGCTCAACCCGCGGGGCAACGTCACCTGCACCGTCGGCGAGTTCGGGGTGCTGCTCGACGGCGTGTTCCACCCGCTGATCAACAATCAGCGCGGCAACGTCGACCGGAGCCGGAGGATGGACATCGGTACCCGGGCCGGCGACGTCAATGGAGCGGTCCTGGTCTTCAACTGACCGCCGTCGACTTCTTCAGCTGAGCGGGAGGTGGGGGGCCGGGTGGTCCCCCACCTCTTCTTTTCCGCACCCGCTCGGCGACCCCACGGGTCGGCTTTCAGGTCCCTGGGCGCTGGGGCTATGTTCCCTCCGTTCGTTCCAGACCTCGGACCGCGAGTCACTCATAATGATCGACGCCGTCATCGTCTCGACCGCTCGCACCCCGATCGGCCGGGCGTATTCGGGTGGCCTCAACAACACTCACGGCGCCACCCTCGGCGGCCACGCGATCCGCTCGGCGGTGGAGCGCGCCGGGATCGATCCCGGCGAGGTCGAGGACGTCCTGATGGGCTGCGCGTTGCCGGAGGGCGCGACCGGGGGCAACATCGCCCGCCAGGCCGCGCTCCGGGCCGGGCTGCCGGTGACGGTGGCCGGGGCGACGGTAAATCGGTTCTGCTCCTCGGGAATGCAGGCCATCGCGATGGCCGCGCATCGGATTATGGTCGAGGGCGTCGAGGTGATGGTGGCCGGTGGCCTCGACTCGATCAGCCTGGTGCAGAACGAGCACGCCAACCGATTCCGGGCTCAGGACGAGTGGCTCACGGCGCACAAGCCGGAGGTCTACCTCCCGATGATCGATACGGCCGAGGTGGTGGCCAAGCGGTACGGGATCAGTCGGGAACGGCAGGACGAGTACGGCCTTCAGAGTCAGCTCCGCAACGCCGCGGCGATGGCGGCCGGGCGGTTTGCCCGGGAGCTGGCCCCGATCACCACGACGAAGATTCTCTTCGACAAGAAGACCAAGCAGGCGGCCGGCGAGGCCGAGGTGACGGTGGCGCAGGACGAAGGCGGTCGGCCCGACACGACGGCCGAGGGGCTGGCCGGGCTCAAGCCGGTTCGCGGCGAAGGGTTTACCATCACCGCCGGCAACGCCAGCCAACTATCCGACGGCGCCTCGGCTTGCGTGGTGATGAACGGCAAGGTCGCCGAGCAGCGGGGACTCTCGCCGCTGGGGATTTATCGGGGTTTCGCGGTGGCGGGGTGCGAGCCCGACGAGATGGGGATCGGACCGGTGTTCGCGGTTCCTCGGCTGCTCCAGCGCGCCGGGCTTCGGCTCGGCGACATCGGGCTCTGGGAGCTCAACGAGGCGTTCGCGGTCCAGGTGATCTATTGTCGCGACCGGCTGGGAATCTCCAATGACCTGCTCAACGTCGACGGCGGCGCGATCGCGATCGGCCATCCCTATGGGATGAGCGGGGCGCGGTTGGTCGGGCACGCGCTGATCGAGGGGAAGCGTCGGGGGGTCAAGTACGTGGTGGTGACGATGTGCGTGGGCGGAGGGATGGGCGCGGCGGGACTGTTCGAAGTCTGCTGACACCGGGGTGACACGTGGCTGACCAGCTCGATCCGACGTTAGGCGATCCGCAGGCGTATGCCTTCTGGAACCCGGTCCTCCTCCGGTTCCGCGACCTCGACCTGCTCGGCCACGTCAACAACGTGGCCCTGGCGGGCTGGCTCGAGGATGGCCGGGTGGCGATCGAGATGCCGATCCAGCCCTGCACGCCCGACTACACCGGCCCGGTGATCGTCCTGCTCGAGGCCCGGATCCGGTACCTCCGGGAGATCCGCTTCGCCGATCAGGTCGAGATGGGCACCCGGGTCCAGCGGATCGGGACCACCTCGGTGGTGATCGGCCAGGGTGTCTTCGCCAACGGCCAGTGCGCCGCGATGGCGGAGTTCACCGAGGTGCTGATCGACCCCACCACCCGGAAGCCGACCCGGTGGCCGGCCGAATTCCGGGCTCACTTCGAACGCTATCTGCACCGGCCGGGATGACCGGTTTCCTGCTGCTGGTGGCGGCCCAGCTCGGCGGGCTGCTGCTGGTGCCGCTCGGGTTGCCAGGGCTGTGGCTGATGCTGGCGGCGGCGGTCGCTCACCAGCTGCTTACCGATCCTGCCACCATCGGGTGGACCGCCATTCTCGTCGCGACCGCGCTTGCGACGGTGGCGGAGATTCTCGAGTTCACCCTGTCGGTGCGTTACACCCAAAAGTACGGCGGGTCCAAGCGGGCCGGTTGGGGCGCTTTGATCGGTGGGTTGGTGGGGGCCGTCATGGGCGTGCCGATCCCGATCATCGGCTCGGTGATCGGCGCGTTCGCCGGCTCGTTCGTCGGTGCTTTGATCGCGGAGTACTCGGTAGCTCGCGATCATGGCGCGGCGGGGCGGGCGGCGTGGGGGTCGGTGATCGGCCGGGTCTGGGCGACGATGGC
>JBJXGT010000050.1:0-2737 GCA_046160105.1 Gemmatimonadales bacterium | reverse complement strand
TGTCGGCGTTCAAGTAATCCACCGCGCTGGGGGTGGTGCGTTCAAGTAATCCACCGGCGGGCGTTCACGTAATCCCTCGCGCCGCGGTCACGTTATGCAGCGGTTCGGGGGTGGTGACGAACGGCGGAGCATCCCTGGGCTCGGTTCCTTGTCCCCGTAGGACCTGGCTCGTCAACTGGCGAGCTGGGAGCACGAAACATGGCAAGGAGAGCGTTCGAGATGATCGACGTTGTAGAGATTTTGCAGCACTGGCACGCGGGCCGGGCGAAGGCCGAGGTCGCCGCCAGTGTGGGGGTGGACCGGGGCACGGTCCGCAAGTACGTCGCCCCGGCCGAAGCAGCCGGGCTCGTGCCGGGAGGGCCGGCGTTGAGTCGGGCGGAGTGGCTCGACCTGGTGCGGGACTGGTTCCCGGAGTTGATCGACGCGAAGGCGCGCAGCTTGACGTTCGGGGTGATCAACGCGCATCGCGACCGGATCGAGCAGATGCTCAAGACGAACAAGGCGACCACTGTGTGGCAGCGCCTGCGCGATGAGCACGGCTTGGCGGTGAGCGTGACGAGTTTCCGCCGGTACGTGTGGATCGAGTTCCCTGACGAGGTCACCGCCGATGACGCGACGGTGCTGCGCCCCGACGTCGAGCCCGGCAGCGAAGCGCAGATCGACTACGGGTATCTGGCGTTGTGGGCTGATCCGGTGTCGCGCCGGTCCCGGAAGTTGAACGTGTTCGTGATGGTGCTGGCGATGTGCCGGCACATGTTCATCCGGCCGGTGTTCACGATGGACCAGGCAGCGTGGATCGATGCGCACGTCGCCGCGTTCGAGTTCTTCGGTGGGGTGCCGGCCCGCCTAGTCGCGGACAACTTGAAGGCGGGGACGATCAAGGCGGACCTGTATGACCCGAAGCTCAACCGCGGGTACGTGGAGCTGGCCGAGCACTACGGCTGTCTCCTGGACCCGGCGCGGGCGACCAAACCCAAGGACAAGCCCCGCGTCGAGCGGCCGATGAGCTACATCCGCGAGAGCTTCTTCCGCGGGCGCGACTGGGCGAGCCTCGACCTGATGCAGGCGGCCGCCGTCACGTGGAGCCGCGAGGTGGCCGGGCAGCGCCGCCATCGCAGCCTCGACGGTGCGGCGCCGGCCGCGGTGTTCGCCGCGGTCGAGCAGCGCGCCCTGCTGGGGTTGCCGCGGCAGCGGTTCGAGGCGGCGACCTGGTCGCGGCCCAAGGTCGGCACGGATTGCCACATCAACGTCGGCGGGGCCCTCTACTCGGTGCCATGGCGTCACATCGGCCAGCACGTCGAAGCCCGCCGCAGCGCCGGGTTCATGGAGGCGTTCATCGGCCCGGACCTCATCAAGACCCACCCGGCGATCACGAAGGGAACCCAGACCGACTGGAACGACTACCCGCCAGAGAAGGCTGCGTTCTTCATGCGGACCCCGGTGTGGTGCCGCAAACGCGCCGCGGAGCTCGGCCCCGATGTCGCCGCCCTCGTCGAAGACCTCATGGCCATCAACGCCCTGCACCGGCTGCGGTCATGCCAAGGGGTGCTCGGCCTCGCCGACAAGCACACCGCGGTACGCCTCAACGCGGCGTGTCGCCGTGCGATCGAGGTCGGCGACCCGACCTATCGGACCGTCAAAGGCATCCTTGCCGCCGGGACCGAGACCCACACCACCACCGAGCCCGAAGCGCCGGTCGCGCCAGCCCACCTCCACGGCGCCAAGCGTCTCTTCGACCCCGATCACCCCGCCGGCGAGCTCGACGGCGACGTCGAGGTGGCGTCATGACCCGCACCCATCAGCTCGAAACGACGCTACGCACCCTGCGCCTGTCGGGGATGCTCGACACGCTCGACGCCCGCCTGGCCCAGGCCCAAGCCGGCGAGCTCGGTCACCTCGAGTTCCTCCAGGTGCTGTGCGAGGACGAGGTCGCCCGGCGTGACGCCACCGCGATCAGCCGGCGGATCCGCCAGGCCCGCTTCGAGCAACCAGCCACACTCGAGGACTTCGACTTCACCTACAACCCGAAGATCCCCGCCGCCCACCTCCGCGACCTCGCCGCCGGCCGCTACATCACCGCTGGGCAAGCCGTCATCCTCCACGGCCCGGTCGGCGTCGGCAAGACCCATCTCGCACAAGCGCTCGCACACCACGCCTGCCGACGCGGCCACACCGCCATGTTCACCAAGACCAGTCGTCTCCTCGCCGACCTCGCCGGCGGGCACGCCGACCGCACCTGGGGCGCGCGGCTACGCCGGTGGGCCAAGCCCGACGTCCTCGTGCTCGACGATTTCGCCATGCGCGATCTCACCACCGGCCAAGCCGACGACATCTACGAGCTCGTCACAGAACGCGCCGGCCAAGCGCTCATCGTGACCTCGAACCGTCGGCCCGTGGACTGGTATCCGCTGTTCCCGAATCCCGTCGTCGCCGAGTCGATCCTCGACCGGCTCATCAACACCGCCCACACAATCCACCTCGACGGCCGCAGCTACCGACCCACCCGCCGACCCCAACCACCCACCGACCACGCACCAGGAGACGCCACCGACTAGAACTCACCCGGAACCAACCGAGGGAAAACTTGAACAGACCCCCGGTGGATTACCCGAACGTCGACAATACCGCCGATGAAGCCCGACTGCGAGGAGTGCTGCGCTGCTTCGACAGCTGGTCGGCCGACGCCTGATGATGTCAGCTGCGTGATCGCACGTCTCCGGGGCACGATGCGGGAAAT
>JBJXGT010000049.1:0-281183 GCA_046160105.1 Gemmatimonadales bacterium | reverse complement strand
ACCTGGGCCGTGGTCCGAAAGGCCTGGAGCCCCAGCCGAGTCCGCCGGAGCCGGAACTCGGCAGCCAATTCGGGATTGGCCCCCGAGGTGGTTCGCGCCACCGTCGCGAGGAACCGGACGTAGACGTCCCGAATCTTCCGGGCGAGCGCGTCTCGGTGGGACCGGGCGCTTCGCGCCGTGGCCACCCCCTGCTCGTACTCGACCTGAAGCGCGAACGCCCGCGCCACCCCGGCGATGAACCGCTGGCCGACCTGATCGGCCTTCGCCTCACCGAACGGGTACGCCACCAGGAAATCCCGGACCCGCCAACGTCACCATCCGTAACCACACCAGCGCATCCATACAGCACCTCCGATCGTTACCTACCCTGGGTCATCGGTCGAGGCGACGCCCGTCCCGCGAGAGTCGAGGGCCGCCATCACCCCGACCAACGGCGGCCGGAACTAACCAGACTCAAGGGCTGTGCCAGAAAATCCGCGCGAGCATTTTCGTAGTCGTCGCCACTCGAGAAAAAGTCGTGGCGGGTCGCGAAATAACCGTGGTGACCGGGCGCCGAAACGGTGCCGGTCGACGCCGGCGTTGGGCGGGTTGATGATGACCCGTGGCGGGTGCCCGCCGAGGCCTGGTAAGCCGGGTCCAAGACGGTGCGGATGGCGTCCAAGGCTGGGTCGCTGACATCCTGGCACGGGTCACCGATGGTCAAGGCGCAACCCGTGTCGGTGAAATCGGTTACGGCGTCGTCCAAGGGCGGGGAAGTGACCCACCAGACGAGGCGGGTCGAGGCCAAACCGGTGCGGGTCGCCCCGTAGTCGTGACGACCCACGTTCATCGGCTCGCCAAGGAAGGCGAAGCGTGCTCCGGTGAGGGTGGCGGAGGTGTCGGTCAAGGTCGGGACGGTGCCCCTGAGACTCACTGCCATGCCGACGAAAACTGAGGCCTTGCAATCGAGTTTCCAGGCGTTGCCGGCGGGAAATCAGGAAGTGCGAAAGTGCCCTCGTCTGAGGACACTCGAGGACACTTCAAGGACACTTCAGAACAGGGACAGGACGAGGCGAGTGGAGGTTGCCGGTGTCAGTTACATGACACAGTCGGTTTCTGCTGGCTCGAGCGAGGGCGGCGCCCAGCGGAGCCCGGTCTTCGGAGTGGAGCTTGTCCCACCGCGCGTCATCAGGGCGTCTTCTGCTCCTCGAGAGCGGCCACGTCAGCGAGATCCTTCGGGCGCCCGGCCGCCCGCTTGTTCGTGATCAGGTCCGCCCGACCCAGAAAGGGTATCGGTCGGCCCCGCACCGGGCCTTCCACCCGCCGCGACCAGGCCAGAGAGAAATCGGCAACCCCACTGATCCCGGTCATCAGGTCAATCCGATTCGGCGGCAATCCCAACTGGACGACCACGTTCGGCTGTTCGAGATCAGTCCGGCTCACCCCGATCGACTCGAGGGGCGCCCCGAACGCCGCCAGAGCGCGCCAGAGTCGGGCCGCATTCTCCGTGGACCGCTCGATCCACACGTCGAGATCCTGGGTGCCTCTGGGAATGCCGTGAACCGCCAGGGCGTGGGCCCCCACGACGAGGAAACGGACTTCGGCGGCCGCTAACTCGGAGAGGAGCTCGAGCCAGTCGTCCGTCACGGCCTGATGATCTTGACCGGCATTTCGGATCGAGAATAGGTTGGAATTGGCCGCCCGGTCAGTTCCCACATCCGGTCGCGGAGCGTCCAAACCATTTCGAGCCGTTGCCCTGGGGTCGTGGTGGCCGAGAGGTCATCCCCTGGCTCCTCGCCCAGGCGGAAGATCCGTACCGGCCACCGAGTTGGATCTCGGGAGGTGGCGGAATTGTCGCGGTCCATGGGCTGAAATCTAGCGACCCCGCCAGGTGGGTGCTTGGTTGCCCAGTACTTGAATCCACTCGGCTTGGGTCAGAGGCAGCTGGGTTTCGAGCAGCTCGTTGTAGTCTCCGGGGGCCGCCCGTGCCGGCCAGAGATGACACCGTCCGTTTCTGCTGGCTCGAGCGAGGGCGGCGGTCCCGCCGCGCTCGGTCGGTGTACCGCGCCGCCACCGGGTCCCCTGGCGCCCTCCTACGGGAGGCGGCCACCCGTCCCTGCGCACCGCCCCCGACGCCACTACATTTCCCCCGCTCCCAACCGCCGTAAGTCGGCTCAGGTGAAGCGATTCCACGAAAGGGGAACCGCGCCGTGATCTTCCAGAAATTCTTTGCCGCGTTCCGAGCCCAGCTCAACAAGCTGGCCAACTTCTTCTGGGAGAAAGATCCCATCGCCCAGATGCAGTACGAATACGACAAGTCCGTCGAGCAGCTCCAGGAAGGCCGCAAGGGGCTCGAGATGTATCGGGCGCTGGTGGAGCGGGTCAGCCGGCAGGTCGCCGGCAACAAGAGTCACGTCGCCAAGCTCGAAGCCCAGATCAAGGCCTACCTCAAGGCCGGCGAGCGCGAGACGGCCGCCAAATTCGCCCTCGAGGCGGAGAAGGCCAAGAAGGACCTGGCCCAGAACGAAGAGCAGCTCAAGATGCACGAAGAGGCGTACGGCAATAACCTGAAGAAAATCCAGTTCGCCCACAAGAATCTGTTGGCGGTCCGGGAGAAGATTCAGAAGTACGACGCCGACCTCAAGATGTCGGCCGCCGAGGCGGAGATCGCCAAGCTGGCCGAGCAGCTCGATTTCAACGTGACCACCGACTTCGGCCAGATCGAGGACGTGATCCAGCGGAAGATCGACCAGAACCGGGCCGCCGTCCGGGTCTCCGCCGACATGTCGTCCCGGGGCGTCGCCGAGATCGAGGCCGAGGAGCGAGTCGAGGAGTCGATGGCCGAGGATGCCCTCCGACGCTACGAGGTCGAGCTGGGGCTCCGGGCCCCCGAGACGACGCCGCTGGCCGACACGGCCAAGAACTTGGGGCCCGCGGTGACCGAACGACCGGCCGACAAACAGACCAACTGACCCGACGACCACGGGTGGATCAACTAGGAGCGACACGATGACTGAAGGTGGACGGCCGAAACCGGCGTTCTTCGGGGTTCTGGTGCTGGTGATCGCGGGCCTGGTCTTCCTCGGCCTGATGCGGTTCGGGGTCATCCAGGGGTTCGGAGGCGGGTCGGATTCGACGGTGGTGGCCGCCGGCGAGGGCGAGAGCGTCGAGGCGCCCGATGTGCAGGGGATCACCACGGTCAAGGAGTACAACTACGTCCCGGCCCAGCGGCTGCCCGAGGTCAAGGGCGTCTCCAACTACAAGCCGATGGCCGCCAGCACCGTCCGGATGGCCCTCAACGTCTGGGCCGGCTGGGCGCCGGTGATCTACGCCAACAACGGCCTCAAGGCCGGCAAGGTCTGGAAGGACGCCAAAGGCAAGGACTTCAAGCTCGAGCTGGTGCTGATCGACGATCCGGTCGCGATGCGCGATGCCTACGCCGCCGGCGACATCCACATCGGCTGGGCCACGCTCGACATGCTGCCCCTGATGCTGGAAGGCCTGAAGAAGGATTCCCGCACCATGCCGCGGGTGTTCCAGCAGGTCGACTTCTCCAACGGCGGCGACGGGATCGTGGTCCGGGAGAGCATCAAGTCGATCGCCGACCTCCGCGGGAAGTCGGTGGTGCTGGCCCAGAACTCGCCGTCCCAGTTCTTCGCGCTCAACGCGATCATCAACGGCGGCCTCCAGCCGGGCGACGTCGACTTCAAGTACACCCAGGACGCCTTTCAGGCCGCGGCCGCCTTCAACGCCGACAAATCGATCGCCGGCGTGGTGAGCTGGGCCCCCGACATCTACAACCTCTCCAAGGTCAAAGGCAACAAACTCCTGGTGACCACCGCGACGGCCAACAAGCTGATCGCCGACGTCTGGTTTGCCCGGGCCGACTTCGCCAAGGACCACCCCGACCTGATCGAGGGCCTGGTCCGGGGCATCTTCGACGGGATGGAAGCCCTGAAGGCGCAGGAGGCGAAGACCGCGGTGGCCAAGCTGATGGCGGCCGGTTACTCGATTCCCGAAACCGACGCCCTCTCGATGTTAGGCGACGCCCACTCGACCAACTTCGCCGAGAACAAGGAGTTCTTCCTCAACCAGAACAACCCGGCCAACTTCGAGCGGCTCTGGAACACGGCCTACTACCTGTACCGGAAGATCGGCGCGGTCGGCACCCCGGTTCCTTTCGATCAGGTGATGGACTTCACCGTGATCAAGAAGCTCGAGGCCGAGCCCAAGTACGCGAGCCAGGTCAACGAGTATCAGGTCCAGTTCGCCCCGACCTCGGCGGCCCAGATTCAGGGCGAGAGCGACGAGATCCTCACCAAGACGGTGGTGATCCACTTCTATCCCAACTCCTGGGACTTGAAGAAGATGGTGACCAAGACGGTGGATGGAAAAACCGTCCAGGAGTTCTACGATCCCAACGTCGACTTCGTGGTCGAGGAGATCGGGAAGTTGGCCGGCCAGTACGGCGCGGCCCGAGTGGTGATCGAGGGCCACACCGACGGCTCGATGAAGGGCACGGTGCCTCCGACGCTGGTTCAGGAGCTGTCGCTCAACCGTGCCAACGCGGTCAAGGAGTCCCTGGTCCGGAAGTTCCCCACCCTCCAGCCGAATCAGTTCTCGGCCGCGGGGAAGGGCTGGGACCGGCCGGCCGATCCGTCCGATCCGAGCAATCACGCCAAGAATCGGCGGGTCGAGATCAAGGTCTATCCGGCTGAGGCGCAATAGCGGATGAAGGAAGACCGGCCTCCGCTCTGGAGTCTCCGGCTCGCCCCACCGGCCCTGACCGGCAAACTGGTCGGCGCCCTCGGGGTGGTGGCGTTGATCGTGGTCTGGGCGCTGCTGACGATGGGTGCGACGCCCGAGACGCGGCTGGTGTCGCCGGTGGTGCTGCCGAGCCCGTTCGAGGTCCTCGCCAGCGTCAAGAGCCTGGTAACCGAGCGGGCCTTGTTCCAGAGCATCGCCGCGACGCTCTGGCGGGTGGTGCTCGGCTTCGGTCTCGCGGTCCTGGTCGGGGTGCCGCTCGGCATCGTGGCCGGGTCGTGGCGGGTCATCGACGCCGCCGCGGCGCCGCTCGCGCTCTTCGGGCGGAACGTGCCGATCGCGGCACTGATTCCGCTCACCATTCTTTGGTTCGGGATAGGCGAGGCGCAGAAGGTGATGTTCATCTTCATCGCCTGCCTGCCGTTCGTCTTCTCCGACACGGTGGCGGCGGTGGTCGGGATCCCCGATCGCTACGTGGACACGGCCCAGACGTTAGGCGCGAAACCGGGACAGGTGATCCGGAAGGTGCTGGTGCCGCTGGCGATGCCGGACGTCTACACCTCGCTCCGCAATCTCTTCGGCCTCGCCTTCGGCTACATCATGCTGGCCGAGCTGATCAACGCCAAGCACGGGCTCGGCTATCTGCTCTCGACCAGTCAGCGGCGCGGGCTCACCGAGCACATCATCCTGATCCTGGTGGTGATCGGCTTGCTCGCCTACGGCATCGATCGGCTGCTGCACTGGCTCCAGAAGGGCTTCTTCCCCTACCGGGCTGATGGGGACTGAGCCGATGAGCGATACTGAGGAGCGACCGGTCGGGGACACCGAAACGCGAGAGGCGGAAGCCGCCCCGCGCGCGGCGCCCCCTGTCGCGCCCGTTTCGGCGCAGTCGCCCGGCTCGGCCGCGCCGGTCGGCGCAACGACCGCGGCGCCGGCTGCTCCCCCCGGTCCACCCGCGCCCAGGCCGCCGGTGGTGTCGTTCATCAACGTCTCCAAGACGTACGCCAACGGTCTCACCGCCATCAAGAACATCAATTTCACCGTCGAAGACCGGACCGATCACGGCGAGTTCATCGCGATCCTGGGCCCGTCGGGCTGCGGGAAGTCGACGATTCTCCGGCTGATCGCGGGGCTCCGGCCCCAGCATCCGGCCACCACCGGCACGGTGCTGGTTGGCGGGCAGCCGGTGACCGGCCCTGGTTCGGATCGCGGGATGGTGTTCCAGGACTACACCGCCTTCGACCACCGGACGGTGGCGGAGAACATCGCCTTCGGGCTCGAGTGCCGGGGGGTGCCGGAGAAGGAACGCCGCGAGCAGGCCCTCGCCTGGGTGGCCAAGGTCGGGCTGTCGGTGGATCGGGACGCGAACAAGTTCCCCCATGAGCTCTCCGGTGGGATGCGGCAGCGGGTGGCGATCGCCCGGTCGCTGATCCTCCACCCCAAGATCATGCTGATGGACGAGCCGTTCGGCGCCCTCGATCCCGCCACCCGGCTCAACATGCAGGACCTGCTGGTGAAGCTGTGGCGGGACCTCCAGGCCACCGTCTTCTTCATTACCCACTCGATCGAAGAAGCGGTCTATCTGGGCGACCGGGTCTACGTGATGTCGCCCTCGCCGGGCACCATCCTCAAAGAGGTGCCGGTGCCGCCCCCGGATCGGCCGGCCAAAGAGATGCAGCGGGAGCCCCAATTCCAGCAGATCGTCAACGGACTCGCCGACGCGCTGATGCAACTCGAAGCCGCGGCGGCGAAGGGCCGAGAGGAACGTTAGGCGATGCCGCGATCGGCCGGGCTCCGGAAGTACCTCGCCAAGGCGTTCAAGCTGCCCTGGAATCTGCTGGCGTTCTTCGGCGCGATGGCGGCGGCGGCCCTGTCGCCGTGGCCCGACGCGATGGCCCCGATGGTGATGGCCGCGGAGATGGCCTATCTGGGTGGGCTGGTCTCGATGAAACGGTTCCGCGACGCCGTCGACGCCGAGGAGCACGCCAAACTGCGGGATGCCGGGACGCCGGGGCAGCTGCCGGCCTCGGCGGTCGGCGAGCTGCTGGCGAGCTTGCCGCAGGAATCGCGGATGCGGTTTCACAAGCTCCGGCTCCGTTGCCTCGAGATGCAGAAGCTCGCCGCGGGGGCGCAGGGCGGCAGCGCGATGGCGATCGGGACCGGCGACGACCTCCGGAAGGGCTCCCTCGAGCGGCTCCTGTGGATCTTCCTCCGCCTCCTGGTCTCGCAGGAATCGCTCCGCCGGTTTCTCCGGAGCACCTCGGCGCTGATGCTCACCGAGAAGGCGACCGACCTCGGCGCCCAGCTCAAGGCCGCCGAAGCGGAAAAGGACGAGCGGCTGATCGGCTCGCTCAAGGACAGCGTGGCGCTGGCCGCGATCCGGCTCGAGAATTACCAGAAGGCCGACAAGAACGCCCAGTTCGTGATGGTCGAGCTCGACCGGATCGAGGCCAAGATCCAGACCCTCACCGAGATGATGGTGAATCGGCAGGATCCCGATCTCTTGACCAGCCAGGTCGATCAGGCCGCCCAGAGCATGCACGACACCGAGTCGGCGATCAAGGAGCTCCAGACCATCACGGGGATGGCCGACCAGCTCACCGAACCGCCCCCGATCCTCGACGCCGACCTCGGCGGAGTGATGCGCAATGAGGCCTGACCCGGGCTCGCTGCCCTCCTGGTTTCCCCTCTGGGCGCGCCGGTTGGGTGAGCTGTCGATGTCGGGGAGCACCTCGGTGTTCCTCCTCCACGGCAACACCTTCGACTTCGTCCCCCTCGCCGCCGAGCCCACCCCGGCCTTCGGCTCGGTGGCCCAGTTCCTCGCCGAGCAGATGTTCGGTCGCTACGACCTGGTCCTCCACTACGACTTGGGGCGCGGTCTCCGGGCCTACGCGGGCCGGGACGACGCTCGGCTCCGGGAGATGGTGACCCTCGCGAACAAGGAGATCGCCGGGTTTGCCGAGATCAAGAACGACCCGAGCCAAGTGCTCGCCAAGCTCGACCACTACGTCCGGAGCACGGTGGTGGCGCCCGACGAGCGGCGAAAGAGCTTTGCGCTGATCATCGATCAGGCGTCCTATATGTTCCCGGACGGCGAACCCGGCCGGATGAGCTTCCAGGGGTCGGCGTTGCTGGTGACCCTGCTCAACTGGGCCGCGAGTCCCCACATCAAGCGGCTCAACATGGCCTTCGTTCTGATCGACGAACGGCTCTCCGACTTGAGCGGCCGGCTGGCGAGCAATCCGCACGTGGCCACCCTCGAGGTGCCCCTGCCGGACGACGCCCAGCGGGCGGCCTACGTCGCGGCGATGATCGGCGACACGCCGGTTGCCTCCTACTCGGACTATGGGGCGGCGGAGCTGGCCAAGCTCACCGCGGGGATCACCTTGGCCGACATTGGGGTCCTGCTCCAGACCGCGCGCCAGGGCGGCGGACGGCTCGACACCAAGGTGTTTCGCGATCTCAAGAAGCGGCTGATCGAACGGCACTGCCAGGGGCTCCTGGAATTCGTCGAGCCGAAATGGGACTTGTCGATCGTGATCGGTCATGAAGCGGCCAAGAAGCGGTTGCTGGAGGACGCCGAGCTGCTCAAGCGGGGCGCACTCGACACCATGCCGATGGGCTACCTCCTCTGCGGACCAGTCGGCACCGGGAAGACCTTCATCGCCCAATGCACCGCTGGAGCGATCGGGGCGCCCTGCGTGGTGCTGAAGAACTTCCGCTCCAAGTACGTGGGCGAGACCGAGGGGAACCTCGAACGGGTCCTGTCGGTCCTCCGGGCGATGGGCCCGGTGATGGTGATCATCGACGAGGCCGACGCGGCGTTAGGCGATCGCGAATCCGAGGGCGATTCGGGGACCTCGAGTCGGGTCTTCGGAATGATCGCCACCCAGATGGGCGATACCCGCTATCGGGGCAAGATCCTTTGGATGCTGCTCACGGCGCGGCCCGACCTCCTCCCGATCGATCTGAAACGCCAGGGCCGAGCGGAGGTCCACATTCCGCTCTTCTATCCGTCCTCGGAGGAGGAGCTCAAGGAACTGTTCGTCGCCATGGCCCGGAAGCTCGGCACCACGCTCGCCAAGGAAGACATTCCGCCGATCCCCAACGTCGGCAAGCTGTCCGGTGCCGACGTCGAGGGGCTGGTCGGTCGGGCGTGGCGGCAGTCGTTGCTGGCCGGTGTCAGTCAAGTGACACGGCAGGCACTCGAGGAGGTGCTGGCCGGGTTTCTGCCGTCGACCCAGGGGCTCGAGAAGGAGCTCCAGGAGGTGGCGGCGATCCTCGAGTGCACCGATCGGGTGTTCTTGTTGCCGGAGCATCGGAAGATCGTCGACGCGGAGGGGGGGCGGGCGGCCTTGCAGGAGCGGTTGAGTCGGTTGAAGGTGTTGGTGGGAGGGATGTAGGGGGCGGCAGGGGGCAGGGCGCAAGGCGCAAGGCGCAGGACTCAAGACTCAAGAGGTGGTTGTTATGGTCCGGTTCCTCGGGGTTGGGGGCGTGCTCCTCGCGGGTGGGGTCGCGGCGCAGGCGCCGGCTAAGACTTGGACGTCGGCGACGCCGACGGCGGTTGGGATCAATGTTCGGGTGCTCGATAGCATCGATGCCGAGATCAGGGAGGGGCGGTATGGCTATGTCGACCGGTTCTTGGTCATTCGGCGGGGGAAGGTTGCCTACGATCGATCGTATCGGCACGACTACGATCGGATCTACGGTGATTCCGCCAGGGTGAACAACCCGCTCAACCCACACCACCTTACCAGTCCCTACAACTACTTTGCGCCGTGGTGGCATCCGACCTATCGGCGAGGGGATCTCCATACCCTCCAATCGGTCACCAAGACGGTGACGTCGGTGGTGATTGGCACGGCGGTGACTCGGGGGGAGTTTCCCAGCATCGACACTCCGATCCTCAGGTTCTTCGACACCACCAAGGTGGCGAACATCGACGATCGGAAGCGCCGGGTGACGATCCGCCATCTGCTGACGATGAGTGGCGGGTTCGACTGGAACGAGAACCTGCCGTACATCGATCCCAACAACACCGCGGTGGTGATGGAGGGCAGCTACGACTGGGTGAAGTACCAGATCGACCGGCCGATGGCGCGGGAACCCGGCACCCTGTTCAACTACAGCAGCGGCGAGACCGAGCTGCTCTCCTACATCTTCCACAAGGCGACCGGGATCGACATCGAGGAGTACGCGGCGCGCCATCTCTTCGGCCCGATCGGGATCGAGCGGTGGTTCTGGAAACGGACCCCGGCGGGGTTGGTGGACACCGAGGGCGGGCTCTATCTCGAAGCGCGCGACCTGGCGCGGATCTGGTACCTGTTCCTCCGCGACGGCGTCTGGAACGGGACCCGCGTCCTCTCCACCGACTGGATCAAGGCATCGGTGGCGCCGGCGCTGCCGGTGGCGTCCCGGCCGGGGTCGCCGCACTACGGGTTCAAGTGGTGGCTGCATGCGGATCCGCTCGCCCCGAGCAAGTTTCTCTGGGCGGGATCGGGCTTCGGCGGGCAGCTCCCGGTGGCGTTTCCCGATCTCGACCTGATCGTGGTGTTCAACGGCTGGAACATCCTGCCCGGAGGCAAGGGGCTGCCGCTCGGGGCGATCAATCAGCGGATCGCGAACGCCGTCCGGCGGTGACGAGCCGATGTACCAGTCGGCCCGCCTGACGCTCCTCGGGCTCGCCGCCGGAGCCGTCTGGGGAGTCCTCGGGTATCTCTTGGGGGCGAAGGCGTTCGGCCCCGCGATCTGGCCAGCGGTGCTTCTTGCGCCGGTCGTCGGTCTGCTGGTGGCCCGACTGACGTATCCGGGATTTGCCCGCACCGAGGGTATCCGCCGCGCCCTCTGGGCACTGGCCAGCCTGTATCTTGCGGTCATTCTGTTCTCGCTGCCCATCTCAGTCCATGAAGTGATCCGCCGGAGCCCGGCGAATCCGTCATTCGAGGTCGCTCTCGAGGCACCGCTCGCGGTTCTTTGGGGTGTCACCCTGACGGGGTTCGTCCTGTTCCTCTGGCCGTTGGCGTACCTGACCCATTGGATGATCGAGTGGCGGATGGACGACCGCTGACCGGAGTCCGAGCCTGACCCGCTTGGTGGAACCGCGCGAAGGTCGCTAGAGCTTGCCGATGCCGCCGCTCGAAATATTCCAGAATCCCCCAATGTACAAGACGGCGGCCGAACCTTGCCCTAGCCTTGGGCGGTGAAGGCCGGGCACCAGCCCGGCCCCGACCCGTTTTCTCCAAGGAGATCCCATGCAAACATTCTGCAATCGGCTGGCTCCGGTTCTGGTCCTCGCCCTCGCGGCCTGCGCGGGTGAAGCGAGTGACTCACTTACCGCGCCCGTGATCAGTCTGAATCAAGGCAACGGAGTGGACCTCCACGTCCAGGGAGCCGGAGCGATCGACTTCACGGCCGCCGGCGGCGGCTTGGGCGATTTCCAGTTCGTGGCCCATCGGAAGGCGGACGGCTCGGTCAGTGGACATTTCCGCCAGCGCCGGTTCCGGCCCGACGGCGTCGTCGACTTCCGAGGCGACGTCACCTGTGTCACCATCGATCCCGCCTTCCCCGGCCGGGCCCGGATCGGTGGAGTCGTGACCGAGAACAACTCCACCAGCCCGGCCTTCCTCACGGCCAATCACGAGGTGGGCGACGACGTCTGGTTCAGGGTCACCGACGCGGACCACGGCCTCGACCCGGCCGACGCCTCGACCAGCTACGGGTTCAAGCCGACGCTGGTGAACACCTCGGCGGAGTACTGCTCGCTGCCGTTCACCGGGCTGCCGGCGTGGAATCCGGGGTCGATCTTCCCCCTCGAGCCGGGAACCATCAACGTGACGGTCCACTAGCCGCGGCTAGTGGACCGGCTTTCGGTACCGGGCCGGCGTCGAGCAGGAGTATTCCCGGAACCGGCGAGTGAAGTGACTCTGATCGGCGAACCCGGCCTCGAGGGCGATCTCCGCCACCGGCCGCCGAGTGGCCCTGAGTTGATGGGCGGCCCATTCCAGCCGGCGCTCCAGCAGGAAGCCGCCTAACGAGCGGCGATGGCGGGCTCGGAACTCTCTGGCCAGATGGGTCGGGTGGACGCCGGCCTCCCTGGCCAGGTCGGCGATCCGGAGTCGCTCGACGCCGCCGTCCCGGAGCCGCTCCTCGAGGATCAGGAGCCATCGGGGCGGGGCCCGACCGGTCTCGGGGCTGGTTCGGCCGGCGACGGCCAGCAGCTCGAGGGCGAGCCCTTCGATCATCAGCCGCGAGAAGGGATCGTCGCCCTGGAACTCGCGGGCCAGCCGGCGTCCGAGGTGGTTCACCTGGGGATCGAACCGGGCCGATGGCGCCACCAGCAACCGGTCGAGCGATCGATCGTGACCAAGGGCCGCGACGTCCGGTTGAACGGCGATGACCCGGGCTCCTTGGCACCCCATGCAATTACAATGGGTCTCGCCCGCGGGCTCGACGAAGAGGACGCCGGGCCGGCATTGGTACTGCCGAGCCCCGAAGCCGAGATCGAACGACCCGCCGAGCATGATGCCGAGGTTGGGGCGATCGTGGCTGTGGGGCTCGAGCCGGCTCCCGGGATCGAACTGAACATCAGTGATCCGGAACGGACCGACTTCCATCTCGGCGAAGCGAGGACTGCCGTGATGAAGGGGAACGGTTGTGGAGGGCACGCAACGCTCGGGTCAGGGTGACACCTCTTCCGTGTCGAATGCACACGGACGCACCCTCATTGGGAGAGGGAATCGGACGACAGCGCAAGGGGGATGCCGAGCCGCTCCACTCGTGGCGAGAGGGGACCGAACGTCTTGGCGAGATGGCGGAGCGGGCCCGCTCGCTCCGCCATCGACGACTCAAGCCTGAGGGTCGGCCACTACTCGAATCGGAGCAGGACCGCCCGCCCCGCATTCATCGACAGCCGGGCGCCCTCGTTGACCGCTTCGACTTGGGCGGCGGTGTCGCCATCGGGCACGATGACGTCGGCCGCCATGGCCTCCGCGTCCGCCGAGCTGCTCGCGGCGCAGGTGGCGGTGACATGCATCGGGGTGTAGATACCGAGGGTGAGGAAGGCGGCGACTCGGTTGAGGAACGACATCCGGGTCTCCACTCGAGCGACCCCGCCGGGGCACTTGGCGGCCGTTTCCATCATCTTGGGCGGGACCAGGCCCTCGAGCCATGATGCGGCCCATTTCTCCTCGACCACTTGGGTGGAGGGCGTGGCTCCGGTTTCGATGACGGCATGGTAACAGGCGGACAGATTGGCGGTGATTGCGAGCGACAGCGCGAGGTGGTTGACGAGGCGCACGGGCGGGCTCCGGAGAGTTTGAGGACGGCCGTCGCAGTGGCAAACCACGCGCCAGCCGCTCGCCCCCGGTCAAACCATTGAGCCCATTGCGGTTGCTGATACGACCGCCAGTTGCGCCCGGCGGCAAAGTGTCCTCGATCGAGGACACTTTCTTGTCCTTCAGCCGTCGGTGCCGGCCAGCATCTGCCGCTCCCGCGCGGCGAACGACTCGATCTCCCCGCCGGCGCTTCCTTGGCTCAACAACGACGCCACGATCCCGGCCAGGAACGACAATGGGATCGTCACCAGGGCGGGGTTCTTGAGGGGAAACCAGGCGGATTCGTTCCCGAGAATGTCGACCTGAATGGTCGGCGAGAGGTAGATCAGCACCAGGGTGGTGACGGTGCCGAGCACCATGCTGGTCAAGAGGCCGGTGGTGGTGGCCCGCCGCCAGAAGACGGCCAGGCAGAGGGCGGGGAAGTTGCCGCTCGCGGCGATCGCGAACGCCAGCGAGACCATAAAGGCCACGTTCTGGCCCTTGAAGGTGATCCCGAGGGCGATCGCGATGACGCCTAACAGCACCGTGGCTCCGCGGGCGATCCGCAGCTGCTCCTCGGCCCCCGCGTGGCCCTTGCGGACCACGTTGACCCAGAGGTCGTGGGACAGCGCCGCCGCGCCGGACAGGGTGAGGCCCGCCACCACCGCGAGGATGGTCGCGAACGCCACCGCCGCGATGAAGCCGAGGAACGGCGTGCCCCCCAGTACTTCCGCCAGTAGCGGGGCCGCCATGTTGCCCCCCTTGTCGACGGCCCGAATGGTCTCGGGGCCGACCAGCACCATCGCCCCGAACCCGAGCACGAAGGTGAGCAGGTAGAAGATCCCGATCAGGCCGGTGGCGTAGAACACCGAAGTGCGGGCCGCCTTCGCGTCGGGGACGGTGAAGAACCGCATCAGGATGTGGGGCAACCCGGCCGTGCCGAACATCAAGGCCATCCCGAGCGAGATGGCGTCGAGCGGTTTGGCGACCAACTGCCCCGGGGCGAGCACCCCGGCGCCGTACTTCTCGGCGGCCGCGGCGAACAGGGCGGTGGGGCTCATCTGGAACCGGAGCAGCACCATGATCGCGAGCATCGACGCCCCGCCCAGCAGGAGGACCGCCTTGACGATCTGCACCCAGGTGGTCGCGATCATCCCGCCGACGAGGACGTAGAGGATCATCACCGCGCCGACGATCACGATCGCGGCCTCGTAGCTCAGGCCGAACATCAGCTTGATCAACCCGCCGGCCCCGACCATCTGGGCGATCAGGTAGAAGATCACCGTGGCCAGGGTTCCGATGGCGGCCGCGATCCGGATCGGGCGCTGGCGGCGGTGGAGCGCCACCACGTCGGCGAAGGTGTAGCGGCCGAGGTTTCGGAGCGGCTCGGCGATCAAGAACAGCACCACGGGCCAGCCCACCAGCCAACCGGTCGAGTAGATCAGCCCGTCGAACCCGGTGGTCGACACCAGCCCGGCGATCCCGAGGAAGGACGCCGCGCTCATGTAGTCGCCGGCGAGGGCCCAGCCGTTCTGGCCCGCGGTGATCGACCGGCCGGCCGCATAGAACTGCTCGGTGGTCTTGGTCCGGCGGGCCGCCCACCAGGTGATCGCGAAGGTGACGCCGATGAAGGCGAAGAAGAACCCAATCGCGACCGGGTTCGACTGCCCGATCGCCGTCGCCGGAGCCGCAGCTTGAACGATCATGGCGCCATGCCGCCTTCCCCTGCGCCCTGCGCCTTGCGCCCTGCGCCCTGACGAATCCGCTCGAGCTCGGGATCGTACTTAGCGTTGGCCCAGCGCACGTAGATCAGGGTAAGGACCCAGGCGGCTCCGATCACCAGGGCGCCCAGCAGGATGCCAAGACTCAGGCCGGGGGCGATCAACCGGCCCATCATTGGCTTGTTGTAGGCGATCAGCAGGATGAAGCCGAAGTAGACCAGCACCATGAGCGCGGTCAGCCGGATGGCGATTCGCCAGCGTATCTGGGCCAGCGCCCGGAGGGATTCGTTGATCATCTGGTCTTGGGTGAAGGAGAGAACGCCGCTAACGTTACCCGGTCCCGACAGAGTGAGCAACGATGCGCCGATCCGTTCCCGGGGTCCTCCTGCTCGGATGGTCGAGTCTGGCGGCGGCCCAGGCCCCTCCCGGCACCGACGTCTTCCTGGTCGACCTTGCGGTTCGCGGAGGCGGGGTCACGGTCGGGACGCCGGTCAACCTTACCAAGCGGGCCGGGTACGACAACCAGCCAGGGTTTGCCGCGGATGGCCGGTCGCTCTTCTACACCTCGGTGCGAGACGGCGGGCCCAAGGGAACGACCCAGTCCGACATCTATCGCGTCGACCTCGCGACCAGAGCCATCACCCCGTTCACCCAGACCACCGAGAGCGAATACTCGGCCACGGTGACGCCGGACGGGAAGGACGTGGCGGTGATCCGGGTCGAGCAGGACTCGACCCAGCGACTCTGGGCCTTCCCGCTGAAGGGCGGGGCACCTCGCGTGCTCCTGCCCGGGATCAAACCGGTCGGCTACCAGACCTGGATCGACGCGGGCACGGTGGGCATCTTCGTCTTGGGTTCGCCTCCGACCCTCCAACTGGCGTCGGTCGCCACCGGCCAGGCGAAGATCCTCCTCGCCGACATCGGCCGGGCCCTCCAACGGGTGCCCGGCAAGGCGGCCATCGCGGTGAGCCACCGGGCCAGCGAAGGCGCCTGGTGGGCGGTCGAGGTCGACGTCGCCACGGCCGCGCTGACGCCCATCGTTAGGCTGCCCGCCGGGGCCGACTATTTCGTCTGGTTGCCGGACCGATCGCTCCTCGCGGCAACGGGCTCGTCGCTGATCCGCTATCGACCGGGCGAGGACACCGACTGGGCCACCGTGGCCCAATGGCCGTCGATCAAGGGCATCACTCGACTCGCCGTCTCGCCGAAGGGAAACCAACTCGTCTTCGTCGCGGAGGACGCTCTGTGAAGACCTTCACCATGGCGGCAATCGCGGTCGCGGTTTCCGGATGCGGCGGCAAGGATAAGGTGGCCGCCGCGCCAGACACCCTGACCACTCGCGAGCGGCAGGAGGCCGTGGGCACGTCGGGCCTCCCCGGTGCCCGCGGCATCATCAAGGCCCTGGACATCGTCGACACGGCCGCCGCGCGAGCCGCGGCCCTCGACACCCTCGGGCGATGAACCTGTTCCTGGCCGCGGGCCTGATCGGCGCGGCCCTCGCGCCGACGCAGGCGCCGCCGGACAGCCTCGTGGTGCTCGAGCCGGCGCAGGTCTTCGATGGCGACTCGCTCCGGGCCGGCGTGGTGGTGGTGGTCAAAGGCGATCGGATCGTGTCGGTGGGGCCCGCCGGCTCGGTCGCGGGCGCTCGGCGCCTCCGGCTGCCCGGCCTCACTCTCCTGCCCGGTCTGATCGAAGCGCACAGCCACCTGCTCCTCCACCCGTATAACGAGGCCTCGTGGAACGACCAGGTGCTCAAGGAAGCCCTGTCGCTTAGGGTGGCTCGGGCCACGGTCGCCGCCAAGGCAACCCTCCGGGCTGGTTTCACCACCGTGCGCGATCTCGGCACCGAAGGCGCCGATGATGCGGACGTCGGTTTGCGAGACGCGATCGACCAGGGGATCGTGGCCGGGCCGCGTGTCCTGACGACCACCCGCGGACTCGTCGCCACCGGCAGTTACGGACCGAAGGGTTTCGATCCCCGCTGGGCGGTTCCCCAGGGCGCCGAGGAGGCCGACGGGATCGAGGGGCTGACCGTGGCGGTTCGCCGCCAGATCGGCCAAGGGGCGGATTGGATCAAGGTCTACGCCGATTACCGGTGGGGACCGGGTGGCGAGACCCGGCCGACCTTCTCGGTCGAGGAGCTGGTCGCGATCGTCGAGACCGCCAAGAGCAGCGGGCGGCACGTGGTGGCCCACGCCAGTAGCGCCGAGGGGATGCGGCGCGCCACGATGGCGGGGGTGCGCACCATTGAGCATGGTGATGGCGGTACCGCCGAGGTGTTCGCGCTGATGAAGAGCCGAGGGGTCGCCTTCTGCCCGACCATCGCGGCCGGCGACGCGATCGAACAGTACCGCGGGTGGCGGCGCGGGGTCGATCCCGAACCGGCGCGGATCACCGCCAAGCGCGCCAGCGTCCGCCTGGCGATCGCGGCGGGCGTCACCTTCTGCAATGGCAGCGACGTGGGCGTTTTCGCGCACGGCGACAACGCCCGGGAGATCGAGCGGATGATCGACTACGGTCTCTCGCCGATCGCGGCGCTCCGGGCGGCGACCAGCGGCAACGCGGCCGCCCTCGACTTGCCGGATCGGGGCCGGATCGCCCCGGGACTCCTCGCCGACCTGGTCGCGGTCGAGGGCAACCCGGTCGCCGATCCCACCAGCCTCCGTCGGGTCAGGCTGGTGATGAAAGGAGGGGCGGTTATCCCTTGACTCGGTCGCCAGTCGGGGGCTAGGATGCCTAGCTCGGTTGGCGTTGTATCCCGTTGAGCCCCACCGGGTTGGGGCGTTGGAGGAGCTATTCGGATCAAGCCGTTTCGGGCCTGGCGGCCCGACCCCGCGATTGCATCGCGCGTGGCGGCCCCACCCTACGATGTGGTGGATCGCGCCGAAGCGGCGGCCTTGGCTCACGGGAATCCGTTCAGCTTCCTCCACGTCGGCCGGTCGGACATCGACGTGCCCGGCGACGTCGAAGCCTACGACGAACGGGTCTACCTCAAGGCCCGCGATAACCTCAGGGCCTTCATGGTCGACGGCACCCTGATTCAGGAGCGGGAACCGTCGCTGTATCTCTACGAGTTGACGATGTTCAACCGGTCCCAAGTGGGCCTGGTCACCTGTGTGCACATCGACGACTACGAGCAAAACGTCATCAAGAAGCACGAGCGGACCCGGAAGGACAAAGAGGACGACCGCACCAAGCACGTCCTGACTCTGAACGCCAACGCCGAGCCGGTGTTCCTCACCTACGAGGGCCAGCCGTTCATCGACCGGCTGGCCAGCGGGGAGATGCGGGGTCGGTCGCTGTACGACTTCACCTCGTCGTCCGATGGGGTTCGCCATCGGGTTTGGCGGGTCAAGGACCCCGAGGCGTATCTCGACGCGTTTCGGCGGGTCAACTGCGCCTATGTGGCCGACGGCCACCACCGTTCGGCGAGCGCCTGGCGGGCCGGACTCGAACGCCGGGCGGCCAATCCCGAGCACAACGGGCTCGAGGAGTACAACTGGTTCCTGGCCGTGCTGTTTCCGGCCAACCAGCTCCAGATCCTGCCCTACAATCGGGTGGTGCGGGACCTGAACGGGTTGGCGGTGGCCGACGTGATCGAACAGATCGGGATGCTGGGCACCCTCACCAAGACCGAAAGCCCCACCCCGGAACGTCCCTGGGTGTTCGGGATCTACCTGCCCGGCCAATGGTACCGTCTCGAAATCGACCCGATCACCATCATCGACCACGACCCGATCAAGTCGCTCGATGCCGAGTTGCTCTACGAGCGGATTCTCCAGCCGGTTCTCGGCATCGGTGACGTTCGGTCCGACAAACGGATCGATTTCGTCGGCGGGATCCGGGGCACCAAGGAGTTGGAGCGCCGGGTCGACTCCGGCGAGATGGCGATCGCTTTCGCGTTGTTCCCCGTTCGGATCGAGCAGGTGATGGCGGTCTCGGACGGCGGTGGAATCATGCCCCCCAAGACCACTTGGTTCGAGCCAAAACTCAAGAGTGGCCTCTTCGTTCACACCCTCGACTAACTGCGACATTTGATGACACGCGTGCTGGTCGCCGACAAGTTCGAAAAGGTCGGCGTCGATGGACTCAAGGACCTGGGCTGCGAGGTAGTCGAGCGCCCCGAGGTCAAGGCCGAGGACCTCCCGGCCCTTCTTCGCGAGATCGATCCGAAGATCCTCATCGTTCGGGGCAAGAAGGTCTCCGAAGCGGCCCTGCGGGGCGGGCCCCGGCTGGCGCTGGTGATTCGCGCCGGTGCCGGGATCGACACGATCGACGTGGCGGCGGCGAGTCGCCTGGGGGTCTTCGTCGCGAACTGCCCGGGGAAGAACTCGATCGCCGTGGCGGAGCTGGTGATGGGGTTGCTCCTGTCCTGCGACCGGCGGATCCCCGACCAGGTGGGCGAGTTGCGCCGGGGCGAGTGGAACAAGGGTGAGTACTCCAAGGCCCGCGGGCTCTATGGGCGGACCCTTGGCGTCATCGGCCTCGGCCAGATCGGTCGGGAGATCGCGACGCGGGCCCAGGCGTTCGGGATGAAGGTCATCGCCTGGTCGCGACAACTGACCACGGCCGACTGCGAGCGGCTCGGGATCGCCTACGCCGAGACGCCGATCGAAGCGGCCCGGCACGCCGACGCGGTGACGGTCAACGTCGCCTCGACCCCCGAGACGAAACATCTGGTGAACGCCGAGTTCCTGGCGGCGCTCAAACCCGGCGCCTATCTGATCAACACCTCGCGGGGCAGCATCGTCGATGAGCCGGCGCTCCTCGCGGTGATGGCGAGCAAGGGGATTCGTTGCGGGCTCGACGTCTACCAAGGTGAGCCCGCCGGCTCGAAGGGAGCCTTCGACTCGGCGCTGGCCAAGGCGCCCGGCGTCTATGGCACCCACCATATCGGCGCCTCGACCGATCAAGCCCAGACCGCGATCGCCCATGAAGTGATTCGGATCGTGCACCACTTCCTTCAAACCGGCACCGCGTACCACTGCGTCAACCGACTGGCGAGGAGCTCGGCGACCCACGTGTTGTCGGTGCGCCATCGGAATCGGCCCGGGGTGTTGGCCCACGTGTTCAGGGTCCTCGTCGACGAGCAGATCAACGTCGAAGAGGTCGAGAACATCGCCTATCACGGCTCCGAGGCCGCCAGCGCGCGGCTCCACGTGTCCGGTCAGCCCAGCGACCGGGCCATGGCGGAGATCAAGGACGGCAACGAGAACGTGATCAGTGTCGACTTGAGCGAGTTGAGGAGTTAATCGTGCGGATTCACAACTTCAACGCTGGCCCGGGCGTGCTGCCCGAATCGGTGCTCGAGCAGGCCCGCCAGGACATCTGGGACATCGGCGGCTCCGGGATGGGCATCATGGAGCACAGCCATCGGGGCAAACTCTTCGAGAAGGTGATCGCCGACGCCGAGGCCGCCGCGCGCGAGCTGGCCGGGATCCCCGACAACTACCGAGTGCTCTTCATCCAAGGCGGGGCGACCCAGCAGTTCGCGATGGTGCCGATGAACCTGTTGGCGGCCGGCCGGACCGCCGACTACCTGGTGACCGGGGCCTGGTCGGAGAAGGCGCTCAAGGAAGCGAAGAAATTCGGGTCGACCCACGTGGCCCTGACCGGCGAGGCGACCAACTACGCCGAGATTCCGGCGGCGGAGACGATCAAGTACTCCGCCAACCCGTGCTACGTTCACCTGACAACCAACAACACCATCTTCGGCACTCAATGGCCGACCGAGCCGCCGGTTCCGGCCGGGGCGGCCTTGGTGGCGGATACCTCGAGCGACATGTTCTCGCGGCCGATCGAGGTGACCAAGTACGGGTTGATCTACGCCGGGGCGCAGAAGAACCTCGGGCCATCGGGGATCGTGATGGTGATCATTCGCGACGACCTCGTCGAGGCCGGGCCAAGCAGCATCGCCACCATGCTCCAGTATCGGATCTACGCGAAGGAGAAGTCGCTCCACAATACCCCGCCGACCATGGCGATCTACCTGGTCGGGCAGGTGCTGAAGTGGATTGGGGACACCGGCGGCCTCGCCGCGATGGCCGAGCGCAACGAGGCCAAGGCGAAGCTCCTCTACGACTTCCTCGACCAGTCGAGTTTTTTCCGGGGCACGGCGGCCAAGAACAGCCGGTCGCTGATGAACGTCTGTTTCCGGGCGCCGAGCGAGGAGCTCGAGAAGAAGTTCTGCGCCGAATCCGAGAAGCGGGGCATGGCCGGCCTCAAGGGCCACCGTTCGGTGGGCGGGATGCGGGCCAGCATCTACAACGCCTGCCCCCGCGCGAGCGTCGAGGCCCTCGTCGAGTTCATGAAGGAGTTCGAGCGGTCGAATCGGTGAGTGGCGGGGGCGGCATCGCTGGGAAGGCGGCCTGATCGGCGAGCCGCCCGTACCGGAACCCGGCGATCAGGTCGAAGACGACATGGGCCACGATCGCCGGGTAGAGCGAGCCCGTGGCCAAGACCAATCCGTGAAATCCGACGCCGATCACGGCGACGAAGGCGGCCGCCTTCACTCCCTGCACCAGGTGGCCGAGCCCGAACGCCACGGCACAGACGGCGACGGCGACGCCGATCGACCCGGTCAGCTCGCGGACCACCCAGAACATCACTCCGCGATAGGCCACCTCCTCGAAAATCCCCGCCGCCAACGATATCCCGACCCAGAGCCCTCGCTCCAGCCCGGTTCGGGGCGAAAACAGATAGACTCGGCGATCTCGCTCGGCGATCGCGCGCCGCCACTGGGGCTCGGCCAGGGCCACCGAGACGGCGAGAAACCCGAGGGCGAGCAGCCCACCGGTCGCGGTCAGCCGGAACGGGGGAAACAACTCCAGGCCGAGCCGCCAGGCCGCCGCGAGCGAGAGGGACCCGAGAATCAACTGTTGGACAATGACCGAGGCGAAGTACTGCGGCTTCGGGGGAAACTCGGTTCGATCGAGGCGACGCCCCGAGATCCAGGCGGCGATCGGCAGCACCAGGCCGAACAGGAGCAGGTGGCCGATCGCGGCGAAACCGGTCGGGTCGCCGGAGGCGATCACGCCAGCTCGGCGCCGGCCCGGCGGAAGCGGCGGACCACCGCGTCGAGGCCCTGCGAGCGCATCATCCCTAACGTCTCGTCGAGCTTGAGCAGCGCGATCAAATCGGCCGGGAGCGCGGCGATCTCCGCGGCCGGCGCCCCGTCGAGCGCGCCGACCAGGAGCGACACGAATCCCCGCACCGTCGGCGACTCCCGGGGAACGTCGGCGTGGATCCGGACCGCGTCACCCTCGCGCTCGAACCAAAGGAACACCGGCGTCTGGCACTCGGTGACCCGGTGGGCCTCGCGGCTCGGGTCGGCGCGGAGCCGGTCCGGGGGCTCGGGCAGCTTTCGGGAGGCATCGAGCAAGGCCTCGAGCCGGAGGTCGCGGTCGGCCCGCTGGAACCGGGCGACCAACTTGTCGATCGAGGGCCGGGGGCGTGAGATTGGTTCCACCCCCGAAATCTATACGGAGCCGACGTGAGCCTCGCCCTGCCCGGACCCTTGGTCTCCACCGAATGGCTGGCCGGCCATCTCGGCGACCCGCGGCTCAAGATCGTCGACGGCTCGTCGTACCTGCCGACCATGGCGCGCGATGCCCGGGCCGAATACCGGGCCGGCCATCTGCCCGGCGCGGTGTTCTGGGACCTCGATCTGATCGCCGATCCGGACACCGCCCTGCCTCACATGTTGCCGCGTCCCGAGGACGCGGGTCGCCAGATCGCGGCGCTGGGAATTTCCTCCGATGATCTCGTCGTCGGCTACGATGGGTCGGGCAGCAATCTGAGCGCGCCGCGAATCTGGTGGACGCTCGCCGTGCTGGGCCATCCGGGCGCGGCCGTCCTCGACGGCGGCTTGGTGAAGTGGAAAGCCGAGGGTCGCGCTCTCGAAGCCGGAGATCGGACCGTCGCGCCAGGCCAGTTCACCGCCCGGCTCCGCCCGAACTTGGTGCGGAACCTGGAGCAGGTGCGCGAGGCGGTCGGCGGGGACGACGTCGGGTTGGTCGACGCTCGGGCGACCGGCCGATTCGAGGGTCGCGATCCGGAGCCCCGACCGGGGCTTCGAAGCGGGCACATCCCCGGCGCCAAGAGTCTGCCCTACGGGAGTCTTGCCCTCGCCGACGGCACGATGCTGCCGGCCGAGGAGATTCGGGAGCGCTTTCGGTCGGCCGGGGTCGATCTGGCGAAGCCGATCGTCGTCTCGTGCGGCTCGGGTGTCTCGGCGTGCGCCCTGGCGCTCGGGCTCGAGGTGGCCGGCCATCGGGACTACGCGGTCTACGACGGCTCGTGGGCGGAGTGGGGCGGCCGGGACGACACCCCGATCGCGACGGGCCCCGCCTAACGTCGGTCTCGGCGGTCGCTAACGGCAGCGGTTGCCCAACCGGCGGGGCCAGGGATGATGGGGGAGCAAAGCGGCGGCCCGCTCGGCGTGCCGGCTGGCGGCCGGACACGAGGAGCGTTGGGCGAGGTGGAGTTGGAGCCGATAGCTGCCGGGGTCCCATCGGCTCGCGGCCACCAGGCGGCTCCGAGGGTAGCCCTCCCCGGCGACCATGATGGCTTGGAGTTGGCCGGCGGATTTCGCCAGGAGGCCGCCAAGTACCACGGTGGAACCGAGCAGCCAGCGCAGCCGCCGCCCGGCGAGCTGGATCGATCCTACGGCGCGGGTGGCCGGCAGCACCGCGCCCAGACCCGCATAGACGACCAGCGTGGGTGGGGCGAGGAGCAGGACCGCGTCGAACAGCCCCTGGACCGCCACCGCCACCAACAGCCCGATCGCGGCCAGCGCGCCACTCCCCAACCCGGGATCCCTGGCTCGCCGCAGGGCCATGATGCCGAGGGTGACCAGCCACCCGAGCCAGATCGCCGCGCCGAGCCCACCTCGCTCGGCGAGCAGCGCCACCCAATCGCTCGAGGGCCACGGATTGGTGGGGATCGGGTCGGCGGCGGCGAAGGAAGGGTCGCCGGCGCTGGTGACCAGGGGATAGGTCACGAACCAGTTACCCGGTCCGACCCCGAGGAGCGGGTGGCGGCGAGCCAACTCGATACTGTTTCGGTACTGAATGAGGCGCCCCCGACCGGAGCCCTCTCGGTAGTTGAGAACGTCCCGGAGCGAGTCCCGATACGGCGAGTCGCTTCGCCACTCGAGCCGGTTAGGCACGATCAGCGCGGCCAGCGTGCCTAACGCCATCGCGCCGAAGAACCCGGCCAATCGGGCCCGGGGGAGCCGGGGAGTCGGACCTTTGGTGAGGAGCCCCGCCAGGGCGGTGGCCCCGATCATCGCCCCGAATCCCACCCAGGCGGCGCGGGACCGGGAGAGCACCACGGCGGCGACCATCGCGCTCGCGGCCGCGCCGGTCAGCACCGCCACGAGACGATACCGGGTCGAGACCAGGAGCCAGCCGGCCAGAGGAAGCCCGAGGACCATCAGGTGGGCGAGGAAGTTCCGGTTGCCCAAGGTCCCGCCGGGGGCCCGGGTGTTGGCCAGGAGCGCCGAGTCCCACCCGTAGGCCTGGGCCAGGCCGGTGGCGCCGCCGGCGACGATCGCGAGGACCAGCGCGCCGACCAGGAAGGCGCGGGCCCCCCGCTCGGCCGCGTAGCGGGCGGCCAGAAACACCGCGGCGCCGCCTAACGTCACGCCGAGAGCACCGAACGACAGCCAGCGGTTGGTCGCCAAGATCGCCGCGACGGTCGAGACCACCGCGAACGTCGCCAGGAGCCACTCGCCGACGCCGAGATCGATCCGCGGCGCCCGGAGGACCATCAGACCGAACCCCACCAGCGCGACGGCCAGCAGTGCCGCTTCCTTGGGGACGCCGAATCGATCGAGGTCGAACAGGGTGGAGGGGACGACCGCCAGCATCACCCCGACGGCTCCGACGCCGATCACCAGGGCGACGAGCCATGCCGTCACCCGGCCGTCGACCGGGGCCCCTGGCGTGTTTTGCATCGCCCGGATTGTAGACGGGGATGGTCTTGGGTCAACCGGGGGGACCCGAAGTAGATTTCCGCTTGCCATGAGTGACCTCGTTCTTGCCGCCACCGATCGCCCGTTACCGCTCGATGTCCGCCGAATCGACGACGAACGGGTGCCCGAGGGCCTCATCGGCCTCGGCAGCTATCTCGAGGGTCGGCTCATCGCCCGGTGCGCCGTGTCCGAGGAGATCGCGACCTTCCTGGAATCCCAGCAGGTCTTCGCCCAACCCGTCCAACTGATCCTCGCCGCCCGGGAAGAACCGCCCGGCCTCCAGTGTCGCTTGTTCGCCGTGGTCTCGGTCGATCCCGAGCAGGCCGAAGCCGGCGCCGAACCAGACGAGCCCTGGGCCGAATCAGTTCCGGGATCGGGCTACGAGGCCGCCATCGGCGGGGAGGCCGACGACCTCGACGCCGCCCCCGGACAGGGGATGGTTTTTCTCGGCCAGATCGTCCGCTTCGACAGGGATCGCCGTCACCCCGACAGCCTCGGCCTCGAGGCCGCCGACGTCCTCCGCCGGTTGGTCGAAGGCTCGACCTCCGAAGTCGTCGATCGGGCGCTGGACGACCTGTTGGGCGGCGAGCCATCCGCTTAGTATTCCGACTCCGTTACTCCCGTTACCCGAGCCGGGATGGTCGCCGTGGTGCCGATTGCCGAGCGTGGATACGCCCACCCAGAGGTCTTGGTCAGCACCGATTGGGTAGCCGCTCATCTCGATGATCCCAAGGTCCGGCTGCTCGAATCCAACGAAGACTTGCTCTTGTACGAGACCGGGCACATCCCCGGGGCGGTGAAGATCGACTGGGTCAGCGAGCTCAACGATCAGCTGGTCCGGGATTATCTGGCGCCCGAGGCGATGCAAGCGCTCCTTCGGGCGAAGGGCATCGGTCGCGACACGGTGGTGGTGTTCTACGGCGATCGCAACAACTGGTGGGCCACCTACGCGTTTTGGGTCTTCCGGCTCTTCGGGCTCGACCATCTCAAGGTGATGGACGGCGGGCGTCAACGCTGGGTCGAGGAAGGGCGTACCCTGGTGACCGACGTCCCGACGGTTCCGCCCGGCGATCTCGCGGTCGGTGCCCGGAAGGACGGCGCGATCCGCGTGTTGCGGGAAGAGGTGCTCTCGCACGTGTGGGCCGGGCGCAAGCTGGTCGACGTCCGCAGTCCGGAGGAATTTCGAGGCGAGCGGCTCCACATGGCCGACTACCCGAATGAGGGAGCGGTTCGAGGGGGCCACATTCCGGGAGCGAGGAACGTACCCTGGGCGCGGGCCGTGGACCCCGCCACCCATTGCTTCAAGACCGCCGCGGAGCTCCGGGCGATTTACGAGGCCGAGCAGGGCCTGACCCCGGGCGAAGACCTGGTGGCGTATTGCCGGATCGGCGAACGCTCCAGCCACACTTGGTTCGTGCTCACGTACTTGCTGGGATATCCCGGGGTGCGCAACTACGACGGCTCCTGGACCGAGTGGGGCAACGCGGTTCGGATGCCGATCGAACGACCGTAACAACCTGATTGGGGGAGTCAAAAGATGGTGGTGGATTTCTTAGTGGCGGCGTTGCTGTCGGCGTCGGCAGCGGTGGGGGCAGCGCCGGTCACCTGGCAGATCGATCCGAATCATTCCGAGCTGAGCTTCCGGGTCCGGCATTTCGTCACCAAGGTGCCCGGCACCTTCAAGACGTGGGAGGGGACCATCGTCGCCGACCCGGCCAACCTTGGTGCGGGTGGTTCGGTGAGCGTGACGGTGCAGACCGCCACGGTCGACACCAAACACGAGCGGCGGGACACCCACCTCCGGTCGCCGGATTTCTTCGCCGCCGATAGCTTTCCGACCATGACCTTCACGAGCACCAAGGTGGATGTCGTCGGTTCGGCCATCACCCTGACCGGTGACTTGACGATCCGAGGGACCACCAAGCCGGTGGTCTTGACCGGCGAATACAGCGGCACCTTCGGTCCGCCCGAGCCCAAACGGCAGCGGATCGGTTTCTCGGCGACGACCAAACTCAACCGGCTCGACTACGGGCTCCGATGGAACCGACTGGTGGAAGGAAGCAACATGCTTGGTGACGACGTGGAGATCTCGATCACCGTCGAGGCGGTGCGCCAATGACCTCGACCGCGACGACTCCGGCCACCGAAGGCCGGCCGATCCGGATGGCCGGTGGCAAGCTCGAGGTGCCCGCGACCCCGATCATCCCGTTCATCGAAGGCGATGGGACCGGTCCGGACATCTGGCGGGCCTCCCAACATGTGTTTGACGCCGCCGTGGCGAAGGCGTACGGAGGGAAACGCAAGGTGTTCTGGCGCGAGGTCCTGGCGGGCGAGAAGGCGAAGAACCAGGTCGACAACTGGCTTCCCGATGAGACCCTCAACGTCATCAAGTCGCATCTGGTGGCGATCAAGGGTCCGCTCACCACGCCCGTTGGCGGCGGCATTCGGTCGCTCAACGTGGCCCTTCGCCAGCAGCTCGACCTCTACGCCTGCGTCCGCCCGGTCCGCTGGTTCGTCGGGGTGCCCTCGCCGGTCAAGCAGCCCGAGTTGGTCGACATGGTGATCTTTCGGGAGAACACCGAGGACATCTACGCCGGCATCGAGTATATGGCCGGCACCGAACAGGTCCGGAAACTCCGCGATTTCCTGATCAAGGAGCTCGGAGTCAAGAACATCCGGTTCCCGGAGACCAGTTCGCTCGGCGTCAAGCCGGTGTCCGAGGAAGGCACCAAGCGATTGGTGCGGGCCGCCATCGACTACGCGATCGCCAACGGCCGCAAGAGCGTGACGCTGGTGCACAAGGGCAACATCATGAAGTACACCGAGGGTGGCTTCCGCGACTGGGGCTACCAGTTGGCCCAGCAGGAATACGGCGCCACGCTCATCGACGGCGGACCTTGGTGCAAACTGCCGGGCGGAATCGTCATCAAGGACGTGATCGCCGACGCCTTCCTTCAGCAGATCCTGACTCGCCCGTCGGAGTACGAAGTGATCGCCACCCTCAACCTGAACGGGGACTACATCTCCGACGCGCTGGCCGCGCAGGTGGGTGGGATCGGGATCGCTCCGGGGGCCAACATCAACTACGTCACCGGGCACGCCATCTTCGAGGCCACCCACGGCACCGCGCCCAAGTACGCCAATCAGGACAAGGTGAACCCGGGGTCGGTGATCTTGTCGGGTGAGATGATGTTTCGCTACCTGGGCTGGAACGAGGTAGCGGACCTGATCATCCAGTCGCTCGACAAGACCATTGGGCAGAAGCGGGTCACTTACGACTTCCATCGGCAGATGGAGGGCGCCACCCTGCTCAAGTGCAGCGAGTTCGCTCAGGCCATGGTCGACAACATGTAGCCGGTGGGAAGGCCGCGTGGATTCGAAGGGGCCGGGGTTTCCGGCCCCTTCGTCGTTCAACCGGCCGGGACGGGCTCCCGGAGCTGCACCAGCAGCGTGACGGTGGCCATCCAGACCAGATCGGCCATCAGGAGGTGAAGCAGCTGGGTTCCGATTGGCACCAGGAGGACCAGGTTGATCACCCCGATGGCCAACTGCGCGAAGATCAGCACCAAGACGGTCCGGGCGGTGAGGATCACCGCGGCCGACTGGTGGCGGCCGAGGAGGCGGACCACGATCAGGGCGGCGACCACCGCCGTCAGGACCGCGATGGCGGGATGGATGACGCGGAGCCGGAGCAACAGGTGCGCCGTCGGCGAGCGATCCTGCGCCAAACCCTCCGTCAGGCTGGCGGCGGGAAACAGGGTGTCGCCTAACGCGGTGATCGCCCCGGTGGTCCCCGCCACCAGGAGCAGCCCAAGGAGCCAGACGATCGGCGAGGTGCCCGTCCGAGCCGGTGGCGCCGGGGCGGGATCGGGCCGATCGGCCCACAGGGTGGTGACGGTCAACGCGGCCAGGAGGGCGAAGGTGTTGGCCAGGTGGACGGCCAGATAGCCGGCCCGGAGCATCGAGCTGTTGTCGCCTACCAGCTCGAGGAGGACCAGCCCGGCGCCGACCAGGGCCTCGACGAGGATGAACGCCAGGGTCCAGTAGCCCGCTTTTCGGAGCCGGTGCCCGGCCGAGGTCCGCCGGACGATCGCGACGACCAGGGCGACCACCAGCAGCAGGGCGATGCCGCTGGTGGCCCGGTGGATGAACTCGATCTGGGTGGCGGCCGAGGCGGCGCGGGGGACCACGACGCCGTTGCAGAGCGGCCAGTGGCGGCCGCAGCCGGCCCCCGATCCCGACGCCCGAACGAACGCACCCCAGAGAATGACCAACAGATTGACGCCGGTAGTGAACGCGGCGAGGCGGCGAAGCGACATGGCGCCCAAAGATACTCGGGCGCCGAGGCGGTCAGCGGACCCGTCTCTCCCAGGCCAGGATCGAGTCGGCCGGGGCGTTGGCCGGGGGGATCAGCTCGTGCGCCAGGAGCTCGCCGGTCCGCCACTGCTCGAGGATCAGCGGACCCAGCGCGGTCCGATAGACCACCCTGATCAGGTCGCCTTGCTGCTCGAAGCGAGTCGGAGTGAACCCGTCGACCAGCCGGATCGAGCCGCCTAACGCCGTGATCGCGGCCACGGCGGAGATGGTCCGGCGGCGCTGGTCGGCCGGATTGAGCGGGGCCGGGCCGTCGAGGCGGTAGAGGTTGCGGCTGGTCGGCCCCGAGGCCTCGCCACCCCGGGCCCGGAGCGCCCCGGCGACCCGTTCGGCGGCCGGTGCGACCTGGCTCGGTCGGGCGGATGTCTTGCGCTCGAGGCCGGTCCCGGTGTCTGCCGCGGCCTCCTCCAACCGGCCAGCCCTGCGGGAGCTGTCAGGGAGACTCGCATCGGCCAGCGCGGTGGTCGCCGCGACTTTCGCCGCCGCCGCCGTGGATGGAGCGGCGGGCGAGGGCTTGCCGGCGGGTTCCGGCCCGACGTCAGCCTCATCTTTGGCACCCTGGCGGTTGGGGGCCGGAGCGGAGGCGAGTCGTTCGGGTTGCGGACTGACGGGCGGCCGAAAGTCAGCCGAGGCCTGGGATCGGCCACCAGTGGTGGTTGGTGAAGCGTCGGCCGGCCGCTCCTCGGCGCTAGCGCCGGCCGGCGACACGTTGGTCGCTCGTTCCTTGGCGTCGGCGACTCGACCCTCGGTCGCACCCGCCGCCCGCGGCTCAGGGTCCATTGCCAGGTCGGCAGCGGCGGCCGACGGCCGGGCCTGCAGGCCTCCCATCGAGTAGCCGAGCCCGACCGCGCCAAGGATGGTAGCAGCCCAGGCCAGCCCGATCGGCCAGCGCCGTCGCGGGCGGGCGGTGGTGATCGGTCGAACCGCCAGGCTCGCCATGGCGGGGACCGGATCGAGGGCTACCACCAGGGCCGCGGCTTCGTCCCGAAACGCTCGGGCCTCCTCGAACTTGGCGCGGCAATCCGGACACTCCCGGAGGTGCTGGTCCATCGCGGCCAGCTCCGAGCTGGCCACCTCGCCGTCCAAGACGGCGTGCCAGAACCCCTCGTCACGATGCGACATGTCGTTGTCCTTCCTTGGCCCGATAGGCCTCCACCAGGCGTCGGCGGGCCCGGGCCAGGGTGGTGCCGATCGCGCCCTTCGCCAGACCTAACGTCTGCGCGATCTCGTCGTAGTTGAATCCCTCGGCTTGGAGCAACAACGCCTCGCGATCCCGATCGTTCAGGGTGTCGAGGGCACCGCGGACCGCGCCGATCCGTTCGTCCCGTTCGAAGTCCTCTTCGGGGGTCGAGGTGCTGGTCGGTTGTTCGCCGCGATAGAGCTCGAGCCGCCGTCCCTGCCGAGTGGCTTTCCGGCCTTCTTCGCGGAGGAGGTTCAACGCGACCGCGAAGAGCCAGGGTCGGGGATTGCGTGGCGGTGCCGCGACCGCGCGGGCGAAGACTTCTTGGGTCATCTCCTCGGCGCGTTCGCGGTCGCCGGTGCGGCGATACAGCATCCGCTCCAGCAAATCCTTGTACTGGGCATACAACTCGGCGACGTAGTCGCTCATCCGGGCCCTTGGGTCAGGGAGGAAGCGAGCCAGCAAGCAAGCAACCAGAGAACGTTCCGGAGATGCCCGGCCGCGGTCGGCTTGCACAGGGAAAACTAGCGGAGGTTCGGCGGGGGGCTCAGGCGGGTTTCCGGCGGTCCAGGACCGACCGGATCAGTGTCGCTAACTCGTTGGCGGTAAACGGTTTAGGAATGAATGTCACGCCCGGCTCGGAGAGCCCCTTTCGGTCGACCTCATCGCGGGTATAGCCGGACATGAAGATGACGGCCGTGTCGGGGCGGTCCGCGGCGAGGGAGCGGGCCAGCTTGAGGCCGTTCATTTCCGGCATCACGACGTCGGTCAGGAGGAGATCGATCGGCCCGAGGAACTCCCGGCTGACCAGCAGCGCGTCCGAGCCGTGGCGAGCCTCCAGGACGGTGTAACCGGCGGCGGAGAGGATCTTCCGGATCATGCTGCGGACGGCCTCCTCGTCCTCGGCCAGGAGGATGGTCTCGGTGCCGGCTGGAATCGAGGCGGCCGTCACTGGGCGGTCGCCGAGCGAGGTCGGTGCCGGCTGCACCGGCAGATAGATGACGAAGGTGGTGCCGCGATCGGGCGCGCTCCGGAAGCCGATCCGGCCGCCCATTTGCTCGACGATACCGTACACGGTGGACAAGCCCAAGCCGGTGCCCAGCCCGGGCGGCTTGGTGGTGAAGAATGGCTCGAAGATGTGGGACTGGGTCTCCGGGTCCATGCCTTTGCCGGTGTCGGCCACGGTCAGGGTGACGTAGGCACCGGCATCGAGCGGAACGAGGGGCTCGGGGTCGCCGGCCTGCCACCGCCCGGTCTCGATGGTGATCTGGCCTCCGGCGGTCATCGCGTCCTGGGCGTTGACCACCAGGTTGATGATCACTTGTTGGACCTGGACCGGATCGGCGTCGACCCAAGTGGACTCGGTGGTCGCGGTGGTGATCAGCTCCGCGTCGGCCCGAAGCAACCGGGTCAGCATGCTCTTGCACTCGTCGACCACGGCGTTCAGGTCGACTCGGCGGAGCTGAACGACCTGTTGCCGGCTGAAGGTCAGCAACTGCCGGGTCAGCCCGCCGGCCCGACTCACGGCCCGAACGATCTCCTCGAGATCCTGCCTGGTGCCGCCGGAGAACTCGGCGTTGGTGAGGAGGAGGTCGGTGTAGCCGCGGATGGCGGTGAGCAGGTTGTTGAAGTCGTGGGCGATGCCACCGGCGAGTCGCCCGACGGCCTCCATCTTGGCGGATTGGCGGAGTTGCCGACCGCTCTTCGCGAGTCGGTCGGCGGCGGAAAGCTGCTCGGTGATGTCCTTGGCGACCACGTACACGCCGCCCACGCCGCCGTCGGCCACCAGGGGCACCAAGGTCCCGTCGATGTCGAGCCGCGAGCGGCCCCGGGGCTCCAGCCCCATGGTAAACCGCTGCGGGTAGCCGGTGAGGGCCCGATGGAGATGCTGCTCGAAGCTCTTCTTGAAAGGGTCACCGACCAGGTCGACGAGCGGCTGCTGGGTCAGGTCTGCCGCCGATTCGCCCAACAGCTGCTCGGCCGCCGGATTCAAGGCGACGATCTCGCCCCGGCTGTCGAGCGTGAACACCGCGTCGGGCTGGAGCGTGAAGACCGACTGGAGTCGGGCCTCCCGTTCCTTGAGGGCGCGGACCGTCCGGTGGCGCTCGACCGCGATCGCCGCCAGAGCCGAACCGACGTCGAGGAGTGCTCGAGCCAGCGGCGGGGGCGCGGCGGGCGACTGGTAGAACAGCAACAGGACGCCGAGATCGGTGCCGTTCTTGGAACGCACCGGGATGGTGTGCACGCCGCCGAGCCCGTAGGCCAACGCGGCACCGACCCAGGGAATGTCGGGCAGCTTGGCGAGGGCGGCGACCGCCGGGCCGTCGACGAAGTGGAGCAGCTGGCTGGCGGGGACTCCGTCGAGTTGATCGCGAACCGCCGTCTGGAGCGACGGGGCCGCGCCGATGGTGAAGTCGCGTTGGTCAGCGCCCTGGATCAGCGCGACGCAGACCGCACCGGGCGCCTCGGTCTCGAGCGCGGTGGCGAGCCGCTCGAGGGAGGCCTTGAGGGGCGTGTCGGCGACGACCAGGGAGAGGATCTCGTGCTGGATGGTCGACAGTCGCTCGGCTCGTTTCCGTCCGGTGATGTCGACGTGGGCCACCAGGGCGCGCGGCTCCGGGCCGGCGATCGGGGCCGCGCGCAACAGCATCCACTTGCGCTCGCCGTCGATCGGGAGCGGATACTCGACGACGAACTCGGGGCTGGTCCCGGCGAGGACGGCCTCGATCCCTTCGCGCACCTGGTCGAGGAGCGTGAAGTCGGGGCGGGCCACCATCTGAAACGCGGTGAAATAGTCGACGACGCGGGTCCGCTCTCGCCAGGGCGCGTTGGTCGCGATGATCTGGCCCTCGCGATCGATGACCACCAGCTGTGAGGACAACGCCTCCAGCAGGGTGGAGAGTTGGTCGTCGGTGGTGGCGGGGCGGCGGGGGGTCACGGAGAGTGGCGGAACGACGGAGGCCGGGTTGCCCCGGCCCCCTGATGAGATCCGTTCAGGCTACTGCTGGAACCGCACCTTGGCGGGCACCGAGCGATGGACCTGGGTCCCGTCGCCGAGTGCACCGTACTCGTTGTCGCCCCAACAGTAGGCGACGTTGCTGGTGGTCACTCCGCAAGTCGAGAGATCACCGGCCGAGATAGTCCTGAAGGTGAGACCACCCGCGACCGCGGCGGGAGCGTTGCTCGGCGTGTTGCTGCCGATCCCGAGTTGGCCGCGATCGTTGCGGCCCCAGCAGTACGCCTGGCCACCAGCGGCAATGCCGCAGGTGTGGCCGTAGCCGGCCGCCAGTTGGGTGAAGACGAGCCCACCCGACACGCTGCTCGGGGTATTGGCGCCGATGTTCGATCCGTTGCCAAGCTGGCCATCGATGTTGTCGCCCCAACAGAAGGCGGCGCCCGCCTGGCTGAGGGAACAGCTGTGCTTGAAGCCGGCGGTGATCGAGTCCATCGCTACGCCGGTCGAGACGAGTCGCGGATCGTATTCGTCCACCGAGTTGGTACCGTTGCCGAGCTGACCCTCGCGGCCGAGACCCCAGCAGCGAACCGCGCCGCCGGGTTGGATCCCGCACGAGTGGACGCCGCCCGCCACGACCGTCTTGAAGTCGTAGACCGCGAAGAACTTGCCGTCGATCTGGCTGCCGACCTGCGCCGGAGCGAGGGTGGGCACCAGTTTGACGGTGTTGAGGGTGGTGTCGATGTCGACGTTGCCCCCGAGCTGCCCTCGCTCGTTGGAACCCCAGCACCAGGCCCGCCCGCCGATCGTCAGCCCACAGCTGTGGGAACGGCCGGAGGAGACCGAGGCGAACGGAATCCCGGTGAAGATCAGGGTCGGCTGCGGCGACGACCGGACCGGCGCGTTGATGCCGAGCTGGCCGTTGTTGTTGTCGCCCCAGCAGTACCCGACGTGGGAGAAGGTGACCGCGCAATGGTGATACTGGCCGCCGTTCATCGACATGAAGGTCTGGGCGGTGGAGGTCGCGACGGCCTGCGGGAAGGTGAAGACCGGGCCACTGCCGATCGGGCCGGCGCCGAGACCGAGCTGGCCGTCGCCGTTGAAGCCCCAGCAGTAGAGCACTCCGCCGTCGTCGATACCGCAGGAACTGCGGCCGCCGGCGGCGATCGTTTCGAAGGTGATGAAGACCGCGCCGGTAAAGACGGCGACGACCGAGTCGGTGGCCGTTCGGGCGACCGCCGTGATGGTGGCGGGGCCGCCGCTGGAACCCAGCGTCCACTTGGTCGCCCCCCGGCCGGTGCCGTTGGTGACCGAGCTGGCCGGGCTGGCGGAGCCGCCTCCCTGGCTGACGACCCAGTCGACCGTAACGCCGCTGACCCCGTTGCCATACTGGTCGAGGACCCGGACCACGAGGGAGTCGGCCAGGGCGCCGTTGGCGCTGGTCGCCTGGTTGTTGCCACTGATTCGGGAGACGGTCGAGGGGACATCGGCCGCCGCGGTGGCCGTAAAGGTGATCGGCACGATGGCGCCGGATCCCGCGATCAACGACTGGGAGCCGACTTGGGTGCCGAGGGTCCATTTGATCTTGGCCAGACCGGTGGCGTCGGAGGTGACCGTCGCGGCCGAGACCGCGCCTCCACCGGTGAGGACGGTGAAGCTGACGTTGGCGCCCGGTTTCGGGTTGTCGAACGCGTCAGTGACCCGAACGACGAGATCGGCGAGGAGGAGGCCGCCGACTCGCCCGGACTGGGCGTCACCGGAGACCGCGACCAGCTTGCTGGCCGGGGCCGAGGTGGCGTTGACCGCGAAAGTGACGGGGCTCAGGCCCGGCAGGGTCGCGGAGACGGTTTGGACCCCGATCGTGCCGCCGAGGCGATAGGTCGCGGAGGCATAGCCATCGGCGTCGGTGGTGTCGAAGCGAGGGCTGACCAGACCGTTGCCGCTGGTCACGGTCCACTCGATCACCTGGTCACGAATAGGGTCGCCTCGCTGGTCCGCGACCTGAACGGTCAGGGGTTGGGGGGCGAGTCCGCCGATGGGCGCGGTCTGGTTGTTCCCAGCCACGATCTCCATCGTCGCGATCCGGGGTCCGTTGCCGATGGGGTCCTGGGTGCAACTGGCCACCAGGACGGTGGAGCAAAGGATAGCCGCGACCCGGGCGATCCGGGCTGAACGCCACTGCATATGCGTCCTCCAAGTGTTCGACTTCTTGCGGGAGTGGCAAGACCTTCTGGCGGACTCCTGACTGGCGCGTTTCGCGCAAGCCAGTTGGCTATCAGATTGTCTTGCAACATTTTATGCGATCAGATCTGGCTGCTTTTCCGCCCGGTCTTGGGCCCGTTTCCTGGGTTCCCACCACCTGCGTCTGGCCGTCAAGGAACTGTTCGCACCTTCACGAGGGGGCAAGATCCAGGCCGATGGAGGGGGTCGGGGCGAGGGGGGGTGCTCTGGGGCTCAAAGCCTCCAATGCCAAGGGCTTGACCGGTGACGGGACGGGGCCGTAGCTTTGCGCCCCTTGACCGCGTGGTGGTTGTAGCTCAATCGGTTAGAGCGCCGGACTGTGGCTCCGGAGGTTGCGGGTTCGATCCCCGTCAGCCACCCATCATAGGTCCGTAGCTCAACTGGTAGAGCACCGGTCTCCAAAACCGGGGGTTGGGGGTTCGATTCCCTCCGGGCCTGTTGAGAAGAGCGAGCCGCTATCGTCTAGAGGCCTAGGACACAGCCCTCTCAAGGCTGGAACACGGGTTCGAATCCCGTTAGCGGTATGGTGCAAGAAATGGCTCAAGGGGAGGGCAGGGGGAGTTAGGGCCCCATCGTCTAACGGTTAGGACATCACTCTTTCAAGGTGGTAATACGGGTTCGATTCCCGTTGGGGTCATCTGACGCCTCGCTAGCTCAATTGGTAGAGCAACTGACTCTTAATCAGCAGGTTGGAGGTTCGAGTCCTCCGCGGGGCATCAATGCAGCGCCATGGCTTACGCCAGCTCTCGGGCTGGCGTTTGTCGCATCAGGGAACCCAACAAGAACCCTCGCCGAGCATTCAACACACCCACCGACTCTCAGCCAGAAGGTTGGAGGCCCGAGCCCAACGCGGGCATATTAGCACATCGGGTCCTGGCCTGACCAAGGATTTCTCCCAGCTTGTTCTGCCGGCCTGCGATGCGATAATTGAGCGGTCGACACCCAGTTTACCAGAGAGGATACCCATGGCTACCCGCAGGCCGAAGGACGACGACGAGAAGCCGCCGACCGGGAGGATCCACCCCAAATTCGGCGCCCGCAAACACCACGTCGGGCATCGCACGGCCCAGACCTATCGGCAGCGATTCCTCAAGAAATACGCCCGCAAGAAAGCGCCGCTCGGCGTCGCGGCGTACAATCGGGCGATTTTCGACACCATCCTGGCGCAGGAGGGGTGCGTCGGGATTCGGTTCTATCCGGGGATCGACGCCGAGGGCCGGTTGACGCTCCTGTTCTGCGGGGTCCACGCCGAAGGCGGTGACATCCTCGCCGGCACCATCGGTGACACGCCGTGGCGGTGCCCGCCGTGGTGCTCCGACGTCAACGGCATTCTCAGGTTCTAGCGGCGGACATCCGTGGCCCTGTACATCGCCCTGGCCTCGATCGAAACCTTGGCGATGGTCGTGGTCGTCGTGGGGGCCTACCGATGTTGGGCCCGTCTCGAGCCCGGCGCCAGGCTGGTGGTGGCCGGGGTCGCGGTCTTCCTCGGATTCGCGTTGGTCGCCGCTCCGGTCAATCTGCTCAACATGCGGACCCGGCTGCTCCAGGAGCTGCCCTGGCTGGCCGGCACGTTGGTCGTGCTCTTGGGCTTCGCGCGGTGGCAACCGGACCGCCGCCAGACTGTGGCGCTCCGGATCGGGGCGACGTTGTTCGTCGCCCTTTGGGGCGTGGCTCAGTGGTATCAGGGTATCGATGCCGACTTCAGCGATGTCTCGGGCCCGGTCCACTCGGCCGCGATCACGGCGGGCGCGGCGTACTCACTGGTCACGCGGGTGCAAGTGACGCAGGAGCAATGGACTCGGCAGACCTGGTTCTGGTTCTGCGTTGGCCTGATGCTGGTTTTCGGGACCGGCGTCGTGCTCGATCCCCTGATGTCCAACGTCTTCGGCGTGCGCGACGACCTGGTCCGCCTGGCGTACTACTTCCGGCTGGTCTGCGGGATCTGCGGGTATCTCCTGATGGCGGTTGGCGTCTGGATGGTCCCCTCGGCCACGCGGTCGGGCGGCACCCCCCAGCTCCAGCCCGCCCACTACTCGAGGCTCGATGGGCCGCGCTGAGACGATCTTCTGGGTCTACCTGCTGACCGGCGTGGTCACCATCATCTTCACGGCCGCGGTGATCGGCGTCATCGGCGCGACCCAGAAGCGTCAGGTGGAGCAGAGCCGGCGCTTCAGCCAGGGGTTGGTCGAGGCCCAGGACGCCGAGCGGGCCCGGATCGCCCGGGAGCTGCATGACGACGTGATCCAGCGGGTGGCCCTGATCGGCGGCGAGCTCTCGGCGCTGGGACGGCTCATTCCCGAGCCCACCGATCAGGTGACCCAACGGATCGACGGTCTTCGCGAAGAACTGCACGATCTCGCCGACGAGGTCCGGGCCATGGCGCGCCGGGCCCATCCGGCGGTGCTCGACCACCTCGGGCTGCCGAAGTCGCTCCAGATCCTGGCCTCCGACATGACGACCTCCGACGACCTCACCGTCGACGTCGAGGTGGACCCGGGCGTCGATCTGACCCGGATGACCCCGGCGGCTGCCCTCTCGCTGTTCCGGGTGGCGCAGGAAGGGCTCCGCAACGTCGCCCGCCACGCCGGAACCCAGGCGGCGATGCTCCGCCTGATGGCCCGCGACGGCGGGATCGCCCTCGAGGTCCGCGACCAGGGCGCGGGGATGGCGACCGACGGCAGCTTCGGCAGGGGACTCGGCCTCCTCGGCCTTACCGAACGCCTCCGGGCGGTGCAAGGGACGCTCGCGGTGGCCAGCACGCCCGGCACCGGGACGACGATCACGGCCTGGGTTCCGAACCAAGGGAGGGAGACGTGACCCGACATCGGCTGCTGCTGGTGGACGACCATCCGCTGGTGGTCCAGGGGATGAAGGCGATGCTCGAACCGCGGTTCGAGGTGGTCGGGATGGTCCACGACGGCGCCCTGGTGCTCGGCCAGGTGCTCCGGCACCGACCAGATCTCGTCCTGCTCGACCTCTCGCTTCCCAACCGGATGGGACTCGACATCTGTCGCGATATCGTCCGGGATGCGCCGGCCACCAAGGTGCTGGTGGTCTCGATGCAGGCGGAGAAGATCTATGCCGACGAGGCGTTCCGGGCCGGGGCCTCGGGGTTCGTGGTCAAGCTCGCCTCCGACGCCGACCTCCTCGCCGCCGTCGAGGCCGTGCTGGCCGGCGGGCTGTACCGCAACCCGAAGTTCGAGACCCGGAGTCGCCCTCCTCGCGATCCGGCCCACCAGACGGCCTCGAGCCGGCTCACCGACCCGCTCGACCTGCTCTCCCGACGGCAGCGCCAGGTGTTCGTCCTGATGGGTCACGGCAAGACCACCCAGGAGATCGCCGATTTCCTCGGCGTCGAGACGAAGACCGTCGAGTTCCACCGGGTCAAGCTGGAAAAGGCCCTCGGCATCAAGAACGTCCGCGCCTTGCAGGCGCTCAGCATGGAGCGGATGAGTCAGCCGGGCGCTCCGACGCTCGACGACGTGACCAGGGAAGACTGAGGCGAAAGCAAGGTTTTTCCCGGGCCAGGATTTTTCCCAACTTGTTGTTCGCGGCGGAAATTCCTAACGTGTTGCCGTCGCCGACGTCATCGTGATGTCGGGACGGAAACATCGGGAGGATCCGTTGATCGCCGCCGCCATCGCACTCGACACCATGCTGACCCAACGCTGCACCGCCTGCGGGATGCCGCACCGAATCCGCGCGGCTGTCGCTCCGGATCCGGACCGGGTCGCGCCGGCGGTGGTGGGCTTCTTCGGGCGGTGCCCGGAAACCGGGATCCGGGTCTGGATGGTGGTGGAAGTGCCGCCCCACGACGACGGCACCCGGGTGGTGGCGTTCGGTCCGCCCGACGACGACACCTGGGAACCCCTCGATCGAGACGAGTTGGAACGCGCGTGGCGCACGGCCCTGGAGCGCCCGGAGGCCGCCACCCCGCTGATTGCCTTTCCCCCACGCGGAATGAGGAATGGTGGGTTCCGCGATGCAGCCGGCACGCTTCGCCTGGCGTTCGGCTGTCCCTTCACCCCGTAAGTACCCGCCGCAGGACAAACTGGCCAATATGAATGCGTCGCCCGGGGGGCCCACCTCCCCGGGCGGGGCATTTCTTCCGGCTTGATTCTCGGGCTCGATACCCCCTCTTTGTTGCCTGGGCACGACGGTTGCAAACAGATGGTGGGCCAAATCCAGTCATCAGCCGTTCATCGAGGGGTGTTCGACCCATGGCGATTCTCATCACTGGCGGGACCGGGTACATCGGCAGCCATGCCTGTCTGGAGCTCATTCGGGCCGGTCGCGAGATCGTCGCGATCGACAACCTGAGCAACAGCCATCGGGCCTCCCTCGAACGGGTCGAGAAGATGGTGGGGCAGAAGATCCCGTTCCATCAGGTCGATATCCGCGACCGCGCCGGCCTGGAAGGCGTCTTCCGGTCGACGCCGATCGAGTCGGTGATCCATTTCGCCGGCCTCAAGGCCGTCGGCGAATCGGTCGGTCAACCACTTCGCTATTACGACAACAACATCAATGGCACGCTGGTGTTGCTCGAGACGATGCGGCAGTTCGGGGTCCGGACCATGGTGTTCAGCTCGTCGGCCACCGTGTACGGCGACCCCAAGACGGTGCCGGTCCGGGAGGAGTTCCCGCTTTCGGCCACCAACCCCTATGGGCGGTCGAAGCTGTTCATCGAGGACATGCTGCGGGATCTGGCTCGGGCCGAGCCGAACTGGGACATCGCGGTGCTTCGCTACTTCAACCCGACCGGGGCGGACGTCAGTGGGCTGATCGGCGAGGATCCCAACGGGATTCCCAACAATCTGGTGCCGTACATCGCCCAGGTGGCGGTGGGCACCTTGGATCAGGTCTCGGTCTACGGCGGTGATTACCCGACCCGCGATGGCACCGGCGTCCGGGACTATATCCACGTGACCGACCTGGTGGCGGGCCATCTCAAGGCCCTCGACAAGCTGGCCGGTCATCCCGGGTTGGTGACCTATAACCTTGGCACCGGGCGGGGCTACACGGTGCTCGAGATGCTGGCGGCCTTCGGTCGGGCGGTGGGACGGCCGATCCGTCATCGGATCGAGCCCCGGCGTCCCGGGGATGCCGCCGAGTCGTGGGCCGATCCGACCCGCGCCAAGACGGAGTTGGGCTGGGTCGCGGAGCGGGATCTCGATGTGATGTGCGCCGACGTCTGGCGCTGGCAGAAGAAGAACCCCGGCGGATTCGCCTAACGCTGACCCGCCGAGTCCGCTCGATCGACTGGGCCCATGGAGTCGGCCGGCTCGGCGGCCTCGCCCTCCGGCTCCTCGTCGTCCCCGGCGAGATCGTCGACGTCCTTCCGAAGCCCCTCGGTCTTTCGGAAAAAGCGCTCGACCGACGTCGAGGCGATCAACCGGGCCGAGACCGGCTTGAGTGACGACCGATCGACCTCGGTGGTGCCCTCGCCGTTCTGGAGCAGATCCGACTGTCCGATGATCCCCACGATCACCACCCCGGCGGCCGCCACGGTCACCGCCACCCGCCACTGACGCGCCGCGGACCACTCGGTCACCAGCTGGAGGTGGCCAGCCAGCAGCAACGCGAACAGCCCGGTCGACGCGGCGACCTTGAGGACGCTCCAGTCAACCGAGGGGGTGAAGAACTCGATCCACTCCATCCCCAGTGACAGGACCGAAAAGCCGATCGCGACGAACACCGTCCAGCCGAGGTGGCTCAAGAACCGGAACCGTTGGGCGACGATCCGATTGGTGAAGGCCCAGAAGGTCGCCCAGATCGCGGCGAAGAGGAGCGCGGCCAGTCCCGGCGTAGCCAACTCGATGAACCCCTGTTCGCTCGAGCTGCTGAAGTGCTGCGACACCGCGGAGAGAACGAGCCCCACGGCGAGGATCGGGCCGACCAGCTTGGGCTCGACGCTCCTGGAAATGACGCCCCCGGCGCCGCCGCGGGGCGCCGGGAGCGCCGCCGGAACCGGATGATCCACCGACAAGACCCGGATCGTGCTGCGGCCCACCTTGAGTTCGTGACCCGCTTGGAGGATGGCCTGTCTGATCTGGTGGCCACCGCTATGCTCCAGGGTCCCGTTGCGGGTGCCGAGGTCGGTGACCGTCCAATCGCCGCCCTCGGTCGGCTCGATCACCAGATGCTCGGCATCGACGTAGGGGTCGTCGAGAATCAGGTCGTTGCGGTAGCCGCGGCCGATCCGGAGCGGGGCCGCGCCCAGGCGAATCCGGTCGCGGACTCGGCCCCGATGGTCCGCCACTTCGAGAATCAGGGCTTGGCCCATCGGATCCGATCCAAGTACTGGCGGGCCAGCCGCTCGGCGTTCTCGAAGCTCACCCCGGAGAGGTTCAGTTGGGTCACCACCCCGGCGTCGCGGGCGCCGAGGACGGCGGCTTTGATCCGGGCGTCGTAGAGACCCCGGTACTTTCGAAAGCGGCGGACGCAGAACGACACCCGCATCACCAAGCCATCGCGGCGGACGTTGTCGTCTCGGCACCGGTAGTCGGTCACGTTGTCGCCCGACTCGAACTCGAACCCGCCGTCGAAGGCGGCCTGGCGGAATTGCCCGGTGTACAGCGCGTAGAACCGAAGCGGGCTCAAGCCCCGGCTCACCAGCACTCGATGAGTCATCGAGACGATCCCCGACGATTGGGAGCCGGACAGGTAGATATAGTCGTCGGTCGAGCAGCGGTGGTCGACGAACTCGTAGAGCGCGTCCTCGTCGCGGTCGGCGTCGGCCCAGCAGCGGAAGAAGGCGGCGGGCTGGGTCGGCAACGCGAACGGCCCGATGGTCAGCGACGAGTCGGTGCCCTGGAACAGGGTCTTGAGGTAGCGGTCCTGATTGGCCAACACTTGGGCCGCAATCTGATCCTCGAACGCATCGGCGTCTTCCTCGCCGGATCGCTCGAGCAAGGCGACCGCGGCCTCGACGGGGACGAGGAAGCTGAGCGAATTCCCGGCGGTGGCGACGTTGATGCCCACGACCTGGCCATCGGCGGTGAGGCTCGGTCCGCCGCTCATCCCGGGGTTGAGCGGACCGGTGAAATGGATCTTGGGGTAGAGGGTGTGCTCGAGCAGCCCGTTGTAGGTCCCCTCGACGATGCTGAGGCCCAGGTCTTCCGGATGCCCGAGCGAATAGAGCCGGGTGCCACGGGCAATGTCGGGGGCGCCGAGCGCGAAGAACCGATCCCGGACCTGGTCGGTGGCGACGACCGCCAAGTCGCGGACCACGTCGATCGCGATGACTCGGGCGGGGTGGGCGGTGCCGTCGCGCTCGAGCCACTCGAGTCGATAACGGGTGTCGGCGACCGTCTCGGCGATGACGTGATAGTTACTGACCAGCCGGCCGTCTCCGGCGACGAAGAAGCCGGTGCCGAGCGACGACTTTGCGCCCGACCCGGACTCGACGACCTGGAGCTTGACCACCCGGTCGGCGAATCGCTGGAACACGGCGGCCGAGCCCTCGGTCCGTTCCTGAGCGGCCAGCGCATTCCCGCCGACCGCCCCTGGCGTCGCGACCAGGAGCGCGACGACGACTCGCCTCACTGGCCTCCTCGCCGGGTCCAGATGAGAATGACGCCGCAGTTCTGTCCCATCGGCCGGTATTCGATCGGCGCGGTATGGGGGCTCTGATGAATCTCGATGCCCTGAATCTCTTCGATGATGATCGGCAGGTCGTTGCCGGTCTCGGGGTCGGGGGGGATCCGGATGTTGTCGATGAAGATGGTCGGGGCGCAGACGGCCGAGGTCCCGGCGCCGCCGCGGAGCGAGAGGATCTGGTAGTCGGTGCCGCCGATCGGATCGACCTTCATTCCCGGGACCGTCTTGAAGAGATCCTCGACCCGGACCGAGCCGCGGCGGAGGATGTCGGCTCGGGTGATGAAGTAGCCGCCGACGCCGCGGATCCGCCGCTGCTCGAACCCGGATCGCGCGGCGGCGGCGCTGCCGGCGGCCACCGTGAGCTCGGGCAGCTCCACGATGGCCTGGTCGAGCACGAAGTCGACTCGAGTGGTCCGGTCGGGCGCGAGCTCCACGGCGGCGCGCTTCCGGCCGTAGCCGATCATCCGGACCTCCACCATGTGCGACCCCGCCGGTAGGCCGCCGAGGTCGTAGCTGCCGTCGGCGCCGGATCGGGTCGCCGTGGTGGATCCGAGCAATCCGACCTGAGCCCCGGCGATCGCCTGGCCGCCCGCCGTGACCCGGCCGGCAACCGTGGCGCGCCGGGCTCGAGCGGGCTCCGACAGGTCGAGCGACAGGTGCCGCACCGCGACGGCCTTCTGGTCGAGGGTGAGCTCGAGCGGCGGACCCTGCACGCCGCCCGCGAAAACGCGGAGGAGGACGGGAACATCGTTCGGGACGCCGCACAACTGGTAGCGACCGGTCGGGTCGGTGGCGACCCGGAGAACCTGGGGCCGGCGCACCAGGCCGTTCGCTCCCAGGGTCGTGACCGTCCACTCGGCGCGAAGCTCGGCTCCGGCGAGCGAGGTGTCGGTGGCGGCTTCCCGCGCGGTGCCTAACACCACGCCCGTCTTCGGCTCTCGAGTCACCGGGCAGAGCCGGGCGAAGATGGTGCCCGGCGACGGGGTGGCCAGGGTGACGCTGACGTCGATCCCCGGCGAGAGCGACACGGTCCGGTCCGGTGGGGTGAACCCGATCGACGCCAGACTCCGGTGCGAGAACGACAGGGTGTACCGCCCGCCGGGAATGCTGTCGAGCCGAAAGACCCCGCGGGCATCCGTCTCGGCCGACCGGCCGATCTCGATCAACTCGACGACCGCGCCGACCAGCGGCCCGCCGGCGACCAGGCTGTCGTAGACGATGCCCCGAATCGACCCCTTGGCGCCCTGGCCGGCGACGGGGGCGGCCAGGGCCAATCCCGCCAGCGCGAGCCGAAGGGAACGGCGCATCGGCTCAGCGAATCTTGTCGAGGAACCCGCGAACGCGGGGGAAGGCGTCCTCGATGTCCTTGAGCGACACCGAGCCGACCGACAGCCGAAACCACCCGGTCTCACCCTTGAGCCCGAAGGCCTGGAACGGCACCACGCCCAAGCCGGCTTGTTCCAGCATGATCTGACGGATGTCTTCGTTAGTCGCGATGGCTCGGCCGCCGAACGACTTGCCGACCAAGTCGAGGCGAAGTGACAGATAGATCGCTCCCTGCGGATCGACCACGTCCACCGGGTAGCCGCCGTTGGCGAGCGCGCGGAACCCGTGGTAGAGCGCATCGAGCCGCGCCTTGACCCCTCGAGCCATCGTGGAGCGGTACTCGGTGACGGCCGCCGGATCGGCGAGGAACTCGGCCGTCCCGACTTGCTCGGGCCGGGGAGCCCAGGCGCCGACGTGACCGAGGAAGTCCTTGATCCGGGCGATCACCGCGGGGGCGGCCGTCACCCAACCGAGTCGGAGGCCGGTGGCGGCAAACGCCTTCGAAATGCCGTCGAGCACCAACAGGTACGGTGCCGCCTCGGGCACCACCGCCGCCGGGTGAACGTGTTCGGCGGGTGGGAACACCAGGCCGCTATAGATCTGATCGTAGAAGACGAACATCAGGCGCTGGCCGGCCGCCTGCCGGCGGCGATTCTCCTCGACGACCGCCTCGAGGATTCCCTTGAGCTGCTCGGTCGGGATGATCGTGCCGGTGGGGTTTCCCGGTGAGCAGAGGCAGAGCAGGGTGGCGGTCGCGAGGTGCGGGGCGATGTCGTCGACGGTGGGTTGAAAGCCATGCTCGCGGCCGGCCACGAGCTCGACCGCCTTGGCCTCGGCGATGTCGGCGTAGTAGTCGTTGTTCCAGGACGGGACCGAGTACACCACGGTGTCGCCCGGGTTGAGGACGGCTCGATAGGCCGCGTAGACGATCGGCCGGCCGCCGCACGCGATCAGCACCGACTCCACCGGGTAGCGCACCCCATGCTCGCGCTCGACGTACTCGGCCACCGCCTTGCGGAGGGACAGCATCCCTTCGGACGGCGGGTAGTTGGTCTCACCCTTCTCGAAGGCCCGCCGGATGGCGTCGAGCAACTTGGCGGGGATCGGGAACTGCTTCGAATCGAAGTCCCCGGCCGTCAGGTTGCAGACCGGCTTGCCGGCCGCGATCATGGCTCGCACGTCGGCCGCGATCCGGAGGATGACCGATCCACGAAGCCGGTGGACCATGGTCGAGAGGGACCGATCCAATTCGGCCTGGTTGCCCAGGTCGAGGGAGCCGGTGGGAGCGGTGAGGGGGGCGGTCGTCGTCATGCATCAATCTATCGTGGTGGACGCCCTCGCCGAAGCGCCCCCGGGGTCGTTCCGCCTTGGCCACTCTGGTGTAGTTTACAGCCCTTCAGCAGGCCCCATGTTCCCGGAACCCAATGTGGAGGTAGGCGTGGCACGCTCCCTCGTTCTGACCCTGGCCGTCCTCGGTTTGGCGGGCCCTCTCGTCGCTCAGCGCCGCGGGGCGCCTGACGATCTCGCCAAGGAGATCGAGGCGCGGTTGCCCCAGGTGATGCCCAAGGTGATCGCCTGGCGCCGCGACATCCACCAGCATCCGGAACTCAGCAACCGCGAGGTTCGAACCGCCAAACTGGTCGCGGATCACCTCCGCTCGCTCGGTATCGAGGTTCGGACCGGAGTCGCCCACACCGGCGTGGTCGGGGTGCTGCGTGGGGGCAAGCCGGGACCGGTGGTCGCCCTCCGGGCCGACATGGACGGGCTGCCGGTCACCGAGCAGGTGGCTCTGCCGTTCAAGAGCACGGCCCGCACCGAGTACAATGGGCAACAGGTCGGGGTGATGCATGCCTGCGGCCACGACAATCACGTCGCCATCCTCATGGGGGTGGCGGAGGTGCTCGCCGGAATGAAAGCGACCCTGCCGGGCACGGTGAAGTTCATCTTCCAGCCTGCCGAGGAAGGCCCGCCCGAGGGCGAGGACGGGGGAGCCCCGATGATGGTCAAGGAGGGCGTCCTCGACAATCCTCGGCCGAGCGCGATCTTCGGCCTCCACGTCTGGCCCGGTCCGCTCGGCAGCCTGCTCTACCGACCCGGCGGGATCATGGCGACCGCCGACGGATTGACGATCGTCGTCAAAGGACGGCAGACCCACGGGGCGGTGCCGTGGGGCGGGGTGGATCCCATCGTGGTCGCCTCGCAGATCGTCCTCGGGCTGCAGACCATCACCAGCCGGCAGATCGACGTGACGGCGGCCCCGGCGATCGTCACCATCGGCAGTTTCCAAGGCGGCGTTCGCGGCAACATCATTCCAGACAGCGTCGTGATGGTCGGCACCATTCGGACCTTCGATGGAGCGCAGCAGAAGGACGTTCACGATCGGATTCGGCGCACGGTGACCAACATCGCCGCCGCGTCGGGGGCGACGGCGACCGTGTCGATTCCCGGCGGGGGGATGCTGACTTACAACGATCCGGCGCTCACCGAGCACATGGTCCCCACCCTGAAGCGGACCGCCGGTGACGGTGGGCTGCAGATCACCGTGCCGATCACCGGGTCGGAGGACTTTCCGGCCTTCACGCAGTCGATTCCCGGGCTGTTCTTCTTTCTCGGAGTGTTGCCGAAGGGCCAGGACCCGGCCACCGCGCCGCGAAACCACTCACCCTACTTCTTCGCCGACGAGGCGGCCTTACCGACCGGCGTCCGGGCGATGGCGAACCTCGCGGTGGACTACCTGCGCGCCCCGCTCGGCGGGAAGACAGCGGATCGGTAGCTCGTGGCATCCGAGACGGGGCTGATCCGGTCGATCGGCCGGTGGGCCCTCGCGGGACTGATTCTCAACTCGATCCTCGGGAGCGGGGTCTACGGCCTGCCGTCGCTGGTGGCGGGCAAGCTCGGATCGCTCGCCTGGGTCGGGGTCCTGCTGGCCGGGGTGGTGGTGGCGACGATCGTGGCGTGCTTCGCCGAGGTCGCCTCCCGGTTTCCGGGGACCGGCGGGCCGTACCTCTACACCCGGGCCGCGTTCGGGCCCTATCTCGGGGTGCAGGTCGGCTGGATGCACTACCTCACCCGGCTGGCGTCCGCCGCGACCAACTTGAACCTGTTCGTGATCTACCTCGGCGAGTTCCTGCCCGGGGTGACCGGCCTCGGTCCGAAGCTGGTGACGATCGTGGTCGTCCTCGCGCTCTTGACGCTGGTCAACATCCGCGGGGTCAAGCACGGCGCCGCGATCAACAGCGCCTCGATCGTCATCAAGGTGGTCCCGCTGGTGGCGTTCGGCGTCGCCGGCCTGGCGCTGGTGTTGGTCAAGGGTCCGGTCGAGCCGGTCATCACCACGTCGCCGACGGCCTGGTCGTGGGTCGAGGCGCTCTTGATCCTGGTCTTCGCCTACGGCGGCTTCGAGTCGGGGGTGATCGCCCTCGGTGAGGCGAAGGATCCGGCCCGGGACGCGCCCTTCGCGCTCTTCGTCGCGATCGGCACCTGCCTGGTGATCTACACTCTAGTCCAACTGGTGACCAGCCTGTCGGTGGCCGATCCGGCCAGCTATCCCCGCTCGGTGGCGGAGGCGGCCCGGTACCTGGTCGGCCCAGTCGGTGCCGTGGTGATGACGTTAGGCGCGCTGCTGTCGCTCTTCGGGTGGTTCGTCGGGGCGATGGTGTCGTCGCCCCGGCTCACCTTCGCGATGGCGGAGCAGGGGGTCCTGCCGCGGGCTTTCGCCTGGATCCATCCCCAGTATCGGACCCCGGCCGTGTCGATCGTCGCCTTCGCGGTGATTTCGCTGGTGTTGGCGATGTCGGGCGGCTTTCTGGCCAACCTGACGCTCTCGGTCATTTCGCGCCTGTTCATCTACGGCTCGGTCTGCTTGTCGCTCCCGGTGTTCCGGCGCCGAGACGGCCGCGATCCCGCTCTGGCCCCGGCCCGGTTTCGGCTTCCGGCCGGACCGGCGTTCGCCGCGGTCGGGATCGTCATCACCGTGATGCTCGCCACCCGGATGAGCGCGCGCGAGGCCCTCGTCATGGCGATCGTCGTGGCGCTGGCCTCGGTCAACTGGTGGTTCGCCAGGCAGCGGGGCCGGCTGGCCGGGTGACCGGGCGGTCCCCGGTGGTTCGGGTGACGGTGGTGATTTGCACCCGGGATCGCGCCGCCGCCTTGGCGACCACCCTTGGGCATTACTCGTCGTTGTGGGTCGACCCCGATTGGTCGCTGGTGGTGGTCGACGACGGCTCCCGCGACGAGACCGCGGCGATCCTCGAGGCCGAGCGGCGGGTGGTCGGGGATCGGTTCCGCATCCTTCGAACCCCCGGCGTCGGTCTCGGCGCCGCCCGCAACGCCGGCTGGCAGGCCGCCGACGGCGAGGTGGTGTTCTTCACCGACGACGACTGCTACCCCGACCCGCTGATCCTCACCGCGATTCGCCGCCACCTCACCGCCACTGGTCACGACTTCGTCGGGGGACGGTTGCTGCCGTTTCGGCCTGAGGACGCGGCGGTGGCGGTGGTAACCCGCGAAGGCCGCCTAACGTTGGCCGGCCCCCAATTCGTGCCCGCCGGGCTCCTCCCGGGCGCCAATCTCGCGGTCCGCCGCGCCGCCCTGGAGGCGGTCGGGGGCTTCGATCCCGAGTTCGGGGCGGGGACGCCGTTTCCGGCCGAGGATGTCGAGCTGGTGGCTCGGCTCCTGGCGTCGGGATTTCGCGGTGGCTACGACCCCGATCTGGTCGTGTTCCATCACCACGGCCGCTACACCCCGGCAGCGCGGGAGGCGCTCGAGCGCAGCTACCATCGGGGCCGGGGCGCCTACTACGCGAAGTGCCTCGGCGATCCGCGGCTCCGGGCGATCTACCGGCGGGCCTGGGTTTCGGGAGCCCTCCGGGGGAGTTGGGCGCGGACTCTGCGGGAGCTGGGCGGGGCGTGGCGGTATTGGGCCCGGCCTCGAGGCGACCCGAACGAAAGGTCCCCACGCCGGTGAACGGACGCGGTGGAGGGACTATCTTGTCCGGTATCTCAACCCGCCGATCCCGATCCGATCCATGGCTCCTCCGGCGTTCGCCCACCGCATTCTGACCCGGGACGAGGACATCGACGACCTCGGCCACGTCAACAACGTCAACTATCTCCGCTGGATGCTCGAGGCCGCCGGCCAGCACTGGCTGCTCTATCGAGCGGACGATGCCGCCCGGGTGGGCGATGGCATCGGCTGGGTCGTCATCCGCCACGAACTCGACTACTTCCTCCCCGCGTTCGTTGGCGATACCATCGACGTGATCACCTGGGTGCCGACCGTCACCGCCCTCACCTGCGACCGCTACTACGAGGTGATTCGGGTTCGGGATGGGGCGCTGCTGGCCCGGGGGGTGTCCGCGTACTGCGTGGTCGACCGCGCCAGCGGAAAGCCACGTCGACTGAGCGAGCCGCTCCGGCAGTTGATCGGCGGCCCGGAGGTGGTCGCCCGGGTTCGCCAAGAGCGGTCGTTTCCGCCCCGACCGAGCGAGGTCCGCCGGGTTTTCATCCCGGAATGAGGAACCCGCCCGTGGGGTTGGGCGTTACCGGTCGGCACCACTCCTCGTTCGGAAGAGCGTCGGCATGATGGCAGGGGCCACGATCCTGATGCTGTTGCAGGCGGCCGCGCTCCCGCTGCCCCGGGACACCGTCCGGGTCGTCACCGTGGCCGACCGCTATCTCGCCAGTGGCATTCATCGGTTCTTCCTGGGAGACACCTACCGGCGGCTCTGGGCCACGCCGATCACGATGCCGGTGCTCGATGTCGCCCGGTTCGCCGGCGGGCTGGTGGCGACCGATCGCGGCGGCTCGAGGCAGAGTCGCTCGCTCCGGTTTCGCGCCGCCGACGGGCGGACCTTTTCGTTCCGCGTGCTCGATAAGGATCCCACCCAGACCTGGCCCGAGCCGCTCCGGAACAGTCCGGCCCGGAGCTTTGCCGAAGATCAGATCAGCGCGATCCTCCCGGCGGGGGCCCTCGCCGTCGCCGTACTCGAGGAGGCCGCGGGCATCCTCCACACCGGGATCGAGCTGGTGGTCCTCCCCGACGACGAGCGGCTCGGTCAATGGCGGGCCGAGTTCGCCAATCAACCGGGGATCATCGAGCAGCGGGTCCGGGGCGCCGGCGACGACTTGGCCGCGATCGCCGGGGCGGGCGAGGTGGTCGTCAGTGACGAGCTGTTTCGCCGCCTGAAGGACCACGGTCGCGATTACGTCGATCAACCCCGCTATCTGGCGGCGCGCCTGTTCGACCTGCTCGTCGGCGACTGGGACCGTCACGCGGGGCAGTGGGGCTGGGCTCGGTTCGACGACGGCGATCGGTACCGCTGGGTGCCCTTGCCCCGCGACCGCGATTGGGCGCTGTCCCGGCTCGACGGGCTCCTCTACGGCCTGCTCCGACTCTACCTCCCGAAGTACCAGTCGTTCAGCGACCGTTACGGCAGCGTCTACGGCCTCACCCTCTCGGCCGAAGGACTCGACCGCCGGCTGCTGGTGGGACTCGAGCGGCCGGCCTGGGACTCGACGGCGGCCGACCTGAAAGCTCGCTTGACCGACGAGGTGGTCGACCGAGCGGTCCGGGCGTTGCCCGCGGAGTACCCGCGGGACGCGATCGACCAGCTGGCCGCGGCGCTCAAGCGGCGTCGGGACGAGCTCCCGGAGGTGGCCGACCGCTTCTACCGGCTGCTCGCCGGTGAGGTAGAGCTCCGCGGCTCCGCGAGCGCCGACCACGTCGCGATCGAGCTGACGGACACGACCGTCGCCGTCACCTTCGCCGACTCGCTCGATCGAGTGCGCTGGCGGCGCCGATTCGTCGGCGGGGAGACGAAAGAGATCCGGCTGCTGCCGTTCGGTGGGAATGACCGGGTCTCCACGACCGGGGTGGGCGGAGCCGGAATCACCTTGCGACTGGTCGACGAAGCCGGCGACCTCCAAGTCGACACGGCCACCCGTCGCGCGGCCAGGATCTACGATTCCACTCGGCGGTTTCGGCCGCCGGTCGATCCCCACGACCCGCTGCGAATTCAGCGCGATTGGGGCCGCCTCTCAGGGTTCGTGCCGTGGTTCGAGGCTCGGCCGGAGATCGGTCTTCTGGTAGGCGGCGGTCCGGTGATGACCCGCTACGGTTTTCGCCGGGCTCCCTATGCCGCCCGGATCGCGGTCCGCGCCGCGGTCGCCACCGCGGCCCCGGGCGTGAACCTCGACCTGAGCGGGGACTTCCGAACCGCTCGCCCGGATCACCGATTCCTGATTCGGGCGACGTTGCTGCGCACCGATGTGGCCCGCTACTTCGGGTTCGGCAACGAAACCGAGCGGTCCGACGAGCGGAGTTTCCACAACACCCGTCAGGCACTCCTCTCGCTGGTGCCGGCATTCGAGTTCCCGGTCGGCGCTCGGGGGCGGATCGATCTGAGCGCCTTTCTCCGATCCTCCGATACCGACCTCGATCGGCCGACCCTGCTTGCCCAGGAACGGCCCTACGGGAGCGGCCGATTCACCGAAGCCGGCGCGCGCGTCGGGCTCACCCTCGATCGTCGCGACCATCCCAAGTATCCGACCTCCGGATTCCGGGCGGAGGTGGTGGCCCGAGTCGTTCCAGCCCTATTCTCGGTGACCGAACCCTTCGGAGGCTTCGAAGCCCGCGGGGCGTTCTTCGCCACCGCCCGCGGTTTGCCGACCAAGCCGACGCTCGCGTTGCGCGCTGGGGCCAGTCGAGACTGGGGTCGGGTGCCCTTCTTCGAGGCCGCCTCGATCGGCGGTCGGGGCTCGGTCCGGGGCCTCAACTCCCACCGGTTCCTTGGCGAGGGGGCGGTGTTCGCGGGCGGGGAGCTTCGCCTCGACCTCGGCAGTTTCGTGCTGCTGGTGCCCGGCGAGTTCGGGGTCTACGGCTTGGGCGACATCGGGCGGGCCTTTGCTCGGGGCGAGACCTCGGATCGGTGGCACACCGCCGCGGGCGGCGGACTCTGGTTCGCCTTTCTCGACCGTCGGAGTACGATGACGGTGACGTACGCGGCGAGCGACGAGCGGGCTCGGTGGTATTTGCAGGCGGGGTTTCATTTTTAGGACTCAGGACTCAGGACTCAGGACTCAGGACTCAAGACCCAAGACTCAAGACTCAAGACTCAAGACTCAAGACTCAAGACTCAAGACTCAGGACGCAGGGGTTGCTTGGAGGGGCTCGGAGGGGGACTGGCGGCTACCGGATCGAAACCGGGCCAGGCGCCGGTCCGTCGGGGGCATCTCAGAAAGGCCCAGTCATGCGCTCTCGGAGCCATCCCCAGTACCGCCGAATCGACCACCTCGACGCCGTCCTCCTGAGCCACGCTCACCAGGACCACAACGGCGTGGTCACCGCGACCCGCGACTAGATTGCCTGTGTCGCGTCTGGACTGCCCGATGCCCCGGTGGCGAACCATCGCTAGAACCCTTTGCGCCCTCGTGGCGGCGCTCGCCGCGTCCTTGGCCCCGTCAGTCAGTCAGGCGCAGCGCCCTCCAGACTCCACCCGCGCCGCCAAGCCTGCCCTCCATCGGGTCGACATCGCCCGCCCGCCGACGCTCGACGCCAGGGCCGAGGTGCAGCACCGAGCTCCGAGCACGATGCTCGATCTCATCGGCGCCCAGATCCCCGGCGTCGCCCTGACCCGCGCGGGTGGCGCCGTCGGGGCCGGTGGCCGGCTCCGGATCCGCGGGGCCAACAGCATCCTGCTCGGCACCGAGCCGCTCATCGTGGTCGACGGCATTCGCGTCGATGGGACCCCCGCCGACCGCAGCTCCGCCTTCCCGAGTCATCTCCCTTCCCGGATCAACGACTTCGAGGTCGACGAGATCGAGTCCGTCACCGTCCTCCGGGGCCCGGCCGCCGCCGCGATCTACGGGAGCGACGGTGCCAACGGCGTCGTCGAGCTGGTCACCCGGCGCCCCGTCGGCGGCCCGACCCGGTTCGCGGCGCGGATCAACGCCGGAACCACCTGGCTCGCGGATCCGGAGGGCCGCTTCCCGTCCAACTACTACCTCGGCCGGGACAACCGGATCCACGAGTTCAACGTCCTCGCGTTCAACCGGGCCCGCGGTTATCCGGACGTGTTCTCGAACGGGCTCCCGGCCAACGCGACGGCCACCGTCGATGGCGCGGTGGGGCGCATCGCCTATCACCTCTCGGGGTCCGCCCGTCGAGATGCGAGTTATCTCGACTACGACTGGCGGCAGCGCTACGGCACTCGTCTCAACCTCCGCTATCGAACGCCGTCGGGAAACCTCACCGTGCACCTGAACGCGGGAATCCGGGCGTCCCGGCTTCGCGGGGGCAGCGTGCCCCAACCGATCCTCACGTCGATCACCTTCGCCTGCAACTTCCCCGGATGCGAGCCAGCCGACGGCGCCGACTCGGCCACCACGGGGTGGAATGGACCGCGCCACGGCTATCAGTTCGTCACGCCCGAAGACTACGACCTCGTGAACGCCCGCGATCGTGTCACGCGAACGACCGGCAGTTTCGGCGTCGAGCACTGGTTCGGCTCCAGGTTCCGCCATCGCCTCGTTATCGGACCCGATCTGGTTCGGAACCGTTCGTCGCTCAGGATCGAGGCTGACCCGACCGGCGGGTTCCCGTTCTTCGCCGGCCACGGCACCGAGACCCTCGTCGTCAACGACGCCAACTCGTGGAGCGTCGACTATCTCCCCGAGTTGAGCTGGACTGCTGGCGGCGCGCGAGCGACCACGACGGTTGGCGCCCACTATCGGTCGCGGTCGCGGGATTATCGCCAGCTTTTTCGCACGATCGATCGGAACGTCACGAGCGCCCAGGAGGAGCACCGCGAGGTCGACGTTCGAAGTGTGTCACTCCACCAGCGGCTTCGATGGCGAGAACGGCTCGAGCTGAGAGCGGGGATTCGCAGGGACCAGCCGGGCTATGGTGACGAGCGCGGCGATTGGGAGGTGTCGCCGAATCTCGGCGCCTCGTGGAATGTCGCCGGCGGGAGCCGGTCGCAGTTGACGGTGAACGCCGCTTGGGGGCGGGTCGACCGTGCCGACCGGGCTTTTGCCCTCCCGCTAGGAGGGATCTTCGGGTTTCTAGCTCCGGCCGAAATGCCCAGCCCCGAGCGGGTCGAGGAGTGGGAGATCGGCCTCGCCGCGCGGCGCGGAGACCGGCTCTCGGCCACCATCGGGTGGTACGATCGGCGGATCCCGAACCTGTTGGCCATCCTCCCCAGGCCTCCGTCGGGCGACGGCGGTGGCCTGGTGAACCAGGGGCGCCTAACGAGCCGAGGGCTCGAGGTCTCCGTCGATGCGGTGCCGCTGCGCCGAGACCGTTCTCGGCTCGATCTCGGGCTGGCATTCGCGACCAACGACCAGACGCTCGACGACCTCGCCCTCACGGGGGTCTTGGGCCAACTCGGACCGGGTCAATTCCAGGTCAACGGTTTTGCGCCGGGGTCCTATTTCTTTCGACGGATCGTCAGCGGTACGGTGGGGGAGCGGACCACCCTGCCGGACGGCCGCACCCTTCCAACGGCAACCAACCTGATGTGCGAGGGTGGCACCGATCTCGGTCGGGGCAGCGGGGCAGTTGTGCCATGCGGCGGCGCGCCGCTCCTGTACGCCGGCCGGCCCTCGCCGGCGTGGTACGGCAGTCTCACCGCCACGTTCTCGCACCGGGGCTGGTGGCTCATGGCACTCCTCGACGGAATGGGCGGACACTCGGCGCTCGTCGGCGAGGTCCTGGGACTCCACACCTTCTTCTGGAATTCTCGGGCGGCCCTCGAGGGCACCGATCCGGTGTTGACGGGCTACCGCGGCGATCCGTCGTCGAGCCTCCGGCCGGGGCTGCTGCGCGCTGGATTCGTGAAGGTCCGGACCTTGGCGCTTGGGATGACGCTGCCGGCCGCCGTCGCGAGCAAACTCGGCGCGCGGCATGGCAGCGTGGCGGTGTTCGGCGACAACCTCGTCACGTTATGGCGGGCGCAGGCCAAGGGCTTCGGGGTGCCCTGGCTCGATCCGGAAACCGGGAAAAACGGGTCCGATGACGTCACCGGGGTGTCGGGCTTCGCGCAGGATGGCTTTCCGCTTCCGGCGCGCCTCCGGGTTGGCGTGCGGCTCGAGTACTGAAACGGTCACCTATGGGCGCTCGTCTTTCCGGTTCACTGCGCGCGAAACTGAAGCGGGAAGCCGGCGAGCGACGAGCGGGCTCGGTGGTATTTGCAGGCGGGGTTTCATTTTTAGGACTCAGGACTCAGGACGCGGGACTCAGGACGCAGGGGTTGCTTGGAGGGGGGCACCACCAGAACCTGCGCCTACAGCCGGGTCGGGGTGACGTGGAGCGATGACGATCCGGGGCAGCAGAGCGCCACGATGGTGGCTACTGATCTCCAGGCCGCCCTCGTGGCCGGCGGCGAACGGCCTCCATATGTCATGGTGGGGCACTCGCTGGGCGGACCGTACAGTCGCGTACCGCGATTTGGCGGCAACTCGAAGTGGCGGCTCGACCGACACTTGCGGTTGGGTGCCGTCAGGCCGGAGCCGAGTTCCTCGTTGAGTTGGACCCGAGGAAGAGGGGACCGAATCGCCCGAGGTTGGTATCATTCCAACGCGTCGCCGCCCGCGACTAGCAGTCCCGTTATTACTTGAACCGCCTCCACCATCGCGGCCTCGTCGCGGCCTGCCCGCCATATCGCGCGTAGGCCAGGACCCAATCGTTGAAGTGCAACGTTCCGCTCAACTCGGCCGGCGGCGGCACCTCCTCGGGCGGGACCAGCGGGACCGGATCGATGAAGTCGATGCCCCGGGTTTCCAGCGCGAAGTGCCACTCCATGCTGACCGCCGCCGAACGGCTGGCCGCGTGCGACCAAAACAAGTAGAAGACATCGCGGGCCGGGATTTCCCGCTTGATGACGGCCTCCCAGCGCTGGCCCGACATCAGCGAATGTCGATCCCAGAAGATGTCGATGCCCGGAGCGCCTTTCTGGATACCCTGATTCGGGCCGCCACTTGCTCGCGATCCTCGGAGGCATAAGAGGCGAAGGCGGTCTTGTGTCTATGCTCGTGGACGTCGACGGGGACCGGATCGGCCAACTTCGACGCGACATTGAGCACGAAGTCGATTCGGGCGATCCGTAATCCGTTGACATAGACCGCGACCTGGGCCTGGTGCGGTCCGGGCTGCACGTCCTTGGGGACCCGCACGGCGAACGCTGCGCTGCCAACCTCCCCCTCCCAGAGGATCGTGTCTTCCGGTTCGAGGACCTGGAGACCCTCCAGTGACAGCCGTACCGACAACACCGTCCCTCGGGTAACCTGAGTTGGACCCTTCGTTAGGAGCAGCTTCGGTGCGCCGGCGGCCGCCTCACGCGCTCGGGCCAGCACCGCGTCCCGATCCGCCCCGAGATGGCCCCAAACGTTGACGATGAAGGCTGCTCCGGGCGGAGCAGACGGTGGAGCACTCACCGAGAAGTGGACTCGGTCGATGCGATCGCCAGGCACCTCCGGCAGCCCCGTCTTCACGCCTTGATACCGGGCAATGATTGCCGGAAGAGGTCCTCGATCCGGGTCTTCGCCTTCATCGAGTGCCGGGCGCGGTTCACCGTTGATGCGGCCACTGCCGGTCACCCGCTTCTGAGCCTGGAACTCCTTGGCGAAGACCGAGCGACCGAACCCGCTCCCGACGCTCTTGATCAGGTAGTCGATCAGCTCTTTGGAGCTGTAGGTCATCTCGACCGTGAGGTTCTCGACCTTGGTGGTGAAGTAGTGGTAGAACCACACCGCCGGGATCGCGACCAACAGACCGAGCGCGGTGGTGATGAGCGCCCTGGAGATACCACCCGCGATGCCGGCCAAGCCGCCTGACGCGCCGACCGCCGAGAGGGCGTTGATGATGCCCATGCAGGTGCCCAGCAGACCGACGAACGGCGCCGTCGAGGAGACGGTGGCGAGAATCCCCATCCCTCGCTTGAACTCCGTGAGGGTGATCAGCATCTGGCGTTCCACCGCTCGTTCCGCCGAGTTGATGTCGGCGGCCGTGATCGTCGCCCGCCCGCGGAGGAGCGGCTTCACCTCGGTGAGGGCGCCACCCAGCACTTTGGCGATGTGGCTGTCCTGGTTCTTCTCCGACAAGGCAATCGCCTGGTCGAGCTGCTCTTCCTGAATGGCGCGGGAGAAGGCGGGGGCGAACTTCCGGGTGGCCGAGGCGCTCTTGCGGATCCGGATCATCTTCCCGATCGCGACGGTCAGCGAGAGGAACGACATCGCCAACATGATCCAGACGACGGCTCGCGCGAAGGTATCGGCGTGGCGGTACAGCTCGAGAATACTCAGGCCCATTGCGCCGCCTTCGTCGGGTCTCGTCAGGCTCCGGTCCTGGCTAGAGATAACGCGGGGGACGATGACCGTCCAGGTTGAGCTGCCCCGCCGGTCGTCGCCGGCATCAACCAGACGTCGCTATCGGGAGGGCTGCGTCAGACGGATATGCTTGGAATCGTTGTTCAGAGGTCGAGCCGCCCGCGATGAACCTAACGCAGCTTCCCGATCCCGTCGGGCCGGGTCGCTGCCCCCGGTGCGGGACCCGCAACTCCGCCGATGTCGCCCACTGCGTCGGATGTGGGGCGGAGTTGCATCCACCGGCGTCGGCAGGTACCGCTCCCCCAGTCAGCCCATCCCCCCTGCCGGTCACCCCTCGGGCGCCGCCGAGTCATCGGGTCGCTCCGCGACGCGACTCTTGGCCGCTTTGAGATTCTCGGCGAGTTTGGCCTACTCAGGACTCAGGACTCAGGACTCAGGACTCAGGACTCAGGAGGCCGGGGTTGCTTGGAGGGCTCGGAGGGGGACCGGCGGCCACCGGATCGAAACCTGGCCAGCCGCAGGTTCGTCGGGGTCATCTCAAGAAGAGGCCCAGTCATGCGCTCCCTCCTCCTGGCGATGCTCTTCCTCGCCCTCGCCGCTGGCGCGTCGGCCCAGCCGCTGGCGCTGGTGAACGCCGACTCGCTGCTTCGGGCCGGCCGGTTCGAGGAGGCGGCGGCCGGCTACCGGTCGCTGCTCGAGCGCGACTCTACCCAGATCGCGCCGTTGATGGGCCTCGGTCGGGCCACCAGTCGGGTGGGCCGGATCGAGGAAGCGATCGGCTGGTACCGTCGGGCTCTGGTGGCCGGGGCGGCGCCCCAGAATCTGATCGCCTACCTGATCGCCCAACTCCACGCCCGGCGCGGTGACCGCGATTCGACGATCGCCTGGTTGAAACATTCGCTGGCATTTCGCCTGGAGCGACGGAGCGTAATTGCCGGCGACAGCCTGTTCGCGCGGTGGCGCGACGATCCCGAGTTCCGCGAACTCGCGGGTCGGGCGCGGCGCGAGATCACCGATCGAACCGAAGGATGGCGCGCCGACATCGACCATCTGGTGACCGAAGCGCGCCGAATGCACGCCGGGCCGGAGCGACCGGCCTTCCAGCCCGGGTTCGCCGCGGCCGCCGACGAGCTGAAACGGCGGGTTCCCTCGCTGTCCGACGGGCGGTTGGCCGCCGAGGTCCAGCGTCTCCTGGCGATGCTCGGGGACGGACACTCGATCCTCTACCCCGCCTCGTCCGCCAGAGTGACCTTCACCAGGGTCCCAATCGATCTCTGGTTTTTCAGCGACGGCCTCGCGGTCGTGGGCGCGGACACCGCGCTCGCCGGGCGGGTCGGGCAGCGGATCGTGGCCGTGGGCGGAGCCCCGATTGCCGACGTGATGCGGCGGCTCGACCCCTACATCACTCGCGACAACCCGATGGGGCCGCTGGTCCTGGGGTCGTTCTTCATGACGATGCCGCCCTTTCTCGAGGCGGTTGGTTTGAGCGATGGCCGGACGATCGACTATACCTTCGCGCTGCCGACCGGTGGCCAGGAGACGGTGTCACTCGCCCCCGCCGGGCTCCGCGCTCCCGCCTTCAAGCTGATGCCGGCCCCCGGAATGAGCGGCGAACGGCCCCGTTACCTCCGGCACCCCGAGGCCAACCTCTGGCTCGAACCTCTGCCGGACCTCGAGGCCGTCTACGTCCAGTACAATCAGGTCGCCAATGGACCGACGATTCCGGTCGGTCAGTTCGCCGACTCCCTGAGCCGGACCCTGCGGCGCTCCGGAGCGGGCGACCTGATCGTCGACGTTCGGCGCAACAACGGCGGGAACAACGAGCTCAACCGGCCCTTGATCCGAGCGATGATCGATTTCGAGATGGAGCCCGGTCGCCGGATCTGGGTCATCACCTCGCGGACGACCTTCTCGGCGGCGCAGAACTTCATCAACCTGGTGGAGCGGTGGACCAGCGCGACGTTCGTGGGTGAGCCGAGTGGGTCGAAGCCGAATTTCGCGGGCGAGGACACCGAACTGATTCTGCCCTACAGCGGGCTCCGCGGGAGCATCTCGACCCGGTGGTGGCAGGACTCCGGCCCGCTCGATCGCCGCCAATGGATCGCCCCGCACCTGAGCGTGCCGGTCCAGTCGGCGGACCACTTCGGCGGGCGCGACCCGGTGCTCGACGCCATCATCTCGGCGATTCGGGCCCGGCGCGGTTGAGTCCCTGGTGACCGGGGCGGTTGGCTAGAAGAGCTCTCCCAGCAGGCAGCGGGCCGAACCTCCGCCGATCAGCTCGAAGGCGGAGAGGTCGGCGTGGAGAATCCGAGCCCGCTGTTCGATCTGGCGGCGTTGCGCCGCCGAAAAGCCGGCATGGGCCGCGCTCGACATCGCCAGGAGCGGCTCGCCCCGGTCGTTCTGGAGCGGCAAGCAGTTGCCGCAGAAGGCGAGGACCTGGTCCCGGCTGATCGGGAGCACCTCCAGTCCGCTCCCCTCCAACGACTGCCTAACGACTTCTCGCTCGGCGCCGATCGACTCGAGGCAGACGCCCGTCAACCCATGCCCGATGAACATCATCACGTTGGTGTGGTAGTAGGGGGTCCCGGTGGCATCGGTCGCCTCGAAGGCGATCAGCCGATAGCCTAACCGCGACGCCCACTCCTCGGCCAGGGCTCGGTCGGTCCGGGGCGACAGGGCCGCGTAAGCGACCCGAGCGTCGTCGTCGAGGCAGAGACTGCCGGTGCTCTCGAGGAAGATCCCGGCGGCCTCCCGGTCCGAGAGGTCGATCACGGTCTGATAGCGGGGCCGGAGCAGGGCCACGATGTCGGCCCGGCGCTCGATCCGTCGGTTCGGGGCCAGGAGCGGGTAGAGAACGAGCGTTCCACCGACGGGTCCTGCGTGGGTCGAAAACCAGTTGTTGCAGAACGAGGCGTCCGGGGTTTCAGCCCGACTCCGCACCACGGTGACCTGCACGCCGTTCTCGATCAACAGATCGCGGAGGGCGCGATGTTGGCGGAGGGCCGCCGCGCCAAGTTGGTCGACCTGGGCGGCGTCGACCTGGTGCTGGAACACGTTGGACGCCGCGGTCTCGACGTTCGGGCGAAACTGGACCGGCTCGATGAGGAGGACGTGGGACGCCGCCCGCGCGGTCATGGGGTCGAGGCCTTCGAATCCGGGCTTCGGGTGTCGTTCGCCGCGGTCGCGAGACCGGTCCGCGGGTCGATCGTGATACTGTGCCCGTCACCGATCCGCCCCGCGACCCGGATCCGATGGCCAAGCGCCTCGAGTTGCCGCACGGTCGAATCGGGGATCGCGCCGGCTTCGAAATCGACCGTCTCCGGCAGCCACTGATGGTGGAATCGGTGGGCGTCGACGGCCTCCCGGACGCCCATCCTGAATGCCGTCACGTTGAGGACGATCTGGTGCACCGTGTTGATGATGGTCCGTCCGCCCGGCGACCCGGTGACCAACAGGACCCGGCCATTCCGGGTCACGATGGTCGGGCTCATCGACGACAACATCCGCTTTCCGGGCACGATCAGGTTCGCCGGGGTTCCGATGTCGCCGGCGGTGGTGGTGATGCCGGCCTTCTTGTTGAAGTCGCCCATCTCGTTGTTGAGGATGAAGCCCGCGCCCTTGATCACCACCCGGCTGCCGTACCCCTGCTCCAACGTGTAGGTGTTGGAGACGGCGTTCCCGAATCGATCGACGACCGAGAAGTGGGTGGTTTCCTCGGACTCCGGCACGGAGGTGACGGCGATCCGGCCGGAGGCCAGAGTGACGCTGCTGGTGGCCCTGGTCGAGTCGATGCTCCGGGCCAACGCGGCGGAGTGCGCCTTGGAGGTCAGCCGTTCGACCGGCACCTTGACGAAATCCGGGTCCGCGAGGAACTCGGCGCGGTCCAGGTAGGCCCGTCGCTGCGCCTCGATCATCAGGTGTAGCGTGGTGGTTCCCATCCGCGGCCGTCTCGCGATGTCGAGCCGCTCGAGGATGTTGAGCATCTCGACGATCGCCACCCCGCCCGAACTCGGTGGCGGCATCGAGATGATCTGGTGGCCGAGAAACGTCCCCCGTACCGGGGCCCGTTCGACGGCTTGGTAGGCCGCGAGGTCGTCCTTGGTGATGATCCCGCCATTCGCCGCCATATCGGCTGCGATCAGGTCGGCGATTCGTCCGGTATAGAAGGCGTTGGGACCCTGGGTTGCGATGTCGGTGAGGGAAGCGGCGAGATCGGGCAATCGAAGAGTGTCGCCGGCGGCCCACTCCTTCCCATCGGCGCGGCCGTAGGCGGCGACGGTGGTGGGGATCTTTCCCCGGGTCACCTTCACCAGCCAGTTGAGTTCTTCGGCCAGGGACGGTGAAAGCGGGAAGCCGCGCCCAGCCAGCTCGGCGGCGGGGAGCACCAGCCGTTTCCACGGGAGACGGCCGTAACGGCGGTGGGCCAGGGCCAGGCCTCGAACCGTGCCTGGCACCCCGGGGGCCAGGTACCCCGACTCGGTCAGCGAGCCGTCGATCTCGCCTTTGGCGTCGAGATACATTCCGCCTGTCGCCTTGCCCGGGGCTCGTTCCCGATAGTCGATCGTTGTGCTCCGGCCATCGGCGAGGCGGACCACCATGAAGCCGCCGCCCCCGATGTTGCCGGCGGTCGGATAGGTCACCGCGAGGGCGAAGGCCGTGGCGACGGCGGCGTCCACCGCGTTGCCGCCGGCCCCGAGGATCGCGGCCCCGATGTCGGAGGCCGGCGCGGAGGCCGAGACCACCAGTCCCTTCTTGGAGGCGACCGTTTGGCCCTGAACGGCGGCCACCGGCGCAAAGGCCAGGACCGCGAGGGCATACCCGAGGAGTCTGCGCATGGAGGGAACGTAGGCCCTCGCTCAGGCGGGGTCCAGCGCCTCGTTCGAGGGTGGCGGATCCTCTCGCATCACCTCCCAGCGGGCCCAATGGGGGCAGTTCGATTCGGCGGGCTTGAGTCGACCCCGCCAATGTCCGTGGGGACAGTCGCAGTGGCCGATGGTCGCATGGCGGGGGGTGTAGACCCGCATCTCCCCCCGCTCCGGCCGCCGCTCACCCACCCAGAAGTGGCAGGTGGCGCAGTACTTCGAGAACGCGACGTAGTCGATCACAGGCTGTCTCCCGGCGGTGGACGATCGGGTAATCTCGCGTCACCTGGTCAACCGATCCTCAACAGGTTCGCAACCGGTTCGGGTGACACGACTTACCTTTGGCCCCTAGCGGAACGCCCGCCGTGAAATACTTTAGTGCCAACCCAACAAATTCCGGAACCATGCTGCGAGAGCGTCGTCGAGGGCGGCCGCCGTTGCCGCTCGGGATTGCCCCGTGCTCGGTCACCGCCCGTCTTCGTCGCCTGGTCGACGACGTCCACGACGGCAATCTGCTCGAGGCCTCGGCCCACGCAGGCGTGCCCTACGCCACGCTGCGGGAAATTCATGCGGGGCGGACCCGCAGCCCGGGGATGCACACCCTCGAGCGGATCGCCCGCGCCTATGGGTTGCCGCTCGACTGGTTCGCCGAGGGCTCGTCCGCGGATGATGGCACCGTGCCCCTGGCGGGGTGGGTGGGCTACCTGCCCGCCGATTCGGCCGATTCACGGGATGGGCGTCGAGTCACCATCCCCTTCTCGGCCTGGCCCCTGATTCGGGTGCTGGTGTTCCTCGAGAACCGGCTTCGTGATCTTCCGGCCGAGGCCACCCGACCGATTATCGGGGCGGCCACGGATCCCCGCGATATCCGCCGCCGTCTCACCTCGTTCATCCTCCAGCCCTTGCTCGCGGCCCGTTCGGTGGCCGGCACGTCGTTCGACGGCGGGTTCATCGGATACGGCGAATCCAAGGGCGCCGCCCGCGATCAGTGGGTCGGGATGCTCCGCGACCTGGGTCGGTTCTGGGAGCGGGCCTTGGTGGGCGTGTTTCCGGAGATCGCCGGCGGCGGCTCGGTCCGTCCGGCGCCGTCCGGAACGTCGTGACCGCCCTTCCCGAGCTTCCCCTCGACGGGTCGCCCTACCAGCGGTTCCTTCGGCTCGAGATGGTCAGCGCCGAGCCGGGTCAGGTCGTCATCAGGCTGCCGTTTCGGGAGGAGTTCCTCCGGGCGGACGGGTCCGATTGGTATCACGGCGGGGTGGTCGCCGCCCTGATCGACATCGCCGGCGACTACGCCCTCTGGAGCCAGCTCGGGCAAGGCCTCCCAACCATCGACCTCCGGGTCGATTGGCTCCGCCCCGCCCGCCGCGGCGCGCTCCTCGCGTTAGGCAAGGCGGTGAAGGTCGGCCGCACCGTGTCCACCGCGGACGTCGAGGTTCGTGACGAGCGGGGCGACCTCGTCGCCGTGGGTCGCGGGACCTACGCCTCACCCAAACCCTGATCCAGGATCCCATGGCGGAACTGAAGAAAACCCTCGGCCCGATCCAGTTCTTCTCGATCGGATTCGGCACCATCATCGGGGTGGGCTGGATCGTCTTCATGGGCCTCTGGTTCGAGCAGGCCGGCCCGGTTGGTACCACCGTGGCTTTTCTCCTTGGTGGTCTGCTGATGTCCCTGGCGGGTCTCTGCTACGCCGAGGCGGCGTCGATGTACCCGGTGGCGGGCGGCGAAACCACGTACGCCTATGCTGCCTTCGGGCCGGGCCTGTCGTTTGCCGTCGGCTGGGCGATGGTCCTGATGATGACCGCGGTGATTCCCTACGTCTCGGTGTCGCTGGCCTGGGTGCTCGACGCCCTGATTCCGGGGTTCAGCGGAGCGGAGCTGTACTCGTGGCGAGGCCAACCCATCTACGCCGTGGGGCTCGCGGTCGCGTTGCTCTATACGGTGTGGCTCGGGGTGCTCAACTACCGGGGGATTCAGGGTGCGGCCAAGTTTCAGGACTGGCTGACGTACGGGAAGATCGCCATCTCGTTCCTCTTCATCGGGGCCGGCATCTTCGGCGGCTCCCGTGCCAATCTGGAGCCGATGTTCGTGGTCGGGTCGAACGGTTCGGCCTGGGGCGGGATGTTGGCGGTGCTCGCCACCACCCCCTGGTTCTTCGGCGGCTTCAACAGCCTGCCGCAGGTGCTCGAGGAACGCTCGCCATCCACCTCGCCTCGGACCCTCGGCCTCGTCGTCGTGTTGACGATCCTGGCCGGAGCGGCCTATTACGCGCTGGCCGCTCTGTCGGCGGGGATGGCGGGACCGTGGCCCGCGATGGTCAAGGCCGACCTGCCGGCCGCGGCGGCCTTCCGTCTCGCCTTCGGTTCCGAGCTCTTCGCGCGGATCGTCCTGGTCGCCGGCGTGCTCGGGATCCTCACCGTGGGCAACGGGGCGCTGATCGCCTCGACGCGAATCCTCTTCGCGTTGGGTCGCGCCCGGATGATCGCCCCGGCCTTCACCAAGCTCCATCCCGCCTTCGGGTCGCCGGTGACCGCGATCGTCTTCGTCATCACGCTCGGCCTCTTGGGCGATCTGCTCGGACGTCGGGGAATCAGTGCGATCGTCAACGTTGGGGCCGCGGCGGGCTCGTTCGCGTATCTGGTCACCGCGCTCTCCGTCTGGCGGCTTCGCTCCAAGGATCCGGCGCGGCCCCGCCCCTTTCGGCTCCCGACCGTGCTGATCGCGGTGGCCTCGTCGATCGGTGGCGTCGCGCTGCTGTTCACGGCGCTCCGCCAGAACTGGGTGGACGCCGGCGGTAAGCTGCCACTCGAGTGGGTCGTCATGGCGGTGTGGGCGGTGGTCGGTGTCGTCGTGTGGCGGGCGGCCGCACCCGGGCGGGCCCTGCTCGAGGCCGGTGAGCAACGACGGATCGTGTTGGGAGGGGACGGATGAACCAGGGATTGGACCCCGCCGAGCAGCGGGACGCGGCGGCCATCGCCGAGGCGAACGCCGCGGTCGATCGGGCCCTGATCGCGAGCGACCCCGACGCGGTGGCCGCAATGTTCACCGAGGACGGGGTCTTGTCCGAATCCGGGCTCGATGACCTCGTCGGCCGCGCCGCGATCCGGGATTTCCTCGCCCAAGCCAATCGAGTCCGCACGGTGACGTTTCACCGGCTGATTCGGGAGGAACTCGACCTCTTCGGCGATCGAGCGATCGAACGCGCCGCCGTCGAAGAGACCAAGGTCAAACCCGGCCTCCCGCCGATTCACGAGCGGGGGCGGGTGGTGACCTACTGGCGTCGGAACGCCTCGGGCGCCTGGCGAATCGCCCGGATCATCGCCAGCGACCTGGCTCCCTCCTCATGAAGCGAGAACCGATGCGGTCCTTTCGACCCCTGCTGCTGGTAGCCCTCGTCGCCGGCTGCGCCGCTGGTGGCTCGTCCGGTCCCTTTGACCTGGTCATCGCCAATGGACGGGTGCTCGATCCCGGCTCCAATCTCGATGCGATCCGCCACCTCGGCATCGCCGGCGGGAAGATCACCGCGATCTCGGAGACCGCGCTCGCCGGCGCCGACACCGTGGACGCGACGGGGCTGGCCGTCGCGCCGGGGTTCATCGACCTCCACTCGCACTCGATCGGCGCGGGGGGAGAGCAGTGGCAGGTGCGCGACGGGGTTACCACCAGCCTGGAGCTCGAGGAGGGCGCCTTTCCAGTCGCCGAGTGGTATGCCCGCCTCGAGGGGAAGTCGCTGATCAACTACGGTGCCGCCGCCGGTCACATTCCCGCCCGGATCGCCGTCATGCAACAGATCGGCACGCTGGCGGAGTACTTCCAGTGGCGCGGCAAGGGGGAGGACGGGACTCCTCCCCGGTGGTCGCACGAGCCCGCGACGGCGGACGACCTCGCCAAGCTCAAGGCGACCCTGGTGGCCGGACTCGACGCCGGCGGCCTCGGCATCGGTTTCGAGGTCGCGGAGTCGCCGGCCGCGAGCCGGGAAGAGATCCTCCTGCTGTTTCAGATCGCCAAGGAGAGCAACGTCCCGATCTACGCCCACCTCCGTCAGATGGCGGTCGACCCGATCATGGGTAGTATCGCGGGCGCGCAGGAAGTGCTGGCCAACACCGTGGCCACCGGCGCGTCGACCCATTTCGTCCATCTCGGCAGCAGCAGCCTGAGCTACGTCCGGCCGATCGTCGCGATGATCGAGGGGGCGCGGAGCCGAGGGCTCGACGTGACCGGCGAGGTCTATCCCTATACCGCCGCCTCCACCGGAATCCAGACCGCCCTGTTCGAGGGCGCCTGGCAGGACCGCCTCGGCATCTCGTTCGGCGATCTCGAGTGGCCGCCGACCGGCGAGCGGTTGACCGCCGAGTCGTTCGCCCGCTACCGGCGCCAGGGGGGCGCGGTGATCATTCACATGATGAAGGACGAGAACGTCGAGTTTCTGATCGGCCAGCCGGGCATCATGATCGCCAGCGACGCGATGCCGCTGGAGAACGGGCGGGGCCATCCCCGCGGCGTCGGCACCTTCGCCCGGGTGCTCGGCCGCTACGTCCGGGAAAAGAAGACCGTCGAGCTGATGGAGGCGGTGCGGAAGATGACTCTGCTGCCGGCCGAACGGGTTCGGGGGGTGGCGCCGATGATGGCTCGCAAAGGCCGCCTGTCGGTTGGGTCCGACGCGGATATCACGATCTTCGATCCGGCCACGATCATTGACCATGCGACGTTCGAGAAACCGGAGCAGGCCTCGACCGGAATTCCGTACGTCATCGTGAACGGCACGGTGGTGGTACGGGACGGGGCCATCGTGGCGGGCGTCACCCCCGGGCAAGCCGTGAAGCGAGGAGCGCCATGATGATCCGGATGGCGACCAAGACCCTGATCGCGGTGGGCTTGCTCGGCTGCGGCCAGCCGGCGCAGCGGTACGATATCGTCCTGGCGGGTGGTCGGGTGATGGACCCCGAGTCGGGCACCGATCAACTCCGCAACGTCGGGATCACCGGGGATCGGATCGTCGCCATCGCGGAGGGCACCCTCGACGGCAAAGTCGTGGTCGACGTGACCGGGCATGTGGTCGCCCCGGGGTTCATCGACCTCCACGCCCACGGTCAGAATCTCAGCGACAACAAGTGGCAGGCCCAGGACGGGGTGACGACCGCCCTCGAGATGGAGTCGGGGTGGTGGCCGGTCGGCGAGTGGTACGACAATCGCTCGAAGGACGCCCTGCTGAACTATGGGGTCACCGTCGGGCACATCGGGAGCCGGATCGCCCACATGGCCGGCGCCAGGAACGGCGCCGAGATGCTGGCCGCTCGGCAGTCGACCGGTACCAGCCCGGCCTGGTCCCACCAGAAGCTGGCCGCCACCGAGTTCGACGGACTGGTCGGCAAGATCAAGGAAGGGCTCGACCAGGGCGCGCTCGGGATCGGGCTCGGCATCAACTACACGCCGGCGGCGAGCCAGCAGGAGATCTACCGGGTCTTCGAGCTCGCGGCCGAGTATCGAGTCCCGATCTACGTGCACGTGCGCGGCGCCGGCCCCGCCGAGCCGAACGGCAGCCTCTCCTCGATTCAGGAAATGCTCGCTGACGCGCTGACCACGGGAGCACCACTCCACGTCGTCCATCTCGGCAGCAGCGGACTCGGTCAGGGGCCCAAGCTGGCGACCATGATCGACGCGGCCCGAGCCAAAGGACTCGACGTCACGACGGAGGTGTATCCCTATACGGCGGGTTCGACCTTTCTCCAGTCGGCGATCTTCGATCCGGGCTGGCAGGACCGGCTCGGGATATCCTACCCGGACCTCCAGTGGTCGGCCACGAACGAGCGGCTCACCGAGGCGACCTTCGCGAAATATCGGAAGGAGGGCGGCTGGGTGATCCTCCACATGATTCCGGAGCCGACCGTCGACTCCCTGGTGGCCCACCCCGGCATCATGATCGCGAGCGACGGCGTGCCGATCATCGACGGCCGGGGCCACCCCCGCGGGGTCGGCACCTACGCCCGGGTCCTCGGTCGGTTCGTTCGCGAGAAGAAACTGCTCACCCTGATGGACGCGCTGAAGAAGATGTCCTATCTCCCGGCCCAACGGCTCGTTGGCGCGGTGCCGGAGATGGCGCGCAAGGGCCGGATCAAGGTCGGCGCGGATGCCGACTTGGTGGTGTTCCAGCCGGACCAGGTCATCGACCGAGCTACCTTCGAGAATCCGGCCCAGGCCTCGGCGGGAATTCCCCACGTGTTGGTGAACGGCACCTTCGTCGTCCGTGACGGCAAGGTCGTCGACGGGGTTCTTCCCGGCCGGCCCATTCGGCGTCCCGCGTCGCGTTAGGTGATTTCTCCGGCTGATCGTTACCGCGAGCGACTCGGGCGCGCCCAGGCCGTCCTCGGCGAGCTCGAAGGCCGGTCGCGGAGCCTCGGGATCGCGCGACTCGCGACCTTCCTGGCCGGGATCGTCCTGGCCGGCGTGGTGGTCGCCCAGCGGGGCGGAGTGGCGCTGGCCGGCGTTGGCGCGGCCGCGCTCGGGTTTCTCTTCTTGGTCGTGTGGCACGAGCGGGTGATCCGCGCCCGCGAGGCGGTGGCCCGCTCGGCGAGCTATTTCGAGCGGGGGCTGGCCCGGCTCGAGGATCGCTGGCTCGACGGTGGCGACGATGGCAGCCGGTTTGCCGACGAGCAGCATCGCTACGCCAGCGATCTGGAGATCTTCGGTCGCGGATCGCTCTTCCATCTGCTGGCCACCACCCGCACCGAAACCGGCGCCGCCCGACTGGCCGCGTGGTTCGGCGGCCCGGCCCCGCCCGAGGTGGTTCGGGAACGACAAGCGGCGGTCCGGGAGCTCGCCGAGAAGGTCGAGCTTCGCCACGATCTCGCGGTGGTGGCGCCCGCCGCGGGCAAGGCGCTCGATTCGGGGTCGTTGCGAGGCTGGCTTTCGGGGTCGGCCGGGAGCTTCCCGACGTGGCTGGGTACCGGGGCTTTGGTCCTCGCGTTGCTCAATGTGGGCACGGTCGCGGCGGCCCTGGCGGGGTGGATTCCCGGTCAGGTGGTCCTGGTCCCGCTGATCGTGTCGTACCTCGTCGCCAGCCGATATCGTGGCGAGGTGAGTCGAGTGCTCGCCGCGGTCGACCGTCCCGCCCGGGAGCTGCGGGTGATCGCCACCCTCCTCGACCGGGTCGCCGCCGAACCGTTTCAGTCGGCGGCGCTGGTGCGGCTCAGTGCCGGGCTGCACGAGGGCGGGGGGACGCCGCGAACGTCGATCGATGCCTTGGAGCGGCTCGTCGACCTGGCCGATGCCCGCCGCAACCAGCTCTTTCTCCCGGTGAGCTGGCTTCTCCTGTTAGGCACCCAAGTCGCCTGGCGGATCGAGCGGTGGCGGCGCGAGGTCGGGCCTCGAACCAGCGGCTGGCTCGACCAAGTCGGCGAGCTCGAGGCCCTGGCCTCGCTCGCCACCCATGCCTTCGAGCACCCCAACGACGCGTTTCCCGAGATCACCGCGCCCGGCTCGCCGATCGACGCCCGGGGCCTCGCCCACGTGCTCCTCCCGGCCGGCCGAGCGATCCGGAACGACCTCAAGCTCGGCGGAGACGTTCGTCTCGTCATGGTCAGCGGATCGAACATGTCGGGCAAGAGTACCCTGCTGAAGGCGATCGGCTCGAATCTGGTGCTCGCGTTCGCCGGCGCGCCGGTGCGGGCCGCCGCCCTCAGTACTCCGCCGCTCGCGCTCGGGGCGTCGTTGGTGCTCCGCGACTCGCTGCTGGAAGGGCGGTCGCGGTTCTACGCCGAAGTGCTTCGGCTCAAGGAGATCGCGGCCCTCGCCCGGGGCGGCACGCCGGTTCTGTTCCTTCTCGACGAGCTCCTCTCGGGCACCAATTCCCACGATCGGGCCATTGGCGCCCGAGGAGTGTTGCTCGGCCTGGTCGACCGCGGTGCCGTCGGCTTGGTCACCACCCACGATCTCGCCCTGACCCGGATCGCCACCGATCTCGGCTCTCGCGGCCTCAACGTGCATCTCGAGGATCGGCTGGTCGACGGGCGGCTCGAGTTCGACTATCGTCTCAAGCCCGGCGTGGTGGAACGGTCGAATGCGTTGGAGCTGATGCGCGCCGTTGGCCTGGAGCTGACAAGCTAGCGGCGGCGAGATGGGTGGGTCGGCTAGAAGCCGACCCGAAGTCCGAGCGAGACCACCGGTGTGTACTTGAGGTACTTCCGGCTTTCGATCTCCGTCTGAATCTGCTGCACTTCCTGCTGGACATTCTGGTCGAACACCACCTTCGCCGGACCGACCAAGCTGCTGCCCCCGGTCAAGGAGACCTGCGGGAAGCCCGAGAACACCACGCCGACATCGAAGAGGAACGAGATCCGGCCGCGGCCACCGAAGCCCAGACCGGCATAGGGCGCATAACGCTCTTGATAGCGGACCTGCCCGGTCAGCTCGCCGACCTCACTGGGCTGATACACCTGCGTGCCGACAGTGATCGGCCCGGTCAACTGGGCCGCGACGCTGCCCTGGTTCGAATTCCACACCATCCCGCCGGACAGATGGAACGCGCTGCCGAAGGGATGGAGGTCCAGGATGGCGGTACCGTTCTGGAGCTTCGGGGTCACCTGATAGGCGATCCCCTCGATGGTGGCGGTTCGGGTCGTGGTGAAGTAGTGGCCACCGGCCCGCAGGCCGAGGTATCGACTCGGCCGGATCGACAACTCGCCGCCGGCGCCGAGGGTGCCGGCCCGGACCGAGATCCCGACTTGGGCGTTGACGCTGCTCGCGCCGAGCAACAGGCCGGCGAGGACTGCATAACGTGTCATCATGGTGTCCGGCTCCCCGATTCGGTGGGCCTCTGGGTGCCGGCCGTTGCATGGCCGGTCGAGCCGTGCGTCTGCTCGGTCAGAGGCGTTGCCGATCGATCAAGCAAGCGGGGGGCCATCGGGGTGGGTGAGGGCCAAGTGCTTCCAGGACAACGCCTCCGATCCCAACCGGAGGGTGCCCGCCGGCCGGAAAGGCACGGCAACTCTTGCAACTACTCGGCGGATTCGCCCGGGGCCGGAAGGGAGACCAACACGGCGGAACAGGCGAGGATGATCGCCCCGACGATGGCCTCGGCGGTCGCGGTTTGCAGCACCGGGGCGGGGGCGCCGGCCCGAAGGCGGGGGAGCACCGAACGCCAGTTGTAGGCGCCCAGCCCCGCGGTGACGCCGATGGCGCCGAGCTTGATCAGGACCATTCGGCCGTAGACCGTTTCGAACAGGGGAGCGATGCCACCGAGGTAGGTGAACGCGAGGATCCCGCCGGACGCCATGGCGATCACGCCAGCCGTCAGGGCGACCGGACTGAAGGCCTCGACGAGACCGCGAGCGCCACCAGCGCCGCCGGGCAGTGCGGCGCCCGCCGCGCTGGTCCGAAGGACCACGACCAGCATCGCGAGGGTGCCGAGCCACGCCGCGCCGGCGCCGAAGTGGGCCAGGTCGAGCAGCGGCGCGTACCATGGGGCCCCGGCCAGCCCCACGGCATGACCGGTGAACGGAGCGGCCACCGCGATCGCCCCGGCCGCCACCAGCGCCGACCCCGAGGCCAGCGCCGAGGTAGGACGGCGCCCGACCCAGGTCCACGTCAGGAATGCCGCCACGGCGGCCGTCGCCTGGGCCAGCCATCCATGGCCCCATCGGCTCTCGAGGACCAGTCCGACGAACTCGGCGGTGACGGGGTCTTCCGGGTCGAGCAGCGACCGCGTCTGGAAGTAGAGGCGGGCGCCCAGCGACACCGCCAGCGCGACCAGGCCGAGCCGTCCGACTTGGTGGAGCGGGGAGGTCGTGGCGGGTGAGGCGCTGGTCCGCGGGAGGACGGCGCGTCGCAAGGTCGCGACCCCGATGATTGCGAAGGCGGCGAGGTAGCCAAGCCACCTCGCCGCCGCGTACAGCAGGAACGAGCCGTCCCAGCTCACTTCACCGTGAAGGCGAACGTCCCCCGAACCGCGTGTCCGTCATCGCCCGCCGTGCGCCACCGAATCAGATATTTCCCCGGCGCCAGGGCCACCGGCACGTCCGCGACGATCGACTTCGGGTCGTCGGTCGCGACCGCTTTCGGGATCTCGATCTTGCTGCTGTCCGCCCGCATCAAGGTGATGCTGGAAAACTTGGGCTCCACCTTCTCGGCGAACCAGAGCCGAATGCTCTTGGGCGCCGCGACGGCCTGGTCGGCCTCCGGAATACTCTTGGTGAGGTGATTGTGGATGGCCAGGGCGGGCGCCGCCCCGAGGAGAGCCACCGCCACACCGATCAGGAACCTGCGTGCCACCATCTTCTCGCTCCAGGGTGAACGTCATCCGACCGGAGGAATCTAACGGGCCCCCCGCCGAAGGTCATCCGGCGGGGCGGGCGAGCTCACCGGGCGGTCTGGGCCGTGTCGGCTCGACGCTCGGCGTTGGCCCACCGGAAGAAGATCACCGCGATGCCGATCCAGACGATCGGGTCGCCCACGATCTTCATCAGCAAACCGGCAATCTGATGGTCGTAAGCGGGTGTCAGCACCGCCGAGACTCGGGGGGCGAGTTCGTAGAGCCGGTAGAGCGGAAAAGTGCCGAACACCAGCGCCGCCGCCGGAAAGATGCCCGGCACCGTTTGCACGAAGAGATAGCCCATGGTGAGCGGCGCCGAGAGCCGCCGATAGCGCGGCGGCGCGACCGCGGGCCACCAGAGCATCAAGCCGCCCGCGATCCACGCCAGGTCGATCGCGAGCGAGCCGAGCTGGCTCACCATCAGGGCGTCCACCAGCTTGGGGATATGGGTGGTCAACATCATCAGGTTGTACCCGATGAACGCCGGCAGCGGATGGGCCAACAACCGGAGGCCGGCGCCCCATCGCGATTCGGTCTGTTCCAGGCGAGGTCGGATCGCGAGGAGCAGGAACGGCGGGGCAGCCAGGGCCAGGAGGAGGAACTGCCCGGTATGCGCGCTCGCGAGGTAGCCCCCGAGCGCCCCCAGCGGCCAGTCCAGGGCGACCCACAGCAGGCCGAGGCCAATCGCGAAATAGCCATCCGCCCCGCGCTCACCCGCCCCGCGCCCGGCCCGCCAGTATCCGAACGCGATCAGGCCGAGAAAGAGCCACACCCCGGGATAGGCGCGCCAGGCCCAACTCCAGGGCAGGCCGGTCGCCGCGCACCACCACGTCATCGGCCGGTCCACCGGGTCAGCAGCGTGGGGAGGTCGGCGGCCCACTGGGCCTGTCGGGTGCCGAACGGATAGGCGATGTGGGTCGAGTCGTCGGGCGAGTAGACGATGACTTGGGCGGCGTGGCTGACCGTGTAACTCGCCCCGCTCCCCTCGCGGATGGCCGGAGCGACCCCTGCCGCCCGCTGGGCCGCCGCCACGGCGTCGGGAGCCCCCGTCAAGCCGATGAACTCCCGGTCGAAACCGCCCAGCCAGGCGGTCAGCCGTTCGGGCGTGTCCCGCTCGGGGTCGGTCGTGACGAAGATCACGTCGATTCGACTCCGGTCGTCGGAGGTGAGCTTGCTCAGGACCGCGCCCAGATTGGCCATCGTCGCCGGACAGACATCGGGGCAATTGGTGTAGCCGAAGAAGAGCAGGGTGAGGCGGCCCCGGGTCCGTTCCGCGAAGCCGAACGGTTCGCCGGTGGTGGAGGTCAGCGTGAAGCTGGGGCGGGGGGCCGCGGTTGGCAACAGCGCCCCGTTCAGGCTGGTCACCGCCGGGTCAGGCGGGCCGCATCCGAGGAGCAGGCCGGTCAGCGCGAGCAGGCCCTTTCGGCTCACGTCCCCGTCTCCTTCGCCCGGTCCGCCACCCGTCCCGCGATCACGCTTCCGAGCCATCCGCCTCCGATCGCCCCAATGACCACGTCGCTCAGGAAATGGGCCTGCGCGAACACCCGGGTCAAGCCACACCCTGCCGCCAGGGCGAAGAGCACCGGGGCGGCGCGCGGGTATCGGCGTCCAAGCGCGCCGGCTCCGCTGAAGGCCACCATGGTGTGGCCACTCGGAAGGCCCAGTCGCGAGGTGCTGAACGGGTCGACGGTGAAGTCGCGAAATTGATAGAGACCCTCGGTCACGTTCGGCCGCTCCCGTCGGATCAGGAGCTTCGCCAATTCACTGGCGATCCCACCGATCAGGACCGCCGTGGCGAGTCCCTTCGCCGAGATCCGCAGCGATTGGCCGGTGGGAGGCGGCGCCGCTCGACCCTCCAGCCACAACATCAACGCGATCGCCAGCCAGGTCGGCGCGAAGCCGAGGACCCGGAGCAGCCGACCCCAATCGCGATCTCCAGCCGCGGGCAGGCGCAACTCGCGATAGGCCCACCCGTCGAGGAGGTGGGCGACGACGATTACGCCAAGGCCGAGCGCGACCACCAACCAGCGACGAGAGGTTGCCGTCATCAAGGCACGAGCGCCTTCAAGGCCGCGGCGAGCGCGCCCTCGATCTGGGCGATCGTGGCCGGTGCGCCGCCACCTTGAACGATCCGGCTGCCCCCACCCTTGCCTCCACCGATCGCGGCCAGCGCCGCGTCGAGCGCGGGCTTGAGGAGGAGGGACGAGCCCTCGTCTCGAGCGAAGATCATGTGGGTCTTCTGACCCGACGTCGCGAACAGCGCCACGACTCCTGGTTCCGCGGTCAGCCGCATCGCCAGCGCCTTGATCTCGTCCGGGGACCGTTCCGGGAGGTGCTTGCGCACGACCAAGAGCGCTCCGTGCCGCTCCGCCCCGACTCGGAGCGCGACCGCCTCCCGGTCGAGGGCGTCGTCCTGATACTTCTCGACCGCCCGCCGAAGGCTGGCCGCCTCCGCCTGGAGTCGGGCGACGGCGGCGGGAAGCTCGGACGCGGCGCAGGCCAAGGCGGCCGCGACCTCGCCGATGATCCGCTGTTTCGCGGCATAGTCCGAGCGGGCCCGGTCGCCGCAGTGGAAGGCCACTCGGACGCCGCGCTTCAGCCGCTCGGTCCGCAGCCAATGGATCAGGGCGATCTCGCTGGTGCGCCGGACGTGGGTGCCGCCGCACGCGGAGACGTCGAAATCCCCGATCGCCACGACCCGAAGCGCACCTTCCACATCGGGGGTCTTCCGAAGCTGGATCGCCGCCAACTCCGCTTCCCCGGGGAACCAGGCCCGGACCTCGAGACCGCGTTGAACCACGTCGTTGGCCAGCGCGAACGCCGCCTCCCGGCGCGAGTCGCTGAGGTGGGCCGTGTCCAGGTCGATCGAGACGTAGTCGACCCCGAGGTGAAATCCGATCGTGGCGGCGTCGGCGAGTCGAACGAACGCCTGGGAGAGGATGTGCTGGCCGGTGTGCTGCTGCATGTGGTCCCAGCGGCGGGGCCAATCGATCGCCCCTCGGATGGGGCCGAGCGCCACTGGCCCATCCAGCACATGAACCACCTCGCCGTCCGCATGAATCTGGACGTCGACCACTCGGCGGTCACCGAGCGTCCCGCTGTCGTTGGGTTGCCCGCCCGATGACGGATAGAACCAGGTTCGATCGAGGACGGCCGTCGGCTGGCCGGCCACCTCGCCGGCGGCCGTGACCGTGGCCTCGAACGACGTCAGATAGGAGTCGGCGTAGTAGGGACGTCGTTGGTGGATGTCAGGCACGTGAAGACCGCGGCGGTAGTCGTACGGGATGCGCCCGGAGGGACTCGAACCCCCAACCCTCAGATCCGAAGTCTGATGCTCTATCCAATTGAGCTACGGACGCGAACGGCCGTAATCTCAACTGGCGTAAGCGGATAGTCAAACCGGCCCGGGGCGGCCGAGACGATGAAGCGGGCTTCATGGGTGCTTCAGCGGCGATCCATGAGCCGGGCGTTACCGTTCCGCCCACAACCTCAATCAAATGGCAGAAGACAGTATGAAACGGTCCATTCTCGGCATGGTCGGCGCGGTGATCCTGGTGGCGGGCTGTGGCGGCGGGACGGATCAACCGCCGCCGCCCCCCGCCGTGGGGCAGGGCGGAAGTGACCTGACCCCGTTCCAGCAGGAGCATGGGATCGGCCCGATCACCGAGGTCTTGGTGCTCGCTGATGTCGACCCGAACCTCGTCAAGCAGGGTGAGGCGCTCTTTCAGGTCAAATGCACCGCCTGTCACAAGATCGCCGAGCGATACGTCGGCCCGCCGCTCAACGACGTGCTGAGCAAGCGATCCCCGACCTACGTGATGAACATGATGTTGAATCCCAATGAGATGGTCGAGCGGCACCCGGTCGCCAAGCAACTGCTCGGCGAGTACATGACGTTGATGGCGAACCAGAGCCTCACCGTCGAGGAGTCCCGGGCCATCCTCGAGTACCTGCGGACCCAAACCAAAACGAGCGGGCAATGACCCGCCCAATGCGCGATTCCTTCAGGAGGTACGGCATGTTGAGCCAGCTTGGGAAGTCCACCCTGGCGGTGTTGATCCTTGGCGCGGCGGGATGCGCTCCGTCGGGAACTCAAGGCGGGGCCTTGGGTTCGAACGCCGCCGGCAAGGTGTACGTCGCCCCCGGGCAGTACGACGAGTTCTACGCGTTCATGTCGGGTGGCTACAGCGGGAACGTCAGCGTGTACGGTCTGCCCTCCGGCCGGCTGCTGCAGCAGATCCCGGTTCTCTCGCAGTATCCCGAGAAGGGATATGGCTACTCGGAGGAAACCAAGGCGCTGCTCAACAGCAGCTGGGGCATGATCCCGTGGGACGATACCCATCACCCCCAGCTGTCGACCACCAATGGCGAACATGACGGCCGGTGGCTCTTCATCAACGGCAACAACACCCCGCGGATCGCCCGGCTCGACCTCACGAAGTTCGAGACCGAGGAGGTCATCGAGCTCCCCAATGCGGCGGGCGGCCACGCCTCGCCCTTCCTGACCGAGAACACCGAATACGTGGTCAGCGCGACCCGCTTCGCGGTGCCCACCCCGCAGGCGGACGTTCCGATCACGGACAGCAAGTTCGGTGGGATGCTCAGCTTCGTGAAGGTTGATTCGGCATCGGGACACATGGACTTGGCGTTCCAGATCCACATGCCCGGATTCGACTACGACCTGTCTCGGGCCGGGAAGGGTCCGTCCCACGGCTGGTCGTTCTTCAGCACCTACAACTCCGAAGAAGCCAAGACCATGCTGGAGCGCAACGCCTCCCAGCGTGACAAGGACTTCATCGCGGCGGTCAATTGGAAGCAAGCGGAGCAGTGTGTTGGCGGCGGCAAGGCCAAGACCTGGCCGGCCCGGTACGCCCACAACCTGCGTGGCGAGGACGGGGTCGCCAAGACCGAGTACAAGACCAGCGTGACCGTGCTCGAGCCGGCCGATTGTCCCGGGCTGGTGTACTTCCTGCCGACGCCGAAATCCCCCCATGGGGCCGACGTCGATCCGACCGGCGAGTTCATCGTCGGTGGTGGCAAGCTCGCCACGGTGATTCCGGTGCACTCCTTCTCGAAGATGCAGAAGGCCATCGCCGACAAGGCGTTCGAGACCGAGATTCAGGGCATTCCGGTGCTCAAGTACGAAGCGACCATCGCCGGCGAGGTGCAGGATCCCGGCTTGGGACCGTTGCACACCGAGTTCGACGGGAAGGGTTTCGCCTACACGTCGGTGTTCCTCTCGTCCGAGATCATCAAGTGGAGCCTGGCTGACTTCAAGGTCGTCGATCGCACCCCGACCTACTACTCGATCGGGCACCTGCTGATCCCCGGTGGCGACACGCGGAAGCCCGACGGCAAGTACGTCATCGCGCTCAACAAGATCACCAAGAACCGCTATCTCCCGACCGGACCCGAGCTGACCCAATCGGCCCAGCTCTATGACATCACCGGCGACAAGATGCAGCTCCTGCTCGACTTCCCCACGGCGGGCGAGCCGCACTACGCCCAGGCGATCCTGGCCTCGAAGATCACCGAGCGCCAGGTCAAGACCTACGCCCTCGAGACCTCGAAACACCCCTATGTGGCCAAGTCGGAGAAGGAAGCGCGAGTCGAGCGGCAGGGCACCAAGGTGCATATCTACATGACCGCGATCCGCAGCCACTTCATGCCCGACAACATCGAGGGCATCATGGTCGGCGATTCGGTCTTCTTCCACATCACCAATCTCGAGCAGGATTGGGACGTGCCCCACGGCTTCGCGATGATGGGTGCGAGGAACGCGGAGCTGCTGATCATGCCTGGCCAGACTCTCACCCTCACCTGGGTGCCTGAGCGCGCCGGAGTGTACCCGTTCTACTGCACCGACTTCTGCTCCGCCCTCCACCAGGAGATGCAGGGGTATATCCGGGTGTCGCCGAAGGGATCGGGCGCCAAGCTCACCTTCAATACCGGATCGCAGTGAATCGATGCGGATGTTGACGCGGTCCCGTATTCTCATTGGGGTGGCGGCGGTGGGATTGCTCGCCACCCTCGTGTTACCGCTGTGGCGCATCAACCTGATCGCGCCCCAGTATCCCGAGGGGCTCGGCATGAAGATCTGGGCCCACCAGATCACCGGTGACCTTCGCAGCATCAATGGCCTCAATCACTACATCGGGATGAAGGAGATCCACCCCGAGGCAATTCCCGAACTGCGGCTGATGCCGGTGATCGTGGCCAGTCTGGCGGGGCTGGGTCTCCTCGCCGCGATCTGGGGGCGCCGCTCCGGCCTCGCGGTGTGGTGCGCGCTGCTGCTGGTGGCGTCGCTGGCGGGGCTGGTCGATTTCTGGCGGTGGGGATACGATTACGGCCACAATCTCGATCAAACGGCCGCCATCAAGATTCCGGGCATGAGCTATCAGCCGCCGCTCTTCGGATCCAAGAAGTTGCTCAACTTCACGGCCGTTTCGCTGCCCGATCTCGGTGGGTGGATTGCCATGGCCATCCTCCTGGTGGCGTTCGTCGTGGTGGTAACCGAAGTCAGGCGCGGCCGAGCGGCCGCGCCCGCCGCTTGATGGTGCTGGCCGCGGCCGCGACGATCATCGTTCGGGTCGCCTCCGCGGTGCCCACCCTCACCGCGGCGCTCGCCCTGAGCCAACCGGGCGACACCATCATCGTCGAGTCCGGCCAGTACCGGGAACCCCCTATCGTCGTCACCAAGCCGGTCACCATTCTCGGCCGGGGCAATCCGGTGTTCACCGGCGCCGGGAACCACACCGTCATCCGGGTCACCGCGGACGGCGTCACCATCGAAGGCCTGGTCGTCGAGCGGGTCGACCCGAGCAACGTGGCCGAGCCCTCGGCGATCCGGCTGGACAGTGTCCGGGCTTGTCGGGTCCGCGGCAACCTCGTTCGCGACAGTTTCTTCGGCATCTACGGATCGGCCGTGACCGGGTGCCTGATCGAGAACAACCAGGTGATCGGTCCGGATAAGGACGACCAGGAGAGTGGGAACGCCATCCATCTCTGGTCGTCGCGCGAGGTGATCCTGAACGGCAATCGGGTCGAGCGCCACCGCGACGGGATCTACCTCGAGTTCGTCACCGCCAGCCAGCTGATCGGCAACGTCAGCGAGCGCAACCGCCGCTACGGGCTCCACTTCATGTTCTCCGACAGCTGCGACTATCGTCGCAATCGCTTCGCCGAGAACGGCGCCGGCGTGGCGGTGATGTATTCCAAGCACGTCACCATGATCGAGAATCGATTCGAGCGCAATCGAGGCCAGGCGGCTTACGGCCTGCTCCTGAAGGACATCAGCGACAGCCGACTGGAAGGCAATCGGTTCGAGGCCAACACCATCGCGCTCTATCTGGAGAGCGCCACCCGGGTCACCGCCACCGGAAACCGGTTCGCCTCGAACGGCTGGGCCGTCCGGGCCCTCGCTAATTCCCAGGGCGTCGGGTTTCGGGGCAATGCCTTCCTGGGGAACGGCTTCGATGTCACCACCGACAGCCGGCAAGGTGGGACCGAGTTCGCCGAGAACTTCTGGGATCGCTACCGCGGCTACGACCTCGACCGCGATGGCTTTGGCGATGCCCCGTTTCGTCCGGTCCGGCTCTTCTCCCTGGTCGTCGAGCAGAACGAACCGTCGCTGATCCTGCTCCGGAGTCCGTTCGTCGATCTGCTCGACGCCGCCGAACGACTCCTCCCGATCCTGACACCCGAGACCATGGTGGACCGGCGTCCCTTGCTCACCGCGCCACGCCTGCTCGAGGCCCCGCGCTGATCGATGGCGATCGAAATTCGCGGGCTTACCAAGACCTTCGGCCGCCTCTCGGTGTTACGAGGCCTCGACCTCACCCTGGCCGAAGGGCGGGTGACCGCGGTCGTCGGCCCCAACGCCGCCGGCAAGACGACTCTCATCAAGAGCATTCTCGGCCTGGTGCGGCCCGATCAGGGAGGCGGTGACGTGGTGATCGACGGGGTGTCGGTCGGCCACTCGAGCAAATACCGGGAGCGGATCGGCTACATGGCCCAGGCGGCCCGGTTTCCGCCTCACTTGACCGGACGTGAAGTGATCGGCTTCCTCCGGGCGCTTCGCCACGATCCGCCCGACGTCGACCTGTCCCTCGTGGGGCACCTCGGGTTGGAGCCCCACCTCGACAAGCGGATCGGAACCCTGAGCGGCGGCACTCGCCAGAAGCTCAATGCCGTCGTGGCCACGATGTTCCGGCCCGCGGTGCTGGTGCTCGATGAGCCGACCGCCGGCCTCGATCCGCGTTCCTCGGCGATCCTCAAGGACCACGTGATCCGCTCGACCCTGCGTGGCGCGACGGTCCTGTTGACCTCCCATATCGTCAGCGAGCTCGAGGACCTGGCCCAGGATCTCGTGTTCCTGGTGGAGGGGGCGATCGAGTATCACGGCACGGTCGAGCAGCTCAAGGCCACCGCGGGCGAAGCGAAACTGGAGCGGGTTCTCGCCCGGATGCTCGAGGGGCGCACCGGATGACGCATCCGGGCTGGCGGATCCTCCGCACCCATGCCACCAACGTGGCCCGGAGTCGCTGGCTCCTGACCTACACCGGCCTGCTGACCCTCGTCACGGTGCTGCTCGTCTGGTTCGGTGGTGGCGGCGGCCGGGCCCTGCTGAGTCTGGTCAACGTGGTGCTGCTGTTGGTGCCGCTGATGGCGGTCGTGTTCGGCACCCTCTACGTCTACAACGCCAGGGAGTTCACCGAACTGCTCCTCACTCAGCCGGTGAGTCGAGGGGCCGCGTACCTCGGGTTGGTCGGCGGGTTGGCGGTTCCCCTCGTGGTCGCGTATCTGATCGGAGTCGGCGTCCCGCTCGGGATCACCGCCTTTACCGAACCGTCGATCCTCGCCTCGTTGATCATGGTGCTCGCGGTCGGCGCCCTTCTCGTGCTGGTGTTCACCTGTTTCGCGGTGGCGGTCGCGGTGCGGGTCGATGACCGCGCCTGGGGTTTGGGCGCCGGCCTGCTGGTCTGGCTCGTCTGCACGGTGGTGTACGACGGCCTCATACTTCTCGTGCTGGCCACCTTTCGCGACCGGCCCCTCGAGCTGCCGGTCCTGGTGCTCGCGATGCTCAATCCGATCGACGTCGCCCGGATCGAGCTCCTCCTGACCTTCGACATCGCCGCGCTGCTCGGGTATACCGGCACGGTCTACGAGCGGGTCTTCGGCGGTAACCTGGGCCGGGCCCTGGCGCTGGTGATCCTCCTGATCTGCGCGGCGGTGCCGGCGGCGGTGGGCCTCCGCTGGTTCCGGCGGCGCGACTTCTAACGCTCAGAGCGGGATCGTCAGGACCGCGGTCGGGGCGGCGTAGAGGAGGTTGCGGGCGATGTCGGTCGGGCCGATGACCTTGGGAGGGCCACCCCGACGATAGCCAATGACCAACACCGCCGGTCGGGTTTCCTCGGCCTGGGTGAGGATTTCTTCGACAGGGTCCCCGGCCCGCACCGTCAGGGTGATCGGCTCGGTGGGCAAGGATGCTCGGGCGATCAACTCCTTGAGGCGCGCCGCCGCCTGGTCCGAGCCAACGTTGCTGCCGGGCAGGACGGTCACGGCGATCACCTGGCCTCCCAGCGCATTCGCGAGACCGTACGCGGGGCGGAGCAGGCGGACGGTGCGTTCGGTGCCGTCGAGCGCGACTAACACCCGGTGAAACGCCGTAACGGCCGGCGGCACGAACAGCACCGGTCGCGGGCTGCGGCGGACCACGGCGTCCGCGGTCTCCCCGAGGATCAGCGGGTGGTCCGCCGACCGCGGGCGCCGGCCCAGCACGACCAGGTCCGCGGCTCGTTGGTCCGCGAGGCGGCCGATCTCGATCCCTGGAATCCCGTAGGCAACCGCCACCTCGGTGCGCTCCGGCGCGACCGGCGGCTCGATCGGCCCGATCCAGTGCGCGTAGGCCGCCAACTCCCCGGTCGGGCCGCCAGGATCCCGGGTCGAGGCCACCCGCCCGGTGGGGACCGTGCCCTCACTCCCCAGACGCACGACCTCCAACAGGGTCAACCGCGCCCCGGTGGCGGACGCCAATTGGGCCGCCGCCTGGATCGCGTGGCGACCATCCGGTGTCTTGTCGGCGGCGGCGAGAATGGCGGTTAGGGGCACGGCTCAGGTCAACAGGTTGCGGGAAGCATAGGCAATCCGGGGTGAAGTTTTCCTGAAGACCGGATTAACGATCCCGTGATGGCTAGATTAACTGATCATGCCCGACCAACTTCACGAGGTGCAACGGAACCCGCTCGAGCGACTGATCCGCGCCACGCCCGAGCTGGTGGGCGAGCTCGATGTGGGCCGGCTGCTGCAACGGGTCGCGGACCTGGCGAGGGAGCTCCTCGATGCCCGATACGCCGCCATCGGGCTCCTGAGCGCCGACCGCCGCAGCCTCGCTTCGTTCGTTACCAGCGGGCTCGCCGAGGACGAGCGGGCTCGGATCGGTGCGCTCCCCACCGGCAAGGGCGTCCTCGGCTTGGTCATTCGGGAAGGGAAGGTCGTTCGGCTCAAGAAGATCGGAGCGCACCCCGCGTCGGCCGGCTTCCCGGCCAATCATCCGCCGATGGACTCCTTTCTCGGCGTCCCCGTCATCGGCCGCGACGGCGTGCTCGGCGATCTCTACCTCACCGAAAAGCTCGGCGCCGACGAGTTCGGTGACGACGACGTCGGGGTGGCCCTCCTCCTCGCCTCGATCGTTGCCTCCGCGGTGGAGAATGCCCGTTTCCACGAACAGACCACCCGACTGCTCGAGGAGGTCCAGCAACTGCACCGATCGCGAGAGCGGTTCTTCGCGATGGTCAACCACGAGCTTCGCAACTCGCTCGCGGCGGTCTTCGGCTGGGCCGAGCTGATGGTCCGGAAGAAGGACCCGGCGGCGGTCCCCCGAGGAGCTTACGAGATTCTCGAGGCCGCCGAGCAATCCGTCACCCTCGTCAACGACCTGCTCGATTTGAACCGCCTCGACGAAGATCGGCTCAAGCCGGTGCTCCGCGACGTGGAATGCGGCGCGACGATTCGGGCCGCCGTCCAGCGACTCACCCCGGCGGCCGCCGAGAAACAGATCCGGTTCAAGGTGCCGACGGTGGACCACTCGATCGTCTGCCGCACCGACGCCCATCGGGTCGAACAGATCCTGGTCAATGTCCTGAGCAATGCGATTCGGCACACGCCGGCGGGCTCCGAGATCACCCTCGATTTCAACCACGCGGACGGAGTTGCGGTGCTGACGATCGACGACGAGGGACCGGGCGTGCCGGTGGACGAACTGGAGCGGATCTTTGACATCTACTACACCACGGCCGGCCAGGAAGGGACCGGAGTGGGGAGCGGGATCGGCCTTCCTCTCTCTCGGCGGCTGGCCCGCCTGCTCGGCGGCGAGCTCTGCGCGCAGTCCCGGGCGGGGCCCGGGGCGCGTTTCGTCCTCAAGCTCCCCCTTGCCGAATCATGAAGATGTCTTCACATTGACTTGATCATCGGTTCATTGGGGTATCGCTAAACTATTCCTCATGAAGATCCTAGTCGTGGAGGACGACCGGAAGGTCGCCGGGTTTATCGAGCAAGGGCTCAAAGAAGAAGGGTACGTCGTCGACGTCGCTTCCGACGGTGAGGAAGCCACCATGTTGGCCCACGTCTACGACTACGACATCATCCTGCTCGATCTGATGTTGCCGAAGAAGAATGGCTTTCAGGTGGCCAGCGAGCTCCGGCGCGAGGGTCGGCATACCCCGATCCTGATGTTGACGTCGCGAGACGCGGTCGAGGACGTGGTGCGCGGCCTCGACGCCGGGGCCGACGACTATCTCACCAAGCCGTTTCGGTTCGAGGAACTGATCGCCCGGATCCGCGCGCTCCATCGGCGTGGGGGGGCGGAGCGGCTCGAGGTGCTCCGGTTCGGTCCCTTCGAGCTCGACCGCCTCCGCCACGTGGCGACGATCGACGGAAAGAAGCTCGATCTGACCGCCAAGGAGTTTCAGCTCTTCGAGTTCTTCATGCTCCATCCGGAAGCGGTGGTCCGGCGGACCACGCTCCTGGAGAAGGTCTGGGACATGCACTTCGACCCCGAGAGCAACGTCGTCGACGTCCATGTCGGCAACCTCCGCCGAAAGCTGCTCAAGTACGTGTCCGATCCGCGGATCGAGACGGTGCGAGGCGTCGGCTTCGCCTTGCGACACCCCTCCGCCGATGAAGAGGACGCCCGGGTCGCCTCATGAAGTTGGGCATCGATTGGTGGAAGCCGATCGCGGCGGGGCTGGTGATCATCGCGGGGCTCATTGCCCCGCGATTGCTTTCTCCGCCCGGGATTCGCGAATGGCTCTGGATGGCCGGCCTGGTCGTCCTCGGGCTGCCGATCGTCTGGCGAACGCTCGCGGGCGTGTTCAAGGGACAGTTCGCGTCCGACGTGGTGGCCTCGCTGGCGCTGATCGGCGCGGCGGGGCTCGACCTGCCGCTGGTGGGGCTGGTCATCGTCCTGATGCAGACCGGCGGCGAGGCGCTGGAGCGACACGCCGCCCGCAGGGCCTCGGGCGCGGTGGCGGCCCTGGAGGCGCAGGCGCCGCGGATCGCCCATCGAGTGAGTGGTGCCTCGGTGGTCGACGTGCCGGTCGATCAGGTCGTCATCGGCGATCAACTGTTGGTGCGTCCCGGCGACATGGTGCCCTGCGATGGCGAGGTCATCGAGGGTCGATCGACCGTCGACACCTCTCGGCTCACCGGCGAGGCGATCCCCCGTGAGGCGGCCATCGGGGCCGCGCTCTCGAGCGGGGTCGTCAACCTCGATGCGCCGATCACGATGCGGGCCACCGCTGTCGCGGCCGAGAGTCTCTACGCGAAGATCGTCGAGCTGGTCCGCAACGCCGAGGCGAGCAAGGCGCCGATTCAGCGGCTCGCGGATCGGGCCGCCGCCTGGTTCACGCCCCTCACCTTGGTCGTCTGCGCCGTCGCCTACCTCGCCTCCGGCGACCCGATTCGGGTCCTCGCGGTGCTGGTGGCCGCGACCCCGTGCCCGCTCATTCTCGCGGCACCGGTGGCGATCCTGGGCGGCATCAATCGAGCGGCCCGCCACCAGATCATCGTCCGGAACGGGGGCGCCCTCGAGCAGTTGGCCGGTATCTCGGTGGCCGTGTTCGACAAGACCGGCACCTTGACGGTGGGCCAGCCGGCCGTGTCCGGCATTTATCCGCTCCCGCCGTTCGGCGAGGCGGACATCCTCCGTCTGGCCGGCGCGGTGGAGCACGGCTCTGGCCATCTCCTGGCGCGGACCTTCGCGGACGCCGCTCATGCCCGTCTCGGCGAGCTCCCGACGGCGACCAACGTGCTGGAGTCGGCTGGGCGTGGTGTGTCGGGTCAGGTCGATGGGCGGCGCGTTACCATCGGTGCCCTGTCGCTGCTCAAAGAGTGGGAGCCTGACGCGGCCCCCGGGCTCGAGTCGATCCCCGATGGCGGCGGCCTGCGCGCCTACGTCGCCATCGATGGGCGACCGGCCGGGTCGGTCACCTATGCCGACACGATCCGGCCCGAGGCGCCTCGGGTCATCCAGGCGTTAGGTCGGCTCGCCATCGATCGGATCGTGATGCTGTCGGGCGATCGCCAGATCAACGCCGATCGGGTCGCTCGGGAAATCGGGATCCGCGAGGCCGCCGGCGATCTCCTGCCCCAGGACAAGGTGGCCTTCGTGGCCCGGCTCGGGAAACGGGGCCACCAGGTGCTGATGGTGGGCGACGGGGCCAACGACGCACCCGCGCTCAGCGCCGCGACCGTCGGTCTGGCCCTCGCCGCCCACGGAGGCGGCATCAGCGCCGAAGCGGCCGACGTGGTGCTCTTGGTCGATGATCTGACCCGGGTGCCCGAGGCGGTGGCCATCGCCCGACGGACGATGACGATTGCCAGGCAGAGCATCGGGATCGGGCTCGGGTTGAGCGCCATCGCGATGCTCGGGGCGGCCTTCGGGTTTCTGGCACCTCTGGCGGGAGCGGTGCTTCAGGAGGGAATCGACGTCGCCGTGATCCTCAACGCCCTTCGCTCCACTCGCTCCGGTTCCGAGGAACTGGCGATGCACGAGCTGCTGGAGGGGGGACCCACGCTCCCGGAGTGAAGGCTGGGGTCCAAACCCCGACCATCGGCCTAGGAGACCGCTCCGCTCGAAGGCCCGGCTGGGAGCCGGCGCTGCAGGGCCCGGATCGACAGCACCGCCGTGAGCACCGCCGCCGACCCCAGGACGACGATCCAGCCCAATTTCCGTTCGACCAAGCCAGCCCCGAGCAACACCGTACCCACCGCGTAAGGCAGCTCGACCAACGCCAGCGCGGCGAGGTACCGCGACAGGGGATACCCGGCCAGACCCAAGACGTAGCCTGGCAGCTCCGACGGCAGGGCGAGCTGAAACAGGAGGACCACGCCGAACGGGGCGTTCCGGGTGATCCGGTGTTGGTAATCCGCCAACGCTCGCTCGGCCCCCAGCCGTCGGATGATCGGGCCTCCCAGCCCCCGGGCCAGTCCGTAGCTCGCGAGCCCGCCCAGCATCCAGCCGACCCAGAGCATGGCGATGCAGCGCTCGGCTCCCCAGGTCTGTACCCCGACCGGCACCAGGATCGCGCTCGACATGAAGGCCAACATCGCCGACAGAGCGGAGAGGACCACGAACACAGCCGGTCCGGCGATCGGATACCGGACGATCACCGATTGGGCCGAGGTCAGCAGGGAGATGAGGCCCTCGTGCAGCGGCCGCGACGAGACCACGATGACGAGCACCACCGCGAGGAGCGCGACCACCACGACTCGGCGGCGCCGCCCCCGCGACGGGGCCGGGGCGGGGCCGGGGGCGGTCATTGGCTGGGCGGGCGGCGGGGCGTGGGCGGCGGTTGTCCCGAGGTGTCGAGGTCGTCGCGCAGGATCCGCAGGGCCGGCGTCTCGAGATCGTCGAACTGGCCCCGACGGGTGGCCCAAACGAACGCGACGCCGGCGATGAGCACCACGCCGAGGGCGACCGGCACCAGAACGAAGAGAATCGTCACGGGGAGCGCATCGTCATCGGTGGGGGATCGGCATCCGGTGCCTCGAAGGTGTGGCGTTTGGCGCTCAGGAGGATGACCGTGAGCGAACTCACCGGCATCATGATCGCCGCCAACAACGGGTTGATCATGCCAGTCACCGCCAGCGCCGCGCCGACGATATTGTAGCCGATCGAGACGGCGATGTTGGCCCGGATGACCCGGAGCGTCCGGCCGGCACCGTCGACCAGATCGGCGAGCGGAACCAGCCCGGGCCGAGCCAGGAACACATCAGCGGCCGCGAGGCACGCCTCGGCGCCGCCCCGAACGCCGATTCCCACGGTGGCCCGCCCGATGGCCGGCGCGTCGTTCACGCCGTCACCGACCATCACGACGGGGCCGAGGTCGGCCTGCCGGGCGATCGCCGCCACCTTGTCCTCCGGGGTGGCCCCCCCGCGGGCGTCCGCTCGGGCCACGCCTAACGCGTCGGCCACCGCGGCGACCGCGCCGGGGGCGTCGCCCGAGAGTATCCGGACCGCGAACCCTCGGGCTCGGAGCCGGTCGATCGCCGCGGAGGTATCGGCGCGGAGCGGATCGCCGAGTCCGGCGGCCCCGACCACCACGCCGTCCCGGGCCACCAACACCTGGGTCAGGTGGTTCGGCACCGTCGCCCCGAGGCCGTTGGGGTCGGCCGCCGCCGCCAGGACGAATCCCGGCGACCCGATCCGATAGCGGGCGGTCCCGACGGACGCGTCCAGCCCGCCGCCTAACGTGGCGGCGACCTGGGCCACCACCGCGGGGGCCACCTCGGGCCAGGCCCGCTCGAAGGCTCGGCCGATCGGGTGCCCCGAGTGCCGCTCGATCCCTTTGATGATGCCTCGGAGCTCGATCGGGCCGGTCCAGCGGACCAGCGCGAGTCGGCCCTCGGTGAGGGTCCCGGTCTTATCGAGGAAGAGCGGCGTCGGGCGGGAGAGCACCTCGAGGGCGTCACCCCCGCGGATCAGGATCCCCCGCTTGGCGGCTCGGCCGATCGCCACGGTCATCGCCAGCGGCGTCGCCAAGGCCAGCGCGCAGGGACAGGTGACGATCAACAGGGCGATCGCATGGTCGAGGGCGTTGGCGGGGTCGCGAGTCGACCACCACCACCAGGTCGCCACCGCGAGCCCGAGCACCCCGACGACGAACCACCCCGCCAGTCGGTCGGCGGTGTGCACCACCGGCGCCCGCCGAAGCATCCCCGCTTCGAGCTCCCGGAGGATCCGACCGAGCCGACTCGTTTCACCCGCTTCGGTGACCCGGATCCGCAGCGTCGCGGCGGTGTTGGTGGTGCCGGCGTAGACCCGATCGCCGACCGCGGCCGGAGCCGGGGTGGTCTCCCCGGTGAGCACCGAGAGGTCGATCGCCGATTCGCCGGCGGAGACGACGCCATCGGCGGGGATGGTGTCGCCGGGCCGCGCCTCGACGATGGCGTCGGGCAGCAGCGCCGCCGTCGGCACCTCGCGGATGGTCTCGCCCTCGACCAGTCGCGAGGTGGTCGGCATCAGCCCATGAAGCAGCTCGGCCGAGTCGGCGGCGGCGCGCTGGGCCCGCTGCTGGAGGTAGCGGCCCACCAGGAGCAGGAAGATCAGGGTCACCACCCCGTCGAAGTACACCGGGCCATGGTCGGAGAGGGTGTTGACGACCCCTCGGCCCACGCCGGCGCCTAACGCCAACGCGATGGGAACGTCCATGTGGAGCCGGCGAGCCCGGAGCGCGCCCCACGCGCTGGTGAAGAACACCCGACCCGGCCAGAGCACGGCCGGCACGGTCAGGATCATGCTGATCCAGCGGAAATAGCGGGTGTAGACGGCCTCCATCGAGCCGAGCCATCCCGCGTACAACGCCAGCGCCACCGTCATCACGTTGATCGCCAGGGCGCCGGCCACCCCGATCTGGACCAGCATCGCCCGGTCTTCGGCTTGGCGGTGGGCCTCGGCCCGCGCCCCGAGGAACGGATGAGATCGGTACCCCAGCTGATCGAGGAACCGGGCGATCGCGCCTAACGACGTGCGCTGGGGATTCCACCGAATCCTCGCCAACGACCGGGGCACGTTGAGCTCGGCCGACACCGCGCCCGGTACCGCCAGCGGGACCCGCTCGACCAGCCAGACGCAGGAGGCGCAGTGGACCCCGTCGAGATAGAGCGTCGTCTCGAGCTGGCCGGGCCCCGCGGGCCGGGTGTAGAGCGCCTGAAACGCCGGATGATCGTATTCGTCGTACCGGCGCCCGGTCGCCTCGACCGGTTGGCCCCGGCGGTCGGCCGCGGTGTAGTAGGCCTCGAGCCCCGCGGCGTGAATGACCTGCCACGCGGTTCGGCACCCAGCGCAGCAGAACTGGTCGGCCGGATCCGCGGGGTCGGTCGCCGCGCCGCCTCCCCGCGGCGCGCCGCCCGTCGGGACCGGGAGGCCGCAGTGGGCGCAGCCAGCCGCGAGCGGCCGCGCCGAATCCGGATGGGGGCCACGCCCGGACGGCGGTTCAGCGAGGGTGATGGTCACTCGTAGTCACCTGGTGCTGGGCGAGGTCGTGAGGGACCGGGCGGCGGAACACCGTGATCAACCCGAGGACGATCAAGGCAACCGCGCCGACCATGGGCAGTCGAGCTCGAAGCGGCCCCGCCGCCCGCTGCAGCAGGATCCCGGCCCCGACCAAGGCGGGCACCGTGCCGAGCCAGAACACCGCCATCGCGCCGGCCCCGCCGATCGCCGATCCGGTCCCGGCGGCGGCGGCCACGAAGGCGAGGAGCCAGCCACACGGCAGCAGCGCGGTCAGCAGGCCGAGGGCCGCCGCCCGAGCGCCGGGGCGGAGCGTTCGGACCCGGGTCGCGATTCGAGCGAGCCACCGATGGGTGTCCACCGCGCCGATCCGCGTCATTCCAGCGGCCCGGAGCAACCCGGCCACGCCGGCGGCCACGAGGAGGATACCGGCCCCGCGGGTCGCCACGGCCGCCATGCCCACCGCGGCGCCGAGCCGATCGGCGCCGGAGCCCGCCAGGCCAGCGAGCGCTCCCAAGGCGACGTACCCCGCCAGCCGTGCCGCGTGGTACCCGAGGGCGGTGCGGCCGGTGGGCGCGGCGGCGCCGGCGACCAGGCCGCACATCGCGGCGCAATGCGGGCTGCCGATCAAACTCGCCAGGAGCACCGGCCAGATCGGCATCAGGGCTTCGGCGCGAAGGGTTGCCCGGGCACGCCCCGGAGCGTCGCGGTGAACCGCTCGGTGGCCCGCTCGACGCTGAACCGTAGCTCGTGGAGCCCCGGGTGACGCACCGTGACCGTGCCTTCGTACCGATCGGCGTCGGGGGTGAGGGTCGCGGCTACGTCGCCATCGGCGCGCGCGATCGCGAATCCCTCGACCCGCACCGCGGCTCCGTGAATCGCCCCGCCGGCGCGATCGGAGATCCGGGCCGTCAGTCGGCCGTCCGGCTGCAGCGTCGCGGCCACCCGCCAGCCCAGCCCGGCGTTCCGTTCGGCTTGGGCCATCGTCGAGTCCCACGCCACCGCCTTCAGGTAGTAGTCGTGCTCCATCGGTGCCTCGCTCCGGCTGGCCCGGTAGAGCAAGTATCCGTTGGCTCCGACCGTGACCGCCAACACCCCGATGATGGCCACCGGCCACCAGGCGCCCTTACTCGTCATTCCCCGTGTCCTCGCCCTTGCCGCGGCCAACCCGTTCTCGGTCGTCGTCGTCAGGTCCAATCAGATTGTAGTCGAACGTGGCGGCGTATCCGGCGCCGTCGGACAGGGTGAACCGCACCGCCCGCTCGCCGTCATAGAACATCGACGGCGGTGCGACGATGAACAGGCTGGTGGTGCGCAGCTCGCCCGCCGCCACCTCGAGCGGGTTCTCCGGCGCGATGACCTCGGCCCCGTCGGCGCCCCCGACCTCGATCCGGTACTGCCGGGCCCGATCGGCCCGGTTGGTGACCCGGACCCGCACCTGGTTGATCACCCGACCGCTGGCCTCGAGCGTGTACGGCGCGCCGATGCCCCGCAGGATGGTGACATCGGTGTCCTCCTTGGTGCCGAGAAAGTAGATGAACAGCGAGAGGGCCACCGCGAGCGCCGCGGGGTAGAGGATCACCCGAGGGCGGAACACCTTCTTCGGCTTGCCCTCGAGCTCGTCACGCGAGCTGTACCGGATCAGGCCCCGAGGCGTCCCCACCCGGTCCATGATGTCGTCGCAGGCGTCGGCGCACTGGGTGCAATGGATGCACTCCATCTGGAGGCCGTCGCGAATGTCGATCCCGGTCGGGCAGGTCAGCACGCAGGCGTCGCAGGCGATGCAATCACCGGCGGCCTCGGCCCGATCCTTGGTTCCTTTCATCCGCGGCTCGCCTCGACGGGCGTCGTAGCCGACGATCAGCGACTGCCGATCGAGGAGCACCGATTGGAGCCGGCCGTAGGGGCAGGCCACCAGGCAGGTTTGTTCCCGGAAATAGGTGAAATCGAACATGATCGCCGCGGTGGTTCCGGCCATCACGAAGAACGCCGTGGGATGCTCCAACGGCGAGAGTTGGACCCACTGCACCAGGCGATCGATGCCTACGAAGTACGCCAGGAAGGTGTGGGCCAGGAACAACGCCAGGACGAAGAACACCGCGTATTTGAGGAGCCGTCGTGGCTTGAACCCCTTCTGGGCGTCGAGCGCCAGCGTTCCGGTCCGGCCGCCCTCGATCAGTCGCTCGATCGGGCGATAGAGGAACTCCATGTACACGGTCTGGGGACAGGCCCAGCCGCACCAGACTCGCCCGAACAACGCCGTCAGCAGAAAGATCGCGATCCCGATGCAGACGAACAGCAGCATGAACAACAAGGTGTCGGTCGGCAGGAAGGTGGTGCCGAACAGCACGAACTCCCGCCGGGGCAGGTCCAACAGGATCAGCGGCTTCCCGTTCATCCTGAGGTACGGGATGAGGAAGAACACCACCATCAGCGCGTAGGCGACGACCCGCCGTTTATGCCAGAAGGCACCCTCGGCCAGCTTGGGGCGAAGCCACCGCCGGGTTCCATCGGCGTTCAGAGTCGAGAGAACCCGGTCCGGTGCCTTGGTAGTCGACATCGAGCGCTACTTGGTCGTCGGAGGGGCCGTCGCGGCGGCCACCGAGTCGACGTTGATGCCCTCGGGCGGTTTCGGGATCTTCGGCGTCGTGCCTTTGAGCGAAAGTACGTACCCGGTCACCGCCACCACCTGATCCGGCTTGAGGATCTTCCCCCACGCCGGCATGCCCTTGGCCGGAACACCTTCCACCACGCTCTTGAAGACATCGAGCGGCTGGGCCCCGTGAATCCAATAGCCGTCGGTGAGGTTGGGGCCGATCTGGCCGCCGCCGTCGGCCAGGTGGCAGGAGGCGCACATCGTCTTGAACGTGGTCGCACCCAGGGTCTGCTTGGCCGGGTCGGTCGAGGCGGCCACGACCGTCTCGGGCGTCATGTTGGCCAGCGGGTTGTTCTTCGCCGCCAGGGCCGCCGCCTCCGCCATGTCGGCCTGGTAGTCCGCCAGCCGGCCCTTCCCGATCCCCACGACCGGCAGGTTGAGCAGATAAAGAACCGAGAAGATGATCGTCACCCAGAATGTCGCCAGCCACCACCGCGGCATCGGGTTGTCGTATTCCTTGATGCCGTCATAATCGTGGTCGAGCAGCCGGTCCTCGTCGGGATGGGAGCTCATCGAGGTCCTCCTTCGGGTGTGGTCGCCGCCTGGCCGTCATCGAGCGGGAGCCGGCCCGCCTGGTCGAACTCGCGCTTCCGCGAGGGCAGAAAGATCGACACCACGATCGCGATGAAGGCGGCCATGAAGAGCACCAGCGCCACGATGGCGTAGCCCGAGAGCCCGGAGCCGCTCATGATATCGGTGAGTCGCATCAGCGGCTTCCTCCCGACCCGGCGACGGTCCCCGCGCCTCCGCCGGCGCTGGCCACCTTCACGTCCTTACCGAGCCGTTGCAGATAGGCGATGATCGCGACGACCTCCCGGTCTTCGAGTTTGCCCGGCCCGCCCTGAGCCGCGATCCCATCGGCGATCTGTTTGGCCTGGGTCCGGGCAAGGGCCGGCGCCTCGTTCACCGCGTCGCCGTAGGGCACGCCCAGCATCGCCATCGCGTTGACCCGGTCCTGAATGCCCTCGAAATCGAGGGGATTCTTCAGCAACCACGGGTACGGTGGCATGATCGACTTGGCGGTGATCGCCGTCGGGTTGTCGAAGTGGCGCACGTGCCAGAGGTCGGGGTACTTCCCGCCCACTCGGGCGAGGTCCGGCCCGATCCGGCGCGATCCCCACAGGAAGGGGTGATCGTACACGAACTCGCCCGGTTTGGAGTATTCGCCGTACCGTTCCGTCTCGTGGCGGAACGGCCGCACCATTTGGGAGTGACAGTTGAAGCAGCCCTCCCTGATGTAGAGGTCGCGACCGGCAAGCTCCAACGGGGTGTAGGGCTTCACCGACGCGATCGTCGGCACGTTCGACTTGATCAGGAAGGTCGGGACGATCTCGAGCAACGACGCCACCACCACCGCGATGACGACCCAGACCGTGAACGTCACCGGGAGACCTTCCCACCGCCGGTGCCAGCTCGCCCGGGCGAACCGCGCCCAGGCCCCCGCCGGGGCGGGAGTCGGGGCAGGCGGAAAGACCGGATCGAGCCGGGCCGCCTGCACCAGCGGCTCGGCGTAGTTGGCCGGACGCGTCGCCCAAGTCTGGTAGATGTTGTAGCCGAAGAGGCCCATCCCGGTCAGGTAGAGCGCCCCGCCGGCCGCGCGGAGGAGATACATCGGCATCAGCCGCAGCGTGGTTTCGACGAAGTCGGGAAACTCGAGCCGGCCGGTCTCGTCGAACGCCCGCCACATCAACCCCTGGGTGAGCCCGGCGCTGTAGATCGCCGCCGCGTAGAGGATCATCCCGAAGGTCGCCAGCCAGAAATGCCACTCGGCCAGCTTGGTGCTGTGCAGTTTGGTCTGGAAGAGCCGGGGCATCAGCCAGTAGAACATCCCGAACGTCAAGAACCCGTTCCAGCCGAGCGCCCCGGTGTGGACGTGGGCGATGATCCAATCGGTGTAGTGGGCCAGCCCGTTGACGGTCTTGATCGAGAGCATCGGCCCCTCGAAGGTGGCCATCCCGTAGGCGGTCACCGCCACCACGAAGAACTTGAGGACCGGATCCTCGACCACCTTGCGCCAGGCGCCGCGAAGGGTGAGCAATCCGTTGACCATCCCGCCCCACGACGGCGCCCACAACATCACCGAGAAGAGCATCCCCACGGTCGAGGCCCATTCTGGCAGCGCGGTGTAGTGGAGGTGGTGCGGGCCGGCCCAGATGTACATGAACACCAGGGTCCAGAAGTGGAGAATCGACAGCCGATAGCTGAACACCGGCCGATCCGCCGCTTTCGGCATGAAGTAGTACATCAGGCCGAGGAACGGGGTGGTCAGGAAGAAGGCGACCGCGTTATGCCCATACCACCACTGCATGAAGGCGTCCTGCACGCCCGCGTAGATCGAGTAGCTCTTGAGGAACCCCGCCGGCATCGAGAGGTTGTTGAAGATGTGGAGAATGGCCACGGTGACGATCGAGGCGATGTAGAACCAGATCGCGACGTAGAGATGCCGCTCCCGCCGCTTGGCGATCGTCCCGAAAAAGTTGACCGCGAACACCACCCACACCGCCGCGATGGCGATGTCGATCGGCCACTCGAGCTCGGCGTACTCCTTCGCCTGGGTGAAGCCCAGCGGCAACGTCAGCGCGGCCGAGAGGATGATCAGTTGCCAGCCCCAAAAGTGGATCGCGCTCAGGGTATCGTTGAACATCCGCGCCTTGAGCAACCGCTGGGTCGAGTAGTAGGCGCCCGTGAAGAACGCGTTCCCGGCGAACGCGAAGATCACCGCGTTGGTGTGGAGCGGGCGCAACCGCCCGAAGCTGGTGAACGGGAGACTGAGGTTGAGGGCTGGATAGGCGAGCTGGAGGGCGATAATCAGCCCGACCAGCATCCCCACGAACCCCCAAATGAAGGTGGCAAAGAGGAACTTCCGAACAATTGCGTCGTCGTAGCTGAAGGTCTCGAGCTCCGCGCTCATCTCCACTCCGATGCCGGAAGGGGGGGACAGGATGGCGCCAAACCTCGCAACCCGCGCATGAAGTCATTACTTGGTCAAAGATGAACTCCGTTTCATACTTGCCGCTTGAGGTCGCTGAGCTCGCGTTTCGCGCTCTGGCCCGCCCGGGTGCCCGGGTAACGGGCCCCGAATCGGGCCAACTCGGCCATCAGTCGACCGGCTTGGCCGGTGCGCCGATAGAGGTCGATCAAGGCGTTGGTAGCGGTGAACGTCTCGTTGTCGGTGGAGGGGCCGTCGACGACCGCCCGGTACAACCGTTCGGCCTCGGAGGACTGCCCGAGCCGGGTGGCCAAGAGATCGGCCAAGGCGAGTCGGGCGGCGTGATCGTCGGGGGACTTGGCGAGGTGGGCTCGGAACTCGTCGGCCGCCTGGGGATAGCGGGCCTGGGCGATGAGGGCTTCCTGGCGGGAAAACGACGCCCGCTGCGGCGAGCTGCCGGTACTCGTGAGCGCCGCGATGAACCCGCGGCTCGCGATGCCGATCGCGCCCCATCCGATGCCGCCAATCCCGGCCCCGATCGCCCCGCCCGTGATCGTGACCAGGAACCCGCCTCCGAGGCCATAGCCGCGGGTTGCCACCAGGTACATCGCGGTCAGGAAGCCGAACACCAGTCCGCCGGCCGCCGGAAAGAGCACCATCCGGATTCGGAACAGGCGCTCGGCGGCATCGCCGCTCACTGGTGGGCGTGTTTCCACTCAGCCCCGGCGGCGGACCGGGCCTTGGCCGCCGCCACGGTGATCTCGCCCGACGACTTGCCTTGCGCCGCGAGGCTTTGCTCGAGCCCGACCAGCGACCACACATTGCTCGGAAAGCGGACCAGGTCCTCCCGGAAGACCTTCTCGGCGGCCCCCGCGTTCCCGGCTTGGAGGAGCGTGGTGCCGAGGGCGTGCCGGACCGGCTCGATCCACCACGGCGGCTCCATGTAGGTGAAGGCGTCCTCGAGGGCCATCGCCGATCGAAACTCGCGCTCCGCAACTGCCCATTGGCGTTGGCGGGCGGCGATTTCACCGGCGAGCGAGTGATGAGCCACGGCGACAATGGATTTGGCGATCGCCGAGTAGTTGTCGGAGGTCCGGCTCGCGATCACCGGTACCAGGGCCTTCGCTTCGTCGAACCGCCCGGTCGCCGCCAAGGCAGTGCCGCGGGCGTACTCGGCCACGGCCCGCCCGACCGGCACCGAGCTGTCCGGGAGGGGCAGGGCCAAGAGCGCGTCCCACCGGCCGAACTTGAGCAGCATCTGGTGCTCGAAGGCGAGCTGCGGTTGGAACTCCGGCAGCGCTTGGACCCCGGCCAGTGGCGTCGTCTCGACCGTTCGCTTGGCCGCTTGGATCGCGAGCGGCTCCTGGCCCGCCAGGAGCGCGGCGAAGCCCAGGAAGTGGTAGTTGTGCGGGACGTAGAGCGTGGCGTACATCGGCGAGATCCGATCGGCCACGGTCATCGTCGAGTCGGCGCGGGTCGCGTGGTGGTTGTGCTCGATCGCGTCCTGATAGCGACCAATCCGCACGTAAATGTGCGCCGGCATGTGGACCAGGTGTCCGGCGCCCGGCATCAGCGCCGCCAGCCGTTCGGCGCATGCCACGGCTCGCTCTGGTTCGGTCGCCTCGACGGCGTGAATGTAGAGATGGCAGGCCCCCGGATGAGTCGAATCGGCGGCGATGGCCCGCTCCAACTCACCCACCAGGATCTCGGTTCCGGGGTGGGGTTTGCCAACCCCACCCCAGTAGTCCCACGGCCTCAGGTTCATTCGGGCATCGGCGTGGATGGTGGCCGCTTCGAGGTCGTTCCGGTACCGCGTGGCCAGGGCGGCCATCGCGGTGACGAACGCGCTGTCGAGAGCGGGTCGCGGGGCGAGCGGATTCTCGGCATACCGGGCCGCCATCGCGGTGATGAAGTCCCGCTCCCGTTCGCTCGCGCCGCTGGCCAGCTCCTTGGCCCGTTGCATCGCGGCCCAGGCACGGGCTCCGGCCGCGGAATCCATCGGCGCGTTGATGTTCGGGCCCAACGCGTAGGCGACGGCCCAGTGACAAATCGCGCAGCGGGGGTCGAGCCGCGCCGCTTCCTCGAACGAGGCCACCGCCTCGGCGTGATTGAAGGCGTAGGCCAGCCGCATTCCTTGATCGAAATATCGCTGGGTCTGCGGGTTCGAGGTCGAGATTGGGACATGGAAGCTGCCCAGATTGTCGTAGAGCGGAACCGCGGGGGCCGTTGGCGCGCTCGCCGCGCGGCACCCCATCGACCCCAGAATGATGAGTCCCCAGAACCGATGCACGAATCCCCCTGGTGTTCGATCGCTCAAAGATGAAATGATTTCGCCTCTCAGACCAGTTGCCGGCCCGGCGCCGCTTTCGATCCGCCGGCCAACTGGGTAGAATCGAGCCCGATGACCAGACCGAACCCGTTCCCCGCGCTTCCGTGTTTCCCTTGTCCCCATCGGGCGGCGTGTTGCGCGTACGGCGCCACCGTGTCCGAGGCGGAAGCCGCCGCGATCCTGCGGGACTTCGGTGACGGGCCCGTCTACCGGACTCGCTGGGGCGAGCTCAGAACCCGTGTCAAGAAGGGGCGCTGCGTCTTCTTCACCGGCGAGGGCTGCGCGATCCACGATCGCTCGTACTATCCGGCCGTCTGCCAGGGCTTTCCCTGGGTGGACGCCGAAACCGGCGGCCCCTACGAATACGACCGCACCATCTGTCCCGAGTTCGTCCTGCGGCCGGAGTTGGTTCAGATCTTCCCGCCGGCGTCGTCGACCGCCAACACCTGACCGGCCCCGACCGGAGGTTCCCGTTGCGCTACCTCGTGCTGTTTGTGGTCGGAGGCTTCGCCGCGGCGTGCGGCGCCTCGCCCGCGGCGACGCCATCGCCGGCGCGAGCGGCTCACTATCCGAGCGGTGACTGGGAGATCGTGCCTGATCCAGTGGCGGCGGGTTGGAGCGCCGCGGGCCTCGACTCGGTCCGAGCCACCGTCGCGCGGATGAACACCACGGCGATGATGGTGGTCGAGGGCGGCCGGGTGGTCCTCTCTCACGGCGACCTCACCACTCAGGGGTACCTCGCCTCGGTCCGGAAGAGCGTCCTGTCGATGTTGTACGGCATCGAGATCGGCCGGGGCACCATCGATACCAGCCGAACCCTCGCCCAGCTGGGCATCGACGACATCGGTGGCCTCGCCTCGAGCGAGCTGGAAGCCACCGTCCAGGATCTCCTCGCGGCGCGGTCCGGGGTCTACCATCCCGCGTCCAATCCGGGCGACAATCTCGCCGACGCGCCACCGCGGGGATCCCAGCGGCACGGCACCTACCAGCTCTACAGCAACTGGGACTTCAACGCCCTCGGCACGATCTTCGAACGAACCACCGGTCGCAACATCTATGACGCGGTCGAAGCCGACCTGGCCCGTCCCTTGGGCATGCAGGATTGGCGGCGCGATCTCCAGGTGAAGAGCGGCGACACGACTCGGTCCCGCCACCTCGCCTATCACATGTGGTTTTCGACCCGCGACATGGCCCGACTTGGCCTCCTCATGCTGCGGGATGGCATCTGGCGCGGACAGCGGATCGTCCCGGCAGACTGGGTCCGGAAGAGCGCCAGCGCGGTGACCCCGGTCGCCGAGATGCACCCAGCGGCCGCTCGACGGGGTCGATTCGGTTACGGCTACCTCTGGTGGCCGTTCGATGGACCGTGGAACGTCGGCGCTTACCAGGGGGCCTACTCGGGGATCGGGGCGGTCGGGCAGTACCTCACCGTGATTCCCAAGCTCGATCTAGTGATCGCTCATAAGACCGTCCCGCGGCAAGGCCAGCCCGGGGTGCGCCATGCCGACTATTGGGCCTTGGTCGATCGCATCGTCGCGGCCCGGACCGGGTCCCTGCCGCAACCGCGAGGCGTCGCGGTCAAACCCTACGACGTGCTGATCCGCCGCGGAACCGTGCTGGACGGCACCGGTGCCCCGGCCTTCGCGGCCGATGTCGCGATCGTCGGCAACCGGATCGTTCGGGTCGAGCGGGCCGCGATCGATCCCGGTGACGCCGCGCGGGTCATCGACGCGGCTGGTCTGACCGTTGCCCCGGGGTTCATCGACCTCCACGCCCATATCGAACCGCTCCTTGAGCTACCCGCGGCCGAGAGCCATGTCCGCCAGGGAGTCACCCTCGCGTTGGGCGGGCCGGACGGCGGCGGACCCCTGCCGCTGGGCCGCTACCTCGACACCGCCGATCGGGCCGGCCTCGGGATCAACGTGGCCTACCTAGTTGGTCACAACGCCATCCGGCGACAGGTGATGGGCACCGAGAACCGGGCCCCGACCGCCGCCGAGCAGCAGGCGATGGAGACGGCGGTCGCCGAGGCGATGCGGGACGGCGCCTTCGGCCTGAGCACCGGCCTCCGATACGTCCCTGGGTTCTACGCAACGACCGACGAGGTGATCGGCCTCGCCGCGGTGGCGGCCCGCCGGCGGGGGATCTACACGTCCCATCTGCGCGAGGAAGGCGTCGGACTGATCGAGGGCGTGGCCGAGGCGCTGGAGATCGGCCGGCGGGCCCGGATTCCGGTGGTGCTCACTCACCACAAGGCGGTCGGTCGACACGGGTGGGGGAAGAGCGTGCTCACCCTGGCGATGGTGGATTCGGCCCGTCGGGCGGGAACCGATGTCATGGTGGATCAGTATCCTTATACGGCCAGCAACACCGACCTCAGCATCCTGGTTCCACCCTGGGCCCTCGCGGGCGGCGCCGACGCGCTTCGCCGACGTCTCGCCGACCCGACCCTGGCCGACAGCATTCTTCGCGGAGTCGTCGATCTCATCATGAACGATCGGGGTGGCGGCGACCTCCGTCGGGTTCAGTTCGCGGCCGTCGATTGGGACCGGTCGCTCGAAGGCAAGACGCTGCATGACTGGGCCATGGCCCGACGGCTCGCCAGCACCCCCGAAGTCGGTGCTCGCTTGGTGCTCGAAGGCGTCCTCGCCGGTGGGGCCGGGACCATCTTCCACGTCATCGACGAGGCCGATGTCCGCCGGATCCTCGCCCATTCGCAAACGATGGTGGCCAGCGATGGCAGTCTGACCCGCCTGGGCGACGGCGTTCCTCATCCCCGCAACTACGGGACTTTCCCGCGGGTGCTCGGCCGTTATGTCCGGGAGGAGCGTCTGCTGACGCTCGAAGCCGCGGTCAACAAAATGACCGGCATGCCGGCCAGGCGTCTCGGCCTCACCGATCGAGGCTGCATTCGGGCCGGGTGCTTCGCGGACGTGACCGTGTTCAACCCGGCGACCGTGAGCGACGTGGGCACCTTCGCCGACCCGCACCACTATCCGCGGGGCATTCCCTGGGTGCTGGTCGGCGGCGAAGCGGTCGTCGCCGAGGGACGGCTGACCGCCGCGCGACCGGGCCGAGTAGTCCGGCGGCCGGTCTCAGGAAACTAGATCGAGATCGACCGGCCGCGGCTGGTGCCGGCGAACGAACACCAGCCCAAAACCAAGGGCGGCCCCGGCGATCATGAACCACTGGACCGCGTAGGAGAGGTGGGGCCCATCGTCGAGCGGCGGCGGCTCGACCCGGACCGGGAGGCTGGTTCCTCGGAGGGTATGGTCTCTCGTCGCGTCCGGGTCTACGGTGACGATCAGGTAGTAGGGGCGGATCGGGTACGGAAACCGGTCTTGGAGCGGCCCCCAGTCGAGCCGCCGCCAGGTCTCCCCGGCCGGCGTCGGTAGCGGCTGCCCGTCTCCATCGCTGGGGATCGACAGGGCGATACCCTCGACGGTCACGAGGCCCGGTTCTTCGAACCGGAGCTCGGTGGTGGGGTGGCCGGCGTCAGCCGTCGGGACGAACCCCCGATTGACCAGCAGGGCGGTGTCCTGCCCTTCCAGAAGCAGCGGAGTCACCACCTGCACGCCCGGCGTTCCCCGGAAGAGCCGCCCCCGGAGGAAGATCTGTCGCTGGTGGTCGTAGCTCCCGGTTGCGGTCGCCCGCCGGTAGCTGACCGAGCCGGTTAGGGTCGCCCGGTTCAGGTCGGTGGCCTCAGCCAGCACGTCGGCCTTGGCGATCCGATTCCGGGCCTGGCGGTCGAACAACCGCTGAAGCTGCCAGCCGCCCAAACCGGAGGCGACGAGAGCCACGACGACCGTCAGCGCGAAGAGGAGCCGGCGGGAAGAGGACACTATTGTGTCACCAAACGAGGACACTCCGAGGACACCTGAATCCTCGAGGTGAGCGGTGAAAAACGGGCTAACATCATCACAGGGAACAAGATAAGCGAACGGCGGTAATTCGGCCCACAGCTTGCTTACTGGCCGAGTGACCCAAGTGATCGAAGAGGCCAACATGGTGGGCAAACTCGGAGCATCGGCGCTGGCGCTGGTCGCGGCGATCGGTTTAGCGGATTCGGCGGAGGCGCAGCGGCGCCGAGGCCTCGTGGACGTGTCGCCGAGCGGCGATCGCCACGGGTTCTGGATCAACTTCGGCCTGGGGCGCGGTGAGGAGCGCTTCAAGTTCGCCGATGAAGCCGTCTGGAGTCAGTCCGTTGCCAAGCCGACCTTCTCAGTGCGTCTCGGTGGCACCGTCAATCCCAATTTTCGGCTCGGCGGCGAGATCATCGCTTGGTCCGACGACGGCCAGTTCACCGATCAGGGCGACAAGATCACCGAGTACCTCGTCGGCGGGCTGCTGGTGGGTCAATTCTACCCGTCTCGGAAAGCCGGGCTGTTCTTCAAAGGCGGGGCCGGCTTCTCGCGGAGCGGTGTCAGCGTTGCCGGGCCCGGTGATAGCGCCGAGGACGGCTTCGCCTGGACCGCGGGTGCTGGTTATGAGGTCAAGTTGAGCCGCCGCCTGTTCCTCACCCCCACCGTCGATTTCATGCAGCATCGCTCGGATTCGCGTGACGCGTCGGGCAACCGGCTGCCGGCCCTGTACGAGCAGCTGTTCACGATCGGCGTGGGCCTGACGATTCAACCAGGCCGCTAGGCGGTCGTGGCACCCCTTGAGGGTGCGGTGGTAGGCGGGAGTCATTCACCATGCGTCTCCGACAAGACCCCGACTTCCGTTCTACCACCGCGCCCCCCTCTCTTCGCCCCCTTCCGATCCCCCCCCCGAGACCTACCGCCCGCCGGGCCTGGGGCCTAATCTCCACCCGGTGTGAGGGCGTTCGGCCGGTGGACTGTCTAGGGGGTACCTCATGAATCGCCTGTTTTTCTCGGTCCTCTTGGTTGGGGTCGCGTCGGGGTGCTCCTCCGGGGTGACCGTGGACCCCGACGTCCTCACCGGAACTTACCGGGCAACCCAGTTTACCATCGAGCGCAGCGGCCAGCCGACGGTGAACGTCCTGGCCGTCGGGGGCTCGGTCCAGCTGGAACTCAAGGTTGGTTTGACCACGGCCGGGCGCCTGGTGATTCCGGTCGCAGCTGGGATTGCCACGACGGCGATCGACGACGATCTCATCGGTCAGTATCAGGTGATCGGCCCGTCGGTCATCCGGTACCAGTCCCTCAACCCCGGCGTCTTCATCGACAGCTACTTGTTCACCTCCGATCCGCCGGAGTTGCGGGCCTTCCTCAGCCTTCAGCAGCCGGCGGGGCAGATCTCCCTCGTCCTCAGGAAACAATGACCTTCCGTGCGTTGACCGTTGTCTTGGGCCTCGTCGTCTTGGTGGCCGAGCTTGGCTCGGCCCAGATCCGGGTGCAGGAAGACCGGCCGGCTCGGCGCGACCGCGCGGGGCGGCGAGCCCCGGGCGTGAGTCTGCTGGCCGGCCCCGCTCCCTATGACATCGGTGCTACCGGCACCGGCTTCGCGGCCGCGCTCCGGTTCGACATTCCCTCGGGGCGCCGTTTCGTCATCGAGCCGGGGCTGGGCTACTTCCGCTACCGGACCCAATCCGATGCCAAGATCAACTACCTGCTCCCGGAAGTGAGCATCCAGTACGAGCCGGTGAGAGGGTCGGTCAGGCCCTTCTTTGGGTTGGGAGCGGGGTTCGCCGAGTTCGCAACCGGACCCGGTGGCAGTCGGGGGACGGTCCACGCCGCGGCGGGTCTGCGAGTCCAATCGTCGGGACGGGTCGGGTTTCGGGTGGATGCCCGGGCCCGGTCCATCGATCCGTTCGGGTCGAAGGGGACCATGGTGGAGCTCGCGGCCGGCCTGCGGCTGGTTTTGGGCGCGCGTTAGCGTGGTCGGCCGGCAACCACGTTCAGGTGGCCCAAGGTCTTGTCCCGCAACCGCTGGCCCGGTATACTGTTCCGCCGCGCCCTGGTGGTGAAACTGGTAGACACGCTATCTTGAGGGGGTAGTGCCGAAAGGCGTCTCGGTTCGAATCCGAGTCAGGGCATCTCCGCCAGCGTAGCTCAGTGGTAGAGCACTCGATTCGTAATCGAGCGGTCGTCGGTTCAATCCCGACCGCTGGCTCTCGTGCCCGTGGCTCTCCCGCCATCCTCACTCCGCCACCCCGCGCTACTGCTTGTCGTAGACGACCTTCCGGTTGGTCGTGCCTCGGGGCGTCACCATCGTCAGCGCCACCGTCATCGTCTTGCCGTCGTCGCTCAGGCTCCGGACCTCGGTGGTCTCGATGGTGACCTCACCCATCGGCGTGGTGAAGCTGTTCTTTCCTTTCGTCACCAGGGTACTCTCGACCCACGTGGTGGTGGTGACGAACTCTCGTCCCATCATGCCAGGGTTCCGGCTTTCGGTGCCGTCCAGGCTGTAGCTCAGGGTTCGATTCTGCTCCCCGACTTTCTGGTCGATGGTCATCCGGCTGGTCAGCTGGTTGATGAACAGCTCGGCCGCCGGTCCCATCCGCCCGCCCATGCCGCGCCCACCCCCGGCTCCACCTTCGCGCCCGGGGGCCGAGCCGCCCGGCCCGCCGCCGGTCGGCAGGGAGTCGCTCTGGGCGGGGTTGAGTTTCCAGCTCCCCGAGAAATCCGGCTTCTGGGCGGCCACGGCTGTGGCGGAGGCCACGACCAGCACGGCAACGAGGAGGCTTCGCATCGCGGGATCTCCAAGAGGATCGAGTGACCCTAAGATACGCCCGGGTCCGCCGGGGCGTTGGGCGGCGCCCGCTCGCCCTTCCCTCGACCGAACCAGGCGATAGGTTCAGGAACCTTTTGGCCGTCGCCCGCATTCATCCGAGCACAACCGGCATGCATCCAATCGAGCAGGGTCACCAACTCGCCCCATTCCCGCCGCCTTCGTCCGACAGCGTGGCCCGGCGCATCATCGACCGGTTCGTCTATCCGGCGGAGCGGCCTTTCGTGTCGCTGGGGATGTACTACGTCCTCCTGGTGGCCGCCGGGACGGCGGCCGTGTGGTTCTTGCCAGGTGCCCAGGCGATGGTGTCTGGCGAGCGGCTGGCCCAGCTGCTCAAAGGCGGCAGCCTGTTCGACGCCGCCCAACCCGGCGGGGCCCTGTCCTGGGCGACCACCCTCGACATGGCGGTCGCCATGGTCGGCGCCTTCCTGTTGATGCTGCCGACCTCCTGGGTGTACATGGCGGAGCGGCGACGGAAGGGGTTCGATCAGGGGATGGTCCAGACCATGATCGTCCTGTCGGTGGCCGTGGCCGGGGTGGTCGTCATCGTCCGCAACAGCACCGCGCTGGCGTTCAGCCTGGCCGGGATCGTGGCGGCGGTGCGGTTTCGGAACAACCTCGCCGACACTCGGGACACCCTCTACATCTTCACCGCGATCGGGGTAGGGCTGGCCTCCGGGGTCCAGGCCCTGGCCGCCGCGCTGGTCCTCTCCCTGATCTTCAATTACATCACCCTGATATTCTGGCGGGGCGACTACGGGATGTGCGAGCTGGGTCGAAAGCCCGGACACCTGTTGGTGGGGGCGGGGAGCCGGGGGGGTGCGGGCCCCGCCGGGAAGCCGGCCAAGAGTGGCGACAAGAAGAGACCCAAGAAGGAGTACAACGCCGTGATCGTGGTGCGAGTCCTCGACGCCGAGCGCGCGCGCCCCGCCGTGGATAGTTTGTTGGCGGGAGAGGTCAGCCAGTTCCGGCTGGCCGAAATCGAGGCCAACTCGAAAGGGAAGGGCGTGCTCAAGTATCTGATTCGCCTCGGGAAGCGGACCGACCCGCGCGATTTGGAGGACGCGATCTTGCTTCGGGGGGCCCCCAACGTCATCGGCGCTCGGGTTCATTGATGGACGGCTCTGCCGCCCGGCCCCGGCTGCTCGTCGCACTCGCCGGGGGCCTCTTGGTGTGTGCCCCCACGCCGCTGGCCCAAGGGGCCGCCGCTTGCCTGGCGGCGGCCCCGACGGCGGGCTTCGCCCTCCCGACTTGGCTCCGCGAGGTGTCGGGCCTGGCCTTGAGCGGCGACGGCCGGCTCTGGCTCCACAACGACGAGCGGGGCTTGGTTGGCGCCATCGATCCGGCCAACGGCGCTTCGTTAGGCACCTTCCAGCTCGGCCCGAACCTGCTCCGCGGCGACCTCGAGGGGATCACGGTCGCCGGCGACCGGCTCTTCGTGATCACCACCACCGGCCAGCTGATCGCGGCCCCGGTGCCGGCCCGCACCGTCCCTTCCGGCGTCCTCACGATCGAGGTGATCGACACCGGCCTCAGGCCCCAGTGCGAGATCGAGGGCCTCGCCTTCGAGCCGGCCGGCCGGATCCTTCTGATCGCTTGCAAACAGCCGCTGGTCCCGGCGCTCGCCAAGCAGGTGACGATCTTCCGCTGGTCCATCGACGCCAACCGTCTCGCGACGCCGGACCGGATCACCATCGCCGAGGCCGCCCTGGCGCCCGCCGGGGGGCGAAAGGCGCGCGGCTTTCATCCGTCCGCGATCGAGCGGCATCCGGTCACCGGTCAGTACTGGCTCCTCGCCTCGGCCGACCAGGCCTTCGCGGTCGTCGACGGCGCGGGTCGGGTTCTCGAGACGGGACGGCTCGCCAAGCGGCATCGCCAGCCGGAAGGGCTCGCGATCGCGCCGAATGGCCATCTCCTGATCAGCGACGAAGGTGCCAAGGGGCCGGGGACGATCACGACCTATGCCTGTCGTTAGGTCGCCTGTCGTTAGGTGGCTCGGGGTGGCCGGCGGGCTCCTCGCCCAGGTCGGCTGCGGCGGGGCCCCCGGGGTGGTCCTCGCGCCGGCGCCCGCCGCCGCGGCGCTCGATTCCGCCGCGATCGAGACCACCGTGTTCCTAGTCGGCGACGCGGGCCATGCCACCCCCGCCGACCGGGTCCTCGCCGAGGTTGGCCGCCAGGGTCAGCTGGCACCCCGATCGAGCCTGATCGTCTTCCTCGGCGACAACGTCTATCCGCGGGGGATCCCGGCCGATACCGCGGCGAGCTACCTCGAAGCCCGAGACCGGCTCTTCGTGCAGGCTCGTCTGGCGCCACTGACCGGACTCCGGATCATCTTCATTCCGGGGAATCACGATTGGGACGGCCAGGGCCCGGCCGGCTGGATCAACGTGCAGCACCAGGGGCGCCTCCTCAAGCGGTTCGCCGATTCGACCGGCGCGAAGGTCGAGCTGCTGCCGGAGGCCGGCTGCCCCGGGCCGGTGCCGGTGGACATCGGCACCCGGCTTCGGCTCGTCGCGATCGACACCCATTGGTGGCTGCACGGCCACGGCCGGCCGGGTCGGGAGCCACCCGGGCTGCGGGCCCAGCTTCCCGATCCGGACACCCGGTGCCCGGTGACCACCAAGGACGCCGTCGTCGGCGCGCTTCGAGAGATCCATGCTCGGGGCGATGGGCGGGTCGCGGTCCTGGTGGGGCATCACCCGCTTCGGTCCAGCGGCGAGCACGGCGGGTACTACCCTTGGACCCGGTACCTTTTCCCGCTGGTGCCGACCCCGTTCGCCCCGTGGCTGTGGCTCCCGCTCGGCTGGATCGAACCGTTGGGTCGCAAACTGCTGGGTCATCCCCAGGACTTCGCCGGCCGGGCCAATCGGGAAATGCGCTCGGCGATCGAGGCTACCTTTTCGCCGACGGCGCCGTTGATCTACGCGGCGGGCCACGATCACTCCCTGGAGGTCGGCCGCCAGGGGCCGGATCGCTTTTTCCTGGTGAGCGGGTCGGGGACAGAGAACCATCAGTCGGCGGTCGGTCGGGGGGATTCGGTGGCGTTCCGGTCCGCGTCGCCGGGTTTCGCGCGGGTCGATCTGATGCGGGACGGCCGAGTCCGGATCGGCTTTACCACCCTCACGGACGGGCGCATCGAAGAATCCTATCACGCCTGGCTCAAGGAGCGGTAAGATGCGGGTAGCCATTCAGGGGTTGTTGGCGTTGATCGGGGTCGTCCCGTTGACGGCCCAAACCGGCGGCTTCCGCGATTCGGTGACCGTGGCGCCAGGGGCCGGGTACCAGAAGAGTGGCCTTTTCCAGTTCTTCTTCGGGGCGCACTATCGCGATCTGTGGACCCGGCCGATTCGGGTGCCGGTCCTCGACCTGACCCGCTTTGCCGGCGGGCTGACGCCGACCGAGCGGGGCGGCGGGAAGCAAACCAGATCACTCCGACTCACCGGCCGGGACGGGCGGGAGTACGCCTTCCGATCGATCGACAAGGATCCGTCGGTGGTGCTCCCCGCCGACCTCCGAGAGACCTTCGCCGATCGGCTCTTTCAGGATCAGATCAGCGCGGGGCACCCGACCGGGGCGCTGGTGGTCGCCCCGATCCTCCGGGCCGCCGGGGTGCTTCACGCCGAGCCGGTCGTGGTGATGATGCCTAACGACGCGGCGCTGGGTGAGTTCCGGGCCGACTTCGGCGGGGTGCTCGGCCTCCTCGAGGAACGCCCCCGCGACGCCAACGCCGAGGGGATGAGCTTCGCCGGCGCCAAGGAGATTGCCGGGACCGAGAAGATGCTCGACGCTCTCGACGACCGACCCGCGGTCCGGGTCGACACCCGCCAATTCCTGGTGGCCCGGCTGATCGACGTCTTCCTCGGCGATTGGGACCGCCATCGTGATCAGTGGCGCTGGGCCTTGATCGAGGACAGCCGCGGGGAGCGCTGGGTGCCGATCCCCCGTGACCGCGATCAAGCCTTCGTTCGGTTCGACGGCTTTCTGCTCGGGGTCGTTCGCAAGCGGGTCCCCCAGCTGGTCAACTTCGGCGACGAGTACCCCACCATCGTCGGCGCGACCTGGAACGGGCGCGATCTCGACCGGCGTTTGCTGACCGAGCTCGAGCGACCCGTCTGGGATTCCGTCGCGGCCGCGCTGACGAGCTTGATCACCAACGAAGTGGTGGACGAAGCGGTCGCCGCCCTGCCGCCGGAGTATCGCGACATCGACGGACCGCGGCTCCGACAGGCGTTGATGACCCGTCGCGACGGGTTGGTCGCCATGGCGGAGCGGTACTACGAGCATCTGGCCGGCGAGGTCGATGTCTACGGCTCCGACCAGGCCGACCTGGCCCAAGTCGCTCGGTTGCCCGATGGCACGACGGAGGTCACCGTCCGGGTGTCGGGCGGTCCGGTGTACTTCAGCCGCCGGTTTCGAGACCGAGAGACCGGGGACATCCGGATTTATCTCCAGGGTGGCGCCGACACCGCGATCGTGGCGTCCGGCGGCGGGATCTCGATTCGCGTCATCGGGGGCGGAGGGGCCGATCGGTTCGTCAGCCAGGGCGCCGGTGGGGGAGCGTTCTACGACCATCGGGGCGACAACGTCGCGGTCGGCGGGTCGATCAACGGCAAGCCCTACGTGGCGATCGACGACACCACCAACCCCGCCGCGGTGGCTCACCGGGATTGGGGCGGCCGGAAGATTCGTTATCCGACTGCCTCGTTCGGCCCGGACGCGGGCTTCCAGTTCGGCATCGGCGGCCGGCTGACCCGATACGGATTCCGGAAGAAGCCCTACGCGTCGTACCTCCACTACAACGCCTCGATCGCGACCGGCGCGGCCACCGGTCGAGCGGAGGTGCAGGGTCGGTTCCAGCGGGAGAACTCCCGCAATTATCTGGCGTTCGACGCGCTGGCGAGCGGCGTCGAGGTGCTTCGCTGGTACGGGTTCGGCAATGACACTCGCCTCGACACCAGTCGGCCGGTCGCGTACTACCGATCCACCCAGCACCAAGTGGCGTTCGCCCCCTCGGTGGGGTGGGCGGTCGGCGAGCAGGCCACCCTCGAGCTGGGCCCTCGGTTCAAGTACTCGGTGACCGAGATCGACGAGGGGACCAACGCGACCCGGTTCATCGCCACCGATCGCCCCTTTGGGACCGGTCGCTTCGCCCAGCTCGGATTCGGCGGCGAGTTCCGGCTCGATTCCCGCGACATCCCCACGGCCGCCCGCCGGGGTTTCGCCCTGGAGCTCGGTGGCAGCGCCTACCCGGCGATGATGGACGTCGACCGAAGCTTCGGCGAGCTCCACGGGCGGGTGGCCACCTATCTCAGCCCAAGGATGCCTGGCTCGCCCACCCTGGCGGTGCAGCTCGGGGGCCGGAAGGTGTTCGGAACCGCTGGCGCGATCCCGTTCCACGAAGCCGCCTCGCTCGGGTCGACCGGGACTCTTCGGGGCTTCCGGAGTCACCGATTTGCCGGCGACGAGGGCGTGATCTATGGAACCGTCGAACTCCGGGTCCACCTCACCAACCTGTTCGTCCTGGTGCCGGGCCGGCAGGGTGTGCTCGGGTTCGTCGACCACGGCCGGGTCTATCACTCGGGCGACGCGACCAATCCGGCCTCGGATACCTGGCACTCGACCTTTGGCGGCGGCGTCTGGATGGCGTTTCTCACCCAGGGCAGCGTGCTGAGTGCCGTCGTGGGCCGCAGCGACGAAGGGAACCGGGTCTATGTCCGGGCCGGGTTCGCCTTCTGACGGCCCCCGCTCGGTGGGTGTAGCTTTGGGGCTCCGATGACGTTCCCGGTTCAGCCCACCCTCCTCAACCGCCTCGCGGATCAACCGTTGGCGCGGATCGCCGCCTATTACCTGGTGCTCGCGGTCGGGGTGTTGGCGCTCCATCGGGTGGCGCCCGATCTGCCCGGGGTGTTCGCCTCGGCCCGGTTCGACCCGAGCGCGGCCGGCGGGTCGCTCTTCCCCTCGAACACGCCGTCGGTCGGGCTCGATCCGCTCGAGGCGACCCGCGAAGCGCTGATCGCGATGCTGGGCGCCTATCTGCTGATGTTGCCGGTGGCCTGGGTCTATATCCTGACCCGGCAGAAACGCGGCTACCAGCAGTCGCTGGTTCAGACGCTCATCGTGCTCCCGATCGTGGTCGCGGCGGTGGTGGTGCTGGTCAAGAGCAGCGTGGCGTTGGCCTTCAGCTTGGGCGGCATCGTCGGCGCGGTGGCATTCCGCAATCGGCTCGAGGACACCAAGGACGCGGTCCAGATCTTCCTCGCGATCGGCGTGGGGCTGGCCGCGGGATCCCAGGTGATGTCGGTGGCCCTGGCGATGTCGCTCTTCTACAACCTGATCACCCTGGTGCTCTGGTGGACCGACTTCGGCCGGGCTCCGGCTCAGCTCGAAGGCCCGCCGGCGCGGCGTCGGCTCGACGAGTTGCGGCGGGCCCGGGCCAGGCGAACCGGCGGCTTCGTCTCGGAGGTCGACTCGTTGATCCTCAAGTCGATGACCCCCGAGCAGCTCTCCGCCCTGGCCGACCGGGCGCAGCAACGCCGGGAACGGATCGCCGATCAGATCGGGGTGGCGATCACCGGCGAGATCCGCCGCCCCAAGTTCGACGGCACCCTGCGGATCCTGACCGACGGGACCCACGTCGAGGGCGTCCGCCGCGACGCGGAGGCGGTGCTCGCCAGTCAGGCAAAGGCCTACACACTCGAGGCGGTGACCACCGCCGATCAGGGCCGCCAGACGGTGCTCTACAAGATCCGCTTCAAGAAGAGCGTGCCCGGCCCCCTGGTCGTCGAGGCGGTGCGCCGCGCGGTGGCAGGGCGGGTATCCTCCGTCGACATGACCTGACGGTTCGCCATGGCCACCTCGTCGCAGTTCCGGTGCGCCGTGGACGGGGCAGAAGCGCTGGCGCGGCTTCGCGAGGCGCTGCTCCCGCTCGGGCTCAAGAGCGGCCCCGCCGAGCGCAGTTTTCATCGCGACATCTTCCTCGACACCTCGGATCGGTCCTTGGCGGGCCGGGGGGTGGTCTGTCGACTCCGGATGCGGGCCGACGACCGCCGGGTCTTGACCTTGGTCATCGGCGGGAGCGCCGACCAACCGCCGCAACGCTTCGAGGCCGAGGTGGCGGAACTCGACGCCCGCCGGGCCCTCGAAGGGACCACCGAGCCGGCGCGGCGGCTCCGCGGCCTGATCGACCCGGCGCTCCTCAAGCCGCGGATCGAAGTCGAGACCGAGCGTTGGACCCGGGTGGCGTCGAGCGGGTGGCTGCGCCGGGTGCCCCGGATGGTGTTCCTCTACGACCAGTGCACGGTGCGCCACGGCGGGCTGGCCCGGGCCTTCGAGGAGCTCCAGGTGCGCCGGCTGGCGCCCGGCGGTCCCCACCTGGATGCGGTGGCCGCCGAGTTGGAGCGGCTCCACGGGCTGCGACCCCTGTCGATCCAGCGAGCGGAACGGGCCGCGCAGCTCGCCGAGCAGATGGCCACCGAGTCGAGCGCCCGGATGCTGATGTCGCAACGGGCCGTGGCGCTGCTGGCGTACGATGGCGGCGGCATCGCCTTCGTTCAGGAGAACGGCGGTCTGGTCCTCCCGGTGACCCAGGGCTCCGGTGAGGAGACCTGTCGCCATCTGCTCCGCCATCTTCTCGGCAGCGGGGTCGGTGATCTCACCCTGCTCGGCCACACCCCGGGGGCCGGCGACCGTCCGGCCGTGGAGGTCTGGGCCGCCCGCCGGATTCGGGTGGTCGGCGGCGGCGCGGCGTCGATCCTCTGGCTCACCCTGCCCGATGCGTTAGGCAGGATCGGGACGCCCGAGTTCCGGTCGCCGGAGACCCTCGGCGCCCTCGCGCTCGCGGCCCGGGCCGATCTGACTCCGGAGCCGCCGCCACCGGCCGCGGGGAGTGCCGGCCGGAGGTCGAAGAAGTCCGGGGCCCGGTACGTCCGCGCCGACGAGCCGGCCGACCATTTCTTCAACGTCGAGCTGTCGCAGCTGGCCTTTCACCAGCGGGTGCTCGAGCTGGCCGAGGACCCGACGACCCCGCTGGCGGAGCGGCTCCGCTACCTGGCGATCACCAGCAGCAACCTCGACGAGTTCTTCTCGGTGCGAGTCGGGTCGCTCAAGCTCGCGATGACCGCCGGCAGCACGAGGAAGAGCCTCGACGGTCGGCTTCCCGGTGAGCAGCTCGACGCGATCGCCGCGCGGGTGCCCGGCCTGATCCTCCGTCAAAGCCGCGCGGCGCAGGCGGTGCTGTCGCTGGCCGCGGCGAACGGGGTGCGGGTGCGCCGGTGGGCCGATCTCGATCCCGCCGAGCGGTCGGTGCTGACCAAACACTTCGAGGCCGAGCTGCTGCCGGTGCTGACGCCGCGGGCGGTGACACTCTCGCCCGGTCACCCGTTTCCGATCGTGCCTCACCTCACCCTGGCGTTCGCCGTGCTGGTCCGCGACATCCACACCGGCCCGGTCCATTTCGCCTACCTCCCGATTCCCAGCCGCCTCGCCCGGTTCGTCACCGTGACGGGGGGCAGTGATCTGGTGCCGATCGAGGAAGTGGTTCGGGCCCATCTCCAGGTCTTCTATCCCGAACGCCCCGTCGAGCAAGCGTGGCTGTTCCGGGTGACCCGGGGGGCCGATCTCGAGGTCAACGAAGAGGAAGCCGGCGACCTGCTCCAAGCCATCGAGGAAGAGGTCAACCGGCGGCCGATGAACGCCCCCGCGCGGATCGAGGTGGAGCGGGGAACGCCGTTGCTGGTGCAGGACCTGCTGCTCAGGGAATTGCGTTTCGAACGCCGGTCGGTGGCCATCTCGCTTGGGGGCGCCGACGTCTACGAGGTCGACGGATGGTTCGATCTCACCGCGCTGCGTGAGGTCGCCACCCGGCTGCCCGACACCGAATCGTATCCGAAGGTCGCCAGCCGCCATCCCTTCGCCGGGGAGGAGGACCTGTTCCGGCTGATCGACGAGGGCGACCGGATGGTCCACCACCCCTACGATGATTTCAGCGCCACGGTGCAGCGGTTCCTCGAGGAGGCGGCCAGGGATCCCGACGTGGTCAGCATCAAGATGACGTTGTATCGGACCGGGGAGAAATCGCCGATCGTCGACGCCCTGGTGGCGGCCGCGCGGGCCGGCAAGGAGGTCGCCGTCTTCGTCGAGATCAAGGCGCGGTTCGACGAGGCCAAGAACGCCAAGGGCGTCAAACGGATGGAGGAGGCCGGCGCCCAGGTGGTCTACGGCCTCGTCGGGCTCAAGATCCACGCGAAGCTCGCCCTGGTGATCCGCCAGTCGCCCACCGGGCTCCGGCGCTACCTCCATGTCGGGACCGGCAACTACCATGCGACCACGGCCCGGTTCTATACCGACTTGGGCCTGTTCACCTCGGATCCCGACCTCACCGCCGACGCCGTCGACCTGTTCAACCAACTGACTGGGAGCACCCGAGAGCCGAGCGCGAGCTTCCGGCGCCTCCTCGTTTCGCCGGCCTCGACCGTCCCGGAGGTGCTCAAGCGGGTCGAGCGGGAAGTCGGCCATGTCGCGGCTGGCCGCGGGGGCCGGATCCGGGCCCAGCTGAACGGCCTCGAGGACCCCGAGATGATCGCCGCGCTGTACCGGGCCTCGGAGGCCGGCGTCCAGGTGGAGCTCATCATTCGGGGACTCTGCGCGCTCCGACCCCAGATTCCGGGCCTCTCGAGCCGGATTCGGGTCAAGAGCGTGCTGGGCCGCTACCTCGAGCACCAGCGGATCGTGCACTTCGGCAACGGCGGGGCGGACGAGTATTTTATTGGGTCAGCCGACTGGCGTCCCCGCAACCTGCGGCGCCGGGTCGAGGTGATTGCGCCGGTGGCCCGCCGGGATCTCAAGGCGAGGCTGGGCGGGGTGTTGGACGCGATGTGGGCGGAGTCCTCCGCCTGGGAGTTGGGTCCGGATGGGGACTACCTCCGGACCGCGCCCGAGCCGGGGCATCGCCATGTACACGAGGTGCTTGGTGGCCACTGATCCGCTGCTTCGTCGGTTTCAATCGCTCCTGGATGGGCGGTATGCCATCGAGCGTGAGATCGGTCGCGGAGGGATGGCCACGGTCTACCTCGCCCGGGATCTCCGCCACGACCGCCAGGTCGCCATCAAGCTGCTCCAACCGGAACTGACCACGGCGGTCACCGCCGAGCGGTTCCTCCGGGAAATCCAGATCACCGCGAGGCTCCAGCACCCCAACATCCTCACCCTGATCGACTCGGGCGCGGCCGACGGACTGGCCTACTACGTCATGCCGCACGTCGAGGGTGAGTCCCTCCGCGAGCGACTCATCTGGGAACGGCAGCTCCCGATCGAGCAGGCGGTCCAGATCGCCCGGCAGGTGGCCAACGCGCTCCAGTACGCCCACGAGCGTGGCGTGATCCACCGCGACATCAAGCCGGAGAACATCCTCCTTTCGGCCGGCCAGGCGATCATCGCGGATTTCGGGATCGCCCGGGCCGTGCGGGAGAGCCATCAGCAGTCGATCACCCAGGTCGGGATGCCGCTTGGGACACCGGCCTACATGAGCCCGGAGCAGGTGGGCGGCCAACAGGACGAGATCGACGCTCGGAGCGACCTCTACGCGTTGGGCTGCGTTCTCTTCGAGATGGTGGCCGGGCGAGCGCCCTTCGTGGCGCCGACCCTCACCAAGGTGATGCAGATGCAGCTCTCCGAGCCACCCCCCTCGGTCTGCGCCTGCCGGACCGCCGCTCCCGAGCAGATGGACGCGATCATCGTCCGCGCGCTCGCGAAGGACAAGAAAGCCCGGTTTCAAACGGCCCAGGAGTTCGCCGAGGCGCTCCTGGTGGTCGAGGCGGTCGAAACCCTGGAACGGGCCACCCCGACCGTGGCGCGACGGGTCCCGACGCCGCCCGCGTTCACCGCGGTCGCCCCGGCCGGCGCGACGCCCTCGGGGCTCAAGCGACTCCTGGTCGTGGGTGGCGGGCTCGGCGGCGTGGTCCTCGGTCTCTTCGCGGCCCAGGGGCTGATCCGTGAGCAACCGGCGACGCCCCAGCCGGGCGCGCTGGCCACCGCGCCGGCGCCGGAGTACCTCACCTCGGTCGGCGTCAAACCGCTCGACGCCTATGGCGGGCCCGAGGTCGGGATGCTCTCCGCCGGCATCGGCGAAGAAATCTCGGCTCAGCTCTCGAAGATCCGTCAACTTCGGGTGTTGTCGCGCACCACCATGGAAGTCGTCAAGGAGAAGAAGTGGACGACCCGCCAGGTGGCCGATTCGCTGGGGGTCCGCTATTTGCTCGAGGGCTCGGTTCAGCAGGCCGGGCGGATGCTCGCGGTGACCCTCCAGTTGATCGACGCGACCTCCGACAGCCATGTCTGGAGCGAGACGTTTCAGCGGCCCGCGCGGGACATCCTGATGATTCGCCAGGACATCGCCGGGAAGGTGGTCGCGGCGTTGGCGACCCAGGCGAAGGGCCTGGTGGTGATGGGCGCCGACTCGTCGTCCCGCAATCCCGAGGCGGTCGAAGCCCGGGCCCATGGCCTCGAGTTGTCGAACACCGGCGACGAAGAGGGACTCGACGAGGCGATTCGTTCCTTCGAGCGTGCCCTCGCGATCGACTCGACCTACGCCACCGCGGCGGCCGAGCTGTCCGACGCGCTCCGCTACTACGTGAACTTGGGTTTCGGCGCCAAGCGGGAGCCCTACGCCACGTTGAGGGAGGCGATTCGCTGGGGTGAACGGGCGGTCCAGCTCGATCCGCAGCTGGCGATGGCGTGGGCCGCCCGAGGAGCAGCCCGAATGGAGACTTGGCTGCGGATCGAGGGCGGCCTCGCGGACATGGATCGGGCGGTGTTGCTGGCGCCGTCGAACGCCACCGTCCGGATCTATCGCGGGATCGCGTTGGCCCGCTCGGGCCGGCTCGACGATGCCCTCCGGGAAATGGAAACCGCCGCCGCGCTCGATCCCCTCAACGCGGCCACCCGGGGCGGCGGCGTGGCCCTGACGGCGTTGGCCGCCCGCAAATACGACGTGGTGATCCGGGAGGCGCGCCTCGCCGCGGCCCGGGATCCGCGCTTCCCCGGCTGGCCGGTGATCGAGGCGCTCGGCCACATGCTCGGCGGCAATCCCGGTCAGTGCGTCGCGATGGAGTTGAGCCAATTCGGGGGCCCGGTCACCGCGATCTGTCTGCGCCGAGCCGGCGATTCCACTCGGGCCGATACGATCGTCGACTCGATCGAAAAGGCGGCGATGGACGGCCCGGTGGGGATCTTCACCATGGGGTTTCTGGGCGCCTACTACGCCCAGGCCGGCAACGCGGCCAAGGCGATCGCCTGGCTCGAGCGAGCCTATGCGGTGTCCCCGGCGGCGTTCGATTTCCGGTTGCTCGGCTCCGAGCTCTTCGATCCGGTTCGCACCGACCCGGCCTTCCAGCAGGGGATTGCCGCGATCATCGCTCGAATCCGGGCCCGGTTCTCGTAGCGCGGTGCGGTTATCTTCCGCGATCCGCCGCCGGCGGGCGCAACCCGTTCCCCCGAACCCGGAGTGTGTCATGCTCGGAACCCCCCACCGGCTCCTCGGGTTGGTCGCATTGGTCGGTGCCTGCGCCAAGACGCCCGAACCACCACCACCCCCCGCTCCGTCAGTCGCGATCACCGCGCCCGAGAAGGGGGGCACCACCGGACCGCGGGTCGTGGTTCGGCTCACGGCGACGGGGGTGCGAGTGGTGCCCGCGAGCGGGGCGCGGGTCCCCGGCGAGGGCCACCATCATCTCTTCCTCGACGCGGATCCGGGGCCACCCGAATCGGTCATCGGCAAGGGTGGAGGGATTTTCCATCTGGGGTCCGGCGTCGACTCGCTGGTGCTCGACTCCCTGGCCGCCGGGCCCCATCGGTTGATCTCCGTGTTTGCCGGGGGCGATCACGTCCCGATGGTCGAGGTGCGCGCGGACACCGTCCAGTTCGAGGTCAAGCGACCCTAACGACGGAGCGGCTCCGCGAGGGTGAAGTAGTACCCGTCGGGATCTTCGTAGAGGCACACCGTGTAGTCAAAGCGGGCCTCGGCCGGGGTCACGCAGCGGACCCCAGCGGCTACCAAGCGATTGTGGCAGGCCGACAGATCATCGACGGTGAGCCCGAATCGCGCCGATCCGGTCGCCATCGGGGGATGATGGCCGGCGTGCCCCACATGGGCCTGGTGGAGCGCGAGGGTGGCCTCACCGGTATCGAGCTCGATCGAGCTGGCATCCTCGCTCCGGATCGGAATGCCGAGGAGGTCGTGGTAGAAGTTCCGCGACCGAGTCAGGTCGTCGACGAAGAGAATCGTGTACCGAAGTCGCATCGTGCGCTCCGAACGAAAATGAGATAAAGAACGGGGTTGATCGATGAAGCGGCGCTGGTTTCGCGATGACGACCGCCTCATGAGCCCGTGCCGATGACGTCCACCCAGCTGGTTCTGGCGGCGGTGGTTTCGTGCCTCGGCGGCGCGATCAATTCTATCGCCGGCGGGGGGACTTTGCTCACCTTCCCGGCGGTGGTCGCGCTGGGGGTGAATCCCCTGGTGGCCAACGTGACCAACACGATGGCGCTGTGGCCGGGGGCGGTCGCGGGCCTCTGGGGCTATCGCCGTCAGCTCCGCGGGATGGGCCCCTGGCTGCTCAAATTCAGCTTCCCGAGCGTCCTCGGGGGCCTGGCGGGCGGGGCGCTGTTGCTCGCGACGGGGCAAGATCGGTTCGGCCAAGTGGTGCCGTTCCTCGTCCTGGGGGCCACCGGTCTCTTTGCCTTGCAGGGGCCGATCCGGGGCTGGCTCAATCGCCACGGCACCGAGCCCGACGTGCCGGTGCCGATCTTCCTCGCGCTCCAGTTCCTGGTCGGCGTCTACGGCGGCTACTTCGGCGCCGGGATCGGGATCCTGATGCTCGCCGTCCTCGGACTGGTGGGGCTCACCGACATCCATCGAATGAACGCGGTGAAGGTATGGGGCGCGCTCCTCATCAACGTGGTCGCTGCGGTGCTCTTTGCCGCTCGCGGCGTGATCGATTGGCCCTTGGCCGCCGCCATGGCCGTGGGCGCCACCGTCGGTGGGTACCTCGGCTCCCACTGGGCGCAGCGGGTCGGGGAGCGGGCGGTGCGCGGGGCAGTGATCGTCGTCGGGATGCTGTCCTTCGCCTGGCTCCTGATTCGCCGTTCCTGATTCTCGGCGGCGGCCGCCGCCTGAGTCACCGATCGCCGGGCCGTTCTCGGGCTGGATCGATGCCGGTGGCATCGCCGATCCTGGTCAACAGCTCCGCGAGGCGTTCGGGCGTCACGGGGTGCGCGACCCGGGCGATGGTGTTTTCCAGAAATGCCAGCTTGGCGCCGAGGGTCGCGACGAGGGCCTCCCCCGCTGGGGTCAGGTGGAGCCGAGCGAAGCGAGGGTCCGGTGGCTGACGTTCAATCGTGAGCAGGTGGCGGCGGGCCAGAGATCGAGCCGCCGTGAGCATCGCCTGGCGGCTCAAGTGGACTCGGCGGGCGAGTTCGCGGATGTAGATGCCAGGCCGAATGGCGACCTCGACGAGGAGGGCGTGCTGGCCGTAGGTGATCCGGTGGACGCCGAGGTGCCTCTCAATTGCCGCTCGGGCATCGAGACCGATTCGGCAGAGCAGGGAGGCGAGGTGGTGGTTGGTGGCGGAGGTCAGCGGGCGCGGCATCGCGGGGCCTCGCGGAGGTAGAGAAAGGGGCGTGGTGTCAGTTAGTTGACACGGCGACCCCTGGCGTGACGCGGGGGCGTCGCCCGACACCGTTTAGAGGGGCGCGCCCCACCGACGATCGCGTCAACCAACTGACACCGGGGCCGCCCAGCGTCGGCCGTCAACCCAAATTCTCCCCCGGCCCGCGACCGGCATAACCATTTCATCGCTGGTCGAAGCCTTTTGACGCGATTGGGCCGGATTAGATTCCGCGGCAAGGCCCCTCAACCAAGGCAGGGATCGTGTTTTCAGGAGACCAGATCGCCGGCCTGCTCGACCAGCTCAGCGTCACTCACGTGGTCACGATTCCCGACAGCACGCTGGGCCAGTGGGAGCCGGCCATCGAGGCCCGGGGGCGGACCCGATTGGTGCGGGTCTGCCGCGAGGGCGAGGCGTGGGCCGTCGCGATGGGCCTCCACCTGGGCGGCTCGACCCCGATCGTGATGATCCAATGCACCGGTCTCTTCGAATCGGGCGACGCGCTCCGCAACGTGCTTCACGACTGGAAGCTCCCGATCTTCAGCTTGATCGGCTATCGGAGCTACCTCAACCAGGACACTCTCCCGGGCGACACCTGCCTGGTCTTCACCGAGCCGATTCTGGCGGCGTGGTCGATCGACTACCGGCTGCTGACCCGCCCCGATCAGTTCGGCGAGATCGCCGAGCACTACCAGGCGTGTCGGGCGGCGGGAAAGCCGGGGGCGATCCTGATCGCGGAGGGGAAGGCATGAGCGGCATGAATGCCCGCGACGCGCTCGAGGTGGTCCGCGACGCCCGAGGCCCCCGCGACGTGGTGATCACCACCATGGGCACCGCCCGCGACTGGACGGCCGGCGGGATCGGGCCCCTCGACTTCGTCCTGGTACCCTCGTCGATGGGCCAGGCCACTTCGTTAGGCCTCGGCCTGGCGCTGTCCCAGCCGGATCGCCGGATCATCGTCCTGAATGGCGACGGATCGATGCTGATGAACCTGGGGTCGCTGGTGACCATCGCCGCTCAGGCTCCGGCCAACTTGGCTGTGGTGCTGTTCGCGAACGGGATCTACGAGATCACCGGCGCGCAGCCGACGCCCGGGGCGGCCGCGGGCCGAGCCGGCGGGGACCCGGTGGACTTCGAGGCGTTGGCGCGCGGGGCCGGGTTCCGCTCGGTGTTCCGGTTCGCCGATCTGGCCCAGTGGGGTCCCAAGGCCGCCGCGGTGATCGCGGCGCCGGGCCCGACCTTCGTGGTCCTCGAGGTGGCGGCCGACTCGGCGCTGAGCGGGATCGGGCCGCGATCGCCGGGCCCGGCGTCGGCGCGCGCCGCGGCCTTTGTCGCGGCGTTAGGCGGATCGGCCCGGTAGCTCGGACCGATCCGGCCGGATAGATTTGCCCATGGCGGCACCGGATCGCCGCGACCCCGTTCACATCCGTGGAGATTGTGATGACTCCTCGTCCCCGCTGGGCCCTCGGGCCGCTCGCTTTCGGCGTCGGCATCCTCGTCGGCATGCCGACGCCGAGCCCGGCCCAGGCGACCTTCGCCGCCTCGGTCGACACCACTCTCTTCCGGGGCCTGGCCTGGCGCAGCGTCGGTCCCAACCGCGGCGGCCGGTCGATCTCGGTGACGGGCACGCCGAGCCGGAACCTGGAGTATTACTTCGGCGCCACCGGGGGCGGTGTCTGGAAGACCACCGACGCCGGTTCCACCTGGAATCCCGTGGGCGACGGTCAATTCGCTACCTCGTCGGTAGGAGCGGTGGCCCAGTGTCACGCCAACCCCGACGTGGTCTGGGCCGGCTTCGGTGAGGTCCAGTTCCGCGGCAACGTGATCCCCGGCGACGGGGTCTATCGCAGCACCGACGCCGGCAAGACCTGGCGCCACATGGGACTCAGCTCGCCCACCGGTCAGCAGATGGTGGGGCGGATCCGAATCGACCCCGCCGACTGCAATCGGGTCTACGTAGCCGTGCTGGGTGATCCCTACGGGCCGAGCGGCGAACGCGGCGTATTCCGGAGCACCGACGGCGGCGAGCGGTGGCAGAAGATCCTCTTTCGCAGCAACCGGGCCGGCGCGGTGGACCTGGTGCTCGATCCCGCCAACCCCCGGACCCTCTACGCTGGTTTCTGGGAGGCCAGCCGGAAGGAGTGGAAGCTCGAGAGCGGCGGACCGGGGAGCGGGCTCTTCAAGAGCATTGACGGCGGCGACACCTGGACCGAGCTGACCAAGCGGCCGGGCCTGCCGACCACCACCTGGGGCAAAGTCGGCGTGAGCGTCTCGGGCGCCGACCCCAATCGGGTCTATGCCATCGTCGAAGCGGATTCGGGCGGCGTCTTCGCCTCCAACGACGGCGGCGGCACCTGGGCGAGGGTCAGTGACGACCGCAATCTCCGCCAGCGGGCCTTCTACTACACCCGGATCTACGCCGACCCCACCGACAAGGAAACCGTCTACGTCGTCAACGTGCAGTTCTGGCGCTCCAAGGATGGCGGGAAGAAGTGGACCGCCATCAGCGTCCCCCACGGCGACAATCACGATCTCTGGATCGACCCGACCAATAACCAACGGATGATCCAGTCCAACGACGGCGGGGCCAACGTCTCCTGGAACGCCGGCCAGACTTGGACCGACCAGCGGTATCCCACCGCCCAGATGTACGACGTCCGGGCCACCAACCACTTCCCCTACCACGTCTGCGGGGGCCAGCAGGACAACAGCACCGCCTGCGTGCCGATGGACGGCGATGGGAGTTACTGGTACGCGCCCGGCGGCTGCGAGACCGGACCCGTCACCCCGCACCCCGGCGACGTCAATCTGTTCTACGCGGCGTGCTACGGCGGCTCGATGAGCTATATGAGCCGGATCACCGGCCAGAATCGGGCGATCGACGTCTGGCCGATCAACCCGATGGGCAACTCGGCGCGCGACCTTCGGGAGCGGTTCCAGTGGAATCACCCGATCACCGCGTCGCGCCACGACCCGCGGGTGGTCTACGTCGGGTCGCAGCACGTCTGGCGCTCCGGCAACGCCGGCCAGAGCTGGACCAAGATCAGCGGCGATCTCACCTACGCCGACCCCGAGACGTTAGGCCCGTCTGGCGGCGACATCACCCGCGATCAGACCAGCGTCGAGTACTACGGCACCGTGTGGCGGATCACCGAGTCGCCCCACGCCAAGGGCGAGCTGTGGGTCGGTTCCGACGACGGCAAAGCCCATCTCACCCGCGACGACGGCGCGACCTGGACGGCGATCACCCCGCCCGACTTGCCGAAGTTCAGCCGGATCCACGAGATCGACGTCTCGCCCCATACGCCGGGCAAGGCCTACCTCGCCGCGGTCCGCTATCGGAGCCAGGACGTGGCGCCCTACCTGTACCGCACCACCGACTACGGGCGCACCTGGACCAAGATCGTCCGGGGCATTCCCGCGGGGCACTACGTCCGGACCGTTCGTGAGGATCTGGTTCGTCCCGGTCTCCTCTACGCCGGCACCGAAATGGGCGTCCGGGTCTCCTTCGACGACGGCGCGAACTGGCAGTCCCTCCAGCTCGGCCTGCCGACCGTGCAAGTGCCCGGCTTGGTCCTGAAGGGCGACGACGTGGTCATCGCGACCCACGGGCGCTCCTACTACGTGCTCGACAACATCACCCCGCTGCGTCAGGCGGGGGCCGACCTGGCGGCCGCTCAGGTGCACCTGTACCGGCCCGCGACCGCGGTGCGGACCCTGGCCCGCCCGGCCGAGAACTACAACCGGCGCCGGAACTTCCTCGCCGAGATCGACTACGTGCTCCGGGAACCGGCCGACACCATCACCCTCGAGATCCTCGACAGTCGAGGCGAGGTGATCCGGACCTTCGCGGCCAAGCGACCGGAGACGTCCCGTCCCGATACCCTGCGGCGCCGGCCGGACAGTCTCTCGATCGCCGCGGGCCACCATCGGTTCCGCTGGGACCTGCGCTATCGGGGCCCGCGTGATTTCAAGGGACTGATCTTCTGGGGCGCCAACACCGAGGGCCCGCTCGCGCCCCCGGGCCGCTATCAGGCTCGGCTCACCGCGCACGGCCGGACCCTCACGACGGCGTTCGAGATCGTCAAAGATCCCCGGCTCACCGAGGTCACCCAGGCGGACTTCGAGGCTCAGTTCCGGTTGTCCACCGAAATCACCACTCGGGTCGACGAGGCCCATCGGGCGGTGACCCAAGTGCGGAGCGTGCGCGATCAGGTTAACGACCGGCTCGGAAAGAGCAAGGACGCCGCCCTCGCCCGGGCCGCCGATCGGTTCAAGACCGGGATCGCGGGGGTCGAGGAGGACGTCTACCAGGTCCGGATGCAGGCGAGACAGGATCCGCTCAATTTCCCGATTCGCCTCAACAACCAGATCGCCGCGCTCAAAGGTGTGGTCGAGAGCGCCGACGGCCGCCCCACCGACCAGGCCCGCGACGCGTTCGGGTTCCTCTCCGGCGAGCTGCAGGTTCGGCTCGATCGGTTGCGGGTCCTGTTCACCGACGATCTGGCCCGGCTCAACGACCAGCTCCGCCGCCTCGGGCTCGATCCGATCGTGGTCCCCGATCGAGTCGATCCGAAAATCACGGCCTGAGAGGGCCGGGCCCCGACCGGAAGCCAGGGTTCTGTCCATTGGCCGACCGGACCGGCGGGGCGTGGTGTCAGCTGGTTGACACCACGGCCACCCGGCGTGGCGCCTTCCCCCTGCCCGACACCGGCGACACCCGGGATCGCGAACTGCGGCGATCCATCACGGCTTGAGCGGCACCGTCGCAGTCCTGACCGGTGGGGAAATCAACTGGACGACCCGCTGTTGCAGCGGCCGGTCCCACAACACCTCGGCGTGATTGAGTTGGTCGGTGGTGTGGATCGACCACGGGAGCCGGGAGCGCTGGTCGGATACCAGCGCGTCGCCCTTGCCGGGGGTCAGCTCGTCGGCGAAGTCCCGGAGCGCGTCGAGGATCGGCGAGGCTCCGTCGATCTCCCGCGGCGTGGCCTTGGTGGTCACCGATCCGGCGTTCACCACGGGCGCCCCAAAGGTCCAGGCGTAGACCCGGAACATCCGCGGATTCACCCCGCCGAAGGTGTAGTACTTGACGTCGGGCAGGGCCCGTTCGCCGGCGGCGAGATCGCGGAGCAGGGGCCCGTCGGGAATCAGCTCGCGACTCTCGTCGTCCATGGCCAGTTTGGTGATCGGCCGCATCGCTTCGGTGATCAGGTCGCCGGCGGCTTGCTTGAACGGCCCGGCGAGCCAGGCCGGCAGGCAACAGCTCGCCAAGCCAGTGGCCTCGGCGGCGAGCCGCCCGGGCCAGCGGCCGAGATCGCTGCCGCCATGGGGCGAGTGGAGGGTGACGAACCACTTCACTCGGCCGGCGCTTCCTTTGTCCTTCAAGATCCGGCGCATCAGCAGCCCCCCACGGCTGTGTCCGATCAGCGCCACCGGCGGCGGCGCCGCCGGCGATCGGGCCCGAGTGTTGGACACCAGCGAGTCGAACGCCGCCAGGGCCGACGGCACGGCTTCCGCGAAGGTGAGTCCCGGCTGGCTCCACGTCGCGACGGTGTAGCCCTGGGCCACCAGGAAGTCGAACCAGTTGGTGGCCGCGTCCCAGCCCGCCCGATCGGCCCCGTAGAGCCAGTCCGACGCTCCCACCTTGAGAATGCCGGCGTTAGGTCCGCTCACGGTCTTCGCCGCGGGGGTGCCCCGGTAGTCGTAGGAGTACTCGACGTACGACGGCGCGGTCCAGGTGCGGGCGTCGCGATGGAGGCCGTGGACTAGGAGCACCGCGGGTCGGGTCGGATCGGCGCCGCAGGAGATCCGGCCGCCGACCCCGAGGTTCCGCCACCAGGTGGCGACGGCGGCGGCGCAGTTCCCGGTGTTGACCGGTCGGACGGAGATCGGGCGGGGCTGCGCTGGCAAGGCGGCGGGCATGGCAAGGGCCACGGTGAGACAGCGGATCAGTCGAGGGGTTCTCGGCATCTCGGGCTCCGGTCGAAGGGCGGGATCCGAGAACAAGGTGGCCGATGAACCTGGCGGCGTTACAGGATCAACCCGGAGCCGCGAGCCGGTAGCTGGTGCTTCGGCTGCCGCCAGGGTTCTTCACCAGAATGCCACGGTCGAGCAGGTCGTTGATGTCTCGCAGCGCTGACGCGATCGAGCACTTCGCCAACGCCGCCCACTTGCGGGCGGTGAGGGTGCCCTCGAACCCGTCGAGCGCGCGGTTGAGCACCAGCCGCTGCCGAGCGGTGAACGGCTCCCCCGCGTGCCGCTGCCAGAATCCGCCGCGGGTGAGCACCCCATCGGACTCGGCCAGCGCCCCCTCGATCGCCCGACCGAGGCAGCCCAAGAACCAGACGAGCCAATCGGTGACGTCGAGATCGCCCCGCTGGGTCTGCTCGAGGAGGTCGTAGTAGTCGGCCCGCTCCTTCCGGATCTGGCTCGACATCGCGTAGAACCGCTCCGGCACCCCGTCCGATTGGGCCAGGGCGAGATCCGCCACGGCGCGAGCGATCCGCCCGTTGCCGTCGTCGAACGGGTGGATGGTGACGAACCAGAGGTGGGCCACGCCGGCGCGGAGCAGACCCTCGGGCTTCGATCGCTGCGCGAACCAGTCGAGAAAGCGCCGCATCTCGGTCGGGACCCGCTCGGCGGGCGGCGCCTGGAAGTGCACCCGCTCTCGGCCCATTGGCCCGGAGACCACCTGCATCGGGCCATTGGCGTCGGTCCGCCAGGCGCCGATGGAAACAGGGCGCGATCGTCGGCCCACGGCGGGGAAGAGCAGCGTGTGCCAGTGGAACAGGCGCTCGGCGGTCAACTGGCGATCGTGATGCCGGGTGGCGTCGAGGAGGAGGTCCACCATCCCGTCGACCCGCCGATCGGACGGCGCCGTGGCCGCGTCGGCGATCCCAAGTCGCCGGGCCAGGGACGATCGGACCGAGGCGCGGTTGAGCGTCTCACCCTCGATCGCGGCACTCATCACGGCCGACTCGGTCAGCGCCCCGAGCTCGGCCTCGCCCTTGAGGTCGAACCCCAACCGGGCCAAGGTGCCGAGGAGGAGGCCCTGTTTTCGGCGGGTGGCGGCGAGCGGCTCGAGGAGGCGGTCGGTCTCCCAGGTGAAATCAGGCCACTGGGGGCGTTCCCAGATGTACATATTCTCCTCAATTCTTGCTGAGAATATGCGCCGCAGTGACGTGAAAGTCAACCTATTCGAATCATCTCGTGATTAGAATATACCGGAGGAGGCCCTCACCGTTCAGGGCCGAGGCGGTGGCCGGAGCCCGTCCCCGTACCAGTACCCGATCGCCGCCCCCTCGCGCCCGCGGAGCAGGTCGATCCCGGCCTTCGGCATGATCCGGAAGTAGTGCCAGTCGCCGTGAACGTCGAATTTGCGGGTCGAGGTCACCGCTTTCACGCCGCGAAGCCGGGTCAGCCTCTCTCGCGGGTTACGGCGCCGGCCGAGGGCCCGGGCCCGGAGCAGGAGGTCGACGTCCTCGGCGAACCGGAAACGTTCGCGGTAGCCCCCCAGCGCTTCGAAATCGGCGCGGCGGATGAACACGGCGCCGGTGTCCATCCCGGTGAGCCAGACCACCGGGACGACGGTCGCGAAGGTGACCGCAATCCCGAGTGACCAGCGATCGAGGGTCACCCCGGTCGCGCCGGCCACTACCCGTCCGGTGGCCAGGGCCCGGTCGATCGCGGCGAAGGTATCCGGATGGATCCGGGAATCGGCGTCGATGAACACCAGCACCTCGCCCCGAGCGGCGCGGGCGCCGCCGTTGCGGACCGCGGCGATCACCCTTGGCGCCACCTCGACCACCCGGCATCCCGCGGCGCGAGCCACCTCGGCCGTCGGGTCGGTCGAGCCGTTGTCGGCGACGATGACCTCGATCTGGTCGGGGCCGCCCGGGTAGCGGTGGCGGGCGTCGTGCACCGAGCGGAGCAGCCGGGGCAGGTAAGCTGCCTCGTTCCAGGCGGGGATCACCATCGAAAACCGCGGGTTGGGCACCGCAACTCCTTCCAGGTGAGAGGATTCGCCTTCCGGTGGGATGTTGCGGTGCAATCCTCGCGCCGGGGCGGGTCCGGCGGTGGGCGAGGGACGTTATCGCCCTCGGAGCACGGGCAGGAGAATCGCGGAGGGATGACAGGGCCCCAGATGGATCCCCTGGTCTGCCGGGAGCAGCTCGGTGGCCGTTGCCAACGGTTGCGCCGAGCCGTTGTTGCGCAGAAAGCGCGGGTGGGCGCCGCTGCTGACGAGGAGCCCGATCCGTTCGCCCGCCAGGAAGCGGCAGAGGGCTGGGGCGAGCGCCATCTCGAGCCGGTGCGGCACCGCCCGGTCCGGCGACGACGGTTCGATCCGGAACCGGCGGATCGCGTCGGACACTCTGAGCCACCGTCCCTCTTTGGTCACCCGGCACAGCTTGGCGAATAGGTCGGCCCGCGCCAGGCTCGACGAGAACCAGATCTCGAGCTGGATCGGACCGCCGATCTCGGTGTCGTGCTCCAGCGGGGTGGTGGCGTAGCTTCGCACGTCCTGGCGTTCGAGCAGCGCCGTGGTGTCCTCGAGCGCGATCGTCGCCAGCAGACCGCCATCGACGGAGGGGGTAGGGTCGGCGGGGTCATATCGGTAGCGATGGGTGGTGGCCGCGTCCGGCGAGGTGGCGGCCAGGCCGCCGCCCTCCTGGAGGTAGAGCCGGCTTGGCGCGACCGACGGCGGTGGCCAGTGGTCGAACCGCTGCCAGTCACCGCCACCGACCGGCTCAGCGAGAACCTGCCCGGCCAGAGCGGGCCGCTCCCCCGCGAACGCGGCGCGGAGCCAGGCCAGCGTCTGCGGAAGGGTGACGGGAGTCGAGCGGAAGTAGCCCGCGTGCGGTGTCGCACCCATCAGCAACGCGGTCGCGACCCCTCGCTGGTCGAGCCGGGCGAACTGCCCCACCATGTCCCTGGCATAGAAGTCGTGCCACCCGCCGATCAGCAGCACCGGGGCGGTGACCCGATCGAGCGCGGCGGACTGGTCGAGCGCCCGCCACCAGGGGTCCGCGGCGTCAGGATGGTCGAGGCAGCCGTCGAAGAACGCCGAGCGGCGGCCGCGGTTGGCGGCGAGGTAGCCATCCCGAAGCGGGAGCCGGCTCGCGGCGTCCCGGACCGCCTGGGCCTGGCGTTTCTGGCCGCCAAAGAGCAGCCGCAGGCGGGAGGGCGGGTCCGGCATCAGCTGCATCCAGGTCAGCAACACGTCGTACGCCAGCACCCCGCCGCTGTAGAGGAACGCCGCGGGATCGATCGGCGCCACCAGCAGCACCATCGCGGCGAGCTCCGGCGGCGGATCGACGGCCAGTGCCCACTGGGTGTAGCCGACGTACGAGGCGCCGTAGGTCGCGAACTTGCCCCTGAACCAAGGCTGGCGGCGGAGCCAGGCGACGGTCGCCTTCGCGTCGGCCACCTCGTGACGGAACGGGTCGAACTCGCCCCCGGAACCGGCGGTGCCGCGACAGCTTTGGGTGACGACGCGGAATCCCTGGTGGGCCAGGATCGCGCCGATCAGCATGCCGGTCAGGTCGGCCCGGCCGTAGGGGGTGCGAATCAGGATGACGGGGCTGTCGGGCGCGCCGCGGGGATACCAGCTGTCGGTCAGGAGGACGGTGCCGTCGGCCATCTCCACCGCGGCGTCGCGCTCGGCCGCGACCTCGGACACGGTGGGGGCCGGCAATCCGAAGCGGCGGGTCAGCGCGCGGACCAGCCAGGTGGCGACCCGGGTGCGAAGCGGGTTGTGCTTCGACGGGGGCTCGTCGGGCCGGCCCGATTCATTGTTGGCGTTGTTCTGGGAAGTCATGTCAGACCAAGGTAGAGCAGGCCGGTCTGGGCCGGGAGGGCCCGGAACCCGTTTGGACGCCGTGATCCGATGGCGGCGGGTGACGCTGACGAGGTCGCGGTACTCCGCGTCGTCAAGGATGGGCGGGCTGTTCACCGGGTGATCAGCCTCGTGTAGATGTCCAGCGCCGTCCCGCTGCCCTGCACCCAGGCGGCCAGGTATTCCCCGGACCTGGCGGTGCGGGTCAGCCGATGAGAATAACCGGCGGGCAACAACGGGTTCTCCACCAACCCGGTGAGTGAGCTGCCCAAGCTCGACGCGGGTATCTCGTAGCGCCGGTCCTGGCCGGAGGCGGTGGAGAGGAACACCAGATACCACGCTCCACCGTGCCGTTGATACAGCTGGGGAAAGAGATTCTGGCCGCGCTGGTCGGTGGTCACCAGCGCCGGCGTCGACCAGGCCAACCCGTCGGCGGAGGTGGCGACGAAGAGGTCGGACCGGGAGTTGGTGATGAAATCGGCGCTGCCCGCGAACCGGACCCAGACCAGGGTCAGCTGATTCGGGCCGGTCCGAGCCACGAACGGCAGGTGGTCGTGGTGGGTGCTCGAGTTGATCGACAGGGACACCGGGCTGTCCCACTGGGTTTGCCCGGGTCGTTTGACCGCGGCGTAGATCTGGTTGTCGGCCGAGTTGGGGACCCGTTTGGCGGCCACGAAGTAGACCACCAGGGAGCCGTTAGGCGCCTGGCTGACGGTGGGCACCCAGTCGTCGGTCAGGAACTCGCGGGTGACGATGTCCTCGGGCCCCCAGGTGATCCCGTCGGCCGAGCTGCGGTGCCGGATCTGGCCGAGGAAGAGGCTCACCCACTGGAACCAGACCACATGGAAGGTGCCCTGGTCGTCTTGAATCAGGTTGGGGTAGAAGTCGCCCCACTGAGAGGTCGCGATCTTCGCGGCCGGCGACCAAGAGAGCCCGTCACCCGAGTTGGCGATGTAGAGCTCGGCGTTGCCGTCGCGATCGGAGAACCAGGCCAGGTGGAGCCGTCCGGCACGGTCGAGCAGGACCGACGGATCTTCGTCCTTGGCCGGGGAGCCGACCGAGAACAGGGTCGGCGGGGTGGCGGTGATCGGATCGGGGTCAGGGGGCGCGGTGGGGCTCTTCCGGCACCCGAACAAGGTGAGCGTGGCGAGAAGCCAGTACACCTGGACGTCGAAGATGACTTGCGGGCGTTGGCTCATACCGTGGGTATCATACCCAGATATCACTCCATCAAGGATTCCCATGCGCAGCGGTCGAGTCTTCATCGCGGTTGTCGGCGCCAGCATGCTCGGCCTCCGGGCGGCGAACGCGCAGTCCGCCACCGTGCCCGTCGAGCGGGAGCCGGCGCACCAGACGGTGTTCCAAAACCGCTACCTGCAGGCGTTCCGGGTCCGGTTGGCGCCCGGGGAGATGACGCTGATGCACACCCACACGCGCGACGACGCGGCGGTCCGACTGGGCGCCGCCACCACGACCAACCAGAACCTCGGGGAGCCCGAGGGGCCAGCCGCGACGGTCGTGCCGGGGACGGTGTCGGCGCGAAACAACGAGCGAACGCCCGTCACCCATCGGGTCAACAACGTGGGGACGACGCCGTTCGATGTGATGGACGTTCAGGCCCTGGAGCGACCGGCGGGGCCGGAAGGGCCTCCGGCCGTAGCGCCAGCCGCGGAGAATCCGCGGATGCGGGTCTACCGGTTCGAGCTCGAACCGGGTGGGCGTTCAGCGGGGCACACCCACACCCGGCCCTATTTCCGGGTGGCGGCCACCGCGATGGACCTCGAGACGGCCCCGCCGGGGGGGCCGGCGGGGCGGGACCGGCTCGAGGTCGGGGCCTTTCGGTGGGTCGAAGGCAGGGTGGTCCACACCCTGATCAACGTGGGGAAACAGCCGGGGATCCTGATCGAGTTCGAGCTCAGATAAGGCGGTGCGATCCTCGCGCCGGGCGGGTCCGGCGGCGGGCCTGGGACTTATCGCTCCACCACGGCGTCACGTTCGGCCGCGACCTCGGACCCGGCGGGGGCCGGCAATCCGAAGCGGCGGGTCGGCGCGCGGACGAGCCAGGTGGCAACCCGGGCTCTGCTACTCACCCCAGATCTCGCGGAACGTGGCGGGAAGATCGATCGACAGTGGCGTGACCAACGGGTTCGGCTGCCACGCCAGGATTTCGTCGACGATCCGCGGCGAGCTGTCGGCAGGCGACCAGGCCTCCACCAGCCGAGCGTCGACGTCGACGATCCAGTAGGTCGGAATCCCGGATCGCTGATACCGCCGCCGCTTGGTGACGCGGTCGAATCGCGCGGTCGAGGGGGAGAGCACCTCCACCACGAGTGGCGGAATCCCGGCGTCGGTCCATTCGCGGAGCGGGCGGCCCGTCGTGGTCGCGAGCACGAAGAGATCGGGCTGGAGAAGCTGGCCCGACCGCAGATCCAGGTCCGCGGGCGAAAAGAGGACCGTGCCGAGCCGGTAGGCCTGGACGTATGGCTTGAGGCGATCGTACATGGCGCTCACGGCCAACTGGTGCAGGGCCCGGGGCCTCGGGCTCACCAGCAGCTCCCCGTCGACCAACTCGTAGCGGTTTCCGTCGTCGGGGAGAGCGAGGACTTCCTCGCGGGTCCAGCGGCGCGCCAGCTCGGGCATGGCCATACGGTACGCTCGGCGATGAGGGATTGGCAAGGCGGCATGCCCTCACGATGCGGTGCCAAGCCCGCTCTGCGGCAACCGAAATAACGCGGCGCGGCGCGGATTTCCGCGACCGGCGCCCCGAAATGTTCCGCCGTTCTTGGTGGAGTGGCGGGGTGTTCGCTCGGGTACCCCGATACCGGTGATTAGGGCGGCGATGACGCCGAGCCGGCGGAGGCGGCCGCTGGCCGGGCTCGGCTGACCGCCCAGACCCAGCCGATGAACAGGAGCTGGAATGGCAGCCTGACCCAGAGAGCCAGCTCCGGCGTCCCGGCGGCGCGGGCGTTCAGGAGCATCTGGACGTTGGCGGGGAAGACGGCGATGAGGAGGACGATGAGGCCGATGCCGGCGGCGCGCCGAAAGCGGGGGATCAGGAGGCCGAAGCCCCCGGCGATCTCGGCCACGCCGCTCAACTGGACGAGCAGGAGGTGGGCGGGGAGCCAGGGGGGCATCATCGCCAGGTAGAAGTCGGGGATGATGAAATGGCCGATGCCGGCGGCGATGAAGAAGAGGGCGGCGAGGGGGCGGGCGACTTTCATCGGGGAAAGGTAGCGGGGGCTTCTCCGGGGCCGGGTGGCGGGCTAGGTTTGGCGTCCCGCCGCGAGGTGGGAACGGGAAGGACGGGACGTAGCGCAGCCCGGTAGCGCACCTGAATGGGGTTCAGGGGGTCGCGGGTTCAAATCCCGCCGTCCCGATGGCTTACGAGAGAGCGGGGGCAGTACGGGGGCAGTTTCTCACCCCTGACCCGCAACAATGTGGTGGACTTGGCGCTCATGCGAGGTGACCCGCATGAGCGTTTCTTTGTCCGGCTGCTGATACATGAGAAGTGTTTCGACGTCCTTCCACCCGCCCGCCGCGGCGACATCCTTGAGCGAGAGATCCTTTCTCGCCGTCGCCCAGGCTCGGCGGTAGGGGTGCCAGAGGCCGCCATTGAGCTTCGGCAGGCCCGCGGCCTTCTCGGCGACGGTCAGCCACTTGTCGAACAAGTGGCGGTCCATCGGTTGGTCCGGCAATCGCTCGCCGGGGAACAACCAGCCACCGACCGCGCCCAACTTCCGGCGGTAGTGCCGCACCTCGACCCAGAAATCGGGCGGGTAGGGGATGTCCCACGACTTCCGCTTCTTGTCGTGTTCGGCTCGCCAATGAATTTCTCCATTGGCAAAGTCGAGATCTTCCCACCGGAGGTTGCGAATCGAGCCCAACCGGCGGCCCGTGGCCTGGGCAAGCACCAGGGCGAACTCCATCTTCGCCCACCGCAACCGCTCGACCTCCGACTCGGCGTCCGCCGCCAACTTCTGCATCGCGGCTTTGGTTGCGGTGAATCGCTCCCACGTCGCCACCGGGCGCCGAGGGTCGGCCTCACGCGGTCGTCGAACCCCTTGGAGCGGGTTCGAGTCGATCCACCGCATCCCACCGATTCGAAGCCGAGATGCCCACGACAGCATCGTCTGGAGCAGGAACAGATCAGCATCGACCGTCCTTGCCCGAACCGGGCGGGTGACATCACCCTCGTTGTCGGACACCTTGATGCCGCCAGCTCGCCGAGCCGCTACGTACGCGGCCTGATCTTCTGCCGTTAGGCTTCTCACCTCACGGTCAGCGCCGAAAAACGCTATCAGCACTCTGGCTCGAAGCTTCGAGTCCTTCCTTGACGTGGGAACGTTGTCGAGGAAGGCAGGGTTCTCAGTGCGAAACCGGTCCCACAGAACGCCCAACGTGACTTTCCCGCCGGGTCGCCTCTGCTCCAGCCCCAGAACCAACTGAGCCTGGAGTTTTCGGCCATGCTGCTCGGCTTCCTTTCGATCGGCGGTGCCCAGCGACCGCCGATCGCGACCATCCGGGGTCCACACTTCTCGGTAAAACGGCCCGTCCCTTCGTTTTTGAAAGAGCCGGACCCGGTCGCCACGCCTACCGATCGACAGGGTCCACGTTCCATCCTTGCGCTGACGCCAAGCGTCTCGCGCGGACTGCTTAGCCATCTCGTGCTCCTCTCTGTCGGCCGAGGAGTCCACGAGCGTCGGTAACGTGATCATAGCCCACGAGACGGGGCTTGGCCAATTCGGCGGTCGGTTTCCGGGGGAGGTCCGCCCGCCGGATTCGGGGGGATCGCCTCCGGCCGGCGTTCGCAACCTTTCCCTCCCGAACCAGGCGGCCGATGTGGCCTTCGCTGTACCCTGACTCAGCGGCGGCTTGGGGCAGGGTTAGCAACTCCTGGGCTTCATCCCGGCGAGCCGCCGCGAGGTCCGCGAGAAACTCACGAACGAGGGCGCCGCCGGCCACCGACACCGAGCGACGGTCCATTCCGGCGGCCTCGGATTCCCACTTGGCCACAAGCTCGTCAAGGGTCATGGCGACCACCCGCCGGGTCTCGGCCCTCCGGGTGCTCCGACGGGCGTCACTATCGGATGCACGGACGAAGGACGCACGAAGGACCTACGGAAGAATCCGAACGAATCCGGGGCTATCCACGGCCCATCCGCGACTGGCCGGGCCACGGACTTCGAGGCCGGGCGAAGACGGCACCCGGCCTCGCAGTTTGGTGGTTGGTGTCGGCCCACAACGGCCTCTACGCGGCCGTTCGGGGCGTCACCGGCAGGTCGGTGGCGGCCGGGGCGACGGTCCACCGATGGGTTGACCGTCCCGGAAGGCTCGGGTGTTCGACCAGTCCCTCGTACCGGATGAACAAGCGGGCTCCCGGTCGGACCTGCTTGAGGAGTCGGTCGAGCTGGGCCGACGCCCAGATCCCGAACAGCCCATTTTCGTCCTCGAAGGCATGGGCCCGGTGGGGCTGGCCCGACGCACTCTTCCACTCGTGCGAGCCGCGGTAGGTGACCACCGCGCCGGACTTGAGCTGGTCGGCCGGAACGATGTTGAGATCGTGCAAGCCTTCGGGATCGATCAGGGGCACGAACCCAGCGGGAACCTCAGGAACGTCTTGCATGCTTCTTTCTCCTTGCGATTGGTGGGGTTCTCAGGCTGCCGAGCGGTAGTTGTTTCTCGCGCTGGCGGACTGCCTGCGCGACGTTCGGGGAGATGTCGTAATCGAGCAGCTCCTTCGTGATGTATTTGGTGACGTAGTGCGCGGCGCCCAGGCCAGGCTGGAACCGCTCGATTCGCGAGAATCCCTCCTCCCAGGCTTCTTCAAGCGTAGTTTCGCCGAGCGCATCGGTCCCGCCAACGAGTGCGTGGATGTGGAGGCGGCCCAGCTGGTGTCCATCTTCGAGCCCGAGGAACCAGAGGAGCGGCCGTCCGGTCTTCCGTTCGAGACGGCGGATCCAGGTACGGAAGGTGGCCTTGGCCCGAAGCGGTCCACTGTTCCGGGCGAACGTCAGGGTCACGTAATGGTCCCAAGGGAGACCTTCGAGGAATTCACCCCAGGCGTCTCGTAGTTTGGTCCGTTCCGGGGCCGTGATGCTCGGGCTCTTCATTCCGTTTCCTTTTGGGCACACGCCGGGGGCTTCAAGTCTTGCCCCCGGCGTGCGCCCCCGTTGCCGAGTGACCGCTTGCGAGCCAAGCCGGGAACTACATTGCCCTGGCTCGGGGAGGTTGCCTGCCGACAAGTCCCAGGTCGTTGTCGGTCCAGGCTCCAGAACTCCGCCCAACTCTGTTCTTCCAGGGGCCGCGGGTCCTCTCCCGGTCGACCCCGTTCTTGCCTGCTGACTGGTCGAGGGGGTTGGCCCAAGACAGTTCTCCGGGCAGCTTTTATTGGGGAAGCACCCGGTGAGGGGCACCCGGAAGGGATCCTCTCCCCCGGGGCCCTGCACACCAATCACCGGTATGCACCCATGCGACTCGGGAGCTGCCGCAACCCGTCCGCACGTCGTGTCGGCAATCCTCCGCCGAGATGACGTGTAGAAGTTGGGCTTTGGGCCTCCTCCAGTCGACTCGTTCCAACGACCAGTTCGTTAGGCTCGGCGACGTTCGAAGGAGGTGCAAGTGGCAAAGAAACGGGTACCGCGGGCGGACGCCCGCTTCATTCGTGATCGACTCCAGCGATTCGCCGTCGAACGCAACGGTTCGTGGGCGGCCTTCGTCGAGGATCTCGACATCGGGCGGACCACGGGCGTGAACTGGATGAGTCGAAGAGACCCGAGCGTTCCCGAACCGGGATGGTTGATCGAGCTGGCTCGGAAGGCCAACCTCAGCTTGAACTGGCTCTTGCTGGGGGCAGGTCCGAAGCTGATCACGGCCGAGGCCCGCACTCCAGCGGAACAGGTTTGCGCCGCCGTTCAGGCTGAGTTGCGACGAACGGAGGGCCTTAGCGAGGAGGAGTTCAACGGTGCTTGGAGTCGTCTGTTGAGCGGACAGGATTTGGATCAGCAGTCCGGTGAGTCCTCGGCTGATGCGATCTTCCAGCTGGCGGTCGAGGGGGTTCGAAGACCGTTTCTAGAGAGTCTGCGCCTAGCTAGGCACTACGCTGCGGTCGTTTACCTCAGCCACGCGACCCGGCAGTATCTGTCCGCAAAGGCCGGCGCGGCCGAATCGGACGCCGGCGACGGAGACACCCTACTCCAAAAGGCGATCGAGCGCCTCGAGCAGCTAATTGAAGCGCCGCTTGATCAATTCTTCGCAGCTCTCGACCATGTCCGCCGCAAGCATCGTGGGGAGGATCGGGAAGTCCTCGAACGCCAACTGAAGGAGGCGGCCCAGGGCGCTAGTTCGGTCGCAAAGTCACCAATTCCGTCACCTGGCCCGGCCCGCGATGGTCCAGCAGCTGCCCGGTAACCTTTTGGTATTGCTGGGTTTGGGTTACTTTTGGCTGGAGCAGGTCGACCCTGCCTGTCACTCCCCCCGTTGTCATCCCCCTGGCCGAGGTTCGGTTCCGGAGGGTTACCTGGGTTCGCGCCCGGGATGAATGGAAGATCGAAAATGGATCGTAACGGCCTCCCTGGCGGGGTGAAATGAACGCGAGCGAGCTGAGGCCGGGCGTAATCGTCCGTGGGCCGGTGCTTCCCGAACCAATCGAGGTGCTCGTCGTCACGCCGCTCGGCGACGTGATCAAGATCGTCGGCGCCGGGCAGAAGAGCGGCCAGGTCCACCAGCGCGTGCTGCGACTCGATCAGGTCCAACTCCTCGACGCGACACCGGAGCGTGAGCCGTTCGATGGCGACCCGGCCCGCTTCCGGCTTGGCATCGAGGCCGCCCGCTTGGGGCTCGCCTACGAGTACGACCCGTACTTTTCTCTCTCGATCTCTCGAGTCGATCCACTCCCTCACCAGCTCGAGGCGGTCTACGACTACTTCATGCGACTCCCGCGCATCCGTTTTCTTCTCGCCGACGACCCCGGTGCGGGGAAGACCATCATGGCGGGCTTGCTCCTGAAGGAGCTGAAGATCCGCGGTTTGGTGAAGCGCACGCTAGTCATCGCGCCGGCAAACCTTTGCTTCCAATGGCAACGCGAGCTGAAGGACAAGTTCCGAGAACCGTTCGAGGTCATTCGCAGTGATGTACTGCGAGCGAACTACGGCCAGAACCCGTGGCAGGAAAAAAACCAGGTCGTAACGTCAATCTCATGGGTCTCGCGCGTCGAGGACGCGAAGGAGAGCCTACTCCGCAGCCGCTGGGATCTCGTGATCGTCGACGAGGCGCACAAGATGGCTGCCTACAGCGCAGACAAGAAGACGCTCGCCTACAAGCTCGGTGAGTCGCTGTCGGGGATGACTGACCACTACCTCTTGATGACGGCAACCCCTCATAAGGGCGACCCCGAGAATTTTTGCCTGTTCCTCGAGCTTCTCGACCGTGACATCTACGGGAGCGTGAAGAGCCTCGAAGAGGCGATGCGGCGGCATGAGGCGCCATTCTACCTTCGCCGAACCAAGGAAGCGCTGGTCACATTTCCGGACGCCGAGACTGGCCAGGTGAAGAAACTGTTTACGAAGCGCGAGGTCCGCACTGCGTCCTTCGAGCTAGACGGAGACGAATACGACTTTTACGACGCGCTCACGCGCTACGTCGAGGACCAATCCATCAAGGCGTCCGAAGACGAGACCGCGAGGGGTCGTGCTCTTTCCTTCACGATGGCGATGCTACAACGCCGATTCGCATCGAGCGTTTACGCGGTACGCCGGAGCCTTGAACGGATGCGCGAGAAAAGAGAGAAGATCCTCGCCGATCCCGAAAAGCACCGAAGAGAGCAGATCGAGAACCGCCTTCCCGACGACTTCGACGACCTACCCGAAGAAGAGCAAATGGAGATCGAGGCGGCCCTGGAAGGAGTAGTCGCCTCCGTTGATCCCATCGCCCTTCGCGAGGAAATCCAGCAGCTCGGCAAGCTCATCGAACACGCGCGTACCCTCGAAGGCCGGGAAATCGAGTCCAAGCTAGTGAAGCTTCGGAAGGTGCTTGCCGATAACAACGTCTTCAATGATCCAAAGATGAAGCTGCTCATTTTCACCGAGCACAAGGACACGCTTGACTACCTCGCTGGTGATGGGAAGGACGGCCGGCCCCTGGGCAGACTGAGGCAATGGAACCTGAAGACGACGCAAATCCACGGCGGCATGAAGATCGGCGATCGCGACACACCGGGTAGTCGCATCCACGCCGAGAGGGAGTTCCGTGAGGATGCGCAGGTGCTCGTCGCCACCGAGGCGGCAGGCGAGGGCATAAACCTTCAGTTCTGCTGGTTCATGGTCAACTACGACATCCCCTGGAACCCGGTCCGTCTTGAGCAGCGCATGGGTCGAATTCATCGCTATGGCCAGGAACACGACTGCCTCATTTTCAATTTCGTCGCCGTGAATACGCGTGAGGGGCGAGTGCTTGCGAAGCTCCTCGAACGCCTGCTCGAAATCCGTAGATCCCTGGGAACCGATCAAGTCTTCGATGTGATTGGCGAAGTCTTCCCTGCGAACATGCTCGAGAAGTTGTTCCGTGAGATGTACCTGCGGCGTATGGACCTCCCGAACATCGAAGCGCGTATTGTACGCGACGTCGATCCCGAGCGGTTCCGCAAGATCACATCTTCGACGCTCGAAGGCCTGGCAAAACGCGAACTGAATCTCGGTGCGCTACTCGGGAAGTCAGCGGAGGCGCGGGAGCGCCGCCTGATTCCCGAGGTAATCGAGGAGTTCTTCGTCGCTGCTGGCCCGATCGCTGGCGTCCATCCGAAGGTCGTCCAGAAGGACGGCCACGTCTACCGTGTCGGAAAGGTCCCTCGCACGCTCCAGCCTATCGGCGAGCGCCTAGAACCCCGATTCGGCAGGCTCGGCCGCGAGTATCAGAAGGTCGTCTTCGACAAGGCTCTCCTGCCGACAGACCCAACCCTGGAATGGGTGACGCCTGGACACCCGCTGTTCGAGGCGGTTCGCGACGACGTCGCCGAACGAGTCCGCGACGACCTCAAGCGGGGTGCCGTCTTCTTCGATCTGCAGACCAAAGCCCCAGTCCGACTCGATGCCTTTGGCGCTTCAGTGAAGGACGGTCGAGGGAATACCGTCAGCCGGCGTCTATTCCTGGTCCAGGCAGACGAACTTGGCGCGCTTACGATTCGACAGCCCACTTATCTCGCTGCGTTGGCCTTTGCCCCGGTTGGAACGCCGATTCCGAGCGATGGGCAAATGCCCTCCCGGGCCCGCTCGGAGCAAGCCCTCTTCGAACAAGCTCTCAATCCCTTCCTTGGAGAGATCGCTGCCCAACGTGCGCGCGAGGTGGATACGATCGCGCGGCACCTGGAGATTTCTCTTGGAGAGCTGATCCATCGGGCTAACATGTCACTCGCCGAGCTGGCCAACCGCCGTGTCGAGGGGGAAAACATTCCAGGTCTTGAGGGCAACATCGCTCAGGCGGAAGCCCACCTCGATGAGCTGAACAACCGCCTTGAAGGGCGGCGGGCCGAGCTAGCGATGGAGCGGCACCTCGCGATCGGCGACATCGAGCATCTCGGGTCCGCGTGGGTGCTGCCGCACCCGCAGCGAGCATCCCCGGGCATAGCACCAATGGTTCGTGACGAGGAGATCGAACGGATCGCGGTACAGGAGGCCATTCATCATGAGATCGGGCGCGGCTGGACTGTCGAAAGCGTGGAGAAGGATAACCGCGGGTTTGATCTCATCTCGCGGAAGCCGCACCCGCATGACGAAAAGACCTTCACCGACGTGCGCTTCATCGAGGTGAAAGGCCGTGTGGGCGTTGGCGAGGTTGCGCTTAGCGACAACGAGTACAAGACCGCCGAGCGCCTCAAGACGGATTACTGGCTCTACGTCGTTTTCAATTGTGGGACAACTCCCACGCTGCATCTCGTCCAAGATCCGGCGCGCCTGGGGTGGCAGCCTGTTGTTCAGGTGGCGCACTACCACGTCGGACCGGCCGCAATCCTGGCTGCGGATAGCCGATGAGTGCTATTAAGGGTCCGCCCAAGCGCCTAATTGAGGTCGATCTTCCAATAAGAGAGATCTCAGCGATCGCCCGACGCGAGAAGCTGAGCCACCATGGAAGCCTTGCGACGCTGCATATCTGGTGGGCGCGCCGCCCACCTGCGGCATGTAGGGCGGTGCTTGCAGCGGCGTCTTGGTTTGATCCGGCCGATCCTGATTGCCCACTAACATTTCGACGCCGAGTCATAGAGCTATTGCTCGCGTTTGCGACAAGTGTGCGAACACGACGCGACATTGCCGAACTCGTCGGCGCTGGTTGGGAACATTGGCGCGATGTGACATCAGATAGGTGGGGAGAGAATGATCCGGAGACATGGCTTGCGGCTCGATCTTCCCTCCTAGACGTGGTGCTACTTTATGCCGATCCGAAGGGCGCCCAGAACCCGGATCTCCTAGGCCTTGTCCGCGACATTACGGCGGCGGCATTTCCGGAACGGTCACCCGTTACTTGGGACCCATTTGCGGGTGGCGGCGCTATTCCCGTGGAGGCGCTTCGGCTCGGGCATGACGTGTTTGCCGCTGACCTGAACCCAATTGCCGTAATGCTCAACCGGATCGTCGTTGAGTACATCCCGAGATATGGCGACGACCTAAGGGAGGCATTCTTGGTCTCGGCCAAGCGCATAGGGGCGCGAGCCAAGGACGCGCTGGCCCAGTACTATCCTGCACGCGGCAATTCCGTGCCTATCGCCTTCCTTTGGGCTCGACAGGTCCGTTGCGAGGGCCCTCGGTGCGGCGCAGAGATCCCGTTGATCCGGAACCTCCAGATCACGCGCGGAGGAATGAAGTGGTATTGGGAACTTTCCACGGATGGTACCAAGGTGGGCGTCACCATCAGGAGGAACGGGCTTGCGCGGCAGCGGCCGACCGTTGCAGGGGGAGCCGTAACGTGTCCAGTATGCGACTTCACCACAAAGCCGGCGGCTGTGCGGGAGCAGTTGAGTGCTCAGGCGGGCGGAGCAAATTCTGCCAGACTTCTCGCTCTTTATGTTGAGTCGCCGAACGGTCGACAGTTTGTTAGCCCGGGCGACGACGATATCGCCGCATTCCGACTCGCCAGTGCCCACCTTGACCGTGCGAAGATTCCGCACGATAAGATTAACCCGATTCGACCACAAAAGAACACGCGGGGTCTGAGCGCTGTAACCAGGATTGGTATTACTCGGTTTTGCGATCTCTACAGCGACCGCCAAGCGATTGCCCTACAAGTCATCCGGAGCCTGATCGCTGAAGACAGCTCATCGGACTGGACCCCGGAGTTCCGCCGAGCAGTCCAGAGCCTCCTCATATGCGGGATGAGTCGGCTGATCTTTCAGAATTGCTCTCTATCCCGGTGGCACTCGGGTCGATCCACCATTGAAGGTGCGTTTGGGAAGCAGGCGCTCCAGGTTGTTTGGGACTTTGCGGAGTCAAACCCGATTGCGGATGGACCGGCGAACTGGGCCGGGGCGATCGAATGGATCGAGAAAGTGCTGGTGGGGTTAAAGCCACTGCCGTCAAGTGGAACGGTCCTACGGAATGCCGCCCAAGACCAGACACTTCCCGATGATTCAGTCGATCTGCTCTGCACGGACCCGCCGTACTTTGCTGCGATACCGTATTCTGACCTATCGAACGTGTTCTACGCATGGGAAGGCCCGCTACTTCGGACGGTTCACGCTGACCTGTACAGAGAGGGTCTGGTTGATCAAGACCGGGAGGTTATCGTCACTGATGCCAACCCCGGTCCCAACGGCCTTAGAAAAGACAAGGCGTTCTTTCAGAAGGAAATGACCGCCGCCCTCGAGGTCGCCCGCCGCGTGGTCAAGCCGGATGGCATGGGAGTTATCGTCTTCGCTGACAGCACCACCGACGCTTGGGAGGCGATCCTTGGGGCGATCATCGATGCCGGGTGGATCGTCACTGGCTCATGGCCCATCGACACAGAATTGCAGAACCGCACTCAGGCTGCCGGTTCAGCCTCACTTCAGAGCTCGATCCACATCGTCTGTAGGCCAAGGGAAGCGGCTGAGGGCGCGGTGCAGCGCGACACGGTGGGCGACTGGCGGGATATCCTTGCGGCGCTGCCGACCAGAATCCACGAGTGGATGCCCCGGCTCGCGAAGGAAGGTGTCGTTGGCGCAGATGCGATCTTCGCGTGCCTTGGTCCGGCGTTGGAGCTTTACTCCCAGTATTCGCGCGTCGAGAAGGCGTCGGGAGACGAGGTATCGCTGAAGGACTACCTCGAGCATGTGTGGGCTGCGGTCGCGAAGGAGGCCCTGGCGATGATCTTCGCCGGCGCGGACGCAACAGGATTTGAGGAGGACGCGCGGCTGACCGCCATGTGGCTGTGGACGCTGTCGACGGGTGCGACCAGTGGTGCGGTCGGTAACGGCTCTGGTGAGGCAGCGGACGACGAGCCCAGCGAGGAAGAAGATGAGGAGAGCAGCGCAAAGAGTAGGGGCGGCGGGTTCGTGCTCGAATATGACGCCGCGCGGAAGATCGCACAGGGACTCGGAGCCCACTTGGAAGGGCTCTCAACTCTCATAGAGATTAGGGGCTCAATCGCAAGGCTCCTACCCGTCGCGGAGCGGACTCGCTCCCTGTTCCAGAAGAGTGAAGCTGCTACCGCAACAAGCCGCGGCAAGAAGGCGGCGAGCGCGCAGCTCTCCATGGGGTTCGTGGCGGATCTTGAGGAGGCGGAGGAGAGCCGCGGTTGGGGTGATACGGGGGCTCCGCAAAAGGGTGAGACTGTTCTCGACCGTGTCCACCAGTCAATGATCCTCTTCGGAGCTGGACGCGGTGAGGCGCTGAAGCGTTTCCTGGTGGAGGACGGCCTCGGCCGCGACGAACGCTTCTGGCGGCTTGCCCAGGCGTTCTCCGCGTTGTACCCGGCTTCGACCGACGAGAAGCGCTGGGTTGACGGCGTTCTCGCGCGCAAGAAGGGCCTCGGGTTCTGATCGTGGACTCCGTCGCCCGTGCCTGGTTCAGAGTGTTCATGGAGACTGTAAAGACGCACGAGGCGTCGACCGCACTTCGCGAGGCAGCGGAGAGCGGGGACCTTAAGCCATGGACCGAGGCCCTGACTGGGGTGGTGATCGGGACGTTCCCGATGATGAGCTGGCGGGGTGCGGCGCGCGGACACCGATCCGACCTGCTCCCGGTGCCGCGCTCGGAGTACCTATCGGTAGACGCGGTAGCTTTCGATCCAGCGGGTGATCGGAGGTGGCGGTTCCCGATCGGCGTTTTCGAGCTTGAAAACAGCCCGACCGATGACCTGGTCGCCTATGCGTTGTGGAAGATCCTTTGCGTTCGGGCGAGGCTCCGCGTGGTGGTTTGTTACCGCCGGGGCGCAAGTGAAGGCGCGGAGCTGGTACGTCATCTTGCTGATCAAGTCGTCCAGGCGATGGAGATCCCAACGCGTGCCGCTCTCGGCGGCGAAACGCTCGTCATTGTTGGGTCGAGAAGTGAAACCGATACGTTTCCGTATGGCTTCTTCAAAGACTGGACGCTTGATGCCAACACGGGCCGATTCCGCCGCAACTGATCGGAGACAGTATGGCGCTAAAACCCTGGTACAAAGTCATCACGCCCCGCGAGGATCTCCGCGAGGGAAGGCCCCTCGACGCATCCGAATTCGCGGTCCATCTCGACCACGTCAGGGACGGGCGAGCGCCCGACGACTATAAGAACCCTGAACGATTCTTCGAACGGACGTTTTTGACATCAAGCCTGATTGAACTCGGAGCCGGAGCGGTCCGGCGGCTCTCGGGCATCAAGGTCGAAACATCGGCGGTCTACAACCTGACCACGCAGTTCGGTGGTGGTAAGACGCACGCGTTGACCCTTCTCTATCACATCGCGCGGGCAGGCCCAGCAGCCCTGAGTTGGAAGGGAGTGCAGACTCTTCTCGACAAGGCAGGCGTCAAGACCGTGCCTGGTGCGGCCACCGCCGTTTTTGTCGGGACGGAATTTGACTCGCTCACCGGCCGGGGCGGTAAGGACGGGACGCCGCTGCGACGCACCCCATGGGGCGACATCGCATTTCAGTTAGGCGGGGAAGCGGGATTTGCCGTGGTCGCTAAGCACGAAGAGGAGCGTACGGCCCCATCAACGGAGGTGATTCGCCAATTCCTCCCGAAGGACGGACCTGCCCTCATCCTGATGGACGAACTTCTCAACTACTTGAACCGTGAGCGGAATCGAAAGACGGGGCTGGGCGGACAGCTGTACTCATTTCTCCAAAACCTATCAGAGGAAGCCCGGGCGCAGGACCGCGTCGTGCTAGCGGTGTCCCTCCCTTCCGTCGTCGACGAGATGACGCCGGAGGACGAAGCTGACTTTCAGCGGTTTGAGAAGCTCCTCGATCGACTCGGCAAGGCGATGATAATGTCTGCCGAATCGGAGACCTCGGAGATCATTCGACGGCGTCTGTTCGAGTGGGGTGGGCTGCCTGATGACGCCAAGGCGACCGCTGCGGAGTACGCCGAGTGGGTACAATCACATCGAGCTCAGGTCCCAAACTGGTTCGCGATCGACCGAGCGAAGGAAGAGTTCTCGGCCACCTATCCGTTCCATCCTACGCTGCTGTCGGTATTCGAGCGGAAGTGGCAAGCGCTGCCCCGCTTTCAGCAAACTAGGGGCGTTCTCCGCCTGCTCGCTCTCTGGGTGGCGAATGCCTATCAGGCTGGGTTCAAGGGAGCCCACAAGGACCCATTGATAGGGATGGGAACGGCGCCCCTTGACGACCCACTCTTCCGATCCGCCGTATTCGAGCAGCTAGGTGGCGCGAAACTGGAGGGCGCGGTCACGACGGATATTTGCGGCAAGAAGGATTCGCATGCCGTCCGCCTCGACAAGGAGGCGGTCGATACGATCCGCAAGGCGCGCCTCCATCGGAAGGTAGCCACCGCGATTTTCTTCGAATCGAACGGCGGCCAGGCAAAAGCCGAGGCGACGCTCCCGGAGATTCGTCTCGCGGTCGCTGAGCCAGACCTTGATGTCGGCAACGTCGAGACTGCCCTGGAAGCGTTGTCAACAACCTGCTATTTCCTATCAGCCGAGAAGAACCGCTATCGGTTTAGTCTCTCGCCAAACCTCAACAAGCTCCTGGCCGATAGACGGGCTAGTGTTCAAGCGTCTCGAGTAGAGGAGCGAATCCGCGCAGAGGTGCAGAAGGTATTTGCCGAAGGAAAGGCACTCGACCGAATCTATTTTCCAGACAAAAGCGCTCAGATTCCTGATGGTCCGCGGCTGACCCTTGTTGTCCTCCCGCCCGAACAGGCGGCCATGGAGAGGTCGACCCGCCTATTCATCGAGTCCGCGACCAAGGAGCATGGCGCTTCGGGCCGGACGTTCAAGAGCGCTCTAGTTTGGGCTGTCCCTGACGCTCCGGATGGCCTCCGCGATGACTCCCGCAAAGTACTGGCCTGGGAAGACATTGCGGACGAAGATGAGGAGCTTCGGCTCGACGACGGCCAGAAGCGACAACTGGCGGAGAGTCTCAAAAAGGCCCACCGCGACATCAAGGAGACCGTCTGGCGCACGTACAAGAATGTCATGCTGCTCGGCGCGGACGGGCAGTGGAAGACCGTCGATCTCGGGCTTGTCCATTCTAGCGCCGCGCCGTCGATAGCCCAGCTGATCCTGGAGCGTCTGGGTCAAGCCGGCGACATCGAGGAAAAGGGCGTAAGTCCTAACTTCCTGGTTCGGAACTGGCCCCCCGCGTTCAAAGAGTGGAGCACCAGATCGGTGCGGGATGCATTCTTCGCCTCACCGCAGTTCCCGCGGCTACTCGTTCCTGACTCGATCAAGGACACCATTGCTCGGGGAGTCGAGACCGGGATGCTGGGATACGTCGGCAAGAGGGCCGACGGGAGTTACTCGCCGTTCCATTGGAGCAGCTCGCTTCTCTTCGAGGATGTCGAAATCTCCGATGACGTCTTCCTCATCCAGCGGGACGTCGCCGAAGCGTACGCGGCCGGTACAAGAGGCTCACCGTCATTGCCCGCTGGAGGGACTGCAAGCGGTTGGAGCACGGTGCCGAACGGGCCTGGCGGCGCCGGCGTGTCGAGTGTATCCGACCACAAGGTGCCGAGGCCCGCAAGCATCGCCCGTCTGGTGTGGACAGGGGATGTGCCGCACCAAAAATGGATGAATTTCTATACTAAGGTGCTCTCCAAGTTCGCAGCTTCGGTCGGTCTAAAGATCACGCTGCGGGTCGAGGTGGCTCCAGCGGAGGGCGTCTCGCCTCAGAAGGTGGAGGAAACGAAGGTGGCGCTGCGCGAGCTGGGACTGAAGGATTCGCTCGAGGGCGAGTGAACGCACTCGACAAGCACCCGCCTGAGGTTGAGGCGTCCCGGTTCAGGAAAGCCGTCCGTTGAGCGGAGGCGGCGGGATGGGCAGCTCGAAGTCCACCTTTGTCGCTGGGTGCCAATGCCCGAAACTTCTTTGGTGGACGGTTAACGAACCGCTCGCTGAAGAACTCCAGCCGGACAAGGTCCTTCTCGACCGGTTCGACCAAGGGCGGCTCGTTGGGGAGCTTGCCCGAAAGGCGTTCCCGGGTGGTGTCCTCATCAACCTACCGTCCGACGCGCGCGCGGCGCGGCTTGAGGCCACGCAGCGAGCCCTTGAATCCGGTGCCTCCGCTGTCTTCGAGGCGAGCTTCGAGTCAGCTGGGGTAGCACTCGCCGTTGACATCCTCGTCCGCAACGAGACCGGGTTTACGCTGATCGAGGCAAAGTCCGCGACGTCAGTGAAGGATGAGCACATCCCTGACGCGGCCATTCAAGCCTGGGTGCTGCGTGAATCGAATGTCCCGGTTACCCGCATTGAGGTGATGCACCTCAACAGGGAGTACCGACATCCCGGTCACGGCGACCTCTTCGTCCGAACCGACGTAACAGAGGCCGTTGAGCTGTTCCTGCCGCGCGTGGCTGGGCTTGTTGCGGAGTTCTCCGGTATGGTCGATGGAAGTCGCCCCGACCGGCCGCTTGGCCCATACTGCTTTGAGCCGCGGGACTGTCCCTTCATGAAGCGCTGCTGGCCCGCGGATCCCGATCATATCTCAACCCTCTACAACTCCGGGCCCAAAGGCACGATCGCGTACATGGCGAACGGAGTGCATAGAATCTGGGACATCCCGGCGGACAAGAAGCTCCCGGATGCCGCGAAGCGCCAGCTTAGGGCGCTCCGGGAAAACCGTTTGATCGTGGAGCCGGGGCTCGCAACCGCTCTGGCACCGTTTGAGGGCCCACTTGGATATCTCGATTTTGAGACGGTCGCGCGCGCCGTTCCTGTTTGGGACGGGCTTGCCCCATGGGGCCAAGCGACGGCCCAATTCAGCTATCACGAGGAACAGCGCGACGGTAACTACAGTCACGTCGGTTGGCTTGCCGAAGGCCCTGGCGATCCGCGGCGGGAGCTGGCGGAGCGGCTGCTTGAGGCGACGAGAGGCGCGAAGCGGATTGTTACCTACTCAGCATTCGAGAAGACGCGAATCGGGGAGTTGCAGCGGCTTGTGCCGCAGCTCGCCGTGCCGCTCGGTGAGTTGCTCGGCAAGCTCATTGATCTCCTGCCGGTCGTCAGGAACCATGTCTATCATCCGGGTTTCAGGGGGAGTTTCAGCATCAAGTACGTGCTCAACCCGCTGGTCCCCGACCTCACCTACAATGACCTGGTGATAGTGGACGGGCTGGTCGCGAGCGTGGAGATCGCCCGGCTGCTTTTCGTAGCGCACAAAATCCCGGTCGAGGAGCGAGATCGGCTTCGGCAGGATCTGCTGGACTATTGTGAACGCGACACCTGGGCGATGGTGCGGCTGTTGAAGCGGCTCCGAGACTTTTCGGGGTCAAACGCAGCTCAATGAATGGGGTCAGGCCCCAGTAGGTGCGAGACGCGCGACAACTTCGTTCATAGTGTAGTGAACGAACTGCTTCCCCAGCTCTGTGAGGAGATAGGGTTTTGAGTCTTCGAAAGCGGACTCCATAGTCGTCGGAGCCGCGCCGCGTCGTCGCGCCACGCGCTTCCGCAAGAATTGACCGGATTCGTTAGTGTCACGTGCCTGTCGAAGTACTCCTCCCGTGCTGAGATCACGAATCAGAAGCTTGTAAAGATCCGCCTCTGCCGAGTCCTCGCGCGGCAACTCACCGTACAACTCAGTCCAAACATCGAACCGGGTCGAGCCTGGGTTCTTGAATACCTCACGTATGACCGCGAAATGAGCCTCGTGATAGAGATCGAGCCAGGTGATGAAAAGTCGAAGCACGTCATCGGAGCAGATGCGGGTTCCTGCAGCGTTGGAAAGCAGGTTGGCGACATACCGACGCTTATCATCGGTCTCTGAACGGTCCCATGTGCGGAAAGCTTGGCGAACCAACGCAAGATACTCCGGGCTCTGAACGCGTTCCTCGATGTCATGTCCTAGCTTCTCGAACCGACCCGAAACCTCATCGAGGGTGCCTCGAAGTTGCTCGAGTTTGCGCTCATGTTCGTCGAGCCATTTGGTCTGCAACGAATCCTGTCGAACAGCGCTCTCGTCCCCGGGTATGCTCGCTGCGGCTGCGAGAAAGCCACCCACCCAGGGGATGCTCCCAATCGCTGCCATCAAAAACTTCTCTAAGACCCGCTTCCAGCGGGCCGACCCGTCTTTGACGAGTTCGCCGCGGACCGCCTGCAACGCCGCATCGTCGGCATTCGAGTTAGAAATGTCGTTGCTCATGGCACGTCTCTCGGGGTTGCGGGCTAATCACACGGCCGCGTGGCGCCAATGCCTGGGATCAAGGCCGCTACTCGACTTCGATTCGAGGGAGAAGGCCCCTCAGCCGAGCAATGAGGACCCTTCTCCCGGCGTTGCTGCTGTACGCTCCGGCGGCGCCCTGTGTCCCGGCAAGCCAGAAATCCAGTCCAGTAACGGGTTCACCGGCAGCCGACTCCCCCTGCATTTTCTCCAGCGGATTGCGCATGGCCTTGGTAAACGAGTCAGACTCAAGTACGGAGTCTCCCCGGGATCGAATGTACTCGACAACGGAAATCAGAAGGTTGTGGAGAGCCATGACGCCGACAGATTTCTGAACAGCGTACCTGTGCGGTTCGTCGAAGGCCGGCCTCAGGATCTCACGAATCCCCCGCCAATAGGCATCGAGGATCTTGCCTCGATCAGTGTTGCTGATGCTTCCAAAGAACGGCGTGTCCAAGAGAGACTTGAACGAGGTCGCCAAGCCCGACGAATTGATGGTTGTGTCCGCCTTCGGCTCTCCAGGGAAGCGGACTCGCCCCTTCCAAACTGGGCTCTCTGCCAGAATCTCGACGAGGGCCTGAGCCTTGACCTTCCAGTCCTCCCCTCGCTCGGTCAGACCCTCCAGGAGGACTGGATCCGACTCTGCCCGTTGCTTCAAGATGTCAAACGCGAGATCGGTTCGGACGCTCTTGGCTGTCGAGTTGACGACATAAAACTGCTCCATTTCTTGTCGGTCGTCTGCTCCCAGCATGCAGACGAAGGGCAGGGGATAGGAGGACCAGTCCTGAGGAGCGTCGATGATTAGTTTTTCCAATGCGAGGATGCGGTGCTGGCCATCGACCACGTACAGGTCCTCTTCGTTCGGCCGAAAACGGTGGTGATCGTCCAAAGTTTGGAGATGCAGGTTGGGGTTGAACGAACGCAGATTCAGCAGGACTGCTGTGGGTAGCGAAACCCGGGCGCGCTTCAATTCAGTGGCCAGCCTGTTCACCCGAGTCGTCGATGGCTCTCTCTGATAACCGGTCTTCTTCCTTGAGTCGCGCCGGGGGATGACGAACCGCTCGTATACAGCGGCTGCGGGCATGACCCCAACCACAATCTGGATCTTTGCCGCTGGGAGTTCACCAACACTTACCGGAATGGCGAATTCGCGTGTGGAGAATTCTGGTTCGAGTTGTCTTTGCATTTGTTTTTTTCGATCAATCCATATCGCCAAGGATTTCTAATGGTTTGAGCTTTAGAAATAATCTATATCTCTTCCTGTTGCAAGATCCTGATTGTGGATCCAGTAGTAGGATCCCTTGACGAGATCCGTTGGCGGTCGTACCTTTAGTTCGGGTGATAGGCCGCCAGTGGGGCCGGGTCTATCCCCAGCATGGATGAAACGCGGCCTCACGGCTGTCGGCTTCCGCGCGCCGATGGCCAACAAAAAGGCCCAGCCCACGTTGGCGCGTGGACTGGGCCCACCTTGCCGGGAACCGAGTGCCATCAGGTTCCAGGTTCGGCTTTGCTACCGACAGCTTGGTGCTGCGTTACTCAAGCTACGTGTTCGTTGTATGAGCTGGCAAGGAGTGCGGGAATCGGGTGGCGGAAAGGAAACCGCATGACGATGCATGCGACTGTGCCGCTCGGGTCGACGTTCACGACCGGCCAGATCAACCCGGTCTCCGGCGTCTTCGGATGTTTGGGTTGCAAGAACGCTGGTGGTGCGAGCGAGATCCCACTCAGTAAGGGTGAGAAGTTCCCGCCGTGCCGCAAATGTCAGAAGGCAGTCCGTTGGCAGCTGGTCCGATACGCCTAACGGATTAACGTAGAAGGCTGGAGGAGCTGCGACGCAGCGCAGCTCTCTCTTCGGGTGTCATGGCTCGCCATCGACGCCAGCGGAATCCAGACATTGGTTGATATTGATCTCACCCCGACCAGGTCCGCCTTTACCGTTGGGGGCAGTTTCGGGGGCAGTTTCTCCCGCTCTCGGGCACCAAAACCCCTGAACCCACCCGACACCGACGCTCGTAAACCCTTGTAAATCCGACAAGTTGATGTTTGAGGGTTTGCCTAACGTTCGAATGGGGTTCAGGGGGTCGCGGGTTCAAATCCCGCCGTCCCGATAGGACTGACGAAACAGTAGGAGCAGTGTCTAGCTGAGCCACCAAAGGTCAGAGTGCGTGCTCAGGTCAATCGGGCCGTCCGACGATGCCTCGCTTGGTTCTATTCCTCCAGGGCAGACCTAACCACCTCGAGCTGGGTCGTCACGCCCTCCAGGGCGGTCTCGAGTTCGTCTATCGCCACCTCGATCTCATCGATGTTCTTCCGCCAATTCTCCGAAGCGAAATCATCCGACTCGCTGCGAACCTGCTCCACTGACGTGGCCAGCTCCTCGACCTGAGCCTCGAACGCTTCGAACTGGCGTTCAGCCATTTCGCGGGCAGCCCGCAACTCGCCGACCTCTAGATAGAAATAGCCAGCGATCAGAATGGCCACGAGGGTCAGCCCCTGGAACGTCCGGTCGGTCTTCATCGCTACTGCTCCCCAGCGAGGACAGGGACATGGATATGCAACGGTAGATTGCCCGCTGGGCGCCGGTTCCGCAAGAGACCCACCGACCCCGGATAACAACAGTGGGCGGCAAGGCTTCGGCCGATTCAACCGAAGCGGAGACGGCTGGGTCGGTGCGACCTTGGCGTCTATCTCGTTGTCGGCTACTGTCCATGCGGCCCCTAGCATCCGATGCCCGGGCCGGCTCGCTGTGGCCGAGGCACTTGCGTCTCGGTCCCGCGGTGTGGGTTTTGGACCCCCTTCGCCAGCCTGGTGTTCATGACTCGCTTGACGAAATCTGAATTCGTGGCCGGCTGCCAGTGCCCGAAGCTCCTCTGGTGGAAGGTCCACGATCCAGGGGCCCCTGAACTCCAACCCGACAAAGTCCTCCTCGACCGCTTCGACCAAGGCCGCCAAGTCGGCGAACTAGCCCGCGCCCACTTCCCCGGCGGCATCCTGATCGACCCCCAACACCAAGGCCGCGCCGCCCGGATCGCAGCCACCCAGCAAGCCATGTCGTCCGAAGCCCCCGTCATTTACGAAGCCTCCTTCGAATCCGCCGGCGTCTTCGTCTCCGTCGACATCCTCCTCCGCACCGACTCCGGCTACACCCTGATCGAGGCCAAATCCACCACCGCCTTCAAGGAAGAGCACGTCCCCGACGCCGCCATCCAAGCCTGGGTCCTCCGCCAGGCCGGCCTCCCGGTCACTCGAATCGAGCTGATCCACCTCAACAAGGACTACCGCCACCCAGGGACGGGCGCCCCCCTCCTCGCGAGAACCGACGCCACCGCGGAGGTCGAAGCCTTCCTCCCCAAAGTGCCGGGCCTCGTCGCCGACCTCTCGGCGATGCTGGACGGCGCCCTACCGGACCACCCGATCGGCCTCCACTGCTTCGAGCCCCGTGACTGTGTCTTCCAGGCCCGCTGCTGGCCCGACGATCCGAACCACATAGGCACCCTCTACAACAACGGCCCCAAACGCACCTGCGAGTACCTGATGGCAGGCGTACATTCGATCTGGGACATCCCGCCAACCAAGAAGCTCCCGGTCGTCGCCCAACGACAGCTCCGCTCCCTTCGCGAGAATCGCCTCATCGTCGAGCCCGGCCTCCCCGCCGCCCTCGAGCCCTTCGAGGGGCCACTCGGCTACCTCGACTTCGAGACCGTCGTCCGCGCCGTCCCGGTCTGGCACGGCCTGGCCCCCTGGGGAGCCGCCACCGCCCAGTTCAGCTACCACGAGGAACAGGCCGACGGCAGCCACACCCACGTGGGCTGGCTGGCCGAGGGGCCCGGCGACCCCCGCCGAGAGTTGGCGGAACGGATGATCGCCGCCACCGCCGGCGCCAAACGGATCGCCACCTATTCGGCCTACGAGAAGACCCGGATCAGCGAGCTGCAACGGCTGATTCCCGACCTCGCCGCGCCGCTCGGCGAGCTCCTCGGCAAACTCGTCGACCTCCTCCCGGTGGTCCGCGACCACGTCTACCACCCCGGCTTCAAGGGGAGCTTCAGCGTCAAGGCCGTGCTCAATCCGCTGGTGCCCGATCTGACCTACAACGACCTGGTCATCGTCGACGGGCTGCTGGCCAGCGTCGAGATCGCTCGGCTCCTGTTCGTCGCTCACAAGATTCCCCTCGACGAGCGCGATCGGCTCCGGGTCGATCTCCTGGCCTACTGCGAGCGGGACACCTGGGCGATGGTGCGGCTGATGGGTCGGTTGAGGGAGTTGGCGAGGGTAACACCCCCGGACCAGGGCGGTTCGCGCCCTGGAGAAACCCGCCGGGCATGACGGCCGAGGGCTCCGGCGGCCTGACCCGTAACTACCGGAGCGTGCCCGAGGTGATCGATTACGTCAATCGGGCAGCCGGGTCGGTGGTCATGGACGCCGCTAAACAGGTCCAAGGGCAACGGGTCGGCTGGGAACCGGGCGGCGACGTGGCTTGGTCGGCGCTGGTCGCGGGCCGGATGCCGAGTACAACGGCCAAGCTCGAGTGGCTCGGCACCAACGCCAAGCTGGTCGAGGATCGCCGGGCGCAGGAGGCCGAGCTGGGCGCGACCCGGATCCGCGACCTGGTTGTCGACGTGGCCCGCGGTGACCTCACCAGCACCGAGATCATCGATCCGGAGACTGGTCAGCCTGGGCTCGCTGAGTACCGCGACGTGGCGATCCTGTTCCGGACCAGCACCGGCAACGCCGCTCTTCAGCAAGCGCGACAACGTGGTCACCATCTCGACCGTCCACGCGGCCAAGGGCCTCGACTGGCCGATCGTGTTCGCGGTTGACCTCGGCGACTCTCGCGATCGGTGCGCCAACTCGGTTTGGAGCGACCGGACCCTCGGACCGGTGCTCGGGCCGAAGCAATCGGATCGCGGGCTCTGGGTCACTCAGCTCTGCGAACGCTGTCAGGCCGAGGAGTTGGCGGAGGAGGCCCGGGTCTTCTATGTACGGCGACCCGGACGCGAGATCGGTTGATCACCGCGGGTCCGCAAAAGCCGGCGAAAGGTCGGGCTGAGTGGGCTTGGCGGGGCAAAGGCGCCGGCATGACGGTGACCACCCAGACTGGTGGCATCGACCCGTTGCATCCGGCCCCGGAACCGTCGCTCGGCTGGTTGGACTGCGTCATCGCCGGCGGGAGCGGTCCGGGCTGGTCAATCCGCTCCGGACCCCGGCGCTCCAGGACACCCGTTCGGCCACCGAGCTGAGGGCGCGGTCGAGGGGTAGCAAGGATCACCGAATGCGGTACGTTCACGGGGTCCTGCCCGCCTGGCGATTTGCGCCGACCACGCCGGGTGGGGCCGGTGGCAGGGGCCCCCGCCTTCGGGCCGATCTCGGATTGAAGGGCGTTCGAAACACAGGCCAGGTTTCAGCCTCCGCGGCCTGGACTGGCCGTGGTTGCCGACGGTTCCGGCCCGAGCAGGATCGCGGACCGTGGGGACCGACCTGCACATCTGAAGGAGGCCAACAGTGCTGATCGTTGCAAGGGGTGGAAAGTCCGTACGAATCGAAAAACAGACATTTCAGGACGAAGACGCGTTGCAGCGTTTCATCCAGCAGAACCCAGAAGTAATTCCTCTGGACGACTTGGGCGAAGACTCCCCTCTCCATGTCCTCGGCCGCGAGTTCCCGACCGCGAACGGCCCGATAGATGTCCTGGCAACCGACCTTTCCGGGAACACATACATCATCGAGACCAAACTCTTCAAGAACCCGGACAAGCGCCAGGTGCTGGCCCAGGTCCTCGACTACGGGGCGGCGCTCTGGGCCGCAGAACCGTCGGTGGAGGATCTGCTAGAGGGCCTCCGCCGAGATGCGAATCACCGCCAAGCCCCGGATCCACTGGTCCGCCTGACCGAGTTTCTCGACGGTGACGCCGAGGCCGTCTCCAGTCACCTCGAGCGCCTGGTCCAGGCCCTCGCAGAGGGCCGCTTCACCGCGATCGTGCTGATGGATCGCTTGGACGACCGGCTCCGATCGCTGATTCACTTCGTGCACGAAAACAGCCGGTTCCAGCTCCTCGCGGTCGAACTCGATTACTACCGGCACGAGGGCACCGAAATCGTCGCTCCTCGGCTCTACGGCACCGAGACCAAGCGGCGTAAGGGCCGCGTTTCGGGTCATGCCCTTGTATGGTCCGAATCCATTTTCTTTGAACGGCTGGCCGAGCGGACCACTCCGGATACCGTGGCAGCGGTCCGCAAGCTGTTCGAGTTCGCCGCTCCTCTTGGCAAGGTCAATTGGGGCGGCACCTCCAATCCAACGATGGCTCCGCGGTTTGTTCGAGGCTATCACAAGGCGCCAATCGTCGTGCTCTCCAGTGGCAGGATCATCTGCAAGCTGGGCGGGTTGAGCGAGGCTCCTGGCGGCCCCGAGTTCGTGGCTCGGGCTGCGGAACGGCTTCAGGCAGCAGGCCTCGACCTGTCCACCGACCGGTTGCGAGGCCGCTGGGCGCCTGAGGCGTGGGTTCCGAGAGTGGACTCTCTAGTGGCCGCGTTTCGCGAGGCGCTAGCTGAGAACTAGCTTGGTATTCATCGCTGAATTGGGCGCTGCCGGCTCGTCTGCGACTCTTGACGTTTCGGCGTAGCGGGCTTCAGCACGGAGGCGGTACGGATGGTCCATCGCACCGTGTTGGCAAACTCCGTCGCTGTAGGAAGGTAGGGCATAACTGCCGCGCCGATTGGACGATTCAGTTCGAGCCCTCCAAAGGACGCCGGTTGGTGACGTCAGGCTCTCGCACGGAACAGCGGATCGGGATAGACTCTCGGGCCGTTCATCAGTGACCAAGAAGGGACGCAGTGCCATGGCTCGGAACGAGCACTACGCGCCGATCCTCTCGGCCGCGCAAGATTGGAGAGACCGATGTCTGCTCGCAGACGGTTCCGTCTTCGGTCCCGGAACCGTCTGGAGCGACGCGATGGTCGGGGAGCTCGATCGATTCTACGTCCAGAACTTGGACTACGGCGATGGCGATTTCCTCGGCAAGCTGGAGAAACAGCTGGCGCCGGCCTCTCCGACCGCGAAGCAACTGGCGGCCGAAATGCTGTGGCTACTATACCTGTTCGTATCGCCGTCCGCGATGAAGGCGGAAACCAAGCGACTCCAGATTCGTCGATGCCCGAGGGCACCCAGGTGTTGGCCGCGGCCGGCGGTCGGGTCGTCGAGGCGCTCAACGGAAATCCCGGCGCCACCTGTCCCTTCTCGGCCCCCCAACTCACCCAGCAGCGGCGGGTGACGATCGAACACACCCTTCAAGGCGGCACCGTCGTTCGGACCCTCTACGACCACCTGAGTTCGATCTCGGTGAGCAACAACCAGATGGTCATCGAGGGCCAACTGATCGGGCGGTCCGGCCAGACCGGCTGCGCCAGGGGACCCCACCTCCACTTCGATTCCGAGTCGCGGCGATCCGGGGCGATCGGTCCGGGCTGAATTACTCCTGCGCGACGATGCCCGAGATCCGAGCGAGCCGGCCGCGGATGTATTTCAACATTGGAACCGGGACGAACAACGATTCCACCGTGTACCTCGGCCGGAGCGCCCCGGTCTGGGACAATCAGCTCAATGACTGCGCCCGAATCGTCTTCGCCAACGGGAACCAGCTCAAGTTCAATCTGGGCAACGGCTGTCCCTAACGCTCACCCGACCCATCTGTCGGGAAACGAGGTCCCCGCCCCGGCGCTCGCAGCCGGGGCGGGGATACCTCGAGGTCGGGAATCCGGCGCCGACTCGCCCGAGACCTCCTCGGCACCACCCGCCCCGCTACCTTCGATCTTCCGCCGGCAGCCGCCTACCGCTGCTCGCGGCGGATGGTCGTGAAGCGGGCAACATCCAGCCCGAGGGCCTCGACCACCGCGGCGAATCGGGGACTGTCCCGCACCGGGTCGAACATCTCGTCCACCAGCGGCGTGGTGATCGCGAATGGCTGGCCGGCAGCCAGGGTCCGCTCCATCGCGTCGAGGGCGAGAGCGTGCTCGCCGACGCCGAGGTAGCCCCGCATCAAGGCGAGGGCGGTGCGCGCGTCCCGGGGGTTTGCCGCGAGTTCGACGATCAGGGATCGCGCCCGTGCGGTATCGCCGATGCGGCCGACCGCGTACGCCACCTGGCCACGGGTGCCCAGGTCGCCGCCGGCGAAGGCCAGGATGCGCTCCGTCAGCGCGCGTGCCTCTTCGTGCCGATGCGACCGGACCAGGGCGAAGAGGAAACTGCTGCGCGCCGCGTTGACCAGCGAGTCGAGTTCGAAGGCGCGCCTTCCGATGGCGACCGCCTCACCGTCCCGGCCCGCGGCCAGGAAGGCGGTGGCGAGCGTCGCCGCCATGTTGGCGTTCAGGGGGTCCAGGGTTTGGCCCCGCTCCAGGTACTGGAGCGCTTCATCGAGCCGGCCGACCGCCATCAGGTAGCGGCCGAAGTGCATGTGGCCCAGCACCAGGGTCGAGTCGAGCGCCAGGGCGCGCCGATAGGCCTTCTCGGCCGGTGCCCAGTTGTTGGCATAGGCGTTGATGACACCCATCGCCAGGTACCCGTCGGCCAGGGAGGGCGCCAGCGCCGTCGCCCGTTCCGCTGCCCCCATCGCCCGCGGGAGGACCTCACCCGAGCGAGTGTTGGTGTAGATCGTGAGTGCCGCGAGGGAGAGCCCCAGTCCGGCCCAGGCCCTGGCGAACGATGAGTCCTTGGCGATGGCCGCCGAGAACGCCTCGACCGCGAGCGGGATGCGGGCACCTCGCTTCTGATAGGCGTGAAGGCCGCGGAGATAATCGTCGTACGCTTCCAGGTTGGCGGTTCCCCGCCCGGCCGCCGCCATCGGGGCTGCTCCGCTGGCGAGGGTCAGGCGCAGGGCGCCGACAATCGCGTTGGCGATATCGTCCTGGACGGCGAACACGTCCTGGCGCTCCCGTTCGTATCGGTCGGTCCACACGACCAGGCCGGTGCGGGCATCGGTGAGTTCGGCCGCCACCCGCAAGCGATCGCCGGCACGACGGACGGTGCCCTGGATGACGGCGCCGACGCCCAGCACCCGGCCGATCTCCTGGACCGTCGCCCGGCGGTCGCGCAGCGCGATCGCTGAACTGCGGCCAGCCAACTGCAGTCCGGGGACCTTGGCGAGCGCGGTGGCTACCTCGTCCGCCATGCCTTCGGCGAAGTAGACGTCGGTCGTGTCGCCTCCAACGGTCGCGAACGGGAGGACGGCCAGTGAGGTGAGCGGGGGAGCCGTCGCTCTGCCAGTCGCCCGGCCGAAGATGAGGAAGGCGGCGATGCTGGCCAGCACCGCGACCGCCCCGGTCATCACCATGGCGTGGCGCCGGAAGGAGAACGGGGAACGTGCGGTTTCCACTGCCGTGAGGGCGGTGAGGACCTCCGCGGCGCTCGCCGGGCGTTGCTCCGGCTCCTTGGCCAGACATTGGTTGATGAGCGTGACCAGCGACCCCGGCACGTCCGGTCGACGCAAAGCCAGGGAAGGCGGTGGCTCGGTCAGGTGGGCCGTCACCAGGGCCTGGGGTGTGGTGCGCCCGGCGAAGGGGTGGGCCCCGGCGAGGAGCTCCCACGCGACCACACCCCAGGCGTAGAGATCGGCCCGGTGATCGGTGCCGGGGTCGCCGAAGGCCTGTTCCGGGGCCATGTAGGCTGGGGTGCCGATGGCTCCCCCCACCTGGGTGAGCGCCGGGCTTGCTCCGGAGGGATCACCGGCAGTTTGAGTCCGCGAAGCGCTCAACGCCTTGGCGATGCCGAAATCGGTGACCACGGCGGTCCCGCCGGAGAGCAGGATGTTCTCCGGCTTGATATCCCGGTGCACGATTCCTTCGGAATGGGCATAGACCAATGCCCGTGCCACGGCGCCTAGGATGCTGACGGCCTGCCCCACGGGGACCGTTTCACCGCAGGCCATGGCGGCCCGCAGCGACTCGCCACGGACGAATGGCATGATGTAGTAGGGGAGACCCCCGGCCTCGCCCGTCGCGTACACCGGGATGATATTCGCCTGCTGCAACCGGGCCACCGTGGCGACTTCGCGCGCGAAGCGCGCGGCGCTCACTCCGGCGGCGAGCTCCGGGGCGAGCACCTTCACCACCACCTCGCGGTCCAAGGCGTGTTCCCAGGCCAGGAAGACCCGCGACATTCCGCCCCCACCGAGTTCGTCTTCGATGGTATAGGCTGCCCCGAGGGCAGTCTGGATCTGCCCCCGAAGGTCAGGCATCCGGTGGCACCATCCCTGGGCGGATCATGATCATGGGGCCTCGGGGTGGTGGGGTCCGGACCGCCAGTGGGTGCGGGAAGCTGCCAGGAGCCGGGCGGGAGAATATACACCGCGCAGTGCAGGCCCGGAGGTGACCGAGCCCGCGGGCCGACGACGTGTTCCGAGTCGCGGCGATCCGGGGCGATCGGTCCGGGCTGAATCGCTCCTTCGCGACGATGCCCGAGATCCGAGCGACCCGCCCTGCTCAACGACTGTGCCCTAATCGTCTTCGCCAACGGGAACCAGGTCAAGTTCAATCTGGGCAACGGCTGTCCCTAACGCTGATCCGACCCGATCATCGAGCCGCGGTGGTCCTGACGATCGGGCCGGTCGAAGCACCGATCCCGCGGGCGTTTCGCGCCCGCGGGATCGTCATCGCCCGCCCCGCGACCTACTGCCGCACGACGCGGGTGGTCTGGCGAGCCGTGTTGTTGCCGGTCACCGGATCGGTCTCGGTCGCCGTAACGCTTGCGGAGCCGGTGAAGGTCCCGATCACCTGCGGCCGGGCGGTGATCACCACGGAGCCACTAGCTCCAATCCCGAGGCTGGCCGCCGTGCAGCGTACCGGCGCGGTCCCGGTGCAGCCGAGCCCGGCCGACGGAACGACGCTCTGAATCGCGAACGACGAGGGCAGCGTCACCGTGAGGGCCACGTTGGTGGCCGCCGCCGGTCCCGCGTTCGCGACCGTGGCCCTCACCGTCACGAGCCGCCGGTTCCGCACCGGATCGGGGGAGTCCGTCAGCGTCACGCCGAGATCGGCGTTCGTCGGAGGCGGCCCGACCGTCTGGTCGATCCGCGCCAGTGTCCCCCCAACCACGTAGACCTGTTGGCTGGTGCCGAGTCCCAGGTCGACCGCATAGCCGTAGGGGATCAACGCGGTCCAGTCCGAGGCGCCGGCGCTGGTGACCTTGGTGACGCCCATCTGCGACATGTTGCTCGCGGCCAGATAGGCGTTGCCGGCTGGATCGAGGATCATCCGCCCGTGGGAGAGCAGGGCCACGTTAGGCCCGTCGGCATCGAGGTTGGTCCAGAGCAGGTTGCCGTTCGGATCGAACTTGGTGAACGCGGCGCCGTAGCCCACGGCCGGCGTGCCGCCGACCACCGGGGCTTGATCGAAGCCGACCTCCACCCGGGTTCCGGTGATCGGATGGGTCCGTTCCCAGATCGTCGCGGCCGTCGGGCCGACTTTGCGAAGCTTGCTCCCGGTCCCGGCCAGGTAATCGCCATTGATCAGGTAGGCGTTGCCGGCCGCGTCGCCGGCGATGTCTCCCCCGGAGAGGCTGTTGAAGCCGGCGAGGGTCCAGATCGTGGTGCCGGCGGCGCTGATCTTGGCGAAGCCATTGCTGCTGCCGGTCGACGCTCGGGCCGCGATCACCAGGGCTCCATCGGGCGTGAGCTTGAAGCGGACCGGCCCGCCGACGCCCACCGGATCGAACCAGACCCACAGGGTCGTCCCGTCGGGGGCGAATTTCCGGACCGTGGTCCGGAGCCCGTTCGGGGACATGCCCAAGCCGAGCACGTAGATGTTGTCGGCCTGATCGACCAGCAGCTGACGGGTCGACGAGCCGTCGAACGGGTTGGCGTACACCTGGCGCCAGAGCAGGCGGCCGTCGGGCGCGAACTTCATCAGCAGACTGTTGGCGTTGACGGGATTGGAATATCCGGAGCGAATCGTCCCGCTCACCAGCGCGTTGCCGGCCCGGTCCACCCCGACCCAGGTGGCGACCTCATGGCGGGTGTTGTCGGTGTTGTCGTATCGCACCTCCCACAGGAGGTTACCGGTCGGCCCGCGTTTGGCGAGGTAGATGTCCCCAGCCGGGTTGTAGTCCCACCGCGCGGTGTAGACCTGGTCGGCTTGGTCCACCGCGAGCGCCACGCCACCTGGATCCCGATACCAGGCGGCGTTGATCAGTGACGTCGCCGCGACGGCATACCCGGGTACCGGGAGGGGCGTCTCGTCGATCGGTGGTTCGGTCGGGATCGTCGGGCCCTGCTCGCAGCCCGCGAAGGCGATCGCTGCCGCGGCGATCGCCGCCAGTCGCCAAGTGCTGTTTCGGTCCATTCGCATCGTTTCCCCCAGGCTAGAGTCCCAACGGGGAGCATATCGAAGGCCCGATTAACCGGTGGGTAACTTACAGTGAACGAATTCTTCGACTCGACTGTCCCGAAACGAAACATGCCGTTGATGCCGTAGCCGGCTGAACTCACTCGTCCTCCGTTAGAGAGAGCCTGGCCGCTGCCTTGGGGTCGAGCAGTCTCAGCAACCTGGTCCGGGAAATGCCGAGGCGCCGGGCGGCTTCGCTCTTGTTGCCTCGGCATCGCTCGACCGTGGCGCGGGCGGCCGCGCGCATCAGCTCACGCATGGTCCCCGCGAAAGGCACGTCGGCCGCGTTCCACTCGGAGTCCTGAGGCCGGAAGGCCAGATCTTCCGGCCCGATCTCTCCGTCGCGGCGGACCATGAGCGATCGCTCGATCACGTTGCGAAGTTCGGAGACGTTGCCGGGCCAGGGATGGTCCCGAAGGCGGGCCTCGGCCGCTTGGCTCAGCGGGGGACAGGCGGCCTGGTGGTCGGTAGCAAACCGGGCCAGGAAATGCTCGGCCAGCAGCACGACATCGTCGTCCCGGGACCGAAGCGGGGGCAGCGCCACCGGGAAGACGTTCAATCGGTGATAGAGGTCGTCGCGGAACTCGCCCCGGCGGACCGCGTCGGGGAGATGGTCCCGGGTGGCGGCGATGACCCGGACGTCGACCGACCGAGTGGTGGTGCCGCCCAGCCGACGAATGGACCGCTGTTCGAGGGCCCGGAGGAGCTTGCCTTGGAGCGGCGGCGGCATCCGACCGATCTCGGCGAGGAAGATGGTGCCCCCGTCGGCCACCTCGAAGAGACCGGGCTTGGCGGCGGTCGCAGGGGTGAAGGCACCTCGCTCGTGGCCGAAGAGCTCGCTCTCGAGCAGCCGCTCGGGCATGGCGGCGCAGTCGACGTCGACGAACGGCGCGTCGCGGCGAGGACCATGGGCGTGGATCGCGCGGGCGAGCAGCGCCTTGCCGGTGCCGATTTCGCCGGTGATGAGCACGGTGATGGCGGGGCGGGGAATGACCCGGGCCGCTAGCGAGATGGCATGCTGAAAGGCGGCGCTCGAGCCGATCAGCCCGTCGAGCCGATACTCGGCTTCCTCTCGTGCCGCGAAGGTCTGCTGCTGCTTCCGCTGCCGGATCTGCTCCAGCTGATCACCGATCCACGACCGCAGCTGCTCCAGGTCCTGAGGAAGGGCGAAGTACTCCGCCGCCCCGGCGTGGATCAGCGCCATCGCGAGTCGGTGATCGGGCTTGGTGCCCACCACGATCGTCGGGGCGCTCAGGCGACCATTGAGATCCGCCAGCGCGGCCAAGACCCGGTGTTCCACCCCACCAGCCACCACGATCCGAATGGCGGAGGGGTGACGCAGCCACCCGTCCGGGTCGGGGCTCCGTTCCAGCTGGACCCCGAACTGGGCCTGCAGATCCGGCCAGATCGCCGCGAAGGAGTCGCTCAGCTCCCAGAGCGATATCGTCGTGGTGGGCCGGGGTGGGGCGATCGCCGTCATCAGCGCCGGAGGAGGAGGATGCCCGGCAGGGAGCAAGCCGTACGCCCGCTCGGGCCCGGCTTCGCAAGTCGGTCGGGCATAACGTCATGGACTTCGATGGGCGGGTGTTCACGGCACCGCGATGCATAACGATTCGGTGCGGGTGTACCGGATCGATACAACTCCTAGGGCCTTGCGATCCCCGATCTGCGCCTAGCACCTGCCCTCGAGATCGAACTCGAAGTCGCTCAACGACCTCCGCCGGGCGTTCTGGCGACGCGGTTCGCTTCGGCGAGGTCGTTCCGGAACCGCTCGAGACCGAGTCGCTCGGCCTGGCCGAAGTCTCCCGCGAGTGCGGTTACGACTCACCCGAGACGTTTCGGGTCGCCTTCAAGCGGGTGACCGGGGTCGCCCCCGGGCAGTACCGGCGCCGGTTTCGCCTCGGTCGCCGGGCGACTTAACTTCGGGGGTGGCGACGAGACCGATGCGCAGCGCCCTCCTGGGTCTCACGGCCGCCGGCCTCTGGCTGGCGGCCGCCTGCACCGACGTCCCCACTGGGCCGGCGCCCCTCGACGATCTCGCCGCCGAGTGGCCGGTCTCCACCCCCGCCGCCGCGGGCCTCGACGCCAGCAAGATCCAGGCGGCCATCGCCAAGGCCAAGACCCTTCCTCGGCTCCTGAGCCTGCTGGTGGTCCGGAACGGGACCCTCGCGGTCGAGGAGTACTTCAACGGGAACCATCGCGACAGTCTCAACGACGTACGTTCGGTCACCAAGAGCGTCGTCTCGACCCTGGTCGGGGCCGCCGCGTTCCGGGGCATCCTCCCGACGCTCGACGGGCCCCTGACGCAGCATCTCCCGGCCCAGCACCTCCCTCGCCTCACCCCGGCCACCGGGGCCATCACCGTCCGCCAACTGCTGACGATGTCGAGTGGCTTTCAGTGGGACGAACAGGGGGTGGCCGAGTACAACGCCTGGGTGGTCGGTTCCGACCCGGTGGGGTACCTCTTGGCGCGCCCGCTGGTCGCGAGCCCGGGAGCGAACTTTACCTACAACTCCGCGGCGGTCCACCTGCTCTCGGTGGCGCTGACCGGGGCGATCGCCCGGCCGCTCGACGATTTCGCGGCCGAGGCACTGTTCGCCCCCCTCGGGATCGGCCGGGTCCGCTGGGAGCGGCTCGCCGACGGCGCGCCTAACGGCGGCTCCGGACTGGACCTGAGGCCTCGGGACATGGCCAAGATCGGGGCCGTCTGGTTGGCGGGCGGGTCGACCGGCTCGGTTCGAGTGTTCAGCGAGAGTTACCGCGCCGCCGCCGCGACCCAGTCGTTCGGCACCTGGTCGATGGCGCCGGTACCCCAATACGGCTACGGCTATCTCTGGTGGGTGGCACGGACTCCGCACGGCGATGGGTTTTTCGCGTGGGGCTACGGCGGCCAGTTCATCTTCGTGGTGCCGGCCAAGGCGATGGTGGTGGTGGTCACCACCGAGTGGCGCGGCGCCGGTGACGCCGCGCCGCAGCAGGCCCTGAATGGTCTCGACCTGATCGTCAACGGGGTCCTGGCCGCGGCCCCGTGAGGGGGGCGCACCCCCCAGTGATGGCTATGGTTCGGAGGGACTCGCCGTTCGGTCTGGGGTCCCGTTGAACAGCCAGGCACAGGCGAGCCGGAATCCATCACCCATCTCCGGCGGATGCCAGCTGATCGCCTCCTCGAACCTCGATCCGTGTGGCGAATCTGGCGCGAATCGGTCCACGGTTCGTTCCGCCAGGTCCACCCGCCACACCTCCCGAACCCCAAGCTCGAGATAGGCGGCGGCTTTGAAATCCCGGTCATAGACCCGGGAGCCGCGTCCCGACACCTCGACCGCCAACCACCAGTCATTCATCAGTCGCCACGACGGCCGGCCCCAGAACCGGCGGGGGATGACCAGGGCATCCGGTTCGAGCTGAGTATCGTCTCGCTGCTGAACGACGCCCGGAGAAGCCACGAAAGCGGGACCATCCAACCCGAGGTACCCATTCAACGCCGCGACCAGACGACTCAGAACGGACTGGTGAACGGGTCCCGCCGCGGGCGTCACGAGCAAGACGCCCGCGAGCAGCTCGTACCGGTTGCCGTCCGGCGGCCACCGGTCGAGATCGGCGATGGTGTAGCGCGGACTCGCGAGAGGCATGACCATAACGTAGGCTCGGCGCACGGGGGGAGGCAACTCGGCATCCCCAACTTTGGCGACGAAGCCCGCCACCCGGTTAACCAAATTGCCCGAGGTTAGGATCAATTCAGCGCCAAGCGACGAAGTGGAAGTCGCTCAGCGATCCCCGCCGGGGGTGCGCTCCGGCCGTTACTTCTTGGCCGGAGGCGGTGCCGTCATCGGGAGGTCGCTGTTGAACATGTCCTCCACCAGCAGCCACTTCCCGTCGACGTTGCGCCAGTGGACCAGGTACTTGCCAGTATCGGCGGCGGCCGTGGTTGCCCCGGGGGGCATGAATGTCATTCGAAAGGTCCCCCGCTCGAGCGCCATCGGGCCGTTGGCCACCACGGACTGGGTGATCAAGGTGACCTGGGCCTTCATCGCGGCGAAGTCCGTGACCATGCGTTGAATCGCCGCGTGGCCCTCGACGGCCGGGGCGTTCGGCGCCATGACGGCGCCATCCTCGGCGTAGAGTGCCGCGACCTGCTCGCCGTGACCCTGGTTGAAATGGGTCATGAACTCGGCGTTTCTCGCTTCGATGGCCGTCCGGGCGGCCGCCGACTCGGTCGTGATTCGAGCGTCCCGCTGCTCCGGGGTCTCCGCCGCCTGCTGACATCCGAGCAATACGATCGCTGCCGCTGCCATTCCTGTCGCGCGCATGGGGGCTCTCGCCGGTTGAAGGATCAGGTGGGGTAATCTGCTGCTCGTGCCCTCGGCGTCAAGCGGTCCGCTGTCGAGGAAGACGGCCCTTCACGGGGTGGTCGTCGGCATCGACCACCCGGACGACGACCTCCGGGCTGCTAGGTCAACGTTCCGGCCAGGCCAAGGCGGCGTCAAGACTCAACGACCTCCGCCGGGCGTTTTGGCGACCCGGTTCGCTTCAGCGAGGTCGTTCCGGAACCGCTCGAGCGCCGCCTCGTCGAACCAGCGCCCAGCGGCCACCACGCCCACCGGGCGCCGGGCCGTCGACAACTCCACGAGCGGGTTCCGAGCCAGCACCAGCAGGTCCGCCCGCGCGCCGGGGGTGATCGTCCCGGCCCGGTACGACGAGTCGATCTCCGCGGCGATCCACTCCGCCGGGTTCCTGGTGGCGGTCGCCAGCGCCCGCCACGGACCGAGCCCCGCGGCCGAGAGTTCCTCGATCTCGTCGTGGAGCGAGTGGCCGGGGAACATCAGCGGCAGCGGCGTGTCGGTTCCCGCCAGCATCTTCACGCCGGCATCCGCGAACACCTTGGTCAGCGTCACCAGAAACCGATACCGGCTGGCGATGTTGGCCGCGCCGGCCGGGTTCCGCCCAGTGTACGGGTTCCCCTTGGTCCAGATCTGCATCAGGGGTCCGTTCAGGTAGGCCGCATCCGGAAGTGCCAGCGAGGAATCGGCGCCGTTGGCCCGCCCCCATTGGGTCGCGATGCCGTGGAACATCGCGAGGTTGGGCGTCAGCCAAACGTTCGCCGCTACCATTCGCTCGGCGGTGGCGCCGAGCCCCGCCGTGTCGCCGCTCTGGTACTGAGTGTAGATCAGCTCCTCGCCGTGGGCCACCATCGATTGCCGAACGTCGATGACCGAGGAAAACGGCAGGTTCCGGGGCGCGTGGCCCATCACCGGGATATGGAACTCTCGCCCGGCCGCCGTGAGCGCCGCGTGGGTTTCGGACGTCATGTTGCCGTGGATCTTGACCATGTCGTACCCGGCGCGTTTCTGCTCCTCCACGGCGCGGCGGGCGTCCTCCGGCGTCTTGATGACCGGCTCGTTGGTGTAGGGGCCGCTGGTGTAGATATCGGGCCCGGTCAACTCGCCGCGGCGCACCCGGCCCCGGAGCGCGAGGTGCTCCGGCGTGCCCTTGAGATTGAAGACCGTGGTGACGCCGTAGGCGAGGAAGATCGCCATCCATTCCTCGGCCCGGCCGTCGAGATGGGCATGGGTGTCGACGAGCCCGGGCAGGAGGAACTTCCCCCGGGCGTCGATGCGCTGCACCCCGGCGGGAACGGCGACCCGGTTCCGGGGGCCGACCGCCTCGATCCGGCCGTCCCGGATCAGGACGGTCTGGTCGGTGGTGATGCGCTGGTCGGTCATGGAGAGGACGGAGGCGCCCACCAGGGCAACCGGCGCCGGGGTGCTGGGCGTCTGGGCCGGCTGCAGCATGACGACGGCGGCCGCCAGGAAAACGGAACTCATCGGGGGACCTCGGGAGTCTCGGGTCGGACGGTGATCGACTGTCGCGATCTGGACGAGCGGCGGTCGCCGTTCGTTTCAGCGGCGGCCCGCCGCGAACGGACCAGCTGGCGCGACCTCGACCGGCCCGCCCCTATGTCAACTAGTTGACACCGTCCGGGCCCGCGGCGAAACGAAGGACCCGTCATGACTAACAACCTGGCACCTCCCCCGCGGGATCGTTCGCAGGCCGCCCGGGCTAGTCACGACGCTCGGTTCCGGGCATCTTTAGCCGTTCCCCAACTCCATCCGGCCGTCCGGGCCCGCGGTCCGCCCCGGGGTCACATAGGGTTTGCCCATGACCGAGGTCCCTCCACGCCTTTCGGCCGCCCTGGCCGACCGCTACCGCATCGAGCGCGAGCTCGGCCAGGGCGGGATGGCCACGGTGTACCTGGCCGAGGACCTCAAGCACAAACGCAGCGTCGCCATCAAGGTGCTCCGGCCCGAGCTCGCCGCCGTGCTCGGCGCGGAGCGATTCGTCCAGGAGATCACCACGACGGCGGCGCTCCAGCACCCCCACATCCTTCCGCTGTTCGACTCCGGCTCGGCCGACGGCTTCCTGTTCTACGTGATGCCGTTCATCGACGGCGAGACCCTCCGCGCGAAGCTCGATCGCGAGACCCAGCTCGGCGTAGACGCGGCGGTGAAGATCGCCACCGAGGTGGCTGACGCGTTGCACTACGCCCATTCGCGAGGCGTGATCCACCGGGACATCAAGCCGGAAAACATCCTGCTCCAGAACGGCCGGCCGATGGTGGCCGACTTCGGGATTGCCCTGGCGGTGAGCGCGGCGGCGGGCGGGCGGATGACGGAAACGGGTCTGTCGTTAGGTACGCCGCACTACATGTCGCCCGAGCAGGCCACGGCCGAGAAGGAGATCACCGCCCGGAGCGACGTCTACTCCCTCGCCAGCGTGCTCTACGAGATGCTCGCCGGCCAGCCGCCACATCTCGGCGGCTCGGCGCAGCAGATCATCATGAAGATCATCGCCGAAGCGGTGCCGGTGGTGACCCAGTTCCGGAAGACCGTGCCGCCGAACGTCTCGGCGGCCGTGGCCAAGGCCCTGGAGAAGCTCCCGGCCGACCGGTTCGACAGCGCGAAATCGTTCGCCGACGCGCTGGCGAACCCGCAGTACGGGCTCGGGGCCGCGACGTTGCACGACGATCGGCGCGCCGGCACGGTGGCCGGCCGTCGCTGGGCGCTGCTCGGGTGGGGCGCCGGAGTCGTCGGCGTTGGCCTGAGTGCGTGGGCGCTGCAGACGAGGTCGCCGACGATCGACGACCCGCGCGTGGCCATGCACCTGAACATCGTGCTGCCAGATTCAGCGCCGCTCTCATTCACCGACGTGGGGAGCATCGGCTGGGGGAATCCGTCGCTGGCGCTCTCGCCCGACGGCCACACCCTCGTCTACGTGGCGCTCGAGGGGAACCGTTCGCGGCTTTATCGCCGCGACCTGAACGGCTTCGAGGCGACACCGATCGCCGGCACCGACGGTGCGTTCAGCCCGACCGTTTCGCCGGACGGCGAGTGGGTGGCCTTCCTTGTTGGTTCCGAGCTGCGCAAGGCACCGATCAAGGGCGGGACGGCAGTACCCCTGGCCGCGATCACCGAGACCTATGGCATCGACTGGAACGCCGACGGCCGGATTCTCGTGACCGCACGCGAAGGGACGGAGGTGGCCTGGGTGCCCGAAACGGGCGGTGCACCGCAACGCATTTCGACGCCTTTTGGGGTATTCTCCGCTAACCCGCACATTCTGCCGGGCGGCCGCCACGCGCTGGTCTGGACGAACTCGCCGAACCGCGTCCAGTGGATCGGCGTGTTGGATCTCGTGAGCGGCAGGACAATGGTGCTCACTCACCGCGGCCCCGTTGCGATCGACTCGTCCGAGGCGACCTCGGCGATCCGGGGTAGGCAGCCTCGGTATCTCGCCTCAGGACACCTGGTCTACACCACGCCGACCGGGCTGATGGCGATCGCCTTCGACCCCGCCACGCTTGCGGTCTCGGGCACGGCCGTCGAGGTGCTGAGCGGTGTGCGAACCTCACCGAGCAGCACCCAGTACGCGGTGTCGGCGGACGGCACGCTGGTGTACGCCCCTGGGGCCGATGCCGAGCGGGGGGCGTTGGTGTGGGTGTCGCACGATGGCGCGGTAGACAGCCTGGGCTTCCCGCCACAGCGCTTCGGCACCTTTGCGTTGAGCCCCGATGGCCGACGAGTGGTCACGCTGGTGAAGTCGGTGAGCAGCGAGAACGAACTGTGGGTGTACGACCTCGAGCGCATGACGGAGAACAGGGTCATCACCCGCGGCACCCCCTACCTGCCACGATGGTGGCCCGATGGACGCCGGGTGATGTTCACCGAGATGCCATCCGTGGCACCGTACCAGGAAGTGGTGGTGCGGCAGCTCGTGGAAAGCGCCGGGGAGCGGGACACGCTGGCGGTTGGCTGGCAGCTGAGCGATATCGGGCCGGACACGGCGACAGCGATGGGAAGCGCGGGGGGGTTCGGGCGCGGTATCTGGACGGTTCCCCTGGCCGGGGGCTTGGAACCCGTCGCCATCGATTCGTTTCCGACTGCGTGGGGACCGGCGATTGCTCCGGACGGTCGCTGGATCGCCTACACCTCGAACGAAGCGGGCCAGTACGAGGTCTACGTGACCGACGTCAGGCAACGAGGGGCGCGCCGCAAGGTGTCGATCGCCGGCGGCGAGGAACCGGTCTGGTCACCCCGGGGCGACGAGTTGTTCTACCGGTGGGGTGAGCAGTGGTTCGCGGTGCGAGTGCCTTCACGGGACGATTCGGCGTTCGGGCTTGCGACAGCGATCTTTCGGGGGCCGTACCTCAACCCGTTTGAGCGTTCGCACGACGTTTCCCGGGATGGCCGGCGGCACCTTCTCATCCTTGGCCCCACCGAGCGGTCCACGGGCCGGCTCCACGTCATCACCAACTGGACCGAGGCGGTGAGGCGGCGAGTGTCGAGGTGAGCACCGTTCCTGACCGCCTCACCGCCGCATTGTCCGACCGCTACCGCATCGAGCGCGAGCTCGGCCAGGGCGGGATGGCCACCGTCTATCTGGCCCAGGATCTAAAGCACGACCGCAAGGTCGCCATCAAGGTCCTCAAGGCGGAACTCGGCGCCGTGCTGGGCGCCGAGCGGTTCGTCAACGAGATTCGCACCACCGCCAACCTGCAGCATCCCAACCTGTTGCCGCTGTTCGACTCCGGCGAGGCGGACGGGTTCCTGTACTACGTCATGCCATACGTCGAAGGGGAAACGCTGCGGGCGCGAATGGACGCCGAGCGCCAGCTGCCGGTCGAGGAGACGGTCCGCCTGGTCTCGCTGCTGGCGGGCGCGCTCGACTTGGCCCACGCCCGCAACGTCGTCCACCGCGACCTCAAGCCCGAGAACATCCTGTTGCAGGCCGGCCAGCCGATCATCGCGGACTTCGGCATTGCCCTGGCCGTCGCGCAGGCAGGCGGTGAGCGGGTGACCCAGACGGGACTCTCCATCGGGACGCCGAACTACATGAGCCCGGAGCAGGCGGCGGGAACGCACACGGTGGATGCCCGATCGGACCAGTACGCCCTCGGCGCCACCGTCTACGAGATGCTCACCGGCGAACCCCCGCACACCGGCCCCACTACGCCGGTTATCGTGGCGCGCCTGATGACGGAGCGGCCGCGGGACATCCGCGCCACCCGGCCCGCCGTGCCGCCCGGCGTCGATGCGGCTGTCCACCGGGCGCTCGAGAAGTCGCCGGCCGACCGGTTCCCCAATTGTGGTGCGTTCGCTGAGGCGCTGGCCGCGGGCGCTCGGGCCCCGGCGGCCACCCCCGGGGTCACTTCGGATGCGACCCCGCGCGCTGCGGCCCGCGGAGCCCGTCGCCTCGCCGTCGGGGCGGTGCTCGCACTCGTCGCGGTGGCAAGCATCGTGGGCGTCGTGATCAAGTGGCGCCCGGCCGGCGGCTCCCCCGCCGCGGCCGCCACCACCGACGAGCGGTCGCTGGTGGTGCTCCCGTTCACCTCGGTCGGTGGCGACACGGCCAACAGCTACTTCGCGGCCGGCATCGCCGATGAGCTGACCAGCGCGCTGACGCAGATCCCGGGACTGCGCCTCGCGGGACGCGCCTCGGCGGCCCGCGTCAAGGAGCAGGGGGGCGGGGCTCGCGAGATCGGCGAGGCGCTCAACGTCGCGGCGGTGCTCGATGGCTCGGTCCGGCGCGCGGGCGATCGGATCCGCGTCTCGGCGGAACTCACCAGCGCCGGCGATGAACGGGTGATGTGGAGCCGGACCTACGAGCGCGCCCTGGCCGATGTGTTCGCCGTGCAGGACGAGATCACCCGGGAGATCGTGTCGGCCCTGCAGGTGCAACTGATCTCGGCGGGTGGCGAGCGCGGGATGAGTGCACGCGGCGGCACCAGGAATCTCGAGGCGTACGATCTGTACCTGCGTGCCCTGCCGCTGTACAAGGGGCGCGGCACCGGGCTGCTCCAGGCGGAGCGGTACCTCGTGGATGCCATTTCGCGAGACCCGGGCTTCGCCCGTGCGCACGCGATGCTCGCCTCGACGCTGCTGGCGCAGCCGTACTTCGTCTCCGTGAACCCACGCGACGTCGCGCAGAGAGGGCGGGCCGCCGCGATGCGGGCGATCGCGCTCGACGATTCGCTCGCCGATGGGCATCAGGCCCTCGGGCACAGTCACGCGGAAGCGAACGAGTGGAGCGCGGCGCGGCCCGAGTACGAGCGCGCCATCGCCCTCGATCCCCAGTTTGTGGAAGCACGCTACCGGCTGGCCGAGATGTTGTACCGTATGGGACTCGCCCGCGAAGCGCTCGGCCACTTCGAAGCCGCAAATCGATTGGATCCGCTGTACTCACAGAACAACTCCTACCTCAGCCTGACCTTGGCAATGCTCGGTCGCATCGACGAGGCGATTGCCTTATCCGAACGCGCCCTGGCGCTCGATCCGGTGAACATCAATCTCAACCAATGGTACGCCCACGTGCTCGAGTTCGCGGGCCGTCGCGAGGAGACGAAAGCGCAGGCGCGCCGACTGATCGCGCTCCCGGACGTGCCCCTGGCGCGCATCGGCAGCGCAGCGGGGTTGCTGGGCCGCGCCGGTGCGCGCGACGAGGCGCGCGCCCTGCTACGCCGTGTCGAGGCGACCCCCGTCGGGACTCACGATCGTGATGTGGCCATGCTTTTCTCGCGGCTGGGATTGGGGGATCTCGAGGCTGCGATGACGGCCCTCGAGACGGCGGTACGGAGCGACCCGCATCGCGTGGCGGCGTATGGCTTGCACGGCTTTGCCTATGACCCCCTGCGCAGCGACCCACGCTTCGCGGCGGTCATCCGTCAGCTCGGTCTCGACGTTGCGCGCCTGACGCTGCCCGACGGGGGACGGTCTCGGTAGCGTGGCGCGCGAACTGAGGATACGGTTTGGGCGGCCTTGCCCCGACCCCGGTCGAGCGATGATCAAGGGTCAGCGATGAGGCTCTGATTCGGCGGCGCGACGGGCGGCGAGGACGCGATCGTAGATTCGGGCATACAGTCGCTGGAGTCCGGCCTGGAATCGAGGATCAGTCCGGACCTTGTCGTACACTGCCGAGGCAATGATGGCGAAATCCTCGCCCACCGGAGAGAGGGCATAGGCCCGCTCCAGCCAGGTGAGCGATTGCTCCACGTCGCCGATCCAGGCGTAGTACTGCGCCTGGGTCCGCGCGAGGAGGACCGGACTGTCGGCCGCGTTGCCCGTTGCCATGGCGGAGAAGGCGGCGCCCAGCGAGTCGGCGAGCTGGGCGGCCTCCTGGAGCTTACCCCCGGAGTGGAGACACAGGGCCCTGACCCCGACCGAGGCTCCCACCTCGTGAGTCAGGCATCGTTCGGGATCACCGGAGAGGAGGTCCCCGAGCGCCTGAAATGTGCGGGGGCGCGCGAGGCTGGGCTCCAACGCGGCGGCTTGCGTCGCTCCCTGGATGGCCAGGTCAACGCGCCGCGCCGCAAACCCGGCAAGGGCCAAGCCGATCTTGGGACCCGGCGCCAGCGGGTCGAGGTCGCTGGCTTTCATCGCCTCGGCGACCGCCTGGTCGTGGCGTTCCTGCCGGGTGAGAAAGGGAGCGAACCACAGGCGACCATCCGGGGAATTGGGCTTGAGCCGGATCGCCCGCGCGAAGTCGGCGGCAATTCCCTCGACCGGGCCCCTGGCGAGCGTCAGGAGAATCCCCCGGACGGCGTGGCCTTCGGCCAAATCCGGATCGAGGGCAATGGCCCGGTCGGCCAGCCACCAACCCCGGCCGAACGTCGCGTAGAAGTCGACTCCGGGGTGGCCGTAAAAACCCATCAGCACATGCACCGTGGCTAGGCCCGCGAAGGCCGGAGCATAGGACGAGTCGCGCCGGATGGCCTCCTCGAACTGGTCTCGGGCTCCCGCCAGTCCGGGCCTGGTGCGGCGCTGCAGTAGGTAACGCCCGACCTGATACGCCTCGTAGGCCCGTGGTTGCTCGGTCCGGGCGATCCGACTCAGGAGCGGCTTGCTCCCGACCGTGCTCACCAGCGAGTCCACGACCTGTCGGGCGATCTCTTCCTGCACCGCGAACACATCGGCGAGATCGCGGTCGTATGCCGAGGACCAGACGTTGGCGTCGGTATGGGCATCGATGAGATTGACCGTCACTCGGATTCGGTTGCTGGCATGCCGGACCGCACCCTCCAGGATGTGGCGGACCTGCAGGGTCTCGGCGATCTGGCGCAGCGTGAGGCGAGTTCCCTTGAGCGCCTCGGTCGAGGTTCGCGAAATGACCTTGAGGTCGCCGACCTTCGCCAACTGACCGATGACTTCCTCGGTCATCCCGTCACTCAGATACTGGTCGCCCGGGTTCCCGGTGAGATTATCGAAGGGCAGGACCGCCACCGAGGCGGGACCGCTTTCGGGCGCCGAAGGACTCGGCGTGGGGCGCAGAGCCTGCCAGAGAGCGGCCACCAGGACCACCAGCGCCACCGCACCGGCGAGTGACGCGGCAAGGGTCGGGCGGCGACGGCCGCCGGGCGGCCGGGCCTGAGTCTGTTCGAGCGCCGCCCGGAACTCGGCGACGCTGGTGAACCGATCGGCCGGGACTTTCGCCAGCGCTTTGGCGATCGCCTCGTCGACGCCTTCGGGAACGGTGCCCCGTACCGTCCGGATTCGGGTCGGCCGTTCGGTCATGAGCTTCGCGATCACCGCCAGCGCGGTGGGTCCCCTCAGCGGCGGCTCGCCGGCAAGCATCTCGTAGACCATCGCGCCCAGCGAGTACACATCGGTGCGCGCATCCAGCTCGCCGGTGCCGGTCGCCTGCTCCGGGCTCATGTACTCCGGGGTTCCGAGGGAGATCCCGGTTTCAGTGAGCCGCTTGCCGCCCGCTTCCCGCACCGCCAGCGCGATGCCGAAGTCCGCTACGACCGCTTCGCCTTCGTGGAGGAGGATGTTTTCCGGCTTGATGTCGCGATGGATCACGCCCTGGCGGTGGGAGTACTCCAACGCGCTGGCAACCTGGGCGGTGATTCGCAGGGTCTCGTCGAGCGAGAGCTGCGTCTCCCTCTGCAGCCTGGCGCGGAGGGTTTCCCCGCGGACGTAGGGCAGGACGTACCAGACGAAGCCCTCGGTCTCCCCCGAGTCGATCAAGGTGAGGATGCGGGGGTGATCGAGGCGGGCGCTGATCCGGATTTCCTGGAGGAAGCGCCCGGCGCCGAGCGCCGCGGCCAGCTCGGGACGGAGTACCTTGAGCGCGACCTCGCGATCGTGCTTCAGGTCCCGGGCCAGATAGACCGTGGCCATCCCGCCGGCGCCGAGTTCGCGCTCGATACGGTAGCGGCTGGCCAGCGCGCCGGTCAGCCGGGCGAGACTATCCAGGAGAACTCCGGGTTGCGCGGAAGGTCCAAAATACAGCCGGTTCCCGCCTTCCGCACCCGGACGCCGTGGCGGTGGGCGCGGCGGTCGAGTCCGCGGTCAGTTCGACGGAAGGTTCCGTCCTACAGGACCCGCGTCCGGCTGCCCGTGCCGCCGGCCCTGAGCATGATGTCGCCAAAACGGGCATCACCGGCGCCCTGGTGGAAGATCGTGTTGGCGATCAGCCAGACATGGGTGATCCTGGTAGGTAGCCTGCCACCGCGTATTTCGCGTAGTCAGCCCGGATGTTGCGGCCTTCATGGAGCCACTGGCCGAGATCTTTGCGGCCGGAGCGACGCACGACATGGGTTTCGCGCGTGTCCCAGCCCGGCAGCGGGCAGCGGAAGCCCGTGCCTGGCTCGAGCGAGGCGCTCCACATGTAGGTCAGGTCCTGGCCGTTGTCGAATTTCACGGCGATGCTGAGGTAGTCGTGATCCGCCGCGACGTTCTCGGGCAGCGTCGACGGGATCTGGGTGACGTTCCCTTTCCATTCCAGGCGCGTGGCCTCGTCGAGTGCCACGTCCACGGCATGCTCGAGGATGCCGACGTTCCGGCGGGTCGCTACGACGATCTGCGGCGATGGCTGCCCCTCATGGGTGCGGGCATCAAGATGGAAGATGTCGGCAACGCAATGGGCGGCAATCTCCGGGAGATAGGTCCAGCCAGCCGGTGGTGATGGCGGCCCATCGATCGTCGGACACAGGGGAGCGGCCGGCGCCGGGCCTGCAGCGGCGGCAGTCGAGGCAGGCGCCTCCTTGTCCCGGACACTGGCGCAGGCGGTCATGCCCAGCAGTGCGAGTACGGCGATGGCACTTCCCGCGCCGCCTTTCCCAAAATCAACGAGCAGTGTCCTGATGCTCATTTCTCAGCTCCTAGGCGTTGTCTCCCGGCGGTCGCCCGGCGATGCTACTCGCTCACCTGCACCAGCAGCTTGCCGACGTTGCTGCCCTGGAACAATCCCCAGAACGCCTGCGGTGCATTCTCGAGGCCTTGGGTGATGTCCTCGCGGTGGGCGCTCCGCTCACGTCGTGCCCCGTCAAACCGGCCGGCCGGGTCGCGCTGTCCGACACCCAGGGCTAGTAGAGACATACCAACTCCTCGCAGCTCGCCATCCGGTAGGTCCGATCAGGCTCCCCACCGGCGAGCCAGCGGACGAAATAGTCCCACCGCTTCTTGATGGTGTAAGCCGGGAGGCCGTGCTCGGCATCGGGAACGACCAGCATGTCGAAGTCCTTTCCAGCCTTGATCAGCGCGTCGACCAGGCGGAAGGTCATGGACGGATGGACGTTGGTGTCCATGTCCCCGGTCATCAGGAGGAGGCGACCCTGAAGGTTCCCGGCCAAGAGGTAGTTGGCCTGAGACTCGAAGTTGTCGCGCCCCGAGGCGTCTTTCGTGTAGCGACCCTGGTACTTCTCCCCCCAGTCGAACTTGTAGCTCCGGCTGTCGTGGTTGCCACTGCCGGAGACGGCCACCTTGAAGAAATCGGGGTAACGGAGAATCGCCCCGGTGGAGGCGAAGCCCCCGCCCGAGTGGCCGTAGATGCCCACCCGGCTCAGGTCCATGAACGGATGGCGCAGGGCGAGCTGCTTGACGGCGGCGATCTGATCGGGGAGCCCATTGTCGCCCATGTTGCCATAATAGACGTCGTGGAATGCTTTCGACCGTCCAGGCGTTCCCAGCGCGTTGACTTCGACGACCACGAAGCCCAACTCGGCGAGGGCCCGGGGCTCGCCGGCGGTCTGGAACCCGAAGTGGACGACCGAGCCGAGCTGCGGCCCGGGGTAAATCCGGATGATCACCGGGTACTTCCGGGCGCTGTCCACTGTGGTCGGGAGATGGAGGAGACCGAAGAGATCAGTCACCCCATCCCGTGCCTTGACGGTGAAGGGGGTCGGCGGGGTCCAGCCGAGCCGGTACATCTCGCTCGGATCGGCCTTTTCGAGGTCGAGGAGCTTGCGTCCATCGAGGTTGGAGCGAAGGGTGGCGACCGGGGGGGATCCGGGTTGGCTCTCGACGTCGAGGAACCCTTTCCCGCTCGGGATTGCGGTGATGACGTGGTGGCCGGTCGACGGGGTCAGGTCGATCAGGCCGGTGCCGTCGAGCCCCACCCGCATCATGTGGGCATAGTACGGGTTGACGGGATCGCGCCCGAGCGCCCCGAAATAGACCTGCCGGGTTACCGTGTCGATGTATTTCACTCGGTCGACCAGCCAGGGTCCGGACGTGATCTGGTTGAGGAGCTTGCCGCCGGTGTCGTAGCGGTACAGGTGGCCCCAGCCGTCCCGTTCCGACCACCAGATGATCTCCCGGTCGCCGATCAGCCGCCAATTGCCGGTGGCGACGCCGCTGGCGTTTTCGATGAACGTCGCGACCGAATCGGAGAACACGAGCCGGGGTTCTCCCGTCAGGTCGGCGCTGTGCAGCCGGACGCCCTTGTTCGCGCGGCCGCCCTCGACGAAGTAGATCCGGTCGGAGCCGGGGGACCACTGGATCATGTCGGGGCCGCCGTTGAAGCCGAAGACATCGACCACGAGCTTCTTCCCCTTGACCGTGACGTTGGTCTTCCGCTCCACGTCGAGGAGGTGGATCTCGAAGGTCGGGACGATCGAGTCGCTCGGCACCGCGACCGGATACTGGAACAGCCTCGGCGTGGTGCCGGTGGACGAATACACCGCGAATCGGCCAACGCCGCGCTCGTCGATTCGGGGAACGGCGAGCTTCTTCGAATCCGGGGACCAGATCACCAGCGGCGGCCGGGCGTCCGGATCGGGCGTCGGTCGCACCGGCGCGCCGAAGCCGTACCCGAAATCGGGAACCGCGTCGGTGGTGAGCTGGATCGAGTCGCCCGGGGCCGCCACCCGGCGGAGCCAGATGTTTCCTTTGCGGCTGACCGCAGCCCAGACGCCGTCGGGGGACCTGACCGCCCAGTCCGGGGGATCGGTGGTGAGGGTATCGCCCTTGACGCACTGATAGCTCGTGAGCTCGCACCGGTAGCGATAGACCCCGTGCCGGAAGCGGATGGCGCTGTCCCCTCGCAGGAGCGTGACCGCGCGGAACGGGAGGCGGCCGGGGTCGAAAGCGGTGTCGCCGGCCACGGAGAGGGCGGCGGCCAGTCGGCCGTTGTCGAACAGTCTTCGCCTAATCCCTTTGACCGGATCCACGATGATGAACTCGGCGCCGCGGGGTGTCAGGACGCGGTAATGGAACCGGGTGCTGTCGTCGAGCCAGGTGGGGCTCGAGAGCCCCAGGACGCCGAATCCCTCGGCCCAGGGTGCCATCGAGTAGAGGCGGCTCGGCGCGATCCTGATGAGGTCGGCGCGGTTGTAGTCCGCTTGGGCGGCCGAGGCCGAAGGAAGGAGAAGTGTGAGGGCAAGGGCCAGGCAGGCCGACCCACGCGGGGACGAGGAGGTGGGCGCCATTGATCGATCGTAGCGTGGAGCGGTGTCCATTAATGTAGCATGGGACCAGGTCTCCGCGTCCGTTGGGTGAGTTCCCCTAGGATCCCTCGAACCCGGCGCCGATGGGTGCCTTCGGCGAAGACCACAGGAAGATCGAGGAGCGGCCGGACGTGCTGGTCTACACCACGCCGCCGCTCACCGAGACGCTCGAAGTCGTCGGCCCGATCACGGTGGACCTCCACGCCACGCCCGACGGCCGAGACACGGACTTCATGACGCGCATCCTGGACGTTCATTCCGACGGCCGGTCGATCGCGTTCGGTCCGGCATCGGTCGGGGCGATTCGGGCGCGGTACCGCGACAGTATCGAGCGGTTGTCGCGGCTCGAGCCCGGCCGGCCGTACCGGTACACCATCGAGCTGGGCCACATCGGCTACGAGTTCCCGGTGGGCCATCGGATTCGGCTCGAGATCACGAGCAGCGCCACGCCGTTTCTGGACGTCAATCCGAATACCGCAATCCGATCGCCACCGACACGGTGGTTCGGGTAGCACGGCAGCAGATTCATCACGACCGGGCCCGTCCGTCCCGCCAGTTGTCTCGCGCTCATCCACGGGTGTGCTGGCGGCGATGCTACTTGCTCACCTGCACCAGCAACTTGCCGAAGTTGTTGCCCTTGAATAATCCTAAGAACGCCTGCGGTGCGTTCTCGAGGCCCTGGGTGATGTCCTCGCGGTACTTGATGCGGCCTTCGCCCATCCACTGGCTCACATCCCCAATGAAGGCCGGGGCGCGAGCGGCGAAGGTCGTTACGATAAAGCCGTGCACCTTGATTTGCTTGACCAGAAATGTCCCCATCATTTGCCCGCTGCGATCGGGACCGGGCGGCGCGCTGGCCGCGTTGTAGTTGGCGATCAGGCCGCACACGGGGATCCGTGCGAAGGTGTTGAGCCGCGGCAGCACCGCGTCCCACACCGCGCCACCGACGTTCTCGAAATAGACGTCGATGCCTTTCGGACACGCCGCCCGCAGCAACGCCGGCATGGCCGGGTCACGATGGTCGATGCAGGCATCGAAACCGAGTTCGTTCACCGCGTATTCACATTTCTGCTTGCCACCGGCGACTCCCACGGCGCGCAGTCCCTTTATCTTGGCGATCTGGCCAACCACGGAACCCACCGCGCCGGTCGCCGCGGCGACCACCAGCGTTTCACCGGGCTTGGGCTGGCCGAGATCGAGAAAACCCGCATAGGCGGTCAACCCAGGCATTCCCAGTACGCCGAGCGCATGGGAGGGCTTCTTGATACGCGGGTCGAGTTTCGATACGCCCATGCCCCGCGAGATCTCGAATTCCTGCCATCCGCCATACGAAGAAACGAGGTCGCCTTCACTGAATCTGGCATTGCGGGAAGAGACCACTCGCGCGACTGTGCCGCCGACCATCACCTGATCAATCTCCGCCGCTGGCGCATACGACGGGCCTTCGTTCATCCGTCCGCGCATGTACGGGTCGAGCGAGAGGTAGATGGTCTGCAGCAGCACTTCGTCTGCTTTGAGCGCCGGCAACGGCACTTCCTCGAGACGGAAATCGTCTATGGAGGCTTCGCCGTGGGGACGCCGAGCCAGCACGATGCGTCGATTGGTGGGCGGCGCGGCATCGGCGCGCGAAGGCAGCGCAGCGGCCGCGAGTGCCAGCGAGCCCGATGCGATAAAGTCTCTTCGGTTATGCATGGCTCATTTCTGTGTGGATGGTGGCAGATCGCACAGTGCACCAACCCCGCCCGGCGCTTCGTCCTGGCTTAGTCGCGGGTGGTCGGCATGGCCCCTACGGTTCGAAGCTGCCCGCCGCCTCGTCACCCGGATCATCGAATAGGGTGCGACAATCGAGCCGAAACCCATGCCCCATCTCGGGCGGGTGCCAGGCGATGGCCTCCCCGAACGTGGAGCCGAACGGCGAGCCCGGCGTGAACCGATCGACCGTTTGCTCGCGGAGGTCGACCCGCCACATTTCGCCGACGCCAAGCTCGAGATAGGCACGGGCCTTGAAATCTCGGTCATAGACCCGGGAACCGCGTCCCGACACCTCGACCGCCAACCACCAGTCATTCATCAGGCGCCAAGACTTCCCACGCCGGAATTGGCCCGGTACCACCAGGATGTCGGGTTCGAGCTGGGTGTGCTGGGATTGCTGAATGACGCCCGGAGTCACCACGAACGCGGGGCCGTCCAGCCCCAGGTAGGAGGTCAAGGCCGTGAGGAGCCGGCCCAGGACGTATTGATGGACGGGTCCCGGCCCCGGCGTCACCAGCAGGACGCCCGAAAGCAACTCGTACCGGTTGCCGTCCGGAGGCCACCGGTCGAGATCGGCGATGGTGTACCTCGGTACCGCGAGGGGCATGGCCATAACGTAGGCTCGGCGAGGGGGGAAGTGCAACTCGGCATTCCCCAAACTCGCCACGCCGCCGGTCAACCCGTTAACCAAATGCGTCCAGTCTCGTATCAATCCAACGCACCTGGTTCGTCGTGGAGCCCAAGGGCGGCCTTGCCGAGACCCCGGTTGGGGATCACCTTTGGTAAGAGGCCCCCAACCGCCCGTGGGTCTCACCCTCGCCGGAGGCTGTCATGTCGCGACGTACCATGGTTGGTGCACCGTTCTTGCTCATCGGGGTGCTGATCGCCGTCGTTGCCTTTGCCCGGGGCCCCGAGATGATCGCGGCGGACGCCCCCGGGGCTTTCGGATTCCGGGCCGGCGAGCTGGTCGCCGATTTCGACTTCGCCGCCGTTCGGGGCGAACGCGGTACCCTCTCTGATCTGCTCGAGGGCAAACGTGCCATCGTCCTCGTTCTCAGAACCACCGAATGCCCGGTTTCCCGGAAGTACGGGCACCGGTTGGCCGAGCTGGAACGGAAATATGACGCGAAGGGGGTGCGGTTCGCTTTTCTCGACGTGAGCTCGCAGGACACCGAGGAGAAGATCCGCGAGGACCTCGCCACCTTCGGATTTACCGGACCCTACGTCTCCGATCCCAAAGCCCGGATCGGTCGTTTGGTGCATGCCCGAGTGTCCTCCGAGGTGTTCGTCATCGACGCCTCCCGGACCCTCCGCTACCGTGGAGCGGTCGACGATCAGTTCGGTCTTGGCTTCGATAAGCCCGTCGTTGGCCGGCACTACCTCGTCGAAGCCCTCGACCAGGTGCTCGCCGACCGGAAAGTGACCACCGCCGAGACCGAAGCATCGGGCTGCGTCTTGAGTCTGGCCGATGAGCGAGTCCCCGAGCGAGCGCTCACCTACCACACCCGAACCAGCCGGATCATTCAAGAGAATTGCGCCGGGTGCCACCGCCAAGGCGGGGTCGCCCCCTTCGCGCTCGACAGCTACAAGCAGGCCTATGGCTTCCGAGCCATGATCAAGCTGGTGATCGAACAGCGTCGAATGCCGCCCTGGTTCGCCAATCCCGCGCACGGTAAGTGGGCCAACGATCGAACCCTCTCCGACCGCGATCGGCGCGATTTGCTTGCCTGGATCGAGGCGGGGGCCCCCGAAGGTGATCCTGAAACCGCGACCGCCGCGCGAACCTACGCCGACGGCTGGCAGCTCGACGAGCAACCCGACGCGATCGTGGAAATCCCTGCCGCGGAAGACGTCCCCGCGCAAGGAGTGGTCGACTACCGCTACGTCTATGTCAAGACCGCCTTCGATGAAGACAAATGGATCACCAAGGCGGAAGCACGGCCCACCGCTTGGGACGTGACTCACCACATCATCGCCTTTTTGGAGGCCCCGACCGACACCACGCCCGGACCGCTCATGGCCGGCTACGCCCCGGGCCTCCCGCCGGCAGTCTTCCCTCCGGGATCGGCCAAGCGGCTACCCAAAGGGGCCTGGCTCAAGTTCCAGCTCCACTACACGCCCAATGGCAAGGCCACGACCGACCGGAGCAAGGTCGGGTTCGTCTTCGCGGACGGGCCCCCCGAACGGATCGTCGAAACCGGCCAAGTCGCGAACGGCGACTTCGAGATTCCGCCTCACGCTCCCAATCACGAGGTGGTGGCCGAGCGAGTGTTCAAGCGAGGGGGGCAGATCATTTCGATGCTGCCCCACATGCACCTCCGCGGGAAAGCCTACCGGTACGAGTTGATCCGCGCCGATGGGAGCGAAGAGGTCATTCTCGATGTTCCCCGCTACGATTTCAAATGGCAGCTGTGGTACGAGTTCAAGGAACCGCTGGTGATTCACCCGGGCGACAAGCTTCGTGGGCGAGCCTGGTACGACAATAGCAAAGGCAACCCTGCGAACCCCGACCCGACCATCGCCGTGAAGTGGGGCGATCAAAGCTTCGAGGAGATGCAGATCGGATTCTTCGACTGGATTCCCGAGAAGGCGCGCCCAACCCCGCTTGCAGGTCCCCGATAGCGGAAGGCCGGACACCCAGCGGCTTAGCCGAGGGGGGGCGCCGGGTTCTTTCCCGGCGCCCCCCGTTACTTTACCCCAGTGCTTGCGCTACTCCTCCTCGTTGCGCCGACCGACACGCTCACCACGTTTCCTGGCATCGAGGGCAAGACCTCCGTCCCGATCCCCCGGATCGAGGACGCGATCACCGTCGACGGCCAGCTGACCGAGCCGGTCTGGCAGCGCGCCGCCCGGCTCACCGGGTTCTCCCAATACGCCCCGGTCGACGGCCGGCCCGCCGACCAGGCCACCGAGGTGTTCGTCTGGTATTCGGCGACGGCGCTTCACCTCGGGGTCCGGGCTCAGGCCAGGCCAGGCACCGTTCGGGCGACGCTCGCGAACCGCGACCGGCTCGCCGCCGAGGACCGGATCGAGTTTTACCTCGGTACCTACCACGACGGTCACCAAGCCTTGGTCTTCGGCGTCAACCCGCTTGGGGTGCAGCAGGACGGCACGCTCGCGGAGCAGGGCGCCGACAATGTCCGCGTGGTCGGGGGCGCCAGCGGCCGGGAAGCGGTCGATCTGAGTCCCGATTTCGTCTACGCCTCCGGCGGCCGGCTCACGGATTTCGGCTACGAGGTCGAGCTCCGGATCCCGTTCAAGACCCTCCGCTACCAGTCCCGCGACGTCCAGAGCTGGGGCCTCCACGTGCTCCGGTGGATCCCGGCGGCGGGCCACGAGGACTCCTGGGTTCCCGCCCGCCGGGCCGCGCCCAGCTTCCTCAACCAGTCGGGCGCGCTGACCGGCCTCAGCGATCTCCGGCGCGGCATCGTGATGGATCTGAATCCGGTGGTCACGGCCCGCGCGGACGGGGCGCCCTCGATCGGCGGATGGGGGTACGATGGCGCCGCCGAGTTCGGCGGCAATCTTCGTTGGGGGGTGACGCCCAATCTCACCCTCAACGGGACCTACAATCCCGATTTTTCCCAAGTCGAGGCCGACGCGAGTCAGATTCTCACCGACCCACGCCGAGCTCTCTTTTTCGCCGAGAAACGACCCTTCTTTCTCGAGGGGATCGAGCAGTTCGCCACCCCGAACCAGTTGATCTACTCGCGTCGGATCGCGGCCCCGGTGGCGGCGGCGAAGCTCTCCGGCAAGGTCGGCACATCCACCGTCGCGACCATGCTCGCGCTCGACGGCAAGGAGGCTTCCCGCACGGGGCGCGATCATCCCTTCTTCGCCATCGGCCGGGTGCTCACGTCTCTGGGCGGCGGGTCGCGGGCGGGGCTCGTCTTCACCAACCGAAGCGAGCCGGGCTTCGCCAGTCAGCTCGGCGGCGCCGACGTCAGGCTGGTGACCCGGGGCGGCGTGGTGATCGCGGGCCAGTTCGCGGGAAGCGCCACCACCGATTCCGGCCGGACGACGGTGGCGCCGCTCTGGGACTTGGACATTCGCCGCCAGGGGCGCCGGATGGGCTTCAACGCCGGGTTTTCCGGGGTGAGCGATCGCTTCGTGGCGGCGGCGGGGTTCCTCTCGGTCCCCGACGCGGTCAACCTGTCGGCCGGGACCCAATTCACCTTCTACGGCAGGCCGGGCGGCCTCGTCGCCCGGGTCAACTTCGGTCCCTCGGCCAACGTCCGGTGGATCTATCAGGACTTCACCGGCGGCGCGGCGGCCCTCGACCGCCAGCTCTTCCTGAGCGGCAACGTCGAGTTCCGGGGTGGCTGGTCGCTCCGGGTGTTCAGCTGGCTCGAGCGGTTCGGCTACGACCGCCGGCTCTTCCGCAACCACGCGATCGAGCGGCGCCTCCCGGGCGGGGTGGTGGACACCATTCCCTATCCGACCCAGCCCGCCATTCCCACGATCGGCCCGAACATCAACCTGACGACGCCCTGGGTCGGACCCTTCGCGCTCGAGTTCAACACCTATCTCGGCAACGACGTCAACTACGACGAGTGGTCACCGGCTCGGATCGCCTTCGTCAACTCGACTCTCCAGTTCCGGCCGACTGATCAGTTCCGGGCCGACTTCACCTACATCCTGACCCGGTACCAGCGACGAACCGACGGGACGGTGGTTTCGGTCGGCCACATCCCGCGGCTCAAGGTCGAGTACCAGGTCAGTCGCGCCGTGTTCCTCCGGGCCGTCGGCGAGTACCGGTCACTCCAGCGCGACTCCCTGCGGGACGACGGCCGGACCGAGGACCCGATCCTGATCCGCGATCCGAAGGACGGGATCTACAAGCGGAGCCTGGCCCTGGCGCAGCGGAGCAACTCGCTCCGGGCCGACTTCCTCTTCTCCTATCAGCCGAGCCCGGGGACCGTGTTCTTCGCGGGGTACGGGGGCGGTTTCCGAGACCAAGGAAGGTTTCGGTTCACCGGGCTCGACCGGACGGTGGACGGTTTTTTTCTCAAGGCGAGCTACCTATTCCGAATGTGAAGGCGCCGTGCCGGCCACCCCGTACCCGGTCGTAGTGCCGATGCGGGGCCGCGCCCGGACCGGGTGCCCCCTGTGCTCTAGGGGGCATTGATCACGAATGGTACTCGGGCCCCTGTGAACCGATACGGCCCCGACCCCCCATCCACCAACCAGCGGGCCGGACCCCCGCCTAACAGCGCCACCTGCACGTTTTCCAGATCCCAGTTGTCGCCGCCGCCGCCGGTGGCGTTGGTGTTGATCTCGACGGCCGTGATCATCGCGGCCGGCACCGGCTGGCTCAGCCTGACCGGGACCGTTTCGCGATACCCGGCCAGCCAAATCCCGTCCTGGCTGATGTTCGGATAGTGGACGATGACTGGCGGCGCCGCGGGGGTGTACTTGCCGTCGACGAAGTAGGTCCGCCAAGGCTTGCCCGGATCTCGGCAGGCCAATGGTGGACTCGGAATCGTTGTCGCTCCTTGGAGCGAGTCCATAAACCATCCGCACGAACGATGGCATGAGGTGGTCGCATCCACGAGCTTGCCAGGTGCGGTCGGAGTCCAGCGAGGCAATGGTTTCCCGCTGACTTCAGAACCTTCAACTGTCGCCTGCCACGGTGTCCCTCCGGAGTCCGCGACCAAGCGAGAAAGAGCTCATGAGATCGGTAGTCTTCAGCGCGGCCCTGCTGATGGTGACGGCGGGCAGCGCCCCGGCGTACGCCCAGGCGACCGCCCATGGCCTTCGGGCTGGTGACATGGTTCGGATCATGATCTGGCGGGAACCCGATCTCTCCGGTGATTTCCAGGTCGACGAGCAGGGCAACGTGGTGTTCCCGAAGATCGGACCGATGGCCGTCACCCGGCTTTCCGCCGATTCGCTCAAAGGCCTCCTGGTCCGACGCTACACCGTCTACCTCCGGGACCCCTCGATCGAGGTGGGGCTCTTTCGGCGGGTCAACGTGCTCGGATCGGTCCGCTCTCCCGGTCTCTACCAGGTGAGTCAGACGGAGACGATTGCCGACGTGCTTGCCAAGGCCGGTGGCCCGACCTCCGACGGCAAGTCCGGCCGGGTCGAACTGCTTCGCAACGGCGAAACGAAGCCGATCAAGTTGGCGCGCAACGCGGTGCTCTTCAACTCGGGCGTCCACTCCGGCGACCAGCTTTTCGTTCCGGCGCGGAGTTGGATTGGCCGAAACTCAGTCCCCTTGATCGGCGCCGGCATCACGGCGACGGCGATCATCGTCGCCACCGTCATCAAGCCCTGATTCATGACCGATCATCTTCCCGCCAGCTTGCATCCCCATCGGCCGTCGGGGACTTCGCCCCGGTTTTCGACCGATCCCAGGCTCACTCCCCGCGGTCTGGTGGGGGTCCTCTGGCGCCAGCGCTGGATGATTCTCGGCTGCACCCTCACCGTCGTGGGTCTGGTCGCCGTCTACACCTGGCGGGCGCGGCCCGTGTACGAGGCTTCGAGCATGCTCCGCTTCGAGCATGAACAGGTCAACCTGCCCCAGCTGGTGGAGCAGCTCGCCACCGAAAACCGGATCAGCACCGAGGTCGAGGTGCTCCAGGGCCGGACCGCGGCGAGCGTCGCGATCGACTCGCTCGGGCTTCGGGCGACCCTGCTGTCACCCCGCGGGGCACACCTCACCGCCTTGTTTCCGGTCCTTCGGATCGATCCGTCGGCCGACACGACCACGCTGGCGATCCGGGTCCATGGCGACACCGGGTATACCGTCTGGAAACCGGGCAACGCCGGCATGGGCGTCCACGCCCGACTCGGCGAACCGGTGACGCTGGGCCGGGTTACTCTGGCGCTGGCGAAGGCTGCCACGGCCACGCCCGACATCCAGGTTCGGATCAGCTCCGGCGGCGCCGCGCTGAGGCAATTTCAGCAGGCCCTTCGGGTTTCGCGTCCCGCCCGGGACGCGGATCTGATCCAGATCCGATTCACGGCCGACGACCCGGAGATCGCGGCTCGGGTGGCCAACCTGCTTGCCGACCAGCTGATCGCGTCGCGACAGTCGGAGCTTCGATTCAAGGGCGGCGTGGCCGTCACCTTCCTCACCGCACAAGTCGATTCGCTCCGGACTCAGCTCCGCGGCTCCGAGGACACGCTGCAGCGGTATCGGGAGCGGGCCCGCGCGGTCGATCCGGTGGAGCAGGCTCGGACCCAAGTGATCCGGCTCGCGCAGGTGGAGGCCGACCGAGGCGGACTGGAGGCGGAGCGCGGCGCGCTGGCCTCGGTGATGGACCAGATCCGTGAGGATCGGGAAGCGGCCCCCGACGGGCCCTCGCCGTATCGGCGGTTGATCGGTTATCCGGCGCTGCTCAAGAATCAGGCGGCCGGCGAACTGCTTTCCAGTCTGTCGACGCTCGAGAACGAGCGCGCGATCCTGCTTCGCCGGCGCACCTGGCAGGACGACGATGTGAAGTCGCTGACGGCCCGGATCGGGGCACTCGATGGTCAGCTCAAGAACATCGCGACCACCTATCTGGAGGGGATCACCAGCCAGGTGGCGGGGCTCGACCGGGTGACGCGGCAGTTCAGCCGCTCGCTCGATTCCCTCCCGAAGAAGGGGATTCAAACCGCCCGCCTCGAACGCGACGCCGCCATCCTCACCTCGCTCTACACCTCGATGCAGACCCGGCTCAAGGAGGAGCTGGTCAATCAGGCGATGCAGGATCCCTCGGTTCGCCTCGTCGACCGGGCCATCGCCGCCGACCAGCCGCTCCGCCCCAAGCCGGTGACCAATCTGGCCCTCGGCCTGGCGCTCGGGGTGTTGCTCGGTGTCTCGGTCGCGCTCGGGCGAGGCCTGGCCGACCGCTCGATCCGGTCCCGTGATGACGTGATGCACGTCTCCGGGCTGCCGGTCCTCGGCGCCTTCCCGCGAGTGCCCGATCAACCGGGCGGGGTGATCCGTCGCCTGAAGAACAGGGCGGCCCAGCTCAAGAACAGGGCGGAACTGGGGGTCATGGCAATGCTCCCGGCCGTCGCCGGGGCCGGCCCCAGTCGGAACGGATCGGGCGTCGAGTCCGGCAACGCGGCGGCCGGCGAACTGGCCCGGCGGTTGGTCCTCCGGGACGACACTCCCGGCGCCTACGGCGAGGCCTTCAACCAGTTCCAGATCAATCTCGCCCTCGGCTACCAGGACCGGCCGCTCCAGGTCCTGGTGTTCACCAGTCCGCTCCCCGGCGAAGGCAAGACGCTCACGGCGACCAACTACGCGCTGACCGCCGCCGCTCGGGGCCAAACCGTGCTCCTCATCGACGCCGATACTCGATGCGGGATCATCAACGAGGTCCTCGGCTGTACCCGCCAGCCCGGGCTGACCGACGTGCTCGCCGATCGCACGCCACTCGACGAGGCGATTCGCGCCGTCGCGGTGAACCCCACGACGACGATCGCGCTGCTGCCGACCGGAGCGCTGCTCCGGGGGCCGTCGCGCGAGCTCACCCTCGACCGGCTGACGGAGGTGATCGCCAGGGTCCGATCCCGTTTCGATCTGGTGGTGATCGACAGTCCGCCACTGAACATACTGGCCGATGCCGCGCTCCTCGGCTCGGTGTCCGACGGGGTGATTCTGGTGGCCAGGGCCGGTCAGACGCAACGCGAGGCGTTCGGGTTCGCGATGGATCAGTTGGCCGCCGTGGGCGCTCCGGTGATTGGAACCATCCTGAACGACATCGACCTGTCCCGGGCGCGGTACGACGACGGGACCTACCAGTATCTGAACGGCGGCGAGAAGTACCATGGCAGCCCCGCCTGACGCGCTCCGAGGCCATCGTGGCTGACGCCACCGGTTATCGCGAGCTCGTCGCGATGCCCGCGGCGCGGGCCCGCCCGGCGCCGCGAGCCCGCCCGGCGCCGCGGGCCCGTGTCGCCTCGCCGCCGCCCGGCTGGTTGGTGACCGATGCTCTCGTCGGCGTGCTGCTGCTGCTGGTGGTGGTGACGATCGGCAACGCGGATCGGATGCCCCGCGGCGTCGAGGAGTTCCTCGCGGTTCGGGTCTCGCTCAAGAACGTGCTCCTGCTCGCCCTGATCGGGTTGGCCTGGCCGGTGGTGCTCTGGAGCTGTGGCTTGTATCGGTCGGCTCGGCTCCAGACCGGACGAGGGGAGTGGCCCCGGCTCCTGGTGGCGAGTCTGATCGCGGGGATGATCGCGATGGTCTTCCCCCTCACCAGCCAGAGCGGCGCGGCCCAGCCGATCCACGCCCTCATGTTCGCGGTGATGATCGCGCCGTCGGCCGCCCTGGTCCGCGGCGGGGTCCGAGCGGCTCGGAGCGGGGGACCGCAGGCGCCGGCCCGGCGGACGGTGATCGTGGGAAGCGGTCCGATCGCGGCCGAGGTCTACCACGGCTTCGACGGGAACCCGGAGGTCCGGCGCGAGGCGCTCGGGTTCGTGGACACCGATCCGCAGCCAGAGTTGGTCGCGACGGGACTCCCGTACTTGGGCCGACTGGCCGGGCTCGAACAGTTCCTGATGCACGAGATCGTCGACGAGGTGCTGATCGCGCTGCCGGTCAAGTCGCGGTACGAGGAGATCCAGCAGGCGATCGTGGCCTGCGCGCTGGTGGGCGTCTCGGCGACCTATCCGGCGCCGATCTTCGCCGCCAGTCCCGGCGATACCCGGATCGAACGCCACGCGATGGCGACCGTCATGGCCCTGCCGCTCGCTCAGGCCGACATCCGCCAGGGGGTCAAACGAGCCATCGACATCGTCGGCGCGGCCACCTTGCTGGTGATCCTCTCGCCGCTGATCGCCCTGATCGCGGTGGCGGTCCGGCTCTCCAGCCCAGGTCCGGCCTTGTTCCGGCAGGAGCGCTACGGGTACCAGAAGCGTCGGTTCCGGATGCTCAAGTTCCGCTCGATGGTGGAGGGCGCCGACCGGATGCAGGAGGCGCTCGAGGGTCAGAACGAGGCCGCCGGGCCGATCTTCAAGATCAAGGAAGACCCCCGGCTGACCCGGCTGGGGCGGTTCCTCCGCCGAGCCTCCCTCGACGAGCTTCCCCAGATCTGGCACGTGCTCACCGGCGAGATGTCGCTGGTCGGGCCGCGGCCGATGTCGCTCCGGGACGTTGCCCGGTTCGAGGACCCGTGGCTGATGCGGCGTTTCAGTGTCCGGCCGGGGCTCACCTGTCTCTGGCAGGTCAGCGGGCGCAGCAATCTCACCTTCGAGCAGTGGATCGCGCTCGATCTCGAGTACGTCGACCACTGGTCCTTGGCACTCGACGCCAAGCTCCTCGTGAAGACCATCCCCGCCGTTCTCAAGGGGACGGGGGCGCAATGAACCCGACTTCCACCTTCGATCGGCAGTCACCATGTCCGTCGCGATAATTACCGGCTCCGCGGGGCTGATCGGATCCGAGGCGGTCAGGCACTTCGCGGGCCTCGGGTACACCGTCGTGGGGATCGACAACGACCTCCGGCGCCATTTCTTCGGGGACGAGGCGTCGACCGAATGGAACCGCCGCCGGATCGAGCAGGACCTCGGCCCCGCCTATCGGCACCACTCGATCGATATCCGCGACGCCGAGGCGGTCGGTCGGGTGTTCCGGAGCGCCGGGGCCGCGATCACGGTCGTGATCCACACCGCCGCTCAGCCGTCGCATGACTGGGCCGCCCGCGACCCCCAGATGGACTTCACCGTCAACGCCAACGGAACCCTCAATCTCCTCGAGGCCACCCGGCGGTACGCACCGAACGCGGCCTTCATCTTCACCTCGACCAACAAAGTCTACGGCGACACGCCGAACCGGCTCCCGCTGGTGGAGGAGGCGACCCGGTGGGAAATCGCCGCCGATCACCGGTATGCCGGCGGCATCCCGGAGACGATGTCGATCGACCAGACGCTCCACAGCCTCTTCGGCGCGTCCAAGGTAGCGGCCGACGTGCTGGTGCAGGAATACGGGCGCTACTTCGGGCTTCGGACGGCCTGCTTCCGGGGCGGCTGCTTGACCGGCCCCAATCACGCCGGGACCGCGCTCCACGGGTTTCTCGCCTACCTGATGCGATGCACCATGACCGGGACGCCCTATGTGGTCAACGGCTATGGGGGGAAGCAAGTCCGCGACAACATCCACAGCGTCGACCTGATCGCCGGATTCGACGCCTTTTGCCGCGCCCCGCGTCAGGGCGAGGTGTACAACATCGGCGGCGGGCGATTCAGCAACTGCTCAATGCTCGAGGCGATCGCCCTCAGTCAGGCGATTGCCGGACGCGAGCTCCAGTGGACCTACTCCGAGGTCAGTCGGGTCGGCGATCACATCTGGTGGATCAGCGACAACAGTCGGTTCGCGAGCCACTATCCCTCCTGGGCGCTCAAGTACGACGTCCCCGCCATCCTCGGGGAGATTTTCGAGCAGAACCGCGACCGCTGGCGTGCCCCCGACGAGGCCCGCCGCCTGGCCATCGCGTGAGCGTCGTCGTGGCCCACCGGGCGCCGCCGACCTTCGACCCGGCGGCCGCGACCTGGGGTCCCCGACCCCTCCGCGTCCTCTTGCTCCACAACTTCTATCGGGAATCGGGGGGTGAAGACGAGGTCTTCCGCGCCGAACGGAAGCTGCTCGAGGACCACGGCCATGAGGTGATCACCTACGCCGTCCATAACGACACGATTCTCGACATGGGGAAGCTTCGGCTGCTCCGGACCACCTTCTGGAATCAAGCGGCCTATCACCGGATCCGGGCGTTGATCCGGGACTGCCAGCCCCACGTCCTCCATGCCCACAACACCTTCCCGCTGCTGTCGCCCTCGGTCTACGCGGCGGCCCGCGCGGAGCGGGTGGCGGTGGTGCAGACGCTGCACAACTACCGGCTGATCTGCGCCAACGGGATGTTGCTGCGCGAGGGCGCTCCCTGCGAGCGGTGTGTCGGCCGCGCGGTGCCGTGGCCCGCCGTGGTGGGGCGCTGCTACCGGGGAAGCGCGGCCGCGAGCGCGGTCGCGGCCGGGATGGTGTGGTCGCATCGGCTCCGGAAAACGTGGTCGAGGCAGGTCGACCTGTACGTCGCGCTCACCTCGTTCGCGCGGGAGCGGTTCATCGCTGGAGGGCTGCCGGCGGACCGGATCGTGGTGAAGCCGAACTTCGTCTTCGATGCCTGGGCGGATCAGCCCCTCGAGTCGGCCGGCGACCACGCCCTTTTCGTCGGGCGGCTCGCCCCGGAGAAGGGAATCGCGACGATGCTCGCGGCGTGGCGAGCCTCGCCCGAGCTGCCAGGGCTCCGGATCATCGGGGATGGCCCACTTCGCGACGAGGTGGCCGCCGCCGCCGCCGCGGATCGGCGGATCTCGTGGCTGGGCCAGCTGCCCGCGGACCACGTTCGTCAGGCGATGCGGCAGGCCGGCGTGCTCCTGGTCCCGTCACTCTGCTACGAGGGGGCCCCGCTGGTGATCGTCGAGTCCTTCGCCGCGGGGCTGCCGATCATCGGCAGCGCCCACGGCGCCCCCGGCGCCCAGATCGAACCCGCCGTCACCGGGTTGCTCCATCGCCCCGGCGATCCGGCCGATCTCGCTCGGCAGGTGAACGCGTGGCACGGCAATCCCGCGGCTGGCGCCACGATGCGGGTCCGGGCCAGAGCCCGATACCTCGAGGCCTACAGCGCGGCCGCCAACTACCGGATGCTGGTTGCGGTGTACACCCGGGCGCGGTCGGTCGCCGCCGCGGCGCTGCGCTCGCGGGTCCCGGTGTCGGCATGACCGAGTCGACCCCGTCCCCCGCCCCCGCCTACGGCGCGATCGATCACTACCTCGGCGAGCGCGGGGCCCGCTATTTCGGATGGCAGGGCGAGCCCGGGATCCTTCAGGGACACTGGAATCGCCACCTGTGGGAATCCTACGTCCGCCGGAGCGACGACGTGCTCGACTTCGGCTGCGGCGGAGGCTTCCTCCTCCACGTCCTCGACGCCCGCACCAAGACCGGGGTAGAGATCAATCCCCACGCGGCGCAGTCCGCCCGCGGGCTGGGGATCACCACCTACGGGACCCTCGCCGAAGTGCCCGGCGTCTTCGATCGGGTCATCACCAGTCACGTGCTCGAGCACATTCCTCATCCCCGGCAGGCCGTCCTCGAGCTGCGGAGCAAGCTGCGCGACGAGGAGAGCCGGCTCGTCATTCTCCTCCCGCTCGACGACTGGCGGAACCGCGCCAACCGCGACTTTCGCGCCGCCGACCGGAACATGCACCTCCAGGCGTGGACCCCGCAGACGCTCGGAAATCTGCTCACCTCCGCCGGCCTCACCGTGCTCGAGGTTCGGATCCTCCGGGAGGCGTGGCCGCCGCGCCCTGAGCTGCTCTGGAGGATCAGTCCCCGGCTGTTTCGGCTCGCGTCGCGGGTCTGGGCGGTGGTGTCCCAGCGGTACCAGCTGCTGGCGGTTTGCCGCCTTCCCGTCGAGGGAGAAGCCGCTCGGTGACCAGCGTCGGCTTCGCTCCCTCCCGCCGCACCACCGATGTCATCGTCGTGGTGACCGCCGTGCTGCTACTCCTCTCGACGGTCCAGGGTCTCGGCGCCGAGCGGGGCACCATCGCCAGCGCCGGGGCGGTGGATCCACTGGCGATCTTCAAGATCGGCGTCCGGCTCCTCGCCCTTGGGGTGTCCGGCTATCTCTGGTGGGCCTCGCCGGGAAGCCTTCGGGCCAACTGGTTCGGCCCGACCGGGTGGTTCCTTGCCTTCTTCGCGGTGGCGGCGCTGACCGCGTTCGTCTCCGCGAATCCCTTCGTGTCGGCCAGCCGGGCGGTCAGCTTCGGGATCGTGCTGGTCTTCGCGACCTCGGCCGCGGCCGGTTACGTCCGGCAGGGTCGAGTGGCGGCGTATTGGCGTGGCGTCTGCCTCCTCATCCTCACGACGACGGTGCCGATCTTTGCCGTGGTCCTCTGGAGAGGGCGGGTCGTCGAATGGTACGACACCGTGGCGCGGCTCGGCGGGGTCTACCAACCCAACCAACTCGGCGCGCTCGCCGCGATCACGCTGGTCATCTGCCTGATGGGCCTGCGCCGGGGGCGGATGGCGCCGCTCTCGCTCAGTCTGTTTCCGGTGGCGCTCGGGGTCGGCGTCTACACCCTCTCGCGAGGGTCGTGGATCGCGATGGTCGTTGGTCTGCTGGCGGCTTGGTGGTCGGTCCGGCGACTGCGGATTTGGACGGTGCCGGTGCTCGGGCTGTTGGTGACCGGAACCCTGCTCGCGGTCGCGACCGGTTTTCTGGAACCGGACCGCGGCATCTTCGCGGCGGTGCGCCGGGGACAGAGTTCGACGGAGCTGCGGTCGGGCACCGGCCGGACCGGTCTCTACAGCTACATGCTGGAGCGCCAGTTCCCGCAACGGCCCCTGCTCGGTTTCGGGTTCCAGATGCTGTCGGACGAGGACGTCGCGGGCGATCCCGAACCGCACCGGACCGGCATTGCCCGGGATCTCGGCTGGCCAGCGGAGCAAGGGCACAATCTCTTCCTCAGCACCCTGATCGGGACCGGTCTGATCGGGTTGAGCCTGTTCCTCGTCGCGCTGGGGTCGCTATTGTGGCGGGTGGCCCGCGCGGCCCGAGGCGGCGACCCGATCTCGGCCGACCAGCTGGTGCTACTCGCGGTTATCCTCGCCCACGCGATGGTGGACACGACGCTGGTCACCGGGGTCGACCACGCCTTCCTCGTGCTCTGCGCCATGGCCGGGCTGGTGTCGGCGCGGCTGGCGTTCGAGGTCCAGGCGGCGCCGGCTCCGGCACCCCTCCAACCCGCGGCGCGACGGACGGGCTACGCCCTCGCCGAGTGGAGTCGTCGATGAGTGAGCCCAGCCATCACGAGGCGCGCAAGCGCAACGTCCTCGGGGTGATGGTCACCGCCGTGGAGCCCCTCGACGCGACCGCCGCGGTTCTTGCCGCCGCGCGCGATCGGCGACCCCTCAGTGTCACCGCGACCGCGGTCCACGGTTTGATGACCGCCGTGGAGGACAGCGAGCACCGCTATCGGCTCAACCACTTCGACCTGGTGCTGCCGGACGGTCAGCCGATTCGTTGGGCGCTCAACCTGCTCCATCGGTGTGGCCTTCGGGAGCGGGTCGCCGGACCGGACTTGACCTGGCGCCTGTGTCGGGCCGCCGCGGCCGAGGGGCTGCCGGTCTACTTCTATGGCAGCACGTCGGAAACACTGCTGAAGCTGACCGCCCAACTCGGAGCCCGATTGCCGAACCTGCGGATCGCGGGTGCGGTCCCCTCGCGGTTCCGGCGCCAGACCGAGGAAGAGGTCGAAGCCGCCGCGGCCGCGATTCGCGACAGTGGTGCCGCCCTGGTCTTCGTTGGCCTCGGCTGTCCCCGGCAAGAGGTGTGGGCGTTCGAGAACCGGGATCGGGTGGGCCTTCCGGTGATCGCGGTCGGCGCGGCTTTCGATTTCCATGCGGGGACGATCCCCCGGGCGCCAGCGATCCTCGGTCGGCTCGGGCTCGAGTGGTTGTTCCGGCTGGCGCACGAGCCTCGGCGGCTGTGGCGAAGGTATCTCCGCCTCAACCCGCGCTTCCTGGCCCTTCTGGCGCAGCAGCTTGCCGGCCTGCGGCGCTTCGACCCGGCCGGTCCCTCCGCACCGCGGACGGCGGAGCGGTACGGATGACGACCAGCCCCCGATCGGTCGCCAGCCGGTCGACCGCCGACACCTGGACGGCCGTCGCCGATCAGGGACTCTACAGCGCCACCTCGTTCGTCACCACGCTGTTGCTCGCGCGGCATGTCTCGGTGGGTGACCTCGGCTGGTTCAGCGCCGGGATCTCGCTGCTGATCACCACCGTCGGATTCATGAGCAGCTTCGTCGCGATCCCGCTGACGCTGGCGATCCAGGGGGCCACCCCGCGCGACCGATCGGATCAGTTGGCGGGTGGTCTCGGCGCGAGCGTGGCACTCGCCGGGGTCGTCGCCGTCGGGCTGCTGGGGGCCGCGCTGTTCGGGTTCGCCTGGATCGGAAGGTCGGCGGCTCTCCCCGGTTGGCTGCTCGTCCTGGCGGTGGTCGTGGTGCCGATGGTGGTTCGTGAATACGCCCGACAGATGGCCTTTGCCCAACCGGGACTGCCCGGCCTCGCCGTCATGGACCTGACCTATTCGGTGGTGGCGCTCGGGGGCCTCGGGTTACTGGCCCGAGCCGGACGGCTCGACGCGATTTGGGGCCTCGCGGTGGTCGGGGGCGCCGCGCTGGCCAGCGTGTTGGCCTGGTCGGTGACAGCGAGGGCAACGATCCGCTGGCACGCGGTGGCATCGGCGCCTCGGTTCCTCCAGCGGCACCTTCGGATGAGTCGTTGGCTCTGCGGCGCGAGCATCCTCTACGCGTGCAGCATCTCCGCCGTTCCCTGGTTCCTCGGACTGTTGGCGGCCTCGGCGTCAGTCGGGTTGTTCGCCGCGTACGCGACCATCGCGGGGGTCCTCAATCCGCTCCTGGCGGTGGCCAGCAATCTCACCGCGCCGCGCGCCGCGCGGGCCGTCACGGCCGAATCGTACCACCCCGTCCGTCGCACGGCGCTGATCGCCTCGGCGACGGCCGGGATCGGCCTCGGGGTGGTCGCCGTGGGCCTCGGGTTCGCGGAGACCACGTTGGTGCCGCTGCTGTTCGGTCCGGCGTTCGAAGCCGCCCCGTACCTCCTCTGGCTGCTGCTGGCGTCCGCCGTTTGCGAGGGGCTCGGGATCGGGGCGTTCTGGGGCCTTCATGCCCTGGGCGAGAGCCGGACCGCGTTCTGGGCCCGCGCCGCCGCGGTGGTTCTCTCGCTTCCCGTCGGCGCCTGGGCCATCCTCCGACTCGGCGTCCTCGGCGCGGCGTGGCTGATGCTGGCCCTCCGAGCGCTCAACGCCGGGTTCAACTGGGTCTCCTTCCTGGTGGCGTCGCGGAGCCCGGGGCCGGTCGGCATGGCGCTTCCGACGGTCGTTCCGTCGCGACCGGACACCCCGATGGTTGGCTTCGGCCCGGACGGGGCCCGATGACCCCGGGCGGTCAGCGGCCTCGGGTCGCCCTCCTCGTCAATCTGGTGGCACCGTACCGGGTGGCGCTTTACGACGAGATGGCCCGCGCGGTCGACCTGACGGTCCTCTATTCCGGCCACGAGGACAACCGGGTCGGCTGGGAAGGCGCCCATCGCGGGCTGATCCGGGCGCGGGCCCGGCGGGTCTGGGGCTGGGTCGTGAAGCGGACCCGGCCCACGGTGGGGGCGCCCCCGGTCGCTGGCGAGTGCCTTGACGCCGGCTACCTCCACGTCTCGCCAGGATATCTCGCCGACCTGGTCCGCGAGCGCCCCGACGCGATCATAACCTCCGAGTTGGGCTGGCGAACGATGGTGGCCCTCGGTTACGGTCTGCTCGCCGGGATTCCGGTCTGGGTCATGATCGAGAGCACCCGCCACTCCGAGCGACGCCCCGGTCGGGCAAGGACGCTGGTGCGAGGCCTCATCCGCCGAGTGGCCTCGCGGTGGATCGCGGTGGGTCAGTGCAGCGCCGAATACCTTCGATCGCTCGGGGTTCCTCCGACCCGGGTCACCACCATCCAGGGCACCGTCGACGAACGACCGTTCGCGACGCTCGAGCGGCGACCGAAGGCCCCCGGAGCCCGACCGGTCGCGGTGTGTGTCGGCCAGCTGGTGGCGCGCAAGGGGATTTCCCGGCTGCTCGAGGCCACGGCCACGCTCGCGACGCGGGGCGTGGCGATCGACCTCCTCATCGCGGGCGACGGCCCGGAGCGGGCCCGACTGGAAGCGCAGGCCCGCGCCTTGGGCGTTGCCGGCGTGTCGTTTCTCGGCCGCCGGACGACGGACGAGGTTGCCGAGCTGTTCCGAACCGCGGATTTCCTGGTGTTCCCCACGCTCGAGGATGTCTGGGGGTTGGTGGTCAACGAGGCGCTCTGGTCCGGGCTCCCGGTGCTGGCGTCGCGGTACGCCGGGTCCGCCGCCGAGCTGCTTCCGCCCGGCAACATCTTCGACCCCCTCGACCAAGACGGGTTCGTTCGGGCCCTGCAGCGGGCAGCGAGCGGCTGGCTCTCTCCCGCCGACCGCACGGTCCTCTGGCCCACCGCCAAGGCGGCCCAGCGGGTAACCGCCGTGGTGTTGGCGGACCTCGGCGTGCCCGCACCCAGGGTTTTCGATCCGGCGACTCGACCATGAGCCGGCCGATCACCGCGGCCAAGCGGCCGTCCCTCGATGCGTTGACCGGGCTCCGGTTCCTGGCCGCCGCCCAAGTGGTGCTCTTCCACTCGATGGGCCCCCGCCTCGAGCAGCTCCCGCCCGCCGTCGCGAACTTGATCGGCGCGGGCTATACCGGGGTGAGTCTCTTTTTCGTGTTGTCCGGCTTCGTGCTGGCCTACAACTATCTGACCCCTGGGCTCGGGGGCGTCCGCCGGACCGGCGATTTCCTCGCGGCGCGGGTCGCCCGGATCTACCCGGTCTACCTCCTCGGCGTCCTGGTGGCCCTGCCCGGCCTGGTTCTCCGGTTGCTCCGAACGGAGACCGCGGGCGACGCGGTGGTGAGCGGGGCACCGGTGGTCCTCTCGGCCCTGACGCTGACGCAGGCGTGGATTCCAAGCTTCGCCTGCCAGCTCAACTGCCCGGGGTGGTCGCTGTCCGTGGAGGCCGTGTTCTATCTGGCGTTCCCCGCGCTGGCGGTGCTCCTCGCACCCCGGTCCCGGTCGCGGCTGCTTCCCATCATGGCGGCCTGCTGGGGACTGTCGATACTGATGGGCTGGAGCTACCTCCGGGCGGATCCCGACGGGTTAGGCGCGGTCACCCCGCTGTCGGCCGGCTTCTGGCTCGACGTGCTCAAGTACAATCCACTGGTCCGGCTGCCGGAGTTCGTGATCGGGATCTGTCTCGGGCTGGTGTTTCTCGCGACCCCCAATCTGCTGGGCCGTCGGGCGGCGGCCGTGACGCTCGGGTCGATCGGGGCGATCCTGCTGGTCCTGATGGCCAGCGACCGGATCCCCTATCCGATCCTGAACAATGGCCTGCTGCTCGGACCGTTCGGGGTGCTGATCGTGGGTCTCGCCTCCGCGAGCGGCCTGCCGGCCCGCCTGTTGGCCACCCCGCCGATGCGGCGGTTGGGTGAAGCGAGCTACGCCCTCTACATCTTGCACGTCCCGATCCACTCCGTCCTTCGGCGCATCGTGCCGGCCACCGGTCCACTGGCGCCGCAGTCCACCGGTTTCCTGGTCGTCTACCTGGTCGGGTCGGTGCTGATCTCGATCGGGGTGCTTACGCTGCTGGAAGAGCCGGCCCGACTGGCGGTGCGGAACGCGGTGACGCGGTGGTCAGCTCAGTGGGCTCGGCGGGCTCCCGTCGCCGCCACGGAAAAGCTCCCGAAGATGTCCTGACCAGCCGAGATCCACTGCTCGGCCGTCAGCGGCGAATTGCCCCAGGCGAACGGGAGCGTGTTGGTGGCGCCGAGCAGGTAGCGGTTGTTGGTGAATCGATTGTTCCAGCGGAGGAACAGATCCTGACTCAGGTCGACGTCCTGGGCCATCCCCGTCATTCCCACCGTCATCGTGATGTCGTTGTCGTGGATGTAGTTGTTCCGGGTGGTCCAGGGCCCGTACGGTTTCGGCATGGATTGCTCGAACGGGGTGACTCCGCGGACCTGGTGGTAGGCGGTGATGCCCTGGCGGTTGCCCACGACGGTGTTGCCGTAGATCTCGACGTCGGACGAGTTGGCCAGCATGATGCCGGCGCTCAAGACCCAGGCCGGCTCGCCCTGGGAGAAACCGTTGCGCTGAACCACGTTGTTCCGGATGATCGCGCCGTAGCCCAGCTCGACGAAGATCCCCGCGAACGCATTGTCCTCGACCCGATTGTCCTCGAACAGAGTGTTGTGGCTCGAGATGTCGGACCAGAGTCCGATCCCGGCGTTGTGATGGATGAAGTTGCCCCGGACGACGAGGTCGTTGGTGAGGACGAACTTGGCGCCACCCGCCTCCCAACCGGCATCGACGCCCGCGGTATTGTTCCAGGCGATCTCGTTGTCCGCCACCAGGGTGCTGTCGCCGACACCGCTGATGCCGATCTGGCCGTTGTGGTGAACCAGGTTCCGGCGGACGCGGCTCCGGGTACCGATGCGAATCCCTCCCGCGGCGTTTCCGGTGACCTCGTTGTCTTCGATGACCCAGCCGTAGGTGACCGCGTCGGGCTTCCACATGTGCCCCGCGAGCACGGCCGCCGACTGGAGTGGTCCCTGGTAGGCGCGGATCACGAGCCCGCGGATCGTCACGTTGTCGGGGTACGGCGGCCCTGGGGTTACCCCGTCGAACGCGTACGGAACCGCGTGCTCCCCGTCGAGGATGGCGCCGGGCTCGCCGACGAAGGTGTTGCCCCCCTTCGGGAAGATCTGCTGGCGTCGGTGGACCCCGGCCTTGATCAGGAAACGGGTGCCGGGAGGGGCCGAGTCCACCTTGCGTTGGATCACGTCGCCGGGGCGCACGACGACGACAAGGGGCGGATCCAGCCCGGCCTCCGTCGGTTGCTCGACGGCACAGGCCGCCATGGCTCCGGCGATCACGAGGGCCCCGATCGCGAGGGGAAGCCCTCGGTGCCGCCTCGCTGTCGAAGTCTCGGTCATCGCTCCTGGGCCTGTCGAAGAACGCGTCGGCAACAACCGGCTCCGGCGAACGCGGTTTCAAAGGTCCACGTGCAAGCGTCGAGCCACCCCGAACGGCCGCGTTGCGACCCGTCTAGGGAGCCACGACGTGATCGGGTCGACGCACGGCGCCAGTCGAGGGCGCCTGCCCGATGCAACGGTGGCCGCAGTATGCGGGCGCTGGAGGTCGGCGGGCAATCGTCCTTTGGAACGAGACACGAGCCCCATCGCAAGGCTGATTGTCGCCCTCGTCGGGTGAGGGTAAGGTTCGGTCTGATCTGGGGTGGGATGGTTCCGTAGCGCGTGGGCGAAGTCGGGAGCCGCGCAAGGTGAGGTGTCGTGTCGTCAGTCGAGGCGGTCGTTCGAGTTTGTCGCGCCGGCGTGGCGACCTCGGCGATTCGCGTCGGGTTCGCGGGATTGGCGGGCTTGCTCTGGGCGTGCGGCCCGGCCAAGTCGACCGAGCCCCTCCCGCCAAACGCCGTGGCCTTCGAGGCGCCGGCGCTATTCGCGGAGTGGTGGGCCCGGACGGAATCCTGTTCCGGCCAGCGGGGTAACCTGAGTGAGATCGGGTGGTTCGTCGTCCCGGGGGCGGAGTTCGCCACCAGCCGGGGCGTCAAGGTCGCCAGTTGGTCTCACGGGGGGGCTGGCGTCGAGATCGTCGTTGCCAGCGACTTCGTCAACGACGAAATGGTGGTCCGCCACGAGATGCTGCACGCACTCCTCGACGAGACAGGCCATCCCCGAGGTTACTTCGTCGCCAAGTGCCATTTGACCTGGCAGAGTTGGGGCGATGAACGGCCGGTGACGCGGCCGCCGGACGTGGCCGCCGGACTCAGGGCTCGGTAGGCGAAGGTCGCCGCCGTCCGGCCGCCGAATCGAAGAAGAAGTCCAACATCGCCTTGAGCGGCGCCGGACTCGACCGCAACCGGCTTCGCAAGGCGGCGCCCTCCCAACAGTCCACCAGCAGGCTGGCCATCCGGCCCGGGTCCGCCGTGGCCGCCAGGTCGCCGTTGGCGCGGGCCTCTTCGAGACAAACCGCCAACCGCCGAGCGATCGCCTGAAAGCAGGAGTCGATCTTCTTCCGAAACACCTCGCTCACCCCGGATAACTCCTGACCCAGCCCACCGAGCAGGCAGCCCAGGTAGCCCTCACCCTTGTAGCTCTGGGTCACCGCCTCGAAGAAGCCCCGGACCCGGTCGAGCGGCCGCCGCGTGGGGGCGGTCAGGCAGGCGTCGAGCGCGGCGTGGACTCCCGTCATGTAGCGGTCGACGACTTGGAGGGCAAAGTCCTCCTTGTCCCGAAAATGGTGATAGAAGGAGCCCTTGGGAGTGTCGGTGGCATCGAGCACGGCCTGAATGCCGAGATCGTGGTACCCGTGCTTGAGCAACATGATCTTGCCCACCTGGAGGAGGCGGTGCTTGGTGGCATGGGTGGCCGGCGGCATCGGATCAATCTGCCGCCGGCTGGAAACCGGCGCCAGCTTACCCCCGCACCTTGGCGATCATGTGGTCGATGACCCGGATGTGTTCGTGCTCCGGGCTAAACATGACGATCTCCGCATCGTCTTCCACCGCGACGTTGTGGCCCGGAGGCCAATAGAAGAGGTCATTGGTGGTGACCGTCTCCTTCCCACCGGCGGCATCGGTCGTGGTGATCCGGCCGCGGATCACGAAACCCCAATGGGGGCACTGGCAGAGGTTGCCCTCCAGGCCCTGGAAGAGCGGGGTGGTGTCGACCCCCGCGGCGAGGGTGAAGTACTCCCCGCTGATGTTCCCGTATCCGCTCGCGCTCCCGAACCCGGGACGCAGCCGGACGACCGCTCCCGGGATCTCCATCCGCACCTCCACCTCGTCCTTGGCGACCCGCATGGTGCCTCCTCTCGAGCGATCCGTCAAACTAGACCGATCAGTCTAGTCGGACCAAGCTAACCCTGGCGACGCGGCCGGGGACAGGGATCAAGCCGCCCGGCAGGCCCAGCTTGCCGCTGAGTCTTGCCAGGAAGCCGCAGTCCAGATTTCTTCACTGCCATCCTTCCCCTCCGGAGATCCGATGCGCCGGTCCAGCTCGTACCGATCCCTGCCCCTCATCGCGACCATGTTCGCCCTGGTCACTTCGGTCGCCGCGGCACAATCGGGTACCATCCAGGGTCGAGTGAGCGATAGTGCTGGCGGGGCCATCATCGGCGCCGTGGTCTCCGTCGAAGGATCGACGCTCCGGAGCGCCTCCGATGCCCGGGGCCGCTACACCTTGAGCGCGGTGCCCACCGGCAGTCGGAACATCCGGGTGCGGGCCATCGGCTACCTGCCGGCCACCAGCTCGGTGACGGTCACCATCGGCCAGACGGTCCAGCTCAACCTCACCTTGAATCGGTCGGCGGTCGAGCTGGCGCCGCTCCAGGTGGTCGTCGGCTCCCGCGCCCGGCACACCGCGGCCGAAGAGTTGGCCGTCCCGGTCGACATCTTCACGTCCGAGGAGATCAAGAAGCTCGGCACCACCGAGACGACCCAGATCCTGGCCCAGCTGTCGCCGGCCGCGAACTTCCCCAAGCAGGCGGTGACCGACGCGACCGAAATCGTTCGACCGTTCACGCTCCGAGGCTTGTCGCCCGACCACAGCTTGGTGATGATCAACGGTCAGCGACGTCACCAGACGGCGTTGCTCAACGTGTTCTCGAACGGCTCCGCCCCGGGATCGAGCGGCGTCGATCTGAACGCCTTCCCCTCGAGCGCCGTGGACCGCATCGAAATCCTCCGGGACGGCGCCTCGACCCAGTACGGTTCCGATGCGATCGCCGGGGTGGTCAACCTGGTGCTCAAGGAGGGTCAGTTCTCGCCGTTCGTGAACACCTCCTACGGCCAGCACGCCACCGGGAACGGCCCCGACGACGGCGCCGCGATCGACGTCAACGGCGGCGCCGGCATCAAGCTCGGCCGGGGCTCGCTCTCGATCTTCGGCCAGGTCCTCAAGCGCAACGCGACCAACCGGGCCTGCCCGGACGGCAGCTTCCCCGACCTGAACGGGGTCCGCGACTCGGTGGCGAACTGCGAGGTGATCATCAAGCGAACCGGGGTGCCGCAGCCCAATGTCCACTGGGGCGACGGCCTCGAGCGCGACATCCACACCTTCGCGAACCTCCGACTTCCGCTCAACGCGACCGGGACCACGGAGTTCTATGCCTTCGGCGGATATTCCGACCGGGACGGCACCGGCAACGGGTTCTTCCGCAAGCCGCAGAACTCCCGCAACTGGCCGGAGATCTACCCCCTCGGCTTCCTGCCTCAGTTCCGGCCCCAGGTGATCGACTACTCCGCCGCGGGCGGCATCCGAGCCAACACCAAGGGTTGGGCGATCGACCTCGGCGCGAACTACGGGTTCAACAGCTTCGGCTTCAATCTCGAGAACACCCTGAATTCGTCCTTGGGACCGAGCCTGACGACCGCGACCGCGCCGGGCAGGGACGGGATCCGGGGAACGGCCGATGATCCTGGCATTCCCAACCAGACCAACTTCGACGCCGGCAAGCTCCGGCGCGGCGAGTTCAACCTGGGGCTCAACGTGTCGCGCCCCGTCGAGATCGGCCTCCCTCGGCCCGTCAACGTCGCCGTCGGCGCTGCGTTCCGGCGGGAACACTACGACGTCGTGGCCGGTGAGCGGGCGTCGTGGATCAACGGCTATCACAAGACCCGAGACAGCTCCGACATCGCCCAGGCGGGTTCCTCGGTCTTCCAGGGCTTCGCGCCGACCGATGCCAGCTCCAACAACCGGAACAACGTTGGCGGGTACGTCGATCTCGAGACCGAGCTGAACTCGCAGGTCCTGGTCAACGTGGCCGGCCGGTTCGAGAGCTACAGCGACTTCGGCCAACGGATCACTGGCAAGGCGGCCCTGCGCTACCAGCCGTCGCGCCAGGTGGTCCTTCGGGGCGCCGCGAGCACCGGCTTCCGAGCGCCCGGCCTTTCGCAGAGCTGGTACAGCCACACCACCACGGCGATCCAGAACGGCGTCCTGGTCGAGATCGGCAACTTCCCGGTGACCAACCGGGCCTCGCGGATCTTCGGGGCCACGCCGCTCAAGGAGGAGACGTCTTTCAACTTGAGCACCGGTGTCGCCTGGAGCCCGACCACGCGATTCACGATGACGGTCGACCTCTATCACATCAAGATCAACGACCGGATTCTCCTCGGCGCCACCTTCGACGGCACCTCCGATCCGGTGGTGGCCCAGATCCTCGCCGACTCCGGCGTCACCTCGATCGTCGGCGTTCAGTTCCCGACCAACGCCCTCGACACCAAGACCCAGGGCATCGACCTGACGGCCGAGTATCGGCTCCCAGCCGCGGGCGGCGTGCTCGACCTGTTCGGGGCGTTCAACTACACCAAGAACAAGATCACGAGGATCGCGCCCCTGCCGGCCATTCTCAGGGGGACCGGGACGATCTACACCAGCGCGCTCGACGACGTGACCATCAACGCCATCGAGCGGAACCGACCGGATCGGCGAATCAACCTGTCGGCGACCTACTCGGTGGGTCGGTTCCACGCGTTGGGTCGGGCGTCGCACTATGGCAAGTTCCGGGACGGCAGCCTTGACGGGATCGAGACGTTCGGGGCCAAGAACGTGATCGACGCTGAGGTGGGTTACAACTTCAACCAGATCAACTTGTCGGTCGGGGCGCGAAACCTGTTTGACACCTATCCCGATCGAGTCCAGATCGATGCGAACACCAACAACGGGACCTTCATCTGGCCGGGAGCGTCGCCGTTCGGGTACAACGGACGGTACCTCTACATCCGGGCGGAGATGCTGCTGACCAAGTAGCGACGACCCTCGTACTGTCGAGCCGAGCCGGTCCTAGGCGCGGACCGGCTCGGCGAGAGTGAAGTAGTAGCCGTCGGGGTCCTCGTCTGGCGAAGGGGCGACGCGAGGCGTCAGCTCAGTGACAAATCGCCTGGCGAGCGGCCGTCTCGAACGCCTGGCCGAGCAGGTCGAGACCGAGGTCGATCTCGGCGTCGGTGACGGTCAGCGGGGGCGCGATCCGGAAAACGCCGCCCAGGGCCGGTAGCTGGACGATGTTCATGCTCAGTCCCAACGCCATGCACGCCCGGGTGATCGCGGCGCCAAGTTCGGGCGCCGGGACCTTGGTGACCCGATCCGCGACGATCTCGACCCCGAGAAGCAGCCCGCGGCCGCGGACGTCGCCGATGCACTCGAACCGATCTTGGAGCGCCCGCAGCCCGGTGGCGAGCCGAGCACCGGCGGTTCGGGCCCGCTCCGTCAGGCCATCACGCTGGACCACCTCGAGGACCTTGAGGCCTACCGCCGCCGGAAGCGGGTCGGAGACGTGGGTCGTGTAGAACAAGAAGCCACGCTCGTGACAGCGCTCTTCGATCTCGGCCGAGCAGATCACCGCCGACAGCGGCAGGCCGGCGCCGAGGGTCTTCGACAAGGTGAGGATGTCCGGGACGACACCGTCGCGCTCGAACGCGAACAGATGCCCCTTGCGCCCCACGCCGGTCTGGGCCTCGTCGAGAATCAGGAGCATGCCGCGCTCGACGCACTTCTGCTTGAGGGCCGCGAGGTAGCCGAGCGGCAGCATCGGTGATGCCGCCGCGGCCTCGGGCCGGGGGACGTTCAAGGATTGGCGGTCGAGCCCTGAAACTCAAGCCATACTGGTGTCTGTATCGGAGGTACCTGCTCAACTAACGGTTAGGACGGGGCGTCGCGTGCTAGGGTTTCTTCGTCCCCCGCCGGGTCCAGAACAGGATCGCCCCGCACCCGTTCTGGCTCTGATACTCGGCCGGCGTGGTCGCGTTGCTGCTGTAGCTCTCGATCCCGTAAATCTGGTCGGGATTGACGGGTACCCCGCCGGCCACCTGAGGATCGACCACCGTTCTCACCCCGTCGACGAAAAACTCGGGCGAGCAGCGCTTGCCGCCCATGCCGGCCGACCGGCTCGATACGACCCGGAAACCGAATCCTCCGGACGGCTCCACCGAAAATCCCGGCACCGTGCGGAACAGTTCCTCGGTGCGGTACGGATTTCGGCGGAGAATGTCCTCCTGAGTCATGAAATGACCGGCGCCGGCCATGCTGGTGCGACGCTGGTCGAACTCCGCGACCCTCGCCGCGACCCGCACCTCGACCTCCGGCAGCACCACAGCCATCCGGACCAAACGGACCGCCACTTCGGCCGTTCTATCGGGACGCAGATCGACGATCTGCCGATGGCGCCCGAAGCCGATGCTCCGGATCTCGATGGTCCGGGTGCCGCCAGGCAGGCTGTCGAGCTGGAAGGTGCCCGCCGCCGAGGTGCGGGTGGCATCCTCGAGGCCGAGGACCAACACCTGCGCCTCCGGCAGCGCCGAGCCATCGGTGGCCTGGACGATTCCCTTGAGGGTGGCGGTTCCCCGGGGGCGGACCACGGTGGAATCGCGGCCGAGGTCGACGGGGTCGAGGGTCAGCTGCCGGATGGCGAGCGGGCGGGACTTGAGGTCGAGCTCCAGCGGAGGGCCGTCGACGCCGTTGAGCCGGGCCAGAAACAGCATCGGGGTGTCGTTCGGCAGGGCGCAGATGGCGTAGCGACCGATCGAATCAGTGGTGGCTTTGGCCATCCGCCGGTTGCTGCTGAACCCGAGATCCTTGGAGATCAGCCGTTCGTTCCACTCGACCCGGACCTCGCCACCGGCAATCGGGTTGTTGCGGAGGTCGGTCAGGGCGCCGAGGACGGCACCTCGGTTCGCCTCCCGGGGCCCGCAGACCCGCTCGGCGATCTCCGCCCCCGCCGTGCTGCTCAGGAAAACCGAGGTGTAGACCCCGGGCCGCAGTTCGACTGTCTGGTCCGGCGGCTGGTAGCCGATCTCCCGCCACCCCGGATGCATGAAGCTGACCGAATACCGGCCGGGTTCGAGGCTGTCGGAGACGAATCTCCCCCGGGCGTCGGCGGTGATCGTCCGGGTGGCCGGCCCGGTGAGGGTGACCACGGCACCCGGCACGGTGGTGTTGGTGAGGAGACTGTCGAAGACGTAACCGCGGATCGCGGCGTTGGGCCGGGTCTGGGCCAGGGCGAGCCCAGCTCCAAGGAGGGTGCCTAGAACCACCATTCGAGCGGAGCGACCGATCATGGTCCGTACGCTAGCCACTTCGCGCCGAGGTCACAATGGCAGGCCGAATGGGCCGGCCGAGGCGGGTGGTCTCACGGTCGGCCGTCAGGTATTTTCGGGACACTTTGGTCCACCGGGCGTTCCTCGCTGATGATTTGACACAGGCATCGATGAACGCCATTCCCGCGACCCCGTCGGCGACCCCGGGGAACTCGACCTCCGGGTCCGGCTTCCGCCCCACCCGCTTGGCTTGGATGGCTCGGGCCACCTCCGCGTAAATGTTGGCGAATCCTTCGAGATAGCCCTCGGGGTGGCCCGGCGGTACCCGGGTGACCCGTCCCGCGACCCTGACGGCGCCGGCCCCCCCGCGGGTGATCAGCCGCTTGGGTTGGCCGAACGGGGTGAACCAGAGATAGTTGGGGTCCTCTTGGGTCCACTCGAGCCCACCCTTGGTGCCATACACCCGAATCGTCAGGCCGTTCTCGTTGCCAGGCGCGACCTGACTCGCCCAGATCATCCCCCGGGCCCCGCCCTTGAAGCGCAGCATCGCATGGACGTTGTCGTCGACGCGGCGGCCCGGCACGAAGCTGGTGAGGTCGGCCGCCAGTTCGTCAAGGGTCAGACCCGAGATGTAGCAGGCCAGGTGATAGGTGTGGGTCCCGATGTCGCCGACACAGCCGCCGGCGCCTGTTCTCGCGGGGTCGGTGCGCCAGGCGGCCTGTTTCTGGCCGCTCCGCTCGAGCGGGGTGGTCAGCCAGTCCTGGGGATACTCGCCCTCCACCAACCGGATGGTGCCTAACTCGCCGGCTTGGACCATGGCCCGCGCCTGGCGAACCATCGGATAGCCCGAGTAATTGTGGGTCAGCGCAAAGATCACGTCCTTACGTTTGCCCAACAGGGTGGCGAGGGCCCGGGCCTCCTTCAAGTCGAGCGTCATCGGCTTGTCGCAAATCACGTGGATGCCGGCGTCGATGAAGGCCTTGGCGGCAGGGAAGTGGAGATGATTCGGGGTGACGATCGACACCGCCTCGATCCCATCCGGGCGGCGGGCCTCGGCCTTGGCCATTTCGCGGAAGTCGGAGTAGATCCGGGCGGGCTCGAGACCCAACTCCCTGCCCGAAGCCCGGGCCCGTTTGGGGTCCGACGACAGCGCACCCGCCACCAATTCATAGTGATCGTCCATCCGCGCCGCGATCCGGTGGACGGCGCCGATGAACGCACCCTGTCCCCCACCGACCATGCCGAGCCGGATTCGTGCTGGCTTTGCCATGAGATTCTCCGTCACAGGCCGAGGAGGCGGTTGATCTGGGCCTGATCGGTTTTCCCGCCGGCGAAGTCGTCGAAGGCCTTCTCGGTGACCCGAATGATGTGGTTGGCGATGAACGGCGCGCCCTCCGCGGCGCCCTGTTCGGGATGCTTGAGGCAGCACTCCCATTCCAGCACCGCCCACGACGAGTAATTGTGAGCGGCGAGCTTCGAGAAGACCGCGGCGAAGTCGACCTGCCCGTCGCCGAGTGAGCGGAACCGCCCGGCCCGGTTGATCCACGGCTGGTACCCGGAGTAGACGCCCTGGCGGCCGGTCGGATTCAACTCGGCGTCCTTGACGTGGAAAGCGCAGATCCGCTCGTGATAGATGTCGATGAAGTCGAGATAGTCGAGGTGCATCAGCACGAAATGCGAGGGATCGTAGTTGATCCGGCAGCGGGGGTGGCCGCCGAGCGCCTCGAGAAACATCTCGAACGTGGCACCGTCGAACACGTCCTCGCCGGGATGGATTTCGTAACCCACATCGACCCCGACCTCGTCGTAGGCATCCAGAATCGGCCGCCACCGCCGGGCCAGTTCGGCGAATGCGGTTTCGATCAAACCCGCGGGCCGCTGGGGCCAGGGATAGACGAAGGGCCAGGCCAGGGCGCCGGTAAAGCTGACGCTTGCGTTGAGACCGAGGTTGCGGGAGGCCTTGGCCGTGAGCAGCATCTGGCGCACGGCCCAGGCCTGTCGCTCCTTCGGGTTCCCGTGCACGGCCGGCGGCGCGAAGGCATCGAACGCGGCATCATAGGCCGGATTGACCGCGACGAGCTGTCCTTGCAGGTGGGTCGCCAGCTCGGTGATCTCGACCCCGTTGGCCCTCGCGGTGCCCTTGAGCTCATCGCAATAGGTCTTCGAGGTCGCGGCCTTCTCGAGATCGAATAGCCGCGCGTCCCAGGTCGGGATCTGGACCCCCGTGTACCCGAGCGACGCCGCCCACCGGGTGATTCCATTCCACGAATTGAAGGGCGCCGCATCGCCCGCGAATTGGGCGAGGAAGACGGCGGGTCCCTTGATGTTGGTTGCCACGCGTAGATCTCCTAGAGATAGGAATTGAGCAGATTCTCGAGATACTCCTGCCGTCCTGACCGCGGCGCAGGCTCGAGTCCCGACCGGTGGACCCGCTCGGCGATGGCGTCGAGGCTTTCCTTGCCGGCCAGCATCGCCTGGTTCCTGGGCTGGCTCCACTTGGCATAACGCGCCTCGACCTCACTCGCCAACCGGCCGTCCTCGATCATCCGGGCCGCCATCAGGAGGCCTCGAGCGCACGCGTCCATCGAGCCGACGTGGGCGTGGAGCAGGTCGTCGGGATCGATCGACTGGCGCCGGATCTTGGCGTCGAAGTTCATCCCCCCGGTGGTGAAGCCGCCGGCTTTGAGGATTTCGTACTGGGCCAGCGCCATCTCGGGGACGTTCATGGCGAACTGATCGGTGTCCCAGCCGGATTGATAGTCGCCGCGGTTGATGTCGATCGAGCCGAAGACGCCCAGCGCCGCGGCCAGGGCGATCTCGTGCTCGAAGGTGTGCCCCGCCAGGATCGCGTGGTCCTGCTCGATGTTGATCTTGACCTCGCCTTCGAGGCCGAGGGCCGCGATCGTGGCGGCGACGGTGGCAACGTCGTAGTCGTACTGGTGCTTGGTCGGCTCCTGGGGCTTGGGCTCGATCAGGATCGGACCCTTGAAGCCGATCTTGTGCTTGTAGTCGACCACCAGGGACAGGAACCGCCGGGCCTGTTCGAGCTCGCGGCGGAGGTCGGTGTTGAGCAGCGTCTCGTAACCTTCCCGGCCGCCCCACATGACGTAGTTCTCGCCGCCCAGCCGCTTGGTCACGTCGAGGCAGTGCTTGACCTGGGCCGCGCAGTAGGCGAACACATCCGGATCCGGATTGGTGGCCGCCCCCGCCATGAAGCGGCGGTTGGTGAACAGGTTGGCCGTGCCCCAGAGCAGCTTGACGCCGGTCGCCGCCATCTTCGCTTCGAGGTGGTCCGCCATCGCCGTCACGTTGGCGTGGAACTCCTTGAGGGTTCGCCCCTCGGGGGCGATATCGAGATCGTGAAAGGTGAAATATTCGACGCCGAGGAGCCGGAGCGTCTCGAACATCAGGTCGGCCTTGATCCGGGCGGCGGCCATCGGATCGCCCTGGTGCCACGGGCGCTGAAACGTCTCGCCGCCGAAGGGGTCGAGGCCGGGCCAGCAGAGGGTGTGCCAGTAACACACGGCAAACCGGAGATGCTCCGCCATGGTCTTGCCGAGAACCATTTGGGTGGGGCTGTACCACCGGAACGCGAGCGGCCGGGTCGACGTGGGCCCCTCGTATCGGATCGGGTTTTGGATCGAGTAGAACGTCATGACCGGTGGATCTCCTTGAGAGCCGGATACAGCTGGGTGTACCGCCGGTACTGCGCCTCGTAGGACTCGCGCACTCTCGGATCGGGGTCGATGGTCCGAACGGTACTCGGCGGGGTACAGACCTCCCGGAAGGACGCCCCGGTTGCCGCAATCAAACCGAGCCTGGCCGCGCCGAAGGCGGCCCCGAAATCCCCGGCGGCGGGAAGGTCGATCGGAACCCCGAGCACCGTGGCGATGATCCTGAGCCAGAACGTCGAGCCCGAGCCTCCGCCGACCGCGGTGACCCGGTTGACGACGGTGCCAGCGGCCTCGAGCGCCTCGAGACAGTCGCGAAAGGCGAAGGCGACGCCGTCGAGCACCGCATGGGTGAGTTGCTTCGGCCCGGTTTCGTGGCCCAGGCCGGTGAACATGGCGCGCACCTGGGCGTCCGCCACCGGGGTCCGCTCGCCCGAGAGGTAGGGAAGGAACAGGGTCGGCGACGGGCCGGTCGGTCTGGCGCCGAGTCCGGCGGCGAGCTTCGGCGCCGGAACCTTGAGAATGCCGGCCAACCACTCGAGGCTGGCCGCGGCGGACAAGATGACGCCCATCTGGTGCCAGGTGCCCGGCACCGCGTGGCAGAAGGTGTGGACCGCGCGTGCCGCGTTAGGCGTGAATCGATCGTTCGAGACGAACAGCACCCCGGAGGTGCCGATCGAAATGAAGGCCGATCCAGGGGTGACCGCCCCGATCCCGCAGGCGGATGCCGCGTTGTCGCCTCCGCCACCCGCCACGACCGGCCGGAGCGGCATACCCCAGCGCTTGGCCACGGCGGGCGTGAGTCGGCCGGTCGGTTCGGTGCCTTCGTGGAGGCTGGGCATCTGGTCTGGCCGCATGTCCGAGGCCGCCAAGAGCTGGTCGGACCAAGCCCGCCGGCCGACGTCGAGCCAGAGGGTCCCGGCCGAGTCGGACAGGTCGGAGGCGTAGTCGCCGGTCATCCGGAGCCGGACGTAGTCCTTGGGAAGAAGGACTTTCGCGACCTTAGCGAAGATCTCGGGCTCGTGCTTCCGGACCCAGATCAGCTTGGGCGCGGTGAACCCGGCGAGGGGGATGTTCCCGGCGATGGCTCGGGTTCGCGGTTCCCGATCCTCCAGTTCGCGACATTCGACGAATGCGCGGGCGTCGTTCCAGAGGATCGCGGGCCGGAGGACCTGTCCGCCTGGGTCGAGGAGGGTGGCGCCGTGCTGCTGGCCCGAGAGGCCGATGCCGGCCACCGCGGCCACTGCCTTCGGCTTCCTCCGCGCCAGCTCCGCGACGACCCGGTTGGCCGCCTTCCACCAATCCTCCGGCGCCTGTTCCCACCAGCCGGGCGCCGGCCGTGAAACCGAGAGCGGGGCGGTCGCAGCGTGGACGATCTTCTGGCGGGAGTCGATCAGCACCCCCTTGACCGAGGAGGTACCGATGTCGAGGCCAAGATGCATGGGGGCCGTCAAGGGCTGAGCGAAAGTCTTTTCAGGAATGCCGCCCCAAGGGTAGTGTCCGGCTCGGAGCCTCGCAACACTCGGAGGCCGTGAAGTGGTTAAGTTCTCCCGGTCCCCCAGTCCAGCTCGAGGCGCCCATGACCCGACGGTTGTCAGTCCTGTTCGCGGCGACGCTCGGGTCGATTGGACGGGCGCAAGCACCGCCTGCGCCGAGCCGGACGCTTCCTCCAGTGCCCGTGTCGCTCGCCACTCTCAGCGCGTTCCAGCCGACCACCACCAACTGGAGCATTGTCGGAGTGGCGTCCGCGGACCGCGGCCGCCCGCTGACGTTGGCCACGGAGCCGGGGACCGGCGTCCTGGTGAACAGCCCGGTGCCAGGTGCACGGGGCAACCTGTTCACCACCTGGGAGCACGGCGACCTCGATCTCTCGCTCGAGGTCATGATGCCGAAGGAGTCGAACTCCGGCGTCTACCTGATGGGGCGCTACGAGGTGCAACTTCTCGATAGTTGGGGAGTGAAGGCGTCGACCTTCGCCGACTTGGGCGGGATCTATCAGCGCTGGGACGACGCCCGCGGAGCGGGCCGCGAGGGCTTCGAGGGCGCTCCACCCCGTCACAACGCGAGTCGCGCGCCCGGACTGTGGCAGCATCTGGAGATCTCCTTCCGCGCGCCGACGTTCGCCGGAGGACGAAAGGTCACCAACGCTCGGTTCGTGGTCGTGAAGCTCAACGGCGTGGTGGTCCAAGAGAATGTCGACGTCACCGGCCCGACCCGCGCCGCCGCCTTCCTGGATGAAGTGGCGGCCGGGCCGCTGATGATTCAGGGCGATCACGGTCCGGTGGCCCTGCGGAACATCCAGTACAAGCGATACACCGACTCGGTCAGGCTCACCGCTCTCAGATATCAGGCGTTCGAAGGGGAGCCGGTGGACTCGGCGAACCCTGCCTCCCGCCGGCCGGTCCGAGAAGGCAGTGCGATCGCCATCTCAGCCGAGCCGGCCCGCGGGGCCGACCGGTTCGCGGTCTCCTTCGAGGGCACGATGATCGTGCCGAAGACGGGACGCTACCGCTTCGAGCTTGGTCTTCACTGGATCGGTGGCGAGCCGGAAAACCAGGGCCCCGAGGTCGGCGGTGGGAAGCTGACGATCGACGGCAAACCCGTCGTGGTCCACGCTGGCGCGGCGCGGTGGGCGGACGCGGACGTGGACCTCGGTAGCGGGCCACATTCTTTTCAATTGACGTTCTACCAGAACCGTCCTGAGTTCACCGGGCGCGACGTCGAACTGTGGGTCGAGGGACCGGAAGTGGCGCGGCGAGCGCTCCACGCGCCGAGCCTGTCGAGTTCGGTGCGGCCGCCGCCCGGTCCGATCGTGGTGGCTCCCCAGGTGGAGCCCGTCGTGCTCCGCAGCTTCGTGTTTCATCGCGGCGCCAAACGAGTCACTGCCGTGTCCGTGGCCGATCCGCACGGCGTGCACTACAGCTACGATCTGGCGCAGGGTGCGTTGTTGCACGCGTGGCGAGGACCCTTCCTCGAAACGACGCAAATGTGGCATTCGCGGGGCGACGATCAGGTCGCCCAGCCGCTCGGGAGCGCGCTCACCCTGCCGGGGACGCCGGCGCTCGCCTTTCTCGCGGACGCCGGCGCGGCATGGCCTGACTCGGCCGATGAGAAGCAGTTTCGGCGGAGCGGATACGAGGTCGACTCGACGGGCCACCCGACGTTCCTCTATCAGGTCGGCGACGTGGCGGTGGAGGACGAGATCCGTCCGACCGGCGATGGTCTCTCGCTCCGGCGCGAACTGCGTCTGCGCGCCGCCGTCGCGGGGACGGGGCGAGCCGGACTCTACGTCCAGGTCGCGGAAGACGTGCGGGTGACACGCCAGGGCGATGGATCCTACGTTGTCGGCGACCGCGCCTTCTATGTCGTCTTGCCCGACGGCGGCGAACCGCCAGTGATCCGGCAGCGGCGCGGCCGCGAAGAGCTGCTCCTCCCGGTGCGACTTGATCGGGGCGAGGCCACGGTTGCATACACCATCATCTGGTAGCCGGAAACCCATGAGGAAGACACTTCGAATCGGCGCCGGGGCGGGGTTGCTTGCCATGGCCGCCAGCACCGGATCCGCGCAGCGGCCCACGAGCGACAGCGCCAGCGCCCCGAACGAGAGTGACTACTATAGGATGGTCACCCTCCCTCTTCCGGAGCATGTGGTCCTCGAGGTCGGTGGTCTCGAGACGCTCCCGGATGGCCGGCTCGCGGTGGCGACTCGCCGCGGCGAGGTGTGGTTGGTGGCCAACCCGGAAGGTGCCAACGGGAGCCGGCCCCACTTCACCCGCTTTGCCCAGGGCCTGCACGAGGCACTCGGTCTCGCCTGGCGCGACGGCGCTCTCTACACCGCCCAGCGTGGCGAGCTGACCCGCCTGCGTGACACCGACGGCGACGGGCGAGCCAACCGATACGAGACGGTGTACGCCTGGCCCTTGTCGGGGAACTATCACGAATACTCCTTCGGCCCCGTCTTCTCGCCGAAGGGGGACGATGGGATGATCGTCACGCTCAATCTGGCGTGGGTCGGGTTCGGCGACAGCTTCGTGAAATGGCGCGGGTGGATGTTGCGGATCGGAACCGACGGGAAGATGACGCCGATCGCCGCTGGGTTCCGTTCGCCCTCGAGCTTCGGCTACAACCTGGACGGCGCCCTCTTCTACTCCGAGAACCAGGGCGACTGGGTCGGTTCCGGGAGTATCACCCATGTCGAGCCGGGCGATTTCGTGGGGAACCCGAAGTCGCTCAGGTGGTCGGGCGAACCGGAGTCGCCGGTCAAGCTCGCGATTGCCGACATCCCGGACACCGGCGAGCCGAAGTTCGAGGTCGCCAAACGGGTCCCGCGCCTCAAGACCCCCGCGGTCTGGTTCCCCCATGGCATCCTCGGCATCTCCACCTCGGCCATCCTGGTCGACTCCACCCGAGGGGCGTTCGGTCCGTTCGCCGGTCAGCTCTTTGTCGGCGATCAGGGGCAGAGCAAGATCATGCGGGTGTTTCTCGAGAAGGTGAATGGTGTGTATCAGGGCGTCGCCTTCCCGTTTCGGGAAGGGTTCGCGTCCGGTATTCTCCGCCAGACCTGGGGGAGGGACGGCTCGATGTATGTGGGGCAGACGAGCCGAGGATGGTCGGCGACGGGCACGGCACCCTTCGCGCTCCAACGATTGGTCTGGACCGGGATGATGCCGTTCGAGGCCCACCGGGTCGAGGCGCGGCCAGACGGCTTCGAGATCGTCTTCACCATGCCCGTGGACCGAAGCGTCGCCGCCGACCCCGCCAGCTACAAGGTGAGCAGCTTCAACTACAAGTATCACCACTTCTACGGCTCGCCGGTGATCGATCAGTCGGCTCACCGCATTCGCGGGGTGGTGGTCTCTCCGGATGGGCTTCGGGCTCGGCTGGCGCTCGACTCACTGCGGCAGGGGTCCATCCACGAGATCATGATGTCGGGCGTTCGGTCGGAGAGCGGTGCGCCGTTGCTCCACGACTTCGGGTACTACACGGTCAAACAGATTCCAGCGGGCCCGCCGCTGGTGATCGCTCCCGGTTCCGCCACGCGCCCCTCGGCGGCCCGGCGTTCGGTGAGACCGCGCCCGGTGTCGACCTCGAACATCGCGGCGTTGGCGAAGCGGGAAACCAGCATGCCCGACGACTGGAACGGCAAAGTGGACCAGTCGGTGCAGGTGGCGGGGGTGGACGGGCTCAAGTTCACCATCGCGAGTTTCGAGGTGAAAGCAGGGTCGCGGATCCGGATTGACCTTGCCAACCGGAGCGACATGCTGCACAACCTGGTGATCGTCCGTCCGGGTAGCACGTCTCTAGTCGCCAATGCCGCGCTCAAGCTCGGACTCGACGGCATGAAGCTGCACTTCGTGCCACCGATGGGCGAGGTGCTCTTTCACACCGGGCTGCTCGAGCCGGGCAAGTCAGAGTCGATCTTCTTCGAGGCACCCCTGACGCCGGGAGATTATCCGTTCGTCTGCTCGTTCCCCGGGCACGCCGGCACGATGCAAGGGGTGATGCGGGTGAGACGCTAGCGGCGCTGAGGCCACGAACCTCTCAGCGCTCGACCCGGATCGTGCGAACCTCGTGGGCTTGGAGGATGAGATTTTCCGAGAGCCGCACACCCGGCCGGCCCGCCGGATCGGAACCGAACGCCGCCGCCGGCAGACGCGCTGACCGCGGGCCGTCAGCGGCATTGTAGAGCCGCACCAGGAACGCGCTGCCGTCATCGATCGGCCGGATCGCCGCCACCAGCACGCCGTCCGCTCCAAGATCGAGCCCGACGGGCAAGCTCGGGTCGCCCGAATTCGCCGGCGTGGCCAGGAGCGGCATCGCGCGCTCCATCCCGAACCGGGTGGCGGCGCCCGGGTCGAAGGCCCCGTGGGGCCGCACCACGTAGCGGAACCGTGCGATCCCCTCCTGGTCGGCCTTGAAATTGGTATGCCAGTAGTTGTTCATGAGATAGGAGTAGAACGTCGACGACCGCGGCGCCGACACGAGCCATCGCTCCGCCCGATTCCCGCTCCGCCACTCCTCGGCCGTTAGGCGGCCGATCTCGAGGAGGGGCGCGTCCGCTGAGAACAGGGTGACGCCGAATCCCCTCGCGGAGATGTCCGCCCACCGGCCGATCGGGAACACGTTGCGATTGGCGCCGGGCAGCTGGTCCCGATCGGGACGGACCACGCCCCAGCCGTTGTCGAGCCGGATCATCCCATCGGCGACCTGGAACGGAAAGCCCAGGTGGACCCCTTCCTGGCTCCGGACCAGCTCCTTGTCCACCACGGCGTCGATCTCGAGGTCCGAGCTCCCCGCCACCAGCCGAACGACCCGCACCAGCCCGCGCGCGCCGGGGGCACTGGCCGAGACCCGAAGGCTCGCGACCAGCGGACCCCGGTCGACCACCTCGATCCGAGCACCGGTCGCGCCGCGGGCGCCGGCCTCGTCCAGTCCGGAGACGTACCGATAGTCGGCCCAGCCCGCCCCGGCCGCCACCAGCTCGCGACCCCGCCAGCGGACAGTCCGAATCGCACCGGTGACGGGATCGATGCGGGCCGTTAGGTGCTCGTTCCAGATCGAGTCGCCCACGGCCCCTGCCGAGCCCTGGGTCCCCCTGCCGGGGCCGACCTCCAAGATGAGCGAGCCGAATGCCGGCACCGCTGGAACCGCGATGGCCAGCTCGCCGGTCGACAGCCGTTGGGTCGGCAGGTCCCGACCGTCTGGCGTGCGGACTCGATCTCCTGCCAAGCGCGGCTCCGGCGGCACCAGCACCAGCCCGGCCCGGCTCCACGAGAGCGTATTCACCACCCGGATCCGCGTTCCGTCTCCACCGGCCACCTCGCCGACCGCCTTCGCCAGCAGCGACCGCGACATCGAGTCGGCCGCCTCGGCCCGCGCTCGCTTCCAATCCCACTGGGCCCGCACGTCGGCCAAATCCGGATCGCTGATGCTTCGGTCGGCGCCCCAGGTGTGCTCGCTCATCAGGAGCACGTCTCGCCAGGCCGCGTGGAAGTCGCTGGTCGGGAAAGCGCCGGGCCGCCGCATCGCCCAGAGCGCCTCGGCCTGAACCAGGCGCTCGGCGGCGGTCCGGCTCAGGGCCACCTCGCGGGCGGTGGAACCGGCGCCGTCCTCCCAAAAGCCGGTCCAGTCCCCCCTTCGTCGAGGCAACTCGGCGCCGTAGCGACGCTCGAATTCGGCGAACAGCTCCGGCAGGGTCGAGATCACCAGTCGGGGCGAGACGAAGCGGCGATTCCACTCCCGGACCACGTCGGGCAGCGCTGGATCGGGAACCCCGTTGTCGCCGCCGATCGTGTAGCGCACCTGGACCGGCTCGTAGGGATAGCCGTCTCGGGCCAGCTCGCCCAGGTACCCGATCACCCGGTCGGCTTCGTCCAGCGTTAGGCGGCCGCGGTCGAAGCCGTGGAACCAGGAATAGCCGCGGCCAGCCGTGAGCACCAGCACCGAATCCCGCCGGGACGGCCCCAGCCACCAGAAGGGCCGATCGCCGTAGCGGTCGAGCGTCGGTCCGATCCGGTCGCCTCGGCTTGGCAGGGTTGGCTGGTAGTTGGGCCCGCTCGACAAGTAGCGGACACCCTGCTGGGCCAGCGCCGGCACCACCGACCACGCGAAGCCCGGGACGTCGCTGGTCATCGCGGTGGTGATCGGCACCCGGTACCGGTCACGCAATCCGTTGGCGTAGTCGAGCGCCCGGAACAACTCCTCGGGTCGAGAGAGGCCCGTCATCAGGTTCGCGTAGAAACCGTTCAGGGAGAGCTGGCCGTTGCGGACCGCGTCGAGGAAGCGCCGCTGGAGAGCCGGCGGCGCCGAGTCGAGGAGCGCCTCCGCGGGCCACAGTCCCTCCACCGTCCAGCGGAACCGGCTGCCCGCTGGGTAGCTCGCCGTCCGCTCGGCGAGGGCGATCGCCGAGTCGATCGCGGCCCACTGTTTCCGGAGCACGGCGGGCTGGAGGTCGGTGTAGCCGACGTCCAGGTGGGCGTGGGGAATCAAATGGATCACCCGAGGCACGACGGGCGCCACCCGGAATCCGCGCCAGGTGACCCGAGTCGCGCCGCTTGCGACGGTGACGGTGGCGCGGCGCGGCGTCCGCACCGGTGGCAACCCGATCCGTACCCCACCGTCGCCTAACGGCAGGACGGCGGTGGCGCGGCGGCGGCCGTCAACCGCGACCGTCACGGTCGTCGAGTCGACGAGGGACCAACTCCGGAGCCGGAGCGACTGCCGCGCCGAGTCGCCGTCGGCGAGCAGCGCTTGCTCGCTGGTGAGCCAGAGGGCGGGCCGGACCGAGCCGGCGTAAACGATGTACCAGGACCGGCGACCGACGCTTTCGCCCCGCACTCGGATCCGGACCGGCCGGCCGACCGGCGCCGCGCGGGCCGGCAGACGGAGCGACATGAGGCCGTGGACGTCGCCGTGGCGGTCCACCATGAGCACCCGATACGACAGCCGGGCGCCCCCGGGGCCAGCGAGGGACCAGGCCCGTGGCATGGAGGGGCCAGGTTGCGGCAACTCGAACGCGAGGGCCCCATTCAGGTCGACGAAGAACCGTACCGGCGAGTCGGCCGCGTCCGCCACGTCCATCGCCGCGAGCCAGGTGAACTCGACCGTGTCGGGTCGGCGCCCGGCCGGTACCGGCGCGGTCTCCCACTCGGCGAACCGGCTGCTGTCGAGCGATCGGACCAGCAGGGAGGCGGCGAGCGTGGGGTGCGCGGAATGGTACGAAAACTCGTCCCCCGCCCGGCGGCGGGCGAACCCGTCCAGTACCGGCGCGGCCGCGGGCCAGGAGCGGATGGCGCCGGCTTCGCCGCCCTGGGCGAGCGCCGGGCTCGCGATCATGGCGAGCGACAGGAGGATACCAAGATCGGCCATCGGGCCGGCGGCCCTACAGATCCTTGATGACCTTGGCGTCTTCGATGATGATGGGGTAGGAGTAGCCCGCGCCGAAATCCCGATTGATGGCGACCGTCCCCCTGATGGTGACGGTCTCCCCGCGAGAGGCCCCATCGAGCGAGGTGACGGTGATGTCGTTGGTGCCCTGCCCGGGATCTCCGCTTCCGTCCTGCAGATGGATCCAGTTCTTCCCCATCACGCCGGCGTTGTACTTCACCACGACCCCCCGGATCGTGACGGTCTTGCCGGCGAGATTCGCCCTCTGGGCCCACACCTCGGCGATCGTGCGGGCGTCCGGGCCGGTGGCCTTTGCCACCGGGCCGATGTCGGCCGGCGCGGCCGACCGGACGCCGGCGTGGGGATCCGCGGCCGGGTCGCTCTGAGCGCTCGGGGGGGTCAGCGTCCCGAAGTAGATCTCCTCGAAGGTGCGCTTCAGCGAGGCCGATTCGAAGTTGGCCATCAGCACCGGGTTGTGCACCGTCACCTCGGCTCCGTCGTCGACCGTGCCTTCGGGCACGGCGGCCCAGACCTCACCCTTGGAGGTCTTGATCCGAAGGTAGAGGTATGGCGCGGCGGCCAGCTGCTCGAGCACCGGGCCACGCAGCACCTCCCCCGACGTTGGAGCCGCGGCGACCGCCTGGTCCGAACCAGCCTTGGCGGGCTCGCGGGTCGCTAACTCGCAACCGGCGGCGGTGACGAGAACGAGGAAACGGAGGGCTCGGGCGGGATTCATACAGCGGGCTCCTGGGGCAGAGGAGAGACGGATGCGACGACGCCCAAGATACCTGGCGGGCAGAGCCGGTGGGAGCGGCGCCAGCCGGGCCGCCCCGTGAGCGAACTCTCAGGGGGAGATCATCGGGGGTTCACCGTCGGGGAACGAGCTTTGAAAGCCTGTCCCGATGCGGGCCTCCTGCTGACCGAATGCGCTTGCTGGGCGCCGACGAGCGTCGGGATCATCCCGGGGAGGTCCCAGTGACCGTTCGGGTTGATCTGGCCGTCGGATCATGCCGGGTTGGTCGGCGCCTTCTCGGCCCAGGGGAACTGACCTCCACCCGGCCAGGTACGGGGGCGGCTCGGCGCGACCGGAGGTGCCCGGGACGGCGGCTGGGGCCGCCTAACGCCAGCGGCGGGCCGCGGCGATTCGCCGGAGGGAGTCGCGGGTCATTTGAAAGGCCGGGGGCAACGAGCCCCCGGCGGTCGAGTCGAGGAGATTGGCCATCAAGTTCGGGTCGGCCGTGGGGTCGAAGAGCAGCCCGGTGCGCTCCTGCCAGTCCACGAAGTACCCATCCGAGCGGATCACCGCGTGGCTGGTCCGCCGAGACTCGTCGGTGGTCCCCGCCACGACGGGCCGCCACCACTCGCCAATCGAGGGACCTTCCCAAGTGGGGCGAAGGGTCGAGCCCCCGAGCGATCCGGGGACGTTGACCAGGTCCAGGATGGTCGCGGCGACGTCGCGAAGGCTGACGTTGGTCCGAATCCGGCGGCCGGCCGGAACCCGGCCCGGCAGTCGGACGATGAGGGGCACGCCTAACAGCTCGGGGTAGAGGCTGTTCGAGTGGAAGCGGAGGCCGCGCTCGCCGAACTGCTCGCCGTGGTCCGAGGTAATGACCACCAGAGTGTTGTCGAGGAGACCCCGCCCGCCGAGGCTGTCGAGGAGGGCCCGGGTCGTCGCGTCGAGAAACCGGATCGCCGCGTCGTACGATGCCTGCTCGCTCCGGGTCTGCTCCGGCGTCACGGCGATGCCGTGCCACCCATACTCGTCGATCACGTCGCGGGTGGGATCGGCGCCGAACAGGGTGTCGAACGGTGGCGGGGGGAGGTACGGATCGTGGGCGTCGAAGTAGTTGATCATCGCGAAAAACGGCCGCCCCGGCGGGCGCCGATCGAGCCACCGGAGCAGGGCCCGGTTGATCCGCGGCGCGCGGACCAGGTCGGACTTCTCCCAGTACCCCAGAGCGCGTCGGACGGGATGGGGATTGAGGGCGGCCCGGATCGGCGCGGCCGAGCCGAGCACCAGGGCGGGGGTGACGATCCAATCCTCGAAGTGAAGGAAGCCTCGACCGACGCCGAACCGGCGGCCCGCGTAGCGGCTGTTGGCCACGAAGCCGGCGGTGACGAATCCGTGGGCGGCGAGCGTCTGCTGAAGGGTCGATCGGTCGGCCGGGATCGGATCGACCGGGCTGGAGGCAAACTCCTGCGGCAACAAGCCGGTGAGCAGGCTGCCGTGGGCGGGCAAGGTCCACGGCGCCGTCGACCAGGCCTGATCGAACACCACCGACTCCCGGGCCAGGGCCGCCAGCTCGGGAGTGGTCGGTCGGTGATAACCGTGGAGGCTGAGGCTGGCCCGCCGGACGGTGTCCCAGACGATCAGCAGCACGTTAGGCGCCCCGGTCGAGGCCGTCGGAAGCGCGTCGCGGCGCCGGGTTTCGGCCCACCGACCCACCAGCGCGAGCGCGAGGCCGTAGCCGACGACGCCCACCGTGAGGCCGGGCGCCGCCCACCCGAGGAGCCGGTCCAGATCCGCCGGCCGTCGTCGCAGCACCCGGGTGCCCTGGATCGCCACGCCAAGCGCGACCAGTGCAGGGGCGCTCGGATGGAGCCGAGGAATGAGCAGCAGTTGGCCCCAGACAGCCACGAACAGGCAGAAGCCCATCGCCACCGGCCACGACCGCCGGCCCGCGTCTCGCGATGCCCACGCCGCGAGCAGTAGCGCCGGCGGCAGCAGGACGATCCCGTACCCGAGGGGCGCCATCCAGCCGAGGCGGCCGTCGCCGAACACCTGGCGTCCAGCGATGCCCGCGATGAGGGCCAGGCGAATCACCGCCTCGAGTCCGCCGGCGACGACGGCCGTCGTCACCGCGAGGGCGAGGATCCGTCGAGGCGCGGTGCCCGCGCCGATCGACGATCGGGGGCTGGCGACCTCCAGGCGGCGGTCGGCGAAGTCGCTCACGTCATCGTTTCGTCAGGTGATCGGTCAGCCCCCGGCGTGGATCGCCGGCCGTCGTCCCGCCCACGGCGCCGCCTCCACATGTAACCTAGGGCCGCACCGGGCCGACGCCAGTGCCGCGGCGACCCGGCCGGAGCCGGGGCCCCCCTCCTCCAGTCGATCACCTCACCACCAGCCGAGCAGCTTCCACCACCCCAGGCCGAGAACGGCCCAGACCCCGCAGGTGACGAGCGACGCCGCAAAACCGATGGTCCACCACTCCCGCTGAGTGTTGTATCGGGCTCCGAAATAGATCGGCGCCGTGGTGGTCCCGTAGTGGGTGAGCGACGCAGTCAGGTTGGAGCCGTAGGCCAGGGAGAGCACGGCCACCACCGGCGGCGCGCCGGCCGCGATCATCACGGTGAGGAACGGAATGAACATCGCCGTGACGTGGGCGGTGATGCTGGCGAAGGCGTAGTGGGAGTAGAAGTAGATCAGGAACAGGATCGGGAGCGCGATCGTCCAACTCCACCCCACGGTAAGCGTCGCCGACCAGTCGGCAAACGCCTTGGTCACCCCGCTGGAGCCGAGTGCCCCCGCCATCCCGAACAGGCCTCCGTACCAGACGAATACGTCCCAGGCAGCCCGCTCGCCGAGGATCTCGTCCCAGGTGAGGACCTGGGTGAGAATCAGCAGGCAGATGCCGGCCAGGGCCACGACCGGGGCGCTGATCTGGTGCCAGGACCCGGTCATCCAGAGGATGGCGATCATCGCGAAGACGCCGAGGGTGATCCGTTCCTGCAGCGACATCGGCCCCATCCGATGGAGCGCGTCGCGAGCCATCGCCACCGCTTCGGGGGTCTCGACCACCTCAGGCCGGGTGATCCGGTAGATCAGATAGACGACCACCAGCAACGCCGCGATCCCCGGAACGATGGCCCCGATCAGCCAGCGGGAGTAGGTCAGCTCGATCCCGGTCACGTCGAGCGCGAACTTGGCGATGATCGGGTTCGACGCCTGCCCAGTGAGGAAGATCGCGCAGGCCACCACGTCGGCCTGATACACCGCCGCCATCAGGAACGAGCCGAGCCGATGGCGGGTCGGGCCCGGGGTGGAGCCGAAGGCCTCGGCGACGCTTCGCGCGATCGGGAAAAGAATCCCACCGGCCCGAGCGCTGTTCGAGGGGATCACCGAGGCGAGGGCCGTGTCGGTCGCGACGAGCGCGTAACCGACTCCGAGCGAGCGGCGACCGAGCAAGCGGATGAACTGGAAAGCGATCCGGCGTCCCAGCCCGGTGGTCGTCACCGCTCGGGCGATCATGAACGCGCAGAGCACCATCCACACGATCGGATCGGCATATCCCTTCAACGCATCGGCGAACGACATCGTCCCGGTGATCGCCACCGCCGCGACGCCGAGCAAGATCACCGCCCCCATCGGCGCCGGGCGGACGATCGAGCCAACGATGCAGGCGAGGAAGATCGCGAGCAGGCGCCAGTGCTGGGGGAGAATGCCGGCGGGCGGACCCGGCAGCATGATGGCGACCGCCACGCCGAGTACGAGGGCCCAGCGCCAGATCAGCCGGGGCCGTTCGTCGGACGGTGACTCGGCCGGCGGGAGAGGAGGAGCGGTCATGGTCGTGGTGGTCGACGGACCAGTCTAGCGCGGATCTACCCGCTCGGCCAGGTAGCCCATTCGGGACAGAGCGCCCCGGCTGGCGAGCGCCGCCGCGGCCTCGAGATACCGGCGTTGCGCCGCGAGTTGGTCCTCGCCCCATTGCTCGGCCAGCTCCCCGTGATGGGCTTGGATCGCGGCCAAACGTCCGCCGGCGTTCGTCGTGACGCTCGCGGTCCGGTCGGTCGTCTCGAGGAGTCGAAAACCCGCCGCTTGCAGCCGCGCCTCGTTCCACCCCACGGGCACCAGTTGGGTGAAACCGTGCCCGCTCCGGTTCCTGACCTCCTCACTGGATAGGGCGCCGGTCACGACGGCGGCATCGGTGACGAGAAACCGCCCACCCGGCCGGAGGACTCGGGCCACCTCGCGATAGAACACCGATCGATCCCGGAGATGAATCACGACATCGAGCGCGAGGGCGGCGTCGAACTCATGGTCGGGGAACGGCAGGGGGTCGTCGAGATCGCCGGCGACCGTCGTGACCGAGGTGGCGATCCCGGTCGCCGCGGCGCGGTGCCGGGCCGATTCGAGAGCCAGCGGGTCCTGGTCCACCCCGGTGCCTCGACAACCGGCCGCCGCGACCAGGTAGGTGAGCGGGCCGCCCGGGCCGCACCCGAGGTCGAGGAGGCGGGACGACGGCTGCAGGGCCAGGTGGGTGAGGTCATCCCGCAGCTCGGTGGCGGTGACCCATGAATGCTGACCGATGTCCTCGCCGTATGCTTCCCGTCGCAGCTGGCGCATCAGGGGAGAGTCGAAGTCGCGGTAGAGGGAGGTGTAGGGGGTCGGGCGGTCGCTCAGGTGGCCTCCTTTTGGGGGGAAATCTATCCCGGCCGGGTTGGGGTTGGTCGCTGGCGCCGTGGCTATTGGCGTTATCCAGCAAGCCCCCATCGGAGACGAAACGGAGGACGCTGAGTCGTCGCGCGTGGCCCAGCTAGTTAGCCCGGGGCGGGCCCCTCGAAAAATGGCCCGCCCCGGGTCCCGCCGCATTCGGCCCGCCGGCTGCGAGGGCTACGGCGCTTCGCACTGGCGGCTCGGGAAGGTCGTCTGGCCGTTGCTGCGTAGCTGCGCGCCGAAGAGCCGAACCACGAAGCTGTTCATCGTGGTGCCCGCCTCGACTTGGGCGCTCATGCCCGACGCCATGCCGTCCCAGTCCGCGATCACCGACTGAAGGGCGGGGAAGTCCTTCCGGGCATAGAAGTCGAGCTGGCCCTGTCGCGGGTTGAGCTGGGTCCACCGATGGTACAACAGCCGGTCGCCGCAGGGACTCATCGTGACGCTTGGCCCGAACACCGACGATTCCTGGGTCCGCAGCACCGCGGTGATGGGATTGGCCGCCAGCAGGTTGTGCGATGTCAGGCTGTAACGGATCGGCGCTTGTTCGAAACGCTCGATGAGCAGCTGGCTCCCGTCCGGGCTGAAGCCCCACTTGCCGTCGGGCCAAACGTCCGTGCTCACCACGCTTCGAAACCCGGTCGGGCGCCGTGCGACGCGGTAGAGCGTCAGGGGACTCCCGGCGTTCGGACCCACCAGCGAGTTGACCACCACGAAGAAACGATTGCCCGGGCTCAGGCCCCACGCCACCGCGTCCGCGACGCTCAGGACACCGCCGCCCTGGGCGTCGGTCACCGACAGGTTGGGCTGGTTGCCCACCAGCTGCGGCGTGACGGTGAACTGGCCGTCCGTGGGATGGTTGAAGGTGCCCTGAAGTCCGCCGGAGATCGGGCCGATGGCGGCGGGCGCGAACGGCCCGGTCGCGGTGCAGAAGCAAGTAGCGGGCGGGGGCGGCGGGGGCGGCGGGGGGGCGGGCAAGAAGAGCGCGACCACATATGCCGTGACCGTCCCCGGACTCGAGACCCCGTGGTCCTTGCCCCGCGCTTCCCAGCCGATCGCCGCCAGGGGGCTGCTCCCCTGGGCGAGAACCGGGAACGACCCGGTCAGCAAGACACCACTATCCGGCACGGCCCGAACCGGGGGGGCGGTTGGCGACCTGACAAAACCGGTGCGCCGGCCAAGCCCTGCGATCGTCGCGGCCCGCCAGACCTCAGCTCGCGCGCCACCGCCGGTCACTTGATGGTGCGGTGCCATCATGGCCTGGACGCGCGGGGCCGCGCCCACCGCGCTGGTCGCCTTGGTGATCGTCAGGAGCGGCTGCAAACCGGACCGCGCCCGAATGCCGACCACGTAGGCGCGAACCGCGGCCGGGTTGGCCGCCAGATGTTGCTTGGCCTCGCAGATCCACGAAACCCTGTCGACCTCGTCGGGATACGATCCGGTCAGGAGGTTGCCCATCATTTCGGGCGTCGACCGCCAGTCCACCAGACAGCCCCCGCCGGCCAGCACGTACCCGGCCGGGAGCGTCGCCCGAACGGTGGGATGGGTGCTCACCGGGCTCACCGTTTCGACCACCCGGACGTCGAATCGATTGGTGGCATCGTCGAGCTGGATCAGATACCCCGTCAGCCGGGCGGGGTCCGAGTAGGCGTGATCCTTGGAGCTGGCTTCCCAAGCCGCGCCGACCGGTCGGATTCGATCGAGCAGGCTACCGGCGCCTAGCCAATCAGCGAAGCCGCCGCCCCCGACCAGCTTCTTGCCGGCGTCGACCGGGATCGTGACCCTCGGGTGCGCCATGCTGGCGGACTGGGCTAGCTTGACCCAGGCGTACTGTTGGGTGGTGTACCCCGGCGGGGGCCCCGACCCCTGGGCGGTCGCGACGACCGGGCAGGACATGCAACCGAGGCAGATCGCTAGGGGCCGGACGATCGACTGGAACGGCATCTGATGCTCTCGTGGTTGGTGACGATTCCAAAGTGGAGCCGGCACTTCAGAACCCGGTCAGGTCGGGATCAGTCGGTGATCAGATGGGTAACTTGCTTGCCTCAGGGTGCCCCGGGAGCCATACTGCTCCCTTCGGCAAGTCCGACCTTTCGGAGTGACCTCCATGCGCGCGCTTTCCACGTTCCTTGCGTTGACGGCAGTCGCCCCGGTGGCCGCCCAATCGGCGCAACGCCCCGGCCCGTACGTCCCCGGACCCGTCTGGGAGCGCCGCGACCCCGCCGCCGCCGGTTTCGATCCCGCCAAGCTCGACGCCGCGATCGCCTTCGCCAAGGAGAAGGAAGCCCGGGCGCCGCGGGACATGGAGGAGTCGCACTACCGGAGCTTCGGGCGGGAGCCGTACGGCCAGGGCATCGGCCCCTTCAAGCCGCGAGGTGAACCGTCCGGCGTGGTCGTTCGAGGGGGATATCTGGTAGCGGCGTGGGGGGAACCGGATCGGGTCGACATGACGCACAGCGTTACCAAGAGCTTCCTGTCGGCCACCGTGGGGATGGCGTTCGACCGGGGCCTGATCGGCTCGGTGCGCGATTCGGTGTGGAAGTCGCAGGCGCCAGTCTATCCGCTCCGCCTCCAGGCGCCCAGTGAACCGGGGGCGCGGGTGGGCGAGTCGATGCTCCTCGATCCGTGGGCCACGCCTCACAATCGGACCATCACCTGGGACGATCTGCTCCGTCAGACCAGCGATTGGGAGGGGACTCTTTGGGGCAAGCCGGAGTGGGCCGACCGCCCTTCATCGAACGCCGCCGAGTGGACGACGCGGCCGCGGAGCCGCCCGGGGTCCACCTACGAATACAACGACGTCCGGGTCAACGTATTGGCCCTGGCCGCGACCAACGTCTGGCGTCGGCCGCTGCCGGAGGTGCTCCGCGATCACCTGATGGATCCGATCGGAGCGTCGTCCACCTGGCGGTGGAACGGGTACGACAACGCGTGGATCACCCTCGACGGTCGGCCGGTACAAAGCGTGTCGGGCGGCGGGCATTGGGGCGGCGGGATGTTCATCAGTGCCTGGGACATGGCGCGGTTCGGTCTGCTGACCCAGCGGCGCGGGCTGTGGGGCGACAAGCGGATCCTGTCGGAGGAGTGGGTTCGGTGGTCGCTCACCCCGACGGCGCCGCAGCCGACCTACGGGTTCATGAACTGGTTCCTCAACACGGACCGCAAATGGATGCCGAGCGCGCCGGCGTCGTCGTTCGGACACGTCGGGAATGGAACCAACCTGGTATTCGTGAGTCCGGAGCAGGACCTCGTCGTGGTGGTGCGCTGGATCGAGAACGGCGCGATCGACGAGTTTCTCGGCAAGGTGCTCGCGGCGGCGACGCGTTAGGCGTTCCCGGCCGGCCCGCTTGGCTACTCGATCCGGGTGGCGATCGGATCGCTGGCGGGGAACGTCTCGTCCAGCGCCTCGTCCAGGCGCTGCTGCTGGTTGCTGCCCGGCCGCCCCATGCCCGGCGTCGACGGATTGGTCGGAGCCGTCGCCGGTGTCATCGGTCCGGGCGCCGCCAGACCCAGCCGCCGGCGTCTCCGACGAGCCCGTTCCTTGTTCTCCATGGCCTACCTCCCGCGACCGACACCTAGGATGATACCAGAATCGCGGCGGATTGGCCTCGTCCCCCTGAGCGACGGAAATCCAGCCGCTCCGGCCCGAAACCGATACCGCTGGCCCGCGTATTGGTCCACAGCCGCGCCTCTTTCGATCCCAGGACCGGTCGACCATGCCCACTCGTACCATGCCGCGCATTCTTGGTGCTGCCGCGCTCGCCGCCATCGGGGTCGGCGGCCCATCGCCTCGCTCCCTCGCCGACCAGGTCGTCATCCACCGTGACACCTACGGCATCCCGCACGTCGAAGGCGAGACGGATGCGGCCGCCGCCTTCGGGTTCGGCTACGCCCAGGCCGAGGACAACTTTCGCCAGCTCGAAGACAACTTCATTCGCGCCCTGGGCCGGCACTCCGAGGTCCAGGGCGCGGAAGAGCTCGTCGACGATCGGCTCAACCGCGCTCTCGAGATCCCCCGGTTCGCCCGCGAGGAGTATCGTCGGCTCGACCGGCCGATCCGGGCCCTGGTCGATGGTTTCGCCGACGGGATCAATCACTACCTCGCGCGGCACCGCGACGTCAAACCGCGCTTGCTCACCCGGATGGAGCCGTGGTACCCGCTCGCCTTCATCCGCTACAACTACTACCAGAACGGCTTCGCCGGCGGGGAGCTGAATCGGGCCGGCCTCCGCCAACCCTCCGCGGGCGAGGCGGTGGCCCGGGCGGGGCAGGGGTCGAACGGCTGGGCCATCTCCCCCCAGCGCACCGCCGATGGCCACGCGCTCCTCTTCATCAACCCACACCTGCCGTGGTTCGGGCCGGGGCAGGTGTACGAGGGCCATCTGATCAGCAAGGAGGGATGGAACTTCACCGGCTACACTCGATTCGGGTTCCCGCTTCCCTACGTCGGCCACAACGACCGGCTCGGCTGGGTGAGCACCGACAATGCCGCTGACCAGGCCGACACCTACCTCGAGACCTTCGACGACCCGGTGGACCCGCTCGCCTATCGCTACGGCACCGAGCGGCGTCGCGCGATCGCCTGGACCGACACGATCCGGGTTCGGACCGGCGCGGGCATCGAGCCGCGGGTCTTCCGGTTCCTCAAGACCCACCACGGCCCGGTCGTCGGCGAGGTGGGCGGCCGCAAGGTGACGCTCAGGATGGCCAAGTTCGAGGCCGACGGCTGGCTTCGAGAGTGGTATCGGATGACCCGGGCCCGCAACCTCGCCGAGTTCAAGGCGGCGATGCGTCCGCTCGAGATGCAGTTTGGCAACGCGATGTACGCCGATGTCGAAGGCAACACGTTCTACGTCTACAACGGCGCGGTTCCCAAGCGGAACCCCGACTTCAATTGGCAGCGGCCCCTCGACGGCAGCGATCCGCGCACGGACTGGCAAGGCTACCACAGCTTCGACGAGCTGCCGCAGTTGGAGAACCCGGCCAGTGGGTGGATGCAGAACTGCAACGGGACCCCGTTCCTCCTCACCGATCGGGGCAACCTCGACTCGACCAAGTTCCCCCGGTATATGGTGACCGAGCCGGACACCCGCCGGTCGATGATCTCCCGCCGGATCCTCGCCGCCGAGCCGCGCTGGACCTTCGACGCGCTGACCCGCGCGGCGTTCGACACCCGGGTCGTCGCGGCCGACAGTCTGCTGCCGGGATGGCTTGCCGCGGCCGGCGTGGGCGCCCCGGCGAAACGCGCCGAAGCGTTAGGCGTCCTCCGGGAGTGGAACCACCGGAGCGACACGGCGTCGGTGGCGATGACGGTGTTCGCCGGCTGGGCGGACCGTGCCCGGCGGGGACAGCCAACCGGTCCGGCACTCGACTCGACGCTCGCTGCCCTCGAGCGCGACTTCGGCACCTGGCGGGTGGGCTGGGGCGAACTGAGTCGGATCCAGCGATGGGATGGCTTCGACCTCACCGCCGCCAGCGATACCCGCCCGAGTGTGGCCCTCCCGGCGGTGGATTCCGACCTGGGGGCGGTGTTCACCGCGTGGACGGCGCGCTTCCCCGGCGCCAAACGGCGTTATGGGGTCGGCGGGGGGAGCTACCTCAGCGTCGTGGAGTTCGGTCCCCGGGTCCGGGCCCGGGCGGTCCACGCCTTGGGCGCCAGCGGCCATCCGTCCTCGCCCCACTACTTCGATCAGGCCCGCCTGTTCGCGAGCGGGTCGATGCGGCCGGCCTGGTTCACCCTCGAGGAGATCAAGGCCAACAGCACCCGCTCCTACCGGCCCGGTCGGTGACGACGGTCGTCATCCCCGGGGGTCCATGGTCGCCTCGGGACGCCCCCATCCGGCGATCAAGTCCTCCGCCGCCCGGTTGACGAACTCCCGCCGATGAAATCGCTGGCCCCAGGAGACCGGTGTCACGTCACGATACTCGTGGAGCCGCTCGTCCTCGCCGTAGCCCGGGTGGAGCTGCTTCCGGAGCGACGCCCGCGCCTCGGGATTCGCTCCCCGCTCGAGCAGCCATCGCGCCGCGGTGGCGTCGATCGGCCGATGCCCCCGATTCATCCAGTACGCCGGTTGAGAGACCACCGTCGCGAAGAGCGCCGTATGCCCCCCGAAGCCGTCGGCGTCGACCGCGGCGCGGGTATCGGGATCCATGCCGTGGTCGAGCAGCCAGCGGACGATCTCCATTTCGTCCTGGTCGATGGCGAGGTGGAGCAGGGTGGCTCCCGCGAGCGGAGTCCCGTGGGTGGCGAGGACTTCGTCGTGGCATCCCAGCGACGGGGGGTACATCTCCTCGTGGGAAAAGGTCCGCGACAACATGGCCGGGTCTCGGGCGAGATGAGCGGCGAGGAGGTCGATCCGGCCGCGGTGGACCGCCATCGTCGGGGTATCGGGGAGGGTCACCCCGTGCTCCACGTAGAGCGCGAGGATCCGGTGTTTGGCCGCCGGCTTGCGGCTGTCGGTCTCGAGCACCACGTCGACCGGCGCCAACCGGTGGCCCCGTTCGTCGACCACCCGGACGCCGTATTCCAGCATCAGCTCGGTGCCGGCCGCGTCGAGGGTGTACGCCGGGCCGCCTAGCGCGTCGTCCGGAAGGCGCGGCCGGCCCATCATGTCGTAGAGGAGCCGCGCCGTGCCGATCCGACCCTGGAGAGTGGCCCGGTCGATCGCCGTGTGGAGATCGGTGGCGCCGAGCTGGTGGAGCATGGTGATGATCCCGTCGCGACCCAGATTGGCGGCGTAGCTGAGCGGGGGTCCCCAGTTGCTGTTGCGGATCACCGCGGGCTCGTGGAGCAGGGCGGGCTGCCGGGTGACCAAGGCGCGGACCGTGTCTCGATCGTCGTTCCAGATGGCATCGACCAGCCGGCACGCCACGACCAGTCGCGGCCAGCTCGGCGCCTGGTAGCTCCGGGCGAGGACCAGCTGCGCGTCGGCCAGCTTGGCGGCCGCCGGATCGACGGCTTTGGGATGAAACTGGCGGAGGTCCTCGACCGCGTCGGCCTCCCCGGCGCGAATGGCCCGGAGCAGGTCTTTGGCTTGGTGCCGCAGTTGGGCGAGGTCAGGGCGAACCGGCAGGCGACGAACGGGCATGACGAGCCTCCTTGAAGCGCCCGGGGTCCGCAATCGTCGGGCAAAGGAGGTTCGTTCGAACCAATGAGGTCGAGCACGAACCCAGGTGGACTCGGTCCTTTCCGCGGACGGGTGGCGCCCTGGCACGCCTCCCCCACGCTACCACCTCCCAAGCGAGGGGTCAACCCGGCCCGACCTGCCGGCTGCGGCGTGGTCACCGGACCCGGCTGGGTGATCCCCGAAACCTGTCTACGAGTGTCTTCGTATTGATATACGAAGACACTCGTAGTACCCTTGAAAACGTCTCGAGCCCCGACTGCCGATGAAGCCGACCGCCACCCCGACCGACGCCGAGCTGCGGATCCTCCAAGTCCTGTGGACCACCGGACCGGCCACCGTCCGCGAGGTCCACGAACGCCTGGTGACGCCCCGCCCCGTGGGCTACACCACGGTGCTCAAGCTCCTCCAGATCATGGCCGAGAAGCGGCTGGTAACCCGCGACGACCGTACCAGGGCTCATCGGTATGCGGCCGCGGTATCGGAAGCGCAGTCGCAGCGTCAGTCGACCGCGGATCTGCTGACCCGAGTGTTTCGCGGCTCGACCTCGGCCCTGGTCCAACAGGCCCTCTCGATCGAGCCGAGCAGTCCCAAGGAGCTGGCCCGGATCCGAGCGATGCTCGACCAATTGGAGCGAAAGGACCGTTCCCGATGAACGACGCGATGATCGCGGTGCTTGGCTTGGGCCTGATTCACAGCCTGTGGCAGGGCGCGTTCGTGGTGACCCTGACCGGGGCGTTCCTGGCGGTGGCCGGGAACCGCCCGCGGGTCCGTTACGTGATCCTCTCTCTTGCCCTCGCCGCGTTGGTGGTCTGGCCGGTCGTCACGGTGGCGATCGCGGCGAGCGGGTCGGCGTCGGCCGGCGTCGCCGCGGGCCCGCCGGGTACCGAGAGGTTGGCCGAGGCGACCCGCCCGGCGGCCGGCGCGCCTGGCCCTGGCCGCGTCGACGGCACGCCTAACGCCGTGCGGATCGGGGCCGCCGATCGTTGGGGGCCGGTGGACTGGGTCGCGCGGTGGTCACCTCACTGGGTCGATCGGGCGTTGCCGGTGCTCGGGATCGGGTGGATCCTCGGGGTGGGCCTCGGTCTCCTCCGGATCGCCGGAGCGTGGGTCGTTCTCCGCCGGATGATCGCTCGGGCGGTTCCGGCCCCGACGGCGGTTGCCGAGCGCGCGGCCGCGATGGCGTCGCGCCTCGGGCTCACCCGGGCCGTTCGGATCATGGCTTCGGCGGACGTGCTGGTGCCCTGCGCCGCGGGCCTGCTCCGTCCGGTCGTTCTCCTTCCGGCGGCGATGCTCTCCGGCCTGTCCCCGGGGCAGGTCGATCTGATCCTGACACACGAGCTGGCCCACATTCGTCGCTGGGACTACCTCGTCAACTTTCTGCAGACGATGGCGGAGACGCTCCTCTTCTATCACCCGGCGGCGTGGTGGCTGTCCCGCCGGATCAGGATCGAGCGAGAGTATTGCTGCGACGATCTGGTGGTCGGCGCGGTCCGTGACCCGGTTGGCTACGCCCGGGCGTTGACCGACCTCGAGTCGTCCCGGGCGGCGGCCCCTCGGCTGGCGAGCGGGTGGCGGGATGGCTCGCTGGGCGATCGGGTCGAGCGGCTGGTGGGCCGGGCCGCCCCGCGTCCGGCGTTAGGCTGGTTGCCGGTGGCCGTCGCGCTGCTCTGTCTCGCCGCGGTCGCCCGGGTCGGGGCGGTCCCGGTACCGCGCCCGCTGCCCGAGGCCGGTCCTGACACCCTAATGGAGCGAGTCTCGGTCTCGTCGCCCGTGACCGACTCCGTCCCGCCGTTGACCGCGGACCCGGCCGTGGCGCTCGGTGAGGTGATCCGTCATCCCGACCCCGCCGTGCCGCTTGCGGAGCGGTGGGCGTGGGCCCTGGCCGAGGCTCGCCGTCGCGCCTGGGGCGACATCACCATCGGCTGGGGCATTCGGGCCGCGACCGCGGACGGCGATCTAGTCGCCAGCGGCACCCGGGGCGGATCATGGCAGGATCGGGGTCGGCCCGTCGCCACCCTGCTCGGAGAACCGTTGGATCCTGGCGTCGTCTTTTTCGTCTCGGTCGACGGCCTCGACCCAACGGTGATCCGGAAGCAATCGGCGGCCAACGGGCTGGTGCCGGGCGTCGTTGGGGCGGTGGCGATTCGATCGATGGACGGGCGTTACTCACCGCGCGGGGCCAATATCGTCTGGTTGGGCCGCGCGCCCGACCGCGCGAGCGTCGGCCTGCTCGAGCGGCTGATCGCCGTCGCCGAGCCGGCGATGAGGAGCGAGTTGGGGGCGGCGGTCACCCTCCATGACGACGTCGGGCTGGTGGTCGCGGCCGCGGGCCGGATTGCCCGGGACGATGAATCCGACCAGGTGCGCGGCGAGGTGCTGTCCTGGCTGCCGCGGCACCTGCCGGACGCCGCGGTTCGGGCGCTCCTGGTCGGCGGACTCACCGACCGATCGCCCAAAGTCCGCGATGAGGCCCTTTCGGCGCTGGCCAATGGGCCCGATCGCGAGGCGCTATTGGTCGATGCCATTGCGAAGTCGCCTTACCCCGACGTCCGGAGCGAGGCAATTCAGGCCCTCGATCGCGGGGACGGATCCGACACCGGCAGCCTGGTCGGCGTCCTTCGAAAGGCCGCCTTCGACGATTCGGACGGCGACGTCCAGCGGGAGGCGGTCGATGCCCTGATCGAACTCGACCGCGCCGCCGCCGATCGGGTCCTCCGCGAGGTCGCCGACCGGCACCCCAATCGGAGCCTCCGCCGGGAGGCCGCCGAAGCGCTGGCCGAGCGGCGAGGGGAGCGGTGAATGCTCATCGACGCGCGTGAGCTCGCCGACGGAACCTCCCTCGACGGCGATCTGGTCGTCATCGGCGGCGGAATCGCCGGCATCACCCTCGCTCGGGAGTTGCGGGGCAAAGGCCTCAAGATCCTGGTGCTCGAAAGCGGGGCCCTCGACCCCGACCGGGCGATGCAGGATTTCGCCGCCGGCACTGGCACGATGACTGATCCCGACGGGCGCCGCCGTGACATCGGCGCGTTTCTCCGCGGGTCGCGTGTCCGCGCCTACGGTGGGTCGGGGCACGTGTGGGGTGGGAAGTGTGGTCGGCTCGAGAAGGCGGATTTCGAGCGGCGCGATTGGATCCCAGGCAGCGGTTGGCCGTTCGACCGAGACCATCTCGATCCGTTCTACGATCGAGCCTCGGTGGCCCTCGAGCTACCCTCGTTTCGAGCCGACCTGACCGGCGCCGATCCGACTCGCCCCGAGGTGCCGATCGGCGCCGGCCAGGAGATCGAGACCGTGGCCCGGTTCCACTCGCCGGTCACCGGAGCGCGATCGAAGGACCGCTTCGACCGGTTTCGACTCCCGCCGGCGGAATCGCCCGACGTGACGATCTGCCTCGGCGCGACGGTGACGGCTATCGAGACGGCGGGCGATGGTCGGTTGGTCACCGGTCTGGTGGTGCGAACCCTCAACGGGAAGGCTCATCGGGCTCGTGGCCGCCGCTACGTCTTGGCGGCCGGGGGAATCGAGAATGCCCGGATCCTGTTGCTGGCCGAGCTCGGGAATCGGCACGACTTGGTGGGCCGGCACTTCGGCGGCCATCTCAACTGCAGCGCCGGCGGGGAGGCCAGCGCCCCGACCAGCGGGGTGGCGTTCGCGAGTCTTCCGGCCTCGTTCGACCTCTACGTCAGCGGCGACGTCGCCAAGGTGTGGGGGGTCTTCAACGCCACCGGCACGGCCCAACGCCGGCATCGGATCCCCAACCTCTGGGCCACCTTCAGCCCGGTCGATTACGACGTGCCGGCGGCGGATCGATCGGTGATCGGCCTCGGTCGCCTCGGCGCGTTCGGCAAGCCTGGCGGCTTCTTTCCGGTCCGGGTGATGGTCGAGGAACCGCCGAACCGGTCGAGTCGCCTAACGCTGGTCCCGGGGCGGCGGGACGGACTCGATCAGCCGCGGGTCGACCTCGATTGGCGGTTGTCGGCGGCGCATTTCGACGGGATCGAGCGCGGGGTCGCGATGTTCGCGCGGGCGCTCGGGCGGCACCGGGTTGGCCGGCTCCGGTGGCCGCTGGGCCGGGAGGCAATCCTCCCGGCGCTCAACCCCGCCCGGCACCATCTCGGCACCACTCGGATGTCGACCAATCCTCGCCACGGCGTGGTCGACGCGGACGCTCGGATGCACGGGGTGGAGAACTTCTACGTCGCGGGCAGCTCGATCTTTCCGACGACCGGGATCGTCAACCCGACCCTGACGATCGTGGCCCTCACCATCCGATTGGCCGATCACCTGGCCGGTCGGTTCCGGGGTGGCCGATGATCGCGATCGACCGCCGCGCGGCACTCCGCGCCCTCGGCGGTGCCCTCGTCATGGCGGCGACCTCGGTGAGGCCCGCCATCGCGCACGGTCGCCAGGACGAGCTGCTTCCGTGGCTCGAAGGCCAGCTCGGGAATCTCGACTGGTCAGTGCTGGGCCCCGCCGCGCGGGCGGTCCACGCCGACGAGGCAACCACGGCGCTGGTCGGGGCGGTCCTCGCGGGACGCCGGTCCGGCGAGGCGATCGATCAGCTGCTGGAGCGCAAGATCCGGGAGGATTTCGAGGCCGACCGGATCGTCGATCTCGCCGGCTGGCGAGTTGCCCTGACGGAATCGCGCCTCATCAGACTGCTGGTGAGCTGAGCGGGTCGGATGCCGCTACGGCACCAAACGCTTCGGGGTCAGCCGTCCGACCCACACACCGCTGTTGATGTCGGTCGCGTAGACGTGGCCCCTGTGCGGCTGGGCGCCCCACGCCATCGGCAGGTTGGCGCGATAGCCGCCCGGCGCCCCGGTCCAGATCGAGCCAATCTCCCGCCCTTGCGCGTAGAGATCACCGCGCAGCTCGCCGCTCATGTCCACCGCTCTCACCCCCGCCTCGAAGTTCCCCACGTACATCACGTCGTTCTCCACCCACATGTTGTGCGACCCGGCGTTCGGCACCGAGTACTCGGCCACTTTGCGAGGACGCTCGATGTCGCTCACGTCGAGGATATGGAGCCGGCCCAGCGTCTTGATCCGGTCCTTCGCGTTGATGTCGAAGAACCCGGGGAACACCTCATCACCCACCACCAGGTACTTTCCGTAGCGAAAGACCGAGTGAGTGCCCGCGATCATCCCGGGCGGATAGAAGTCGGCGTGATTGTAGGTGAACTGACTCACGAACTTCGGGTTTTCCGGACTGCCGCCCTTGATCCCGTTCCCGACGTCGAGCACGATCAGCCCGTCCTTCCAATAGGCCAGATAGGCGAGGCCGTCCTTGATCTGGAGATCGTGGAGGGACCGGCCCTCCACCTGGCCCGACGTCGTGGTCCGCATCACCGAGGTCTCCACCTGCCAGCGGCCCACCTCCCGCGGATTCTTCGGATCCGCGAAGCTGATCACCCGCATCGACTGCGTGTCCCCGTCGTTGAGATAGACGTAGTGGCCGTCGATGAAGGCGCTGTGGACGCCGCCGGAGACCGTCGCCGTGTACTCCGAGAGGATCTGGGGATGGAACGGGTCGGCCAGATCGAGGAAGACGATCCCGTTCTTTCGCGACGACGCCTGCTGCCGGGTGATCAGGCCGATCTTGCCATCCGGCGTCGTCGAGATGTCGTTGATGAGCCGGGCGTCGACCACCAGCGAGTCGGTGAGCCGAGGACTGGCGGGATTGGTGATGTCGTAGGTGTAGAGCCGATCAGCGATGGTGGAGACGTAGAGGACGTCGTTGATTGCCCAGTGCTCGGCGGCCTGGAGGTGGCCGTAGGTCGCCGAACCCACTACCTCGAAGGTCCGATCATGGACTCGGGGCCCTACGGTGATCGGCACCGACCCCGCCACCGTGCCGACGACGCCGGTGATCAGATAGGTGCCCGGTCGCTCGGCCACGAAGCCGCCATCGGGATAGACCGTGGCCCCGGCTCGGTCGACGCTCCACCGCACCGGCGCCGGATCCGCCGATTGCCCGCGGGCATCAGTCGCCCGGCTGGTGAATCGGACCACGTCACCGGTTCGCGCCGAGACCGGGCCGGTCACCTCGAGCCGAGCGGCTCGGTTGGCCACCACCCGGACCACCACCTCACCCCGCGCCGCGCCAGCCTCGGCCACGATCGTAGTCTGGCCGACTTTCCGTCCCACCACCACACCGGCGGGGTCCACCGTCGCCACCTCGGGCGCGGTGGAGCGGAACCGAACGGTCTGCCCCGTGAGCGGATCGCGGTCGGCGGTGTAGGGCAGGGCAGTGACCACCGTGACCCCACCGGGAACCAATTCCGCGGGATCGGCCGACACGGCAATCGTGGCCGGCCCCTTGGGATCGACGATGATCTCGGCCGTCACCGTTCGTCCGCCCGATCGCACCACCAGCGCGGCGGTGCCGTGCCGGAGGCCGCGAACGACGCCGGCCTGGCTGACGGCGGCCACGTCGAACGGCCCGATCAGCCACTGAGCGCCGGCAACCGGGGCGCCCCCCGCGGCGCGCAGCTCGAACCGGATCTCGTCGCCCGCCACGACCCGGGCCCGGGCCGGGACCAACTCGAGCGCCGGCGCCTGGGCCCGAGCAACCAACGGAAACGCAATCAACAGGGCGACAGCGACACGGACGATCATGGTGACTCCAGTGAGCGGGGCGAGACTGTCCAAGGTACGGCCTCGGTGGCCAGGATCAATCCCACGCTCCAACTGCAGCTCGCGCCCTCGGGGCAGCTCGCCCGGGTCATCGAATCACCTCGATGTCCGGTTCGACTCCGTGTCCTTGCTCAGCCAGTTGATGGTGACCAGGCCCGGCACTCGGCCCAACTCGCGGCTGTTCCCGGTCGCCACCGCGTATCCATTGGCCAACGCGACCGCCGCGAGGACCTGATCTCGCTCGCCGATCGGCGCCCGGCGGGTGGCCAACCGAATTTCCGCGTGAAAGGCCGCCGCGGCCCGATCGAAATCGAGAATGGCGACGCCGCTGTCGAGGATCGACTCGACCTGCTCCAGATGACGGGCCGGATCAGCGCTCCGAAGGGCCCCGTAGCGAAGCTCGGCCTCGGTGATCGTCACGATCGCCAGGTCGCCTGGCGACAGGCCCCGCAACCGTTCCGGAATGCCACGGCGCCGCCGGAGCCACTCGATACAGACATCGGTGTCGAGGACCCACGGACCGGACTCCGCCGTCGGCTCAGTTCGCGGGAGGGTCATCGAAGTGGTCGAGGATCCGATCCCGATGCGGCGACGGCGGCAGGGCCGGTGGGACCACGAAGTCGTCACCCACCGGTGCCGCAAGATCGAACCAGCGCCAGAAGCCGCGCGGCCACCGGGGTTTGTCGATCGGCTCGAGAATCACCCGCGTACCCTCCTTTCGGACCCGCACATACCTGCCCTCGAATCGACAGGCCGCTGGAAGCCGAACCGCCTGACTTCCGCCAGTGGTGAACAATGCTGCCCGATATTCGTGAGTCACGGCCCAGTCCTGTGAGGACGTACCTACAGTAGCTACGCCCTCCAGTCTTGGCAAGCCCTCCGGCGGCAGCAGCGGACGTCGGACGGCGACGGGAACAGTCAGGGGAAGCGCCATGGGCGACAATCTCGTCGAGTTGGCCGGGGGTACCTAACCGAAACACCGCATCGGGGAACCGGAAAAACCCCGCAGGGCGCCGCGGAACAAACGGCCGGGCCCATTCGTAGAGGGCCATCACCATGCAACGCCGTGACTTGATCGTCTCGTCCCTGATGGCGATGCCGCTCGCCAGGGCCACCCGCCAGGTCGTTCCACTCCGTCGCAGCTGGATTCCCTCCGACGACGCCCTCGCCGACCTCCCCCGGTGGATGGACCTCGCCTCGGTGCCGGGCCTCGCCGTTGCGGTGGTCGAGGATGGGGCAGCCGCCTGGACCCGCGCCGTCGGCCTCGCCAACGCCGATACCAAGACGCCGGTCACCCCCGAGAGCAGCTTTCCGGCGGCCTCGCTTGGCAAGCCGGTGTTCGGGTACCTGGTGCTCCAGCTCGTCGACGAGGGCCGTCTCGATCTCGACAAACCCCTGGTGGAATACCACCGCCCGGCTGGCCTTCCCGCCGAGGCGGAGCGGATCACCGCGCGGCAGGTGCTCTCCCACACCACCGGCCTTCGCAACTGGCGGAACCGGGCCGAACAGACCCTGACTCCGGAATTTCCGCCTGGCAGCCGATTCCAGTATTCAGGCGAGGGCTTCTATTGGCTTGGGCAAGTGGTCGAGGCGATCACCGGTCGGGGCGTCGACGCGGTGATCCGGCAGCGGCTCTTCGCTCCGGTCGGGATGCCTCGCGCGACCTACGCCTGGTCGGCCGAGCAGGAGCGGCTGGCGGTGTCGGGCCATGGGTCCCGTGGGGCCGTGGCGAACAACTTCATCCGCACGTTAGGCGGCAAACTCCTCGCGGTGGCCCAATCGACGGGCGCCGCGATGACCGACTGGACCTCGGCCGATGCCTTCCGGGCCTTGGCCCGGGCCGACTCGACCCTCCCGGCCCTCCCCAACTTCGCCCTGCCGAACGTGGCGGCGAGCCTGCTCTGCACCGCGGCGGAGTACGCCACCTTTCTCACCTTGATGATGGCCGGCCGCCGGCGGGCGGCTTGGGAGATCACCGAGGAGCGCCGGCGGGCGATGCTGACCCGTCAGGTCGAGCTCAAACCTGGGCTCGCCTGGGGTTTGGGCTGGGGCCTCGAGCAGCGGGCGCCGGAGTCTTTGTTCTGGCACTGGGGCGACAACGGGATCTTTCGCGCGTTCACGGTCGGCGACCCGGCCGGCCGCCGGGCGATCGTGGTTTTCACCAACGGCGACGGCGGACCCAAGGTCTACCAGCGGCTGATTCGGGCCGCGGTCGGTTCCGACCTCGCCGCGTTCGTCTGGGTGTAGCCTGATCGACTCGGCCCTCCGAATGGGCTGACTCTACCGGCCATCGCGCCGTCCCACCTGGTCTGGCGGGCTCACACCTCGCACCGTAGGTTATCGGCCCCCCCCGATCCGGAGCGACCCGTGAACGACCGTGGCCTGGTCTCGTCCCTGTTCGACCTGAGCTTCACCCACTTCATCACGCCCAAGATCCAGAAGTTCCTCTACGGCCTCCTCCTCATCTTCAGCGGCATCGCCGGGATCGGCGTGCTGGTTACGGCGATGGGCATGGGGAGCGGGTTCTTCGGTACGATCGGGGGGTTGCTCATTGGCGTGCCGTTGGGCGCGGCCTGCGCGCTGCTCCTCGCGATGTACTTCCGGGTGATGATGGAAATCCTGATCGTCGTGTTCCGCGGGGTCGACTATCTGGCGCAGATCGCCGAATCGGCCAAGGGCAATCCCGGCGCCCCACGATAGCGGGGCCTCACCGGGCGGTGACCTCGGACCCCGCAGCCCGGGGTCCGACCCCTACCGGGCCGGGTGATTGGCGAAGTGGGCATGCAAGATCCGATGGCCAGCGTCGCCGGTGACCACCACGAACGAGACCGGCCCGCTTTGAACCGCCTCGACGCCGACCCGCTGGAATTTCCACGTCGCCGTGACCAGCGCGGACCGGTCGCCGGTCGGGGTGATGACGACATCCTCGAGCCACAGACGGTTGCCCGGCGGCTTCCCGCCGGGCACGAAGCCGAATCGCTGGTGATGGTCCCGGAGCACGGCCGGGCCCCGGATCAATCCCCGATACTCCGATGAGAAGTAACTCACCGACGAGTCGCGGACGAAGAGCGAGTCGACCTGGTTCAGGTCGTAGCTGTTCCACATCGCGACCCACCGATCGAGGGTCAGCCGGACCGGGTCGGTCGACTGACCGGTCGCCAGTCGGGTAGCGACGACGAGAATCGCGATGATGAGCGTGCCGGACCGGCCCACGCGCCGGCGACGGTCGGAGTGAGCGCGGGGAAGGTCCGGCGCCGGTTGTCGCTGTGCATCCATTGTGGTAATCCCCCGCTTCGAGCCACTCAGCGCGATCCGGGCCCCCCGAGTCGCGCCAGGATCTCACCCAGCTTCCGAATCTCCTCCCCGTACCTCGCCCAGTCCCCAGCCCGCTGCGCCGCCATCGCCGCCTCGAACCGCCGCCGCGCCTCGGCGCCTAACGATTGGAGCGAAGGGTCCGCGGTCGCTGCCGTAGTCTCCGCCGCCACGGCCGTGGGTGCCGCCCGCGGAGTCGTCGCCCCGCCGAACATCGAAGCCAGGGCGGCGTCCAGAGTCTCCTCCATCACTACCTGGTTCTGGTAGGCCACCACCACCCGCTTGAGTTCGGGGATCCTGCCTCCCTCGGCCTGGAGATAGAGGGGCTGAACGTAGAGGAGCGCCTTCTCGATCGGGATCACCAGGAGATCCCCCCGAATCACCCGGGTGCCCCGCTGATCCCAAAGCGACAGCTGCCGCGCGATGTCAGTATCCTGATTGATCCGATTCTCGATCTGCCTCGGGCCGTAGACCAAACTCTGCCGGGGGAATCGATAGACCCGCAGCTTGCCGTAGGCGTCGCCGTCGTTTCGAGCTACCATCCAGGCGGCCAGGTTGTCCTTCCCCCGCGGGGTGAACGGCACCATGTAGATGAACTCCGCCTGGGCCTCATCCGGCAGCCGCATCACGATGTGCCGCATGAACGGCACCGAGCCGTCGGCGACCGCCACCTGGGGGATCTGCCACTGGTCCTCTCGGTGATAGAAGGTCTCCGGCTCGCCCATGTGGTAGGTGGTATAGAGGTTGGCCTGGGTCCGATAGAGATCGTCAGGGTAGCGGAGATGGGCCTTGAGCCCCGCGGGCATGCTGTCGAGCGGCTGGAAAACTCCCGGGAAGACCTTGGCCCAGGTCCGGATGATCGGGTCGGCCGGCGCGCTGAGGTACGAGGTGACCGAACCGTCGTAGGCGTCGATCACCACCTTGACGCTGTTCCGCATGTAGGTGGTCCCGTCGGGCAACCGGAACGAGTACGGATAGAGGGCCGAGGTGGTGTAGCCGTCGAGGATCCACTTGAGGGTACCGTCGTCGGCCACCACCATGTAGGGATCGCGGTCGAACTCGAGGAACGGCAGGGCCTTCCTGACCCGGTCGTTGATGTGGCGCTGGTAGAGCACCCGGCTCTCGGTCCGGATGTCCTGGGAGAAGAGGATCTTCGACGATCCGAAATGAGCGGCGAGGAGGATCCGCCGGCCGAGCCCGCCGACCTTGACGCCCCCGGTGCCGGCGTACGTGGTGGTGACGTTGGTGTCGCCGGCGGGGTGATCGAACTCCTCCTGCCGAGTGTTCACGAAGACGAACTCGTTGGCCAGCTCACCGTAGTAGATCTGCGGCCGGGTCACCTTGATCGATCCGGTCGAGACGGGAGGCAAGTCCTTCACGAAGAGTACCGGCAGCCCTTCGGAGGTCACCTGGTTCACCGGGCTGAGCGTGAGCCCCATCCCGTGGGTAAAGGTGAGATGCTCGTTGATGAACGTCCGGGTCGGCAACGATCCGGGGTTGAGTTCCCGGGGCGACAGGAGAACCTGGCGGAGCTTGCCGTCGATCCAGTAGCGGTCGTCGTCGACCGAGACGAAGTCGTAGTAGGTGCGGATTTCCTGGAGCTGGCCGAAGGTCTGGAGCAGGGGCGCTCGATCCCAGAGTCGGACGTTGTCGATGGTCGGGCCGTTGTTCTGGAGATCGACCAGCGTCAGGCTCGCTTCGGTGCCGAGGTCGCGGGTTTCGACGCTGTCGAGGCCCCAGGCGTGGCGGGTGGCCTGGATGTGGTTGGCCAGGTAGGGCGCTTCCCGGGTCAGCTCGGTGGGCGCGACGATCAGCTTCTGGACCACCGTCGGCACCAGGCCCCGGCCCACCACCGCCGTGACGACATAGACCGCCACCGCCCAGAACCCGTACCAGGCCAGCTTGCCGCGGGCGGCCCCGACCACGACCGCGATCGCCGCCACCGCGGCGACGAAGGTGGAAACCCGGATCGCCGGGAGCTTGGCTCTCAGATCGGTGAAGCTCGCCCCGACCAGCGGGCCAGTGGTCGAGTAGAGCAGCCCCGGGATGTCGACGAACCAGAGTCGGACCGCCGTCACCACGAACACGCACGCAAGCAGGATCCCCAGGTGCATCCCGGCCGAGGGCTCGATCCGGACCTGGCGCGGCCGGAGGATGATGTCGCCGCGGAGGAAGTAGAGGGGCAGGAGGATGAGAAGGGTGATCGTGAGGAGCGCGGTGACCAAGCCCAGCGCCGTGGCGATCGCCGGCAGCAGGAAGACGTAGTAGCCGACGTCCCGGCCGAACACCGGGTCGACGAGGCCGAACGGGGTCCGGTGCATCACCTTGAGCACCGTTGCCCACGAGGCCATGGCGCCCAGCCCGATGAACAGTCCGAACCCGAGGGCGGCCGGCAGACTGAGCCGACGGAGCAAACCGGTGAGATCCACCCCGGGGGATTGGCTGTCGCCAGTTCGGATCACGATCGGATCCGGGACCAGGCCCCGCTGAGCGATTCGGAGATTGAGGTAGAGGACGATCGCCGCCACGGCCCCGACCCCCACCAGCATCAGGAACCGGGTCGCGATCTCCTTGGTAAAGACGACCTGGTAGCCGATCTCCCGGAAGAACCAGAGATCGGTCAGCAAGCCGGCACTGCCTGGAATGGCCAACAGGATCAGGACGGCGGCGACGATCAGGACGGCGAGCACACGGCGGGGCACGGTGGTTCCTTCGTTGGGCGTTCCGCCTGGCCCCTGGTGGGGCCCCGGGCGGGACCCTAGCATCGTGGATTCCGCCCCGATGTTCAAGGGCGCCGCTGGGGTACGCTAGTTGCCGCCTCGGGCGGCCGCCCCGCGCAGCGCCGCCTGGCCGCGCCTGGAGGCGTCGATGCTCAACCCCAGCAGCCGGCCCGCCTCCCCCGGCGCGTGGAACCCCATCGAGTTCTCCGCCTCGATGAAATCCGCGAAGAACTGTGCCCTGCGCTGCCACTGTCTTGCCCCGGCCACCCCGGGCGCGGTGCTGTCGGCCCGCAGGGCAGCTTCCAGATCCGTGTAGAGCTCCGTCAGGGCGTCGAGCGCGACGTTTCTGAGCTGGTAGGTGCGGTCCTGGATCTGTTCGACCCGAGACCGCAGCTCCTCCTCAGAGGCCTTGTGGCAGGTCTGACAAGCCCGATTGATGTTCAGCATCGGGCTCCGGACGTGATGATCGCTCACTTTCATCGCCCCGACCCGCTTGTACGGCATGTGACAGTCCGCGCAAGTCACCCCGCTCCGGGCGTGGACCCCCTGCGACCACATTTCGAATTCAGGGTGCTGCGCCTTGAGGGCGGCGGCGCCGGTCCGCTGGTGGGTCCAGTCCTTGTGCCCCACCGCGTCGTAGTAGGCGATCATGCTGTCGGCCAGGAGCCCCCGCCCCCAGGGGAAGGTGAGCCGCTTCTCCTTGCCCTTGAAGTAGTACTCGACGTGACATTGCCCGCAGACGAACGCCCGCATCTCCTGGCGGGTGGCCATGGTCCGGACGTCGTAGTCGGGCACGCCCTGGCTCGCCTTCAGGGCGCGAATGCCTTCGATGAACGCGGGCCGGGTGATCCGGAGCGCCATCGTTGCCGGGTCGTGGCAATCGATGCAGCTCACCGGATGGGTGACCGACCGGGCCGCCGAGTCGTAGGGTAGGGGATTGAGTCGTTCGAAGCCCTTGACCAAGTCGCCGTCGCCGGCCCGAAGCCAGGGCACCACCATCGAGGCGTGACAGCTGAGGCAGGTGCCTGGCTGCTTGGCCACCCGCTGCCGCCCGGTAAGCTGCTGATCGATCAGCATGTAAGCGTGCCCCCGCTCTTCCCGAAAGTCCGCGGCGAACGCGTACCCCGCCCACAGTGCCTTGAGCCGGGGGTCTTCCTCGAGCCGCGACTGCGCGACCACCGAACGGGGATCCACCGCCGTCGGCGTGACCGGAACGCCCTCGCTCCCGCCGTATCGAGTCCGGACCTGGTCGGTGGTTCGGCGGTAATCGTCGTACTGCTGCGGGAAGTTCTGGCCCCAGACCGCGGGATCCTGAGTCGTGTCGGTCAGGGTAGCGACCCGGAAGAACGGGTTGCGGGCCTCCTGACGTCGCTCGAACACGTTGGTGAGGAGGGCGACCAGCCCCAGGACCGCCACGGCCGAGCCGGCCACTGTGAGGAGGAGTCGGCTGCGAGACGTCATCGAGTGCTCCGAGACAGGTGCGAGGTCATCGAGTCCAATGGCCCACCGAGCCGTGACAGCGGAGACAGGAGCCCCCCGAGTGACCGGTTCCGCCGGCCGGGTCGATCGCGGTCACGATCTCCTGATGACACGATCGGCAGGTGCCCTCGGTCACGGCTCGACTGGCCGGAGTGATCCGGATCGGCTCCGGGAACCCGCCCAAAGTGAAGTAGGCGCTGTGCAGGAACCCGTTCCTGGCCTTGGTGGCGTACTTGCCGAGGGCGTTGTGCGGGGTGTGGCAGTCGTTGCAGGTGGCGACCGCTCGGTGACTCGACTTGATCCAGGCGTCGTACTGGTCCCGCATCACGTGACAGTTGGCGCAGGCCGCCGGGTCGTCGGTCAGATACGAGGCGCCCTTGGCATAGGTGAACGTGAACGTCCCCACACCCAGCGCCGCGCCGGTCAGGGCGGCCGCGGCGATGCCTAACCATCCGCCCTTGCTCATCGGGGTGGCTCGTGCTCCAGCAGCTGCAGGGTTCGTGAGTCGGGATCGTCGGGAAAATATCGTTCGATCAGCCGGTGAAAGACAGACCCGGCCGGCCCGGCCGCGGCGAACAGGGTCGCGCACGATCGGAGCTTGAGATCGTCCGGCGACCCGAAGATGTCGTGGGCCGAACGATCCTCCAGCGCGAGGACCGCCTCGGCGCACTCGACCAGCCGCGGTCCCAGCGTCGGATGGGCGAGATAGGCCCGGGCCTCGTCGAGGCTCTCGATCGCGTAGAGTCGCGCCGTCGGGCTCGATCCCAGACCGGCCAGTTGGGGAAAGATGAACCACATCCAGTGGGTTCGTTTGATGCCGCCGCGGATTTCGGCCAGCGCCCCGTGGTAGGTGGCCTCCTGGGCCCGAACGAAGCGGTCCAGGTCCCACTGCTTCCTCGACTTCATTGCATTAATCGGGCGACGGCCCGCTGGCCCGAGAGAACGGCGACCGGCGGGGGCGGCATGGATACTCCTGAACGGGCTCGGGGCGGAGCGGGGGAGCCGGACCTGCCGACTCCGCCCGCCCCGCCCCGAATTCCGAGGCCAGTTTTAGAGCTAGACGCCTGACTTCTCCTTGGTCGGAAGCGGGAAGCAGGTGGCCGCGCCGTAGGGCCGACCGGTGTAGTCGTTGAACCGCCTGGTCGACCCGTTGGCGCCCTTCCAAGGGATGTTGTTCCGGAGGATGTCGTTCAGGCGATGTCCGCCCTCGAACGCCAACTCGCGCCGGCGCTCCTCGATCACCGCCGCGATCGCCGCCGCCTGGGTGTTGGCCGTGAGTGGGGCGAGCGCGAGCTGATTGCGCCGATTGTTGAGGATCGCCATCGCGGGAATGATCTGCCCCTGTCGGGCCTGGGCTTCGGCCACGATCAGCTGGGCCTCACGATAGCTCGCCAAGACGATCGGGTCGCCGAGTCCGGTGTATTTGTCGGTCACCCAAAGGCGAATCGTCGGGTTGAACGCCCCTCGTCCGGCATCCCGAACCTTCAGCCGGGGATCGGTGGGCTCCGAGGCGGCGATTGCTCGGAGGTCATCGGCGACGACGTAGAGACCACCGGCGGTGAAGTTCCCGTAGAACTTGTTGTAACGCCGGTCGTTCTCGGTGCCACGATCGGCCAGCTTCACGTAACCCGGGGTGACCAGCTGAGCGACCTGGGCGGCCTCTCCCCACTTTTGGAGATCTATCTTGACCCGACCCATGGCGACCCGCGCCATGTTCAGCAGGTCGGCGTCGCCGGCCGCCTGGGCCAGGGTAATCCCCTCGGCCAAACGGGTCTCGGCGATGGCGAGCGAGGCGGCACGGTTGACCGGCGCTCCCCCGTCGAACGCGATCTCGCAGTAGGTCTCGCCGAAGAAGATGTAGGGATAGGCGCCGTAGATCCGCGTCGTCGCGAGGAGCTTGCCCCGACCGGGGACCTGCTGGTCGGTCCAGCCCTGGAGGCGGGCGTAGACGTCTTCCGCCTGGAACCGGGCCGTGTGCATCACGGTCTGGATGCCGAAAGCGGTGAAGGTGCCCTCGCAGGGGCCGGTGATGTAATCCTCGAAGTCCGAGGTGATCCCGCGCTCGCCCCAGCTGGCGCCAGTGCCGTTGGAGTTGGCGGTCTCGAACTCGTCGGAATGGGCCGCGGTGGCCGCCACGTAGTTGTTGTAGGCGCATTCGACGTCGCCGATCACTCCCTTGATCAGCACCGGCGCCAGGGTCGGGTCGTTGATCAGTTCGGCCGGTACTCGTCCCGGGAATTCGACTTCGAGGACGCTGCCGCAGGCAGACGCGGCGAGCACCGAGGCCACGACCGCGCCCAGGGGGCGAAGAAATCGCAGAGTTCGCATGGTAGAGATCTCCTTGGTCATGGGCGGTTAGAAGGAGAACCGCAACGTTGCGCGGACCCGAGCCGCCTGCGGGAACGACTCCTGGATGTAGCCCTGATCCCGGGTCCCTGCCCAGGGGGCGTTCGACGAGATCTCCGAGTCGATCCAGTGGACCCCATAGGCCTCCTTCTGGGCGCGCCAGAGGGTGACCAGGTTTTCTCCCGATAGGGTGAACGACCCTCGGGAGGCGCCCGCCCACTTCGAGATGCCGTTCGGCAGGTCGTACGACAGCGAAATGGTCCGTAACTTGGCGAACCCGGCATTGAAGAGCCCGGTGTTGGCCACCGAGTTCGGGTCTCCCTGCAGCAGGAAGGTGCCGAGATATCCCGACAGCACCGGGTCCTTGCCCTCGAGGACTTCCTTCGAGCTCAGGAAGAACGCGTGCATCGCCCAGCAATCGCCGCAGTTGATCCAGTTGCCGCCGAGGTAGTCGACCAGTCCGAGGACCCTAAGCCGCTTGCCCAGGGTGAGGGTCGCGCTGAGACTGCCGTTCCACGAGGGGGTCACCCGGCCTTGGAAGATCCGGGGGGCGTCGGCACAGGCCACCTCGGTCCCATCCCCGTAGCCCAGGTCGGTGCCGCCTTCGCAGACCGGGTCGAACCCGATCGGCAGCTGGATGTTACCGACCGGGATCTTCTCGATTCTCGAACCCACCACCTTCTTGGAGAAGAACGACCCCGGGGCGAAGCCCTCGACATCGTATTGGAGGCCGGTTATGGCGCCGGCGCCGAGCGGAGGGAGATCGCCCATGTCGACGATCTTGGCCGAGTTAGTGGCGATCGTGCCCCGGAGGTCGAAGCCGAAGTTCGGCTTGTTGATCACCGTGCCGTCGAGCGCCAACTCGATGCCGCGGTTCCGGGTCTTGCCAAGGTTGACGAAGGTGACGCCCGGGAAGCCGCGTGACGGCCGGTTCGGCACCGAGACGATCGCGTCCTTGACGTCCTTGTTGTAGAACGTGAACTCGACCCCGATCCGTTGATTGAACAACCCGGCGTCGAATCCGAGCTCGATCTCCTCGCCCACCTCCGGCTTGAGATCCGGGTTGCCGATGTTCTGCGGCGACACCCCGCCCTCACCCGCGGGGCCGACCTTCGGCTGATAGGTCCGAATCGCCGAGAAGATGTCGGGGGCCAGGCCCGCGCGGCCCCAGGCGCCCCGCAGCTTGAGCTGAGAGAACATTTTCGCGTTGGCCATGAAGGGCTCGTCGGATAGCACCCACGAAGCGCTGATCTTCGGATAGATCACCGCGTCGAAGTTGCTGCCGAAGGCGCTGTTGTCGTCGCCGCGCACCGCCCCGGTCAGGAAGAGGCGGTTCTTGTAGGAGAACTGCTGCTGGGCGTAGACGCCGACGTTCTTGTTCTCGAAGAACGCCTCCTCGGCGATTCGCTGCGAGGCCCCGGTGATATCGGAGCCGCCGGGGATGGAGAAGCGCCGCCCCTCGCCGCGGAGGATGTCATACGATTTGTGGTAATACTGGGCCCCGACCGACGTGGTGCTGGTCAACTGCTTGGAGATGTTCCAATCGGCGGCCGCGCCGTAGTCGAGGGTCAGGTAGCTCGACCGCATCGTCCGGCCGGACTTGAAGCCCAGGCTCCAGTCGAAGAATGGGTTGTAGCCCGAACCGTCCCGCTCGATCAGGTTCGACGACCGATTGGTGGTGAAGTCCGGTCCGACGGTCAATTGGTGACGAAGCCAGGGCAGCGGCCGATGGCTGAACTTCATGCTGAACGTGGCCCGGTCGATGTAGTCGAAGCCGAAGGCGTTATCGTAATCCTCGGGCCGGTAGAACTGGAATCCATGGCCCGGCCCGTTCCAGCCGGTGGTCTCGGGATTGGCGGGGTCGGGCTCGCAGCCGGGGAAGTTGCACGACCAGATGATCGAGGTCGTGATGCCCTGGAATGCCTCGGCGCTCCGCAGCTTCGACCGGACGCCGCCGAAGCTCAGGTCGACCTTGAACTTGTTGTCGGTGCTGGCGTAACTCAGGTTGGCGCGGGCGTTGTACTTGTTCTGCCAGTTGTAGTGCAGGTACCCCTCGTCGCGATTACCGTCGACCGAAAAGAAATAGCGGAGTTGGTCGGATCCGCCGCTCACGTTGATCCCCGCGGCGAACGGCGTGCCGGTGGAAAAGATGTGGGTCGAGCAGTTCCGGGCCGGGTCCTGGCAGATCTGCTTCTGGAAGTCGAGCACGCGGAACTCGTGGACGTTGCCGTCCCGCCCGATGTAGTAGTTGGGCTCGTAGCGCCCTTCGGGGTCGTGCAGCCAGTTCGCCCCGACGTCGGTATGCATCTCGAAGGTGGGCCGGCCGGCCCGACCCCGCTTGGTGATGATCTGGATGACGCCGTTGGATGCCTCGGTGCCGTAGATCGTCGAGGCCGACGGGCCCTTGAGCACCTCGATCGACTCGATTTCTTCGGGATTGAGATCGTTCATTCGGGACGGGAACGCCCAGTTGAACGACGCCTCGGTGCCCGCGGCGGCATCATTGTTGACCCGGACGCCGTCGACGTAGATCAGCGGCTCGTTGGAGAGGCTCAAGCTGCCAGAGCCCCGGATTCGGGTCGGGCCGCCGCTGCCGACCGTGCCGGCGGCCCGCTGAATCCGCACGCCGGGCACGTTCACCGACAGCATGTCCTGGAGCTTGGCCGGGGGGGCGATCTGGACGACGTCGGCCACCGACACCTTGCCGACCACGTTCCCCATGCTCCGGGCGGTCTGTTCGCTCGCGGTGCCGGTCACCACCAGCTCGTCGAGCTTGATGGCCAGCTCTTCCAATTCGAGCCGGACGTTGGTGGCGCCGGCCGCGGCGCTCGCCGACCGCGGCTTGTACCCGATCCGGGTCACCTGGAGCTGCAGCGTGCCGGTGACGTTGTCGAGGCGGAACTCGCCCCGGGCGTTGGAACGGGCCCGCGCGGTCCCACCCTCGGCCGCGACTGTCGCGTCGGGGAGCGGCCGACCGGTTCGAGAGTCGACCACGGTACCGGCAATAGAGCCGGCCTGGGCCCGGGCGGCGCTGGCGACCAAGGCTAGGCCAAGGCCGGCGAGGGAGACCAACCGGGCTCCTCGGCGCAACACACACGCTACCTGGTGGAGCATGCGTACCTCCGCTGTTGGGACTATCAGATTTTGGGAATTGGTACCGAAAGACTCGTTGTATATCTGCACCCCAAATCGATCGAGCACAAGGGGTCAATCGTCGCCTCGATCACTCGAGGGGCGTCACCGCCCCCGACTCGACGGCCACCACGACTCGAGCGAGGGACAACGACCCGGCGGGCACGACCAGCTCAGGGAACCGGCTTCCCCACCCGCGCCTCAACCAACGCCCGAATCTTCTGGCTCACCGGCGCCGATGCTCCGCCGTAGTTGGACTGCACCACCGCCAGGTACCCCGACCGGGTGAAGATGTCGAGATTGGAACTGATCCCAGGGAACCCGCCGCTGTGGCCGACGATCCCGTTGGGATCGACACTGAACCCGTACCCGTACGACGGGGATCTGAGCTCAGGTTTGGCCGAGATGAGCTGGTCGACAGAGGCCTTCCCGGCCAACTTGCCCGCCATCAGGGCCTCCCCGAACCGCTGAAGATCCTCGACGGTCGAATAGCCGCCGCCCGCCGGTCCGCCCCGGATGACGTGCTGAAACACGTTGTTCTTGAAGCGAACGGTCCCATCGTCCTGGTATTCCCGGTCGTAGCCTACGGCGAGGTTGGTGTTGACGTAGTCGAGGTCGTAGGAGTCGGACCGGGTCATCCCGGCGGGTTTGTAGATGTGATCGCGCACGTAGCTGAAATAGTCCTGCCCGCTGGCCACCTCGATCACCTTGCCGAGCACCAGGATGCCGGTGTTGCTGTAGGACCAGCGGGAGCCGGGCTCGAAAGCGAGCGAATCTCCCTTGGCCAGCTTCATCATGTCGTCGACGGTGCGGTAGAGCTCGCGCGACGACTTCATGAACTCGTCGTTGAAGTAGCTGCCGAGGCCGGCCGTGTGGCTCAACAGATGCTTGATCCGGACCTTCTTGGCGGCCTCGGGATTGGGGAAATCGGGCAGAAAGCGGGCGAGCGGGTCGTCGAACGACAGCTTGCCCTTCTCGGCGAGCTGGGCGATGGCGACCGCGGTGAACATCTTGTTCATCGAGCCGAGGTTGAACCGGGTGTCGAGGCGATTCGGCACCTCGAAATCCTTGTTGGCGATCCCGTAGGCTTTCGAGTAGATGACCTTGCCGTTTTTCGCCAGGAGAACCGCACCCGAAAACGCATCCGCCCCGGCGAGCCGCCCGACGTAGCGTTCCAACTGCGCGGCCAGGTCGGCGTCGGAGGCTACCCGCGCCGCCGGTTGCGACCCCGGCGGGGCCGGCCGAGCGCCGAGGCTCACGACCCGGTGGGGGGCCGCCGGTTCCACTCGGACGAAGAGGCCGAACCGGTCGCCGGTGAGGCGCCGAGTCAGGACCACCGTGGCGGCGTCGCCGGCGGTGTCGGTCGGGCCAACCCAGTCGAGGGCTTGCGACTGGGTCCGCTGGCCGAGGAGGAAGTTGAGGTGAGCCCCGATCGGGAAGGTCCGGAACTGGCCTCCGAAAGCGCTGTCGACGTAGCTCCGGATCCCGGCGGGGGTACCGGCGTTGATCAGCCCGACCAGCTCCCGGGCGCGCCGGACTGCCGGCCGCTCAGCCTGTGCGGCGACGAGGTGGGGGACGACGCCGGTCAGCAATGCGAGCGCGAGGATCCAGCGGAACGGTCGGGCCATTGGTCAGGTCTCTCTCGGGTTGGTGACAAGATGCGCGCGGTCGCCACTTTGACGCGGCTGGTCGGCCCCCGCACCGCCACGGGCCGAAGCGCTCAATAGTATCAGGACGAAAAACCCTCGTCGCCAGTTTTACCGCGTCGAGGGTTCCCACGATCCGGGGCGGGCGGGGGCTACGACCTCGGCTTCGGCTCCCAGAGGACGTTGACGATCTTCCACGCCCCGTCAACCCGGGCCATTTTGAGATACTCCACCCAGGTGGCGGCGACGATCTTCACCATCGCCGCGTTCTGGTAGATGCTGGTCGAGCTGCTCCGGAGGCATGCGCCGGAGTTCCAGCGCCCGGCCGAGCGGGTCGCCCGTCCGCCGGTTCGCCCCCGCCCGCCTCGCCCGAGGTTCGGGCGGCTCGGTGACGGGGGCCGACTGGGCGGGGTATTTGGCCGTGGAGGTGGAGCATGCGATGGACAGCCTTGATCCCAGCGGTCGCCGTCTTCGCCGCGGCGGGCTGCGACGTGAATCCCTTCGACGGCCCTGAGGCATCGGCCGAGTACGAGCTCGTGTCCATCGACGGCGAGCCCCTGCCCGCCGCCGCGGTGGTGAACGAGAACAACGTGCCGCAGGTCGTGGTCATCTCCTCCCGACTCGTCCTCTACCCCAACCGGCGGGGGGAAGAGCACGGTCGGCAACAATTTCCGCAGAATGACGGCAACGCCACCGTCGACATCAGCGCGGAGTTCAGCTACCGGATCGACGGTAACGAGATCTGGATCACCTATGACTGCCCCGACCTGGCGTCCTGCATCGCCGGCCCGCACCTGATCGGCAGGTTGAGCGACGATGGGATCTTGGTCGACGTGGCGTTGGGTCGGACCCCGCGGGTGTATCGAAGGCGCTGATCGGCCCTCTGGTTGACGCCGTCGGTCGCCCGCCGGTACCTTCGGAGCGTGCCGATTCCCGCCGCGACCCCAAAACGACTTTCCTTCACGTTCATGGCCATCGGCCTGGTCTTGGTCGGTTGGCTCAATCTCACGATTCTCCTGCTGACGGGCCTGTTCGGGTACTTCGCCCTCGAGATCCTCACCATCGGCGGCCGAAAATGGGGAGCCGTGGTGCTCTTCACGCTGCTGCTCGCGGCGGCGGGCTACGGGTTCTTCGAGTTTGCCCGGACCGCGATCGTCGCCGTGCCGAAGATCGCCGAAGAATCGATTCCGCAGATCCTCTCGTTCATCGACAGTCGTGGGATCCAGCTGCCCGAGGGGTACGACTACGGGGCGATGAAGGCCCAGGCGGTCGAGTTCGTCCGGAGCCAGCTCTCCAGCGTCGGGAAATACGCGGGCGAAGCGCTCCGGGCGGCGGTGGTGTTTCTGATCGGTGTGGTCGTTTCGGTCAGCCTCTTTCTCAACACCCGGGTCGAGCCCGACGCCGATCCGGTCACTGGCCGGGACAACTTGTATTCCCAGACGTTCCTCGAGGTGGTGGCTCGGTTCCGGACGTTCTACCAGAGCTTCAAGACCGTGATGGGCGCCCAGATCGTCATCTCGTTGATCAACGCCATGCTGACGTCGATCTTCCTGTTCTGGAACGGTTTCCCCTACGCTCCGGTCCTCGCCGGGCTCACCTTCCTGCTCGGTCTCCTGCCGATCGTCGGCAACCTGATGAGCAACACCATGATCATGAGCGTCGGGTTCACGATTTCGCCGAGGATGGCGTTTCTCGCCCTGATGTTCCTGGTCATCATTCACAAGGGCGAGTACTTCCTCAACAGCAAGATCATCGGTGATCGGATCAAGAATCCGATGTGGCTCACCCTGGTTGGACTGGTGATCGGGGAGAAGTTGATGGGAATCCCGGGGATGATCCTCGCCCCGGCGGTGCTCCACTACGTGAAGGTCGAGGCGTCGCGCAACCGCCTCGCCGCGGCCGCGGCCGCGGAGCCGTCTTCGGTCAAGGCCTGACGATCACGTAGTAGATCACGTAGAGCCACGACAGGACTCCGTGGAGACAGGCCCACAGCACCGAGCGGTTGGCCGACCACGAGATGGTGATGGCCAGCGCCGTGCCGAACGAAATCCCCGCCTTCGCGACCGACTTGCGATCCATCATCAGGACTCCCTTCGATCAGGGGAAATTCATCCGAGCCACGAAGGTGTTCCACCGCGGATCGCGCCGGAGTGGCTCGAGCAGAGGGTCGTTCCGGCAGAAGAACAGGGCCCAGTTGCGGTCCTCGTAGGCCCGGTCGAGCCACTGGAAGGCCTGATCGAAATCGCCCAACCCGGTGTAGGCCTGCGCCACCCCAAGAGCCGACGTCGTCGCGGTGAGGCCGCCGGCCGAGAGCCGGGCGATTTCGACCTGCGCTTCGGCCCGCCGGCCGGCGCGGCCCAGGGCGTAGCCACGGATCCCGCTGGCGTACGCCCCCACCAGCTCGTTCAGCCCCGACACCATCGCCGCGGCGGAATCGAACTGGCCGCGTACCGCCAGAATCCGGGCTCGGTCGAGCCGGGGCGGCCAGTAGTTGGCGGCCAGCTCGGTGGTGTGGGCCAGCTGTCGCTCGGCTTCCGGATAGCGACCCGCCAGCATCAGCATCGAACCGAGGCGAGCGTTGAGGATCAGCGAGAGCGGTTCATCCCGGACGGCCGTAGCGAGCGAGTCGACTGCCTCGTTCACGCGGCCGGTCGCGACCAGCCACCACCCGTAGAACAGCCGCGCCTCGCCGTAGGTCGGGTCGAGCCGGAGCGCCTCGGTCAACCGGCTGCCCGCGGCCGCCCAATCCCAGTCGTAGAACAGGTGGATGAACCCGAGGGAGGAACGGGCATCGGCCAAGGTACTGTCGAGGGTGAGGGCCCGGTTCGCGGCGGCCCGGCCAAGCGCAAAGGCCTCGGCCACCGGGAGGTAACCGAAGCCCGCCTGGAGACTGTACGTGTCCCCCAACCCGGCCCACGCCTTGGCAAACCCGGAGTCGGCCTCGATCGCCTCCCGGAAGTAGCGGGCGGCCTGGCGGAATCCTTCTTGGTCCCGCTTGCTCCAATGCCACCGGCCCTGGAGGAACGCTTCGTAGGCGCGGCGATTGGTGGTTCCCGGCCCCTGCGGCCGGGCAGCCACGCCGAGCCCGAGGGTCCGGGCGATCGCCGCCGTCACCTCGGCCTGCACCGTGAACGCCTGCTCGGCCGATCGTTGGTAGCTCTCGCTCCAGAGGGAGAGCCCGTCGGCGGCGCTCACCAGTTGGGCGGTGATCGTCACCTGGTCGCCGCTGCGCCGGACCGATCCCTCGACGACGGCATCGACGGACAACTCCGCTCCAACTTGAGTCGCGGCGACGTTGCGGCCCTTGAATTGGAAGGCCGAGCTCCGTGCCGCCACCCGCACGCCGGCCAGCCGGGCCAGCGATCCGGCGATCTCGTCGGCGATCCCGTCGGAGTAGAACTCGTTGTTGGGATCGGCACCGACGTTGGCGAAGGGAAGGACGGCCACCGATCGAGGCATCGCGCGATCGTCGCCGCCTCGCCGATTCGGCCCGATCGCCCACCAGCCCGCCGCCGCGAGCAGGGCAACTGCGGCCACCCCGCCGATCGCGGCCGGGATCCGGGTTCCGCCGGTCGGTGGGGCGAGTGATTGGTCCAGGGCCGTCGCCATCGCCGCGGCCGAGGGAAATCGGTCGGAGGGATCGCGAGCGAGGGCCCGACTCACCGCCCGGTCGAGCGCCACCGGCACCTCGGGCCGGAGGACCCTGACCCCGACGGGGGTCTCGTGGAGTCGTCGGGCGATCTGACTTTGCACCGTAGTCCCGCCGAATGGCAGCTCGCCGACCAGCATCTCGTAGAGCACCACGCCGAGCGAGAAGAGGTCGGAGCGGGGACCGATTTCGTCCCTGCCAGTCGCCTGTTCCGGGCTCATGTAGGCCGGCGTCCCGATCAGACCGCCCTGGGCCGTGAGGGTGATTCCGGCGGCGCCGCCGGCCGCCTTGGCGATCCCGAAATCGGCCACCACCGCGTGATCACCGACCAAAAGGACATTTTCGGGTTTGACGTCGCGGTGGACGACTCCCCGCTCGTGGGCATAGCCCAGGGCCAACGCGATCTGGCGCGCGATCGAGACCGCGGTCGCGGCGGGCAGGGTGCGCTCCCGGCGAAGGCGGTCGCGGAGTGACTCGCCCTCGACGAGGGGCATCACGTAATAGGGGAGGGACTGGCCGTCGATCTCGACCGAGCCGGAATCGATCAGTCCGAGGATGCCGGGGTGGGAGAATTGCGCCGTGACCCGGATTTCCCTGAGGAAGCGGTCGTCCACCGCGACCGCAATTTCCGGATGGAGAATCTTCAAGGCGACGACTCGGTCGTGCTTGAGGTCCCGAGCCGCGTACACCGTGGCCATCCCCCCGGCTCCGAGCACGCGCTCGATTCGGTAGCGCTCGGCGAAGGCCGAGTTGAGGCGGTCGAGGGAGAGGCCCATGGGTGACCGAAAGATGGGTCCTAGCCCGAGAACCTCAAGGGCGTCGGGTCCTGGGGGGTCGGGCCCCCTCGGGCCTCAGTACGCCGCCTGCTTGTCCACGACCGAGAGGAGCGGCTCCCCCGCCACGTAGCGGCGGAGGTTCTCTCGGAAGAGCAGCCAGGTCCGCTCCCGATCGGAGTCGGAGTTGGATCCGACGTGGGGTGTCAGGATCACGTTAGGCAGGGTCCAGAGGCGATGGCTCGCGGGCAGCGGTTCCGGCCGGGTGACATCGAGCCCCGCCCCGGCGAGGCGCTTGGTGGCGAGCGCCTCGGTCAACGCCTCGGTGTCGACCGTGCCGCCGCGGCCGATGTTGATGAAGTAGGCCGTCGGTTTCATGACCCGAAAGACGGCCGCGCTGAACACCTGGTCGGTGGCCGGGGTGAGCGGAAGCGCGTTGACGATCACGTCCGCCTCCCGCGCCAAGGTCGCCAGCTCACTCGACGCGCCCACGTACTCGACGATGTCGGTGGGCGGAGTCTTGTTGTTCCGGGTGGCGATGACCCGCATCCCCATCGCGCGTCCCAGCGCGGCGACCTCGGTCCCGATCCCGCCGAGGCCCGCGACCAGCAGCGTCTTGCCCCGCATCTCGGGCATCTCGAGCGGCTCGAACTGATCGGGGTCCCAGCGTCGCTCCCGCATCAGCGGCACCGCCACCTGAACTCGCCGGGTCAGGCCCAGGAGCAGGCCGAAGACATGCTCGACGAGCGGCGGAGCGTAGATGCGCTGGGCGTTGGTAAGGACGACCGGGCTGGCCGCGAAACCGGGAATGGCCATCTGACCTTCGACCCCCGCGGAGGGAGTCTGGACCCAGCGGAGCCGGGTCGCCCGCTGATACTGCGGGCCGGACAACCGCCCGAGGAAGCCGTCGGCGTCGGCGATCATCGTGGCCGACTCGGCCGGAGACCTGGCCATCCGGATGTCCACGCCTGGGGCCAGGTAGGCGAGCTCCGCCACCCGGCCTGGCTTTTCGAACCACATGCCCTCGATCACCACCACCTTCGGCTTCGTCCAGCCGGGAGTCGCTCGGGTGAAGGATGGGCCGGGTCGGAGCTCGAGTTCCTCGATCATCGCGGGCGGGACGAGGCCCACCATCTCGCGGAACGCGTGCCGGGTCAGTTCGGGCGTCGGCGCCGATCCGGCGATCTCGTCGATCGTGGCCCGTCGATCGATGCCGGCGCGCGCCGCGGCCCGAGCCGCGACCAGCGCCGAGTGGGTCCGCTCCAGCAGCTCGGGGCCGCCGGCGGCGCCGCGGCTGGGCACCACCACGGTGGGCCCGAGCCGGCGGAGGCGCTCGAGGACTCGGATCCAAACCTCGGTCCGGGTCGAGTCGAGGGTGACGCCGTCGCCGACCAGATCCCCCGCGAACAGGACGCCGGCGTCGGGCAGGTAGACGATGCCGTTGCCGGCGCTCACCGCCCGCTCGAGCTCGCGGACCTCGGCGCGACGGGCCCCGAGCGTCATGGTCCCGCGGAAAGACAGCCCGGTGGTCGCGCCGCGGCTGGAGGGGGTCAGTTCCCGGGCCCCGAAACCGGCCCGGGGCGAGCCGTTAGGCGCGAACGCGGCCCGCACCGGTTTGCCACCGAGCCGCTCGATCATGGCGATCGTGGCCGGGGTCGGCGACCCTACGATGGCCAGCAGGTCGGGCCCGAGGTCGGCCCAGCCGGCGTTGCCGCCGTCCGCCGTACTGAGGAGATACACCCCGTCGGCGATTCGGCGCGGCGTCTGGTCGCCCGTTTGGGCGACCAGCGTCGGGGCGCCGAGGAGAGTGACCACCGCCGCGGTGGCGGCGGAACGAGCGAGACGGCGGACCAGTGGCATGTGGTTCCCTCGTGGATTCGGTGCCCGCGGCGGCGGCCGGTGCGACGGCAGCGGACCCGGCCGGAGCGACTCGACCGTCAAGATATCGGTTGGGCGGGCGAAATGCTCGCCGCCCTCGGCGGTGTCGGGCGGAGTCCGGCGGCCTATCGCCGGGGCCGATCCTCGACGGCCAGGAGGGCGATCCGGCGGGCAAGCCCGCTGAAGATCAGGCTATGGAGCGGGTAGAGCGCGTACCAGTAGAGCCACCCGAAGAGCCCTTTCGGCGCGAAGAAAGCGGTCTGGACCAGCACCGCGGTGGCGCCCGAACCGGGACTGACCTGAAACTGGAGCCAGGCCTCCCCGGGGACTTTCATCTCGGCGCGGAGCCGAAGCAGGCGATCGGGCTCGACGGCCTCGACCCGCCAGAAGTCGAGGGCATCGCCCACCCGAACCTCGTTCGGGTCCCGGCGTCCGCGCCGCAACCCGACGCCGCCGAGCAGCCGGTCGATGAACCCCCGGCACCGCCAGGCCCAATTCATGAACAGCCACCCTCGCTGGCCGCCCAAGCCGGTGAAGGCCCGGAACACCGCCGCCGGAGTGGTCGCGACGTCGGTACGCCGCTGCTCCCGAATCATCCCTTGCTCGGTCGACAACACCACGGCCGGGCCGTCGCGGAGACCGGAGGTGAGCGCGTCGCTCCAGGCGGTCTCGACCGAACCGGCATCGAGTTGCGCGAGGGCCCGACTCACCGAGGTTCGGTAGTCGACCGGCACGATCGCCGGAAACAGCTCGAGAGCCGACCGGTCGTGCACCACGCTTTCCGTTCGGAGGCCGTCGATGAGAGGTCGGGCGATCGCGGCGGGGATGGGCGTGACCAGATTGACCCAATACGAGGACAGCCGCGGGGTGAGCACTGGGACCGGCAGCATCCAGCGGCGAAGACCGCGCACCGCGGCATAGGTCATCATCATCTCTCGGTAGGTCACCACCTCGGACCCGCCGATCTCGATGATCCGGCCAACGCTCGTCGGGACGTCGATGGCGGCGACCAGGTAGTCGAGCACCTCGCGAATCCCGATCGGCTGGGTCTTGGTGTAGACCCATTTGGGACACACCATCACCGGTACCCGCTCGGCGAGATAGCGAATCATCTCGAAGGAAAGGCTGCCCGAGCCCACGATCACCCCAGCCCGAAACTCGGTGACCGGGACCCCGTGGCCTCGAAGGGCATCGCCGGTCTGCTGCCGGGACCAGAGGTGCTCGGACAAATCCGGCGATGATTCGGCGAGTCCGCCGAGGTAGATGAGCCGACCGACGCCCGCCGCTGCGGCTTGGGCGGCGAAGTTGGCGGCGCTCTGAACGTCGCGGCGGTGGAAGTCGGCGCCCCCCGCAAGGCCATGAATGAGGTAGTAGGCGATGGCGACCCCCTCCATCGCCGCGGCGAGACTTCCGGGGTCGAGGACGTCGCCGGTCACGATCTCGACGGCGCCTTCCCACGGCCTGCCTTCGAGTCGGCTCCGATCCCGCACCAGACAGCGGACCCGGTGGCCCCGCTCCAGCAGCCGCCCGACCAAACGGCCGCCGATGTAACCGGTCGCGCCGCTGACGAGGACGCGGCGAGGTGCGACCGGCGGCTCGGGGGCGGCGGGGCTCATGCCGGTGCCTTCGCGCCAGCGTCGGCGCGGGCGACCAACAACCCGCGCGCATAGGCGACCAGTTCGCCGATGCCGGCGAACCGCATCGCCCGCGACCCGGGCGGCACGAACGGAGCATGGCGCCCGCCGAAACCAAGGGTCGCGCCCAGCGGGGCGAGATCGTCGGCGAGGGTGAGGAGGTCGTCCCGGAGGCGGCGGTCGTCGCCGTGCGGGACGCTGATCGAGAGCCAGACGAGGCGGGCCCGGTAACGACGGGTGGCGTCCATCAGGACGGCGAACGGAGTGTCGGGTCCGAGGTTGCGATCCCGGAAGCCGACCTCCGCGAGCGCGGCGGCCGTCAGCTGAGAGGGCAGCAGATATGGGTCGCCCGCCGGAGTTCCGCCGATGGCGCCGGGCGCGTCGGCCCGGGGGGGAGGCAAGAGGCCCCGAAGCTGCCCTAGGGTCTGGAGGATCGAGTCCACCGCTCGATGCTCGATGACGATTCCCTGGTCGGAGTGGCTCCACAGTTCCCCGATGGCGCTCATCGCTAGGCGAATCGGCCCGTCGGCGAGGGCCGCGATGGTCCATCCCCCGAGGAACGCGCCGAGGAGCAAGGAGCGGCTGGTCTCGCCGTCGTCGCGTTGGAGGGCGTCGAGCAGCTGGCCGCCGAGGGCGTCGGGGCTGGTGCCGTCGACCGAAACGACCGAGACCCTCCCGCCGAACATCCGGATTGGGCCAGACACGGCGATGCCCGACGACCGGAGAAACCGGACGGCTTCAGCGATCGCGATGCGCCGGTGCCCGCCGGCGGTCCGAGTGGCGGCGAGCAACCCGTCATCGACCCATCGCTTGATGGACGACTCGCTGACATCGAGCGCATCTGACAGCTCTCTGGGGGTATAGTATTGCTTCATTTTGGTCGTTTCGAACGATTTGTCATTCCTGCGATCAGGCACAAATCTAGCATGTAATGCTCATAATGACAAGTATCTGTATCTGATTACCTCAAGATTCACCTTGACAGTCCTTGCGAATGAATGTAATCTATCTGACCGATTTGAACGTTTTACTTGGAGGCGACTTTGACCGCGATCCTCTCCCCCATGCTCGACCGGCCCTTCCGCCAAGATCCGCCCTGCGCCACCCGTTCACGACGGCCGGGGGTCGACCAACCGCGACTCGAAGCCGCCGTCCGCGAGATCCTCCTCGCCGTCGGCGAAGACCCCGACCGCGAGGGACTGATCGAGACGCCGCGGCGGGTGGCGAGAGCCTATGTCGAGATGTTCGCCGGGCTCCACGACAACGCGGCTCGCCATTTGGCGCGGCAGTTCGACCATCACGGCGGAGACGATCCGGTCGTCCTCCGGGACATCGAGTTCTCCAGCACCTGCGAACACCACCTCCAGCCGTTCCTGGGCCGGGTTCACCTGGCCTATCTGCCATCCGGTGGCAAGGTGACCGGGCTGTCCAAGTTGGCCCGGACGGTCGACGTGTTCGCCCGGCGGCCCCAGCTCCAGGAACGCCTAACGGCTCAGATCGCCGACGCCCTCCAGGACGATCTTGGCGCCCGGGGTGCCGCCGTGATGGTCGAAGGGGAGCACCTCTGCATGCGGGTCCGCGGCGTCCGCAAGCGCGACGCGGTGATGATCACCACGGCCTCGCGGGGCGTGTACGCCGGGGACGCCGCGCTTCGCCGCGAGGTCTTCGGGCTGCTCCGGCAGGCCCCTGGTCGGTGACCGATCCTGTCGTGGTGATCGGCGCCGGCCTGGCGGGCCTGTCCGCCGGGCGTCGCCTGGCCGCGGCGGAGATCCCCTTCCTCCTCCTCGAGGGCGCCGACCGGCCCGGGGGCCGAGTCGCCACCGACCGGATCGCCGGATTTCAGCTCGATCGAGGCTTTCAGGTGTTGCTCACCGCCTACCCCGAGGCTCGCCGGCAGCTCGATTACCCGGCACTCGACCTCCACTCGTTTCGTAACGGCGCTCGAATCCATGTTGGTGGGAAAGTCCGCTCGGTGGTCGACCCGAGGGCCCATCCGTTCCAGGCGATTCGGGATCTGTCGTGGGATCTGGTCACCGTTGGCGACTTGCCCCGGCTCGCCCGGCTCCGGTGGGGCGGGGACGGCGACGCCCCCGCGCCGGCTCATTCCACCGCCGCCGACTGGCGGCAACTGGGGTTCTCGGACCGACTGCAGCGCCGGTTTCTCGGGCCCTTCTTCGGTGGGGTGATGCTCGATCCCGACCTTGCCACCGACTGCCGCGTGTTCCGTTTCACCTTCGCGATGTTCGCCGCCGGCTCGGCCACCCTGCCTCGTGATGGCATGGGGGCGATCCCGGCGCAGCTAGCTGGTACGCTGCCGTCGGGATCGATCCGCTATCGGGCGCCGGTGCGAGCCGTTCGGCTGTCGGGTCGCGCGGTCACCCTGGCCTCGGGTGAAGAGATAGCCGCCCGGGCGGTGGTCGTGGCCACCGACGGGACGGCGGCGGCTCGGCTGCTCGGCCCCCGGCACGCCACGGCGCCCGGTTGGCGAGGGACGACCACGCTGTACTACGCCGCGGAGCGATCCCCGATCGACGAGCCGATCCTTCACCTCGAGGGCGACCGTCAAGGCCCGGTCAATCACCTCGCGGTACCGAGCGATGTGGCGCCGTCGTACGCGCCTCCCGGCGGATCGCTAATCGCGGCCAACCTCCTCACCGCCGAGCGGCCGGTCGCCACCTTGGACGTCGAGGCCCGCGAGCAGTTGGGTCGCTGGTTCGGCGCGGCGGTCGGCCGGTGGCACCTGCTGGCGGCGTATCAGCTGCCTAACGCACTGCCGGCCCAACCGCCCGACCAGCGCCCGGTGCCCGGGGGAGAGCGGATCGAGCCGGGGGTCTATCGTTGTGGCGACTACCTCGACATCCCCTCCATCAACGGCGCGCTGGCGTCCGGTCGGCGAGCCGCCGAGGCGGTGATTGAGGACTTCGGCCGACCCAACGGGGACGGGGCCGATCAAGGGCCCGCGAGGCCTGGTGCCCTGGGTGGATTCGCGGCCTCCACCGGCGGCGCATTCGAGTACCCGGGCCGCGTCGTCGAGGCGATCGCCCGGCGGCTTCCTGCTTAGCCCAGGGCCCCAATCGCCTCCTCGATGCCGGGCCAGGCGTCGCCGTTGTAGAGGGCGATGGTGGCGAGGTATCGGCGGCCATCCGCTCCGTGGGTATCGGCCACGATTCGCGCCGCCCTACTGACTGCGTCCGCATCGGCGAAGGGTGGCGGAAGATCGTCGGGGATACTGCCCCCCTGGTGGCGAACCCCGGTCGCGTCGAGGAAGGTGATCTGAATCGCCGGCTCCAACTCGACGTAGAGGGCCTGGAGCAGGCGAACCTCGTCGTGGGGCATCTCCAGATTGGCGCGGACGATCTCGCGGGCGAGCTGGGTGGGCGGCCACTTCCGAAGGGTCTCGCGACGAAACCCGCCGCCCTTGGACAAGAGCCGGATGATGAACGCCTCCCGCGCCTCGGGGCTCGAGGTGATGTCGTGGGTCACCAGCGCGAGGCGACGGTCGAGCGGCAGGGTTCGATAGGGGGAGAGCATGATGGGAACCTATCCCGGGGCGAGCCGCGGGCGGTAGTCCACCGGGGTAGCGCCGCGGAGTCAGCTTACCACGAAGTGCAGCGGGTCGCGCAGGTTCTGGAGCTCGCGGTAGTAGTACAAGGCGGTGGCCTGTCGTCGCCCCAGCGGGAGGCGGCGAAGGAACACCAACTCGTCGTCGGTCACCATGGCGGACAAGACCGGGTCCGCCCGGAAGGCCTTGAACCCGGATTGCCCGTCGACCGGTCGGGATGGCTGTTCGACCATCGCGAACCGCCGGTTGGCGTCGCCGGGCGTGGGGTGATCGACGGCGACCACGATCGCGAAGGTGCTCAGGTCGACGTCCCACGACGTGATAAGGGGTTCGAGAAACGCCGCGCGATGGTCGCGGGAGAGGTGGTGGACATCCGCCTCGAGAAACTCGAGCGCGGCGAGCCGCACGTCCTGATAGCCGCGGCGGGACCGCCTGGCCATGCTTCGAATCCACCGGGGGGTATCCAGCTCGGCCCTGACGACGTCCTGGCTCACATCGAGCAGCGTCTGCGTGACCAAGCGCTCGAGCTCACCGAACGGTTGCTGTGCGAAGATGGTCTTGATCTCGGCTCGGCGGGTCGGGGCGCATTTCTCGAGGACGAGGGTCCGGACGTCCTCGAACAACGGCGGCACTCCGCCATTCTGGTCGCGCTGGTGTCTGCGTTCCATCCCGGCCAACCGGCCCAGCGCGCCAGGGGGCAGCCTGAGGAACCGGTCCATCCTTTTGTAGATATCGGTCCGGTGCGGATCGGGCGGCAGCTTCTTGGCTCGGAGGAGCTGTGAGATATAGGACTGGGTGACCTGGGCCGCGGCGGCCAGGCCCTTCTGTTCCAACCCGAGGGCCTCGAGCCGGCGGCGAATTGCGATCGCGACTCCCACTATCGACCTCCGATTTTTGATGAGCGTGCTTGCTGCCGTCCCCCCGGCGTGAGGCGGGGCGGCGGCTCGCTTCTACAGGGACAATGCTTAGTTATGCGACCACGAGATCTAGCCCGGGGACTACTCCTCTTCGCGACCCGCTATTTGACATCGGTGGTTAAGTAAGGGTACCTTTCCCCGCGTCGGTGTACATCTCAGTGCCACATCGATGTTCTGTGTCAGTGACGCACGTGGCTAGGCCATGCAACAGTGCGGTCCCTGTGGCGGGGTGATCCCCGACGGGGCAAGGGTTGCCCGCCGCGTCGCTGCCCGGATTCGTAGGCATGCCGGCGCCTCACGGAGGAATCGCCGCTGCCGTCGGCCAGTCGTTCACGAACCACCGGTCGATTTCGCGTCGATGCCCGCCATGCCGGGTTCGACCGGCCGATTCAAGGGCTCAGCGCCATCGCGAGTCGACGGAGCCGGTCGCCTTGACGCGGCAGCGAGGTCCGCTGCTCTGCAGAGGAAAGGCTTATGGGAAAGAAGAGGCCGATCCCCGCCGTCCCCGCCCGCCCCAGGATCACGATCGTTCTGATCGACGACAACCGGTTGGTGCGCGAGGGCCTCGCCGGCTTGATCCGCGAGCAGACCGATTTCCACGTCCTCGCCGCGTCGGCCGACGCCGCGGAGGCGCTCCAGAAAACCAAGGAAGCCAAGCCCCAGGTCATTCTGCTCGACTTCGGGCTGGAGGGCGCGGACTGCGCCGAAGTGGCTACCGCGCTGATGCGAGAGTCGCCCGAGGCGCGCGTGATCGTGATGGGCCTCTCGCCCCTCGCCGAGAACGTCGCGGAGTTGGTTCGCGCCGGCGTGGCCGGATTCATGATGAAGGACACCTCGTTCGAGATGTTCGTGAGCACCATCCGGAGCGTCGCCGAAGGCGCCCAAGTCCTTCCCCCGGAGCTGACCAGCTCGCTCTTTGGACAGATCACCAAAGCCATTTCCCAGCGCGGCGACGCCCCCAAAGCCCTGAGCGACATCCGGATCACCCGCCGGGAGCGCGAGGTGATCGATCTGATCTCCGAGGGGCTCAGCAACAAGGAGATTGCCGCCCGTCTCGGGATCGCGATCCACACGGTCAAGAGCCACGTCCATAACGTCCTCGAGAAGCTGTCGCTTCATAGCCGTCTCGAGGTGGCCGCGTTCACCCGGCCCAAGTAAGCTACGCGATCGGGCGCCGGCCGGTCACCAGCCGATAGACGATCACGATGGCCGCGATCACCAACAGGGTGTGGATGAGGCTCCCACCAACGTGAAACACCCCGAAGCCGAGCAACCAGGCGACGACGAGAATGACCGCTAAGGTGTAGATCATATGGCCCCCCAAGAACTGACGTTGACTCTTCCTTCACCCGGTTGGAAGATCCGCCCGCCAGGTCGCTGACAACATCGCTCGTTGGAGCGAAAAGGGAACTAGATCGGCGGCGCTCACTCATCCGAGCGAATCCCCTGGTCCCTCCGACGAGCGATGGGCCCCGAGGCGCGGGCCGAGTACCCTTCGATCGGAGCCCCGCCGGCCCGACGTTCAGACCGCGCGGGACCCTGGGCTCGGCACAAGGCGGCCCAGACACGGATGCTTGAAGGAAACGGTTCCCCATGATCGATCGACGTACCTTCCCGTTCGGCGCGGCGGCCATGCTGCTGCTCGCCTGCTCGGGCGCCCAAACCAAGGACCCCGTCGTGACGGTGTCCGATGATGGTAAGAGTACCTCCCCCTCGGGCGACGCGGCGGCCAAGCGAGGTACCTCGTTCGTTCGCTTCGTCAACGCGATGCCGGGCGACGCCGGCCTCAACCTCGGTTCCGAGAAGGGCGACCTGTTCGGCCGGGTCGACTTCAAGGCGGTGACCAAGTACCTGGAGATGGGCGACAATCTGGCGCGGTTCTCACTGCGCGCCACCGCGGACGGCACCGAGATGGCGACCAGCAGCGAAGCGATGAGCGATGGCTTCCGGTACACGGTGGTCGGGTTCGCCGATTCGAACGGCGTCGCTTCTCTGCGCGTCCTGCGCGATGAACTGGTGCCCGACTCCGGCAAGGCCCGGATTCGGGTAATTCACGCGGCGCCCGGCATCAAGGACGTCGATCTGGCGGTGCAGGGTGAGCGGGAGCCGCTGTTCGATGATATCAACTACGGAACCGAAGCGGGCTTCAAGGACGTGGTCCCGATGACGGCGACCTTCGAACTCCGTCGCGATGGTGGCAACGGCAAGGTGATCCGGCTCCCGGGAATGGTGCTCGAGGCAGGCAAAGCGTATACGATCGTGTTGACCGGTAAGGCGCCGAACCAGCTGGCGGCGTTCAGCTTCGACGACACCGTCATGACCGGAACCCCCCTGTCGCTCCGAGGGGAACAGTGAGACACCTCACGCGGGCCATCGGCGTTCTCCTCGGGGTCGCGGCCAGCGGGGGTACCGGATTCGTCATTCCGGCGAGTGCGCAGGGCTCGGTCAGCCTGACGCCCTTCGCGGGGATCTACGTGCCGACCAGGAACTCGTTCTCGGTGGTCGGGACCGACATCAAGCGCCGGAACAGCTTCATCGGGGGTGCTCGGTTGACCTTCTGGGGCAAGAGCCCCGTCGGGCTCGAGTTGAGCGCCGGGCTGTCGCCGGCGCGCACCACCTTCGCCGGCGCGACGGTGAATGGCGATCGGGATACCAACGTGTTCCTCGGCGCCCTCAAACTCATGGTCGGGCTCAGCCCGGCCACCTCGTCGGTGGGGATCCATCTCGGGGTCGGCCCGGCGATCATTCGTCGCGGCAAGGACGTGCTCCAACAGGAGCGCAGCGTCACCGATCTTGGTGGTGCGGTCGGGCTGGGGATTCGGGTGCCCCTGGCGCCGCACGTCGGGCTCCGTTTCGACGCCGAGGATTACCTCTACGGGGGCGACTTCGACGGGAGCAAGAAGTTTCAGAACGATCTGGCGTTGACGGTCGGGCTTTCGTTGTCGTTCTAGGCCGGGGCTCCCATGGCGTCATCGCAGGACGTGCCGCCGATCGGTAGCTCTCGCAGCGAGGCGTTGGTGCTGACCGTGATCCTCCTGGTGCTGATGGTCACGGTCCTTCGTACGGCCGCGGCGCTCCTCCTTCCCATCGCGATCTCCCTGCTGTTGATGTTCCTCCTCGGCCCGGTGGTCCGATGGCTGCACGGACGAGGGATCCGAGAAGGCATCGCGGCGGCCCTCGTCGTGTTCGGGACGGTGGGGGCCCTCGGCACGGGGGTCGCCCTGTTGGCCGGTCCGGCAGCCACCTGGCTCAGCGAAGCACCGGCTACCGTCGCGAAGGTCGAGTCGCGGTTGCGCAAAGTCCGGAGGTCCATCTCCGGATTCGAGAAGACCGCCGAGCAGATCCAGCGAGTCGCCGATGCCCCGACCGGCGCCAAAACCACGACGGTCGAGGTTCGGGCCCCGGGCGCGTTGACGCTCCTCGGCGGTACCACGATCAACGCAGCGGCCTCGGTGCTGACGGTGACCTTCCTGACCTACTTCCTCCTCGCGTCGGGCCGCCTCTTCCGGGCGAAGATCCAAAGGATGGTCGGCACCGATCGCCGGGAAGGGGTGATGGCGGCCCTCGGTCAAATCGAGACCCACATGTCCCGGTATCTCATCCTCACCACCGTGATCAGCTCCGTCGTCGGGGCCGCCACTTGGGGCCTGCTTGCGGCCGTCGGTCTGCCCAACGCCATGCTCCTGGGCGCGGTCGCCCTGGTCCTCAACTTCATCCCCTATGTCGGCGCCTTGGTCACCTTGGTGCTGATCCTGGTGGCGTCCCTGGTGAGTTTCGACGACCCCCAGCGGATTCTCCTCGCGGGCGGGGGGGTCGTCGCGATCAACCTGTTGGAAGGGAATCTGGTCACGCCGCTGGTGCTGGGACACAAGCTGCCCGTCAACGTGGTGGCGATCTTCGTGGGCCTGCTCTTCTGGGGCTGGGTCTGGGGGATTCCCGGCGCGATCATGGCGGTGCCATTGACGGTGATGATTCAGGTTATCTGTGCCAACGTGGACCGGTGGCACCGAGTGGCCATTCTCCTCGACAACTGAGCCGGCGACCACGGGCGAGCTCGAGCAGCTTGGCGGGATCGATACCCAGATCCGAGAGCAGCCTCCTCATCCCGGCCACCGCGCGAGCCCTGGTTGCCTCCACCGTGGTCGAGTCCGCTCGGAACGAGCCGGCGCCGAGCCGAGCGACCACGGCCGGGTCCGGGCGGCGTCGGAATCGTGGGATCATGAGAGAGCCTCCTTCGGCAACGGGCGATGTCGTCGGGTTGTTAGGTCAGCGGTCGGTGCGGCCGTCCTAACGGGCGTCTCGGGGGAAGGAGGGCCACTGCCGGTGGACGCCGACCGACAGCGCCGAGCGCCCATCCTCCAGCAGACCTCTCGCCAGGTCGATCCGAAGGACGCCGAACTGTCCGTCGGCGATGCCGATCCGCACCCCGCCGCCACCATCGAGATAGCGACGGTCGGCGGAACCGTCCGCGGTGCCCCGGACCTGGGCCGCATCGACGAAGGCCCCGGCCGCGATCACCAGCGGTCCGACCCGAACGACGGGATGATCGGCGGCGACGCCCGCGTGGACGATCGCGCGGCCGGTGCTTCGACCCGCCACCAGGCCGCCGGCCGTGAGCCGCTCGGCGCGGAGCGGGATCGCCCAACTCAGGTTCCCGCCGACTACGGGCCAGGTGCCGGGGGGCGCGCCTCGGCTGGTCCAGTCGACCCCAAGGCGAGCGGACCATGCCGCTCGGCTGAGCCCGGGGGCGGAGGCCCACATCGCCCCGGCGCCGCCGCGGGTGTAGGGCCGATGGGAGGCGAGGGCCAGGGCGTGCTCACCGGACGCGGTGAGGATGAGCCGATCGTCGCGGCCGCGAATTGCAACACCGGCCCCCGCGGCCAGGTAGGCCCGGTTCGCCGACCATCGTTCGAGGCGAAGGGTCACGGACGGACGGAGCGCGGCAGTGAGCCATCCGCCAAACCCGACCTGGGCGAAGCGCCGGGTCTCATCGGCGGTGGCCGTCGCCGGGTCGAGCGCCAGGCGGAACTGTTCTCGGGCCCCGGTGAACTCGATGATTCCCGGCAGGCCGACGTGGGCGAGCCCGGCCACCCCCACGGCCAGGCGGGGTCGGGCCGACGCCCAGCGCCAGGCCCCTGACCAGAGCTCCCCTCCACCCGTTAGGCTGGCCAAGTCGAGCGACGCCTCGTCGTGGGCGAGGGCCCGAACCACGCCGGCCGCGGCCCAGCGCCAAGGGCGGGGCAGGCGGGGCCGTTCGACGACCATCGCTCGCACCTCGACGACCCCGCCGACCACCGGTTGATAGTCGACGGCGGCCCACCGGAGCGCCGGAATCTCGGCCACCCGGCGCCGGGCGAGCGCGAGCCCCGCCGGGGTGAGCATGGTGCGATGGGGGACCGAGAGCGCGTCGACGATCTCGCGAAACCGAACATGGCGGGCGCCGTCCACCCGAACCAGGTCGATGGTGGGCCGCCCGGCTCGGTTCCAGGCCTCGAGGGCGCCGGCCCGATCGCCGGTGAGGAACCGGCTCGTGGCCAGCAACTGCCACCCGTGCCGATCGTCCGGGACGCGGTCCAGATAGGCCATGGCGAGTCTGATCGCCTCGGGATGGCGCCCTTGTTTGAATCGAATCGCGGCGGTCTCGCGAAGGATCAGCGGCTCGGCGGGGCAGGCCTCCGCCGCGGTGACGAGGAGGCGGTTGGCCTCCTCGAGTTCATCGGCCACAGCGGCGTCGAGCGCTCGCGCCAGCCACGGCGAGCACGGCATCGGCGGCGTCGCGGTCGAATCCAGCCGGGGGGCTCTGGTCGGGTCGGTGACCGCCGGTGCGGGGCGCATGACCAGGGCCCACCGACCGGCTCCGTCCCACTGGGCGAGGAACTCGGGCTCGTCGACGGTGGTGAACGGCGCCGCCGCCGGATCGTGGAACACCACCCGCCCGTCGCGCCAGTCGAGCAGGACGACGTAGTGATAGCGATCCGGCCCGACCTTGATCAGGGCCACGACCGGGACGCCCTCGCGGAGCCGCGCCCTCGCCAACGCCGGAGTGCCCGCGGCCACCTCGGTGGTCCAGCCCCGGGCCCGAACCGCCGCGACCAGGTCGGTGGTCAGGATACCGCCTAACGCAGGCCGCACCAGATCGGCGAAGTCTTCCGGGTACACCCCGCGGCGCCCCCACCACCGTTCGACCATCGCGACCGCGGCTCCCCCGCACAGCAGTACCGACTGGGCCAGGTAGGGAACCTCGAGGCGGAGCGGGTGACCGCTCGAGTCGGTGACCTCCGGCGTGGGAAGCGGGGGTGGTTGGGCGCCAATGACGGCCCCGCCCGGCCCCGCGGTGATCAGCAGCACCACCGCGGACAGCCTGGCCCAACCTCGGGCCAGGGTGGCGGGGTGGCGGCAATCAGTCGACAACGAGGATGAGGATCAGCAAAGCGATGATGACGACGGTGGTGCTGATGACGACGCGGTCGGCTCCACCGGCGAGGGTTCGTTCACCGCCCAGCGTCGTTGGGGCGACCGCGATGGTTTCGCCGCCGGCCACGGTGCCGACGACGGCGCGATGCGCGGCCAGGGTCGGCGTGACGGCCGCATCGAGGTCGACGGCGCTGACGGCGCTGCGATCCTGAGCGGCAGCGGGCGTGACGGTGCCGAGCGCGGCGGCGGCGAGGAAGGTGGCGAAGGACAGCGACAGACGGATCGACATGGGAACTCCGGAAGCTGGCAAGGTCAGCGCGACCGACAGTAGTTCGTCGATGAACCTTACCCGCCGGCGCCGCGACCGCCAATCGATCCTTTGGGCGGCCTGTGGTCTCGCTCCAAAGAACGAGTTGGCGGTAGCCAGGTTTCGCCGCGCCGGAGGGTAGCGAACTCGATCGAGTTGAAGGGGCTAGATCGGAATTCACTCCTAGGGCCGATGGAAGCTCCGCGGGCCATCCGACACCTTTGATCCCAGCGTTAGGAGAGGGGTGGCGCCAGGTCTCGGCGGCCTGGCAACACCCCCTGAGGGTCGGCAAACCATCGACCGAGAGTGCGCCATGACCGGGATGAAAGCGATCGACACGGATTGGGTGACGGTCAGCCGACCACGAGTGCGTCCGGCCGTCGGTTTCGAGCGCGCTGAGGCGCCGTTGGCCGACCAAGTCTCCCAGCTCTATGCCTTGGAACGGCAGCTCGCCGTCGACCTGCCCCATTGGTTTCGGCGGGCCGACTCGATTCCGTTGCGGATGATCGTGGCCGACCAGCGGCGCGACCTCAACCGGCAGATCCTCCGGCTCGAGCGAATCATCCAGTTGATGACCGGCGGGGTGGCCTCGCGCCTGGTCGGCCAGCCGGTGGCGTTGAGCCCGGTAGCACTCCCGCCGGGCGACCCCGATGGGATGAGCCGGGCGGGGGCGATCTGGTCGACCTTGGCCGCCTTGCTCCAGGAGGCGCGAGGGTCGATCCGGGAGTACGGAGCGGCTCTGTCGTCGGCTCAGCGGTTGGGGCAGTCGGCGGTCGCGTCGCTGCTCGCGGAATCGTTGGGAGAGAAGCGCACGACCACCATCGCCCTGTCGCGGCTGGCGGGCACCCTGCAGTCGTCATGAGCGGGGCCCGTTCCGGGCGCCCGCCAGTTCTTTCGTGGAGGTATCAGATGAAGTTTGCAGCCGTCGTCGCAGGGCTCGTGACCGTGGCGGTCACGGCCGTTCCCCTGTCGGCGCAAGGGATCCAGGGTAACGCCTGGACATTGGGGCGGTTCGAGACGGGTTTTGGCGCGTCGGCGTGGAACTACTCGCCAACGACGAACCTGTTCCTTTCCGCCCTGCGCCGCGAGAAGGTCCTCTCCCCATACCGGTTCGAGCCGGTGGCTCCGGTGATGGCGGTGGCGCCGACCCGCGGTCCTCGCGACATCGGCTTCACGGCCGGCCCCCGTGACGTGCTGCCTCCGCCGCCCCGCGGTCCTCGCGACATCGGCTTGCCGGCCGGGCCCCGTGACGTGCTGCCGCCGCCGCCCCCGCCCGCCGACCTGGATCCGGTCCCCCCGACCACGACGGTTCCCGAGCCGGCGACGATGGTGCTCCTTGCCACCGGTCTGCTGCTGCTCGGTGCGGTGCCGTTGGCGCGGCGGCTGCGCCCAATCAGGTGAGGATCAGGCGGGCCGGGGGAATCGGGGGATTCTCCGCCGGCCCGACCAGCAACGATCGTCGGGAGCACCGAGGGGGAGCCATGTCGGAATCCATGAAGGGTGATCTGGGCGGGGGCACCGGTTACACCTACCAACAGCTGGCTCGGGCGTTCGACCGGGTCAGGGATCCGCGCGATTGGCGGAGGCCGGTCCGGGCGGAGATCCCGGTCGAGATGGAGGAGTTGGTGGCGCGCGCGGTCGTCTGGTTTACGGCCACCACGCCGGCGTTCGCCGCGACCGAGCGCGGCCAGTTGCTGGCCACGGCACCCGGCTATCTCCAGGGGCCCTGGGGGCCGCCCGATCGAAGCCGGCCGTCTGCCGACAGCCAGGTGCCTTCCCCGCCGTCGGGCGGGCCGCCGCCCGAGGAAGCCCCCGCCGGGGGCGAGCTCGTCGGCGAAGGGCAGGCCGCGACCGTGGAACCCATCCTCGAGCCAGACGATCCATGGGGTTTGCGGGGTCCCGTGTTCGGCCGTTAGGCGAACCGGGTGCAAGACGAACCGCGGCGAGGTGTCACTCTCGCCGCGGTTCTTCGCTACCGGGGAGGTCGCGTCTCAGTGGCTCGAGAGCGTGAAGTTGACGCCCACGGCGAGCTGACCGGTGGATCCGTCGTTCGCGGTGAAGCGAAACTCGCCGAACGGATGGACTCGGCCCTTCAATGACTCCACCCCGGCCAGGAGATTGACGCCGGCCCGGGTCCGGGCACTGCCCCCGCCGCTCGCTCGGGCGATGTTCAGACCACCGCCGAGGTAGAGCCACCGGATGGACGGGTCGGGAAGGCGATACTTCAGGTCCGCGTTGAGGTTCCAGAACGTTCCGGGGTCGACCAGGAAATAGTCGAAGGACGGATAGAACTCGAGGTTCTTGGCGATGGGGACGCCCAACTGCAAGCCGATCCCGATCTCCTCGAGATCGAACTGGTAGGAAATCCGGGGACCAAGGTGCAATCGGTCGGTTTGGGCTTGCGCTGATCCGGCCGCCAGGGCCGTGGCCGCGAAGACCGCGACGATGGTGGAACGACGGAATGCCATCTCTACTCTCCTGGGTGAGCCTGCATGATTGTCCGCGAACAATAGCGGAACGATCGTCGCCGGCCATCGGCCATCGGATCTAGTCCAGACGGCCCACCCTTCGATGGATGGGAAATCCGCCGCCGGTGCCTACACTTGAGATGGGCCAGCGGGGTGGGTCCGGCAACTCGTTCGGAGGAGGGCTTCGTGGTGAAATCGGGGTGGGGCAAGCTGGCCGTTGCAGCGATGGCGATGATCGCGGTCGCGACGCTGGCCGGATGCCCGGGCGTCAAGCCGATCAAGGAGCTGCTCGACGACTCCGGTCGGTACGAGGGCGAGACGGTGCGAATCGCGGGCGAGGTGACGGAGTCGATCGGCGGGTTCGGCGTCGGTGCGTTCCAGGTCAACGATGGGACCGGCACCCTGACCGTCGTCACCAAGGCGGGGAGCGCGCCGCCGCGGGTCGGGGCCAAGGTGGGCGTGGAGGGCGAGTTCCGCTCGGCCTTCACCCTCGGCACGACGACCGTGGCGGTGCTGGTCGAGCGCGAGCGGCGCGTCCAGTAGCGAAGCGCTCGCGCTCCGGGTCAGGCCTGCTTCCGGGCGCCCATCAACAGGATCGCCGCGCCGACTGCCACCACCAGGCCCCCGACCCACGGCGGGATCGATTGCCGCTGGTCGGCGGTCACCTTGATGTCGCCCACCTTGAGGACGTCCTGCCGGGAGGTGAAGGTCCCGCCGCGTACCAGGAGAACGATCCCGAGCGCGAGCACGATGACACCAGCTATCAGACGCGGACGCATGACGGACTCCTGTGGAAAGTGACGAGCCGGCCCCAGGTTACCGCGAGCCGGCCCCAACACTACCCGAGACCCGACCACCGAACCATCCATCGTTGGAATGGACAAGGAGCTAGCCCGATATCCGGACGAGCCCCCTCGCTTCGCTCCGCTCGTACCATCAAGCACTATCCAGAGATGCCGCTGTACTCGCCCAAAGTTCCCGATGACTCCGGTGGCAGGCCTTCCGGAGAAGGAAGGAAGGGGACAGCACGGTTGGCCTGTCCCCCCTGTTTACTGCGTGGATGAACAATTTCGCTAGCGGCCCCGCCCGGGCCAATCGATCAAAGGGGTGGATCCCGATCGAGCACCTAAGGACGAGCGAGGCTGGTCGATCACAGCGTCCCCTGCCGAGTCGACGAGACGAACGATCCGCCCGCGCAGGCGTTGGCCAGCGTCGTGCCCGCGCCGCTGGCACTCCAGTCGACCGTCGCCCCGGACGCCGGCGCCCAGGTGTTGCTCCATCCCGCGACCCCCGAGAGATCGGGCATCGCCAGGTTGACGGTGGTGCCGCCCAGGTAGCCGGCGGTCGCTGTGATCAGCACGCTCTTCGCGACATTGTCGCTGTAGACGAGCGACGTCGACGAGGCCAGGCCCGTGGGCAGGGTGAACGCGAACTGAAGGCGCTTGTATGGCCCGGCCAACGCCGTTGGCGTGAACGCGGGCAGGAGGCCCGGCAACGACACGGTGCGCGCGGCGAGCGTCTGGAAGTACTCGATCACCGTCCTGAACGTGGTCGTGCCGCCCGCGGCGGTGACCGATACGCCATGGTAGTCGGTGACTCGCTGGAGGCCAGCCGGGACGCCGTAGGCGATGAAGCTTGGGTTGACCCCCGCGTTCGCAGCGGAATAGAGCACCGCTTGCCGGCAGCTCGCGCCGGTTTGGTAGAACATGCCGTGAATGATCTGTTCGCCGCCGGCCGTGTTGCCTAGGGTGATGGTCGCGGCGGCCGGCGCGGTGGACTCTGCGCCGGCGAAGTCGAGGTTGGCACCCACCGAGCCATTCGCGGGGATCGGTGTGGTATTGACGTCGCGACGGAGGAAGAGCCGATCGGTGCCCCCGACCGCGGCGAGGTCACGGGCGTACCCGATCAGGTCGAACGTGCCGGACGCCACGCCGGCGATGGTGGCCGTCGGCTGAGCCGGGCTCGCGCCGCCGGTGCCCCCACCGATCGAGATCAACGCGGTCTGAGGGGCGCCGAGGTTGACGGTCGTGGCAGTGATCGTCTTGGTGGCTGGGGGCGTCGGGCAGATCGACCCGGTAGCGAGGTTGGTCAGCTCGGCTTGGCTGTAGTACTGAATCATGACGCCGTTCCCGCCACCGGCCGGCGCGAGGACGACGGCGAGACCCGCGGTGCCGGCGGTCGAGTTGAGGCTGTAGTTGTCGGCAGTCGGCGTGATCCGGGTCCAAGTGCCGGCCGATCCGTCCTGGAAGGCCAGCCAGGTCGGCTTATCGTCGGCCGAGCAACCGGCGTAGTTGAGGGTGACGTTGCCACCGGCGGGCGCGGTCACGTTGGCCGTCAGGGTCACGGCTTGATTCGCCAACCCGGCGGCCGTTCCGGTGATCGTGAGCAGGTGGGCGCCGATCGGCGCGCCCGCACCAGCGGTCAGGGTGAGGGTGGCGGTGGTGCCGGTGGTGCTGGTGGGGGCGAGCCCGGCGGACAGGCCTGCGGGCGCGCCCGTTACGGCCAAGCCAACGGCGCCGGTGAAGCCACCGGTTCGGCCGATGCTGACGGTGACGTCGACCGCGGCGCCGGACTGCGCGACGGTCACCGCGCCGGACGGCGTGGTGGTCAGCCCGAAGGACCCCGCCACCGTCACGGTCAGCGTGAAGGTCGCGGTCCGATCGGTCAGACCCTGGACAACGCCTCGAACGGTAAGGACATAGTCGCCGGGCACGGTCGCGGCGCCGACGGGAATCGTGAGCGTCGACGCGTTGCCGGTCGGCGCGGCGGGATTGAACGTCGCGGTGACGCCGGCGGGAGCGCCCTCGAGCGTCAGCGTCACGGCGCCGGTGAAGTTGGTTCGGAACACATCGATCGACAGGGCACCGGAGGCGCCCTGGACCACGCTCAATGGGTTGGCCCCGACGAGGGCGATCGAGTAGGCGGCGGCCGCGGCGACGGTCAGCTGGAGCGGGACCGTCGCGTCAACGACGCCGGTGCCGGTGGCGCGAATCGTCAGTGGGTAGTTGCCAGCGGCGACGGACGCCGCGACCTGAACGCTGACCGTGGCCGTGGTGCCGGTGGTCGGCGACGGCGTGAACGTCGCCGTCACTCCGGCTGGGGCCCCTTCGAGCGCCAGGGTCACGTTGCCGGTGAAGTTGGTCCGGGCGATCGTCACGGTCGTGCCGCCCGAACTGCCTTGGTTGACCGTGATCGGCGACGGGGCGACGGTGATGGCGATGGCGGGAACCGCGGTGACGGTGAGGGTGACGACTTGGGTTGCCGCGGTGACGCCGTCGCCAGTGGCGCGAACGGTGATGGGGTAGGCGCCCAGCGGTACCGACGCTGCGACGGTCACGGTGGCCGTGCCGGTCGTGGTGGTCCCGGTCGTCGACACCGCCGACACGGCGGCGGTGACCCCGGTGGGCATCCCTTCGGTGGTGATGGTCACGGTGCCGGTGAAACCGCCGCTGCGAGAGACCGACGCCGAGAAGGCCTCGCTGGCTCCCTGCGGGATGGTCAGCGTGGTGGTCGTCGTGCTGATCGCGATGGTGCCGCTCGGTCCGCCATCCTCGCCGCAGGCGGCGACCGCCGCCATGCACAACGCCAGCCCGATGGACTCGATTCGTCGATGAAGCCGCTTCATACTGATCCCCTGGTGAAAAGCCGTGCCGAGTCCGGGCGCGCGAAACGGCGCCGGTGGCATTGGGGGAAGAACATCGTCGAGGCGCGGCTCGCTGGAACATCGCTCATCGGAGTGATCTTGGACTTAGCCCCGGGGACGATCCCCTCGCCGAGGATCGGGAGCTAGTCCGAAGTCCACTCCATCGACCGATGGTATGACCGGCGGCCCAAGGCCAGTTTCAGTCCAGCGTGCCGAGCGCCCTCGCGGCGTCCGGGAGAACGCATTCACACCTAACTCACGAGGCTTCCAATGTCGAACACTGCCGTATTCGGACTATATCCCAACCGCGCCAAGGTCGAGTTCGCGGTGACCCAGTTGAAGAACGACGGATTTCGCCCCGAGGACATCTCGGTGCTGATGGCCCACAATGAGGGGACCAAGGATCTCGCCGTCGAGAAGAGCACCAAGGCCCCGGAGGGAACGGCCACGGGGGCCACGTCCGGCGCCGTCGTTGGCGGGGCCCTCGGCTGGTTGGTGGGCATCGGCGTGCTGGCGATTCCCGGCGTGGGACCGTTCCTCGCGGCGGGCCCGCTGATGGCGGCGCTGGCTGGAGCTGGGGTGGGCGGCGCGGTTGGCGGCGTGACGGGCGCGGCGATCGGGGCGGGCATTCCGGAGTACGAGGCCAAACGCTACGAGGGACTGGTCAAGGAGGGCGGCATCCTGCTCTCGGTCCACGCGGACGACAGCAAGTGGACCAAGCGCGCCAAGGAAATCCTCGAGCGCACCGGCGCCGAGCACATCGCCTCGACCGCTGAGTCGACCGGGGATTACGCCAACAGCGAACGTCCCGCGGCCCGGGGCACCGAGTAGTCAACCCTTCGAGCTAGTCCCTCGCCCCGGCCAACCGATCGATGGGGGCCGGGGCCCCGGCCGACTAGACTTGGACTCGGCGCCCGAGGCGGCCAACCGGTGGGGGCGCTGCCTTGCATGGAAGAAAGGACTGCGACATGAACTGGGATCGGATCGAAGGCGGCTGGAAACAGCTCAAGGGAAAGGCCCGAGTGCAATGGGGCAAGCTCACCGATGATGACCTCGATGTCATCGGGGGCAAGCGTGATCAACTGGTCGGGAAGATCCAGGAGCGGTACGGTCACTCGAAGGACGTGGTCGAGAAGCAGATCGATGAGTGGAGCCGCGACATCTCGGACAAATGAGTTGACCCGGTCGTCCAATTCCACCAGGGACGCGCGGGCACCCC
>JBJXGT010000048.1:0-181122 GCA_046160105.1 Gemmatimonadales bacterium | reverse complement strand
TCCCCAACCCCTGGTCCGCCGCCACCTTCGTCAACGCCGCCGTCAACGTCGTCTTCCCGTGGTCGACGTGCCCGATCGTCCCGACGTTCACGTGCGGCTTGGTCCGCTCGAATTTCGCTTTGGCCATCGTGCCCTAGCTCCGGTGTCCGGTGTGGTCTCGGATAGGGCGCAGGGGCGCAGGGCGCAGGGCGCAAGACCGACCGCGCCAGCCCCGGGCACCATTGCCCGCCAACCCCTTCACTCCCCCGCGCCCTGCGCCTTCAAGCTCGCGACCGGGATCGAACCGGTGACCTCATCCTTACCAAGGATGTGCTCTACCGACTGAGCTACGCGAGCGGTACCAACCGCTACCTCATCCCGAAGCGGGCGACGGGACTCGAACCCGCGACCCTCAGCTTGGAAGGCTGATGCTCTACCAACTGAGCTACACCCGCGCTTGTCGTCGCCCCCACCCGCTTCCGTACTCCAACCCAGCCCGACCAATGGTGGGGGTAGGATTCGAACCTACGTAGGGCGGAGCCCGGCAGATTTACAGTCTGCTGCCATTAGCCACTCGGCCACCCCACCAATGCCTAACCAACGCGATGACCCGGAAACGGAACCCCGTCCGAAAGCGAAGAGACGGGGTTTGGGCTCGCGTTACCTCATGTTGTCTGCGCGCTCCGACAAAGCTGACGAAGGGACTCGAACCCTTAACCTGCTGATTACAAATCAGCTGCTCCGCCAATTGAGCTACGCCAGCGGACGAGTCCGCGGCATCCACAGATCCTTATGATACCGTCACTTAGCCCCGGAGTCAACGGTGCCAGCTGGCCGACCAACCGACTCCCGCCCAGCGCCAGCCGTCGTTCTCTGGTTCGGTTTATTTTCGGGGGATGGGTCATCTCAGCGAGGGCCCGATTTCAGGTACCTCGGCACCGCAGACCTCCTCCACAGTGGCACCCTATGCTATTGACTATCTGACGGATCCGGCCCAAAGGCAGCCCGGGCTGGAGTGGGCGGCCCGGCACGGACAGTGGGGGTCGGATCGCTCCGACCCCCACCCTGCCCCTTACCCTCCAATTCCCGGTCAGACGGTCACTTGATGGTGACTTTGCTCTTGCCGGCCGGTTCGGCCTTCGGGAGCTTGACCGTCAGAATCCCTTCGGCATAGGTCGCCTCGATCTTGGCATCGTGGACCGCCGTCGGTAGCCGGAGCGTCCGCATGAAACGACCCTCCTCCCGCTCCTCCCAGAGGAAGTCTTCGCCCTTCTCCTTGCGATGCAGTTCGCGCTTGCCGGAGAGGGTGAGCAGGTTGCCGTCGAGGTTCACGTCGAGATCATCCCGGTTCATTCCGGGCGCCTCGAGGCGAACGACGTACTCCTTGGGATTCTCCGACACGTCAAGTGACGGTTCCCAGAAGCCTTCCGAGGCGGCTCTCGGCGTGGCCAGCGGCCACATCGGCGACCCGAAGAACCGCTCGAAGAAATGGTCGACATCTCGCCTGGCCGGGGCGAAGGTTGGTGTGGTCTTGACGATGTTCATTCGATCCCCCTTGCCTCGTCGCGAGGCGGTTGAGAGTTGACGCTGACAAGATCGCCTCCAGACGATGAACCCAGATTGAAGGCCGGATGAGACCTCGCTCGGCTGGCATCGTGAGCCGTCCTTCACGGCCCATTCAATGATGAGAACGACCGGCGGCGTTAGGCCGACGGCCCAACGCCCGCGTCGTCGAAACCGGCCTTCGGGGTCAGTGGGGCCGGTTGTGCTCCATCATCGGCATGCAGACCCGGTGGAGTTCCCGAAACTTGCCATGGAGCTGGCCCAGGCTCGCTTTGACCTCGTCGTCGGTGCCATTGGCGGCGACCAGCTTGGCGTACGACTCGGTTTGGGTGGTGAACTCCTCCAGCTTCGCCCGGAATCCCTCGGGGACGGAGCATTCGGCCGGCGAGGTCGAGGCCGCCCACGCCTTGGCCGCGTCGAGAAGCGAAGGGGCGGTTCGCCGGGCTGGGGCGAGGTCGCCCGACTTCATCATCGCGTAGTGGCTAAGGTGGAGCAGCGAATGGAAGCCATTCAACTCGCGCCACGCGGTCGCCGCCGGCCCACTGGCCCCCATCCCCTGGTGGCGCCCCTGCGGGTGCTGGCCATGTTGACCATGTTGGGCCGCCGCGGGGGTCACGGCGACCGTGGTCACCAGTACGGCAATCGTCAATCGGAACATCCTTGGTCCCTCCCGGCGGGTTCTTTGGTCGACCTGCTGACCGGGAATATTGGCCCCCTGACATGAGCCGAGGGTGAAAGCGGATTGAAGGACCACGGCCTCATCGCCCTTTCATCTCCGGTTCAGTACGCTCCCCCTAGGATCGTCAGGTGCACCATCCGGAGATGACCATGGCCACGGCCACCGCACTGCCGACGTTCGATCGTCTCGCCGCGTTGACTAGCGACGAGCCGGAGATTCTCTCCTGCTACGTGCGTCTCGACCCCGCGGCGCGTTTCCGCCAGCGCTACCTGGTCGACATCAAGCGACGGGCGCGCGACATAGAGCGCCACCTCGAGGATCGCCAGGCCGACGCTGGGGTGCGCGCCGCCGTCGCCAGCGACTTAGCGCGGCTGGTCGCCTGGCTGGGGAAGCCCGGCAACCTGCCTCCCCAGGCCGGGGTCGCAATCTTCGCCGCCAGCCGGCTCGACGTCTTCGAGGTGATTCCCCTGGCCCGTGTCCACCGCAACCGATTGGCCTTGGATCGTTTCGCCGCTCTCCAGGAGTTGGTCGATGCCCGCGAGGTCCTGGGTCAGTACCTCGCGGTGGTCAGCGACCGAACTCACGCCCGCTTCTTCACGGTAACGGCAAGCGGAACCGAGGAGATCGAGGGCGTCTTCACGCCGGCCACGCGGGGCGGCAAATACCGGCCCGACCGCGAGGACGCGCCGGGCTTCGGTGAGCGCGACTATCACCATCGGCTTCGCACCGAGACACAGCGCCACCACCACGCGATCGCCAAGAACATCGTCGCCCAGACGCGACTCCACCCATTCGATGGCATCGCGCTCTTCGGGTCCCAGGAGCACGTCACCGGGGTGAGCGGGTACCTCCCCCGGGCCCTCGAGCCGCTGCTCATCGGCTCGGCCCGGATGAACCCGACCGCGGCCACCGCGGACGACCTGGGGCGGGCCGTCTGGGACCTTCAGCGGCGATGGGAAGGGGAAGCCGAAGCCCGGTTGCTCGATCGGATCGAGGAGTCGGTGCCCAAGGGCACCGCGGTGAATGGCGCCCGGGAAGTCCTTCGGGCGTTGGCGCGGGGTCAGGTCCGGGTGCTGGTCGTTCCCGACGGACAAACCGGCGCCGGATTCCGGTGCCACGATACCGGTCGATTGGCCCTGACCAAAGCGGAGTGCCGGGGCGAGGGTCACCCCGAGCCGGTCGTCAATCTGGTCGACGCCGCGATCGACGACGCGCTCCGAACCGGCGTCGAAGTTCAGGTGATCGACGACCGCGAGGTGATCCGGCGGGTGGACGGACTGGCGGCGCTGCTCCGCTACCGATCTGGTTAGGCGGGCCCGCGTCGATCGATCAGTTCGGCGCTGCCGTCGCGGCGATCGCGAAGCTCGAACCCCACCGCCTTGAGCCGGCCCCGGATCTGATCGGCGGCGGTGAAGTCGCGAGTGCGTTTCGCCATGGCGCGGCGGGCGGCCCAGCGGGTCGCCCAGCCGAGGCCGGCGTCGGGATCGGCCGGGACGTCGTCGCCGAGCGGGGTAGGATCGGGATCGACGGCGGTCGCGGGCACTTCGGTTCGCGCCTGCGACCGATGGGCGATCGCCAGGATCCGATCAACCAGCTCCCACGCCGCCTTCGCGGCGGGGGTGGGGGTGGCGCGCTCGTCGAGGAGCCGATTCCCCTCCCGCACGAAATCGAACACCGACGCCACCGCGCGGGGCGCGTTGAGATCATCGTCCAGCGCGGCGGCGAACTCGGCGGTGAACCGCTCGGTGGGCCCCTGCCAGGGTGATTCGGGAACAGCCTTGCCGACGGTCACCGCGTCGAAGCGATCCGCGAACTCGCCAAGACGCCGGGCTCCCTCCCGGGCAGCGGCCAGGGCGTCGTCGGTCAGGTCGAGTTGCTGCCGGTAGTGGGTCTGATAGACCAAGAGCCGAAAAGCCGCCGGCTCGACGCCGTCGGCCTTGAGGTCGCGCGCGGTGGTGATGTTCCCGAACCGCTTCGACATCTTCGATCCGCGAACGTTGAGGAACTCGCCGTGGAGCCAGAACCGGGCGAAGAACGGTTCACCCGTGAACGCGCAGGCCTCGGCGATCTCGTCCTCGTGGTGGGGGAAGATCAGATCGACACCGCCGGTGTGCAGATCGAGCACCTGGCCGCCGTACCGTTCCCCGATCAGATCGAGCGCCATCGCGGCGCACTCGAGATGCCACCCCGGGCGGCCTCGGCCGAAAGGGGCGTCCCAGGCGGCCCCCGCCGTCTCGTCCTCGGGCCGGGCCGCCTTCCAGAGCACGAAGTCCTGGGCGTCCTCCTTGTCGTACTCGTCCGCGGCGACCCGGCCACTCGCCCCGCTCTTCAGTTCTCGGGTGTCGAGTTGGGAGAGCCGGCCATACGCCGGAAACCGTTTGATCGCGAAGTAGACCGACCCGTCATCCCCCCGATAGGCCGTCTGGTTGTCGAGAAGACCCTGCACCAGCCGGACCATCGGCTCGATGAAGCCGGTGGCCCGCGGATAGACGTGCGCGGGCACGATCCGGAGAAAATCCCGGTCCTCGAAAAAGGCGGTGATATACGGCGTCACCAGGTGATCGATGGTGATCCCCCGGTCGGAGGCGGTCTTGATGATCTTGTCGTCGACGTCGGTGAGGTTCATGATGTGGAACACGTCGTACCCGCTCGCCTCGAGCCACCGCCGGAGCAAATCGACGAAGAGGAAGGTGCGGAAGTTGCCGACGTGGGCGTAGTTGTAGACGGTCGGGCCGCAGGAGTAGAGCGAGACCCGGGGCGGCGCGATCGGGGTGAAGGGCTCGAGCCGCCGGGTCAGGGTGTTGTACAGGGAGAGGGCCACTCACACACCACCGGGCAGAGGAGGACCATCAGTGCGCACGTGCACGGTGCGCTGGGGATAGGGGATCTCGATCCCCTCGTGATCGAATCGATTCTTGAGCCGGCGCCGAAACTCCCGGGCCACCTCCCACTGAGCGCCCGCCGCCGTCCGGACGGCGGAGCGGATGACTACCCCGCTGTCGCCTAACGACTCGACACCGAGGACCTCGGAGCCGCGCTCGAGGCGGGTGGCCCAGGCCGGATCGGCCTCGAACTCGGTCAACTCGTCGCGAACCACGGCGAGGGCCCGGTCGAGATCGGTCTCGTAGCCGACCGCCACATCGACGACGGCCCGAGCCCAGCTCCTCGTCATGTTGCTGACCGAGGTGATCGTGCCGTTCGGGATGACGTGCACCACGCCGCGGAGATCGCGGAGCGACACCACCCGGAGGGTCATCCGCTCGACCGTCCCCGATTTGTCCCCGACTTGGATCACGTCGCCGACCACGAACTGGTTCTCGACCAGCATGAAGAACCCGGCGATGACGTCCTTGACCAGGCTCTGGGCACCAAAGGACACCGCCAGGCTGAGAATCCCGACCCCGGCGAGCAGCGGTTTGATGTCGAGGAAGAGGTTGAGGCTCAGCAACGCGACCCCGAGCAACACGATCACCCGCCCGACGCTCCGGACCAGCTGGGCGATCGTCTGGCCCCGCTTCTCGGCCGCCGAAAGCACCGCGTCGTTCCGGTCGTCGACCGCGGCCTCGATGCGCCGGGCAATCAAGCGGACCAGGCGGATGGCCAGCCAGCCAACCATCCAGATCGCGGCCAGCTGGAGCAACTTCTGCCAGAGGAGGCCGCGATCGACGCCCAGGAGGGCGACTAACCAGTCGATCGGATTGACGGTCATCGCGCCGAAGATAGGGAGAGGCGCGAACGCGGGTCAACCGATGGGCACCGTGCCCCAGCGCTTTCGCCAGGCCGGGACCGCGCCTTGGAGGAGGAGAAACTCGCCGATGTTACGGCTTGGCGCGTTTGTGGCTCAGGGTCCACACGAAAGCGGCAACCGCTTTGGCCTGGGCATCGGACAGGCTCGCCCCACCCATCGGCGGCATGATCTGACCTGATTTCGATTCCCCGGCATCGACGCCGTTGCGAACCCGGGCGAGAATATCGGGGTAGTTGCCCCCGCCGTGCAGCCACTGATCGTCGGTCAGATCGGGCCCGATGCCGCCCTTCGCGTCCAGTCCGTGGCACGCGAGGCAGAGGCCGGCCCCACCGAACAGCTTCTTCCCTTCGGTGACTGACGCGGCGGTCACCTCGGCAGGCACGCTGTCGGCCTTCTGCGCCCTCGCCGCCTGGGACGGGACGAGCGCGATCGCCGCGGCTAAAAGGCTGTTACGAGTCCAAGTGTCCATCGAAAAATGTCCTGGGTGGTGTCGTAGGTCGCTTCCGCGGTCCACCGGAAGTTGCGCCGTTCGGCCCGGCCGATGCCAGCCGAAATGGATTCGTAGCGGCGGAGGTTTGCCGGCGTCCCCAATCGCACGTCGAGCACCGGGCGATCGGTCGTCACGAGGTTGTAGAGGCCGAACCCGTACCAGCGTGACTTCGGCGGACGAACGATCACCTCGCCGAACCCGCCATCGAGGGTCACCGCCGGTTCGCCGACCAAAAAATTGGGTCGATTGTCGGTCCGATGGATGTATTGCCAGTTGACCTCGACGGTCCCGCCGCCAAAGGTGCCGTCGAGACCGAACATCTTGGTCTGGTTCCCGATCCCATCCGACTCGGTGCGCCCGGTGTAGCCGAACGCTCCCAAACGAACCTGGCTGACCAGGTCGCGGGTGACGTGAAGGAAGAGGTTCTTTCCGGGATCGCCGTCGAAGCGCCGGTCCGACCCGGCCGCGCCGACCCCGTTGCCGTTGAGGATCTGACCGGTCACCGTGAATCCGCCGACGTCGGCCATCGCCATCACGCCGCGATCGTAGGTGAGGTTGACGGGCACCTCACCGATCCGGGCTCGATAGACGGCGTAGTCCTCGAACTCGAGCCGCAGCTCGCGTTTGAACAACGGGTCCGAGACCTGGAACTGGCCCACGACGAGGTCCACCGGCTTGCCGCCGATGTCGTTGACCTGGACCAAGGCGTCTTCGATCCCGCCGACTTCCCCGCGTTCGAGGAGGAAGAAGTAGAAATAGTAGGAGAGCTTCTTGGAGATGGGGCCACCGCTGAGAATCTTCAACCCATAGGGGGTTTGAAAATCCGTCACCGCCTTGCCGTTCGCGTACCCTTGCACGTAGGCATCGAGCCGGGCGGCGAGCGGAAAGTCCTTGATCAGCGACAACTCGGAATCGCCCGTGTTGATGGTGTCCCGCGGTTCCTCGTTCGAGGCGAAGCGGAACCCGTTGCCGGCGAACTGCTCGCCGAATGCGGTGAGCTTGGGGATCGGGTTGTGGCAAAGCGCACAACTCACCTTATAGCGGCGGGCGAACGCCGGGATCGCGGCCGCGTCGCCGACGCCGAGCGATGTCAGTCCAACCAGGAGCATGCCGCCGATGACCTTCACGGCGTCCGTTTCTGTAGGTTCATGGCCGATAAATATGGCCGAAGGCGACCCGGGTGCAACGGACCGAGCAAACCCCTCACACGACCTTCATCGAGGGTTCATGGGGCTGGCGTCGTTACAAAAATGCGGTACCGTCAAGGACAATGCAGGCTGATCTCCTGGCGTCGCCGACGCCCTTTTCGCCGATCGCCGGGTGGGTCACTCAGGCGGCCCGGGCCTCGCTCGCGCAGGTCGTCCGGCATCGCCGGCGGACCCTTCGGCGGGGTAGGCCCGAGGACGTCCATCGACTTCGGACCAGCCTGCGCCGCCTGGCCGCAACGCTCCGCCTCTCCGAATGGAGCCTCGAGCTCCCGGAGGCCGCCCGGGCCTCCGGAGTGGCGGCCCTGGTCGGGGCCACCAGCCCACTCCGGGACCACGATGTCGATCGAGAGATCCTCGACCCCCTGGTCAGCTCCACGGGTCTCGAGGGCGACCGCCTCGCACTGTGGTTGCGCGGCCACGATCGGCGGCGGTCCCGGCTCCTGGCCCGAACCCGAAGGGCCCTCCGAGGTCGCGCCGTACGCGACGTCCTCCTCGCCCTCCGGCGGGCCCTCCGCCAGCCAGGATGGCTACCGTTCGGCTTTCGCGACCGGGAGGAGGCCCGGATGGCCCTCTCGGACCATTACCAGCGGCAGATGCGGACCGAACCGGGCTGGAGACTCGGGCGGCGGGCGGCGCGAACCGCGGGCCGGATGCTCCACGAGCTTCGGCTCCACGCCAAGGAGGTTCGCGATATCGAGGTCGCCCTCGGGCACCAACCCGAGTCGCTGGCCGCGACCGCTGCGGTGCTCGGCCGGTTGCGCGATCTCGATCGACTGATTGCCCGGTTGCCGACCGATCTGCCGGTGACTCGCGACCAGTTGGAGCGGTTGCGCGAAGACGCGCTGGACGACTGGGAGGAGACCCGCGGCCGATGGCTCACGCCGTAGCCGCCTCCGACGCGGTCCAGACCACCTGCCACCTAAGCTTCGCGTTCGAGGTCGGTCAGGGCATCGACTTGGAGGTAGCCGAGCGACTGCTCAGCGGCACCGAGCGGCAGACCGTTCGGAGCCGGCGCCGCGTTCCTCAGTACTTCGAATATCGCCCCGCACCGCTTCGGGTTGGAACCGAGCAGCTTCCGCCGCAAGTTGCTTCACTCCGCCCGCTCCGTGCCGAGATCGTGTTGTATGACTTCGGCGCGGCCGCAGTCAACTACAGCTACCACTACGCTGGCCCGCTGGAGGGGCTGGTCGCGGTCGGGTCGGCCCTCCAAGCCGTCGAGGCCGGCCTGGCCGCGGACGCCCGGCAACGGGTCACCGCGATGATCCACCGCCTTCCCGGCGCCTTGTCCCGACCGGGCGTGGCCCCCGAGGTGGAGGACTACCTGATCTTTCAACTCGATCAGGTCGGCGGTCAGCGCGGCCTCCGGGAACTGATCGGCGAATCCGGACCGACGCTCGCCCAGATTCTCCGCTCAGCCGCCTGCCCCCTTTCCATGGAAGAGACCGACGACGCGCTGGCGGTGCGGCTGAGCTATGGATCCGAGGACCTCAGCCTGATCGACTGGAACGCCGCGATCATCTTCGACTCGGAGCCGGACGAAACCCGTGCCGTGCTCGAGTTCGCGAACGTCCAACTGCTCGAATTCCGCCATCTCGACGGCCAACTCGACCAGGCGGTCGACCGCGCCTACCAGGCGCTGGCGCGAACCGAGCGAGGGTGGATCCACCGACTCCGGCCGCCAACCGCCGCGTTCCGGCAGCAAGCCCTCTACCAGATGGACGCCGCCGTTCTGTTCGAGCGGGTGTCTAATGCGCTGAAGCTCGTTGGCGACCAGTTCCTGAGCCGCGTATATCGGGCGGTCTCGGCCCGATTCCATCTCGACGACTGGGATCGCGGCATCACCCGGAAACTCGACGTGCTCGATCGGATCTACCAGAAGATCGGCGATCAGGTCTCGGCCCGGCGGCTGGAAATCCTCGAGTGGATCGTAATCGTGCTGATCGCCCTCGAGTTGGTCCTCCGGTAGCTGGCTCGACGAAGAGCCCTTCATGGGGAATTCAGCGTTTCCTCTCCACCGCCGGGATACCATAGCTTCATCCCACACTGGAGCGCTCCATGCCAGCCCGTCACCAGCCCCAGGGAAAACCGGTCAGCGATCGCCCGCTCACCGTGGCCGATGCGATGACCTCCAAGGTCGTCACCATCGCCGCCGATTCCCCGATTTCGGAGGCGGTCAGCCGCCTGGCGGACTCCCACATCACCGCGCTCGCCGTCGTCAATAGTCACCAGAAACTGGTCGGCGTCGTTTCGGTGCAGGACATCCTCTCGGCCGAAGCCGAAGCCGGCGACGAGCAAGCACGGGAAGTCCTCCTCCGCGACACCCTGATTCAGGACATCATGACGGCCCCGGCCCTCACGGTGGGCCCCGACCTGCCGCTCCGGGAGGCCGCCCTGGAGATGGAGTATGCCGACATTCATCGGCTCTTCGTCGAAGTGAACGGACAACTGGCCGGCGTTGTCTCGCTGAGCGACATCAACCGGATGTTCGCTAGACAAGGATGATCACCGACTCCAAGGGCCCGTTCGGCTTCGAGGTCTCGATCCCGAACCCCTTCGACCGGGCCGTCGGAGAGGTGACCGAGGCGCTGACCGCGGAGGGGTTTGGCGTGCTGACCCGAATCGACGCCAAGGCGATCTTCAAGGAAAAGCTGGGGGTCGAGTTTCGCGACTACCTGATCCTTGGCGTCTGCAACCCCCACCTCGCCCACCAGGCGATCTCGTCGCGCCCCGAAGCGGGGCTGCTGCTGCCCTGCACCATCACCATCGAAGCCGTCACTCCCCATCGCACCGTGGTGCGAATCGCCGATCCCGAGAGCATGGTGCAGATCGCCAACTTCGGGGAACGGAGCGCCGTGCACGCGGTGGCCGAGTTGGCCCGCGCCAAACTCGAACGGGCTGCCCTCCGACTGGGACAGCCCGTTCCGGTGACCTGACCCTCTACCGCCGCGCTACGCCGTCATCCCCCGAGGCCGGAGGACCAACACCGGCTTCGTCGAGGCGCGGATCACCTTGTCGGCCACGCTGCCGAGCATCAGGCGGCGGAAGCCACCGGCGCCGTGCGTGGTCATCGCCACGAAGTCGGCCTTGCCTTCGTTCACTTCGTGGAGCACGCTCCCCGCGACGCCCAGCCCAACGAACACCTTCGTCGCGACCCGAATCCCGCTCGCCCGGAGCGTGTCGGCCATTTCGTCGAGCTGCTTCTGGGCCTGGACTCGGGTCGATTCCAGAACATCTTGCGGCACCGGAACCGGATAGGGCGGAACCGCTCCGGAGATCCCCAGCACCGGCTCGAGGACGTGCATCAAGGTGATGTGGGTGTCCATCGCCACCGCGAAATCCTTGAGCGATTCGAGAATCGCGGCCGATTCCTCCGACAGGTCGACCGGAACGATGGCGGCGGAGAGGCGGTAGTCGACCACCGGGATCGCGTCGCCGTCCTGAGGGCGGATCATCAGCATGGGCACGGTGACATGGCGAATCAGGTGGTCCGCCACACTACCGAGCCAGAACCGGCTCAGCGGCCCACGTCCGTGGGTGGCCATGACCACGAGGTCGGGCTGATGTTTCTCGATCCAATCGGCGAGCGTCGGGCCGGCCAACCCGTCGACCACCGCGTAACCGACCGGCGCGGAGCCGACCGTCCCCAACCGACTCGCGGCGTCGGCGAGGTAGGTCTGCTGCTGGGCCCGAACCTCCAGGTCATCCGGCCCGGCCGAAACCGGAATGTCGGCCGCCGGTACCATGGCCATGACCGGCTCATGCACCAGCAGCAGTGAGAGCTTGGCTCCGGCGGCCCGCGCCAACCGGGCGGCGACGCCGATGGCGGTTTCGGCAAACCGCGACCCGTCGAGCGGAACTACGATGGACCGGATCATGCGCCCTCCTTGAGTTGCGGCCGGTGAGCCGCGGTGCGATAGCGTCGAAGGGGAAGATGCCCGCGAGCAGATGAAGCGATCGTGAAACGACGCCGAACCACCGTTTGCGCAACGGGATTTAGGATCCGCGCTAGCGGAGAAGGAGCCCGAGCCCCAGTGCCGCCCCGATCGCCGCCAACCGCGGAACCGTCCGGCGCCGAAACTCCGGGCTGCCGAAGACCAGCACCAGCGATGTCTTGAGGAGGGTATTCGCCAGGACGCCGACGCCGAGCGCGAAGGCCGCTTCGGCACGCTGACTGGGCTCGACGGCCAATCGCGCCATGCTCAAGGTCAAGGCATCGACGTCCGTCAGCCCCGCGAGCGCGGCGGCGCCGACTACGCCGGCCTGCCCGAACCAGCTCCGGGCCGCTTCGATGCCCAGCATCACCGCCTGAAACGCGATCGCCATCCGAACCGCATGACCGAGATCGAGCGGATTGCGAGAGGCCACCTCCGGGTGACTCGGCTCGGTTCGAAGGGTTCCCTTGCGATGGGCCAGCGCGACGACCCCGACCGCGAACATCGGGACGAGCACGAGGGCCGCCGCGGGGAGAAACCGGGGGTTCAGGGCCGTGGTGATCGTGAGCACCCTGGGGACCAGAATCGTGCACGCGGCCACGACGCCGAGGGACAGGGCCGCGGTATGCTCGGGATCGCGCCGGCTCAGGCGGGAGAACGACAGCGTCACCGCGGTCGACGAGATCAGGCCACCTAACGCGCCCATCGCCAGGTAACCGTGGTCGTCGCCGACGATTCTCCGAGCCAGGTAACCGAGAAAGTTGATCGCCGAGAAGAGCAGGACTACGCTCCAGATCAACCGGGGCCGAATGGCGTCGTACGGTCCGAAGGGCCCGGCCGGTAAGAGCGGCAGGACGACGAGCGCCAGGACCGCGAACTGGAGCGCCGCCCGCATCTCGGCGTCGTCGATTCGGGCGACGAACCGGCGAATGGTGTCCTTCTCGCCTAGGGCCAGCACGACGACGGCCGTGGCTCCGCTCGCGATCCGAATCCACCCGAGGCCGGCGAGCACGCCGAGTCCGACGACGAGGAGCGCGGCCGCCTCGGTCGTTCCGTCGATCGCCTCGGGCGACCGGTTGGCGGCGACCAGATAGGCGGCCACGATCAGCCCGCCCGTGGCCAGGAGCACGGCCGCCGCCAGCCCCGGAAGCGCCAGCGCGGGCGTGGCCAACCAGCCGGCGATCCCGCCGAGCCCCCCGAGCAGGAAGAAGGTCCGCACCCCGGCGAAACGCGCGCCGGGGCCCGAGGCGTGGCCCGACCATTCCCGCTCGAGCCCAACCGCGAGACCGCCGACGAGCGCGACGCCGAGCCTCGCGGCGGTTTCGAATTCGGTCACCCGGCGACCACGGCCTCGAGCAACACGTCGGCCACCGGGCGCCGGGGCGTCAGCGGTACTTTCGGCCCGTATCCGATCCTGAGCACCATTTGGGGGTGGTCCCCACCGCGATGGAACATCCCGCGAATCTGCGCCCGAAGCGCAGGAACCTCCAGGGGTTGGTTGAGGAAAGAGACCGACAACCCGTCCGCCGTGAGGGATAGCAGGGCCTGGGCGAGCGCGCGCCCCGCCCCGACCCAGCCGGCGGCGTCGTCCCCCGCGGTCCAGAGAATCGCCAAGACCGGGCTACCCACCGCCAATCGCCGATCGATCGTCGCGACCGCGCCCCCGAGATCGAATGTCCGAACGAGCAGCGGGGCCACCGCTCTCGCGAGGACGGGCGCTTTGCCCGACACGGCGGGAATGCCGTCCAGCTTACGGCTGGCCGACGGTCGGAGCCAGGTCGCCAACTCACGGCGGAAGTCCGGGTCGTCCATTTGAGTCCGATCGGCGTCGGCGACAAGCCCCACCAAGGCGGCCCGATCGACGGCCTTCGTGACGATTTGGAGACGTCCCCCCTGCCGAATCGCCCGACGACTGGCCCGCTCGAGCGCCATGCCGGGAACGGCCCGTTTCAGGAAGGCCTGCCGATTCGTCGCCCAGCGGCCAATGGCCCCGAACAGGGTGCGGTCGCCGGATTCCGGGCGACCCGGCTGCCCGAGGGTCACTCGGGCGAGGTACCGATGATCGGCGTGCCATCGGGGTTCGACGGTTTCGACCGGCGCGGAATAGCCGAACCGCCGCAAGGCGATCCGGAGGAACTCGATCGCGGCGCCACAGCTGATCCGGGCCTCGCGGCCCGACGGGTCGGTCACCGGAAGCAGACGACGATCGTCGAGATAGGCGTCGAGCCGATCCTCGATGACCCGGAACGACCAAGGCTGGGTGTTGTGAATCGATGGGGCCCGAACCGCCCAGCCGAGCCCCGCGATCAGTTGTTGAGTGGGCGTGGCAGAGATCGGGAACTCGCCCAAGGCCTCGAAGTAGGGTTCCAACCAACGGTCGGTCATCGGACCGGCCCTCGCCCTCAGCCGTTCCGTGCCGAACCGGTTTTCGGGCGACAGGTCGACCACCCGAACAGCGAGTAGATGGGGCAGTTACCGGTCAGCGCGGTTCCGACGGGGATCAACCCGATCAGCGTCAGATACTTGAGCGGCGGGTCGAGCGCACCGAAAAGACCGAGAATCATCACCCCGACGATCAACCGCACCGCTCGATCCAACGTGCCCATGTTGCGCGTCATGGTGCCCTCCTTCGAGGCCGCGACGGGGGGGCCCGTCGTCCGAGTCGATGTTAGGCGGAGGGCCCGAAGGGGACCGTGAGATGGGGATGAAGACCTCGTTACCAGGCGACCCTGAGCCCGGCGTCGATCCCGACCATCGACCGGGACCCTTCGGCCGGGTCGTGACTCAGATTGCGGTGCCACCGCCCCTCGACGAGACCACTCCAGCGGCCCCGCCAGGTCCCGATGGTCACCCCGCCGCCCAGGCTCGCCGAGACGTAGTTGACCTCTTCCCACCGCCTCGCACCGGGATCGGCGACCGGGCCGGTGACCGGAACCGACCGTTGCCAGGCATAGGCTCCGACCGTGACCACGAGGTGGGGCTGGAGTAACTGGGACCGTTGCCGCAGCCTGGCCCCGAGCGCGAATCCCCGGACCCGCAGCGAGTCGCCGTTGCGGATCACCATCTCCGGACCGAAGGTGAGGGTCGGCGAGCCGATGCCGAGCCCCACCGTGAGCCCGCCGAGCGTTCCGTCGCCGACGGGTGAGGTCTGGTAGGCGCGCGCCAGCGTCAGCCACGCTTCGCCCGACGGCTGGGCCCCGGCCCGGGGGACGATCCCGATCGATCCGAGCAGGGCCAGCAGGGCGGCGCGGGTCACCGCGCGATCAGCCCCGCCAGATCGGCGGCGGTCGCCATTCCGACGTGCCGCCCGGTTTCGGCCCCGTCCCGAAAGGCAATGATCGTGGGAATCCCCCGAATCCCGAATCGCTCGCTGATCGCCGGGTCGTGATCGGTATTCAGCTTGAGCACCAACGCGCGCCCTTGGGTCCGCTGGGCGAACTCGTCGAGCACCGGCGCCATCGCTCGACACGGCCCGCACCAGTCGGCATAGAAATCGACCAGCACGGGAACCGAGGCGGTCGAGATGGTCCGATCGAAGTCCACGGCGGTCGCCTTGATCGGGCGATCGAGCAGCAAGGGACGGCTGCAGCCGCCGCACTTGGGACCGGCCTCGAGCCGGGCGAGGTCGACCCGATTGAGCTGCTCGCAGAACGGACAACGAACGGTCACCGATTTCACGACATCCGGCATCTGTGGCCTCGCGGTCCAGGTTGCTACAACCTAACAACGGCCGCGCGCCGCCGCCGTCCAGAGCGCCGGGCTCGGGGCTGGCGAGTCGCGGGGAGCGCCGGTAACCTGAAGGATGACCGACTTCATCGGTGAGCGAGCGACCCGGTGGTGCCTCGATCCGGGGGGAACCAGAGGTTGCCGTGTCAGGGGGGGGGAGGCAACCATGAACAGCGTCAAAGCGATTGGCCGAATCGGCGGGTGGGTCCTCGGGCTGGCCCTCGTCGCCGGCTCGGGACGGGCCCAGACGGTGGCCGCGGGGATCGTTCGCGACGGGAAGTTGAGCTTCGACGGCCGGGCGACAGTCGGCGACTTCGTGGGGGTCACCTCGACGATCCGGGGCCGCTTGAGCGGCGGCGACCTGGGACAGGTTACCGGATTCGTCGAGGCGCCGGTCAAGACCCTGATCACCGGCAACGGAAGGCGTGACCGGGACCTCAACAAGTCGATGGAGTCCGACCAGTACCCGCTGCTGCGGTTCGATCTCGAGACCGTCCGGGTCGACGACGCGAGCCGGGCCGACTCGACGGCGGTGACCATCGGCGGAACGTTCACGATTCACGGCGTAACCCACGCCGTCTCGATCCCGGCCGTGGTCGCCCTCACCGCCGACGCCGTTCGGGTCCGGGCGACGACCCCCCTCAACCTGAAGGATTATCGGATCGGGTCGTTGAGCAAGATGCTCGGGATCCTCAAGATGCATCCCGACATCGTGGTCCACATCGATCTGACGTTCAGCCAGGACGGCACCACCGAGCCGCCACCTTTCCCCGCGACGAATACGCCGGCGCCATCGTCGGCCGCGAGCGACCCGCGGCCGGATCGAAGTTAGAGCCGGCGCCGCTCGAGGTAGCCGTCGCGCCCTCGGGTGATGGCGTTGACCAGCGGGGCCGGATCGAAACGAACCGGGTCGGTGCACGGCAGACCGGTTTCCGCCGTCGCGGCCCGACAGGCCGCCCGGGCTGCCTCGTCCGTCATGTCGAAGGTGTTGAGACAGATCCCGATCACCCTGGTCGGGTGGACCGCCGAACCGATCGATTCGTACATGTCCACATAACGAGAGAGCGGCGGAATCTTGAGCCACGGCGCGGTCCGATATTCGCCGATGTGATCCCGGGTTGCCTGATGACAGAGAATCAGCGCGTCGGGACAAGAACCGTGCAGCAGGCCAAGGGTGACGCCCGAATAGCCGGGGTGAATGATGCTCCCCTGCCCTTCCACCAGCACGATGTCGGCGCCCTTGGCGCCTTGGAGCACCAGTTCCTCGGCGGCACCCGCGATGAAGTCGGCAATGACGGCGTCGACCGCGGTTCCCCATCCCTCGATGAAGATCCCGGTCTGCCCGGTGGCGACGAAATTGGTCTTGAGGCCCTTCGCCTTGAGCGCCGCGGTCAGCTGCAGTTGGGCGGTCATCTTCCCGACGTTGCAGTCGGTCCCGACGGTCAGTACCACGTACGGGTCGACCAGCCGCGCCAGCCCCGCGGCGATGGGGAGGTCCTTGGGCGGCTTCCGGGCGTCGGTAATGGTCCGACCGCGAGCAGCCGCCAGCGCGGCGAATTCGGGGTCATCCGAGAGGAAGGTGTGGAGACCGCTGATCAGGTCGCAGCCGGCCTCCAACGCCTTGACCAACCAGCCCCGCCACTCGTCCGGCAGTTTCCCGCCTGCGGGGGCGATCCCGATCATCACCGCGGTGGGCTTCAAGGCCAATCCCGCTTCGATCGACCCGACGATCGGGATCGCCCCACCGAAACCGAGAATCTCCTGTACGGTCTTTCCGGCCGTCTGCCGGTCCAGAACCGCGACGCATCGGGTCGGATGGTAGCGGATCACCGAGTTGGCGGTCTTGGATTCCAGGGGATGGAAGGCCCCGTCGGCGATGATGAGGAAGCGAGGTTCAGCCATGCACGGCTCAGTGAGGTGAAGGGGCGAACGACTTAGTATACAAAAGTGTATCCGAGGTCGGGCTCGGTCAAGTATCAAGGGCCGGAAAAAGAATGACGGCCGGGGGACCCGAAGTCCACCCGGCCGTCTCGCCACCACGGCGAATCGTTATTTATGCTCGTCGTCGTCGACGATCTCGGGGTCCGGGACCGTCTCGGCGCCCTTGCCGAGCTGCTTGGTATCTCCCGAGCCCTTGCCGAGCATCCCCATCTTCGACTTGAGCTCCAGCAGCTGCTGGTCCGCCGAGCCCTTGTACTCGAGCTGCTTGAACTGCGCGGCCAGGTCGTCGCCTTGGAACTCCTGTTGCAGCTCCGCCGCGGCCAGGGCCTTTCGTTCGACCGCCTCGATCTTCTCGGCCATCCGCTCGAACGACTCGAAGGCGCTCTTGTCGCTCATCCCGGACATGGTCTCCTGGATCCGCTGCTGCGCCTCGGCCCGCTTGGCCCGCGCCACCAGGATGTTCTTCTTCCGCTTCGCTTCCTCGATCTTGTCGTGGAGCTGGCGGAGCGACACTTTGAGGTTCTCAGTATCGGCCTTGTGCTTGACCCAGGTCTCGAAGAGCTGCTGGGACCCTTGGAGCGCCTCGTTGTACCGGAGCAGAGCCTGTTTCGCCAGGTCGTCGCGACCCTCCTGGACCGCGAGCATCGCCCGGCGCTCCCAATCCTCCGCTTGCTTCTTGAGCGCTTCGGCATCGGCCTGGAGCTTCTTCTCGTCGGCGATGGCCGCGGCAGCTTCTTGCTTCGCTTTGGCGAGCTGCGACTTCATGTCGAGGATCAGCTGATTCAGCATCTTCTCGGGGTTTTCGGCCCGAGAGATGAGATCGTTGATGTTCGACTTCAGCATCGTCGAGAAGCGTTCGAAGATTCCCATCGGCCGTTACCTTTCCCGGTACGGCGCCAACGCGCCGAGATGCGAGGACAGCGCCAGCGTCAACGAGTCGAAGCTCGCCTCGAATTCAGAGTAGTCCAAGTTTTCCAGCTCCAAGGTGTCGGTCAGGACGACGTGGGCCCCTTCGAGCCCGTACGACCCGTGAACCAGGTCGCGGGCGTTGAACTCGAGCAATTTGTGGAACAGTCCGGCCCGCATCGCATCCGCGGTCGGCGCCTCCATCACGCGAAGCCTCAGGATGACCACCGGCGGGGCGAAAGTGACCACGACCTCGGCACCTTCGCCCACCTTGACCACCCACAGGCCGGGTTGGACCTCTTTGACCACCGCCGTTCCCCCGTCCAGCCGGTCCAGGAACGACTGCAGATCATCCTTAGTTACCATGCCACTCTCCTCTCGAGGATCAAGCCAGGCAATCTACTGCCGGAACCGAAAATGTCCCGACCTGGGCCTCAGTTCGGCCCATCCGCCTTTTCGCGGTGCTGCGCCAACAGTCGTTCCGAGAAATCGGCCCGCTCCTCCAGCTCGGCGAGCCGGCCGCGGAGTTCATCGATTTCGTTGAGGACCTGCTCGGGCGGAAGCTCCGAGGGGGCCGGCCCCTGGATCCGCCGAGCAAGCGCCTCCCCGACCGGCCCGCGGAGGACCACCGCCGTCGCGATGGCCCCGACGATGGTGGTCGGAATGGCGTAGCCCTGGCCCATCGTGATTCCGAGGAGGACATGACCGGCCAGGGCGCCGAGAATGGTGGCCACGATCGCGAAGACGGGGATCGAGCCGTCGCGCTGGCTCATACCGGGGTCCTCGGCGCGATCGCTCGCGGCTCTGGTGTCTGGGCGAGCATTCGCTCCGCGAAGTCGAGCCGCTCTTCCATTTCGTCGATCCGGTGTTCCACCTGGGCGATTCGTTCCGCGGCCATCTCGCCCGTGGACAGGCCCGATTTGGCGTCCTTTTTGTCTCCCGCGATCCGCCGGGCGATGGCCTGCCCCACCGGGCCGACGAGAAGCGAAACGCCGATCGCCCCGGCCGCCAGGAAGAAGGCAAAGAACCCAACCTCACCCATGGCCGCCTCCGTCGAGCCCGAAGTGCTCCTCAGCCCAAGTCATGACGGCCGGTTTCCAGGTGGGAGGGCGCGCTCCCCGGTGCCCTGGGCCAGGAGCCGTTCGGCGAAGTCGAGTCGCTCCTCGAGCTCGGCGACCCGGCTGTGGGCGCCCTCCAACTCGGCCACCCTGTTCTCCAATTCCTCGAGCCGAGCGGTCTCCATCTGGCCGGTGGTGAGCCCCACGGGCTCCCGGGCGGCTCGCTTGAGCGCCACCGACCGACGACCAGCGAAGATGACCGCGGAGACGGCGGGAATCACGAACATGAGACCCTCGGACGCCGGTCCATGGACGGTTTCGTCGACGAACCCCATCATCAGCCCAGTGACGAAGACCTGGATGGCGGCGTCGATGAAGTCCATCCCGAGGTGCCGCCGGAACCAGTTCATCGCCCGATCTCCCCCGGAGCGTTCTTGCTCTGGAGCAACAGCCGCTCGGCGAACTCGATCCGCTCGAGCAACTCGGCTCGCTCGTGATCGGCGTCCTGCAGCCGCTGCTCCAACTCGGCGACCCGCGACTCGATCTCCGGACTCGGCCCCACGGTGCCTTCGATTCGGCGGGCGATGGCCCGGCCTAACGGGCCGCGAAAGATCAGGACCGCCCCGGTGACCATCGCGAGGAGCGAGGTGACCAGGACCGGCGCTACGTCACCTGGGGGCATCGTTGCCTCCGGCCCGGAGAAGTTGGGGGTCCTTGGCCTGGGTCAGCAGCCGCTCGGAAAAATCGACCCGCTCCTCCAACTCCGCCAGCCGGTGCTGCGACTGCTCGAGCTCCCCGACACGATTTCGGAGGTGTTCTACCTCGGCGGCAAGCGCTGGATCAACGGCCCGCCCCTCGAGCCGTCTGGCGAGCGCCCGGATCAGCGGCGCGAGAATCACCCCGGCAACGATGATCGCCACGATGGCCACCGTGGCATAGATCACTTCCTCGGGCGGGCCCCCGGTGCCGATGACGATCTCCGGGAACGGAGCCGGTTGCGGGATCGGCGGGATCGGCGGAATCGGCGGAATCGGCGGAATCGGCGGAATCGGCGTTTGGACCATGAGGTATCCGATCAATCGAGATTAGCTCTCGCCGCCGCCAATGCGGGGAGCTTCCTGGCGTTGGGCCAACAGCCGTTCGGCGAAATCGACCCGCTCCTCCAATTCCCCCAACCGCTCGCGAAGGTGCTCGTTCTCCTCGAGCTGGGCCCGGAGGGCCTCGACTTCGTCCGGGTTGAGCCCGGGCAGCGGCGACCGGTTGAGGCGGCGCTGGAGGCCGCTGATCAACGTGAACCCGGCGTACCCGAGCAACCCCACTGACAGGAGGCTCATCATCACGCCAAAGAAGGTCCAGACGTCGCTGTTCAAATCAGGCCGTCCTCTCGCGGTCTTCGCTCTTCTGGGCCAATAGGCGTTCGTTGAAGTCGATCCGCTCCTCGGCCTCGGAGAGCCGATGCTGCAACTGCTCGACTTGGCTCTTCAGGTCGAACAACTCACCGGCCAACTCAGGATCGGCGGCGGACCCCCCGTGGATTCGGCGGGCCATCGCCTGGCCAACCGGGCCGCGGAAGATGTTGACCAACCCCCACGACAGGGCCCCAATCACGAACACACCGGTCATCATGCCGAACAGGGGGATCAGATCGCCCGCTCCCAATGCCGCCTCCGTTCGTCTGTCCTAACCTGTTTAACTATAGGGTGTTACGAGCCCGACATCCAGGCAGCGATGAGGTGCGGCCCGATCGAATGCCATAACGCTTGGATGTTGCAGAATGTTTCACGCCTTGCCGCATCACGTCAACTCCACTTCGGCGATCGCGGTGAGCGAGATCACGATCTCGGTGTCGTCGTCGCCGGCGGGATGAAGGTAGACCTCGAGCGCCGTGGGGTGGGCATCCACGCCGGTCGGGACACCGGCGATCCGGTGGCCGTCGTGAGTCCGAATGACCACCGCCCGCTGACTCCCGGCGGCGAACCCGAGGACCTCGAGGATCGTCTGGTATTCCAACGGCGGCCTACTTCCGTTTTCGGCCGAAGGACCGGGCCAGAAACTGGCCGGTGTAACTGGCCGGCACCGCGGCGACCTGCTCAGGGGTTCCCGCCGCGACGACCAGGCCGCCCTGGTTGCCTCCTTCGGGGCCGAGATCGATGATCCAGTCGGCGGTCTTGATCACGTCGAGGTTGTGCTCGATGACGAGGACGCTGTTGCCCTTGTCGACCAACCGATGGAGGACCTCGAGGAGGAGCCGAACATCCTCGAAGTGGAGCCCGGTGGTGGGCTCGTCCAGGATGTACAGGGTCCGTCCGGTATCGCGTTTGGAGAGTTCGGTGGCGAGCTTGACCCGCTGGGCCTCACCGCCCGAGAGCGTCGTCGCCGCCTGGCCGAGGTGGAGGTAGCCGAGGCCGACATCGTTGAGCAGCTCGAGCTTCTCTTTGATCCGGCCTTGGGCGCCGAAGAAGTCAAGCGCATCCGCCACGTTCAATTCGAGAACGTCGGCGATGCTGCGACCCCGGTAGCGGACCTCGAGGGTCTCCCGGTTGTAGCGCTTCCCCTTGCAGACCTCACAGGGAACGTAGACGTCGGGGAGAAAATGCATCTCGATCTTGACCAGCCCGTCGCCCTCGCACGACTCGCACCGTCCGCCCTTGACGTTGAAGGAGAACCGGCCCGGCCCGTAGCCCCGCATCTTCGCCTCCGGCAGCTGGGCGAAGAGCTCGCGGATCGGGGTGAACAGCCCGGTGTACGTCGCCGGGTTGGAGCGCGGGGTTCGGCCGATCGGACTCTGATCGATGTCGATCACCTTGTCGAGCCGATCGAGGCCCTCGATCGTCTTGTGCTGCCCCGGCACCACCTTGGCGCGATAGAAATGCCGCGCCATGGCGTGGTAGAGGATGTCGGTGACCAGGGTGGATTTGCCCGACCCGGAGACTCCGGTAACCGCGACAAATACGCCTAACGGGACCTCGACGGTGAGGTTCTTGAGATTGTTGGCCTTGGCCCCGACCACCGTGAGCGACCGTTTCCGATCGATCGGCCGACGCCGCGCCGGGACGGGAATCCGCAGCTCGCCCCGAAGGTACCGCCCGGTGAGCGAATCGGGATGGCGGACCACGTCGTCGACCGATCCCTGCACCACCACCTCGCCACCGAAACGGCCGGCCTTCGGGCCGAGATCGATGACGTAGTCGGCGGCGCGAATGGTGTCTTCGTCATGTTCGACGACCAGCACGGTGTTGCCGAGATCGCGGAGCCCCTTCAGGGTGTGGAGGAGGCGATCGTTGTCACGCTGATGGAGCCCGATGCTCGGCTCGTCGAGAATGTAGAGGACCCCGACCAACCGGGAGCCGATCTGGGTGGCGAGCCGGATCCGCTGCGCCTCCCCGCCGGACAGCGAGCCGGCGCCTCGCCCGAGGGTCAGGTACTCGAGGCCCACGTCGCTCAGGAAGCGGAGCCGTTCGCGGATCTCTTTGAGGATCGGGCCGGCAATCTCCGGGTCGACCGCGCCCGCCTTGGTCCGTCCGACCGGGATCCGATCGAAGAACGCCAGCGCCTGGTCGACGGACAGATCGACGATCGCCCCGATGTTCTTCGCGGCGACGGTCACCGCGAGGCTCTCCGGCTTGAGCCGGCGCCCCTGGCAGGCGCGGCAGGCCGCTTCGACCATGTAGTCCCCGACCTGCTGGCGGGTGGCGTCGGAAGTCGTCTCGTAGAATCGCCGCTCGACGTTCTTCAGGATCCCTTCCCAACTCGACTCGTACTCCCCTTTGAACTTGGCCGAGTCGAATTGGAACTTGAACGTCTTGCCGGGCGCCCCCCGGAGGAGCACGTCCTTGGCGGAAGCCGAGAGTGACTTCCAGGGGGCTTCCGGGTCGAACTTGTAGGTCTTCGCCAGGGTCGGCAGGATCACCTTGCGGAGGTAGCCACTCGGTTCGCCCCAGGGCAGGATCACGCCTTCCAGAATCGAGATGGTCGGGTCGCCCAGCACCAGCTCCTCGACCGCTTCGCGGCGGGTGCCGAGCCCGTGGCATTCCGGGCAGGTACCGAAGGGGGAGTTGAAGGAGAACTGGCGGGGCTCGAGCTCGGGCATCGAGTGCCCGCACTTGGGGCAGCCGAATCGCTCCGAGAACATCACCGAGGTGGGTTTGGACCCGTCGTAGCGAACCACCTCGACCGTGCCGTCCGCCGCCTTGAGGGCGGTTTCGATGGAGTCGCTCAACCGGACCCGATCGGCGGCGCGCACCACCAGCCGATCGACCACCACGGCGATGTCGTGGTTCTGCCGTCGGTTGAGCTTGGGAACGGCGGCGAGCTCGACCACCTCACCGTCGACCCGGACCCGGACGAAGCCGCGCTTGGCCAGGTCGTCGAAGAGGTCGCGGAATTCGCCCTTGCGGCCGCGGACCACCGGTCCGAGCACCTCGATCCGGGTCCCTTCCGGCCAGCCGATGACGGTCTCGGTGATCTGGCTCGCGCTCTGACGACTGACTGGCGAACCGTCGTTAGGGCAGTGAGGCACCCCGGCCCGGGCCCAGAGCAGCCGCATGTAGTCGTAGATCTCGGTGACGGTGCCGACGGTCGACCGGGGGTTGTTCCCGGTCGACTTCTGCTCGATGGAGATTGCCGGGGAGAGCCCCTCGATCGCGTCGACGTCGGGCTTCTCCATCAGCCCGAGGAACTGGCGGGCATAGGCCGACAACGACTCGACGTAACGGCGCTGGCCCTCGGCGTAAATGGTATCGAACGCGAGCGACGATTTGCCCGATCCCGACAGCCCGGTGATCACGGTGAGCTGGTTACGGGGTATCGCCACCGAGATGTTCTTGAGGTTGTGCTCCCGGGCACCCCGGACCTTCAGATATTCCTGGGCCATAGCCCCTGAACATATCCCGAAACCGCGTCCGCTTCAATCCTGCCTCCGTGGCCGGTGCTCCGCCGACCGGCTAATTTCGACCACGCTCACCGCGGATTGCCCCCGAATGACCAAATCGCCCGGACGCCGGCAGCCGACCATCCTCTGTCTCGCGAGTTACCGGAAGGGCGATGCCTTCCTGGTCGCGGCGAAACAGCAGGGCTGGAAGGTGCTCCTCCTGACCTCGAAGAGCCTCGAGCACGCCGACTGGCCGCGCGAGTACCTCGACGACGTCTACTACATCCCGGATGTCGCCAACCATTGGCACATGCCCGATATGATCGAGGGCGTCAGCTTCCTGGCCCGCTCGATCCGGATCGACCGAATCGTGGCCCTCGACGATTTCGACGTCGAGAAGGCCGCCGCGTTGCGCGAGCATCTTCGGGTGCCCGGCATGGGCGACACGACCGCCCGGTATTTCCGCGACAAACTGGCGATGCGGACCCGGGCTAAAGAGGTCGGCATCGCGATCCCGGAGTTCGTGCCGGTGGTGAACTACGAGGAGGTCCGGGCCTTCCTCCAATCGGTACCCGGCCCCTACGTCCTCAAGCCGCGGATGATGGCGGCGGCGATCGGCATCAAGCGGGTACCGACCGGCGACGACCTCTGGCCGCTGCTCGACGCGCTCGGCGACGAGCAGTCGGACTACCTGCTGGAACGATTCGTCGCCGGGGACGTCTTCCACGTCGACTCGCTGGTCGCCGACTACAAGGTCCACTTCGCGGTGGCCAGCCAGTACGGCACGCCGCCGTTGGAGACCTCACACGACGGCCGGGTGTTCACCACCAAAACCCTCAAGCGCCGAAGCGCCGACGAGCGAACCCTCCTCAAGCTCAACCAGACCCTGCTCAAGTCGTTAGGCATGCGGCTGGGCACTTCCCATTCCGAGTTCATCAAGAGCCGCGCCGACGGGGCATTCTATTTCCTGGAGACCTCGGCCCGGGTCGGCGGCGCCCACATCGTCGACCTGATCGAGGCGGCCAGCGGGCTCAATCTCTGGGCGGAGTGGGCCCGGCTGGAATGTCGGACCGAGGGCGAAGACTACCGGGTGGACCCGCCCCGCAAGGACTACGCGGGGCTGCTGGTGTCGCTGGCCCGCCAGGAGCGCCCCGACCTGTCCGGCTACGATGACGCCGAGGTGGTCTGGCGGCTCGACAAGAAGCACCACGCCGGGCTGGTGGTCCGATCGCCGAATCACGCCCGAGTCGAGGCACTGCTGGAGAGCTACACCGAGCGGTTCTACCAGGATTTCTTCGCCAAGATTCCGCCCCGATTAACCGCGGCCGAATGAGCCCGCGACTCCACCATTCCCGCGACGGCGATCCGGACCCGGCCGCGGTCGAGGGTCTGGAGCGGGTCGCCTTCGAGAGCGATCCGGGGTCCGCCGGTTCCGACGCCGTGGCCTCGCTGCGACCGTTCGGGCGGGTCTTTACCGATCCCTCCATCGTTGGCGACCCGGGCAGAGCGTCGGCCGACTCGGCCACCCTGCTGGACCAAGCGGAAGCGCTAGCCCGGCTGGGACGACGGCTCGAGGCAATCCAAACCCTTCGGCTCCTGCTCGCGCGGGAATCGAAGGCCGCCGCGCCCCGCTTGTTGGTTGCCGAACTCCTGGCTCAGGGGGGGGACCTCGACGAGGCCATCGATCAACTGACGGCCGCCGCGGAGGCCGTCGGGCCGACCGCAGCGATCCTGGTATCCCGTGGCGCGCTCTATGCACGATCCGGTCGTTCAGCGGAGGCAGAGCAGGACTTTCGCGAGGCGATCCGACGGGACGCAACCCATTGTCCCGCATACCGTTACCTTGGCAGCACCCTGCTTCGCCGGGGCCTGACCGGGGAGGCGATTCGAGTGCTTCGGGAAGCGGTCGCCATGGCACCTCAAGACGCCGAAGCAAGCCTGGCGTGCGGTGAAGCCTTGGTGGTCGCCGGGAGGTACGATGAAGCCGAAGCGATCCTGGTGACGGCGGCCGGGCTGGCGCCGAACGACCCGAGGCTATTTCTCCAGCTGGGCCGAATGTTCGACCGACAGGGCAGGATCGACGAGGCGATGGCAATGCACCGGAAGGCTCGGGAGGTAGGAACCGCGTGAAAGTCGGTGGGTTGAATCGGCGAAACGCCGCGCGACTGCTGCTCCTTGGCTGGGCGGGCGCGTTGGCGTGGCTCGCCAATCGCGAGTTCGGCAAGGATGAGGCGCTCGAGATCGCCGAAGCCACCATCCGACTCAGCCCCGAGGCCCATTTCTTCGCCGTCAAGGCAGGCCGATTCCAGATCGGCTATGCCAGCCTGACCATCGACACGGCGCCCGCCGGCTTCAAGGTGACCGAAGTGCTGGCCCTCGACGTGCCCGAAGCCGATTCGGTCCGACGGGTCACCCGGCGCACCGACCTGGCGCTCTCCCGTAGCCTCCGGCTCCAGGGCTTCGAGCGCACCGTCACCGGCGGCGGGTTGTACGAGCAGTTCGTGGGTCAAGTCGAGGGAGACACCGTCCTGTCGATGTCGAAGCGCGACGGCCGAGACCAGCCCGCCGCGACGTGGACCCTCCGACTGCCGGGCGACGTCGTCCTTCCCCAGGTCCTCCCCTACCGGCTGGCGTTCGGGAAACGACTCGAGGTGGGCCGGGTGGTCGAGGCGAACGTCTTCGACATGAACACCGGTACCATCAACCGGGTGTCCTTCGCCGCGACCGCGGAGTCCACCTTCGTGGTCGCCGACAGCGCGGTGGAGCAGCGGCTGACCAAGCTTTGGATGCCGATCGCGTTCGATACCGTGAAGGCGTACCGGATCGAGCATCGGGCCACCGGCACGCCGGTGGTCACCTGGGTCGACGAGCACGGCGGCATGGTCCGCTCCGAGGCTGCGTTAGGGGTGCGACTCGAGCGTTCGGCGTTCGAGCTGGTCAGCTTCAACTATCGCCAGGCGGTGCTCCGCCACGGGCCGGACCATCACCGGTCGGTGACCGGGATGCAGACCGCCCTGGAGGCCAGGGTGACCCCCGATCCGGCGGCCGCCGCCGACTACCGGGTGGTCCACGAACCGATCGAACGGTTCCTGCTACCGCGGGTATCCTGGCTGAGCGGCGACCGGCAGACCGCGACGGATGACGGTCGGGTCCAGGTCGGCATCGCCGGAGCCACCACCGACTCGAGTCGGAGTGAGTATCTCGATCCGATCGGGGCTCGACCGACGATCGACACGATGGTGGTACGCCTGGCCGGCGAGGTCGCCCCGCGAGGATCACCTCGAGACCGGGTGGTGGCCCTGACCCGTTGGCTCGGGCGCGAAGTCGCCCGGGATCCGTTACCCTCGGCCGCGGTCGCCGTGCCGAAGGTGCTGATGACCAGACGGGCGAGCGCCGAGGGACACGCGGCGACGCTGGTGGCGATGGCGGAGGCTCTGGGCCTCGGCGCGAGGATCGTGGGCGGGGTGCTGCTGCAGAACGGTAAGGTCTACGGTCACACGTGGGCGGAAGTGCAACTGGACGGGGCCTGGGTCCCCGCCGACCCCGCCTTTGGTCAGTTTCCGGCGTCGCGTCAACTCCTCCGGGTCGTCGTGGGGGGGCGCGGTCGGCCGATCGACATGGTCCCCTTGCTGGGTTCGGCGACGTTCGAGCCCGCCCGAGCCCAATAACCGATGATCGAACTCACCAATCTGACGAAGCGGTACGGCAAGTTCACCGCGGTCAACGAGATCACCCTGGAGATCCCCCGGGGGACCCTGTACGGCCTGCTGGGCCCGAACGGCGCCGGAAAGACGACCACGATGCGGATGATCGCGGGGATCCTCCGCCCCACCTCGGGCACGGTGACCGTGGCTGGCTTCGACGTGGTCACCCGACCCATGGAGGCGAAGCAGCGACTCGGTTTCATTCCGGATCGACCCTTCGTCTACGACAAGCTGACCGGCGCGGAGTTCCTTCGCTTCGTGGCCGGCCTCTACGGTCAGAGCGGCCCCGAGATCGATCGTCGGGTCGACGAGTTGCTGGAACTGTTCGAGTTGGCGCCGTGGAAGCACGAGCTCACCGAGTCGTACAGTCACGGGATGCGGCAGAAGTTGATCATCTCCAGCGCCCTGGTCCATCGCCCGGAAGTGATCGTAGTCGACGAGCCGATGGTCGGGCTCGACCCGAAGAGCGCTCGGCTGCTCAAGAATATCTTTCGGCATTTCGTCGATCGAGGCGGGACGGTGCTGATGAGCACCCACACCCTGGAGGTCGCCGAAGTGATGTGCGACCGGATCGGGATCGTCTTCGGCGGTCGAATCGCGGCGGCCGGCACGATGGCGGAGATTCGAGAGCAGACCTCCTCCGGCAACGCGAGCCTGGAGGACGTCTTCCTCAAGCTGACCGGCGGGGTGACCGACCGGGAGCTGAGCGCGGCACTGGGCGACTGAGATGGCCGAGCTGATTACCCGGACGGCGGGGGTCGCCCAGATCCTCTACCCGAAGATTCGCAGCATCCTGGCCCGGATGAAGAAGGAAGGGTCCGGCGCGGGTGGCCGCCTCCTTCTCCTGTTGGTGATCGGCGCCGGGTTCTGGCTCGGGGCCTTCACCGTCTCCTATCGGGTGCTCAACTATCTCGGCACCACGCCGGACATCGGCGCGCTGCTGGCCAGCCGAATTCTCAGCATGCTGCTCCTGGCGTTCGGGTCGATCCTGCTGCTGTCGAACCTGGTCACCGCGCTGTCGACCTTCTTCCTGGCCAAGGATCTCGACATGCTGGTCTCGGCCCCGGTCGACTGGGGTCGGCTCTACCTGTCCAAGCTGTTCGAGACGATGATCCACTCGTCGTGGATGGTGGCGCTGATGTTGGTGCCGATCCTGACGGCGTTCGGCGTCGTCTACCAAGGCGGGTGGCTCTTCCCGTTCGCGGCCCTGGTGGCCCTGATCCCGTTCTTCCTCCTCCCGACGGTGATCGGGTCAGCCATCACCCTGGTGCTGGTCAACGTCTTTCCCGCCCGCCGGACCCGGGACCTGCTGACCCTGATCGCGATCGGCGCGGTGGGCGGCGTGGTGCTGATGCTTCGGGTCCTTCGCCCTGAGCGACTGTCCCGGCCCGAAGGGTTTCGCAATCTGGTGGATTTCGTGGCGGAGCTGCGAGCGCCGAGCCACCCGCTGATGCCCACCGAGTGGGCGGCCAGCGCGATCATGAACTGGCTCTCTCGAGTGGGCGACCCCCTCCCGCTGTTTCTCCTCTGGAGCACCGCGGGCGCGCTGGTGGTATTCGGGGCCGCGCTGCACAGCCGGCTCTATCCGGAAGGCTTCTCCAAGGCCCAGGAGGGCGCCGACAAGTACGTCGCCGGCCTTGGCTGGCAACGGGCGGCCAATCGCCTGCTCGGCTGGCTGCCGGTGACCCGCCGTGAGTTCATCCTCAAGGATCTTCGGATTTTCTTTCGCGACACGACCCAGTGGAGCCAGCTGATTCTCCTCGCGGTGTTGCTGATCGTCTACGTGTTCAACATCCGGGCGCTTCCGCTCTACACCGGGGAAAGGGTGCCCTACTTGCTGGTCTCCCTGGTCGTGTTCTTGAACCAGGGGCTGGCCGGCTTCGTGCTGGCCGCCATCGCGGCTCGGTTCATCTTTCCATCGGTATCGCTCGAGGGACGCCAGCTGTGGCTGTTGAAATCGAGTCCCCTCGATCTCCGGGCGATGTTGTGGAGCAAGTACTGGGTCGGCACGGCGCCCCTCCTGCTCGTCGCGCTGATCATCACGGTGGTGACCAACGAGATCCTCCGGGCTTCGCCGTTCATGATGTTTCTCAGCGTGGTCACGATCGCCTGCTTCACCATGGCCGCCGGGGCCATGGCGTTGGGCCTGGGCGTCCTCTTTCCCCACTTCGACACCGAGAATGCCGCCCAGATCCCGACCAGTTTCGGCGGGGTGGTCTTCATGATGAGCTCGATCCTGCTCCTCGCGGGCATCATCGTCATCGAGGCCGGACCGGTATCGGAGCATCTTCGCGGCTATCAGAACGGCGAGCGAACCGACACGTTCTCGGCCGAGTTGTGGATCGCGATGGCCAAGGTCTTCGGATTGGCCGCGGCGGCCACCATCATTCCGATCCGCGCCAGCATCCGCCGCCTCGAAGCGCTCGAGGTCTAGTCGCGTTTTTCCGACGCCCGCCGCGAAAATTCGGTTGTCAGGTCTTCACCACTCCTCCCCATTATAGGCGTCCGCTGGTGGCCAGCCTCGGCCGCCGGCTCGGACACCTACATCAGGGGGACCTATGTCGTACCGCCGTTGGGCGTGGGCCGCGCTCGCCTTCGCCGCCGCCTGCAGCAATTCCGAGGACTCGCCCACCGCCCCGACCCTGGGCAGGCCGGGCATCGATCCGGCGCCGCTGGCGAGCGGGCCGGGAACCGGCCAGCCGGACCGTGATCGCCACCAGCGGTTTGCCCGCCGCTTCGCCAGAGCGCTGCGGGATCCCGCGTTTCGAAGCACGGTGTACCAGGCCGTCTCGACGTCGAGCGATCGCGAGGGGAAAGTCCATCTCCAGGAGTTTCTGACCAGTAACGGCGGCCAGGAGCGACGAGCCCTCGCGCGGCTCGCGAGTGAACCGGAACAGGCGGTGGCCGCCGATCTCGACCAGGGCGGCGCCGTCGAGTTCTACCTTCCGGTCGCCGCCCATCGGCGACTCTGGCGCGGCGACGAGCGGGTCCTCGTGGCGACGGCCGAGGTCGACACCGACACGCCGGTGGCGTTCGACCTGCTCGGCAGGCGACACGTCCTCGATCCCAACACGCCGCCGTCGACCCCAGTTCTGATGGTCGCTCGCGCGGAACGGCGGTATGGGGTCGGGCCCGCCGCGATCGGCTGCGTCTTGGATTGTGGCGGCGGAACCGGGGGCGGTGGCAGCGGCACGACGCCGGCCGCGAGCCAGGGTCTCTACCTCGCTCAGACCAGCTTCGCGCAGACCTTCGAAGGCTGGTTCAAGGGCGACCCGGAGTTCGAGGTCCACATCATGGGACCGGCGACGCCGGGCTCGACCAAGATGACGTCGTACCAGTGCATCGGCGCTCAAGTCGGGGGGCCATACTACTGGGATCAGAACGGGAAAACCTGGACTGGCAATGTCCTCCTGTTCAGCCCGACCCAGCTCGACCAGTACCGCGCCACCCATGGGAACGAGGGGTTCCGAGTCTTCCTGATCGAGGACGACGACACGGCTTGCGAGATCAAGGTGGATTCGACCAGGGTCACCAGGATGCTCGACGCGGTGTCCCTGGTGTACGGCACCTTCACGGGGGCCAAGGACTCGACCCTGAGCTTCACCCTGCGGGCCATCAAGAGGGCCAGCACCATCGCCAAGTTCCTCAAGGCGTCGAGTTCGTTCTTCCTCACCAACGACGACCCGGTCGGTAACGCAGTCGAGGACCCGATCGTCGGCTCGACCTATTTCACCGGGGCGAATTGGGTGGTCAAGGGAGAGAACTCGGCGACCAACGGGGCGATCAAGCTCGTGATGCGATGACGAGAGCCGGGGGGGCGGTCATTCGGCGGCGAGCGGTCAGGACCACGACGGTCGCCAAGGCGACGACGATCACGGTCCGCGGATCGAGTCCGAAGACCCCGTCGCGCGAGAGCGTCCCCCCGAGCGCCTTGCTCCAGACGTTGGTGCCACCATGGATGATGATCGCCGGGAGCACGCTCCCGCCGGTCTCGAGAAAGCCCCAGGTACACAACACGGACAGCGCGATGGTCAGGACGAGGAACTGGGCCTGGCCGTGGAGGAACGGCTGGAGCGGCATGCCGGCCAGCAACCCGGGAACCTCACGGGGAAGGTGCCACGCCATCCAGAGCGTGCCCAGCACCACGCTCGCCCTGAGCGGATCGAACCGTTCGAGAAGGGCCGGTAGGGCGAAACCACGCCAACCCAGCTCCTCTAGGGTGCCACCTTCATCGGTGAAGTGGGAGAGCGCGAGAAAAGCGGCCACGGCCGGCAACGAGGTGCCGAGAGTGGCGGCGCGTTGAGCGAGCGCCTCAGGGCTTCCCTGGCGACTGCCGAGCCAGTAGTACCCGGCCATCACCACGCCGGAAACCACGGCGGCGACGAGATAGAACCGAATCGCGGTCCGACGGCGGGACGGATCCGGCCATGGACGGAGGCGACCCACCAGCCGCCGAAACGATCCCGCGCCCCCCGCTAGAGTCACCACGATGGCGGCGATCGTCGGGGCCGCCGCGAAGATCGCGATCAGCCACGCCCAGGGTTGGACCAAGGCGAACCGGACGAGCGACACCAGGCTCATCGTCAAGCGGTGCTGGGAGACGAACCGAATCAACTCGGGAACGACATCCGGTGCGCCGGGCAGGACCGCGATCACCATCACCGCGATGGTGATCGCGACCGCCAGCAGATAGAATCGGATCAGTGGTGGGCGAGTGGAGGCCACCTCAGCGGCTCGCGGCCGGAACCCCGCAGGCCTCGCAGAACCGCGCGCCCGCGGGGAGCGAGGCCCCACAACCGGCGCAGAAGCCGTCGCCCACGATGGACAGGCCGCAGCTGGAGCAGAAACGGGCGTCGCTCTCCGGCCGGGGACCACAGATCCGACACGTCGGGCCACCCGCTTCCGTCCCGGCGAGGGGGACCACCACGGTCTCGGTCGGTTCCGAGGCCCCGTCTTCGATCACGGTCGCCGCGTCCCGGACGTACTTCTCGCGGAGCTCGGCGTAATCGTCGTCGGCGATCTTCCCGGTGGCGTGATCAAAGTCCAGGTCTTTGATGGCGATCAGCGCCTGGCCTCGGCGGGTCTCTTCGATGGGGAGCGGTTCCTCGAACTCCACGCTCGGGCGGCGCCCGAGCAGCGGACCGATCACGATCCACCCCACCCCGACCGCGAGCGCCGCGATCAGGAACAGCTCGAGAATCACGCTTCGAGATCCTCGAGCGCTCGTTCGACTCGAGCTCGTTCCTCGGCGGTGGCGGGGCGGGACGGGGCGGAGACCGGGACCAATACCGGCGCGGTCTCGTTCAGGCGCCGCGACCGTCGCACCAGCACCCAGGCCAGCACGCCCCCCATCAAGGCGATCACGGCGCCCGGCAGGGCATATCCCACCACGCCGAAGCCAGTGGCCTTCGGCGCGAGGAGAATCTCCTCGCCGTACTTGGCGACGAAGGCGGCGATCACCTCATCGGCGTTCTTGCCGTCGCTCACCAGCGCCACCACTTCGTCGTGCAGGGCCGGTGAGTAGGTGCAGGTGAAGTCCGTGGTCCGGCAGGTGAATATGTCGAGCCCGCAGGGACAGGTGCAGCCCAACTGGCGTTCGACGCCGACCACAATGGGGTGATTCTGCAAATCACCGACGACTCTTCGGGTACCCCCGATCCACTGGGGCCGCTGGAGGGGATCGGCCGCCCCGGGCGTCTCCCGGCGCGCCGTGTCGACGGGCTGGGGCAGGCCAAGCGCCCCCCGGAGCCAGTCCCGACGGAGAATGGTCATACCGCCACCGCCTCCTCCGGCACCGCGGCCTCCGCCGGGCGCGGCCGGCTCGGGACCGTATTGAGTCCGCCGGGCCACATCGTGATCAACCCGCCGACGACCAGCAGGATGCCACCCGCCCAGACCCACCACACCAACGGAATGATCGAGATCGCGAACGATCCCCGCTCGGTCATGTCCACCGAGCCCGCGAAGACGACGTAGAGATCCTCCCGCAACCCGGAGCGAATCCCCACCTCGGTCGAAGGTTGGAAGGTCGGCTGGCCGAAGCTGTCGACGTGCTGCCGCTTCTCGGACTTGATGGTGCCGATCCGTTCCCCGTCGCGGCGCACCTCCAGCGTGGCGGCCGAGACCTGGCGATTGAGCGACTGGTACTGGGAGACGCCCAGGTGGGTGAGCCGGTAGGTGTGACCGAACGGACTCGCGAGCTCGACCGATTCGCCGACGCGGAGGGTCGCTTCCTTGGTGACCTTGAACGCCCCGCCGGTGAACGCCACGAAATAGACCACGATCGCGATGTGCACCAGATACCCGCCATACCGTCGCCGGTTCCGGTCGATCAGCCGGGCAAACGCGAGAATCGGCCCTTCCCCATAGAGCCGGCCGCGGGCCCGAACGCCCCGCCAGAACTCCTGGCCCACGGTTCCGACCACGAACCCGGCGATCATCAAGGCGACGATCGCGTACCAGTCGCGCATTCCAGCCACCACGAGTCCGACGGCGACGACCAACCCGGTCAGCACCGGGACGGTGAACTGGCGGCGGAGGTTCGCCTCGGAGGTCCGCCGCCAGGCGATCAGCGGCCCGATCCCGGTCAGCAGCAGCAACAAGAGCCCGAGCGGCACGTTGACCCGATTGAAGAACGGCGGACCGACCGAGATCTTGGTTCCCCGAACCGCTTCGGAGAGAATCGGAAACAGGGTGCCCCAGAGCACCGAGAACGCGATCCCGATCAGCACCAGATTATTGAACAGGAAGGCCGCCTCCCGACTGGCGAGCGACTCCAACTTGGCTTCCGGCTCGAGCGCGGGCCACCGGGTGTACAGCAAGGTGTAGCAGAGCACCGCGGTCGCGATCAGGAACCCGAGAAAGTAGTATCCGACGTTGGACTGAGCGAAGCTGTGAACGCTGGCGATGACGCCGGATCGAGTCAGAAAGGTCCCGAAGATCGACAGGAGGAATGAACCGATCACCAGCCCCAGGTTCCACCGCTTGAGCATCCCCCGCTTTTCCTGGATCATCACCGAATGGAGAAACGCCGTGAGGGTGAGCCAGGGGAGCAAACTGGCGTTCTCCACCGGATCCCAGGCCCAGTAGCCGCCCCAGCCCAACTCGACGTACGCCCACCACATCCCGATCGTGATCCCGACCGACAAAAAGAGCCAGGACAACAGCGACCAGCGCCGAATCGCGTGGATCCAGCCCGCGTCGAGCCGACGGGCCCACAGCGCCGCGACCGCGAAGGCGAAGGGGATCGTCATCGCGATGTAGCCGAGGTACAGCATCGGTGGATGGATGATCATGCCAGGATTCTGGAGCTGCGGGTTGAGACCGCGACCATCGGCCGGCACGAAGGGAAGTCGCTCGAACGGATTGGCACCGCCGACCATCATGACCAGGAGGAAGAACCCGGTGACGGCGCTGGTCACACCCGCGACCGAGGGGAGGAGATCCTTGTAGCGAGGACTGGTGACCAGTTGGGCGATCGCCGCGAACGAGGCCAGCACCAACGCCCAGAACAACAACGAACCCTTCTGCCCGGCCCAGAACGCGGCAAACAGGAAATAGTCCGGCAAGTTTCGGGAAGTGTACGCCGCCACGTACTCGATGCCGAAATCATGACTGAAGAGGGCCTTCCAGAACGCGACCGAAGCGACCCAGAGACAGAAGGCGATCGCGTACGGCGCCCGAGTCACCGCCAGCGCCACCTCGGGCCGGTGCCGCCAGCGGCCCGTAAACGCCAGAACCGCGGTCCAGGCCGAAACCAAGAGCGCGGTCCACAGGGCAAACTGTCCGAGCAGATTCATCGACGGCTGCTAGGCTGACTGCTTGAGCTTATCGAGCTCGGCCTCGTACCGCGATCCGCACTTGGCCAGGACCTCGGTGGCGTGAAAGACACCATCGCGCCCGAGCTTGCCGGACATGATGACTTCGATCTCGTTCTCGTCCGTGAAGGTGTCCGGAACGATCCCCTCGTACACCACCGGGAAGCGGCCCTGGCCATCGGTGACCTGGAACTCGATCCGCTGACTGGCTTGGTCGCGGTGGATGGTGCCCGGGACGACGTTCGCGCCGACCTTAAGGCCAACTTCATGAAACGAGGGGTCTGCCGCCGTTCGAGCCAACAGTTCCGTGGGAGTCAAGAAGTAGACGCCGGTCTGACTGACCCCAGTGTAGATCAGCGCCACGATGGCGGCGACGATCACGAGCGCTCCAAGCGCGAATTTCTGTCCGGGCTTCATCGCTGCAAGATACCTCCATCCGACCGCCAGGCTGAATCCCCTCCCCGCCGACGATCCGTTCGCCGGCGCGGGGCACGTCTCAGGATGGGCCGGAAGTCCGGGCCCAATGAAGCGCCGCTCCGACCGCTCGATCCCAGCCCCGTACCCACGTCTGCCGCTGCGCCGGGGTCGCGCCGGGCCGAAAGGTGTCGAACCGACGGGTCGAGACGAAGTCGTCGATGCTGGCCCACGTCCCTACCGCCAACCCCGCCAAGGCGGCCGCGCCCAGGGCGGTGGTCTCGACGCAATCGGGACGCTCGACCGGAACGCCGAGCACGTCGGCCTGGAACTGCATCAGCCACTGATTGGCCGTGGCACCGCCGTCCACTCGCAGCACCGGAAGCTCCAACGAGGTGCCAGCCAGCATCGACTCGATCAGATCGCGACTCGACAGCGCCATCGACTCGAGGGCGGCCCGAGCGAGATGGGCCCGAGTGGTGCCGCGGGTCAATCCGGTGATCGTCCCTCGCGCCTCCGGCTCCCAATGCGGCGAACCCAGCCCGACGAACGCCGGCACGAAGTACACGCCGCCGGTATCGGGCACCGAGCGAGCGAGGTCCTCGGACTCCTTGGCGGTGGCCAACAACCGGAGGCCGTCACGGAGCCACTGCATCACGGCGCCCGCGATGAAGACGCTGCCTTCCAGCGCGTACCCCAACTGCCCCCCGGGGCCCGCGGCCGCGGTGGCGAGCAAACCGGGCGGCGGCTCGGGAACGGAACTCCCGGTATAGAGGAGGAGAAACGCGCCGGTGCCGTAGGTGTTCTTCGCCATCCCGGGACGGGCACAGCCTTGGCCGAACAACGCGGCCTGCTGGTCGCCGGCGATCCCGGCGATCGGGATCGATCGGCCGAAGTGGGTCGGGTCGGTCTCACCAACCACCGCGCTCGAGGGAACGACACGGGGTAGCACCTCGCCGGGGACACCGAAGATCCGGAGCAGGTCGGGATCCCAGCCTTCCCCCAACCGGTAGAGCATGGTCCTGGACGCGTTGGTCGGGTCGGTGACGTGATGGCGGCCTCCGGTGAGTTTCGCGATCAGCCAACTGTCGACGGTGCCGAAGGCGAGCTCACCAGCCTCCGCTCGCCGGCGCACCGCGGAATCCCGAAGCATCCATTCCAGCTTGGTCGCCGAGAAGTACGGATCGAGCACCAGGCCGGTCCGGGCCCGCACCATCGCCTCGGCGCCCTGGGCTCGGAGCGCGGCGCACCGTTCGGTGGTCCGCCGGTCCTGCCAGACAATCGCCGGACCCACCGGGGCGAGGGTGCGGCGGTCCCAGAGCACCGTGGTCTCCCGCTGGTTGGTGATCCCGATGGCGTCGGGCCGCTCACCGGTGGCGGCGAGGACCTCGCGGGCGGCCCGGAGCGTCGTCTCGAAGAGATCGGCAGGATCGTGCTCCACCTGCCCGGGCGCCGGAAAGTGCTGGGGAAACTCGTGCTGGACCTGGCCGAGAATGGAACCGTCCTGGTGCACCACGACGGCTCGCGAGCTGGTGGTCCCCTGATCGAGCGCGAGGATGGTCGGCATGAAATCAAGAATAGCCCGCGGCGGTCGCGATGACCACTCGCCGCCCGGGCGGGTTAGGCGGGCATCCGGAGGCGCGCTTCGCGCCGGAGGAGCCAGAGGCTCAGCACCGCCTGCAGGGTCGTCGTGGCGACCGACAGGGTCCAGAGGTGACGGAGGGTGAAATCCGGCCGCCGCGACAGGACGACCGCCGGCGCGGCGAAGATCAGCAGGCGAGCGGCACTGCTGAGCAGTGAAGGCACGGTGTTGCCGAGGGCCTGGAACATCCCGGAACAGGTGAAGATCAACCCCGACGCCACGAAGTTCAGCGAGACGAATCGGAGGAACTCCGCCCCAACCTCGATGACTGGCCGCTCTTCGGTGAACCAGTAGAAGAACCACTCCGGCCGCCATCGGGACACCACCGTGAGACCGAGCATGACGCAGGTACCGATCACCGCCGCGACCCGGAAGGTCTCCCGGACCCGATCGTGCTTCCCCGCCCCGAAGTTCTGGCCCGCCATCGGCGCCGTCGCGAAGGCCACCGCCATCGCCGGCAGGAAAATGGCCTGCATCACCCGCGAGCCGAGCCCGTACCCGGCTTGGGCGGCCGCGCCGAAATCGCGAATCACCCAGTAGGCGACCCCCATGGAGACGAACATCAGGGCGAATTCGCCTCCGGGCGGAAGCCCGATCCGGAGGATCCGCCACCACACCGCTGCCTTCGGGCGAATCAAGGCCGTGTCGAACCGGACGACCTTCTCGAGCCGGACGAAGGAAATCCACAAGAGGACCACCCCGAGCGCGACCGCGATCGATGTCGCGAGACCAGCGCCGGCGACCCCGAGCGGACGGCCAGTGCCCCACCCGGCGATGAGGATCGGCGCCAGGATCGCGTTGACGATCACGGTGATGATCTGGACCACCATCGTGGGCCGGACGATGCCGGTACCCCGGAGCGCGGACCCCATGACGACGAGCGCGAACTGAAGGGCGAGCCCGGGGAGGAACCAGGCGAGATAGCTGCGGCCGGCCGCGATGGTGGCCGGATCGGCCCCGAGGCTCGCCACGTACCGCCCACCCAGGGCCGCCCCAACCGCCACCGTCGCGGCGGCGGCCAGCGCGGCCAACGACAGGCTTTGATTGAAGATCAGATTGGCGTCGGTGAAGTCTCGGCGGCCCACGGCGTGGGCGATCAGCGCCATGGAGCCGACACCCAACACCTGGGTCAGCGACATCACGATGAACTGGGCGTTCCCCGCGGCGCTCACCCCGGCGATCGCGGCATCGCCGAGCCGCGCCACGAAATAGAGGTCGACCAGATAGTAGAGGGTCTGAAAGACCATGCCGGCCGCCAGCGGAGCCGCCAACTCGAGGAGGTGCCGGGGGATCGAACCTTGGGTCAGGTCCTTCACGACACCGACCGCGCCATCAGGGCCTTGGCGTGGGACCGGATCGCCGCCGGCCACCGGGCTACTAGCCGATCGAATCGCGGCCGATCGCCGGCGAACAACGCCCGGAGCGCCTCCTCGAACCCGGGGCGGTTGCCCGCCATGGCCACGAGAAACCGATAGGTGGCCTCCCGAGCCTGGCGGATCCGATCGTCGTCCCCGCTTGCCTGACGGGCCTGGTCGACCAGCCGCCGCAGGGTGACCGAGGCGCCGCCGGGCTGCCCGGCGAGCCAGTCCCAGTGGCGCGGCAGCAAGGTCACCTCGCGGGCGACCACGCCGAGCTTCGGGCGGCCGGCGGTGGGTCGCGCCGGGGGCTCGAGCCGGCCGACCTCCGCGTCGGGCCCGGCAGCGGGCGGAGCCAGCCTCGAGGCGAGGCGTCCGAGGAGGTCCCCCTCGGTTCCGCGGAGGTCGAATTCGATCGGTTCGCTGGTGTGGAGGTCGAAGACCAGCACCGGCCCCCGCTCGCCCCGCTCAACCACCCGTTTGACCCGTATGGCGACTTGGGGAAGCGGGCCGGCCCCGATCTGACGAGCGCCTTCGAATGCGATCGCGAGCGGTGATTCGGCGGTGTTCATTGGGGGCATTTTACCCGGATATTACCCCGGGTGTCAACCGGGCGCGATGGGGGACTTGGCGTCATTACATTGGGGCTCTCTCCCGCCCACGGGCCACCCGATGCCGATCCGCGGATCCCCCTTGCTCACCGTCGCGATCGTCTCGGCGCTGGCCAGCCCCCGCGCGGTGGCCCAGGGTGATCCCCTTTCCCGTTCCCCGGAGGCAGCGGTGTCCGTTCTCGCCACAGGAACGTTCGAAGTGAAGCTCGCCCCGCTGCCCGGCTACGGTGCGGCGCCAGGGTCACCCGGCCGGATGTCGATCGACAAGGTCTTCCGGGGCGACCTCGAGGCGACCAGCCAGGGCGAGATGCTGGCCGCGATGACCGCCACTCAGGGCTCAGCAGGGTACGTGGCGATCGAGCGGGTGATGGGGACCCTCCACGGGAAGACCGGGACCTTTGTGCTCCAACACTCCAGCACCATGGCCCGCGGGGTCCCGACCCAGTCGGTGACGGTGATCCCCGACTCGGGCACCGACGGCCTGACCGGCCTCACCGGCCGAATGACGATCATCATCAAGGACGGCACGCACTGTTACGAGTTCGAATACTCCATCGCCGCTCCCTGACCGCCCGGGGCACTCGAGCCGAACGGGCCTTGACACCACACCTGGTGTGGTCGACATTCCTATCTCGCCTCACCTGGTAGTGGGAAGGTGAACGACGCCCTCCACCGGAGCGCCCGATGGCCAAAGACCCGATGGATCTCCTCCACGGCACGCTCGACGTCCTGATTCTCCAGTCGCTCACCCTCGGCCCCGCCCACGGCTACGCGGTCTCTCGCTGGATCGAAGCCCGGACCGACGGAGTGTTCGCCATCGAGGATGCCGCCCTCTACAAGGCACTCCACCGCCTCGAGGCCGCCGGGGCGGTGAGCTCGACCTGGGGCGTGTCGGATTCGAATCGACGGGCCAAGTACTATGAGCTGACCAGGAAGGGCCGCGGGATGCTCCGGTCCGAGGCGGCCGTCTGGCACCAGTACGCCGCGGCCGTCCTCTCGGTACTCAAGGGAACGGAGGCCTGACGATGGCCCGTTGGCCCCAACTCCGGCGGCTGTTTCGACTCCCCGCCCCGCGGCCCGAGACCGTCCGGAAGGAAGTGGACGCCGAGATGGACTTCCATCTCGCGATGCGGGTCGAGGAACTGATGGCCCTCGGGATGTCCGAGGCCGACGCTCGGGCCGAGGCGACCCGCCGGTTCGGCGACCTGACCGAGGCGCGTGCGGCGCTGATCCGAACCGACCGCGCCGCGGCGCAGGCCACGGCTCGAACGACCTGGCTCGCCGATCTCGGCCGCGATCTCCGATTCGCCGCCCGGGAGCTCAAGCGGAACTGGTCGTTTGCCCTGCTGGCCATCTCGGTGCTGGCGCTCGGGATCGGGCTTGCCACCTCGATGGTGAGCCTGTTCGACCGGCTCGCCCTCCGGCCGCTTCCCTACCCGAACGCGGATCGGCTCGGACTCCTCTGGTTGGTGAACAGTCAGGGCGAGCATCACATGCGGATCACCCCGAATCAGGACCTCGTTCGGGCCCTCGCCGGCGTGGCCGGCATCGAACGGGTCGATGGGCACCGATCGCAACAGATGCTGGCCGACCTTGCCAGCGGCCCCGAAGTCGTCCCGGTCCGCGTCGTCAGCGCGGGTCTCTTGACCGGGCTCGGTGCCCGAGTGGCACTCGGCCGGGTGTTCGCGGCCGAGGACACCCTGCCGGGCGCCCCGCTCGCGGTCATGTTGGCGCATCGCACCTGGCGGGAGCGATTCGCGGGGCGGCTCGATGTGCTCGGCCAGTCGGTCCGGCTCGACAATCGCATCGCGACCGTGATCGGGGTGCTTCGACCGGGGTTCGACCTGACCTCTCTCCATGGCGATGCCCGAGCGGCGTTCTGGTTGCCGCTACGAAGCGATTTGAGCGAGCCGGGTCGCGACGGCTTCTCGGTCCTCCTGACCCTGGCGTCCGGGGCGGTCGCCAGCGAGGTCGCCTCCCGAATCGACGCCCGGTTCCAGGCGAGCGCGCCGACCGGCGACAATTTGGTGAAGTCGTTCAAGGCCACCGTGCTCGGGGCCGACGATCTGGTCGGCGATTCGTTCCGGCGAACCCTCTCGATGCTGTTAGGCGCCGTCGGACTGGTGGTCCTGGTGGCCTGCGCCAACGTGGCGGCCCTGCTGCTCGGCCAGGCGGTCGGGCGGCTGCAGGAGTTCGGGGTCCGCTCGGCCCTGGGCGCCGGCCGAGCTCGGGTCGTCCGTCAGCTGATCGCCGAGGCCGGCCTGCTCGGTGCGTTAGGCGGACTCGGCGGGGTGCTCGTCACGGTGGTGGTGCTCGCGGTGGTCCGCCAGGTCCGGCCCGACAACCTCCTCACGATCGACGAGGTCCGAGTCAACCTCGGGACCCTCGGCCTGGCCGGCGGAGTCGCGGCGGCCACCGTACTGCTGTTCGGGCTGGCACCAATCTGGGCGGTGTCGCGGGCGGACCTGGGGACGGCGGTCGTGGGTCGAGCCAGGCACCATGTCGACGGCCGCGGCGCCGGGCGGCTCCGGTCGTTCCTGGTGGTCGGGCAGATCGCGGTGACCTTGACGTTGATGTTGGGTGCCGGGCTCCTCCTCAAGAGTTTCATCCGGGAGCGCAACTTGCCGCTCGGATTTATGGCCGAGGGACTGGCCGAGGTCAACGTGGTTCTTCCCGAGGGCGACTTCCCCACCGCGGCCGGTCGGGCTCAACTGATGGGCGAAATCGTCGAGCGGGCCCGGCGGGTGCCCGGCGTCATCGCCGCGTCGATGTCGGGCAACTCGCCGATTGACTTCGGGGTCATGTTCGGCGAGTTCCTCGCCGAGGGGAAGCCCGTCCCGCCAACCGAGGCGAAGGCGGTCATGCCGCTGCGCTGGGTGGCGCCAGATTTCTTCGCGGTCGCCGGCGTGCGGCTGCTGGCCGGGCGGACCTTCGGCCCGGACTCGGCCCAACTCGAAATTGTGATCGACGCCGCCACTGCGAAGCGAGCCTGGGGCACGGTCGACGTGGTCGGGAAGCGGCTGCGATTCGGCCGCGAAGCTCGGGAGTGGCACACCATCGTGGGGGTGGCCGCCGACCTTCGGGCCCTCCATGACGGCTTCGAGGGTGTTCCCACGGGCTACCTGCGGGTCGATCCGGCCGAGCACGGCCGAACCCTCCTGCTCCGGCTGACGAACGAAACGGTCCTCACCGACGTCAACCGGGTGGTCCGCGAGGCCAGTCCGGCGATTCGGATCCGCTCGGCGGGCACCGCGCTCGCCGCGCTCGACGACCAGCTCGCCAACACCCGGTTCACCATGGTCATCGTGACCGCCTTCTCGATCCTGGCGCTGACGGTAGCGATGGTCGGGCTCTACGGGGTGATCGCCTTCACGGTCCGGCGGCGCCATTTCGAGTTCGGGGTGCGGCTGGCGTTAGGCGCCCCGCCGAGCCGGGTCACCGGGATGGTGCTCCGGGAAGGCCTGACCCGAATCGCTCTCGGGATGGCGATCGGGCTGGCGGGCTCGGTGGCCCTGGTTCGGGTGATCCGTGGGATGCTCTACCAGATGAGCCCGTTCGATCCCGCGGTGTTCCTCGGAGCGGCCGGGCTCCTGGTGGCCGTGGGGATCGCGGCGGTCTGGCTCCCGGCCCGACAGGCCAGCAAAGTCGACCCCCTCGAGGCGATTCGGGCCGACTGACGATCCCCCGCCCGATCAGTTCGAGCGGATCGCCTCCGCCGGGGCGATCGCGCTCCCGCGGCGGGCGGGCAGCCAACACGCCAGCAGCGCGACCCCCGCGATCAGGGCGAGACCGGCGACCACCGTCACCGGATCCGACGGCGTCACCCCGAACACCAGGGTCTTGAGGAAGCGGCTCAACCCGAGCGCGGCCACCAGGCCGATGACCAATCCGGGACCGACCACCCGGGCCGCCTCGCCGAGCAGCATCCGGACCACCGCCCCCCGCTCCGCGCCTAACGCTAGCCGCACGCCGATCTCCCGGCTTCGCTGCTGGACCCCATGGGCCATCACCCCATAGACACCCAGTGCCGCCAGACCGAGCGCGAGCGCGGAGAAGAGGGCGAGGGCGAAGGTGATGAACCGCGACTGGGCGACCGTGTCGGCTCGGAGCCGTTCCATCGAGCTGACGCTGTAGAGCGGCAGGGCCGGGTCGATCTCGGCCACGAGGCGGCGGGTCGGCCCGATGTCGGGCACGGCCCCGTCGCCGCGCACCACCAGAGCCATGTCGGTCGGGACGCCGGTTTGGCGGTACTCCCAGTACAACGTGGGGCGGTTGGCCCCTTCGTCCGGACCGGGCAACCGGACGTCATCGACCACCCCGACGATCTCGGCGCGCAACGTGTCGCCCCACTCCATGGTGATCCGCTTGCCGACGGCCGACTCGTTCGGCCACAACCGCGAGGCGCCGGTTTGGTTGATGACCACGGCCAAGGTCACCCCCGGCCGATCGGCCGGCTCGAGCAGTCGGCCGGCCTTTAGCCCGATCCGCATCGTCTCGAAATACCCATGGTGGACGAACCGGACATCGGCCACAGGCTCCTCTCCGGGGGCCGGGCGCGGCCGGTCGTCGACCGTGAAGCCGGTGGCCTGACCCTTGTCGCTCATCGGAACGATGCTGGTGACCGACGCCCCGGTGACCCCCGGCATCGCGACGATCCGCTCGAGGAGCCGTTCGAAGGTGGCCGCCCTGGCGGCCCCATCGGCGTACTTGTCGCCCCGGAGGTTCAGCTGCGCGGTCAGCACGTTCGCGGGATCGAACCCGAGGTCCACCGCGAACCGATTGGCGAGGCTCCGGACCAGGACGCCGGCGCCGATCACCAGGACCACCGAAAGGGCGACCTGAATCCCCACCAGCAGCTGACGAGCCCGGGTGGCCCGACGGTCCCCGACCCCGCCGCGCTGGGTGAGCCATCCGCCCGGATCACGGCCAGTGGTCTCGACCGCCGGCCCAGTCCCGATCAACCCCGCGACCACCATCGTGCCGAGAACGAGGAATCCGAGAAGCCGGCCATCGAGCCCGAGATGCTCGATCCGAGGAAGATCGGGCGCCGACGCGACGAGCGCCGAGAGCCCCCAGGCCGAGAAAAGCACGCCCACCAGGCCACCCAAGACGGCCAGCAGGGTGCTCTCACCGAACACCTGCCGCGCCAGGTCGAATCGACCGGCGCCTAACGCCGCCCGCACGGCCAGCTCGGTGCGCCGCTCCGCGGCCCGCACCATCAGCAGATTGGCCACGTTGGCGCAGGCGATCAGGAGGACCACCGCCACCGCGGCGAAGACGATCGCGAGGGGGGTCTCCACGTCGCCGACGACTTCATCCCGCAGGGTCACCGGATTGACCGACCATCCCGTCTGGCGCTGGGGGAACTCGACTTGGAGCCGCTGCGCCAGGGCCGCGGATTCGTCCCTGAGGTTCGCCAGGGTGGCCCCCGCCCGGATTCGCCCGACGACTTGGAGGTAACGGCCCCCGGCGGTCCAGGCCTGCGGCGGGTATTGGATCGGGATATAGAGGTCGCGACTGCCGACGCCGCCCCAACTCCGGGTCGGGGCGAAATCGAGCTCGCTCCGCAACACCCCGACGACCTGCCGGCCCACCCCGTTGACCAGGATCGACCGGCCGATCACGCTCGGATCCGCGCCGAACCGACTCCGCCAGAGTCGCTCGGAGATGACCACGACCGACGGCCCACCGTTGACGTCCTCCTCCTTGCCGTAGTAGCGACCCACCAGCGGCGACCCGCCGATCAAGGAGAACAGCGGGCCGGCGGTGTACACCACTCCGACCTGCGCCGGGTCGCCGTCACCGTTCAAGGCCACGCTCGTCTCGAAGACGGCCGCGAGATCCTCGACCGTGGTCAGTTGCCGCCGCCAGGTGTCGAAATTGACCGGTGAGACGACGTTCTTGTCCCCGTTCAGCTGGGGGGATCGCTCCCAGATGGTCACCAGTCGCTCGGGGGTGTCGTATGGCAGCGGCTTGAGGAGGATGCCGTCCACCAGGCTGAAGGCAATCGAGGTCGCCGCCAAAGCGCCGCCGATGGTGAGCACGACGGCCGAGGACAGGAGCGGTCGCTTGGCGATCGATCGGACGGCGAGGACGAGGTCGGTACGCATCAGATCTCCCTGGGAATTCGATCCATCGGGGTCGGGAACGAAGGGGGTACCCGGCGCTCGGGTGAGGCGGTAGCGCCAGGCCAAGGCCAGCGCTTGCCGCCAGTACCAGCGACCGGCGGCCCGAGGATCCGTCAGGCAGAGGTCGGCGTGCTCCTCGCGCAGGTCGGCCAGGAGGTACCGTCCCGAAGGGAACCGGCGAACCGCCCAGGCCAGGAGCCGCTCGGCCCACCGCGGCGGGGAACCGGTCACGAGGCGGACTCGAGCCGCTCTTCGAGACCCTGCGCGAGCGCCGAGACGGCCGCGTAGGATCGGCGCACCGCGGCGAGCCCGGCAGCGGTCAGCTCGAAACGGCGCCGCGGAACGCCCCCGCGCGCCGCCGCCCCCACCTCGGGACGCCAGCGGAGGTACTTCTTGGTCTCGAGGCGATCCAAGGTGGCGTAGAGCGCGCCCCGAGTCACCTTGCGATCGGCCGCAGCCTCGATGGCGAGACGGATGTCGGGGGCCAGGGCGTGATCGCCCAGCCGGAGAATCGCGAGGAGGACGAGTTGCTCGAAATCGCCAAGCGTGGTCGGAGGCATCGTCAGCCGTTCGAAGTATGAGTCTACAATGTAGACAGATACTCGACCAGGGGAAAACGTTGCGGGCCTTGCGCGCGCTACAGGACTGTATCATACTGTAGTGTAGCATCCAATAGCGAGGTTCGGTGAAAACCACCGCTTTCCATATCCTCCTGGCCCTCGCCGCCGAACCACGGCACGGCTCGGCGATCGCCAAGACAGTTCGTGAGGAGAGCGGCGGGTCGGTCGTGCTCTGGCCGGTCACGCTGTACGGCACCCTGGCGGAGCTCGAATCCCAGGACTTGATCGAGTCGCTGTCCGATCGAGGCGCTCACCCGACCGGCGAAAGTGAACGCCGCAAGTACTACGGTCTTACCCGGGCGGGCCGGAAGGCGCTGGAGACCGAGATCGCCCGACTGGCGGCGCTGGTCGCGGCCGCCGAGCGGCGGCTCCGCCCGCGGGAGGCCACCTGAAGCGATCGTGGGGCGTCGCGGCCTTCGCGGTCCTGCTCCGCCTCCTTCCCGGCGATCTCCGCCGGGACCACGGGGCGGCGATCCTCGCCGACCTCGAGGATGCCTTGGCGGATGCCCGGAAGGGGGGCCGGTGGCGGACCGTGGCGACGTGGTTCGCCGCCGTTGGGGACGGCCTCCGCCGGGCCGGCTACGAACGATGGCTGCGAGCGGACCAGACGAAGCGGAAGGAGGGTCGGATGGCGGGACTCCCTCAGGACGTTCGCTACGCGATTCGCGGATTCACCCGTCAACGCGGCACCACCCTCCTCCTGCTCGGCACCCTCGGCCTCGGGATGGCTGCGGCAATCGGAGTTTTCGGGTTGATCAACGGGGTGGTGCTTCGACCGCTGCCGTTTCCCGAGTCGAATCGCCTCGTGTATCTGAACGAGACGGCCCCGACCTGGAACCTCACCTATACCGGGATCAATTACCCTGATTTCCATCAGTGGCGGGCAGGGCTTCAGGGGACGTTCGACGCGGTCGGCATCTACGGGACCGCGAGCGTCAACTTGGCGGATCCGGGCGGCGCCCAGCGGGTTCGCACCGCGCGGGTGACCCACGATCTGCCGGCCGCCCTCAAGATCCAGCCGCTGCTCGGCCGGACCTTTTCGGCCGAGGAAGATCGGGTCGGGGGACCGAAAGTGGTGGTCCTGGTGGAGACGTTGTGGCGGAGTCGATTCGGTCTGTCGCGCGACGTCATCGGCCAGTCCCTGACGATCGACGGGTTGCCACACACCATCATCGGCGTCCTGCCGCGAACCGCCTCGTTCATCGGCGAGAGCGAGCTGTGGACGCCGCTTCAAGAGAATCCCTCCCAGGACTGGCAGAGCTACTCCTACGAAGGGATCGGCCGGCTCAAGGCGGAGACCAGCCTCGAGACGGCCCGGGCGGCGCTGGTGGCGGCGCACGGCCCGCTCTGGGCGACCGGCGACACCGCTCGGGTCGTCTCGCCGGTCCTCCTTCCCCTCCGTGATTTCCTGAGCGCCGACTACCGGACGCTCACCGTGGCGCTGGCCGCCGGTGCCGTGCTGGTCCTGTTGTGCGCCTGCGCCAACGTGGCCAGCACGATGTTGGCGCGGGCGATCTTTCGGCAGCGGGAGATCGGGGTTCGGATCGCGCTCGGCGCGAACCCGAAGCGGATCACCCGTCAGTTGATGATCGAGAGCTTGACCCTGGCGGCGGCGGCGGGCGTGGTCGGCGCCGTGCTCGGACAATGGGGCTTGAGCGCGTTCGGCGCGGCCACGGCCGAGTGGTTGCCCAAGTGGATCCGGCTCGAGCCAACCTGGTCCACCGCTCTCGCGGCGATCGCGCTGATGGGCGGCACCTCGCTCCTGTTCGGGCTTGCCCCGGCGATCAACGCCCGTCGGAACGACGGCCGTCCCTTGCTGGGCGGCGCCGATCGGCGAGCCACGCTCGGGCGCGGCGAGCGGCGTCTCCTTCACGGTTTCGTGGTCGCCGAGGTCTTTCTCGCCACGATCCTGCTCTCGGCGAGCGGGATGTTGTTCCGGGCCCAGCAGCGGATCCGAGCGGTGGATCCGGGGATCCGGACCGAGCAGGTCCTGACCTTCCGACTCGCGCTGCCGGCGGCGCGGTATCCCGATTCGGTGGCGATCGGGTCGTTCCATCGACGGCTCCTGGAGGCCCTGGCGGCCATCCCGGGGACCCGGGAGACCGGCATCGCCACCTGCGTGCCCCTGACCCGTTGTCACAACGGCAATTTCTTCGAGGCGGAGGGCGCCCCGCCCCGCGCGGTAGGGGCCGCCAACCCGGTCACGTTGACGTTAGGCATGTCGCCCGGGGCGATGACCGCGTTGGGAGTCCGGGTGACCCGAGGCCGAGCGTTCACCACCGCGGACGGCGAAGCCGGGCTGCCCGTCATGCTGGTCAGCGAGGACTTCGCCGACCTTCATTGGCCCGGGGTGGCGGACCCGACCGGCCGCCGGTTCAAGAGCGCGGGGTCAACCACCGCCCGGTGGCGAACCGTGATCGGCGTGACCGGCAACGTGCGCCACTACGGACTCGACCAGCCCACCCGGCCGACGGTCTACTTCCCGGTCGGCCCGGCCACCGCGGACCGATTGGACGGATTCGCGGCGGTGGTGCGCACCACCGGGCCGATCCAAACGGTCGCGGAGCCGGTCCGCGCGGCGGTCCGCCAGATCGACCCGGAGTTGGCCGTCTACGGCTGGCAGTCGATGGACGACGCGTTAGGGAAGTCGTTGGGGATCCGCCGAATCCTCGGCGCGGTGCTGGCCTTCTTCGCGGCGGTGGCGTTGGCGCTCGCGGTGGGCGGGCTCTACGGAGTGCTATCCTATGTGGTGGGGCGCCGGCGCGGTGAACTCGGGCTTCGGATGGCGCTGGGGGCCCGGCCCGGACAGGTGGTTGGGCTGGTGGTCAACCAAGGGGTCCGGCTGGCCGCGATCGGTTGGCTGCTCGGCGCTCCGCTGGTGTTCTGGCTCGGGCGGATGTTGGGCGACCGGCTGGTGGGAGTCCGCCCGTTCGAGCCGGTGGTGGTCGGGGCGGTAGCCGTGGTGATCGCCCTCACCGGCATCGTCGCGTCGGCGGTCCCGGGCCGGCGGGCGGCGCTGGTCGAGCCGCGAGCGAGCCTGCTCGCCGACTGACGCCATTGCCAGGTTCGCTGGTCGTCTCCATTGTACGGGGAATCATTTCGATCGACCCCCGCCAATCCTGGAGACCGCCATGTTCGCGCTGGTCAACGCCCTCGTAAGGAAACAGCAGGGAGGCGGGCGGGACGAGGTGCTCGCCGGGGCCATCGGCGGATGCTGAGGCAGCGCACCAAGGGCCCCCGCCTGACGGGGCTCCTGCTTTTCGCGTTGGCGTCGTCGGCCGGGGCGCAGCGGCCAAACGTGGTCCTGATCATCACCGATGACATCGGCTACGGCGACCTCGGCAGCTACGGGGCGCCCGACATCCGGACGCCCAACATCGACCGCCTGGCGCGCGAAGGGGTCCGGCTCACCGACTTCTACGCCAACGCGCCCTTTTGCAGCCCGACCCGGGCGGCCCTCATCTCGGGGCGCTATCAGCAGCGGTACGCGATCGAGGCACCGCTCGGGGGCCCCACCTCATCGAGCAAAGAGGTCGGATTGCCGGCGGCGGGCCATTCCCTGCCGCGCCTCCTCCAACAAACGGGCTATGCGACGGCGCTGATCGGCAAATGGCACCTCGGCTACAAGCCGGAGTTCAGCCCGGGTGCCCACGGGTTCGACTACTTCTTCGGGTTCAAGACCGGCTACATCGACTACTATCAGCACACCGGCGGGGATGGGCGGCCCGACCTGTTCGAGAACGAGGATCCGATCACGGTCACCGGCTATATGACCGACCTGACCACGGAGCGGTCGATCCGGTTCATTCGGGAACAGGCGAGGGGTCCGTTTTTCGTCGAAGTCGCTTATGGCGCCGGGCACTGGCCCTATCAGCCGCCGGACCGTCCGAGCCGAGCCCGCGACAACGCCAAACACCTCCTCCCGCACGACAGTGCCCCGGGCACCCGAGCGGACTATGCCGCGATGCTCGAGCGCGCCGACCGCGGGGTCGGTCAGATCCTCGCGACGCTCGACAGCCTCGGGCTGGCGAGCAACACGCTGGTCATCTTTACCAACGACAATGGGGGCGAATGGCTCTCCCGCAACGCACCCCTCTTCAACCGCAAATTCACGTTATGGGAAGGCGGGATCCGGGTCCCAACCCTCCTTCGGTGGCCTGGGCGCCTCCCGGCCGGTCGGGTTTCCGGACAAGTCGGCATCACGATGGATCTCTCAGCCTCGATCGTCGCGGCCGCCGGCGTGGCGGTGCCGGCGAACGCGCGGCTCGAGGGTATCGATCTGATCCCGATCCTGGCGGGCCGCGCCCCCGAGGTCGAGCGAACGCTGTTCTGGCGCACCAGCGCGGGCGGCATTCGGCAGCGGGCGGTGCGAAAGGGCGACTGGAAGATGTTGATCGACGGGAACGTGCACACCCTGCTGTTCAACGTGCGGAATGACCTCGGCGAGCGGAACGACCTCGCGTCCACCCGGACCGATCTCGCCCGAGAGTTGCGCGCCCTGCTGGCCGGATGGGAAACGGACGTGGATGAGGAGGCGAAGCGGATCCGGCCGTAGTCAGCCGTCGGGCTACGTCGGCCCGGCGAGGTCGGGATACGCGACCGCCATCGGAAAACCGCTCGCTTTCATCTGGTCGACGGACCAGGCCGCGATCCGGCGCCGGACGTCGGCGGGCACATCGGCGTGCCGGTCGGCGGTCCCCCGGACGAAGATTTCCGCGTTGGTTTGGAGGATATGGGGCGGCGACATCTCGAACATCTCTTGGTGTCGCTGCATGTAGTCGAAGCCGCACTTCTCGACGACCCGAGTCAGCTCCGCGTCAGACAAGGGGGCCATGCCGAGGAAGTCGGCCACCCGGCGCCCCACCGCCGCCAGGTCCCTCTTCATGTCCTCGAAGTAAACGAACAGCACGTTCGGCTCGGTCTGGGCCCGCCGCCACCATCCCGCGACGTGCTCCGGCCAGGTTCCCCACCACATCAGGTCGGGCGAGGTGTACCACGCCTCGCACGCGGCGAGGGTCGGCGCCATCACCCCCGCGGTGGTGGAGATGAAATCGACGCAACTCGCGAAGCAGGACACCGGATGGCGGGCGACGTAGATGTATTTGGCGACGGTACTCTTGGGGCAGAGCGAATCGGGAAGATGGGTCTTGATGATTCGAACCGGGCGTTCGACCCCGATGGTAGAGGCTTGACTCAGTGGCACGCTGCGGAGGCCTTCGAGCCAGGGAGCGATCGAGTAGAGCGCGGTGCCGGTCTCCACGAGGGTGCCCTGGCCACGCATGGCCACCTCGTAAACCAGGTGCTGCATCCAGGTGGTGCCGCATTTCATCTGGGTCACGACGAACACGTCCTCGGGTCGCGGCTGGTACTCCGCCGCCGCGGCGAACGTCGCGGGCCCGGCGCTCCCTAGCGGTCCGGCCACGCCCCGGTGGACGAAGCTCGCCCGGCGGAAGTCCATCTTACTCAGCCGGCCGGACAACTTGAGAATCGGGGCCAACCAGACCGCATGTCGTTTGAGGCGGCTCTTGAATCGGCGCCGCTCCGCGAGGCTCTTGCCGTAGTACCCCAAGCCCCGGGTCTCCTGATCCTCCCAGCGCAGCACCGACGACAGGTGAAGGGTCTGGGCCGCGAGGAGCATGATCACCGCTCCGATGACGACGCCCGCGATGGCCAACAGCCCCATGCCACTCCCCCAATCGTGACTATACAAGACCTTCGGCGGGGGCCAGCCGCTGACCCAAGCCGGCACGCTTCCTGCTAACCACCCCGTTGCCTATGACCGCCGTCGCCGAACCCACTGCCCCAGCGCCATCCGCCGCCCCCACCGATCCGGTGGCCACGTTCAAAGCCGTCCTGCGTAAGGCGGTCGAGATCGATGCATCCGATATTCACATCAGCGCCGGGGGGCCGTTTCGGCTTCGGGTCCGTGGCCAGATCGCATCTGTCAGCAATCTAGGCATTTTGAGCGCTGAAAGCACGGCGAGAATTGCCGCCGAAATCCTGGTCAGTGCCCGAAAGGCGACACCGGAAACGGTCGACGCCCAGCTTCGCGGTCTTCGGGAAGTCGATTGCTCGTATTCCCTCGCAGGCGCGGGGCGTTTTCGGGTCAACCTGTGCAGTCAGCGGGGATCGATCGCCGCGGTACTGCGAAACATCCCGACCACGCAGCCCGACCTCGAACAGCTCGGCCTCCCGAGCGTGGTGCGCGACCTGGCGATGGAAGACCGTGGTCTGATCCTGGTCACCGGGATCACCGGAAGCGGCAAGTCGTCGACCTTGGCCTCGATGCTCGCCCACGTCAATCGGATCAAGGCCGCCAAGGTCGTCACCATCGAGGATCCGATCGAGTTTCTCCATCAGGACGAACGGTGCACCATTCTCCAGCGCGAACTGGGCGGCGACACCGACAGCTTCGCCGGCGCGCTCCGGGCCGCGTTGCGCCAGGATCCCGACATCATCATGGTCGGTGAGATGCGGGACCGCGAAACGATCGACATCGCCCTGAAGGCGGCCGAGACCGGCCACATGGTGTTCAGCACCACCCACACCACCGACGCGATCAAGACGATTACGCGGTTGATCAGCGTGTTCGAGCCGGCCGAGCAGGTTTCGATCCGCCAGCGCCTCTCCGAGACGTTGCGTGCCGTCATCTCGCAGCGCCTGCTGCCGCGCAAGGACGGCACCGGCCGAGTGGTCGCGGTCGAGATCATGCGCAACACCGCCACCGTCGAAGAGCTGATCGCCGACCCGGAACGCACCACCGAGATCAAGGACCTGATCGCTCAAGGCAAGAGCCAGTACGGGATGCAGACGTTCGACCAGCATCTCACCGAGCTCTATCACGCCGAGCTGATCGCCCTCGAGGTGGCGACCGCGGCGGCCACTAGCCCGGCGGACTTCGCCCGCAACCTGCAATTCCAGTAGGCGACCGACCGCCATCGCGATACCGTTGATCCGCCCGGGCGGGCCCTGGTCGGATCGACTAAATTCTCCGCCATGGCCTATCCCACGCTCCTTTTCGACGTCCGTGACGGGATCGCTTTCATCACCGTCAACCGCCCCGACAAGCTCAACGCCCTCAACGCCCAGGTGATCACCGATCTGGGCCTTGCCGTCGACCACGTTCGCCACAGCGCCGAGATTCGGGCCGTCATCCTCACCGGCGCCGGCCCCAAGGCCTTCGTGGCCGGCGCGGACATCAGCGAGTTCCAGAATCTGAGCGGGGTGGCCGCCCGCCGCCTGTCGGCGAAGGGGTCGGGGATCTTCCGCAGCATCGAGAAGAGCCCCAAGCCCTACATCGCGGCCGTCAACGGCTTCGCGCTCGGCGGGGGCTGCGAGCTGGCGATGGCGTGCCACATCCGGCTCGCCTCCGAGGCGGCCAAGTTCGGTCAACCGGAGGTGAAGCTGGGAATTCCGCCCGGTTACGGCGGAACGATCCGGCTGCCCCGTTTGATTGGAAAGGGCCGCGCCATCGAGATCCTCACCACCGGGAGCATGATCGACGCGGCCGAGGCGCTCCGAATCGGACTGGTCAACCGGGTGCACCCAGCCGATCAACTGCTGGCCGAGGCCGAGAAGCTGGCCCGGGCCATCGTGGCCAACGCCCCGCTCGCGGTGGCCGCTTGCCTGGAGCTGGCCACCGCGCAAGAGGCGTTGCACATGGACGACGCGCTCGCCCTCGAAAGCTCGGCGTTCGGCACCTTGTTCGGCACGGCCGACGCGGTCGAGGGGACCCGAGCATTCCTCGAGAAACGCCCCCCGACGTTCCAGGGGAACTAACGTTGCGGGCCGCCCGTCTCGAGGCCCACGACTTCCGCAATCTGGCGAGCCTCGACCTCGAGCTGCCCGCGGAGGGCGCGGTGTTTCTCGGCCCAAACGGCCAGGGCAAGACCAATCTCCTCGAAGCGATGTATTACCCGGTCCTGTTTCGGAGCCTCCGCGGCGCCCGGGACGCGGATCTGGTCCGTCACCAATCCCCCGGGTTCTTCGTCCGACTCGAGGTCGAAGCGGCACCGGGGGCCGCCCGGATCGTCGAAGCGGGCTTCGCGGCGGCGGGCCGGCGGAAGCGAATCAGCGTCGATGGGGCGGAATCGACCCGGATGAACGATGCGCTCGGCGTCTGGCTCGCGGTCGCGTTTCTCCCGGCCGACGTGACCTTGATCTCGGGCGCCGCGTCGCTTCGCCGGCATTTCCTCGATCGCACTCTCTCGCTCGCCGACGGTCAGTACCTCCGGGCCCTCCGCCACTATCGGGCCGGGTTGGAACAGCGCAACGCGGCGCTTCGCCAGGGCATCAGCGCCGCGGCCTGGGCCTTCGATCCGGGCCTCGCCCGGCACGGGGCCGTGCTGGTCGAGCGCCGGCGGGCCTGGGTCGCCCGGTACGGCGGCCACTGGGCCGCCACCTGCGCGGCGTTAGGCGAGCCGATGCCGGTCCGCCTCGAGCTGACCGGCCCCGCCGAGCTGGCCGAGCCGGCCGGCTTCCTCGAGGCCCTCGAGCGACACCGTCCTCGCGATCTCAATGCCCGGGCCACCGGCGTGGGGCCCCATCGCGACGATCTGGAGCTGACCCTCGACGCGACCCCGCTCCGGATCGCCGGGTCCACCGGCCAGCAGCGCACCGCCGCGATCGCCCTCAAGCTCTGCGAGCGCGACACCCTGGCCGCGGCCTCGGGACGCACCCCCGCTCTCCTCCTCGACGACGTCTTCGCCGAACTCGATCGCGACCGCCAGGAACGCCTCGCCGCCCGGCTCGAGTTGCGGCCGGCCGACGACGTCACCCCGCCCCAGGTGTTCGTCACCGCGCCGCGGGTCGACGAGCTGCCGCCCGGCCTCAACCTCCCGGTCCACCGGGTCAACGCCGGGCTGGTCGAGCCCGCCAACGGCCCGGCGCGGCTATCGCGATGACCAAACCGAAGCGCCGGCCCGAAGCCCTCGGCCACCTGATCGGCGACTATCTGGCCAAACGGGGGCTCGCCAAACGGCTCGACCTGGCCACCGCGGTCGAGCGGTGGGCCGAGGTGGTCGGGCCCCGGGTGGCGGCCAACGCCCAAGCCGAGGGCGTCACCGCGGACGGGGTCCTCTGGGTCAAGGTGCGGTCGTCTCCGTGGGCCCTCGAACTCAACCTCCTGGCCCCAAAACTCCTCGCCCGCCTGAACTCCGAACGCACCGGCAAGATCGTGGCGATTCGCTGCTCCGTGGGCCCTATCGAGGCCCAAAAACCGGCCCCGAAACCGACCCCCGAATAGACTGCAAAAGCACCCCCCTCCCCAGCTAAATTTGTGGCTGAGCCGGACCGGGGGAAGTTGGGGTCCGGCCACACGTTACCCAAGCCTGGGCAGGACCCATTCGTCGCCCGCGACCAGCCGGGCCGGCGGGTCCTTGCCCGGCCCACAGGATGACCATGGCGAAAGAACCAAACGGCAACGGCGGCGGGAACGGAAACGGCGACTACGGCGCCGACTCCATCCAGGTCTTGAAGGGCCTCGAAGCGGTTCGCAAGCGCCCCGGGATGTACATCGGATCGACCAGCGAGAACGGCCTCCACCACCTGGTCTACGAGGTAGTCGACAACTCGATCGACGAGGCGCTGGCCGGCTACTGCGACGAGATCACGGTCACGATCCACGAGAACGACTCGATCACCGTCACCGATAACGGCCGGGGCATCCCGGTCGATCTCCACCCCACCGAGAAGATGCCGGGCGTCGAGCTGGCCCTCACCGTGCTGCACGCGGGCGGCAAGTTCGACAAATCGAACTACAAGGTCTCCGGTGGTCTCCACGGGGTCGGCGTCTCGGTGGTCAATGCGCTGTCGGAGCAGCTCGAGGTGTTCGTCGACCGCGATGGCAAGCGCCACCACATGGCGTTCGTCCGGGGGCAGACCACCAAGAAGCTGAGCGTGGTCGGGAAGGCGAAGGGCACCGGCACTACCGTCACTTTCAAGCCCGACCCCGAGATCTTCACGGTCCTCGAATACAACTTCCACACCCTCGCCGACCGGCTTCGCCAGCTGGCCTTCCTCAACAAGGGCGTCTCGATCCTCCTCAAGGACGAGCGAAAGAGCCCGGCCCAGGAAGAGAAGTTCCACGCCAAGGGTGGTTTGATCCAGTTCGTCGAGTGGCTCAACCGGAACAAGCGTCCAGTCCATCCGAAGCCGGTGGCGTTCTCGGCCACGATGAACGACGTCGACGTCGACCTCGCGCTCCAGTACGAGGACGGCTACAACGAGAATACGTTCACCTTCGTCAACAACATCAACACCCACGAGGGTGGCACTCACCTGACCGGGTTCCGCGCGGCGCTGACCCGGACGATCAACGACATCGCCAAGAAGGGTGGCCACCTCAAGAAGGAAGACTTCAGCCTCACGGGCGAGGACATCCGCGAGGGGCTCACCTGCATCCTCCACGTCAAGGTGAAGGAGCCGCAGTTCGAGGGACAGACCAAGACAAAGCTTGGTAACTCCGAGGTCGAGGGCATCGTCAAGACGGTGATCAACGAACACCTCGGCAACTATCTCGAGGAACACCCGTCGGTCGCCCGGCAGATCATCGAGAAATCGGTCAGCGCGGCCCGGGCCCGCGAGGCCGCCCGCAAAGCGCGCGACTTGGTCAGGAAGAAGTCGGGCCTCGAGAACGCGGTGCTCCCCGGCAAGCTGGCGGATTGCTCGCTCGACGATCCCGCGCTCTGTGAGATCTACATCGTCGAGGGCGATTCGGCCGGCGGCAGCGCCAAGCAGGGCCGGAACCGCTCGTTCCAGGCGATCCTGCCGCTTCGGGGCAAGATCCTCAACGTCGAGCGGGCCCGGATCGACAAGATCCTCGGCAACGAAGAGATCCGGGCCATGATCACGGCGGTCGGCACCGGCGTCAAGGAAGACTTCAAGCTCGACGACGCCCGCTACCATAAAATCATCCTGATGACCGACGCCGACATCGACGGCGCCCACATCCGGACTCTGCTCTTGACGTTCTTCTTCCGCCAGATGCAGGAGCTGATCGACGCGGGGTTCGTTTACATCGCGCAGCCGCCCCTCTATCGGGTGGCTCGGGGCAAGGAGGAGTTCTACGCCTACAGCGAGCCGGAGCGCGACGAGTACGTGAAACGCCTGGCGGGCCCCGAGGGCAAGGCCAACGTCAACATCCAGCGCTACAAGGGTCTCGGCGAGATGAACCCGGATCAGCTCTGGCACACCACGATGGATCCCGAGAAACGGACCATTCACCGGGTGACGTTGGAGGACGCGGTGGAAGCGTCGCGCCTGTTCGAGGAGCTGATGGGCGACGAAGTCGAGCCGCGTCGGCAGTTCATCGAACAGAACGCGAGGTACGTCTCGAACTTGGACGTCTAGCCCGATTCCGACCGGGGTCGCGGGTCGGGGAGGCCGCGGTGGCCTGCTCCGCTCGCAGTAGACCCCGGTCACCGGAGCGCAGCATGGGTGCGGGTCGACTCGTCATTGGCCTCATCATGGTCCTCGCGGGCCGGCTCGCCGGGCAGGCCGAGGGCGGGCTCCACTATCGGATCGACGCCACCGTGGCCGCCGATCAACCGATCATCACCGCGCGTGCCACGATCCGGATTCCCCGCTCCGCCCTCGCCCGACCGACCGAAGCGCGCCTTGGCCTCGCCCTGAGCGGCGGCCGGCGGATTCAGGTGTCCGCCACCGGCGACTCCGCGGCCCGAACCGTTCCCTTCACCCTCGGACCCGACTCCACCACCTTGACCGTCCCGGTGGCCGCCGGCGCGGGGCCGGCGGTCGTGATGATCGAGTATCAGGTCCCCTTCGATACCGCGGCGACCCACGACTTCGGCTACCTCCTCGCCACGTCCACTTCCGACGAGGAGGCGTGGTATCCGACGGTCCTCGGCATCTCGGATTCCCTGGCCCGGTTCCGCCATTTCGAGACGAACATCGAGGTACCGCGCGGGCTGGCCGTTCTGGCGACCGGGGCGCTGGTCGACACCGTGCCCTCCGAAACGGGGGTGTTGCATCGGTATCGGGCGGCGGATGTCGAAGGCGTGGCCCTGGCCGTCGGGCCTGGTCATCGAGTGGAAGCCGCCGGGAATGGCCGGACCCGGGTCCGGGCATTCGCCCCACTGGCCGACGTGGCGCGTTTTCGGCGGATCGCCGTGGCGGCGGCCGAGGCCGCGGAATGGTATCGCTCGACCTACGGGTTCTTCCCTGCCAACGAGATCGGGATCGTGCCAGGCTTCCGCAGCGCCCGCGGCGGCTACCCGCTCCCGCAGATGTTCATGATCCACCGCGGCGACCTGAGCGACGAGTTCGTCCGTTGGATCACCGCCCACGAGCTGGCCCACTACTACTGGGGCCTCCATGTCCTCGACGCCGACGAGCGGCTCGGCTGGCTCACGTTAGGCACGGGCATCTGGACCGACCAGCTCTACCTAGCCCGGACCGCCAACCGATCGATCCCGGCCCAATGGCGCCGACCTGACGGGGACAACGCCTTCGAGGACTACGCCGGGGCGATGATCGGGGGCTACGATCAGCGGCTCGGGCTCCCCGACAGCCTCGTCCAGTCGCTACCCTACGACTACAACTCGCTGGTTCGTCACGGTAAAGGGGCCACCGCGATCTACCTCCTGGCCGAGCAGCTCGGCGCCGATCGATTCGTCGAGATCCAGCGCGCGCTCCTCACCAGCCACGGCCACCGCCGGCTCTCGGTCGCCGACTTCGCGACCGCGCTCGAGGCGGCCGGGGCGCGCGGCGCGGGGGCACTGCTGTCCGCCTGGCCCCGGGGCGACGCCCGGATCGACTTCGCGGTCCGATCGGTCCGGCCGGACCCCGCCGACCCGCGCCGGCAATGGGTCACCGTCGAGCGCACCGGCACCATCGCCTATCCGGTCACCGTCGAAGCCACCGGTCCGGGCGGGACCAAGGCGCGGGCCCGGCTGGACGGCACCGGCGAACTGGATTCCGTGACCTTGGCCATCGCCGGGCCCATCGAGCTCCGGCTCGACCCCGACGGCGTGGTCCCGATGCGAGCCAGCGCGAATCTCGAGATGCGCCGGGTCTTCCTTCGCGCCATGGGCGCCACCGGCAGCACCGCGAATTTCCTGATCCTGGCCCGCGCCCATCTCGCGGCCGACCCCGACCCGTACCTCGCGGCCCTGGTCATCGAGCGGTCGTTCGAACTGGGACGCTATCCGGAGGTGTTCGCGATGGCCCAGCGGGTCCCCGCGGCGGTGACCTGTCTCGATCGTCGCCGCTGCATGGCCGCGCTGCAGGTGGCTCGGTCGCTGATGCGGCTCGGGAAGGCTCCAGGGGCGCGGGCGTGGCTCCAGAACGTGGAACCGGCGATGGCGCGACTCGGGGTGGCTGGAGGGCGGCGGTTGGTGGAGGCGAAGGGGGAGATTCGGTAGGGGCGCCGGGGCGAAAGACTCAAGACTCAGGACTCAGGACTCAGGACTCAGGACTCAAGACGAAAGACCCAGGCCGGGGTGAAGGGTCCAGCGCCGGGCCCCCCGGGCGTGCCCTGCGAGACCAAGGACCGCGATCGGTTCCGAGGGATCAACGCAAGACGCAGGGCGGCAGCCCCTCGCCCTGCGCCTTGAATCTTCACTCTTGTGCCTTATGTCTTGAGTCCTGAGTCCTGAGTCCTGAGTCCTGAGTCCTGAGTCCCGAGTCCTGAGTCCTGAGTCTTGCGTCCTGCGCCTCCCCCGCCCCCGCCCCCGCCCCAACCAACGCCAGCCGCCCCCAAGCCGTATATCGAAATGCTAAGCGACAGCCGCTGACCCCCCTTGGAGACACCACCATGTCGTTGACTCGGCGAGAATGGATCACCCTCACCGCCGGGGCCGGTGCCGCCCTGGCCCTCGACTACCAGGCCCTGGCCGCCCAGGCCCTCCCGCTGATCACCCGCCCGATCCCTTCGTCCGGTGAGCGGATTCCGGTCGTCGGGCTCGGTAGCTCGGCGACCTTCTCCCAGGTAGCCCGGTCGGAAGACTACTCGTCCCTCCGTGAGGTGATGAAGACGATGACCGACTTGGGCGGCACGGTCTTCGATACCGCGCCGAGCTATGGGGCGTCGGAGGAGGTGGCGGGAAAGATCGTCAACGAAGCGGGACTCAAGGACAAGGTGTTCTGGGCCACCAAGGTCAACGTGGCCCCCAGAGGCGGCGGCTCGGCGGACAAAGCCGCCGCGATGGCCCAAATCGAAACCTCCTTCCAGCGGCTCGGCAAAGCGAAGATGGACCTGATCCAGGTCCATAACCTGGGCGACATTCCGACCCAGCTCGGGATCCTGAAGGAACTCAAGAAGGCCGGCCGAATCCGCTACCTGGGCGTCACCACCACGTCGGATCGGCAGTACGAGGAGCTAGCCGCCTTGATGCGGAACGAGGCACTCGACTTCATCGAGATCGACTACTCGATCGCCAACCGCAACGTCGAGGAGGTCATCCTCCCGCTGGCGATCGAGCGGAAGGTCGGGGTCCTGGTGGCGGTGCCGTTCGGGCGGGCCGCGCTGTTCCCGCGGGTGGCCGGCAAGCCGCTGCCGGACTGGGCGGGCGAGATCGACGTGACCAGCTGGGCGCAGTTCTTCCTCAAGTTCCTGATCGGCCATCCGGCGGTGACCGTGGCAATCCCAGCGACCAGCCGCCCCACCAACATGCGCGACAACATGGGCGCGGCGCGGGGCCGGGTGCCGAACGAGGCGATGCGGCAGCGGATGGTGGAGTACTTCAACCAGGTCGCTACCAGCTAGGAGGGGCGACCGACCGTTCCCGCCGCCGCGAGCATCGCGGTGATCACGCCGGCCCGGCGCACCCCGGGCCGGCGACCCATTGTCCCGCTGGGAACCTGCACCCCCAAGCCGGCGTTTCCTCCGACATGACTCGAACCATTGGCCTCGGCGGCCCGCCCGCCGCTCTCTTCGCGATCGCGGTTGCCGGAGCGGCCCTCGGCTGCGGCGCTTCCGAGCCGACCGGACCGGTCACCGCGCCGGATCCGGCCACGGCCCGCTACCAAGTCACCTTCGACGCGACCTGGAGCTCCACCTCGCACCCGACCGACTTCCCGGCCTCGGCCCATTTCTCCGGCTTGATCGGCGGCACCCACTCGACAGCCGTTTCGTTCTGGTCACCCGGTGGGATCGCCACGGACGGAGTCCGGGTCATGGCCGAGCTGGGCGGCAAGTCTCCGCTCGATGACGAAGTGCGGGCCGCGGTATCGGCGGGGGGAGCGGAGCGGGTGCTGTCTGGCGGGGGGATCGCGCGATCGCCGGGAACGGTGAGCTTGGAGTTTGAGATCGGGGCGACGTTCCCCCTGGTGACGCTGGTGTCGATGGTGGCGCCGAGCCCGGACTGGTTCGTGGGGGTATCGGGTTTGAACCTCCGGCCCAACGGCCGGTGGGTCGATGGGCTCACCGTCGACCTCCTCCCGTATGACGCTGGCACCGACGGCGGGACCACGTTCCTGTCACCCGATCAGGCGATCGTGCCCCGTCAGCCGATCGGCCGGATTCTCGGCCATCCCTTCCGAAACGGCGACGGAGTGCCACCTCTCGGGACCTTTACTTTCCGCCGAATCAACTGAAACGAGCCCGGCGGTACGACCGAAGGGGGTTCAGAAAGCGATCTCGATCGAGGCGGTAATCGTTCGGAACTGAGGATACGAGAACCAGTCCATCCGGGTCCGGAAGCCACTCGGCTGCCCATTGATCTCGGCTATCGGCGCGACGTCCGGATCCCTTCCGCTGTACCGCGACCAGGTAATGACGTTGCGGGCGATCATCCCAACCCGCACCTCCCCCAACCACCGATCCAACCCGAGCTTTCCGAGCTCAGACTTGTTGAAGGTATAGTTGACCGACAACTCTCGAAGTTTCAGAAAGCTGGCATCCTCGACGAAAGCTTCGTTGGCGTTGGTACCATTGGACAGTCCGGCCAGGTAGAACCCCTCGGCGATCCGTTGGTCGGCGGGTTTCGATGATTGGTCGCAGAGCGATGCCACACAATCCTGGACGGACCCGTGAGCGGTCCCGTTGTAGATCTGGCCACCATGGCTCCAGTCCAGCAGGCCGGTCACTACGAAGCGCCGGAAGACGAGGTTGGTGTTGAGCCCGATCCGGAAGTCGGGCGCCGACACACCCAGATCGAACGTGGTGGTGGTCGCGGCGCAGGCACCGGTGGCGTCGGTGGCGGTGCATTCCACCCGGGCGATTGGCCGTTCGGCGTTGGTCCCGCGAGTGGACCTTCGGACGAGGTATCCGTCGGCGTTGACTACTACGCTATCGGCAGCCCACGCCTCGCCAGGATCGGAGGCCGCCGCCTTCGCGGGATCGAGGTAGAGATCCGCGAGCCGCTTCACCCATCGTTGCCCTCGCATGAGGCCGAGGCGCACACCGTCGGCAAACCGGAAGGGGCTGAACCCCTGAATCGGACCGAAACCTTCGTCCGGCAGCGGCCAGTCGGTGATGTACTCACGAATTCGATCGCCCGTGAGGGTCAGTTGCACCGCCATGCTTCGGGTCTCGATCGGTTGAGCGCCGATCGCGATCTCGTGGCTCTTGGAGTTGAGCGCCCCGAGGTTCTGCCACTGGCTGGCCCAGCCCGTCGTCGCGAGGAGCGGGACGTTGAGAATCTGGTCCGTAGTATGCTTGTCGGAAAAGTTGTATTCCACGGTCAAGCGCCCGCCGAGCAGCTCGAGGTTGGCCCCGACCTCCGTCTCGCGGGAGCGAGCCGGTCTCAAGTTCCGATTTCCCAGCTGCTGCTTGTTGAATGATCCGCCATCGGGGGTGAGAACCTCGTACTGCGCGGCGAACTGTGGCCGCAACCCGGCGGTACCGTGCGACGCCCGGATCCGGAGTTCGTCGACCCGGTCTTCAAACCCGAGCAGCTGAGGCAGTCGGACCGCCCCCGACGCCCGCCAGTAGGTCGAGAACCGCGCCTGCGGCCCGAACAAGGACGATCCGTCCCGTCGTACCAGGCCGTCGAGCATCACCTTTCCGTCGAAGTCGAGCGTCGTGACACCGAAGACGTTTCGGTTGCGGATCTGCTCGGTCCGTGAGGATACCCGATGGCTGGTTGGATCGGTGCCCGGAAACTCCGGCACTCGGTTGACTATGAAGCTCTTGGCCGAGGCCTCGAGAAGGCGATTCGCCTGGTCTTCGTACAGGTAGGCCCCTTTGGCGGTCAGGCCGAGATTGCGGAGCAGCCCCCTTCCGTTCAGGTGCCAGGTGCCGGTGACCTGAACACCCAGGTTGGAGGCGTGGTCGTTGACCGACTGCCGCCGGAACTCGCCGTTCGAGGGCGAACCGTTGGCCCGATAGAGCGCAACCGGTTCGCGGTAGGAGAACTCCTGGCTGGACTGGTCGAAGTGGTAGCTGCCCTCAGCCGCCAACCACGAGACGGGCCGCCACCGCAGTCGACCGCCGCCGGTAAACCGGCCCCGGCGTCGATCCTGCTGGATCGCGTACAGGCTGTATAACGGATTAGCCGCGTTCGTCCGCTTGTCGCGGATGAAGGCGTTGTAAGGCGACCCGTCGGGGTTCGAGCCGATTCGCTGGGAGCCGATATCGACGGTCGGGGGGCAGACCACTCGGTCGCCCGAGCCGGTACAGCCGGCGGTCGGATCGATGTGAGGCTCGAGAAGCGCGATCTCGTTGAAGGGGCCGAGCTCACCATTGCCCTGCGGCTCGTCGTTGTTTGACCGCCCGTAGAACGCGTTGAGGCCAACGTCGATTCGGTCCGAAAGCACCTGATCGATATTGATCCGATAGTTCTGGCGGCGGAAACCGGCGAGACTGAAAACCGAGCCTTCGTTCCGGGTGTTCTGGAAGGAGGCGTTGAAACTGGTCCCGCCGCGCCGTTGCCCGATCGAGACGAACTGGGTGAAATAGGCGCCAGGCTCGAGGAGCTTGTCGCGGCCACCGGCGTAGCGAGGGTATCGCCCGTCTTGCACGTTGACGGCGACGACCCGACCGAGGGCGTCCATCCGGGTCGGACACGGCGCTCCAAGGCTGGCGGCGTCGGCCGCGGTGCACGCCGACGGGAGGACCCGACTGCTGTCGGCCCGGCGATAGAATGCACCATTGGGGCGCAGGATGTAGGCGTGATGTTGGGTTAACGAAAAATCGCCCGGCACCGAGGACCGGCCGAACTCCCCGCGAGCGGTCACCTGGATCCTGCCATCGGCGAGGTTGGCGCCCCGCTTGGTAAAGACCTGAATGACCCCGTTTGCCGCGTCCGACCCGTACATCGACGAGGCGGCCGCTCCCTTGATGACCTCGACCCGTTCGATGTCCTCCGAGGCGATGTCCGCGAGGGAGAACCTGGTGATCGTCCCGTCGATGATGACGAGGGGGTCCGATGTGCCGGTAATGCTGGTGGCGCCGCGAAGCCTGATTTGAGGAGCACGGCCGGGAGCACCATTCCCCAAGAGCACTTGGACTCCGGCCACTTTCCCTTGAAGCGCGCCGAGCGCGCTCACGGCCGGAGCTTGCTGCAATTCCGCCTCGGACACTCGGCCCACCGAGAAGGTCAGCCGTTTGGACGACGTCGCACTACTCGTACCGGTGACGACCACTTCGTCGAGCCGCAATGGGTCGGACACCAGCGCGAAGTCATGGACTTGGACCCCGAGAGTCAATTCGACCGGAACGCTCCAAGGTCGGTAGCCGACGGCTCGGGCGGTCAGCGTCACGCTTTGGCCCTTGGCCGACGAGGCCCCGACGGTAATTCGGTAGGTTCCGTCGTTCCCGGTCGACGCGCCCCAGTTGGTATTGGCGATGGCCACGGTGGCACCAACCAGCGGCTGCCCCCGATCGGACGTCACCCGGCCGCGGAGGATCACCTGATCTTGGGCCTGGAGGGGATCGCCCGCGATGGCCATCACGAGCAGGCGCAAGAACATCGTCGTCCGACTCAACCGACTACTGCACCGGACCCGGTCACCCTCTTCGGCGGCCCCGGCGGATCGGGTTCCGTTACAGGTGTAGATGTGCCTCCTCGAACGGGACGGCGGGCTGATGCGGCAATCGGCGCTCGGGGACATTGGCGCCATCCCCGGGTCCGCGCAAGTGGGAGGCGCCAGCGGCTCGATGCTATCGGGCGACGTGGAGCAGAGCGAGGAACGGCGGGTAGTCGCGGAGCGGTTCGAGCGCGGGGTCGGTGTGGGCCTCGATGAAGCCGGGGTCCCGCCGCTCCCAGGCGAACTGGAACAAGGCGAGGGCGCGGGCCCGGTCCCCGCCGTATGCGGCGAGCACTGCCCGGCCATACGAGGCTCGGGCCACCGTGTCCCGGGCCGCGAACCACTGGTCGATCCGCCTAACGTCGCCGGTGTCGTTCCGCCGCGCCGCGATGGCGCCCAGTCGAGTGAGGAACTCGATGCCGGTGCCGCTCGTATCCTCCGCGGCAAGACTTTGGTACGCCACGCGCGCTTCGTCCCACCGCTCGGCGCAGTACAGGGCCGCCGCCAACGCCCTTCGGGCCCCCTTGGTCGCCTGCTCCGAGGCTGGCCGGGACCGGTACCAGCCCACCCCGCGGTCGCAGAGTGACCGCCCCGCCGCGAGATGGCCGTGACCCCGCAGCTCCTCACCGACGTTGCGCATGTCGTCGCCCGCCAGGACCACTTGACTGCTTTTCCGAAGCCGCTCGCCGATCAGCGCGTCGATTTGGGCGATGTTCCCGAGCGCGGCCCATTGACGCATCTGGCTCCGTTCCCGGAGCGGGTCGCCCGCCAGATCCGGCGGCAGCCGGTCGATCAGCTCGAGCGCTTCCCGGTATTGGCCGAGCTGGTGGTGAGCGTGGGTCATGATGTTCACGCACCACGAGCGGAAGAACGCGGAAGGGTCCTGGGTTCGGGTGAGTCGCTCCAGGCAGGTCAGGGCGTCGCGCGGCGCGTTTTGGTACAACGCCGCCTGGGAAACGAGGAAGACATTCTCGGCCAAGGCGGGAGCGTCGGCGTACAGTTGCTGGGCGGCCGCGAGTTGGGCCCGGCGATCGCCCCGACAGTCTGCCTGGGCGAGATCAACCCTGGCCTGGTCGCTTCGCAGCAGGCGGACCGCACCCGCGAGAAACGCCGCCGCCACGGAGTCGGCCACCCGACAGGATCCGCTTGCGGCGACATACACGCGCGGTGCCATGAAGGTCGAGTCGAGCATGATGGCTCGGCGGAGATGGCTCAGGGCCGCGTCCCCGTCGCTTTGGCTCGCCAAGACACCCGCCTGGAACTCACGATAGGCGTCATAGCTGGCCGGTTGACTGGCGGTGGCATAGTTGCGGAACTGGGGATCGAAGTGGGCGGCATAGCCGGCCATCACTCGCTGGGCCACCTCGGCCACCGCCCCGACCGGCGTTACCGCCGACGCGACCACGGGGCGCACCGGACGCAGTACACCTCCGGTCTCGGTGTCGATGAGCTGGACTCGAAACTCGAGGTGGCCCCCCTGCCTGACGATCGTTCCCGAGACGACACTATTGGCCCCGAGCCTGCGCGCCAAACGCCGGAGGCTGGGGAGACCAGTCGTGCCGGCGTTGGTCGCCACGCTTCGCGCATCGACCGGTCGCACGATTGCAGTCGAGGCGAGTCCGCCGACGATCTCGCTCGACGCCTGCGCGGCCAGCCCAGCAAGCGAGGCGTCGGCGGTTCGATCGTCGAACGGGGCGACCAGCACCCGGCGTTCGTCGAGAGCGGGCGGCCGCAAAACCAAATAGCCGCCGGCCACGCCGACGAACAGCGCACCCAGGCCGGCCGCCAAGAGGACCCGCTTGCGTCGCTGCCTCGGTGCGGCGGTTGTCGCCAGAAACGGTGTGGGCGAATCCCGCCTGCCATCGAGCGCCTCGACGAAATCCTGGATCGAGGCGAACCGGTCCGCTTTCGACTTCGCGAGCGCCGTCAATATCGCCGCCTCGACCGGGATCGGGACGGTGTGTCTCACTGTGCGAATCGGGGGCACGGGGTCCATCAGGTGCCGCGCGATCACCGCCTGGGCCGTGCCGGCTTGGAAGGGCGGCCCACCCGCTAGCATCTCATAGAGGACGCAGGCTAGGCTGTAGAGGTCGCTGCGGGCATCGACCCGCTCGCTCCCGGTCGCCTGTTCTGGACTCATGTAGTCCACGGTGCCAATCGCCATCCCCGTTTCGGTGAGTCGATTGGCGCCTTCGACGGCCGCGATGGCACGGGCAATCCCAAAGTCGGCCACTAGGGCGTGCCCGCTCGACAGCAGGATATTCTCCGGCTTGATGTCCCGATGGATGATGCCGGCGGTGTGGGCGTGGGAGAGCGCTTCGGCCACCTCGACGATGATCCGGAGGGCCTGCTCGATGCCGAGCTGCGGTTCCTGGCGGAGGAGATCTCGCAGCGTCTGACCCTCGACGAACGGCATCACGAAGAACGGCACGCCGTCGGCCTCACCGGCGTCGAACAGCGGGAGGATATTCGGGTGATTGAGTTTACCGGAGATCTCAATTTCGCGAAGGAACCGCTCGGTGCCGATCGTGCTGGCGAGTTCGGGCCGGAGCACCTTCAGAGCAACGTTGCGATCCCGCCGAAGGTCGAAGGCAAGGAAAACCGTGGCCATGCCACCGCGCCCGATTTCTCGGTCAATTCGGTAGCGATCGCGGAGCGCGTGCTGCAGCCGTTCGAGCGGATCTGACAGGTTCACCTCGAGGTCGCCCTGAAGTGTAGAGGGCCGGTGTTTGAGGCGCCAGAGAACACTCGGGCGACGCCGAAGGCCCCCTTGCCGCTGGCAGCGGCGGTGGCATCCCCCGCATTCGCGCAGTACGTTCCACCGTTCCCCTTCGGACTGGCTCCCCTGGGCTCCTTCGTGCGTCAATTGCCGTGGCTCTGGACCCTGACCGTCGTCGTCGGCCCCGCCGTGGCCCAAGCCCCCGACTACAAAGGCCTCGCGTATACCACCCCACCGGGCTGGTCGAGCGGTGAGCGAGACGGACAGCTCGTCCTCGCCCCCGGCGACATGACCGACCAGACCGCCGTCGTGGTGATCCTCCTCGGCGCGGAGCGTCTCCGCGGCGCGCCGTTCCAGGACTGGTTCCAGGGCCGACTCGCGCAAGACGCCGCCGGCGCCAAGGTCCTCCGCGACAGCCCGGTGCAGAGCGGCACCTCAGGCAGCCTCCAGGTCCTCTCCACCGGTCGCACCATCCAGGACGCCTCCGGAGGGGTGCGGCTGCAGATCGTCTATGCCATCGCGGACGCCACCCAGGCCGGGGCCGCGATGGTGCTCACCGCGAGCGAGGCCGCGCTCACCAAGCACCTGCCGGCGGTTCAGCAGCTGTTCCGCACCCTCCGGTTCTCCGCTCCGGCCGCGGCCGCCGACCCGCCGATTGCCGCGACGCCGGCGCCGTCGCCAACGGCCGCCGGCGCCCCGGCAACCTTTCACAACGTGCTCTACACCGTGCCGACCGGCTGGGCGGCCCGCGAGAACGCCGGAGGCGTGGCCCTCTCGCCGCGGGGCGCGCTGCAAGGCGACGAGACGCTGGACGTCGTGATCCTTCCGGGGAAGCTGGCCACCAGCCTGGAGGAGGAGTTCGCGATCACCTGGCAGGAGGTGGTCGCGATGTTGAACGCCGAGAGCATGCGCAACGTCAGCGGCGCCGCCTACGATCTCGAGGAGGTGGGGCGGTCCGCGAGCGGCTGGGACTTTCTCCGCGGCAGCGGCGGCGCCCGCAACGCTCAGCAACGCTTTACCGTGAGCCTCTTTCTCGCGAAGGTGAACGAACGGATCGAACGGGTCGCCATCATCTCCCGGGAAATCCGGGTCAACCTGACCACGGCCCACGCCGCCGGCAACCCGCGATTCGCCGGGGCCATCGACGAGTTCCTCTTCGGCCTGCGATTCGCCAACTGGACCACCCCCGCCTTCCCCGAGGCGCGGCTCACGGGCGGCGCGATCACCGGCGCGTGGCGGGGCATCTCGATGTTCGGCGGGCGGCTCGCGACCGGGGCGGTCGTCTTCTTCAGCGATGGGAGCGCCTGGTTCGGAGGGAACTTCCCGACCTATGGCCTCGAGGGCGTCAAGCCTCATATCGCGAGCCGCGCCGACCGTCGCCGCTGGGGTCGGTACCAGTTCGAGAACGGTGCCGGCACCCTGACGATGCCGTCGGGCGCCATCCCGCTCCGGATCGACGGCGAAGCGCTGGTGCTGACCACCAACCGGACTCCGCACCGTTTCATTCGGAGCCACCCGTCCGCTTCCGGCCGGCTGGACGGCCACTACTGCCTAACCACCGGTGCCGGCTGTCTGATCCTCACGGCCGGCGGGCGGTTTCGCGACGAGGGCGCGATCCGGGTCGTCGAGCACGCGGTCTACCCCTATCCGGTCTCGCCCGAGCGGGGCCAGGGGACCTATCAGATCCGCGACTACACCCTGGTCCTCCGCTACGAGAGCGGCCCCGAGGTTCGGGTGGCGTTCCCCGGCTTCGTCGATCGCGCGGCGGCGCAGTCGCCAAGCCCGGAGGAGATCATCCTGAGCTTTAACGGGGATACCTTGAGGAGGCGCTAGGATTCTCTCGGGCGACCTCGCCTTTGGAGCCCTAGCCGTCGGGGTATCGCGGAAACGCCTCCTCGCGGCCACCCACCTACTCGTCAATCAGTCGCACCACCCGACCGCTCGGATCGCGATCGAAGCGGGTGCGGAACCCTTCGGCCTCGGGCAGCGGACTATCTCGTGGCCACGGTCCGACTCGTGATCACCGAATCGGCCAGCTCATCCGGCTCGAAGAAGTTCGAGTGGAGCCGGCCCCGGGCGACGAGACGGGACTGGTTGCTGTAGTGCGGTGATTTCGGGTCGTCGCTGGCGCCGTACACGGCGAGGCTGACGGACCGGACCCTGGGCCCGAGCTGTACCAAGAAGGCGTGCCGGGTGCCGCCCAGTGACCAGCGGGTCCCGGCGCTGTCCGGCGGGGTGTAGCTGGCGGCCCAGAAAGACGCGAGGTCGGTCGCGCGATCGCCGCCGATGGTGCCCAGCGTGAAGCCGCGGGAGGGCTCGCTCACCCCGCCCCGCCCGATCCGAAAGGCGTCACCGAAGGTCCGCTTGGCGGCAGGGCGCTTCTCGAGATCGGCGTACGCCGAATCGACCACGCGGGCGACGGTCTCCCGCTGCGCGGCGGTGAGCGCCTTGCCGGCGTTGATGGAGGACTCGATCGCGGCCGCGGTCGCGCGATCGCCGGCCCGAAGCCGGAACCGGACCAGGGCATGGTACAACGCCCCCCGCGATGGAGCGACGAAGTGCCCGTCGAAGGCGGTGAGGGTGTCGAGGTACCCACGGTACCCCGAGTCGGCCGCCGGGCGCGCGGGGCCGTCTTTCATCACCTGCCGGATGGCCGGGCCCCAGCGATCGGTGTTCACCACGAACGCGTCGCCGACCACGTCGATCGCGTCCTCGAAGCTGAACACCCGGGTGCCTTCCAAGAGCTGGATCGAGCGCAGCTGGCGAGCGCCGGTCAGTCCCGGCTGAAAGGCGAAGTCGGCCGGATAGTCGCCCGCCTTGAAGACCGGCTCGCCGAACATCATGTCGGGGCTGACGTTGCTGTTGGTGAGATATCCCTGGGCGGGATTCTTGACCCGCAGCAGCTCCTTCAGGGCGCGCACCCCAATCCACGCGCCGGCGGACGTATTGCCGTCCACCGGCTTCGAGCCGTCGTATCCCACAGGGCGGATCGGAATCCGGCCGGGGCGGATGTAGTTGATCGATCCGTCCGAGCCCGCGTAGACGAGGTTGGCCGGATAGATCTCGGTCGCCGCGAGCGCCTTCTCCATCTCGGCCTCGCCGGTGGCAAGCAGCATGTCCCGAAACTGCACGTGGGCGAATCCGGCGCGACCCAGATAGCTCGAACTCACGGCGAACGCCTTCGAGCCCGATCGGTGCACCACCGGCGCCCTCACGCCGTTGTGCGAGGTGTACTCGAACTCCCCACGCACTGAGTCCCCTCCGGCTACCGCGATGACGTAGGGTTCCACCGTCATCTCGACCGGCGCGCCGTCGTAGAGGTAGGTGCGAGGCTTGCCAGGGACCGTCTCGAATACCACGCAATCCGCCGGACGGCGGGGTCCCTCGGCCCACCCCCAGGCGTAATGCCGGGAATGGCCTTTGAGACCCATGACCGCGCCGGGAACGTCGAGCAACCACGCGTCGAGCGCGCCAGTTTTGATCCGTGTTGGCGTGAGAAAGGTGCCGTAGGAGTCCTCGGTCACGCCGTGGGAATCGGAGCTGTACACCGCGGCGTCCTCGCGCATCCGGCTGGCCGGCAGGGCCCACACGTTGGATCCTCCCGCCGCACCGTCTCCGCCCCCGCCCCCGCCCCCGGTCGGCAGACCGGCGATCGCCGCCTGACATGTGGTGACCGAGCTGGCGAGCATGAATAGACTCGAGATCGCCAGCGGCAGTGCCGGCTCCAAGGCGGGCGCCCATCGCGGCACTCGCTCGGGGTGCTCCGCCATGAAGCGTTGGATGCCGTTGAGGTAGGCTGTCAGATTCCGCTGGACCTGCTCGGGGAGCTTGGGGAAATTGCGACGGGCGTCCGCCAGATGACGCCAGCGCCGCGCCTCGAGGTCGCTGGCGACGGCGTCGGGGATCGCGCGCCCCGGCAGAGCGGTGGCCCGAAGCCCCGTCTCTTCGGCCACCGGTCCCGCTCCGAAAGCGCTCGCCAGTTCGCCCTTGAGGGCGAGATAGCGGAGGAGCAAACCCTCCAGGTGATCCTCGGCCGTGGTGTATCCGATTCCCCAGAACCCGTCTTCCTCGCGCTCGGCGTACACGTGCGGGACCCCCCATACGTCCCGGTAGAGGGTGACACTGCCGGGAGGGGCGGGTCTCACGCGATGCTGGGACCAACCCACGCCGGTGGCGAGCGTGATCGCCAGGGCGACGCTCACATTTCGACTAGCCGACATGACCGTGTCCTCTCCTTGCGAGCGAGGGCGCGTGGATGGCGTCCAAGGCACCCAGTCGGCGGTTAAGGGATGGCATCTGCCGGGGGCGTCCCGAACGGGTAGAGCCGGCCGATCGGAGCATTCTCGTAGCGCAGCGCGCCCAGTCGGGTGGTCCCGAACCAGTCCCCCGGGGCGTCGACGATCTGAATCGTTTTGGCGTAGCCGTTGTCATCGAACCCCCGGCGGAAATGGGCTCGGGTCTTGAGGAGAAACACCTTGAAGCTGTCTGGCTCGATCCCAGCGAACCTGAGTTCACGGGGATCGATCGTTTGCTGGTAGGCCGGCGTGAGGATCAAGAGGTTGCCGCCGCCGAATTCGATCACCGCCACCCGCTCGTAACCCCACCGAGCCCCTCGCCACCGCAGCGTGCCCTTGATCGGCACCGGTTTCCCCGCCGACTCACCGGTATAGCCTCCGACGGCCCGGTCGAACGGCGCCCCTGGCTGCAGGTCGGCCGCCCAGATCGCGTCGAGCGCCGGGGCGTCAGTCAGGGCGGACACGATGACGCCCCCGACCCCGCTCGCCACCAGCTCCGCCAAGGTCCAGGTCCCGTCGCCCGGGCGATCCCAGTAGTCGGCCAGCACCACCGGGGTGGCCCCCGCTCGAATCGCCTCCCGGGTCTTCCGGACCGCCTCGGCCGGCGACGGGAAGGTGCCGGCCGCATAACGCTCCCGGACCCGCCAGATCAGCGAAGCGACGTCCTTCGCGGCCGCCTGGGCAAGGGTGGAATCGCCATTGCTCATCACTTGCACGGTCGCGCCGATGTCGGGCACGTCGGACCACGGGAAGCCCAAGAAGACACTCACGAAGAGGTCGGGGTACTGATCCTCCCAGCGGCGGGCTCGGGCCATGATGTCGAGCACCGGGGAAGCCCCGGTCCATTGCAGCACGGTGGCCGTCACCACGGGAACCTTGGTGGTCACCCGAACGGGCCGATACTCACCCCGCATGATCCGTCGCAGGTAGGTCGCGGCCCGCTCACCCTGGTACCACGAGTCGTAGTGGGGGAAACCTTTGGTTACGAACGACCCCTCGGCCACTTGGAGAAACTCGGCGTCCTCGTTGCCGTGCAGGTCGAAGGTGGCCACGATCGGCACGTTGGGGCCGACCACCTCGCGGACCCGCCTGGCGATCTCCGCCTCGGGCCGAGCGACCTCGCGCACCGCCATGGCGCCGTGGAGGGAGAGGTAGACACCGTCGACTGGCAGCGCCTTCCGCAAGTCAGCGAGCATCAGGCCCATGAAGTGGTCGAACGCGGGCTTGGTGGTCCAGGCGCGGGACGAGCCGCCGAAGGCCTCGTCGGGCGAGGTGAGGCCGATCAGCTCGATGTCGCCGAACTCCCGCGCCATCGCCACGAAGCCCTCGACATAGGACCCGCCCTCGTTCAGCAGGGTGTCGCCCCCGAACGGCGGGCGGATCCTCGTCCAATCCGCGATCTCGAGGTCGCCGCCTGGACAGAAGGTGCAGGTCTCGTGTTCGAACCGCCCCACCGCCACCCGAAAACCCTTGGCGGGCCGCGACACCGGGTCGGCCGGTCGATCGCATCCGGCCAGCGCGAGCGCCACGACGAAAATCGGCAGCCAGCCGCGGCCCCGGCAACTGGGCACGCTCATCGGCAGTGACCAGGCAATTCGCTGCGACATACGGCGCTCCGGAGCAATCGGGAAGGAGGGGAAAGGTAACGCCGGCCCGGACTCGGAATAGGTTGGGTTTGACAAGGCCTGGCCGAGCTCCACATTTGGTTGGAGGACGGCGCGGCCGGCAGTGGCGATTCGCGCTCGAGCCACGATTCACCCCCGGCGTGGAGAGCAACGAGACCATGACGCTCAAAGAGGCACTCGAACGGCTCGAAGCCCTCGGCGACGAATCGACCCGGGCGCGCAACCGGAGGCTGGGCGCCGGAGACAATCAGTACGGCGTCCGGATGGGTGACATTCGGAAGCTCGCCGCCAAGATCAAGTCCGACGACTTGCTGGCCACCGCGCTCTGGGACACCGGGAACCTCGATGCCCGGCTCCTGGCGGTGCTCTTGATCAAGCCCCAGAACCTCTCGCGGGACCAACTGGACCGGATGGTCCGATCCGCCGCGTTCGCCCAGCTAGCGGATTGGTTGAACGCCTATATCGTCAAGAACCATCCCGATAAGGAGGCGCTTCGGCAAGCGTGGATGGAGGACGAGGACCCCTGGGCCGCTCGGGCCGGATGGAACCTGACCGCGGGGCGAATCGCCAGGAGTCCGGACGGACTCGATCTGCCGGCGCTCCTGGATCGGATCGAAGCGGAGTTGGCAAACGTCGCTCCGCCGGAGCAGTGGACGATGAACAACTGTCTCGCGGGAATCGGGATTCACTTCCCGAGATATCGCAAGCGCGCCCTGGTCATCGGCGAACGGTTGGGCGTCTATCGCGACTACCCCGTTTCCAAGGGCTGCACCTCCCCGTTCGCCCCGATCTGGATCAACGAAATGGTGCGTCGGCAGGCTACCGCACCCGGGTGAATCGCAGGTGCCGCACCCGTCCTGACTCGACCGTGAACCCGGTGATCCGCCCCTTCCGGTCCCGCGCCACGTCGATCACGCTCCCGCCCCGGGTGAAGCCATCCTGGTAGCTGGGCTCCAGGACCCCGAGCCGGCGGTAGCCCGCGTACGCGACCAGCTTCTGTTTCTCGACCTTCCAGCTGTGGGTCGCCTCCACTTCGTCGCTTCGATAGTCGCCGGCGTACTCGGCGAGCTTGGCGGCGTCGAGCGCCACGGTGTCGGCCCGGGCGAAGGTCACCGTGCCGCCCGCCGAGCGGACGACCATGCGGGTCGGCGCCGAGCCGTCGCCCTCGAAGCGGACCTCCACCCGACCATCGGTCCGGAACCGGTTCCCACCCAACGGCACGTACGGGGTCGGCGTCTCGCCGTCCGAGACGAGGGTGTCGCCTTTCAACCGGGTCCGACGGACCTCGCCGCGCTCCACGTTGCGCCAGACACCCGCGACTCGGCGGAGTTCCGCGACGGACATGCCGACCCGCGGTGCCGCCGCCAGCGCCTCGGTCCAGGCCGCCATCGTGTCGGGCTGCATCCGGTCGCCGAGGTAGATGGCCGCCACCTTTTGGGCCAGGGAGTCGGGACCCGATGACGTCAGGTTGCAGAAGGTCGCGACGGCAAATCGCTGGTCGGGGAAGCGGAGGAAGTGGCCCCGGAACCCTCCCCACGCGCCGCCATGGGCGACCACTCGGAGGCCACGGGCCGTCCCGACCGTTAGCCCGACCGCATACGCCTGACCCGGCGCCGAGACGGCCGGCGAACCGTCGTTCAGTTTCATCGCGGTCGTCATGGTGGTGATGACGTCGCGGCCGCCGACCGTGCCGGCATCGTAGTTGTTGAGCCAACGGACGAAGTCCTCGATGGTGGAGTGCACCCCACCGGCCCCCATGATCGCGCCGTCGTAGTTGTTGCGCTGGACTCGGAAGCCTTTCTCGCGCGGGGAATAACTCTCGGCGAGGTTCGCGATCACGGCCGCGCGGTCCACCAGGAAGCGGGTATCGCGCATCCCGAGTGGCCCGAAGATCCGTTCCTCGGCGAACTGCGCGAGCGTCTTGCCGGTCAGCCGGTAGACGGCCTGCGCGGCCAGGATCCACCCGGAGTTGGTGTAGAGGTAGCGCTCGCCTGGCTCGTAGTTGGGCTCCGCCGAGCGGACGATGATGTTGAGCGCGTCGACGGTGTCGCCCGCGAAGGTCCGCCCGGTCTGGCCCCAGAGGGTCCAGAGATCGCGCAGTCCGCTGGTTTGACTGAGCGCCCGCCGCCAGGTGACCCGATCGGCGTAGGCCGGCATCTCCGGGAACTGCTTCCGGATCGGGTCGTCGAGCGAGAGCTTGCCGTCCTTCTCCAGGAGGAGCATCGCCATCGCGGTGAACTGCTTCGAGATCGAGCCGACGTCGAGGACCGTCCGGGGCGAGATCGGGACGCTGTACTCGAGGCTGGCCATCCCGTAGCCGCGGGCGTACCGGATCGCGCCGTCCTGGTAGACGCCGAGGGCGCAGCCTGGCGTGTCGGTCCGGTCGAGGGCCCGGAAGACGCTGTCGGCGCGGACCGCGTTGCTGTCCCGGGCCCCGATGATGTATTGGGCCGAGGCGGTGCTCGCCAGGGAGAGAGAGAGAAGCAACAGCGAAGGGACCAGAAGGTGGCGTCGCATGGTTAGCCCGGATTGTTATGGATTGAAGATGACCTCAGCCGCGACAGTCGGCTAGAGAGCCCAGCCGGGCAACGCGGCGGCCTGCTTCACCCAGGCGGCCATTTGCGCCTCGTCCAGCTCGCCTTCGCGGATATCGACGTAGCGGGTCTCTTTGTGCTTGCTGGGGCCGGGCGGGGTCGGTCGGAGCGAGGTGCCCCGGAAGAACGCCACCTTGACGTAATTGGCGAAGACGTGAAAACTCAGGAACCAGCCCTGGCCCTCGATCCCGTAAAGCGGCGAGTTCCACTTCACGGCCTTGCGAACCTGGGGCACGCTTCGTTCGATGAGAGCGTCGAGGCGCTTACCGACGTCGCGCTTCCAGGCCGGCATCGCGGCAATGTAGGCTTGCACCGGGGCATCGCCGTCGGCCTTGGCGATCTGGGGGTTGCCGCCCGAGAGAAGGACGACCTTCGGCCGGGTGGTCGACCGGCGAGTCGTGCGGGGGCGCGAGGCGGCCTTGGGCTTCGGGTTGGTCTTGCGTGGCATCTTGGAGGTTGGCGGCCAGCTGCCGGTCAGTCAAGGTGCCAGGTCGTGCCGTCCGCCGCCCCGCACCGCCGCGACCACGTCAACGACGGCGGCGGTCACGACGTCGGGCCGATCGAACTGGATGTAGTGCGACGCGTCCGGTAGGACCACCTGGCGCCCGGCCGTCGACCACCTCATCTCCTCCTGGTGCATCTCCAGCCACATCTTCTTCTGACCCTGAGCCTGTTCCTCGGTGATCCCGACGCCTCGTCGCTCCTCGGCGGACATCGGTTTCATGGCGGTGAGCACGACCAGCGGCCGGTCGCCGAGACTCCGGGCAGTCGCGGCCTCGGCGAAGATGGCATCGAAGGCCGTCATCTCGGTGATCGCCCCTCGGATCGAGCGCGGGGCCCAGGCGCGCTGCGCGAGGGCGACGTCCATTGCCTGGTTGGGCATCGGCCGGATCTGGCTGGCCAAGAGTCGCCCGACGCCGGTCCACGACAGGGCCGCGGCGACTTGGAGCAACCGGACCGCGGCGTTCTCGGTCGAGATTCCGAGCTCCTTGAACCGGGTGAACTGCTCCGGGTGGGACGCATCGACCATCACCAACCCCGCCACCTGGTCGCCGTGCTGCTTGGTGTAGAGCAGGCTAATCGGTCCGCCCAAGGAGTGGCCGACCAACACGAAGGGCGGCCGCTCCCCGCCCGCGGCGAGGGCCGCGTGAAGGTCCGTCACCATGCCCGTCGGGGTGAAGGCGGGCGTCGGGTCGCTCCACATGATCCCGGCACGGGAGTAGGCGCAGGTGCGGGTGGTGCGGGCGATCGAGTCATGAACCGCCGACCAGCTCAGCGCGCCCCCGACGTCGAGCCCATGGATCAGAACTACCGTGGGAACGCCGCCGCCCCGGCAGTCGAGCTGGATTCGGCGACCGCCGATGTCCACCAGCTTGCCCGGCGCCGGAAACCGACGGGCCGCGGCGCGCCTGGCGAGTTGTTCCCAGGTTGCGCCGACGATGACGGTCAGCGCGAGGAGGGCGAGGAGGCCAAAGACCAACTTCTTGAGCACGCGTTTCATGGTCACCGAGGGGTCGCGGAGGCGTCTTGGGCGGATGGAGTTAGCGGACGGCGGGACTGAATGCCGGCGAACGCCACCGAGGAGGGAGCCAAGAAGCGAGGCCAACGCTACCACACGGACGCACCACCTGGCAACCTGGCCCCGGGTCGGTTCCCGGCCGAAACCCGGGTGGCCCAGACCGGGGAGCGGGGCCGATGGGGCCGCTCCAGCCGCGGCGGGTGAATCTGTGATGTGGACGTCACACATCACGCTCCGGAATCCGCCGTGGCGATCCCGACAGGACTGACCCCGCGCACTAACCAGGCGGCCGATCTATTCGTCGCGCAAAGCCCGCATCGGATCCAACCGGGCCGCCCGGACCGCCGGCAGCGCCGAGGCAGCCAAGGCCGCCAGCCCGAGCAGCGGTACCACGGCCACGAAAGTCCACGGGTCGGTCGGGCTCACCTCGTAGAGAAGCCCTCGCATCAGCCGCGCGAGCCCGGCGCCGCCAGCGACGCCAATCGCCACTCCCAACGCCGCGAGGCCGAGCCCCTCGCCGATCACGCCGCGAGCGACTTGGCCACGGTCCGACCCGACCGCCATCCGGAGCCCGATCTCGCGAGTCCGGGCCGTCACCGATTGGGCGATCACGCCGTAGACCCCCACCGCCGCCAGCAGCAGCGCCACCGCGGCGAACCCGACCAGGAGGGCGAGGGTGAACCGCTCGCTCGACAGCGCCGCCGTGGTTACTTCGTCCATGGTGCGGACCCGAGTGATCGGAACGCCGGGCGCCGCGGCCGAGACCGCGGCACGGACCGGCTGGATCTGGAGGCCGGCGCTGCCCGCGGTCTTGATCACCAGCGTCATCCGATTGGGTGAGTAGTAGGCCCCGCCGCGGGCGTAGCCCTGGAGATGGGGGATGTAGAGCGCGGCCATCGGATCGCCGCGGATCCCGTAGTGCTTCACGTCGGCGACCACGCCCACCACGGTCATCCAGAGGCGACCCTCGGGGTACATCCTGAGCCGCTTGCCGATCGCGTCCTGCCCCGGCCAGAGCTGCCCCGCCAGCCGTTGGTTCACCACGCAGACCAGCGGAGCCGCGGCGTCATCGGTCCGGTCGAAGATCCGACCGCGACGCACGACGATGCCCATCGCCGAGAAGTAGCCTGGCGTTGCCCACTGGATGCCGGGCGCGGGGGCCTCGCCGATGTTCGCGGCCAGTCGATCCTCCACTTGAATCGAATAGTTGTCCGACCCGTCGGCCAGCGGCAGGCGATAGGTTGAGCCCACGGCTTCGATGCCGGGGAGCACCCCCACCCGATCCTCCAGCTCTCGATAGAACGCCACGGCCGCGGTGTCGACCGCGACTCGCGACGCGGAGGGCGCGATGGTCGCCGCCAGCACCCGGGACGGTTCGAAGCCGAGATCCACCTGGCGCAGCGCCGCGAAGCTCCTGATCAGGAGCCCGGCTCCCAGAACGAGCACCGTGGCCAGGCCGAGCTGCGCCACCACCAGCCCTCGCCGGAAGCGTCCGGCGCGCCGCGAGCCGATCCCGCCGCGGGACACCGACGCGAGGACGTCGCGAACGTCGGTCCGGAGCGCCTGCCACGCCGGGGCCAACCCGAAGCTCAGTCCTGTCACCAGTGCGGTGCCCAGCCCGAAGAGAAGCACCACGCCGCTCACTCGCACGGCGTCGAGCCGGGGAAGGTCCGGGGGCGCCAGGCCCTTGAGCAGCGCCACGCCGCCGTAGGCGAATACGGTGCCGACCAACCCCGCGAGGAGCGCCACGACGAGGCTCTCGCCGAGGAGCTGCCCGGCGACCCGCCCAGGACTGGCCCCGAGCGCGGTGCGGACCGCCACCTCCCCGCGCCGGCCCTCGCCACGGGCCAGGAACAGCGCGGCCGAGTTGACGCTGGCGACGAGAAGCACCCCGACCACCGCTACGAGCAAGAGGAGAAGGGGCTGGCGAACGTCGCCGACCACCTCGTCCTGGAGCCGGCGGGTCTCGAAGGTCACCCGCTTGGGGTAGAACTCCGGATGGGCCTGGGCGCTCCGAGTCGCGAGGGCCGCGAGCTGGGCGTTGGCGCCCTCGGGCGTGGCCCCCGAGGCCAATCGCGCAACCACGTTGAGGTAGTGATTGTTCCGCTCCCATGGCTTGCCGGGATCGAGTCGGAGCGGCGCCCACGCCTCGACCCCGGGCCGCGGGAACGCGAAGCCTGCCGGCATCACTCCAACGATGGTATGAGGCACGTCTTCGAGCCGGATGACCCGACCCAAAACGGCCCGGTCGCCACCGAAGGCCCGGATCCAGAGACCATGGGAGATGACCACGACCCGGTCGGAGGCGCCGGCCAGGTCCTCATCGGCGCCGTACCCGCGACCCAGCTCGGGCACGACGCCCAGCGCTGGCAGTAGGCTCGCCGATGCCAGGACGACCGGAATCCGTTCCGGTTCCGCCGCTGTGCCGAGCACCGGCGAGGATTGACGGTAGGCCGCCACGGCGGCGAAGGCGGGTACCTCTTTGGTGTAGTCCCAGACCTCGGGCTCGGAGTGATTGACGTCGGCGACGCTGTTTCGGAGCACCACGAGGCGGTCCGCGTCGGGATACGGGAGCGACTGGAGGAGGACGCCGTTGACCACGCTGAAGATCGCGGTCGTGGCTCCGATGCCGAGGGCCAGGGTCAGGGCGGCGAGGGCCACGAACGACGGCGCTCGCCGAAGCGATCGCAACCCGTGGCTCAGCGCCATGGCGGCAGCGTGGAGTGCGCTCATCGAACGGGTCCTCGCGAAGTGGGATGGACGGACCGTAAGTGGCAACAAAGGGGTCGACCGTTCGATACCCCCGAGGCTCGGATCGTTGGCGGCCCCGCCGACCCCGCGGAGGCGCTTGGGACTTGCCGAGGCCGCGAGTCGGTCCCATCTTATCACCGGGCGGTGATCCACGCCCAACCTCCTCGGCCCACCCCCAGCGCGGGCCTCCAGGGAGGCAAAGGGGGGCGGACTCCCGGATTGCGGCACCAAACCTTTGCGTCGCCACGGGCGCCGTTGCTGGGGAACGGGAGCCCGTGGCTCGACCAAAGGGACCTACCCGATGACCACCCAGAAAGACTTCAAGCGCCTGGTGCGCCAGCGCATGCAGAAAACCGGTGAGGCCTACACCGCCGCCCGCGCCGTGCTCCTCCAGACTCCACCCAAGCCGGTCGACTCCCTCCCTCCCCCGCCCGACTACGCCAAGCTCGCCGGAATGAGCGACGAAGCCATCAAGGCGAAGACCGGCTGCGGCTGGGAGATGTGGGTCTTCGTGCTCGACAAGGTGGGCGCCCACGAGTGGACCCACCGGGCCATCGCCGATTACGTCCACACCAAGTACAAGGTCGGCAACTGGTGGACCCAGTCGGTGACGGTGGGCTACGAGCGCATCAAGGGCCTTCGCGCCATCGGCCAGCGGCGGAGCGGGAGCTTCGAGGGGAGCCGGAGTCGGACCTTCGCGGTGCCGGTGGATCGACTCTACAAGATGTTCGCCGACGGGCGGAGCCGAGCCCGGTGGCTCCGCGGGGTGAAGCTGGTGGTGCGGACGGCAACGCCCAACCGATCGATGCGGATCACTTGGCCCGATACCACCTCGGTGGAGCTGTGGTTCGTGGCGAAGGGGCCGGCGAAAAGCACGGTGAGCGTCCAGCACGCCAAGTTGCCCGACGCGGCGGCGGCGGCACGAGTCAAGAAAGAATGGGGAGAGCGCCTCGATGCCTTGGGAGCGTTGCTTGCCGGCTGACGGGGCGAACGTCTTCACCTACGGGTCGTTGATGTACCGTCGGGTCTGGGACCGGGTCGTGGCGGGGGAGTATCCCGCCCGGCCCGGGACCATCCGCGGCTTCGAGCGGCGGCGGATCGTGGGAGAGGTCTACCCTGCCCTGGTGCCTGGGTCGCCCGAACGCTCGGTCGGCGGAGTGGTGTATCTCGGCGTCTCAGCCGCCGACCTCGCCGCGCTCGATCAGTTCGAAGGCGAGGCCTATCGCCGCATCGAGGTCGTCGTCGATACCGGAGACGGTTCGGGGCTCGCGGCATGGACCTACGCGTTCGTGGCCGTGGAGCGAGTAGACCAGACCGAGTGGGATGCCGAGCGTTTTGCCGCGGAGCACCTGGACTACTTTCTCGACACGTACTGCCGGGAGCGGGGCCGATGAGGTCGCTCCCGGCGGCGGCCGGTCGATCTGTGATGTGGACGTCACCCATCCCGTTCCGAATCCGCCGGGGCGATCGCGGAAGGTCTGACCGCGTGCGGTGATCTCCGGTCTCGAGGCGACGTCGGGGATTCGGACTACTGTCGCGGACGCCTCATCAGCACAAAGATCGTCACCAGGTAGATGGCCACGATCACCGCCGGGATCACGACGAACCGTTGCTCCGGGAACAGGTACCACGCGGCCAGAACGAGCACGGTCCTCGCGATGTCATGAAAGAGCCCGACCCAGTGCTGGAGGATCCAGGAAAAGGGCACCCACATGAGGCCGGCGAGGAAGCGGTGGCGGGCGAACTCAGCGCGCTGCTCGTCGAGGGTTCGGGGTGGCGTCGCCGTCATCGCGATCTCCGAGGGTCGAGCCGGAAGTTACGGCAGCTCTCGGCTTGTTGCACGAGCTCCCGGTTGGTGCCGTCCCCTCCCCGGGGCGCCGCCCTGGGCTCACTGATCGCCGCGCGTCGGCTGGCTCGCGCCTGGCGAGCCGATTCCCGATCCAGTGCCTCGAGCCGGACCGCGAGATCCTGAATGGTGATACCGCGGAGGAAGTCGTCGCGGCATCGATCGGCCGCGGCGAGGACCTCGCCCACCAGCGGGCCGAGGTTCCGACGCCTTCCGGCCACCCGAGAGGTCCGTTCGGGCGCCGGGTTCGATCGGGCCGGGGCGACGGCAAGGACGACGTCGAGCAGCGTGATCTCGAGGGCGAACCGCCCCAGGAGGGCACCCCCACCCGGACCGCGGCGCATCCGCACCAGCCCGGCCCGCGCCAGCCGCGCGAGCAAACGCCGCGTCGTCCCACCGTCCATCCCGCGGGTCGCGGCGAGCCATTCGGACTGCTGGGTGTCACCAGGCCTGATGGCTAGTTCGGTGAGGATGGATACCGCGGCGGTGACGCTGAGCAGCCCCATCTTGCGAAGCTAGCGGGAATCCGGCCAAAGTCGGTACCGAACGAGTGCGAGTCGGGCGCCGATCGTCGCGGGATCGTCACCTCCGTTGCCGTGCCTCTCGCCTTCGTTCGGGAGTGGGATTGGCCCGGTCATGACCCCACCGCACCCCAGTTGGCCCCCGCGGCCCGCGTGGATGGCATGTGTGATGTCGATGTCACACATTGCCGTTTGGCGGCCGCGAACGGCGCTGAGCCGCCACTCCTAGTCGTCCAGGTCCGACAACGCTGCAGCCCGGCATCCGCCGGAAATCCGCATTGCCGGCCAGCCCATCGGCCGGTATGATCCAGCCGACCCACAATTCCATGCCGCACCGCCGCGGCGGCGACAACGCCGGCGACCCATCAGGAGCCATCATGCTCGCGTCTCACCCATTTCGACCGATCCGCGCTCTCGGCGTCGTCGGCCTGCTCGCCGGGGTGCCGGCCGCCCCCCTCGCCGCGCAGTCGAAGGAGCCCTGGCCCGGCCTCGACGCCTACATCGACGCCGCCATCAAGACCTGGAAGGTCCCCGGGCTCGGCCTCGCGGTGGTCCGAAACGACTCGGTGATCTACGCGAAGGGGTATGGCGTCAAGGACGTCGGGCGACCCGACAAGGTCGACGAGCGGACCGTTTTCGCGATCGGTTCGTCGTCCAAGGCATTCACCGCCGCGGCGGTCGCGATGCTGGTGGACGAGAAGAAAGTGTCGCTCGAGGCCAACCCCGGCCTCTACCTGCCGGGCTTCCAGCTCCACGATCCGTACGCCAGCCGGGAGATCACCGTCCGCGATCTCTTGAGCCACCGGAGCGGGCTCGCTCGCGGCGAGCTGGCCTGGTACGGCTCCGGCTTCGACCGCGACGAGATCGTCCGGCGGGTCCGCCACTTGGCGCCGTCGTGGTCGTTCCGGGCGCGGTTCGGCTATCAGAACATCATGTACATCGCGGCCGGCCAGGTGGTCGCCAAGGTGTCGGGGCGGTCCTGGGACGACTTCGTCCGGGAACGGATCTTCACCCCGCTCGGAATGACCAGCAGCACCACGACGGTCCGCGGTGTCACCAGCCTGACCAACGTCGCCTCCCCCCACGCGACGGTGAACGACACCGTCCGCGCCATCGCCTGGCGCGACATCGACAACGCGGGGCCCGCCGGCTCGATCAACTCCAATCCAGCCGACATGGCGCAGTGGGTCCGCCTCCAGCTCGGCCGCGGCAGCTACGGCGGCAAGCAACTGATCTCGGCTCGCCTGGCGAACGAGATGCACCAGGCCCACACGGTGATCGGCACCGACTCCGCCAGCCGAGCCAACAACCCGGACACGCACCTGCAGGCCTACGGCCTGGGCTGGTTCCTCCAGGACTATCGGGGGCGGCTCGCGGTCCATCACGGCGGCAACGTCGATGGATTCAGCGCCCTGGTGGCGATGCTGCCGGAGGAACGATTCGGAGTGGTGCTGCTGACCAACCAGAACGGCAGCGGACTGCCTAACGCCCTGATGCTGCGGCTGTTCGATCTCCAGCTCAAGGCGCCACTCAAAGACTGGTCGGGCGACGGGTACCGCCGACTCGAAGCCCAAATGGCCCGCGGCCGCGAGGCCCAGCTGAAGGCGGCTGGCGAACGGGCGGCCAACACCAAACCCTCGCTCGCCCTTTCCGGCTACGCGGGGACCTATGCGGACTCGCTCTACGGGAACCTCGTCATCAAGGAGGAGAACGGAAAGCTTCATCTCACCTTCGGCCCGACCTGGAAAGCCGAGTTGGAGCACTATCACTACGACTCGTTCCGGGCTCGGTTCGACACCCCGGTGCTGCCGCCGGTGCCGGTGACCTTCCGGATCGGGGGCAACGGGAAGGTCGAGTCCGTGGTGGTGGACATGGCGGGGACGGCGGAGTTTCGGCGGGCACCGGAGCCGCGAGCCCGCTAGCGAGGACCCCGGGACGGCCCAAGACGACAAACGGCCCCCCCGAACCAGCGCGGTTCGGGGGGCCGTTCGCTTGGCGCACCAGCTAGGTCACGGGGTGTCGACCGTGCAGTCGCTGGGCTTGTAGTTCGAGTTGTTCTCCTCGGGCTGCGGCACGATCAGGGTGGCCTGGGTGCCCCGAGTGAGCCCCTGCTTGTGGTACGGCCCGGTGGGGTACACCGACTCCTTGGCCCGGGCGTACTGACGAACCAAGCGCCGCAGATCGCCGAGCCGGTGGGCCGTCAGATAGAGCCAGAAAGCGCGTTCCCGGAACATCAGGTCGACGCGACCGGCCGCTGTCCCCGGATCGGTGAGCGTGGTCAACGCCGGATTGGTGGCCCGGGCTTCGTTGAGTCGGGCGAGCCAGGTGATCGCGTCGTTCGCCTGGAGGGCGGCCTCGGCCTGGATCAACCGCGCCTCGATGCCGGTGGCCATCGGGACCGGAGCATCGATGGTGGGATACTTCTTTTGGACCACCATCGGGGTGACGCCGTCGTTCCGCGAGTTGCCGGTGGGGGTGAGCGGAATCCGCGGATCGGCCGCGCTGGCGAACGGCAGGCCGTTGGTGCCCTCCCGGTCAGGGACCGAGTAGATGTCGCTCGCGGTCTGGAGCTGGATTTGATTGGTCTGCCGCGCCGGCGGCGGCGCGTGAATGAAGTCGTAGCTGAAGGTCGTGGGCACCGCGGTGACCGCCGTGGCGGCCTGAGCAAACTGACCCTGATTGAGCAGCGTGCGCCCCCGGAGGACCGCCACCAGGTTGGTCATCCGGGCATCGGTCCCGGCGCTCGCGGCGGCGGCGGTCAACCGTTCGAGCGCGCGGGTGAACAACTGCGCGGTGGTGAAGGGTGGCCCCAGTTCGAGCGGGTCGCGCTCGGAGATCGGGGTTCCCGAGCAGAAGTTCTCGCCGAACAGGATGTACGCCAGCCCGGCGAGTGCGTTCACTTCGCTGGTGCGGATGTCGTTGGCCGGGAGCAACCGGCCGGCAGCCTCGAGAGCGGTGCGGGCCCGCTGCAAGGCGATGAACGGGCCGCCCCACGCGCCGGTGGCGGGATTGACGCCACCGGACGCCACGCTGTTGGTGGAGAGCACGCCGCGAAGGTCCCACTCCCGCACCGCGGGCGGGGTGCTGGCGTGCATCAACTCGTCGGTGAACATCCCCGCGAAGATCGCCAGACCGGTGCCGCCGGTGACGGCCACCACCAGGTCGGATATCGCTCCGGTGTACAGGGCGGCTTGGCCCTCGGGAGTGGTGAGGTTTTCCGGCGTGATCACGTCGGGCGTATCGGGCCGGAGGAGATCGTCTTTGGAGCAGCCAGCGAGGGCCGCCAGCAGCAGAACGCCGCGGGCGGCTCGGGCCGCGCTCGTGTATCGGCTGGTCATATCGCTTGGTCCCTTCGCCTAGAAGCCGAGGTTGATCCGCAGGATGCCGAGCACTGGCTGGGCCTGCTGGACGAAGTTGTAGTTGGAGGCATCATTCGATTGAGTCACGTTCTCCGGATCCCAGCTCTTGAACCCGAACTTCTTGAGCCAGAGGTTGCGGCCGGTGAGCGTGATGTTCATGGTCCGGGCCCCGAAGATCCGGGCCAGGCTGTTCGCCGCCGTGTAGGTGATCGATGCCTCGCGGAGCCTGATGTGCTCGGCGTTTTCGGCAAACGCGCCGAAGGCACGAGGACCCGCGATCGCCTTGGCCTGATCTTCCAGCGAGGCGCTCGGGTCATGGAGCTGTTCGCAGTTGACCTGGAAGGCGCAGCGGAACAGGTCGTTCACGTTGTGGGTGACGTACCCGCCCCGATAGTCGATCTGCCCGCCGACCCGGAGCTTGCCACGGAACAGCCCCAAACTGGTGTTCACCGCCAGGTTCCGGGTGGGCACCGTCGAGCCATGGAACATCAGGGTGTCGGTGACGGTCACCTCGCTCGGGCTGATCGCCCCGTCGCCGTTGGTGTCGGCCCAGCCGGTCAGGCCCTGCCACCACAAGCCGAACATCGGGTAGCCGGGAATGTTCTTGAAGCCGAACCCGACGATCGGCGGCACGCCGGGCGCCAGCGACACCAGCCGGTTCCGATTGCCCGACGCCTCGATCTGGAGGTCCCAGGTGAGGTCGCGGCTCTCGATGACCCGGGCGTTGACCGAGATCTCGATGCCCTTGTTGCTGACGATGCCGACGTTCTCGAGTCGGCTGGAAACGCCGCCAAGCGAGTAGGGCTGGGTCCGCAGGACCAAGGCGTCGTTGGTGCGCTTGTCGTAGAGGGTGAGCTCGAGGTTGATCCGGTTGTCGAGGAAGCCGGCATCGAAGCCCGCCTCGATCTCGCGGGATCGTTCGGGCTTGAGGTTGGGATCGCCCAAGCCGCCCAGCGTCACGCCTGGAGTCGAGGCCGCGCCGAAGATCGACGTGGTGACCGGACTGGAGTAGGTCAACGCGTCGAGCGGGCGCGGCGACTGCCCGGTGGCGCCGTACGCCGCCCGAAGCCGGAAGCTATTGAGCAGCCCCCGGTCGCGGTTGTCGATCGCCACCCACGAGCCGGACAGCTTGGGATACTTGGCGGAGCGGAAGTCGACACCGAACGCGCTGTTGTCGTCGACCCGAATGGCGCCGGTGATGAACAACCGATCGTCGAGGCTCACCTGCTGCTCGATATAGGTGCCCAAGGTGACCACATCCGTGGTCTGCTCGGAGAGCGACTTCTGCGATCCGGCCGACAGCGAGATGATCCCCGGCGGGAGGATGTCGGCCTGGGCGAAGACAGCGAAGAGCTTGTCGTGGTTGTACTGGGCCCCGACCGTGGTCTTGGCTCCGATCCGGCTGGTCAGGGAGTACTGCGCCGTGCTGTTGAGGTCGACGGTGTACTTGGTGTCGATCAACCGGTTGAAGGTCCGCTTGCCCTGGTTCTCCGTCCCGCAGGTGACGCAGCCCTGGCCGCGGCGCACGTTCTGTTCATCCGCATAGTTGAGGTAGTCGAGCCCGACGGTACCCCGCGCCGTCAGCCACGAGAAGGGCCGCCAGTTCACCGTCCCGCTGTTGATGAAGTGGTCGTTCTTTCGGTAGGTCTCTTCGCCGATCGAGTTGCCCGGCCGGGAGAAGCCGTACCCAGCGGTGGTCGCGATCGAGGCCGGGTTCGGCGAGCCAAACATCGCGGTGCCGATCATCGACTGGAAGTTGTCACCGGTCTGCGGCAGCCGGATGTTGTTGACGATGAACCCGGACGACACCGACAGATCGAGGTTCGACCGAGGGTTCGAGTTCAGGTTGACCCGGAAGTTGTACTTGTTGAAGTGGTTCGGTCGGATCTGGGTCCGGGGAATCTCGGCCACGCTGGAAAGGCCCCGGCGGGTGACCAGGTAGTCGGCCTCGGAATTCGGGAGCTTGAGGACGCCGTCTTCGATTTCGGTTTCCGCCGAGACGAAGTAGCGGAGCACGTCGGAGCCGCCCGACAGGCTGGCCCCCAACTGCTGGCGCGACCCAGTGGTGAACGGGGTCGAGGCCGGGTCGTTCAGGAGGTCGAGCTCGAAGCGCTGCTCGACCTGGCAGACGCCGGTCTTCTCCTGCCAGGTGAGGCAGTTCGCCGCCGACCCGACCCGCTTGTTGAAGTAGGTCTTCGGGTAGGTGTAGGTGTCCTTGAGGATCCCGGCCTCGGCCCAGGTGGTCCACGCCGGCGCGCCCGCCTTGCCGCGCTTGGTGGTGACCCGGATCACGCCGTTGGCCGCCTGGGTGCCATACAGCGTGGCGGCCGAGGGGCCTTTGACGATCTCGATGTTCTCGATCTCTTCCGGGTTCAAGTCGTTGAGCTTGGAGACGCTTCCCCCACCGATGAACGCGCCCGCCGGCGCGTCGGCCGCGACCCGAATCCCGTCGATATAGAGCAACGGGTCGTTGGAGAGCGACACCGAGCTCAAGCCCCGAATCCGGATCCGAGCGCCGGTGCCGCTGGTGCCGTTGCTCTGGAGGACGCTGACCCCGGCGACCCGGCCACTCAGTACCTGGGCGAGGTTGGTGGTCGGGGCGGTCTCCACCAATTGGGTGGTTTGGATTTTCCCGATGGTGTTACCCAACTCGCGCGTGGCCTGGTCACCCGTGGCGGTGGTGACGATTTCCTCGAGTTGGAAGGGCACGTTCTTGAGCGCCCAATCGAGGGTCGCGGTCCCACCCGCCGTAACGGTTACGGTCTTGGTCTGGGAACCGTAGCCGAGCATGAAGATCCGGACCGTGTGGGTTCCGGCCGTGATGCCGCGCAGGGTGTACTGCCCCTGCTGAGTGGACAGGGCATACACCTGCTGGGTGATCGCCTGCACCCGGGCGCCCGCGAGCGGCTGCCCGGTGGCCTCGTCGGTCACCTTGCCCGTCACCGAGCCCTGCTGAGCCGCCGCGCCGCCCGCCAACAGCAGCGCCCCGAGCGCCAGGAGGCCGGCGCGAAACTGCCCTCGCACCAATGTCTTCATGGGACCCTCGACTGGAGGAAGAAACTGAATCCGTGATGCGCCTGGCGCCGCCACGGGGCGACGCCCGAAACAGCCGGGTTCATGATGATGCCAACAGTAAGAAATAGATACGACCGCGAAGCCCGTTCGGCAACCCAAGTCGACCGCGGGATGGATAGCCCCGCCTGCCGAGGCTCGGGCTCCGTGGTTGCGGGACGGCCGGTCTGGTCAGGCCGACGGTGCCTGGCCCATCTTGACCCCGAGTCGGCCCGGTGCCACGCCCCGGGCAATAAGCCAGACGGCAACCGGGATCTCGAACAAGGCCATGGGAGCCCAGGCCAACGCGACGAGCCTCCCGCCGACCGCGCCGGCCAGTTGGAGCGGAAGTACTGCGAGAAGCAACACCGACGCCCCCAGACCGAGCCACGCCAACCCGACCGGAATCGCTCTGCCGCGCAGCAACAGCCAGCAAAAGAACGTGCTGCCCACGGCGAAGAGCGTGGCGCAGACCGTGGTTTGCCATCCTCCGATTTTTCCTAACAGAGCGGCCAGGGATTCAGCCGTCGCGGGGTCGGCGATCGGACCGGGCACCTGGCCGAGCCAGAGCAACCCCAACGTGGCGATCGGGAAGGCGCCAAGGACACCCTCCCCGACTCGGAACATGAGCCCGAGCAACGCCAAGTCGGGATCCTCCTCCCGAGTGATGGCGTGCAACGTCACCCCGAGCACGATCGCCGCCGTCGCCATCACGAGCGAGAGCACGACGATGACCCGATGCTCGGTGATGTGATCGGCCACGCCCGCGAGAGTTGGGGCATTCGCGCCACCGGAGGCTCGGCTCGAGAGGACCATCGCCAGGACGCCGACGGCGATGTACCCCAGGAAGGTGACACCGGCCACCCGCGCGTTGCCCGAGCGAGTCACTGGAGGGCCGCCGGCCTACGCCCGCATCGCGGTGGTGGGGTCGATCCCGGCCGCTCGTCGCGCCGGGATCCAACAGGCGCCGATCCCGACCGCGGCCATGACCGCGATCACCGCCGCGAAGGTGACGGGATCGTCGGTCGCGACGCCGAACAGCAGTCCGCGAATGACCTGGGCGGCCAGCAGCCCGCCGACGACGCCGATCGCCAAACCGATCGCCAACAACGAACCGCCCTCGCGCAGAATCATTCGCCGGACCCGTCCCCGATCGGCACCGAGGCTCATCCGGATGCCAATTTCGTTGGTCCGCGCGCTGACCGAAAACGCCAGCACCCCGCCGATCCCCACCGCCGCGATCAGCACCGCCAGAAGCGCGAACGAGGAAACGAGGGCCGCGTTCAGCCGGCGGGGAGAGACGCTCTGGTCCTTGATCTGCGCCACGGTCAACACGTCGGCAATCGGGGCGGTCGGCGCGATCCGCCGAACGATCCGGGTGGCCGCCGCAGCCAATGCCTCGGCATTCCGGTCCGTCCGGATGACCAGGCCGCCGAAGATGGTGAACTCCGTTGCGAAGGGCGAGAACACGACCCCCCGTGGCGCCGCGTCGAGGCCGCCGTCCTGGGTGGTGCCGACCACGCCCACGACCGTCCGCCAGTCACCGCTGAACGGGGTGAAGCGAAGCACCTCGCCGCCCAGCGCGATTCGCTTGCCGATCGGACTCTGGCCCGGGAACAGCTGTCGCGCGAGCGTCTCGTTGATGATGACCACTCGGCCGGAGCCCGGCTGATCGGTCGTGGCGAAGGGCCGCCCCTCGAGGAGGGGAATCCCGGCGGCCGCGAAGTATTCCGGGCTCGCGGTCCGGAAGTCGGCACGAGGGGTGGCCTCACCGACGACCGGCGGACGGCCCTCCACCTTGAGATCGAAGGCGAGCGCGGAGGTGCGCAACGGCATCGTCGATCCCACGCCGACCTCGAGGACGCCGGGGAGGGCTCGGACCTCCCGCTGCAGCTGATCGTACACGGCTTTGGTGGCCCCGTCCGACGCGGGATCGAGCTTCGACGGGTCAAGGAGCGGCACCGGTAGCGTCAGCACGTCCTCGGTCTGGAGGCCGGTGCCCACGGCGGACAGCCTGAGTGTGGTCCGAGTGAGGAGACCCGCCCCCGCCAGTAGCATCACCGACGCGGCGACCTGGGCGACCACCATTCCCCGCTGGAGGCGTTGTCCAGCCCGACCCATGCTCAGCCGCCGGGCCCCCGAGGCAACCCGGGAGGCGAAGGTGGGACTGCCCTCCTTTGGAAGCGAAGCGAGGAACGACAACAACAGCGCCACGGTGAGCGACAGGGCCATGGTAAACCCGAGCGCCGCGAGGTCGAGCCGGATCTCGCCGGCGCGCGGTGAGTAGCGCTCGGCAACCGAGATCAGCAGCCCGAGCCCCGCGACGGCAATGACGACGCCGAGCGCGGCGCCGAGCCCGGTCAGGACCAGGTTCTCCACCAGGAGCAGCCGCCGCAGCCGAGCGGTCCCGGCGCCGAGCGCGGCCCTGACCACGATTTCATGGTCCCGCCGGACGCCCCGCATCAGCGTTAGGTTGACGACGTTGGCGACGGCGATGATCATCACGAACCCGGCGACCGCCATCAGGAGCCAGACCGTCAAGCGGGCGCGTTCTCCCAGAGCGTCCTTGAACGGCAGCACCGCCACCCGAAAATGGGAGCCGGCATCGTAGGCGGCCGGGTGGTCCCGCTGCCCTCGGGCGTAGACCGCCGCCGCTTCGGCCCGAGCCTGTGCCAACGAGGCTCCGGGGGCGAGTCGAGCGATCGTCTCGGTCATCCGGTGGCTCCGGTCCTGGACCATCTGCGCGCTCAGATGGTGGGGACTGACCACCATGTTGGCCAAGGCATCGACTCGATCCGGAAACCAGGGCGCCGGTTCGACGACACCGATCACGGTCACCGACGCGGACTCCAGCCGGACCTGTTTGCCGACGATGCCCGGGTCCCCGCCGAATCGCTTCATCCAGTAGTCGTGGCTCAGCACCATGACCGGCGGGGCCCCGGTCCCGTCGTCGCTCGGGCTGGTGAGTCGGCCCGCGATCGGGGCCAGGCCCAGGATGTCGAAGAAATTGCCGGTGACGAGGGCGAGGTCGATCCGAACCGCGCCATCGTCGAGTCGGAGGGTGCCGAACCAGGGTGAGTACTCCGCCATGTCGGCCAGTGAGGTGACCCCATCGCGCAGCTCACGGACCTCGGGGACGGAGAACCGGACGTTCGCGCCGTTCGGGCCGTCGGTCGACTGACGCAGGTACAGCAGCCGCTCCCCATCCCGGTGGGGGAGCGGCTTGAGGAGGACCCCGCGAACGACACTGTAGATCGCGGTGTTGGCCCCGATGCCGAGGGCGAGGGTCAAGACGACCACACCGGTAAACGCCGGACTGTGACGGAGCGCGCGGAGGGCGTAGCGGATGTCGGCCGCCAGGTTCTCGACCCAGGGGAGCCCCCGTTGGTCGCGCACCGCCTCGGTCGCCTGGATGACCCCGCCGGACGCCAAGAGCGCTTGCCGTCGGGCCACGGCTGGGGCCATGCCACGACGGACGTTGTCCGCGGTCTCCATCTCGAGATGCGCTTCCAACTCGTCCCGGAGGTCTTGGTCGGCTCGACCGCGGCCAAAGAGGCCGGCGATCCGAGCAGCGAGGGCGCGGAGGTACCTCACCGCGCGTCCTGCCGGGGCACGAAGAACGCGGCGATGAGCTCCGTGGTTCGCTGCCAGTCGCGCGCCTCTCGCGCCAGCTGCTTCCGGCCGGCAGCGGTGAGGGTGTAGTACTTGGCCCGGCGGTTGTTTTCGGATTGCCGCCACTCGGCGGTCACGAAGCCCTCCTGTTCCAGCTTGAGAAGGGCGGGATACAGGGTGCCGTAGTTGAGGGTGAGTCGGTTCTTGCTGGTTTCCTCGATTCGGCGCGCCACTCCGTAACCGTGGAGCGGGCCGAGTCCTTCGAGGGTCTTGAGGATCATCAGGGCGAGGGTGCCTTGCTGGACGTCGAGTTTCTCTGGCATGGCTATTCCTATTGGTAACCAATACAACGATAGTGTCGCCGGTTGCACCGCGCAATGGGGGGGCCGACGACGGGATCACGTGTTGCGCGATTCGCCGCGGCGGCGTAGGTTCCTATGGGTTCCCAATACGTGTGATCTGGACCACGCGAGGGCTTGGCGCCATGACCGATCCGCACCCGATCTCCTCCCGTGCCGCCGGCTCGCCGGTGGCAACCGCCCGCGCGGCCGGCGCCTTCTGGGCCGTGGTCTTCCTGCTGGGCACCGTGTCCCTGTTCATCCAGCCCGGACCGCTCCAGACCGCCGCCATCCGCGCGTCCGGGCTCTGCTACATCGTGGTGACCCTGCTTCTGTACCAGCTGCTCCGCCCGGTCAGCCAGCCGATCGCCCTGGTGGCCGCGCTGTTGGGGCTGACCGGTTGCGCGATCAGTCTGTTCGGCTTGAGTCGGGTTCTGGCGGTCCGTGACCTGGTGTTCTTCGGAGGTCAGTGCGTCCTGGTCGGTTATCTGATCGTTCGGTCGACCTTCTTGCCCCGAATCTTGGGCGGACTCCTCATCTTCGGCGGTCTCGGGTGGCTCACCTTCGCCGTGCCGACTCTGGCGCGACCATTGTACCCGTTCAATTACGGACCCGGCATGCTGGGGGAGGGCGCCTTGCTGGTTTGGCTCATCGTCAAGGGCGTCGACCTTCCGCGGTGGCTTGCCGTAGCCGCCGGGGACCGCCGCTCGGCGTGAGGGCCCGGTGGCCCCGGAGCCGCACCCGTGACCGCACGCCACGTCGCTGATCACTGGCTCGCTCTGGCGCTGACCGGTGGGCTCGCGGCCTGCGGGCGGCCGAGTCTCAGTCCGGCTCCCCTCCCCGCCCCAGCAGTCGGCGCCGCCCGTGCGTGCCCGGCTCCCGATCTGCCGACGGGCGAGTGGAGCCGAGTCACCGATTCATCCGGGTTCGTCATCGCCCTGCCACCAGGGTTCGAGGAGCGCCCCGAGGTCGGTCCGCTCCGGCACTGGCAGCTCGGTGGAGACTTCCAGCAGTGGCTGATGCTGGGGACCATCCGCGGCGACGTCGGGTCGCCGGATCATCGCCGGCCCTATCAGCCCGACCTGATGCTCGACTACTCGGAGTGTGTCGAGGTCGTCGCGGGCCACCCGGTGTCGATCCAGGCCTGGCGAACGCCGGGCGGCGTCTTCCGTAATCGGGTCCGCCTGGATCGCTACGATGTCTTCGCGATCTGGGAGGGGCGGCCAGGGGTGCTTCTGTACCTGACGGCCGGGACGTATTCCCGCCCAACCCATGACATCTTCCTGGCTGCCGTCCGCGCCTGGCGACCGGCTGGTCAACCCTAACGACCCGTCCACCCTAATCGGCCCGCAGCGCCACGGTCGATTGGACGGCGCTGGCGCGGCGCGCCGGGATCCACGCCGCCGCCGCGCCGACCACCAACACCAACCCCGCGATGACCGCCGCGAGCAGGGGCGGGCTCACCAGTGGCCAGCGCAATGTGGCCGAGGCGACTCGGATCGCAACCAGGCTCAGCGGCAGGCCGAGGAGGAGACCCACGACGCTCAACCTGAATCCCTGCCCGAAGAACATCCGGACGACCTGGGCCTGCCCGGCGCCGAGGGCCGTGCGGATCCCGATCTCGCGGGTCCGGGCCCCAATGGCGAACGCCATGACGGCGTAGAGCCCGACCGCGGACAACAGCATCGCCAGCATTCCCGCACCGGCCACCGCGCCGCTCGCTCGGAGGGTGGCGCGCCGGGCCTCCGCCTCCCGCTGTTGGACGGTTTCAACCCGGTAGACCGGCATCTGTGGTGCCTCGGCGGCGACGGCTCGTCGGATGTCGTTCAGGAGGGGCAGCGCCGGTCCGGCCGTGCGGGCGATCACCCCGGTGTTCATCGGGGCGTACGGGACGTACACCCGCGCTCGGTCACCGATTCGAGACTTGTTCCCGTCACCGTCGGCGGCGACCCCCACGACGACCATGGCCGCGGTACCCGCTGTTTCGGGCGAGCCAATTCTGAGGCGCCGTCCGAGCGGGTCGGCGCCACCCCAGAGCCGGCGGGCGAGGCCGTCCTCGACGATCACGGCCTGGAACGACCCCGGTCCCAGGACGTCATTAGTGGTCCGGGTGTACTCGCCGGCGGTGAAGTCCCGCCCGCGAACGATAGGGAGACCGAAAGTGGCGAAATAGCCCTTCGGCGCCGCCACCAGACGAGCGTCTCCGACGACGTCACTGGCGCCCACGATACGATCGGTCGGATCCACCGACAGGAACGCCGTGATCGTCCCCATCTGCATCGGCATCGCCGCCGTCACGCCCGGCATCGCGGCCACCCGCTCGACGGCCGCGGCAATCCGAGCGGTCCGCTCCGCGGCGGTCACTCGGCCGGCCCAGGTATCGAGTTCGACCTCCGCGATCCGTTCGGGCGCGCCGGTATTCGCCGGACCCGCCTGTTCCGCCGCCACCGTCGCGACCAGGACCCCGAGCCCAACGAGGAGCGGCTGGGTGAGCGCGACCTGTCCGACCACGAGGGCCCGCTGGAGGCGAGACCTCGCCGCATCGACGAAGGCCGATCGTTTCAACACGTCAGCCAGGGACGTCCGGGTCGCGTGCATCGCGGGTGAGAGACTGAACAGGATACCGGTGACCACGGCGACCGCCCCGGTGATGCTGGCGACCCGCCAGTCGACGGCGAGATGGACGTCCTCGAATCGGGCGCTGATGAAGCCGACGCCGATGATGGTCAACCCGAGACCGACGGCGGCGGCGCCAAGCGCCAGGAGGACGCCCTCGGTGAGCAGCTGCCGGATGACTCGGTGCCGACCGGCACCCAAGGCGAGTCGGACGCCGATCTCGCGTTTCCGAGCGGCGGCCAGGCCCACCAGCAGCGCGCTGACGTTGGTGCAGGTGATGAGCAGGACCAAGAGGCCGAACCCGCCGGACCCGACCTGCGAGACGAGTTGGTCGGTCCGGTCGCCGACTCGGTAGTTGGCCGCGAGCAGCGGCACGACATCGGCACCGGCCGTTTCTTCCCGCCGGGGTGGGCCGGCGGTCGATCCCGGTGTAGCCTGGCCGCCCCGCTCGAGGCGAAACATCCGGTCGGCGATGCCGGCCACCGTCGGCATCGCGGCCGTCGCGGTGACACCGGGTCGGAGCCGGGCGATCGCGGACAGGAACAGGGTGTCGGTGCTGGCGAACGCGGCCGCGGTGCGCCGCTGAAGCAAGGGATACGCGGCAAGGGACAGCCAGACCGTCAGCGCGCCGCTCCCACCGGTGCCGGCGAAGCGCGGCGGCGCCACCCCGACGATCTCGACCGGATGCTCGTTGACCCGCACCACCCGGCCGATCACGTCGACCGCGCCACCGAACACCCGTTCCCACATCGCCGAGCTGATCACCGCGGTGAGCGGGTTGGTCAGTCGCCGGACATCCGGCTCGGCGGCCGGCGGAGTCCCGAGCGCAAGGTGAACGTCGAGAATGGTGAAGTAGCTGGGGGTCGCATAGACCAAGTTCGCGGTGAACGGCGCCGCCGACTCGGCATCGGTGGTGACCAGTCCGGTCTCATTGGCTTGTACGACCACCTCGCTGAAGAGTTCCCCGTGACGGGCGTACTCCTGCGCCTCCGGCCACGACAGCAGTCGCTCCTGCGCGGAGGGAACGTTGCTCATCCGGATGGTGCCCCGGATCCGAACCAGGGCGGGGTCCCGCTCGATGCCCGGTGGCGGGAGGGTCGAGATCGAACTGGCCACCGTGAACAGCACCACGTTGGTGCCGAGCCCGAGCGACAGCACCGAAATCATCGTCACGGTGGCCCAGGGAGCCCGCCGGAAGTGCCGAAGGGCATGGCGGACGTCGGCGAGGACGGTCTCGAGCCAGGGAAGGCCGCGCCGGACCGGCGCGAGGGGGCCAGGGGCCATGATCGTACCTCGTGCCCGTGGGGGCCGGGTGCTGGTGTGGCGAATCGATTCCTATTGTCTTCCCATACGTAGAATCCGCCAACAGGTTTCGGGCGAATCGGGCGAAGGGAAACGCCTCGACGAGCCACGGCACTCGTCACGGGCAAGACCGGCCGCCGGGAGGAGCTCGGGCGGCGGCCGGACGCGCTCCCGGAAACCGCCCGACCCCAGCGGCGGACTACAACCTGGGCAGGGTCTTCCTCGGCGCCTTCCCACAATTCGCCGGCCACCCCTCCGGCCACTGCCCGGGGCACCGCTCCCGACTGATGAACTCCGGATCCTCCGATGCCAAGTACGCCAACATTGCGGCCAGCGTCGCGTTGTGTTTCAGGTCGTCGAACACGACCTTGTCATAGGTGTCCCGACCGGTGTGCCAGGTATAGGTCCCGTAGTTCCATGGCACCGCTCCGAACGACGGCGTTCCATAGCAGGCGAACACCGCTCCGTCGGTGCCACCCGGATTGCCGGTGGGCGCGTCGTTGAAGCTCCACGACACCACGTTCGGGCTGAGACTGTCGGTGAAGAACGACGGCAGCTTCCGGTACCACGCCTCGAGGTGCCGCCCCATCGCGGAGAGGCCCGCGCCGCCGATCTGCTGGACCCGGCCGGTGCCGTTGTCTTGATTGAAGAGCGCCTGGAGTTCCTTCATCACCTTGGGGTGGTCCTCCGTGAGCGGCCGAGAGGAGGAGGGCCCCGAAGGCCACTTGGCGCGCAATATTCATGGTCGGAACGGGAAGGGGAAAGGGACCGGGGAGGTCCCGACTCCGCGATGAATGATACCGTGACGAGACCCGTGTCGCGCGGGTATGCCGAGAGTACCTACCCAGCGGAGACGACATGAAGCGGCTGCTGACGGCGCTCCCGATCCTGGCCGGATGCTCGAGCACGGAGCCTGTGGTCGACGACGGAACCCTGTTCCTCACCCAGGCCGTGGTCCCCGCGGCCCACATGGACGCCTTGTTCAGGGGCACCGTCGCTGTCGATGAGCGCGGGTGCTACCGGCTCGGTCTGACGGGGCAGGCCACCATGGTCTGGCCGTTCGGCTATCGGCTGATCAACACGATCGAGGGGGCGACCGTGGTGAACCAGGACGGGAACGAAGTCGGCCGAATCGGCGGCGAGTTTGTCTTCGGGGGAGGCTTCGTGTCGACCCTGCCGGCCGGGATGGTGGCCTCGGAAACGCTCCGAGCCCGGGCCGTTGCTGCCTGCCCGGGGTCGTTCTGGATTGCGTGGCCAATCACCCGATAGCGTAGTTCCAATGATCGACGGTCCCGGGCGCGGCTGCGAACTCCGCGCTTCGCCTTGACGCGCCGGTCCCGCTGGGCGTATCCTCGCCAGCACACCCGCCAATCCTCGAGTCCACCTCCGCCTCCCGGAGCCCGGCGATGCCTCGCCTCGTCCCAGTATTGCTCGTACTTACGGCCTGCACCGCCCCGGCCCCGGGGGATGCGCGGGCGCTCCACCCCGGCCGCCCCGAGGTCGTTGGCTTCTCGACCGCTCGCCTCGCCCGGATCGACACGGCGGTCACCGAGTGGGTAGCCAAGGGTGAGATTCCCGGCGCGGTCGCGCTCGTCGCTCGTCACGGCACCATCGTCTATCACCAGGCGATCGGCTACGACGACGTCGCCGCCAAGACCCCGCTCGCCAAGGACGCCATCTTCCGGATCGCCTCCCAGAGCAAGGCGATCACCAGCGTCGCGGTGATGATGCTGTACGAAGAGGGCAAGTTCGCCCTCGACGACCCAGTCTCGAAATTCATCCCCGCCTTCAAGGGCCAACCGGTGTTCGACAAGTTCAACGAAAAGGATGGGAGTTATACCACCGTGCCCGCCAAGCGCGGGATCACGGTCCGCCACCTGCTCACCCACACCGCCGGGATCAGCTACCCGTACTGGGGTACGCCATGGGAGCGCATCTACGGAGGCAAGGGCCTCACCATCGGGCATACCTTCGGCCACGACGACAGCGGCGAGACCCTGGCCGGCCCGATGAGCCGCCTCGGGGCCGCTCCGCTCCTCCACCAGCCCGGGGAGAAGTTCAGCTACGGTTTCAGCGTCGACCTTCTTGGTTACCTGGTCGAGGTCTGGTCGGGGCAAACCCTCGACGACTTCGTCCGGGCCCGGATCTTCGAGCCGTTAGGGATGACCGACAGCTACTTCAACGTCCCGGCCGAGAAGGCCGGGCGGATGGTGACCTTCCACCGGGCCGACTCGGTGGCCCCGCTGGTCAAGCGGGATTGGCTGGTGTTTCCTTCCAAGGATTCCCTGCCCCTCGACTTCCCGCTCCGAAAAAAGGTCTACTTCGGCGGTGGGGGCGGGCTCTCGGGCACGATCATGGACTACGCAGTGTTCCTCCAGATGCTGGCCAACGGCGGCGAGTATCGGGGGGTCCGGCTGCTGGCGCCGAGCACGGTGCGGCTGATGACGACCAACCAGATCGGCACGCTGGAGGCCAACGAGGCGGGCGACAAGTTCGGTCTTGGGTTCTCGCTGGTCGCGGAGAAGAGCGCGGGTAAGAGCCCCGCCGGGTTGGGCACCTATGGCTGGGGCGGCGCGCTCGCAACGGTGTATTGGGTCGACCCAGTCAACGACCTGATCATCCTATTCTATCGGCAGATGTGGGGGGGACCGCCTGGGACGGTCGAGCAGCGGTTTCGGGGGCTGGTCTATCAGGCGATGGTGGAGTGAGGGTCTTCTCGGCACTGACTGCCGGGAGCCGGGTCGATGAGGCTGTTTCCCGGCGGCGGCCGGTCAATCTGTGACGTAGACGTCACCCATCAGATTCCGGGAATCCCCCGCGTCGATCGCGGCCGCTTGACCCCACGGGTGAACTCGCGCTTGACGCGACGTCGGGCTCGCGCCTCCCGATCGCGTGCCTCGTAGCCGAGGCCCCTCAGGGAGCGTCGGCCCGCTGGTAGGCGTCGATCACCGCCCGCTCCCCCTCCCGGCCAGACCGGGAGTTCCCGTGCTCCATGCCCACGATCCCGCGGAACCCCTTGCCTACCAGGTGCCGAAAGACGTTTTGATAGTTCACCTCGCCCGTGTAGGGCTCGTTCCGCCCCGGGTGGTCACCCACTTGCACGTACGCCACCTCATCCCACGCCGCGTCGAAGTTCGGGATGAGGTTCCCCTCGGTGATCTGCTGATGGTAGACGTCAAACAATATCTTGCACGCCGGGCTTCCCACGGCTTTGCAGATCGCATACGCCTGGGGGATGCGGGTGAGGAACATGCCCGGGTGGTCCCTCAGGGTGTTCAGTGGCTCGAGGACCATCACGAGCCCCTCGGGTTCGAGGATCGCACTGGCCCGTTTGAGGGTCTCGATCAGGTGAGCGGTCTGGTATTGCATCTCGAGGCGCATGTCCACATGTCCCGGGACCACGGTCATCCACGTCGCCCCGACCCGCTTGGCCACCGCGACCGACCCCGTGACCTCGGCCAAGAACTTCGCTCGCGCCCCCGCGTCCCCGGTGGTGAGGGTGGGTGCCGTCCACCCGATGGTGTGGGCGACAAACACTCCCATCCGCATCCCCAGCCGCCGCATCGCATCCGCGATCCGCTGCTGTTCGGCCGGAGGCCGATCGCGCATCCCGTTGTCCTCGAGCGCGGTAAACCCCTCCGCCGCCATGAACTCGAGTTGCCCAACGACGTCGTTCCCGGCATGGGCCCGGAACATCCCGAAATGGGGCGCGTAGGCGAGCCGAAATTTCCGTTGCTCGGCGAGGGCTGACAGGGGGGACGAGACCGCCATCCCCGCCGCCACGCCAACCCCAACAAACTCGCGGCGATCCATGGTCATTCGCTCCATTGGCGGTCCAGCTTGGTGCGCCCCGGCATCGGCACCGGCGGCACCGCCACCGCCCCCATCGTTAGGCTGGGCGGGGTCAGGTCCTGGGTCGACGCCAACAGCTGGTCCCAGGTGATGGCCTGACCAGTGTAGGCTGCCTCGCGCGCCATGATCGCCGACAGGGTGCTCTCCGCCACCTGCTGCCCCTCGTTGAGCGGCGTGCCGGCACGAATGCTGGCTACCAGGTCCGTGTGCTCTTGCTGGTATGGATTGACCTTGGGCCCGGTGTAGCGGAAACTCTCTAAGCTCCCTTCGATCGTCTCCGCGGCATCGGTCCTGCCCTTCGTCCCCCGGAACTGCTCGCCGACATGGTCCGAGCAGCCATCGATCTGCCGGCAGACGCTGGTGACGTGCACCCCGCCCGGGTACTCGAAGTCCACGGCAAAGTGGTCGAAGATGTGCCCGTAATCCGGCGCCGTCCGCCACTGCCGACCGCCAACGCCCACCGCGCGCAGCGGATGGGCGCCAGCGACCCAGTTGGCGACGTCGATGTTGTGGATGTGTTGCTCCACCACGTGGTCTCCGGAGAGCCAGCTGAAGTAGAGCCAATTCCGAACCTGCCATTCCAGGTCGCTCCACTCGGGCTTGCGCGCGGCATGCCACAGGCCGCCCTGGTTCCAGAACACCTGGCCGGAGACCAACTCGCCGATCGCTCCCCCGTGTACTCGCTCGATCACCGCGCGATACCCCGGGTCATGCCGGCGCTGGGTGCCCGCCACGACGCCGAGCCCCTTCGCCTTGGCCCGCGCGGCGGCCGCAATGACGGCGCGGACCCCCGCCGGGTCCACGGCCACCGGTTTCTCCATGAAGACGTGCTTGCCGGCGTCGACCGCGGCCGCGAAGTGGACCGGGCGGAACCCTGGGGGCGTCGCCAGGATCACCAAGTCGACGCCGCTCGCGAGCACCTTCTGGTAGGCGTCCATCCCGGTGAAGGCGGCTCCATCGCGGACTTTCAAGCACGCCGCAAGCGCAGGATCCTCCGCGGCCACCTTAGCCAGGTTCTCGCGGCAGCTCGCGATCCGATCCGGAAAGAGGTCACCAAGCGCGACCAGCTCAACACGGTCGCTGGCCTGAAGGCAGTCCACCGCCGCCCCGGTGCCGCGCCCGCCGCACCCGACCAGCCCCACTCGGATGGTCGCGGCTGACTCCCACGGCACCTGTCGCACTGGACGGGCAAAGGCCAGACCCGCAGCCACTCCAGCTCCCGTCTGCACGAATCCTCGACGCGAAACCCCGCTCATTCGGCCTCCCGGCTCAGGGCTCCCGCACCACGCGGAAACCGACAAAGGGTCCATCGCTCAACCACCAGCTGCTTTTCGGGATTTGGGGATCCCGTTGGTTCCAACTCCGCTGTTGTCGCTCCCGAGCCGAGGGCCCGATCCCGGCCTTCCCATCGCGCCACGACCCGCCCCGCACCACGAGACTCCCGTCACCGGTCGTCACCCACTCCGCCACGTTGCCGAAGATATCGAACAATCCGAAGGAGGTCGGCGCGAGCGACCCCACGGCATGGGTCCGCCCCTCGGCATTCCCCGCATGCCATCCGTCTTCTGATCCGGCGAGATCCGCGGCTCGTTGCCACTCCGCATCGGTTGGCAGTCGGTAGCGGTGCCCGGTGACCGACGACAGCCAGGCGCAGAACGCCTCCGCCGCGGCGCGAGTGACCGAAATCACCGGGAAACCCGCATGCCCGAACCCATAGTCCGGGTTGCCGTAGGGACGAGAGGGCCCTGCCACCGCGTCGGCACCCGCGGGCGCGTAACGCGGCGACGGGCTCCGGCTCAAGGTGAAGGCGTCGTACATCTCCCAGGTTGCCTCGGTCCTCCCCATGAGCACTGGGCCGACCTCCTGGGCGACGCCCTCCACCGCCGTGCCGCCCCCAGGGATCCGAACCAGCTCAAACTTCACCAGCGTGCCCGGAATCGAATCCGAGACGATGTCCTGCCCCGCGGCCGTCGCCGCGGCGAGCACCAGGATGCCATGCACCCAACCAAGGCTTCGAACGAGTCGCCGCACGGTGGCGTTACCCTACTACTTTCCGTCTCGGATGTCTACCACCTCCGTCCTCCTCCTCGCGACCGCCCTCGCCACCGACACCGCCTGGGTGACGCTCACCCTTCGTGAAGTGCACCTCGGCGTCGAGCTGCGGATGACGCTCTCGGCTCCCACGGACTCGCTAGCCAGGACCGCGGCCGCGGCGGCGTTCCGGGAGATCGCCCGTCTCGAGGACCTCCTCTCCGACTGGCGACCCACCAGCGAACTGCGCCGGCTCGAGCACGGGGGCACCGACTGGCAGCCGGCTTCGCCGGAACTCACCGAGGTCCTTGCTCGGGCAATGGCGGTTGCGCGGGCGAGCGGGGGCGCCTTCGACCCCACCATTGGGGCGCTCACCCGATTGTGGCGTCAGGCCCGTCGCAGCGACACTCTCCCCGCTCCGGGGCCGATCGCCGAAGCGCGGTCGCGCGTCGGGGCTCGTTGGCTGCAGGTGGACACCGTGCGCCGGCGGGTCCGGCTCTCTCGTGCCGGCATGCAGCTCGACCTGGGGGGGATCGCCAAAGGCTACCTCCTCCAGCGCGCGCTCACCGTCCTTCGGCACCATGGTACGCCACGCGCGTTGGTGGAGGCTGGCGGCGACCTGGTCGTGGGAGAGGCGCCGCCGGGGCGGAGCGGCTGGTCCATTGCCGTGCCGTTCGCCGATTCATCCCTCGTTAGGCGTTCCGGCTCGATCGTCAACGCCGCTCTGGCCACCTCAGGGCCGGTCGAACAGTTCATCGAGGTCGAGGGCCGTCGGGAGTCCCACGTTATCGATCCTCGGACCGGGCGGGGCGTCTCGGGGCGACAGGTGGCTACGGTCATCGGGACCGACGCCGCCGTCACCGACGCGGTGGCGACCGCCCTCACGATCCTTCCTCCCGCAGCGGGTCGACGCCTTCTGGCCGCCTTCGGGCTTGTCGGTTCCCTTCGCCCGGCCCCATTGTAGTAGGTAAGCCGGGGCGGTAACGTGGACGGCGGTGCCGGCAAGCGTCGGCTCAGAAGACGATCGTCATTGGCCACTGTCCGCCGGGATCGCCCGCGATGACTCTGCTTTCACGGTATCGAAGCCTGCCCTGGCTGCTCCTCGTCGCCGCCTGCGGCCCTCGCTCGACCAGCGTCGACCTCTCTCCCGCCAACTGGCCGGCCGAGGTGATGGCGGCGCTGTGGGAACGAAGCCGGGCCTTCGGGGAGCCCAGGCCCGAGGTCGAGGCGAGCCAGGGCATGGTGGCGGCAACCAGCGAACCGGTCGCGATCCACGCCGGCGCCGAGGTCCTCCGACAAGGCGGCACGGCCCTCGACGCCCTGATCGCCACGTCGCTCACCCAGATCGCGCTGGAAGCTGGGTCCAACGTCTCGTTCGCGGGTCAGATGACCTTGCTCTACTACGAGGCCGCGACCGGCGTGGTGCACGGGATCGACGGGTCGTTCGACACCGTTCGAGGCGAGACCGAGCCGCTGTCGATCCCCACGGTCGATTCGCTCAGTGGGCGGGCGGTGCTGGTACCCGGCTTGATGGCCGGCTTCGAGGAGGCCCATCGCCGATACGGGCGATTACGGTTCGCCACCCTGCTCGAGCCCGCGATCTATTTCGCCGAGCACGGGTTCGCGGTCGACCGGCGGCTGGCGCGCCGGTTCCAGGGCCAGGCCGAACGGCTGAATCGTCACCCGACCGCGCGGCGGATCTTCAGCGGGCCCGGCGGCACTCTCCTGGCGGAAGGCGACACCCTCCGGCAACCCGACCTGGCGGCGACGCTGCGTGGGGTGGCGGATGAGGGCGTCGCCTATCTCTATCGGGGCGCCTGGGCCGTCGCCCTCGTGGACACGGTGCGGGCCTACGGCGGCCGGCTCGCCATCGAGGATCTCCGTGCGTATCAGCCGGTCTGGGCAACGCCGGTCGAGACCACCTTCCGCGACCGATACCGGATCGTCGGGCCGGGCAGTCCCAGCTTCGGCGGGGTCAGCATGGCGGAGGCCTTCAACCTGCTCGAGTTGGCCGACTTGCCTCGGACCGGCCATTACCGGGAGACGCCTCAGGCGCTGGCCACGATGCTCGCGGTCTCGCAAGTGGGGGAATTGGTCGGCCAGCCGATGGCGGGCGCGTCGGTGTCGCCCGACGTGCTGACCAAGCATTTCCCGGGCATCGACCTGTCGCCCGCCGCTCGAATCACCAAGGACCACGCCCGAATGCTGTGGTCGCGGATGACGGGGCCCGACTGGCCAGCGTTTCGCCGCGAGGCGATGGCCGATCGGATGCGCGGGGCGGAGGCGATCGAGAAGCTGCTGAGCGGGTGGGGCCGTCGCCGACCACAGCACACGGCCGGAGTCGTCGCCGTCGACAAGGCGGGGAACGTGGCGGCGGTGATGCATTCCATCAACTCGTCGCTCTGGGGCACCGGCCTCGTGGTGGGCGGGATCGCGATCCCCGACCCTGGCGGGTTCCAGCAACACCTCATCGCCAGCGTCGGGCCCGGGGTCAAGCTCCCCGAGCCCGACAATCCGTTGATCGTGCTGCGCGACGGCAAGCCGGTGCTCGCCGCGAGCGGCATCGGCGCCGGACTCCACGAAGTGGCCATCCAGGGCGTCTTGGACGTCCTGGATTTCGGGATGACGCCCGCGGAGGCCGTCCTGATGCCCTCCCTTCGAAAGAACTGGCCGCTCGGCGAGCCGCTCCGGCTGCCGGTCGGCCCGGGCGGTTTCCCCGACTCGACCCTGCGGGGGCTCCAGCGGCTTGGCGTCTCGGTGGAGATCGTGGCCACCGGAACGAACGCGTCGCCGGCGGGCTACTGGGTCGTGATCGGGATGGACCCCGCGACCGGCAGGCTCCGGTCCGGGCTGACCCGGGGGAGCAACGGCGCGGCGGAGGGCTACTGATGCCGCGCCCGTTAGGCGTCCTCCTGGTGATCGGCGCCTGGAGCGCCTCCCCCGCGACGAGTCAGTCTGGCCAGGACCCCCGCGAGTCCCTGTTCGCCCGGCTGTACGACCTCGGGGCGATGGTGCGCGGTGGGTCGGTCACGCCGCGGTGGCTGGCCGACGGGTCGAGTTTCTGGTACCCGGACAGCGCGCCGGCGCGCACCGTGATGTGGCGGGTCGACCCACGGTCCAACACGGTCACGCCGTTCTTCGACCTGCAACGACTCCGCCGCTCCGTGGCCGCCGCGCTCGGCCACGAGGCGCCTTACCAAGGAGTGCCCTTCGCCACCTTCACGGTCGATCGAGGCGCGCGGACCGCCCGGTTCGCGCTCGAGGGACGAGAGTGGTTCCTCGACCTCGACACCTACCAGGTGACCCCAGCGCCAACCCGGACCGCGATCGAGTCCGACCGGGTCACGCCGCGGCGGGTCCGAGTCGGATTTCCGGCAACCGCGCCGGACGTCTTCGAGATCGGCGATCCCACCGGTCGGTGGTTCCTCACCGAGCGGGGCCACGACCTCTGGCTCCGGTCCACCCAGGACGGCCGCGAGGAACGGCTCACCACCGATGGCTCGGACGGGCATGCCTGGGACATGCAGGGAGCTCGTTGGTCGCCGGACGGGTTGCGGGTGGCCGCGCTGAAGGTGGACAGCCGCGACGCGGGCCGGGTTCCGGTCGTCCACTGGCTCAAACCGGTGGAAGAGATCGAGTGGCAGCCCTTCACCCGGACGGGGGGGAGGCTGCCCCGCCCGACCGCGCATCTCATCGACATCCTGGCGAAGCGAGCCGTGCCGATCGACCTCGATCCCGAGGCCGAGCCGTATCTCCACTTGGTCGGATGGACACCGGACGGCAAGTCACTGCTGATGCTGGCCATGGATCGTGAGTACCGGCAGCTTCGGGTACTCGCCGTCGATGCGACCACGGGCGCGGACCGCACCGTCCTCACCGAGCGGAGCGCCACCTTCATCCGGGGGATCGACATCTTTCCCGGCTGGCGGGATCTGGCCACCCCCGTCGGCGATGGGCGCCGGATGCTCTTCCTCTCCGAGCGGGACGGGTGGACCCACATCTATCTCTATGGCCTCGACGGCACCCTGATTCGTCGGCTCACGTCGGGCGCTTGGCCGGTGGTCAAGATCGTCGCGGTGGACCCGGCGCGGGGCTGGGTGTATTTCACTGGGCACGCGGAACCGCGCCGATACGACACCCACCTCTATCGGGTCAACCTCTATGGCTCGGGTTTCGCCCGGCTCACCGCTGGCGACGGGCAGCACAGTGCCGTGTTGTCGCCATCACTGGAGTACTTCCTCGACACCCATTCGACGGTGGCCCGACCGCCGACGGTGGAACTCCGCTCGACCAGCGGGGCCCTCCTCCGAACGTTGTCCACTGGGACGATCGACGAGCTCGTAGCCCTGGGCTGGACACCACCGGAGGAAGTGGTAGTCAAGGCGGCCGACGACAGCACCGATCTCCACGGGGTGTTGTACAAGCCGCTCGGGTTCGACCCGGCCAAGAAATACCCGGTCGTCGAGTACATCTACGGCGGGCCCCAGGGCGTGATCACCCCTCGCACCTTCACGGCTGGCGGCTGGCAACAGGCGTTGGCCGCGGTCGGATTCGTCGTCTGGGTGGTCGACGGACGGGGGACGCCGGAACGGGGCAAGGCGTTTCAGGATTACAGCTACCGGCGGTTCGGGCAACACCAGATCCCCGAACACGCGATGGCCCTTCGCCGAGCGGCCGAGTCGCGGCCCTACCTCGACCTCAACCGGGTGGGCCTGTACGGATGGTCGTGGGGTGGATACATGACGATCCGGGGGCTGTTGCTGGCCCCGGAACTCTACCGGGTCGGGGTGTCGATCATGCCCGTGGTCGACCTGTCCGATCACATGGCAACGCCGCTCGAAGCCTATATGGGAGTGCCGGCCAGCAATCCGCAGGGGTACGCGGAGGGATCCAGCCTGACTCGAGTCGGGTCCCTTCGAGGCCAGCTCATGCTGATCCACGGGACCAGCGACGTGAATGCGACCTTTTCGGCGACCATGAAGATGGTCGATGCGCTGACCCGGGCCGGCAAGGAGTATGACTTGGTCGTCGTGCCGGAGCTGAATCACTCGCTCGTCGGCCCGGCGCGCCACTACTGGATGACAAGAATGTGGCGCTACCTGGCGAACCACCTAACGCCATGATCGGCGCGCCCCGGCGCGAAACCAGGGTGGACCCCCGGGCGTACCGTGATAGGTGGGGCTCCGCGCCGGCTCGGTCGATCGCCGGCGGAGCGCCGTCGCTCTAGCCCGAGGATGATAATGACGTTCGCAATCCGTTCACGGCGAGTGTTCGCCGTCATGCTTCCCGCCATCAGCTCCGCCGTCGGCGCCCAGTCCCCGATGTTCCGCGGGGCCCCCGACCATCGCGGCGTCTACGACTCGCCGGCGCCCACCCTCCAGACCTTGGCCTGGAAATTCAAGACCCAGGGCCGAGTCATCTCGAGCCCGGCGGTGGTGGGGAACGTGGTCTATGTCGGAAGCACCGACGGATCGCTGTACGCGGTGAATCGAGCCGATGGCTCCCAGCGGTGGAAGTTCGCCACCAACGGGCCGATCGCGTCGTCGCCGGCGGTCAGTGGTGACCTGGTTTATGTGTCCAGCGTCGACGGGAACATCTACGCCGTCGAGGCGGCCACCGGTACCAAGCGGTGGACCTTCGCCACCAAGGGCGAACGCCGGTTCACCGCCCCGGGCATTCACGGGGCGATTCCCCGGACCGAACGAATGCCGGACCCCTTCGACGTCTTCCTCTCCTCGCCGGCCGTGGCAGCCGGCACGGTCTACATCGGCAGCGGCGACCAGCACGTCTACGCCCTCGATGCCGCCACCGGCACCCTGAAATGGGCCTTCGCCACCGGCGACGTGGTGCACGCCTCGCCCGCGGTCGTCGACGGGGTGGTCTACATCGGGAGCTGGGACCGGAACGTCTACGCCATCGCGGCGGCCACCGGCAAGGAGTTGTGGCGCTACACCACCGGCAACGATACCACGATCTACAACCAGATCGGGATCGCCAGCTCGGCGGCCGTCGCTGAAGGGATGGTGTTCGTGGGAGGCCGCGACGGGCACTTTCACGCGGTCGACGCCAAGACCGGCGCGCTTCGCTGGAAGATCAACAACAAGGGGGGCTGGACGATCGCGTCGCCCGCGGTCAAAGACGGGATCGTCTACTTCCCGACCTCGGACGGCCGCCGGTTCAAGTCGGTCGAGGCCGCGACCGGGACGGTCCAGATCGATCTCCAGAACGCCGCGGTGTCGTTCTCGTCACCCGCGATCGCCGGCGACGTGGTGTTCTACGGCACCTCAGACGGCTATCTCAATGCCGTTGGGATCAAAGACGGTCGGCTCAAGTCGCGGTTCCAGACCGACGGCTCGAAACAAAATGGGCCGCGCTACACGGCCGAGGACGGAACCCTGAGGACCAATCTCATGTACCCCGACGGGACCCTCGACGGGATGATGATCGGAATGCGAACGATGATGACGCTGGGGTCGGTGCTGTCCTCCCCGGTGGTGGCCGGCGGCGTCGCCTACTTCGGCAGCACCGACGGCCACCTCTACGCGGTGAGGTAGCCTACTTCTTCGCCTTCCACTCGGCGAGGATCTTCGCGTCCCGATCGAGGTTGAGCGCCACCTTCGCCTGGCGCTCGGCCGGCTCGGACCGGATCCAGTCGTAGGTATCGCGGGCGGTCACCGCCAACGGCCGGAAGGTGAGCCCGGCGGCGATGGCCTTCTGGGAACGAACCTGCATGATGCCCCGCGCCGGACCGTTCTGGGAAACGGCCAACTGGTATCGAGCCTGCTTCTCGGTGAGGAACTTCTCGTCGACCCAGGTGAAAGAGACCGGGTTGCCGAACGCTCCCCGCACTCCGTAGAGAAATTCCGCCATGCTGACCGAGTTGTAGGACGGCCCGGCGCAGTTGAAGGTGCCGGCAATGTCGTGCTCGGCCACCCGGCTGACGAACTCGGCGAGATCACGGACGTCGATGTACTGGACCGGATGAGTCGGGTCGCCAGGCGCGATGACTTCGCCGCCGGCGGCGATCCGCATCGGCCAGTAGGTGTAGCGATCGGTCGGGTCGCCGGGGCCGGCCACGATGTGGAGCCGAAGGTTGGTGCCCTTCGACCCGTAGAGCTCGTTGACCGTTTGCTCGCAGAGCACCTTGAGCTCGCCGTAGTACTTGTTGACGTCCTCGCTCTTGGGATCCTTGACCTCGAGGAGCTTCGACTCTTCATCGAGGTATGGCTGATCGAACTGGTAGACCGACCCGGTCGAGATGAAGATGTAGCGGCCGACCTTGCCCTTGAGCAACTGGGCCGAGTCGCGGACGTGGCGCGGCACGTAGCCGCTGTTGTCGACCACCACGTCCCACTCACGGCCCTTGAGCGCGTCGAGCTTGCCGTCGCGATCGCCCAGCAGGGTCTCGACGCCGGCAAACAACCCGGGCGCGCTTTTTCCTCGATTGAACAGGGTTACCGTGTGTCCCCGATACATGGCCTGTTTCACCATGTGGGGGCCGATGAAGCCGGTCCCGCCGAGAAATAGGATCTTGAGGGGTTTGGACGCCGGACCGAGGGTGGGACGCCACCGGTGGCTCAGTGCGAGCGCCCCGCCGAGCGAGAGGGTGGTGTCGACGAATTCGCGCCGAGTTGGCGACATGCGGTTGTTCCGGGACTAGGGTTGCTTAAAGGTATCGCGTCGCCGAATCGTGGGCCACCGCACGGCCCGTCGCACGTCCCGGTGCAAACCGGTAGACGGCGGGCTCCCGGCCATCCCTCAGGCCCCGGACCGCCCATCGCCCCGGCGCAGTGGCGGGGATATCATACGGGATGGACCGCCGAACCCTGATCAGCAGCCTGGCCGCCGTCCCCCTCGGGGCCCGCCTGGGGCAGCGCCCCGACCGTCTCATCATCGACGCGATGGGCGAGCTTCGCCTCGACTACCCCCCCGCCCTGATCCGCGAGATGCTCGCCAGTGGGATGGACGCGATCACCGTCACCCTGTGCGACCCCAAACCCGAGGGCGCCGAGGCCGTCGAGCTGGCCATCGATTCTTTGCTCGAGCACGACCGCTTCCTGGCAAGCCATCCCGACCTGCTGATCCGCGCCACCGCCGCCGCCGACATCGACCGCGCCCGGCAGTCCGGTCGCCTGGCGGTGTTCTACCTGTTCCAGAACACCGTCCAATTCGGCACGTCGCTCGATCGGATCGACCTGTTCCATCGGCTCGGCCTGAGGAGCTGCCAGCTGACCTACAACACCCGAAACCACGTCGGGGTGGGCTGCTGGGAGGCCGGGGGGCTGACCGCGTTCGGCCGAGAGGTGATCGACCGGCTCAACGATCGGCGGATCCTGATCGATCTGTCGCACGCCAACATGACGACGATGGCCGAGGCGATCGAGGCATCGCGCGCCCAAGTGATCATCTCCCATACGGCCTGCATGGCGGTCCACCAGAATCGGCGGAACACGACCGACGAGAACCTCCGCCGGCTGGCCGACCGAGGCGGGGTGGTCGGGATCTGCCAGATGCGGCCTTTCCTGACCACCAAGAAGAGCGACAACCTGGCCAGCTACTTCGACCACCTCCTCCATGCGATCAAGGTCGCCGGAGTGGAGCACGTGGCGATCGGCAGCGACCGCGACCACCGTGTCATCGAGCTGACGCCGGAGTACATCGCCGAGCTCAAGCGGGAGGAGGGCAGCCAGGTCCAGGAGAACGAGCTGCCGTATTTCATCGCCGAGCTGAACGGACCGCGCCGGATGGAGGTGGTCTGGGACGGGCTCCTCCGTCGGGGACTTCCGTCGCGCGACGTCGAGCGGGTGATGGGTCTCAACCTTCGCCGCCTCTACCGCGAGGTCATCGGCTAGCCGCGGCGGCCCCCCCTTCAGAACCGCGCCAAACGAGCCGGTTGCCCGCGGAGTAGGCTCTCGGCAACAAACTCTGGCGGGTTTCACGGTACCTTCACGAAACGCGGGGTAGCTTCCCGCCATGCCTCCCAGAATCGCTGCGCTCGACGCCAACGAGGCCGTTGCGCGCGTCGCCCACCGGACCAGTGAAGTCATCGCCATCTATCCGATTACGCCCTCGTCGACCATGGGGGAGCTAGCCGATCAGTGGTCGGCGGAGGGCCGGGCCAACCTCTGGGGCACGGTGCCGATCGTCGCCGAGATGCAGTCCGAGGGCGGAGCGGCGGGCGCGGTGCACGGGGCGCTCCAGGCCGGGGCGCTGGCGACCACGTTCACGGCGTCGCAGGGCCTCCTCCTGATGATCCCCAACTTGTACAAGATCGCGGGGGAGCTCACGCCGGTGGTGATCCACGTCGCGGCACGGACCATCGCGACCCACGCGCTGTCGATCTTCGGCGACCATTCCGACGTGATGGCGACCCGGGCCTGCGGGGTGGCGCTCCTCGCCTCGGCCTCGGTACAAGAGGCCCACGACGCGGCGCTCATCGCCATGGCCGCGTCCCTCGAGAGCCGACTGCCGGTGCTCCATTTCTTCGACGGCTTTCGGACTTCCCATGAGATGCAGAAGATCGAGCTGCTCGACGATGCCGATCTGACGGCGATGCTCGACCCGCGGCTGATCGACGCCCATCGGCAGCGGTCGCTCGATCCGGACCGGCCGGTGATTCGGGGCACGGCCCAGAATCCCGACGTGTTCTTCCAGGCGCGAGAGGCGTCGAACGGGTTCTACCAGACCGGTCCGGCCATCGTCCAGGCCGCGATGGATCGGCTCGGTGACCGGACCGGCCGCCGCTACCGGCTCTTCGAGTACCTGGGCGCGCCGGACGCCGACCGGGTGATCGTGGTGATGGGCTCCGCGGCGAAGACCGTCGCCCAGACCGTCGCGGCGCTGAACGCCCGGGGCGAACGGGTGGGTGTAGTCTCGGTGCGGCTGTATCGGCCCTTCGACGCGGCGGCACTCCGGGCGGCGCTGCCGGCCACGACCCGGCGGATCGCGGTGCTCGATCGCACCAAGGAACCCGGCGCGATCGGCGAGCCGTTGTTTCTCGACGTGGTGGCAACCCTGGCCGAGGAGGCTGCGCCGACCCCGGCCGGGCAGCCGCTGGTGATCGGTGGGCGCTACGGGCTTTCGTCCAAGGAGTTCACCCCGGCGATGGCCAAGGCCGTCTTCGACGAGCTCCGCGCGGAGCGACCTCGCCGGCGCTTCACCATCGGCATTGTCGACGACGTGACCCATCTGTCACTGCCGTGGGACCCCGATTTCTCGGTCGAGCCGGCCGATCAGGTCCGAGCGGTGTTCTGGGGTTTGGGCTCCGACGGCACCGTGGGAGCCACCAAGAATTCGATCGCGATCATCGGCGAGGAGACCCCGCTGTTCGCGCAGGGTTACTTCGTCTACGACTCGAAGAAGGCCGGCGCGGTCACGGTGTCGCACGTCCGATTCGGCCCCCGACCCATCGAGGCGCCTTACCTGATTCGCGACGCGACGTTCGTCGCCTGCCATCAGTTCGACTTCCTCGATTGCTACGATGTCCTCGACACGGCCGCGCCGGGTGCTACCCTGCTCGTGAACGCTCCCTTCCCGGCCGAACAGGTCTGGGCTCAGCTGCCGCGCGAGGTCCAGGAGACGATCCTCCGGAAGCGCCTCCGAGTCTTCGCCATCGACGCGCTCGGCGTGGCTCGGGCGGCCGGCCTTGGGGGCCGGGTCAATACGATCATGCAAACCTGCTTCTTCGCCATCTCCGGGGTGCTGCCACGCGACCAGGCCATCGAGCGGATCAAGGGAACGATCGAGAAGACCTACGCCAAACGCGGCCCTCAGGTCATCGAGAGGAACTTCGCGGCGGTCGACCAGACGCTCGCCGGGCTCCACGAGATCGCCATCCCGAGCGCCGCTGAGTCACGCCGGCATCGACCACCGCTGGTCGCGGACGACGCCCCGGAGTTCGTCAAGCGGGTCACCGCCGTCATCATGGCCGGGAAGGGTGACCTGCTCCCGGTCAGCGCGTTCCCGATCGACGGCACCTGGCCGACCGCCACCTCGCGGTGGGAGAAGCGCGACCTCGCCCAGGAGATTCCCGCCTGGGATCCGGCCGTGTGCATTCAGTGCAACTGGTGCGCCCTGGTCTGCCCCCATTCGGCGATCCGGACCAAAGTGTACGAGCCGGCCCTCGCGGGCGCCGGGCCGGACGGGTTCCAGCACACCTCGTGGCGCGGCCCGGATTTCGCCGGCCACGCCTACACCGTGCAGGTCGCGCCCGAGGACTGCACCGGCTGCTCGCTCTGCGTGACCGTGTGCCCGGCCAAGGACAAGAGCAATCCGCGCCACAAGGCGATCGACATGGCGCCCAAGGCTCCGATCCGTGACCGGGAGGTGGCCAACTACCGGTTCTTCCTCGATCTGCCCGAAATCGATCGAGCCCAGCTCAGCCGACTCAACGCGAAGACGTCGCAGCTGTTGCTCCCGCTCTTCGAGTACTCGGGAGCCTGCGCCGGCTGCGGAGAGACGCCCTATCTGAAGCTGTTGACCCAGCTGTTCGGCGAGCAGTTGATCGTCGCCAACGCCACCGGCTGCTCCTCGATCTACGGCGGCAATCTCCCGACCACGCCCTGGGCCACCGACCGCGACGGCCGGGGGCCGGCCTGGGCCAATTCGCTCTTCGAGGACAACGCCGAGTTCGGATTCGGGATCCGGCTCGCGCTCGACGCCCGGCAGATCGCCGACCGCAGCGTCTGGCTGGTCGGCGGCGATGGCTGGGCGTACGACATCGGGTATGGCGGTTTGGACCACGTCCTGGCCCAGAACCGCAACGTCAACGTCCTGGTCCTCGACACCGAGGTCTACTCCAACACCGGCGGCCAGCAGTCCAAGGCGACGCCGTTAGGTGCCGCCGCGAAGTTCGCCACCGCCGGCAAGGCGACCGCCAAGAAGGACCTCGGCCTCGAAGCGATGAGCTACGGCCACGCCTACGTGGCCCGGGTGGCCTTCGGGGCGGACATGAATCAGACCGTGAAGGCGTTCGAGGAGGCGGAGGCATACCCGGGGCCGTCGCTGATCATCGCCTACTCGCCGTGTATCGCCCACGGATACGACCTCCGGTACGGGGTCGAGCAGCAGCAGCTGGCCGTCAAGTCGGGGGTATGGCCGCTCTATCGTTTCGACCCCCGGCGCATCGCCGAGGGGCTGCCCCCGCTCGCGCTCGACAGCAAGCCGCCGTCGCTGCCGGTGGCGCAGTACCAGAAGAACGAGGCCCGCTTCCGGATGGCCGAGAAGCTCGACCCGGCCCGGTATCGGCAGTTGATGGCGGCGGCCGAACGCGACGTGGCGCGACGATGGGCCGTGTACCAGTACCTTGCCGGCCTCACCATCCCAAAGGAGGGCTGAGATGTTGACGAGCCGCTATCTCGGTCTGGAGCTGCCCCACCCCTTCGTCGTGGGGGCCTCGCCGATGGTGGATGATCTCGATCGGGTCCGCCGGCTCGAGGACGCCGGCGCGGCCGCGATCGTGATGCACTCGCTGTACGAGGAGCAGCTGACTCTCGAGGAGCTCTCCACCCACGACGCCCTCGAGCGACACACGGATTCGTTCGCCGAGGCCACCTCGTACCTGCCGCGGCCGTCGGAGTTCGCCCTCGGTCCGGACGAGTATCTCGACCAGATCTTTCGGCTCAAGAAGGCGGTCGCCGTCCCGGTGATCGCCTCGCTGAACGGCACCACGCTCGGCGGATGGCTGGGCTACGCCCAGCTGATGGAGCAGGCCGGCGCCGACGCGCTCGAGCTCAACCTCTACGCGATTTCGACCTCGATGGAGGAGTCCGCCCATTTGATCGAGGACCGCCAAGTGGAGGTGGTGCGCACGGTGCTCGACAAGGTCGACATCCCCGTTGCAGTGAAACTGTCGCCTTGGTACACGGCCCTGCCCCACTTCGCCAAACGGCTCGACGACATCGGGGTAGGCGGGCTGGTGATCTTCAATCGATTCCTTCAGGCGGATATCGATCCGGAAGAGCTGGACGTCGACCACCGGCTCCAGCTGAGCCACTCCGACGAGTTGCTCCCGCGGCTTCGCTGGCTCGCGATCCTCGCCGGGCGGGTCCGGGCCTCCCTCGCGGTGACCGGCGGGGTGCACACGGCGGTCGACGCGGTTCGGGCGGTCATGGCGGGGGCCCACGCGGTGCAGCTCGTCTCGGTGTTGCTCCGCCATGGACCGGAGAGCTGACCGCCATCCTGAAGGACTTCGAGCGATGGCTCACCGACCACGAGTACCAATCGGTCGACCAGCTCCGGGGCAACATGAGCCTGCTCCGATGCCCCCAGCCCGCCGCGTTCGAGCGGGCCCAGTATCTCCACGTCCTCCAATCCTGGCGCCACCATGGCACGAGTCGGCTTACCGGTCTTTGATCGGCCGAGCGAGGGCCCGCGGGTCCGGGGCCTCGAGACGTTGGTCGGCAACACCCCGATGTTGGCGATTCACCTGACCCTCCGGGGCCGGCCCCGGGTGGTGTTCGCCAAATCCGAGAACCTCAACATGACCGGCAGCATCAAGGACCGGATGGCGCTCCACATCCTCCTCGAAGGGTACCGGCGAGGCCAACTCCGCCCTGGTGGGTTGATCATCGAGGCGACCAGCGGCAATACCGGGATCTCGTTCGCGGCGCTGGGCCGAGCGTTAGGTCATCCGGTGGCGATCTTCATGCCCGACTGGATGAGCGCCGAGCGGATCAATCTGATCCGTTCCTTCGGCGCGACGGTTCGGCTGGTGAGCGCGGCCGAGGGCGGCTTTCGCGGCTCGATCGCCCTGGCCGATCAGCTGGCCGCGGCCACGCCGGGGGCGTTCCTGCCCCATCAGTTCTCCAACCAGGACAACTGCGTGGCCCACGAGCGGACCACCGGGCCGGAGATCGTCGCCCAGATGTATCACCAGCAGCGCACGCCGGATGGTTTCGTCGCGGGCGTCGGCACTGGCGGCACCATCATGGGGGTGGGCCGCTTTCTCCGAACCCTGGACCCCAAGGTTCGACTCTTTCCGGTCGAGCCCGCTGGGTCACCTACGCTCACCACGGGCCACAAGGTCGGCAGCCATCGGATCCAGGGGATCTCCGACGAGTTCATTCCCCCGATCGTCGACCTCGGCTTTCTGGACCGGGTCCTGGCCATCGAGGACGGCGACGCGATCGTGATGGCGCAGCGATTGACCCGGGAGCTGGGGCTCGCGGTGGGAATCTCGTCGGGGGCGAACTTCCTCGGGGCGGTGCTGGCGAGCGAACGGATGGGGCCCGCCGCGTCGGTGGTGACGGTGTTCCCTGACAGCAACAAGAAGTATCTTAGCACGGCCCTGATGGGGGATGAACCGATCAAACCCGGCTTTCTCGCTCCGGACATCGAGCTCCAGGGATTCGACGTGGTGGGTCGCTCCTGCGCGATGTGCGCCGCACCGACATGGTAGTGGCGCTCGACGCCATCTTGCGGCCTCGCTCGATCGCGGTGATCGGCGCCTCCCGGACGCCGGGCACCGTCGCGCACGAATTGGTGCGGAGCCTGGTCCGGGGCAACTTCCAGGGGCCGGTCTATCCGATCAACCCCTACGCCACCTCGATTTCCTCGATCCCGGCCTACCACTCCATCCGCGACGTCCCCGCACCGGTGGACCAGGCGATCATCGTGGTCCCGAAAGAACACGTCGAGGCCGCGGTGCGCGACGCGGCCGACCACGGCGTCAAGGGCGTGGTGGTGATCTCGGCTGGTTTTCGAGAGGTCGGCGGCGAGGGCATCGAGCGGGAGCGGCGGCTGACGGCGTTCGTCCGGGAGCGCGGGATCCCGATGGTCGGGCCTAACTGCATGGGCGTGCTCAACGCCGACCCGGCCGTCGCGATGAACGGCACCTTCTACCCGACCATCCCCCCGTTCGGACCCGCGGCGTTCGTCTCTCAGTCCGGCGCGATCGGACTGAGCGTCCTCGACTACGCCAAGGAGTACGGGATCGGGATCAGTCAGTTCGTCTCGGTGGGCAACAAACCCGACGTCAGCGGCAACGATCTCCTCGAGGCGTGGGAAGACGATCCCTCGGTCGGCGTGATCCTGATGTACGTCGAGAGCTTCGGCAATCCGCGTCGGTTCCTCGAGATCGCCACCCGGATCACCCGCCGGAAACCGATCGTGGTGGTCAAGTCGGGACGCTCGCGGGCCGGGGCGCGCGCCGCTTCGTCCCACACCGGGGCGATGGCGGCGAGCGACGCCGCGGTGGACGCGATGATGGCCCAGGCCGGCGTCCATCGGGCCGGCACCGTGCAGGAGCTGTTCGACTACGCGATGGCGTTCTCGGCGCAACCGTTGCCCCGGTCGCGCCGAACGGCGGTGCTCACCAACGCCGGAGGCCCCGGCATCCTGGCGGCCGACGCCCTGGAGCATCACGGCGTCGAGGTCCCCGAGCTGGGAGTGGCGACGGTGGAGCGGCTCGGGCCCCTGTTCCCCGAGTACGCGTCGATCCGTAACCCGCTCGACATGATCGCCTCGGCGACGCCTCCGGGCTACCGGGCGGCCCTCACCGCGCTGCTCGACGATCCGGCGGTCGACTCGGCGGTGGCGATCTTCGTGCCACCGTTAGGCGTGAGCCAGGCCGACGTCTCCGAGGCGATCGCCGAGGCGGCCAAGACCCGCCCTGATAAACCGGTCCTCGCGGTGCTGATGGGCCACGAGGGGCTGCCCGCCGGCAAGGCGGGGCTCCGGGAGGTCGGGATTCCCGCCTACATTTTTCCCGAGTCGGCGGCGCGGGCCCTGGCGGCGATGTGCCGGCAACGAGCCTGGATCGAGCGGCCGGTCCCGGTGCTCGAGACGCTGGCCGTCGATCGCACGGAAGCCGCCGCGATCCTCGCTCGGGCCAAGGTCGCCGGCCACCGGAAGCTCAACGAGGCCGACGCCTTGGGCCTGCTCGAGGCCTATGGGATTCCCACCGCCCGGGGTCGGGTGGCCGCCACCAGCGCCGAGGCCGGCGCGATCGCGGCGGAGTTCGGAACCAGGGTCGCGCTCAAGGTCGTGTCGCCGGAGATCAGTCACAAGACGGACGTCGGCGGCGTGCTCCTCGACGTGGCCCCCGAGGACGCCGCCGCGGCCTTTGGGAGGGTCCTGGCGAGCGTCGGGAAGGTGGCGCCCGCGGCCCGGATCGAAGGCGTCCTGGTCCAGCGGATGGTGCCGGCCGGCCGCGAGGCCATCGTCGGCGGAAGCCGCGACCCGGCGTTTGGGCCGATGCTCATGTTCGGCCTCGGGGGCACGTTGGTGGAGGTGTTCCAGGACGTGGTGTTTCGGATGCCACCGATCTCGCGTGACCAGGCGGGCGAGATGATCCGGGGGATTCGAGCCGCCAAGCTCTTCGCCGGTGTTCGGGGCGCCTTGCCGATCGACTATCGCGCGCTCGAGGACGTGCTCCTTCGGGTGGCGCAACTCCTGGTCGACCACCCGGAGGTGGTGGAAATGGACGTCAATCCGCTGATGCTCTCACCCGACGGCGTGATCGCCGCGGACGGCCGCATCGTGCTGGCGCAGTGAGCCCACCTGGCTACCATCACATGGTTCGCAGCTTGGCGAGCATGGCCGCAGCACGCGGGTCTTTGCGGAGTCGGTCGTAACGCGCCAAATGCGGGAACTGGACCACCCAGACGTCGTGTCGATCGATTGCCTCACTCAGCAACTTCATCGCGGCCTCATGGTCGCCCAGCTCCTCGAGCGCCGAGGCGATAACCCCCACGGCGGGAAGGCGGCCGCCGGAGCGGACCCGAACCGTGTCGAGCATCGTGCGCGCCTCGTTGGCGCGACCGGCCATCGCGTAAGCATAGGCGAGTTGGCCCTGGGCTTCCCAATGGTCGGGAGATCGGGCGACCTGACGTTCGAGGAGATCGATGGCCCGAGCGGTTTCTCCCATCCCCAGCAAGGCAATGGCCCGCCACGTCCAGGCCAGCATGAACGCCGAGTCCGCCGCGATGGTCATGCTGGCCACCGAATCCGCCTGGGCGAAGCGCCGTTGCCCCGCCAGGGTCTGGGCCTCCCAGAGCCGCGAGATGAGTGCGGCCGGCTCGAGCGTCGCGCCCCGGGCAATCCGGTCGTGCGCCGCGGCGTAGTCGCCGATCCGCCCGGCGAGCAGGCCATACCACCCCCAGGTCGTGGCCAGAGTGGAGTCGAGCGCAAGCGCGCGTCGGAAGCTCTCGTCGGCCCGGCGAAGCTCGCCCAGCAAAGAGTATCCGTAACCCAACGCGGTGTAGGACTCCGGAATGGTCGAGTCCATCGCGATGGCCCGGTCCGCCGCGGCCACGGCGCTCGCCAGGATCTCAGGAGAGCTGTCCTGGACGTAGGCGGGAAGCACCGCCAGCGCCATGGCGAGCGCGGCCTGCGCCCGGGCGTACTTCGGATCACGCGCCGCGGCCCGCTCGAACAGCGCGATGGCCTGCCGCAAGGCACCGGCGCCGCGGCGATTGAACAGGACCTGTCCCTGCAGGAAGAGCGCATGCGCTTCGGGGTCCGCCGTCTCCACCCGCATCGCCGTCGCGGAGGACGCCCGACCTAACGACCCTAGCAGGGTGGTCGCCACGGTCCGGGCGATTTCGTCCTGGACCGCGAACACGTTGGTCAGTGGCCGGTCGTATCGATCGGTCCACCGCACCGCCCCGTCGGCCGCCGCGATCAGGGAGACGTTGATCCGGACCTGGCCATCGGCCCGCTGGACCGTCCCGGTGAGGAGCGAGCTCACTCCGAGCTCGCGCGCGATGGCCCGTTGGTCGAGTCCCCGAGCCTGGAGGGCGCCGGCGCTGACCCGGCCGATCACCCGAACGCCCTTCTGCGCCAAGGCCCGGGTGATCTCCTCGGCCAGGCCGATCCCGAAGTAGTCGTCCGCCTGGTCGCCGCTCAGATTCGCCAGGGGGAGCACGGCGAGCGATTGGTCGGTGTCGGCGGGGGTCGCGGTCGTGCCGGCGCGGGAAAGAAGCGCCCATGCCGCGACGGCGACGACCACCAGCCCGACCACCGCCAGCGCCGGGCCGACCCTCGGCCGATTCTTGCTCGGCGCAGGGTGGAGCGACGGCACCGGCGGGATCGCGCCGTCGAGCCCGGTCAGCACGTCGGCCGCGGAGGCGGGACGGTGGGCGGGGTCTTTCTCCAGACACTGCATCACCAGGGCGGCCAACCCGGGCGGAACCGCTGGACTCCGTTCGGCAATGGAGGGCAGCCGTTCGGTGAGGTGCGCCGTGATGAGTCGTTGCGGGGTGGAATGCCGGCCGAAAGGATGCGCGCCGGACAGCATCTCGTACGCCATCATTCCCCAGGCGTAGAGGTCGGCCCGGTTGTCGACCGCTTCCCCCACGGCCTGCTCCGGCGCCATGTAGGCCGGGGTACCGATCGCCCCACCGGCTTGGGTCAAGGTGGCCGAGGCGGTGCCCTCCTGGGTGCGGGAGGCGGTGAGCGCCTTGGCGATGCCGAAGTCGGTGACCACCGCGGCACCGTGGGAGAGCAAGACGTTCTCGGGCTTGATGTCCCGATGAACGACGCCCTCGCTGTGGGCATACGCCAGCGCCCGCGCCACGTCCCGAAGAATGGCGACGCACTCGCCGACGCCGAGCGGCGCGCCACTCGCCATCCGAGCCCGAAGGGACTCGCCGGCCACGAACGGCATCGTGTAGTACGGGAGGCCGCCGGCGTCGCCCGTGGTGAGGACCGGCACGATGTTGGCCTGCTGGAGCCGCGCAGCCAACCGCACCTCACGGGCAAACCGCTCGGCGCTGAGCCCTTCGGACAGCTCGGCCGCGATGACCTTGACGACGACCTTGCGGTCGAGCGCGGTCTCGGTGGCCAGCCAGACCCGCGACATCCCACCACCTCCCAGCTCGCGCTCGATGCGGTATGCGTCGCCGAGGCTGCGTTGGAGTTCGTCGTGAAGGGTCACAGGGGCGTTGGTCCTCGAGGGGCGGACGGCTGGGGCTCAAAGCTAGGGCGGCGGACCATCCGGGGCCAGTCGGACCGGATGGAGATACTGGGAGACCGGCCGGGTCAATTCGTCGAGGCGGCGCTGTTACTCCGACTGTGCGACGCGGCTCGAAGGAGACCGGTCCTCGGGGACCGGCCCGACGCCCCCAGTGCCAGGCCTTCCTCTCGAAACCGCCGCGTGATCCCAATCGCCGCAGCCTTGCTCTCGCTGGTGGACCCTCCCGACCGTCCTCCTCACCCTCGACCAGGCGGACATCAACGGACCCCGAAAGCGAGGTAGCCCCCAAAAAAACCCCGCCGCCGGAGAGTCAGCCTGGCGGGGTCGCCGCCGGCGGAGCGATCTCCGCCAGGCGCTTGGCGAGAAACCGTCGCTCCGGTTCCTGGCGCGCCAGCCCTAACGCAATGGTGTATTCCACCCCGGCCTCGCCGAGCCGTCCGAGCCGGCGAAGCAGGTCGGCCCGGGCGGCATGGACGAGATGATACCCCTCGAGGCCGCCTGCCTCGCGAATCGTGTCGATCAACGCCAATCCCGCGGCCGGCCCATCGCGAAACGCGACCGCCGCCGCTCGGTTGAGGGCGACGATGCTGGATGGGTCCGCCTCGACCAGCAGGTCGTAGAGCGCCACGATCCGGGCCCAATCGGTGGCCTGGGCGCTCGGGGCCGCGGCGTGTTCGGCGGCGATGGCTGCCTGAACGGCGAACCGACCCACGCGAGCCGCCGCGAACGCCTTGGTCACCAGACCCCGGCCCTCTTCGATCCCAGCCCGATCCCACCGGGCCCGGTCCTGGTCCTCGAGCAGGATCAGATCGCCGTCGGCGGTCGTGCGGGCGGCCCGGCGCGATTCGTGGAGGAGCATCAGACCGAGCAGTCCGGCCACCTCGGGATCCGGCAACAGCTCGAGGAGGAGCCGAGCGAGGCGAATCGCCTCGGCCGCGAGGTCCGCTCGGGTCACCGACGCTCCCGACGACGCCGAGTACCCTTCGTTGTAGACGAGGTAGATCACCTGGAGCACGGTGTCGAGCCGGTCGGGCAGCTCGGCCGGCGCCGGCACCTGGTAGGGGATTCCGGCGTCGCGAATCTTCGCCTTGGCTCGGACGATCCGCTGGGCCACCGTCGGTGCCTGCGTCAGGAAGGCGCGGGCGATCTCTTCGGTCGTCAGGCCACAGACCTCGCGAAGCGTGAGGGCGACCTGAGCATCGGGCGCCAGGGCCGGATGGCAGCAGGTAAACACGAGTCGGAGCTGATCGTCTTCTACGGTCTCGTCGTCGAGGATCATCTCGGTACTCCCGCCGGGCTCGAGCCGGGCCACCTCGGGCCCAATCGCCGCATCGAATCGAGCCCGGCGACGGAGCCCGTCGATGGCCCGAAACCGTCCCGTGGAAACGAGCCAGGCCTTCGGGTTCGCGGGAACGCCCTCCGTCGGCCACCGCTCGAGGGCAACCACGAACGCGTCGTGGAGGGCTTCTTCTGCCAGCTCGAAGCTGCCGAGCAAGCGGATAAGGGTGGCGAGCACGGATCGGGACGTCGTTCGGTAGAGCTGATCGACGACCTCCCGAATCCGTTCGGCTTCGCCGGTCACGGCTCGCCCCGGGTCAGGTGTGGGGCGTTGCGGCGATCGGGCGGACTTCGATGCTGCCGACCCGAGCGCCCGGAATCCGTCCGGCGACCTGGATCGCGTCGTTGAGGTCCTTGGCCTCGATCAGGTAGTAGCCGCCGAGCTGTTCCTTGGTCTCGGCGAAGGGCCCGTCGGTGGTCGACAGTTTGCCGGCGCGAACTCGGACCGTGGTCGCCGCCCGGGTCGGCTCGAGCCGATTGCCGCCGAGGTACTGGCCGCTTCGCTTGACGTCCTCGGTGAACTGCCCATACTCGGCCATCATGGCGTCGGTCTCGGCCTTGGGCAAGGTGGGCCAGGTCGACTCATCAGAATAAATCAAGCAGAGATACTTCATGTCGCCTCCGGGGTGGGTGGGAACTTAGCCGAACATCCAGTAGTCGTTCGGCGGCGGCCTGTTTCGACAAGCCCCGTTCCCCCATGCCGGATGGCTTCCTCACGGATTCACGGTCAACTTCGCGACGGCCGCGCTCGGAGCCAGGGCTCCGGAGCCGACGTAGGTGGCCTGAACGTTCCGGGTGCCGACAGGCAAGCCGCTGATCGGCCCCGAGACGGCTTGCCCGTTCACCAGCGCGACCAAGCCCGACCCGACCATCACGCCATCGACCTCGAACCGGACCGCCCCCGTCACCGTGCCCGTTGCCGGCGGCTTCAGCGCCACCGTCGCGGTCAGGGTCACCGGCGTGCCCACGGTCGCCGGACTGGGCGCGACGGCGAGGGTGACCGTGGTCGGCAGGAGCCCGGGGCTCGGCGTATAGCTGATCATTGCCTTGCCGCCCCCGACGTGGACTCCCTGGAAGAAGGCGCTGCCAACGGGGCCGTGGCTGCTCCCGCCCCCTCCGCCCGCGCCGGTCGGTCCCTCACAACCGTGGGTGGTCGACGCGCCACCACCACCGCCGTACCAGCCGCCCCCACCCCCGCCGCCACCGCTCCCGTCATCGATCCCACCGCGGCCGCCGCCCCACATGAACGTGCCGGGGTCGCCCGGACTGAGCAGCCGGCCGCCCGGACTCAACACCCCGGCGATGCCACCAGCGCCTCCCTGGAGTTGGGCTCCGCCTTTGCCGCCGCCCGGAGCGGACTGACTGATGGCAAAGCGCGCCTCGCCCCCGGCGCCCCCGTTGCCCTCCGCCCCGACCAACCCGCCACCGTGCCCACCTTCACCACCGGGGATGGCCACGCCGACGTCCGTCAGTGCTCCACTGCAAAAGGGATGCGGCGCGCCTCGCATTCCCTGCCCGCCGTCGCCCCCGCCCCCGCCCGCCACGAGGAACCGGCCCGGGTCGCCTGGCACGTCGAAGCCGATCGGGGCACCGCGTCGGAGGTCCGTGGCGCCGCCCCCGCCGAATCCATTGCCGATGCAGTTGAGGAGGCCGGCCGGCGTCTTGGTGAAGTCGAACGCTCCGCAGTAGCCGCTGCCGGAACCGCCGCCCGCGCCGCCGTTGAAGTTGGGGGTGATGCCGCTGCCGGGATTTCCGAGACGCACCTGGTACTGCTCGCCGGGAACGACGGTGATAGTCGCGGTGGTCTTGCCGCCTTTGCCGTGGCCTAATCCGCGACCGAGGGGCCCGCCGCCGGAGGCGCCCCATAACTCGACGGTGGCGGTATAGACGTCCGCGGGTACCGTCCAGCTTCGGAGCGGTCCCAGCCCGCACGGCGCGGGGGTGGAGCAAGTATTCCCGGCCCCCGGATCGAAGGCGTGAATGAAGGTGATTACCACCTGCTGTGGCGGCACGCCGCCGACGACGGCGTAGGTACTGAACGAGCTGGTTTGTCCGGTGACGGTGCGGGCCACCTGGTCAACGGTGCTCCCGGGGACCTCGACCCAGACACCGTTCGTTAGGCGGTTGAGCCGAAGGGTGGCCGGGTCGAGCGCCGCCGGGACCGTGGTGCCGGCATAGCTGATCTTGATCGTGACCGGTTGCTGGAAGCCGCCGCTCGGCTCGAACTCGAAGGCGGTACCGGCGACCAACCGCGGGTCGGCCCCCGGGTTGGCAGCGGGGGTGATGGTGATGGCTCGGCTGTTCGGAAGGGCACCCGGCGGGAAGGTGACTTGGGCGGCGCCGCCCGCGCTGGTCACCACCCCGCCGGCCGCACCAACGACGGCGCCGTTCTTGACGGTGATGGTGGCCGCGCCCGACTTCCCTTCGCTGGTCGCGGTGACCGTCGCCGTTCCGGCGGCCACGGCCGTGACCAGGCCGGCCGCGTCGACCGTCACGACCGCCGGGGTGCCCGAGGCCCATGTCACGGTTCGGTTCCGCAGCTCGCCCCCCTGGCCGTCCCGCGTAGTGGGGATCAACTGCCGAGTCTGCTGCGGAACGAGGGTCGCCGTATCCGGCGCCAGGGTCACGGCCGCTACGGGGAGGGGCGTCAACTCCACCACGGCGAAGGCACCCAAGGACGTGATGGCGCCGGTGACGGCCCGATTCGCCAGATCGACCGTGCCGCCTGGCACTTCCGTCCACCCGCCAGCGTCGAACCGATGGAGCCTGAGGCGATTGGTGTCGGCGGAAACGGCGAGGACCGCATTCGCAAACCGAATCCGGATGGAGCCCGGCGTCGCCAGGGTCACCGAAGGACCGAACTCGAACGCGGTTCCGGCGACCAGTCGAGGATGGGCCGGTGGATTGGCGACCGGCGCGACAGTGATCGTGGTTTCCGTGGTCAGCGCGCCAGCTGGGACCGCCAGGCGGGCCGTGCTGTCACCGGTCGCGGCGATACCGCCGGCGGCCGCGAGCACGGCGCCGTCCTTGACCGTGATCGTGGCCTGGCCCGACTTGCCCTCGCTGGTGGCGGTGACGACGGAGGTCCCGGCCGCCACCGCGGTGACTACGCCGTCGGTCGCGACCGTGGCGACCGACGGGTTGGCGGACCCCCAGGCGACGGACCGACCGGACAGGGAATTGCCATTCGCGTCTTTGACCGTGGCGGCGAACTGGAGGGTCTGCCGGGGGATCAGGGTCGCGGTGTCGCGCGAGAGCGACACCGTGGCGACGGCCGGGGGGCCGGGCGGGGGCGGCGGCGGGGCGGTCGGCTCACCGCCCGAGCAAGCGGCGGCGAAAAAGCCAGTGGCCAGGGCCAGAGCGGCGATGCGCATAGTCGAGTGATCCGGAATGGGACACTCGGAACGCGCAGGAACTCGCTCAGCCGGCTCACCGGGGACCGGCGGCCGGCCCCGGGATCAGCGAATCTTTTTGGCCGGGGTCTGGCCGCCGGGCTGACGGAGCACCAGTTGGGTGACGACACCACCCTCCTTGTCGAACGTCAGGGCGATGTCGTCTTCGGCGATGAAGAAGCTGCTGTCAGACTCGGCGAGGAGCCGGACCTTGGGTTGGCCGGTGGCCGCGACCCAGAGGGCCCCGTTCTCCAACGTCACATCGATGATCACCTCGGGGGCAAGCTGGTAGGCTCCGACGTAAAGGGGCAGCAATGCCGGATCGATCGCTTTCGCCACCCTGGCCACCGGCGGTTTCGACAGCGGCACTGCCGGGTCGATGAGGTGGAGACCGACGTCGTCCGCGCTGATCGAGGAATTGGTGAGCATGATCACCCCGACCTGCTTGGACCGGTCGAAGCCCATGAAGGTGCGGTAGCCGCCGGTCCCGCCGTTATGCCACACGATCGAACCGCCGGGCGTCTTGAGAATATGCCAGGCCATACCCACCGCGACGCCGGGGGCGCCAGTTTCAGTGCGCGACGTGTGAGTCGTGGCGAACACCCGGCCGAGGGGTCGGCTGGTCGAGTCGAGGTTAGCGGCGAGGTACTTGAACATGTCGTTGACCGACGAGCGGAGGGCGCCGGCGCCGGCCAGGGTTGGCAGGTCCCAGTTAGGGACCACGTTGCCCGCCTTGTCATGGCCTAACGCGAGACGGCCACGGAGCCGCGGCGACAGGACGATCTCGGTATCGCCCATCCCGAGCGGCTTCAAGATCCGGTCGTTGAGGAGATCGTAGTAGCTCTTCCCGGCCTTAAGGGCCAAGACATGGCCCAGCAACCCCATCCCGAGATTCGAGTACTCGTATTTGGAGCCGATGTCGCGGGTCAGGGTGTGACCGTTCAGGAAGTCGTACATCTGCTGCACGGTGTAATCGGCGTAGGGGTTCCCGGGGTCGGCGGGCTTGAAGTTGTTCGGCATGCCCGGCAGGCCGGACGAGACCGTCCCCAGGTCGAGCAGGGTGATCTCGCGGCCGTTGCGGGCCGGCATCTTCACCGACGCCGGAAGGAACTGCTGGACCCGGTCGTCGAGACGAACGTCGCCCCGAGCGACCATCTCGGCCAGGAGCACGCCGGTAAACGTCTTAGTGATGGAGCCGATCTCGAACACCGTGTTGCCATCGAGGGCGACGCCAGGGTTGTCGGACTTCCCCGCAACCAGGACCCGCCGCGAGCCGTCCGCGTCGAGGAGACCGACGACGATGCCGGCCGTTTTCTTGGCGGTCACCTGTTCGTTCAGGATGGCTTGGACGACGGAATCGGCCGGAAACCGGCGCGTTTGCGCCGAGAGCGTCGAGCCCCCGAGCTGGGCGGTGGCGATCAGGATTACGCGGAGTACGGCGCTTCGGGTCATTGGAAAGTCCTCGTGGGTCGGCCAGCCGGGCCTCGGTCCACCGATAAACATAGGAGCCCCGACCGCGAAGGCGAACCGCAAGGCCTCAGGCGACCTCGGCCGCCGGTGGCGTCAGGCGAGGGGGACCTGCCGGCCGCCTTCCCGAGCCGACTGGTAGAGCGCTTCGATCACCCGCATGTTGGCGGCCGCCTCGGCGGCGGAATACCGGATCGGTCGCGCCTCGACTACGGACTCGGCGAAATGCTCCACCATGCAGCGGTACTCGTCGGCGCCCGGAACCACTTGGGCCTCGGGAGGGCGGCCACCGATGGACCGGTCGATCACCGCATCGGCGGCTCCGGGCAGAAAAGCGGCCGGCACCCGGATGGCGCCCTCGGTCCCGGCCACCTCGTACCATTCCTGCCGCTCGGCGGTCAAAGCGCATTCGAACATGGCCGTCACGCCGCGAGGAAAGTGGAGCAACCCGGCCAGTTCGAGGTCGACACCGGTCGGCCCGACGTTGGCCGTGGCCTCCACGGTTTCCGGCTCCCCGCCGGCGAGGGTGCGACTCACGTTGACGCAATAGCATCCGACGTCCATCAGGGCCCCGCCACCCAGGCTCCGATCGAGCCGAATGTTGTTAGGCTTGGTGAGCCGAAACGTGAACGCACTCCGAATGGTTCGGAGTTCACCGATGGTGCCCTCACGAACGGCACGAACCACCGCTTCGGTCCTCGGATGGAACCGATACATGAACGCTTCCATCAATGCGACCCCGTTGGCCGAGGCTGCGGCGGCCATGTCATGGCACTCGGCGGCGGTCAGCCCCAACGGTTTCTCGCAGAGGACGTGCTTGCCGCGTTCGGCGGCTTTGATGGTCCACTCGCGGTGCAAGCTGTTTGGGAGCGGGATGTAGACGGCTTCGACCGACGGGTCGTCGAGCACCGCTTGATAGCTCCCGGCATGCTCGGGGATCCCGGCCTTGTCCGCAAAGGTCTTCGCCGTGGCCGAGTCGCGGCTGCCGACCACGACGACGGTGCCGTTGGTCGACGCCTGAATCGCGGGGATGACCGCGACCCGACCGATGTTCGCGGTGCTGAGAATGCCCCAATTGAGTCGGCGGTCGGTCATCGGTTGCCTCGGGTGGGATCGCTCGAAGGTGGACCGAACTCCCCCGGGGAGCAAGGGAGGTCAAGATCGTTTAAGCGCCCGCCTCCGCAGCGGTGGCTTCGTTGGCTCGGCACCAGGCCCATGGCATCCCCTCAACCCCCTGCCGACCATGCCCACTCGTCGCGATTTCGATCACCAGTCCGCCGCCGGCCTCGGTTCCTCGGCGCCGGTGCCTCGCGCTCGGACCGCCTCCGACTCTCGGAGCGGCCGCCGGTCGAGCGGGGCCATCGGGTCACCGTTTTCAATCGGGGCCGCCGGCAGACCCAGCTGCCCGCCGCGGTCGAGCAGCTCCGCGGCGACCGCATGACCGGTGATCTCGCCGCCCTCAAGGGCAAGTCGTGGGACGTGGTGATCGACGTCCCGACCTCGGTGCCCCAGTGGGTCCGTGACGCGGGGGAAGTGCTCGCCCGCTCGGCGGAGCGGTTCATCTTCTACTCGACGATCTCGGTGTCCGGCGAGCCCACCGCGCCACCCGACGAAGCGGCGCCGCTCGATGGTTGGAAGAAGCCTAACGATCCCCTCGAGCTTCGCCAGCTCCTCCCCGCCCACTTCGAGGACTACGGGGCACTCAAGGCCTTGAGCGAGAAGGAGGCCGAGCGGTGGTGGCCGGGGAAGACGACGATCATCCGACCCGGACTGATCGTGGGGACGCGCAACGACATCGATCGGTTCACCTACTGGGTGAGCCGGATCGATCGAGGCGGCGAGGTGCTCGCTCCGGGCACCCCGAACGACCCGGTCCAGGTCATCGACGCCCGCGATCTCGCCGAGTGGACCGTTCGGCTGGCGGAGAACGGGACCACCGGCGTGTTCAACGCGACCGGACCGCGGGCTCGGCTCTCGATGGGCGAAATGCTGTACGGGATTCGGGCGGCCACCAGCGGCGATAATGCCGTCCGTTTCACCTGGGCAACCGCCGAGTTTCTCGCCGCGCAGAAGATTGCGCCGTGGAGCGAGATGCCGTTATGGCTTTCGCCCGGGTCGCCGGGGGCGGCGATCTGCGAGACCCGGATCGAGAAGGCGGTGGCGGCTGGGCTGAGCTACCGACCGCTCGCGGTCACGGCCCGGGACACGCTCGATTGGTTCAAGACGCTCCCAGAGGCGCGGCGATCGAAACTCCGCGCGGGTCTGCCGGCCGACCGGGAGACCCAAGCGCTAGCCGCGTGGCACGCCACCGGCCCGGCGCCCCGTTAGTCGACAGAGGCGGCGCGGGGCGGGCACCCCCCCCCCCGGGGCCCCAATTTTGCATCCGGTGACAGCCAGATTTCCCCTCATCCCGGAGGAAAGATGGGCACCCTGGCAGCGACACTACTGGTTCTCGCGGGCACCACGTTGGATGGGCAGGACCCGGCGGCGAAGAAGGTCTTCGTGTTGCCCCACGTGCTCGAGGCGGTCGGCAAGGCCATCGACACCCCGGCCCCGGCGGGACTCAGTGCCGCCGACCAGAAGGCCTACGCGGCCCAAACCGTGTGGCTCCGGAGCGTCCAAACCCGGATCCAACCGCTGGCCGCCGAGTACTCGGTCAAGGCGCCGCGCGACGTGGCCACTGGTCAGTCCTCGGGTAAGCGCCAACACGGCCCCGGGGTGATCGTCCGCGGATGGGATCCGCTCCAGAAGGCGATCGAGGACGAGAGCCGCCAGTTCGAGACACTCTCGGGCCTGCTCAAGGCGCGCCACGACATCGCGATGAACGCCATTCGTAACCTGAAGGGCTAGTCGTCCACCTTGGCTATTGGCTGCGTTGAGGTGTGGGTGGCCCCGCGCAGCTAGCTTTCTCCGGCCTCGACGCGCGGTTCGTCGGCCGGCGCTGCCTACCTGGGGTCGCCCGGTTTGGCGCGGAGGAACCGGGTGGCGATGGCGCGATAGGCGTCGTGGGTGATCGGCGAGCCCGGAAGCCGAGGATCCGCATAGCAGCGGGCCACCTGCTCGTGCACGATGGTGGGAATCTCCCCGCCATAGCGGACTGCGCAGCGCGCCGCGCCGATGGCGTGCCGGCGGGGATCGGCCCCGACCAGCCAGGCGTCGGAACGCACCAGTTGAAACGTCTCCCGGTCGAACTGCAGGCTCCCCGCCCAGTCGGCCGTCTTGATCCCGGGCGCGGGCTCGAAGTCGAGACGGTAGACCAAGCCCAAGTCCGTCGAATCGGGACCCCGATACCAGACGCAGTGGCTGCCCTGGAACTCGTCACGGGCTAGGTCACCCGCAGTAAAGTAGACCGCGTCCCGCGGCTGGGGCCGGGCCAGCGGGTACCGGCGGACGACCGGCAACACCTTGCCCCGCCGATACCCGGAACGGCGCGCTGGATTCATCGCTACCGTGTCGACCCAACGGCGGAGAACCCGGTCCGCGGAATCGAGCAGCTCGCGGAGGTGCTCGAAGTCGACCTCGATCGGATAGTCCCGCTCCACCGCGCGAATCCGGTCGGCGTTGGTGACGGCCTGATCGACGACCAACTGGGCGCCCGCGCCGACGATCGCCCAAGTCGGCGCTCGGCATCCCTTGGGCTGCCGGTAGGTTCGGCGGCCGGCGTCCGCGGTCACGATGAGATCGGGCAACACCTGGACCCGAGCTCCCATCGCGACGACCAATTGGTCCACGACCGAAGAATCCGCGGCCCGGGCGACGAGGACCACCCCGATTTCGACCGGGGCATAACCGATCTGCTGGATGCGAATCCGGTCCGGCCCAGCGCCCAGGCCCGCGATCGCGAACCGTCCTGCCTCGTTGGCGAATACCCGCCGGTCGGCGCCGACCACCGTCACCAGCGCGTAGCTCAACGGCGCCTGTCTGCTGGTGTCGGAGATGGTCCCGCGAAGCACCCCGTCAGGGATGGCCACACGCACTTGGGCGCCGGCGGGAGAGTCCCAGCCGGCGCCCATGAGCAACAGGCCCGCGATGCTCGAGCACCGCCCCCCGAGGGTCACGACTTACGGCGTCATGTTCTTCGGCGCCAGCTTGGCCGACCAGAGGCCCGTGTTGAAGTCGGTGAAGAGTACATGGCCCTTCCACGGCATCGCGTTCATCACGAACGCCGCGTTCGGGGTGTAGCCTTTCGGATCGTACGGCTTGAAGACCGCGATCTCTCGACCCTGATCCCGCAGGTTGCCCATCAGCTCGCCCGAAACGTCCACCAGCCGAACCCCACCCTCGTAGTACGCCTGGTAGAGAATGTCGTCCTCGACGACGATGTCGTGCGATCCGAAGTCCTCGAGCTCGTAGCGGCCGACCGGCTTCGGCTTCATCGGATCGGTGAAGTCGACGATATGGACCATTCCGCCCGAGGTCTGCGGCATCCCGCCCGGGGTGGTCATCTCGTTGCGATAGTTGGTGCCGGCCCAGACCCGGTTGGATCGGTTCATCTCTTCGTCGCCGATGAAGAGGTAGACCTTGCCGGTCGACTTCTGGAAGTACGGGAAGATCTCGTGCCCGCTGTTGAGCTCGTAGGTGGTGATCAACTTCGGCTTCTCGATCGACCCGCCGTACTTGCCGTTGCCGACGTCGACCACGATCGTCCCGACCCCGCCCTGCGCCGAGTAAGCGATCCCGTCGTGGACCCAGAGGTCGTGGAGCCGAGCGTTCGGGTGACGGTATTCACTGACATACTTCGGCTTGTAGATGTCCTTGACGTCGATGATCACGTACTTGGCGCCACCCGAGACCGCGAACAGGTAGTCGTTGGTGGCGAACATGTTGTGGACGCCGCCGGTCAGCTCCTGGTTGAACGTCGCCGCGACCTTGGGGTGAGCCGGCGTGGCCAGGTCGAGGATCACCACCCCGTTGACCCGGTTCGACGCGCCCTCCCGGGACAGCACGCCGTAGCGGCCGTCGGGCGACACGGTCACGTCGTTGATGGTCCGGGCGTCGATCTTGACCGAGTCGGTCTTGATCGGGTTGTTCAGATCGGTGATGTCGTAGGTGTACGCGTAACCATCGCCGCCCCAGGTGCCCACCAACACGTAATCCCGACCGTCCTTGCCGGTCCACGGCCACAGATCCGAGGTATGGGTGTGGTTGATGTTGCCTCGGCCGGTGACCACGATGGGCCGACGCGAATCCCGCGGCTTCACCTCGATGGTCCGCTCGGCGAAGGCGTTGCCCGATCGGGCGATCAGGGTGTAGCGACCCGGATAGTTCCCGGTGAACATCCCGTATTGGACGATGCCCGCCCCACCGGGAATGCCGGACGGCAACACCGTGTCGGCCGCCGCGTAGGTGTAGCTCCAGGTGAAGGGCGCGTCGGCGACGGCCTGACCGTTGGCGCGCCGCGCGCTAGCGGTCAACTGGAGGACGTCGCCGGTGCGAAGCGTGGTGTCGCGAATGCCGATGGTGATCTCGGTGACCGGATTGGCCACGACCGTGTGGGCAACCGTTGCCGTCTGGCCGTCCGCGTCCGCCGTGATCGTCACGGCGCCGGCACCGGCCGTTCTCACGTTGCCGAACCGGTCCACCGTGGCCACGGCGGGGTTCGAGCTCCGCCAATTCGCGGTGAGTCCCGGACGCTCGCTGCCGTCGGCGTGGGTGCCTTTGACCGTGTGCACCACCGTGGCCCCAGTATAGAACCGGCTGGGCGCCGTCACGATCTGCAGCCTGGCGACGGCCGGCCATGTCACCGTGACCGGAATCTCCAGCTGCAGCGGGGCGCATTCGCTCCCGCCGCACGCCCCCGGCCGCTCGGCGAACGCGACCAACCCGTGCTTGCCCGCCTGGAACGCCCGCACCATGCCGTCCTCGTACGCCACCGCGCGCCGGGCCCCGAAGACCCGAACGGTGGCACCGCGCACTTCGCGACCCTGGGCGTCGACCGCCTTGACGACGATCCGGGCGGAGTCCCCAGCCCGGAGGGTCAGCGCGGCCGGTTCGGCGACGAGCTTGGTGATCGACGCGGCATCCTGCGCCGCCACCGAAGAGGACAGCGCGACAGCGCCGGTGAGACCGGCGGCGATGGCGCGGCCTAGGGAACGGATTAGTTTCATGGTGTTGGACCCCTGGAAGACTGGTGCTTGGACAGCCTTGACGATGTGGACAAACGGCCTCATGCGCAAGTCAGCGATCCTCCTCACGTTGGGTTGCCCCCTCGTGGCGGCAATTCAGCCCCTTACCGCCCAGGCGCCCCCGGCCCCGAAGGCCCGGTACTGGGCCTACGTCGGCGCCGAGTCGGCCGACGCGATCTACCGGATCCGGTTCGGACCGGACGGCGCGGCGGTGGAGCGAACCATCCCGATCGGTGAGCTCGCGGCGGAGATGGAGGGCCCCCACGGCCTGGTCATCTCGCGCGACGGGAAGTACCTCCATATGACCACCGGCCACGGCTTCCCCGACGGGAAGTACTGGCGCTACGCCCTCGGCCCCGACACCCTGGTTGGCCCCGGCACCCTGCTCGGCAACTTCCCCGCATCGATCGACATTTCGCCGGACGGGCTCTACGCCCTGGCCGCGAACTTCAACCTCCACGGCGACATGGTGCCGTCGTCGCAGTCGGTGATCTACACCCCGACCCACACCGAGGTGAAGCGGATCATCACCTGCACGATGCCTCACGGCAGCAAGCTCGACGCGAGCGGCCAGTTTCACTACTCGGGTTGCATGATGGACGACCAGCTGGTCGAGATCGACACCAAAACATTCACCGTGTCGCGGCGATTCTCCCTGGCCAAGGGCAAGGAAGGCCGGCTCGCCAAGGACGACCGGGGTCAGATGAGCCATCACGTCGAGGCCCCCGCCGGCGGACGCCCCGCGCCCGAGGTGGACCCGGCGGACGTCGGCTATCGGGGCATGCGCCACGACATGGCGCCCAACAGCTGCTCGCCGACGTGGGCGGCGCCCTCACCGGACGGTGCCGCCGTCTACGTCGCCTGCAACAAGGCCGACGAGATTCTCGAGATCAACCGTAAGAAGTGGGCGGTGACCCGACGGTTCCCGACCGGGCGCGGAGTCTACAACCTGGGGATCACCCCGGACGGCAAGACCCTGGTGGCCACCCTCAAACAGGGCGGCGGCGTCCAACTCTTCGACCTCGGACGCGGGGTGAAGACGGCCGACTTCAAGAGCTCGACGACGGTGACCCATGGCGTCGCCATCAGCGGCGATTCGCGGTACGCGTTCGTCAGCAGCGAGGGCGTCGGGGCCGAGCCGGGCAAGGTCGACATCTACGACCTGGTGGCGCTCGCCAAGGTCGGGACGGTGGACGTCGGCCAGCAAGCCAGCGGCATCGCGTTCTGGAAGATGGAGCCACTCCCATAGCGCCGGGGAACCCGTCGGCACTCTCGCGCCGCTCGTGGGGAGCCCTCCCCTATCTCGCGACCGCGGCCGTGCTCGAGATCGGATTCCTCTACCTTCTCATCGCCGTCGAGAGCCCCGTTTCGGCCCTGGTTCGGCGATTGATGCGAAATCCGGCGGGGCTCTTCGCGGTCGTGATGATTGCCGTGACCATGGTCTGCCTGACGATGGCGCTCCTGTTGACCGCCCGCGAGCGGTCCCAGCGCCGGGCGGCCCGCGAGGCGGGTTCCATCCCGGCTGGGAACGAGGGTGAAACGGGGCCGAATCGATGACGGCGGTTTCCATACCCAAACGACTCGCGTCGCTCGACTTCCTCAGGGGCCTGATCATGGTCCTCCTGATGCTCGAGAGCGCCCAGCTGTACGCCCGTTTGCTCGAGTTCGAAGGCACCCCGCTCTACGGCCTGGCGCTCCAATTCCACCACCACCCCTGGCACGGGCTCCGTTTCTGGGACCTGATCCAACCCGGGTTCATGTTCATCGCGGGGGCGGCGCTCGCGCTGTCGCTCGACCGTCAGTCCGCCGCAGGGCTTCCGTGGGCCGCCTCATTCCGCAAAGCGCTGAAACGGTCGGGCTGGCTGTTCTTCTGGGGCGTGCTCGACTACGCGGTCCGGCCCCAGGGCCTGTCGTTCGAGCTGTGGGACGTGCTGACTCAGCTCTCCTTCACCTCGCTGGTGGCCTTCCTGATCTTTCGCTGGCCGGTGGGGTGGCAGATCGGGGTGAGCATCGGGCTACTGGTGGCGACCGAGGCGCTCTATCGCCTCGCGGGAGTGGCCGGGTTCGACCAGGCCTTCACCGACCAGCGGAGTTTCGGCAACTACGTCGATCTCCTCCTGATGAACAAGATCAACCCCGACGGGTGGGTCGCGATCAACTGCCTACCCACGGCCGCTCACACGATCTGGGGAGCGCTGGCGGCGCGGTTGCTGCTGTCGTCGCGGAGCAGTGCGGAGAAGATCCGGTGGCTCGTCGTCGCCGGCGCGGTCGCGCTGGTCGCGGGTTTCGGGCTCGACCTCACGACGACGCCGATCATCAAGCGGATCGCCACCAGCTCCTTCGTCCTCGCCTCGGGCGGGTTCTGCCTGCTCGGCCTGGCGGCGTGCTACTGGGCGATCGATGTCCGCCACCGCCGCCCCGCCCTGATGTTCTTCACCGTGGTCGGGATGAACTCGCTGTTCATCTACCTGTTCTTCGAGATCATCGGCAACCGCTGGTTCACCGGCTACGTGGGGGCGATCACCAACGGGCTGATGGGAATGGCGGGCGTGCCCGGGCCGGCGATGGGGATTCTCACCGCGCTCGCGGTGTTCGGATTGGAATGGGGGCTCTGCTACTTCCTCTACCGGCGGGGCATCTTCTTCAAGGTCTGACCTAACGGTTGCCGAACAGCTTACCGAAGAGGCCCGAGGTTCGGGGGGCGGGCGGCGTGGGGTCGGCCCCAGGGGGCGGCGCTTCGGCCACCAGTTCGGCGACGAACTGATCGACCGTGGCCTGCCGGGCGCTCGCGGTCTTCCCGAGCGCCTTGAGCAGCGCGGCGTCGATCGCCGGGCCGATGCTCTTCCGGTGCCGGCTCGGCGGGTCGGGCGGCACACTGAGGTGCCCCTGGAGGAGTTGGACCACGGACGACCCGACGAACGGCAGCCGCCCGGTCAGCATCTCGTAGGCAACGCACGCCAATCCGTAGAGATCGGCCCGGGCATCGACATCGGCGGCGCCGGTGATCTGCTCGGGGCTCATGTACGCCGGCGTGCCGAGCGGCATGCCGGTGCCGGTGAGATTGCTTTGCAGATCGAGCACTCGCGCCAGTCCGAAGTCGACCACCAGGACGCGACCCTCGTGGATCATGATGTTCTCGGGTTTGAGATCCCGGTGGATGATCCCCCGAGCGTGGGCGTAGCTCAACGCGGCGCCCGCCTGGGTGATGATTCCCAACGCCTCCGCGATCGGCATCAGGCCCCGGGCCGTGATCGCCGTGCGAACCGTCTCGCCGGAGACGAAGGGCATGACGTACCAGGACATGCCATCGGTCAGGCCGGAGTCGATCAACGGGAGAATGTTGGGATGGTCGAGGGTTCGGGTGAGGGCGATCTCGCGAAGGAACCGCTCGGCGTTGGCCGCCGTGGCGGTCTCGGGAGGTAGCAGTTTGATCGCGACCGGGCGGCCGGAATCGACGGCGGTGGCCTGGTAGACGCGGGCCATCGCGCCTCGTCCCGCCTCTTTCTCGATCCGGTATCGGCCTTCCAGGGCGGCGGCCAGCCGCTCGAGGATGGCGCTGGCAGACCCGCCGGTCACCGCACCACGACGTCCTGCGCCAGGGTGCCCGCGGCCCGGCGCAGCGAGTCGGCGAGGGCGGCGGCGGGCAGTCGCTTGCGACACCGAACCCAATACCGAAGCCCCACCGATCCGTCCGGCTCGGCTACCTCGCCCTCGAAACGCCACTGCTTGGCGTCCTGGGCCAAGACCACATCGACGGATCGACGGAGGTCCGGCACCAATCCCGCCCCTGCCGCCACCACGACGATGGCGACCTCCCGCGTTTCCTCCGGGCTATCGGGAAAGAGATCCCTGGTGAGACTCTGATTCCGTTGGAGCGCCTTGTCGGCAAGCGCCTTCAGCTGGTCCGGAGTCATCGACTGGAGGAGATGATGATCCAGCTGGGCGACGTACTCCCCGGTGCGCCGATCGGCGGAGAGGTCCTTGGCCATCTGGACCCGCTTCTGGGCGATTCCTTGAGCCAGTGGCGCGGGAGCGCGGGCGAAGTCGGTGGCCCACAGCCCGAGGGCGACCAGGTTGTAGAACACCGAGGCGGCCAGCGCGACGGAATAGGCCTGAACGCCAACGGCCAGCCCGATGGCGATGGTGACGAAGACGTAGACCGCGTCCTTGGTGTCTTCGAGCCGATGCCGGAACGCCACCGCCCCGACGATCCCGCCCAGGGAGAACGCGAGCGCGACCTGGTGTTTGACCAGGACGACCACGATCGCGACCACGATCGGCAGGAAAACGAGGGTCTGCGCCAACGACTGCTGGAAACCCCGTTTCTGACGGGCGAAGGTGTACACCCAGATGATGGGCAGCACCAGGAGCAGCGCGGCGGCCATCGTCAACATCGCGGTGACCGCGGCTTCGGCGGGCGTATCGGGGTTGGGCTCGACCCGGAGGTCGAGGGTGGTGCCAACCGCCGCCGCCTTGGGCACCCCGGAGAGATGCTCGGCCATCCAGGGGCTGTACCACACCAGCACCAGGTAGATGCCAGTTAGCACGGCATAGTACCCGGCGAGGCGGGCCACCGGGCCCAGGACCTGCCCGAGCACTCCGAGGCGGTTCGGCGATTCACTCATGGGATGCCCAATAATAGGACATCCGGGCGACCGAGGGCAGTCTTGCCCCGAACTCCGCCTAGCGCCGAGCCACCGGCTCGAGGCGAACGATCGGCGTCGTCCCGCCCCGCTTGTCGAGGGCGAGGTAAAGGAAGCCGTCGGGCCCCTGCCGGACGTCCCGGATCCGGCCCAACCGCCGGAGCATCACCTCGGCGAGCTCGGCCTTCTGGCCCTCGAGGGTCAGCCGGTCGAGGCGTTCGCCGCTCAACCCGCCCACGAAGATGCTGCCCTTCCAACCCGGGAACTTGTCCCCGGTGTAGATCGTGATGCCCGAGATTCCGATCGAGGGCACCCAGATCTCCACCGGCTGCTCCATCCCCTGGCGCGTCGTTCCGCCGTGGATCGCGGAGCCAGAGCCGTAGTTGACCCCGTAGCCGATGACCGGCCAGCCGTAATTCAGGCCGGGGCGGATCAAGTTGAGCTCGTCGCCACCTTGAGGGCCATGCTCCGTCGCCCAGACGTCACCGGTCTCCGGATGGACCGCAAGCGCCTGGGAGTTGCGATGGCCGTAGCTCCAGATCTCTGGCTTCGCGCCGTCTTTGCCGACGAAGGGATTATCGGTCGGGACCCGGCCGTCATCGTGGAGGCGGATGACCTTGCCCTGGTGGTTCGCCGTGCTCTGGGCGGGATGGGCCGGTAGATCGCCGGAGGGCGGCACCTGCCGGTCGCCGACGGTGATGAAGAGGTGGCCGTTCTTGTCGAACGCCAGCCGAGAGCCGAAGTGACCCGGGGCGCCCCGAGTCGCCGCAACGAAGATCTCCTCGACCCCGCTGAGGCGGTCGTTCTCGAAGCGACCGCGAATGACGACCGTGGTCGCGCCGCCGCTGTCACCCACTGGTTTGGAGTAGCTCAGGTAGAGGAGCCGGTTGGTGGCGAAGTTCGGATGGGGGACAACATCGAGCAGACCCCCTTGCCCCCGGGACATCACCGTGGGGACACCCTCGACCGGGTTGGGAAGGAGCGCCCCCTTGCGGACAACCCGAAGCTGCCCGGCCTTCTCGGTCACCAGCATGTCCCCGCCAGGCAGAAAAGCCATGGACCACGGGTTCATCAGCCCCTCGACCACCGTGACGACCCGGAAGTCGTGCTTCACGGACCGATGCACCTGGCCCTGTCCCGCCGACTGACCCACCAACGTCGCGGAGAGCACCGCGGCCCCGATCATCCATCGCATCTTCGCCATCTCCTTGAGGACTGCACTTCGGGCAATCCCGACCACCTCGGCCAGGTTCAAACCCGTCGCGGGAACGTACTTGGGTGGGCGGGCCGTGTCATCTCCCGGTACCCGGGACCAGGCCTGTCGCCGGCTGGCCTGGCGCCGACTCACCGGATCGCGAGAAAGGCCCGGAGGACCCGGACGAAGGCCGTCGGCTCCTCGTAGAATGGGATGTGACTGCTCCTTTCGAAGATCTCCAGCCGCGAGCCCGGGATCGCCCGGTGAATCCGATACGCCACCAGTGGAGCCACGTTCATGTCGTAGCGGCCGGTGGTGACCAGGGTCGGAAATCGAAAGGTGGCCAGCCGAGGGGTGAAATCCTGGCGGCTCAGGTCGCGGGACAGGTGGCCGGACTGATGGTGATTGAATTTGAGGCGAGCCCCGAGCTTCCGCCACGCCGCCCCTTTTTCCGGCGAGTAGAAGATCATCGAGGTGTAGATGTCGAGCGCCTGTTTGATGATCGCCGGGTCGTTCGCGGCCCGGCCCCGCGCGAACGGTTCGTTCATGTCTCGCTCGGGAAACACTTGGCTGAAGAGGAAGATGGTGTCCGAGAACTTCGGGGCCGCGGACCCGACCAGGATGAGATGGGCGACGTGGTCCGGGTGGGTGGCGGCGTAGGCCATCGCCAGGTAGCCGCCCCAGGAATGGCCCAGGAGGTCGAGTTGGGCTGCGCCTAGCGCGACCCGCAAGGCCTCGAGGTCGGCCACCATGTCGGCGATGGTCACCGTCTCGGCGGTCCCCACCGGCGCCGAGCGGCCGGTGCCGCGCTGGTCGTAGGTGAGCACCCAACGGGTTCGGCCCAGCTCGTGGAAGGCCGGACCGAACCAGAAGTAGTCGGAATCGAACCCGGGTCCGCCGGAAAGGAGGACCAGGGGCGCCCCCCGGCGGGGGCCGATCTCGTAGTAGGTGAGCTCGAGAGATCCGGACCGAAAGACCTTCGGGCGGGGAGTCTGAGCGACCCCGGTGGCCGCCAGCACCAGCGCGGCCGTAGCCGTCAGGAACACGACACCAAGTCGCGCCTGTCGATGGGTCATCGCTTCAGTCCTCGGTTTGATTCACCGCTCCGAACCTACGCCGGGAAAGCTGGAGGGTCCAGCCGCCCACGTGGACTTGGTACCCACCCACGGGATGTTTTAGCTTGCGGGATGCCGAAGACACCGGATACCCCAGCCGAGGATCCCAACCTCGCCGCGTTTCGAGCGATCCTCGCCAAGAAGAAGGCGGCCCAGGCCACCAAGGCCGGCCCGGTCAACATGGCCGGCAAAGCGGCCAAGGACCAGAAACCGCGGCCCAAGGAACGGATGCGGCGGCGGCCCTAGCCTCCCGGTTGCGTTCCTCGCCGCGGGACCCTGGGGGGGGCCAGTCGTTGGGAAGGATCGCCTCCTTCCTCACGGCAGCCGCCGTCGCGGTCAGCGGCTGGCTGCCTGGCGCGGGGTCACCGCCGGCCACTGGGCCCCGGGCGGTCGCCGACCCCGCCCTCGTCCTCCGGTTCATCGATGTCGATCAAGCCGATGCGGTCCTGATCACCCTCGGCCGCCAGGCGGTGCTGGTGGATGCCGGTCGGGCCGACAACATCATCCTGAGCCTCGCCGACTACGGGGTCGATTCGTTGGTGGCCGCGATCGCGAGCCACAATCATGACGACCACATCGGCGGAATGGACGCGGTCGTCGCCGACATTCCCATCGGCCGGTACTTCGACAACGGCCGGTCCCCCACCAACGACAATGCCCGGGCGGTCGAAACCTGGCTGTCGCGAAAGCAGGTCGCCCGCGGGCCGCCTCCCTGGGATCCGCTTCGTCTGGGCGACGCGTCCGTCACGGTGTTCCCGTCGAACATGGACCCCGCCAGGGCCTCCGAAAACAACAGCAGCCTTGGCGTCCTGGTCGAACGGGGCAGCTTCCGCGCGCTGCTCACCGGCGACAGCGAGGCCGAGGCACTCAACGCCTGGCTCAGGGCGGGGGTCATTCCCGAGGTCACCGTGCTCAAGGCCGCCCACCATGGGGCGCGCAACGGAGTGACCCCCGGCTGGTTGCTCCGAACCCGTCCGGAAGTGGTGGTCATCAGCGTCGGGGCCAAGAACCGGTACAATCATCCGGATCCCACCGCGCTTCGCTACTACCTCGCCGGCAACCGCAAGATCTACCGCACCGATCTCGACGGAACGGTCACCATCACCGTCGATCGCGAAGGACGGTACCAGGTCGCGACCAGCGGCCCGACGGAGCGTTAGGTGGCACCGCGCAGTCGGCGGCCATTTGGCGAGTTGGTCTCGACGCTGGGGATCCTCCCCGCGACCCGATACTGGATCCAATGGAAGTTGAATCGGTTCGGTGTTCACCGGACCCCCTACCGTTTGACCTCGCGCGCCGCGGCCCATCCACTCTGGTGCCGACCGAGCAGCAGCGACCGGGACGTCTTCAACCAGGTCTTCATCGCCGGTGAGTACGGTTGCCTCGACGAGGTGGCCGCGCCCGCGTTGATCATCGACTGCGGCGCCAACGTCGGCTATACCGCGGCGTATCTCCTGACTAGGTTCCCCACCGCCACGGTCGTCGCGGTCGAACCCGACGCCGAGAATGTCACCATGCTGAGGCGGAACTTGGCGCCGTACGGCACCAGGGCGCGGATCACGGCAAGGGCCGTCTGGTCCCACCGGACCGGCCTCGTCCCGAACGAAGTCCCCTGGGGCGACGGCCGGGCATGGGCCCGCCGGGTCCGCGAGGCGAGACCCGGCGAGGTGCCGGCCATGATGGGGATCGACGTCGGCTCGCTGGCGGCCGAGGCGGGGTTCGCCCGGATCTCGATCCTCAAGGTCGATATCGAAGGAGCGGAATCGGTCGTGTTCGGGCCGTCCAGCGCGGCGTGGTTGGGTCGAGTCGACCACATCGCGATCGAGCTCCACGGCGACGAGTGCGCGGCGATCTTTCACGCCGCCATCGCTAACCATCCCTTTGACCTGGCCCGCTCCGGCGAGCTCGTGGTCGGCCACCGCCGCCCGACCGACGGCGGAAGTGACGCCCCGGTGCGGCCTCGATGAACGCCCCCCGCGTGGTGGTGATTGGCGCCGGGATCAACGGGCTGGTGGCCGCGCACTACCTCCGGCGTGCCGGATGCCATGTCACCCTGCTCGAGCGAACCGAACGAGCCGGCGGGGCCTGCATTTCCGCCGAGGCCATCATCGATGGCCGAACCCAGTCGTACGCCCTCGGCGCCTCCGTGTTGGGCTTGATGCCGGATTTCATCTTCCGGGAGACCGGTCTCGCCGACCGCCTCGAGACCTTCGTGCCCGCCTCGGCGAAACGAGTCTACTTCCCCACCCCATCGGCGAACGCCTGGATTCACCGGGATCCACGCGCGCTCGAGCAGGAGTTCCGGCAGCGCTGGAACGAGCACGGCGACGTGGCTGGGTTTCGGACCGACGAAGCCAAGGTGGTGGCCTACCTCCAGGCCGGGTACCGCGCCGGGACGCCGCCAAGCCTCGATTCCGCCCGAGCGTCCCTCGGCGAAACCCTGACCCGGCTGTGGATCGCCGGGAGCGCCGCCGACCTCCTCGACCACTACTTCACCGCCGACCACACCAAGATCTACCTGGCCATGACCGTGACCGAGAGCAGTCCGGTCTCGCTCACCGAACCGTACTCCGCCTTCACCTTGCCGCTGATGGATTCCGGATCGGTATTCGACGGGTACTACGGGTTCGTCAAACCCGGTCTGTGGCGGGTCACCGAGACCTTGGCCGAGATCGATCGGGAGATCGGCGTCGACATCCAGTTGGGCGCGCAGGTGGAACGGGTCGACCCGGACCGCGCCGTGGTGTCCTACTCGCGGGACGGGCGGCGCCACCAGGCGCCGTTCGACCACCTGGTGCTGGCCACCGATCCACTGGCCGCCGCCCGTCTGGTCGGCCACGACGCGACGACCGCCCAGGTCGAGACGAAGCGATTCCTCGGTTCGAGCGGAAAGCTGACCCTCTTCTTCAAGCACCCGGTGCGTTGGAAGGACGCCCCCGAAGCCGACGCCGACGCGGCGTTCCGTTTCATCTTCGCCACCGAGTCCCTCGCCGACTTCGAACGGGCCACCCTGCGAGTCACCAACGGGGGCGACCTGCCCTACCAGCCCGGTTACATCCAGATCTATTGCGAGGGGGCGGCCATGCGGCGGCTTGGTCTCTCCGAGCCCTTCGATCGCCTCACGCTGTTCTTCAAGAACCTCGCCCTCGGCGAGCCGGGAGAGGACCTGCCGGAGGTCGAGGCCGAGGTCACCCGACAGGTGCTCGCCCACATCGCCAACCCCGAGGACCGTGCCTGGGGCCGGATGCTCACCCCTCGCGACCTGCAGCGGCTCTTTCTCTTTCCCGGCGGCAACATCGACCACACCGAGCTGACCGGGGGGCAGACGTTCGCGGATCGACAGTTCGCGGCCGAGCCTTCGCGGCGGTTCTATCAGTTCGGTCGGTGGGGGAACCTCTCCTATTGCGGTGCCGGCGCGTATCCCTGTGGGTCGGTGGCGGGAACCCCAGGGTACATGTGCGCCCTGGAGCTGATTCGCTCCCCGGGTTGGTAGCACGCCCTCACCGCTTCATCGGCTGGCCTCGGTTCGACCCTCGATGACCCGCCATCAGAAGACCACACGACCGCCCCGGTAGCCGCGGATCCGGTTGTCGACGTTCGCCAGCAGCAGCAGCGCGTCCGGCCGCCCGTAACTCTTCATCAGATCGAGCATCAGCGGTTCTTCGCCTCCCCAGGGGTATCCGAAGACGACGTCGAACTCGTCGAGGGCGCGGCCGAGCTCCAGATATCCCGACGGCCCGGTGCCGACGGTTCCGATCCGTCCATCGCCATCCCGGGGCCGCCAGCGATAGCCCTCCGGAAGGAAACTCCCCGCCGCGAATCGGGCCCGCGAGTCGAATCGGGTAGCCAGCAGCCGAGCCTTGGCGACCAGGCTTGCGTCGAGCTCGATCCCGAACGCCTCGAAGCCGAGCAGGTCGGCCATGATGGTGATGACCCCGGTGGCCGAGCCCCACTCGAGGAATCGCAGTCCGGGCCGTCGATGCGGTTGGAGGGCGGCGAGCACTTCCTCGTAGTTGGCCGCGACGAAGGGATGGAAGCGCTGATCGCGGACCTCGACCTCGAACCGGTCCCAGAGGGCCCAGCCCTCCGCGCAGAGGGCCTCGAGTCGAGTCCGGAGCGTGTCCTCAGCCACCGAGGTTCTCGAGCGCGGTGACGATCATCTCGTGGATTGGCCGGATCTCGGGCGAGGAGGCTCAAATCAACGGGCGGGGTGACTCGGGGGCAAGCCCGGCCGCCGGCGACTCACTCGGCTCGCAGTACCTCGAGCGGATCGGCCCGGCTCGCCCGCCGAGCTGGCCAATACGCCGCCGCGAGCACCGTCGCCCCGAGCAGCCCGATCGCGGCCGCGAAGGCGAGCGGATCGGTCGGCTCGACGCCGAACAGGAAGGCTCGGAGCCCCTTGGAGAGGCCGAGGGCGCCAAGCGCGCCGAGGAGGAGCCCCCCGAGCGCGAGCCGACTCGCGTCGGCAACGACCATCCGGGCGACGTCCCGCCCCTGAGCGCCTAACGCGAGCCGGATGCCGAGCTCCCGGGTCCGTTGCCGGACGGCGTAGAGCATCGAGGCGTAGATCCCCGCCGCCGCCAACGCCAGGGCGAGCCCGGCGAAGGCGCCCATCAGCAACCCGTAGAAACGAGGGCCCGCGAGCGACCGATGGATCAGCTCGGACACCGGCGCCACGTCCGCGGTCGGGAGGTTGGGCTCGAGTTCGGCGATGGCCTGGCGGATCAGGGGCGCCAACGCCGCCCCCGGCGTCGAGGCCCGGACGATCACGTTGAGGGCGTCGAAGTCGCTGCCGAACCTGGCGTAGGGGACGAAGATCTCCGGCTCGGTGTCCTGGTCGAGGCCGAACTGGTGGAACCCGGACACGACCCCTCGCACGACGAAGCCGTGGTCGGCTACTGAGAGCTTCTGACCGATCGGATCCGCCTCCCCGAACAGTCTGGTCGCCAGCCGATCGCTGATCACCGCCGGGAACGGCGCGGCGCTCGCTTCCGTGTCGGTGAACGTGGTGCCGTGGACCCGGGCGATCATCGTTTCGAAATACCGCTCGCCCACCGGATGGATCAGCACCCGTCCCTCGACCACCTTCCCGCCTTCGAGGGTGACCTTGCTGTGGCCCCAGCAACAACGACTGCCCCCGGTGCGGGCCATCGGACCCGCGACCCCGATCGCGACCTCGGCCATCCCCGGCGCCCGGGCCAGGCGATCCCGAATGGCGATCGCGAAGTTGGCCCGCCGCTCCGGAGTGTAGGGCTCACCGAGTTGGAGCCGGGCCATCGTGAGGCTGCCGGGATCGAATCCCGGATCGACCCGAATCAGCCGTAGCAGGGAGTGAAAGAGGAGGCCCGAGCCGACCATCAGCATCAGCGCCAGGGCCACCTCGGCGATGACCAGCGCCGAGCGGAGCCGGCCCCGGCGCGGCCCGGCGGCACTGCCCCCCGCCCTGATCGCGTCGTAGGTCCGCCGCTCCCGCATCGACCAGGCGGGTACCAGGCCGAAGACGACGCCGGTCACCACCGAGATCACCACCGCGAAGGTCAGCACCCGACCATCGACGGCGACCTCGCCGGCCCGCGGCAGGTCGCCGGGGAAGACCGCGACCAGGATCCGGACGCCCAGGACGGCCAGGGCGATCCCGACCGCGCCGGCGAGCACGCCTAACGTCACCGATTCGGTCACCAGTTGGCGGACCAGCCGTCCCCGCCCCGCGCCGATCGCGGCCCGCACCGCCAGTTCGCGCTGGCGATCGGTGCTCCGGGCCAGATAGAGGTTGGTGACATTGGCGCAGGCGATCAGCAGCATCAGGCCGACGGCCGCGAGCAGGGTGGTGAGCGCCCGGTCGGCGTCTCCCACGATGGCGGTCTGGAGCGGCATCACCGGAATGGGGAACGGGCCGTCCTCCCCGCCGTGGATCTCCGGGTTGGCCGCCGCGAGTCGTGGTGCCAGCGACGCGAGCTCCTGGCGGAACGCGGCGATCGTGACCCCCGGCCGGAGCCGCGCGGCCAGGTCCAGGATCGAATAGCGATGATCGGCGGCGATCTCCACGCTCAGCACCAGCGGCATCCACACGTCGGTGCCCGTTCCCTTCGCGCCTACCGAGAGACCGCCCGACCGGGAGATCTGCTCCGGCTCCACGAAGGTCTGGTCGAGGACCCCGACGACCTCGAGCCGCCGACCGCCGAGCTCGATCGTCTTCCCGACCAAGGTCGAGTCCCCGCCGAACCGGCGCCGCCAGAGACGATCGCTCACCACCGCCACCTCGCCAGACCCGGCGAAGTCGGCGGGGCCAAAAAGCCGGCCGAGACCGGGCCGAGCCGCGAAGAGCGTGAAGAAGTCGGGCGTCGTCCGGGCAATGTGCAGCCGCTCGGGTTGCCCGCCCCCGACCAGATTCTCCAGCCCGGTCCAGGCACCGCCCCACATCTCGATCGCGGGCATCTCCCGCTGCCAGTCGCGAAACCGCGGCGGCGAATGGGAGCCCCAATCGAAGTAGATCAACCGTTCGGCTCCGGGGTACGGGAGCGGTTTGAGGATCACCCCGTCGACCACGCTGAACATCGTGGTGGTCGCCCCTACGCCCAGGCCGGTGATCGCCACGACACCAAGTGAGAACGCGGGGTTCTTCCGGGCCGACCGAAGGGCGAACCGGATGTCCTGGCCGAGCCGCTCGAGCCAGGGGGCGAACCAGACCGCCCGCGAATCTTCCCGCATCAACGTCGTGTTGCCCATCGCCCGCCGGGCGGCGGCGGTGGCGGCGGCCGGGGCCAACCCGCCGCGTTCCAACTCCCGCCGCTTCATCTCCTCATGGAACGTCATCTCGTCCCTCAAGGCGCGGGCCTCGGCGTGCCGGGTGAGCCACCAGCGGATTCGGCGAAAGACGTTCATCGGCCCCTCCTCAGGTCGTGGCCAGCACGCGTTGAATCGCCACCACGATTCGCTCGAACTCGGCCCGCTCCCGGGCGAGCTGCTTTCGCCCCGTCGCCGTGATCGAGTAGAACCGAGCTCGGCGGTTGTTCTCGGAAAGGCCCCACTCGCCCTTGAGGTGCCCCTGGAGCATCAGCCGCTGCAGGGCGGGATACAGGGAACTCTCGCCGACCGCGAGGACCTCGTCGGAGACGGTCTTGAGGTGCTGGGCGATCCCATAGCCATGCATCGGCGCGCGGGCGACCGCTTTCAGAATCAGGAGGTCGAGAGTGCCGGGCAGGAGATCCGGCGGCTGGTCCACGGACATGGTCGCTCCCATCGTCTGTCGATGGAAGATCGCCCCGAGCCGGACGGCCGTCAAGCCCCATCGACAGACGATGGGAGCGCCCCGGTCCGCGCCGTTATCAACCGTCTCGCCGAAGGGAGGCGCGGCGGATATCTTCGGACACCGTTCCGATGCTCGCTCGGAGGACCCGGCGCGATGACCACCGCCCCCGACCCCCAACCACCTCCCACGCCGCCGGCCGCCCCGGCCAAGCGGGGATGGAGTCCCTGGCGCAACTGGGGCGACCATCCGGTGGTCGCGGTGGTGACCGTGCTCGCCAGCATCCTCGCCATCGTCGGGTTCGTGATGGACCGCGCCTCACGGTCGAAGTCGATCCGCTGCGTGGATATGGTCGGCCGGTGGGATTGGCTGTCGACTGGGGGCGTGGTCGCCATTGGAGAAGATCGGAAGATGGTCTGGTATCGGACCGCCACCGATCCGCTCCCGATGATCAGCGGCACCTGGGAGTGTGACGACGACCGGCCCCGCCAAATCTCCTTTTCGTGGATCCAAACGGGGTATCTCGACACCCTGGTGCTCTCCGAAGACGGCGCGCGGCTCTCCGGCGCCAATCGGCAAACCGGCTTCAAGCTTTCGGCGACCCGGAGCCGATGAGGCGTCCGTTCCGGGCGGGACTCGGGCCGACCGCTCCCGGCCCGCGGGCGTGCCTGGGCTCGGCTCGTCGGCCGACCTGGGTTCGACAACGGGGCGTCGCCCTGACATCTTCATCGTCATGCCCATGGACGTCGCTGCCGAGGGGGTCGAGGTAACTACCGCTGCCGGGGCAACGGGACCGGCTTCGGGATCCGGACGGCCTTCGGTGGTCATCGCCTCCTGCCGCGACCGCGCCTTGCTCTCGCGGGCGGTAGACGCCGTCCGGGCACAAGTCGAAGCTCACGGAGCCGAGTTGGTTATCGTTCGGGCGGGCGGCGCGGCCGATGTCGCCGCGGTACGGGAGCGCTGTCCGAACGCGCGGGTAGTTTCCGCCCCGCTGGATGCGGGTATCCCGCGGCTCCGCGGTCTCGGACTCGCCGCCGCCGTCGGGGACCCGGTTGCGATGACCGAGGACCACTGCGTGCCGGCGCCGGACTGGCTGGATCGTCTCCTGGTTCACACCAGGCGTGGCGTTCACGTCGTCGGCGGTGGAATGGCAAACCGGCCCGGAACCGGGCCGGTCGCGTGGGGCGCCTATCTCGCCGACTACGGGTTCTACAGCCATGCGCGGCCGTCCGGGACAACGGCGGTTCCACTGATGACCGCGGCCAATATCGCCTACCGTCGCGAGGTCGTACCTGAGGTAGCGGAATGGTGTGGCAGCGGGGCCTGGGAGAACGTCGTGCATGACCGCCTCGCGGCTGCTGGGCGAGCCCTGCATTTCGCGCCCGAAGCGCGGATGTTCCACGACCATCGCTACCGATTCCGCGAATTCTGCCGGGACCGCTACGACCACGGCTGGGACTACGCGCGGGCCCGATTGACCGAGGACCGATCGGCCCGACGTTGGCTCCTGCTCCCGCTGGCCGCTGCCCTTCCGCCGCTCCTACTTTGGCGGATCGCCCGAGCGGCCGGAAATGAGGACCCATGGCAGTTCCTGCGAGCCTTGCCGGTGACGACAGCGTTCCTGGTTTCGTGGGCGGCGGGGGAGGCAGCTGGTTACTGGCGTGGGCCGCTTCGGGAGGGTGAAGACGCCGGTCGGGTTGCGGCAACCTGAAGCCCGCGTTGGCGAACTGTGTCGCACAGATGCGACACCTGATGCGTCGCGTCGACATATGGCAAGGGGCGCCGGACGCTGCCTCGGGGACGAAGCGCCCCGCTCCGGGTGGATCCACGGCACATCAGTTGCGCTCGGCAGGCCAAAGGGCCGCAGTGACTTGAACGATTAAGGACCAAAATGAACCCCGTGCAACGCGTCGCGCGGCATGTCCGCCTGACGAGCTACTCCTATCGGGAAATGGATAGCCCGCCCTTCTTGGTGCTGTTCATCAACAGCATCTGCAACATGAAGTGCGAGCACTGCTTCTATTGGACCAGCTTGAACAAGAAGGACGATCTCTCCAAGGAGGAGATCTTCGCCCTGTCGGACTCGCTCGGGCAGATCGAGAACCTGAATCTCTCCGGCGGCGAACCGTTCCTCCGGAAGGAATTCGGGGAGATCTGCCGCAAGTTCATCCAAACGAACGGCGTCAAGCAGATCTACGTACCAACCAATGGTTACTTCACCGAGCGCTGCATCCCGGCCATCCGCGAGGTCTTGAAGGAGCCCAGTCTCGATCTCTTCGTCGCCGAGCTCTCCCTGGACGGGATGCCGGAATTCCACGACAAGTTTCGAGTGGCGCGCAACTCCTTCAAGAAGGCGATGGAGACGTACGACGCCCTCGTCGAACTGCAGGCGGAAGACCCCAGGCTCAGGATCCACTCGATCTCCACCGCGACCGACGTCAACATGGAGGAGATCAAGAAACTCACCACGTACCTGTACGAACGCTGTCCGAAGATGGACCATCACAACCTGGCGATCATTCGCGGCGACCGAAAGAACCCAACTCTCCGGGGGCCAAGCCTCAAGCTATACGAGGACCTCTACGAGTACATCCGGCGGCTGTGGGCCCCCCGCGAAGCGGGCCGGGTCGGCTCGGCGGTCGAGCCGATGCTGCAATGGGCCAAGGTCGAGACGGTGAAACAGGAACGCCAAGTGATCCCCTGCAAGGCGGGACGGATCTCGGGCGTTGTCTATGCCAACGGCGACGTCGGGGTGTGCGAGATCCACAAGCCCATCGGCAACCTCCGCGTCAAGAGCTTCCCGGAGATCTGGCATTCGCCGGAGGCCCGCCAGCTGCGCGACTCGATCGCTCGGAAAGAGTGCTACTGCACGACCGAGGTCTTCATGTGGTCGAGCATCGTCTATCAGCCGTTGCCGCTGCTGGAGGCCACCATCCGAGGCAAAGTCTGGAGCAAACCGCTGCCGCTCCATCCGTCGGAGCGGGCGGCGATCTCGTTGGCGGATGGCCCCGCACCCGGTGGTTCCGCCGCGGTGCCCGAAGCGGAGGTAGCCGACCAGCCGTCCTGACCGGCTTCTCGACCGCCTTCGTTCTCGCCGCTTCGATCGGGCTGGCGCTCGCTCCGCCCGCAACACCGCGAAAGGCTTCGCGGCTACGTGGCTTTTCCGACCCACCTTGCCGGAGGTCCCGGGGCGAGGACGACCGCCCTCGACCCCACGGAGCGTTTGGTCGGCCGCCAAACGGCTGACCGACTTCAGACGGTCGGCGACCCGCACCCGATGAGACGTCGTCCCAGGCGAAGCACCATCACGGAAAGGCAGGACTCCATGCTGCCCCCCTTCGCGCCTATTCCTTCGCTGCGGGCGCTCGGCACCGCGAGTCTGACCGCGATCAGCCTCGTCGCTGGCCCGGCCGTGGCGCTTGGCCAAGGTGCGGCCCCGTGCGCGATCGCGATCGTCGGCGCCACGGTGATCGACGGCAACGGCGGGCCGCCAGTCACCGGAGGGACGGTATTGGTCCGGGCCGGCAAGATCGAAGCGGTCGGGTCGAGGGTGGCCGTCCCCGGCTGCGCCCGGCGGATCGAGGCGGCCGGCAAGTTCGTGACTCCGGGCTTCATCGACACCAACGTGCACATCTCGCTGGGCGGGAGCATGGAGTCGAACATCCGCTATCAGGATCAGCGGTTCGACATCACCCTGGAAGGCGCCCAGCTGCACCTCAAGCACGGGGTGACCACGCTCCGCGATAGCTACGGGATCATGAAGCCGCTCCTGGCGGTTCGCGACGCGATCGCCCGCGGCGAAGTGGTCGGCCCCCGGCTCTACGTGGCCGGCAACATCGTGGGGTGGGGCGGGTTCTTCGCGCCCTCGTTCGGCCCGCCCCGCCCAACCAACCTCTGGCAGGAGCAGCTCAACGACGCGATCACCGAGGGCAGCGGCGAAGAGTGGATGTATCTCGCCCCCGATTCCCTTCGCGTCGAGATGAATCGCTACCTCGACAAGGGCGTTGATTTCGTCAAGTTCGGCGGAACGGTGCACACCTCGTTCCCCACTCCGCTCGTCTTCTCGCCGCGCCAGGTCAAGGTCATCGTCGACGAGACCCACCGCCGCGGGAAGATCGCGGAGACGCATGCCACGTCCCCCGAAGGACTGCTGATCGCGCTCCAGGCTGGCGTCGACCTGGTCCAGCACCCCGAGGTCTTGGAGACCGCGCTCACCGACGAGCTGATGCGGGAGTTCCTCGACCGGAAAGTGATCTGCTCGATGAACATCAACAGCCACACCGGCAAGTCGTGGCGGGACTACCTGGCCACCCGCCGGCGGGCGGAGACGGAGGCGGCCGAAAAAAACCAGGACACCAGCCGGGGCACCAGAACGTGGCCCAAACGTGATCGAACCCAACACGAGATCTTCGAATCGACGGTCCGGCCGAACATTCCCCGGGTCTATCGGGCCAATGCCGAGCGCCTGGTCCGGGAGGGGTGCCTGGTGTCGGTCGCGACCGACAACGACCTCGGCACCGCCGTCGAGTTCGACAAGGATCCCGGCGCATGGCGAGCCCGCGAGCCGGGCGTCGGCACGCTGATTTCGATCGAGGGATTGGTGGAACTCGGGATGACCCCGATGCAGGCGTTGGTCGCGGCCACCAAGCACGGGGCCATGGCGTCGAAGGCCTTGGCCGAATACGGCACGATCGAGCCCGGCAAACGGGCCGACCTCCTCCTGCTCCGCGCCGATCCGTCGGTCGACATCCGCAACATCCGCCAGTTGGAGTGGGTCATGCGAGACGGAGCGGTGATCGATCCCCGAACCCTGCCCACCAAGCCGATCTACAGCCGCTCGACGCCCTGACACCGCCCGACGGACGAGGCAGCCCGCTCTGCCAAGCGGGCTGCCTTGGCTAGATTTGAGAATGACCCCTTCCTCGCGTCTCCGCCTCGCCCTCGCCATCTCCGCATTGCTCTCCCTCGGGTCCTGCCGGCAAAGTCCCGGGCCGAGCGATTCGATGGCCTACGCCCTCGGGACCATCGGCGGTTTCGCCGAGCTGGTCAACTCCGGTGTCAAGCAGCTCGCCTTGAGCGAGGTCCTGTCGCCCGCCGAGATGGACCGCCTCCTGCCCGAGGCGGAGCGGGTGGCCGCGCGGAACGGGGTCAAACTCTACCGCGAGCCCAGCCTGTTGGTGACCGACCTCTTCCCGGCCGACGTGGCCAAGGGGAAGGATGTCCTGCTCATCTACCAGGGTACCACCAAGGACGAGTATTTGGCCCTCAAGGCCGACGCCTTGGCGCTCGCGAAGGCTGGCCAGGATACCGGGCGCGCCCGTGAAGCGATTGCCCGCCGGTTCGGGCGGATGCTGAGTTATCCAACCTGGCGGGTCAATCAGTTGCTGGCCGAGCAAACCGGGTTCCGGACCCTGCGCGACTTCGGGATTCGGGCCAGCAACTTGTTCCTCTACTACCGAGACCTCGACCGGGCCACGGCGTTTTACCAGCAGACTCTCGGGATGGAGTTGGTGGCCGATTACCAGATGGCGCGGATCTTCCGGATGACCGAGGACTCGTATCTGATCTTGGTCGACGCCACCAAGGGCATGCACACCGCCGACGAGCCCAAGTCGGTGGCCGTGGCGCTGATCACCGACCAGCTGGAAGAGTGGCACGCCTATCTGGCCACCAAAGGAATCGCGCCCCGGTCGCCCTTTCTGCCAAAACCCGGGCGGGCCCACGACGGATTCGTCATTCAGGATCCCGAGGGCTATCTGCTCGAGTTCGAGCGATTCAATCCGCACCCCGAAAACGAGACCTTGCTCCCCTTGCTCCAGAGTGCCTCCACCGTCCGCGCTCCGGGAAGCACCGTCCCGGGCGGACTCGGTTTCCGCGCGACGGTGACCTGGCTCTACTATCAGGATGTCATGGCGATGGAGACGTTCTACGAAGAGGTGATGGGTTTCCGGCAGGTGGTCGATCAGGGATGGACCAAGGTGTACCAGGGGTCCGGCACCGGTTACATCGGCCTGGTCGACGAGCGGCGCGGGATGAATCGATGGTCCGAGAAGAAAGCCGTGAACGTATCGTTCATCATCGACGACATCGACGGCTGGTTCAAGGTCGTGAAGGAGCGGGGCGCGTTTCCGCTCCGCGGCATGGCGGTCAGCGACGACGAGGCCGGCCGCTATCGGGCGTTCGTGGGGTACGACCCGGAGGGGTACTTCATGGAGTTTGACCTGTTCCGGGTCCACCCTCTGAACCGGACGCTGATGCGGTACCTGGGCGAGGCGCCGGCGCCCAAGCGGTGAACCCGTCGACGTCCTGAACCCGCCATCGACCCAGGGTCCCTCTTCCAGAGGCCGGGCCTTCGAGAGGCCGGCGTCAACGTCCCGAGGGGTGCTACGGGATCGGCAGCCCGCTCGGCACCCGGACCGGCGCCACCGACCGGAGGTCCCGCGCCGCCGGATCGGTGAGCGATTTCAGAAACGCCACGAGCTGGGCCGTCTCGGCATCGGTCAGCCCGAGCGGCTGCCGCAAGCGGCCATCGAGCGTCGCCAGCACCGCGGTCGTGGTGGCGGCGTCGCCTCGATACAGCGGGCGGACGTCCGGCGCGAGCTGACTCGGGTCGTAGTTCGCCAACGCGACCGGCACGTTGTTGTAGTGTTTGACGACCGCCTCGAGCGTCGGGTATACGCCGCTGTGAAAGTAGGGCGCGGTCAGTTCCACGTTACGGAGCGGGGCCACTCGAAAGGCGAACCGGTAGAACGGGTCCGCCTCGAACTCGCCGCGCCCACGATCGAGCGGCGACCCGGGGCTCCGACCCGGTCCGACCTGGGGCGCGCCCACATTGGCAAGGCCCTGCCCGCCCAGGAAGGGACCGTTGTGGCAGCTGGAACACCGCGCCTTGCCGAAGAACAGCAGACCGCCTCGTTTCTGCTCGGTCGTCAGGGCCTGATCGTCACGGTCGAGGTATCGGTCGAACGGCGAACGGGTCCGGTTGAACCCCTCCATCTGGAATACCGCGATCGCCCGAGCCGCGTGCTCGAATCGCGGCTCCGGTACGGCCGGAAAGGCCGCGGTGAACATCGCCACGTATTCCTGGATGGCGAGGAGCCGTCGCATCACCGCGTCCCAGATGTCGGCGTGCGCCTTGTCGCCGAAGAGCGCCAGCTCGTTGGGGCGCCCGTCGGCATCGCGGTCGCCCCGCTCGCCGCGCATCTCCCGACGATCGAGCACCGGCATCATCGCCTGGGCCACCAAGGTGTTGGGCAGTCCGGGCGGGAAGACCACGCTGGTGTCGCCCGAGACCACGCCCCCCAGCCCGGCCAGGCGTCCGTCCCAGAACAGCGACCCGAGCCCGAGGCCCCCGTTGAGCAGGGTGGGCGCGCTTCGCGGGGTGAACTGCCGCCCGATGCCTAACGTTCGCGCCGGTCCCACGCCGGTGCCGCCGGTTCCCACCGCCAGCGATCGCCCGTCGGCCAGGGCCGCCGACACGTCGTGACACGACCCGCAGGCCACGTCGCGATTGCCGCTCAGGACCTTGTCGAAGAAGAGCATCCGGCCCAACGCCACCTGGGCCGGCGGCTGGGGCGGCATCGCCCCGATCGGGACCACGCCCCAGCCGCCCAGACTGCCTCTCAGCTGGGCGTCGAGCGACCCGACGGGCGGCTCCGGAATGGTGACCGGCGAATCGCAGCCGACCAGCATCCCCGCCACGACCAGCACCCGCAACCTGACGTTCGTCATCAGACGCCTCCGAGTACCGGGACTCACCGAAACGGGAACGAGATGGAAACCTGATGGGCCATCACCCGAACGCCCGAAAGCGACAGCGGCCCGCTCGGTGCCACCAGGATGTTGCCGCGGAGCGGGCCCTCGGCCACGGGCACCGGGCCCCCGAGGACACCCGGCCGTCCGGTGCCGTTGGTCACGCTCCCCCGATAGCGCAGCTCCCAGGCTGGAAACCGCAGGCTCAGGCCCCAGGTCGGGGTCCATTCGACCCAATCCTCCTCGAGCCGCCGCGACGTCAGGGCGACGTTGTCGCGCTGCGCCAGCGAGTAGTCGATCCGGTGGACCGCGAGCCCCAGCTGAAAGCCCACCGACTGGCGACCCTGGTCGATCGCGATCTCCTGCCCCAGACCCATCCTGACGATCGCGTTGGAGAATCGGAACCGGTTTTCGATCGTCTTTCCGCCCGCGGGAATCGTGGCGCCATTCGCGGTTGGGACCGCCCCGGCCGCGTCGGCCCAGGTGTAGCTCCAGATCGGCTCGTAGATGAGATCGACGCCGACGGTCGACCCTTGCATCGATCTCGACAGACCGACACCGAGGTTGAAGGCCTCGGAGTTTCCCGGGTCACGGGGAATGTTCTGGATCTCGTAGTTGGGGATCTTCGGATGCGACGCCAGGTTGGTAGTGGCGATCCCGCCGATTCTCCACCCCGTCGCCGCGAGCGGCTGGGCGTATTCGAGGTGCAACCCCCAGGTGTTGGAATGATCGAGGTTCTCCTCGAGCCGGGTCCGCTGGGCGAACTGCTGGAGACCGGGATCCCAGAATCCGTCGAGATAGTAGACGTCGTGGGTCGCCGCGTAGCGGTTGTGGAGGAGAAGCGCGCTGAGCGACCGCTCGCCCGACCACTCTTTGAGGGCGCCAAGCCGCAGGTCGAGGTTCTCACCGGACTGCTTGAGGCGGCTGCTTCCCGCGTAGAGCAGATCGACGCCGTCGATCCCGTGCAGATTCGCCCACGACAGGCTCCCTCCCACCGACCACCCGGTTCCCGGAAAGACCCGACCGATGACGCCATGGGCGTAGGCGTTGCCGTTGGATCGGGTCGCGGCGGGCAGCCCCGCGCAGGCGGGGCAGGGGCTGATGTTGCAGGCGGGGCAGCTGAGCGGGGCGTCCAGCGCGAACGTCGCGAGGTCACTCAGGTCGACCTGCTGGAGCGCCACGGCGGCCCCGCCGAACCAGGACCCCGATCGGACCAGGGCCCCGACAGGCAGGCTACGCCCGGCACCCGCGCCGGCCGAGACTCGGTATAATCCGGGGGCCCCGAAGAACCGGCTGGTGGCGAACCGGGCCCCTTTGCCCGGGTTGGTGAACGGGTCGTACAGCGAGTCGGTGACCGCGATGGAAAGCCCGCCCATCGCCAGGGTCCGGGACGGGAAGAGGTCGAACTGATGCGACTGGGAGATGGGTACCGTGCGAACGCTGATCAGCTGGCCGGACGCCGGGGCGGCGGCGACCGCCAGCGGCGCGAGAACGAGCGGCAAGGCCCGGAAACGCATGGGCGACCTCGGTTTGGGGGGCTGAGTTCACCCCTGGATACCCGGCCGCCCCGGTTCCCGTCACGGGGCCCGAACCCGCCCCGGGCCGCGAACCGTGACATTGGTCACCCTCCATGGGTATCGATTTCGTGACGGACGACAGCGACGCGCTCCTCGTCAGCCGAGTCGTGGCCGGCGAACAGGAGGTCTACGCCCGGCTGGTGGAGCGGTATCGCGACCGTCTGGGTCGGTATGCCCTCAGGATGCTGGGCAACCGCGCCGATGCGGAGGATGCCCTCCAGGACACCTTCGTGCGGGCCTACCGATCGATCGCGAACTGCACCAAGCCGGAGGGGTTCGGGGCCTGGGCGTTCGGGATCCTGGTCAACCGCTGTCGGACCCACGCGGCCCGGCGGGCCCGTACCAACGGCGTCCTGGTGGCGAGCGACGTGGCGATGGCCAACGCCTCGGTCGACCACTCGGCCGATCGGGACGCGACCCGCGACGCGATCAACTGGGCGCTCTACCAACTGCCGGCCGACCAACGAGAGGCCTTCTTGTTGAAGCACGTGGAAGACCTGAGTTACGAGACCATGGAGACGATCACGGGCGTGCGCCCGTCGGCGCTTCGGATGCGGGTGTTTCGGGCCCGCGAGGAACTGCGGAAACTGTTGGCGGAGGAAGTCCGTGACTGAACACGACGATCCCTTGGGGGGAATGATCGCACGGCTCAAGGAGCCGGCCGAGCTGTCGCCCGACTTTACCGATCGGGTGATGGCCGCGATCGCGATCGCGCCCCGACCGGAGTTGGCCCCAGCGCGGCCGACTCGATGGTGGCGGCGCCGGTGGACCCTCCAGGTCAGTCCGTTCGGGGCGCTGGCCACGGCGGCCGGACTCGTCGGGTTGGTCTTCGCCAGTCAGCGCTATGGTCGGGCCGTCGGGGGGGTGGCGCCCACCGTCCCGGCGGTCGCGCTGGCGGCCGACGCTGGGACCGAGTCGCGCGGCACCCAGTTCGTCTTGGTGGCGCCCGCCGCCAAGGCGGTGGCGGTGGTGGGGGACTTCAACGATTGGAGCACTACCGCGACGCCGTTGGTGCGCTCGGACGGCGACGGGGTATGGTGGGTGACGGTACCGTTGGCCCCCGGTCGCTATCGCTACGCGTTCGTGGTCGACGGCACGGTGTGGCAGCAGGATCCGGAAGCGACGACGTTGGAAGACGAATTCGGGCGACCGAGTTCGGTGGTCACGATCGGGGGCGCATGAGACAACAGATGACTTCACGGATCGGATTGGTCGGCACCCTCGGGGCGGCAATCCTGCTGTTGATCGCGGCGCTCCTCCTGATCGCGGCGGCACCGGCGCGGGCCGGGGCCCAGGATCGACGCCTTGATCGGATGCCGGATGCGGCCCGGGCCCAGGTCGAAGCGATCGTCGCGGCCGCACGAGCCAATGGGCTGCCGGCCGAGCCGCTGGTGGATCGCGCCCTGGAAGGGGCAGCCAAGGGCGCGCCCCCCGCGCTGATCGTCACCGCGGTGACCCGACTTCGAGACGAACTTGCCACCGCCCGGCGGGCTTTCGGCGACGGGGCGACCCCTGCGGAACTCGCCGCCGGCGCGAGCGCGCTCCGGGCGGGCGCGACCTCCGCCGACCTCGGCGAGCTCCGCCGGCGGCGGGGCGGACAGCCGCTCACCGTGGCGGCAGCCGTGCTGGCCGACTTGGTTGCCTCCGGCGTCCCGGCCGACACGGCCGTCGGCGCCGTGTTGGCGATCGCGGACGATGCCAACGACGCCGACTACATCGCCTTCCGGCGCAACGTCCAGCGCGACATCGCGCTCGGTGCCTCGCCCGCCGCGGCGCTCGGCGTCCGGCTTCGGGGCTTCGAGTCCACCACGGCGGCGGACGCGCCGCTCACTCAAGGGCAGGGCAATGTCACGATCGCCCGGCCGCCGCGAAAACCGTAGCCGCGGCGGGAATCGGCCTGGACTCGACATGCCCTGGACTCCGGCGCTCGTTACCCTCGTCGTCTTCGCTGCCTCCTCGGGTTGCGCCACCCCGCTCGACCCGACCGCCCTTACGGACGGTGGTCAGCTGCCGGTGACGATCACCGCCGGCGCCGAGCGAATCTCCCCATCCGTGGTTCGGGTAACGGCTCAGCTGACCAACGCCGACGGGCGGCGAGCGTACTCCGCGCCCTTCACGATCTCCGCCACTCGATAGCCGGTGTCGTGACAGGCGGTGCGCCCCCGCCGAGCCAAAACGGGCGATGCCCCGGGTGAGCCCCACCCTTCGGGGCATTATCATCCCTGCCATGCTTCGCCCACCCGCCCCCGGCGCCGGCACGGCCACCGTCAGACTTCGCCGCCCACGGCTCGGGGCAACAGCCGCCGGCCTCATGGTACTCACCAGCCAATGGGCGGCGGCGCAGGCCATCGGGAGCCTCGGGGTGGGTGCCTCGTACATCAGATACGATGGGTTCCTCGCGTCCGGCGCCGCGGTGGTGGCTCCGGGTCTTCGGTTCGATTCGCGGCGGGTATCGGTGGCTGGCCAAGGCAGTTGGGCAGTGTTCGAGAGTGGCAACCAAGTGCTCCAGGGTACCGCCGCCCTCGGTTTCCTCGCGGCCACCAGCGACCGATGGCGTCTCGAGCTGTCTACCGCCGCCGGCGTTTCGAAGTATGCCAGCGAGGCCAGCACGGGTCACCTGCTCGGCGGCGCTCGGGTCCACCTGACCGGTCGCCACGCCGGGGCCTGGGTCGGGGCCACCATCGGCCGTACCTCGGGCGCGGTGGCGTCGGCCCCGATCGAGGCGATGGTGGCCGGATGGAGCGTTAGGCGCCGCTGGTCCCTGCTCGGGAGCGCGACCGTCACCGGGATCGGCGCCGACCGCTTTCTCGACCTGGCGGGCACCATCCGCTGGAACGGGCCGATCGAGGTCGAGGCCCGGCTCGGAGTGCGGCCCTGGAGTCGGACGGGGGGGAACGTCGGCGACCCGATCACCGGGGCGTTTGGCGAGGTCACCGCCCAGGTCCCCCTCGCGAGCCGGCTGAGCCTGTCCTTGAGCGGCGGCAGCTACCCGTCCGATCCGGTCCGGCGGGTCCTGGGTGCGAGCTACCTCAACGCGGGGTTGCGGCTTCGCGCGTTCGGCCGCGATCCAGCCGGCCCGGTCCCTCGACTGGCCGCTGGTCGGGAGCGAGAGCCCAGCCTGCCGGTGGCCGGCGAGGCTCGGCTGCAGCTGGCCCGAGCCGGCGCCCACTCCACGATCCGGATTCTCGCATCCGGGGTTGAGCGCGTCGACCTGATGGCCGACTTCACCGATTGGGAGGTCGTATCGCTGCGCCAGGTGCGCCCCGGCGTCTGGGAAGGACCGATCCCGGCGCTCGAGCCCGGCACCCATCGGCTCAACGTCCGGCTCGATGGGGGCCCCTGGATCGCACCCGCCGGAACCCGGGCGGAGCCGAACGAGTTCGGCGGGATCACCGGGGTCATCGTGGTGCCGCCCGCCGAGCGCTGAATCAGCCGGCGAGCTGCCGGAACCAGGCCGCGAACGCCGTCTCCATGAACCGCGGCGAGAACAGGGTCCATTCGCCTAACGACGCCGGCAGGCGATAGCCGGCGGCCGCCGCGGCGGCGGTCTGCCCCTGTCGATGAGCGGCGCGGGCGGCGGCCTCTACGGCGTCGAGCACTTCGAGGTATCGGTCCACCTCGGCGACCCGACCGAGCGGACCGTGGCCGGGGACGAACAGGGCCTTTTCGCCGGCCTTCCTGAGGGCCCGCACCGAAGCAGCCAACTTGGTCGGCACCGCGTCCATGTAGTTGGGGAACATCCCGTTCCAGACGAGATCCCCGCCGAAGACCACCGCCGGGTCGTCGAGGACGAGCACCACGTCGCTCGCGGTGTGGCCACCGCTCGGCTGGAGGCGCACCGAGCGACCGCCGAGATCGAGCGTGGTGGGGGTGGCCGGATCGAGAATCACGGCGTCCGCGAGTCGCGCGGTTCGCTCCGGAACAGCGGGAAGGTTCTTGTCGCGAGCGAGGTCGCGGGTCGAAGCGGTGGCGTACAGGGCGGGCGCGGGGCCGCCGTCGGCGTAGCCGGCGATCCCATTGACGTGGTCACTGTGATAGTGGGTGACCACGGCGTGGGTCGGCCAGCGGCCGGTCAGTTCCCGGGCCTGCTTGGCCAACCAGGTGGCCCCGGCCGGCTGCATCAGTCCTTCCACCACCAGTACCCCGGAACGGCCCGCCACGATCCCCCCATTGGAGACCGTGGTGAAATCGCCACCCAACGGCGTCGAGACCAGCGCCCAGACGTTGGGTCCGATCGCCTCGAGTCGGCCAAACGGCTCGGCCGCGACCACTCGGCCGAAGGTCGGGCTGGTCCACCGGCCGCGCAGCGCCGGGGGCAGGCCCGCCGCGACCACGGCCAAGTGGGCCGCGCAGGAACCGGTGTGGCGGAGAAACTCTCGGCGGGTCGGCTGGCTCATGGTCATTCCTGGTTCGCGGTTTCTTTCGAATCGATCTGGCGAACGGCACCATCGCGCCCGCCAAAGTTACCGTCCCGCCGGCGGTGGCGCCGCTCAGGGCCGCCGGCTGGAACGCCATCCCTACCCGGTTCGGCTACCGACCACGGACAGCGATGTCGACTCGGACCGAATCCAGGCCTCCGGGAAGCCCGAAGGTCACCAGCGCCTCGGCCGTCCCGACCAGCGGCAGGGCATCCCGGCTGGCTTCGAGGATGAGGCAACGTCGCACGCGGGCCGTCGAGAGTGCCTGAATCCGATAGCGGCCAGACTGGTCGGTCGCCACCGGCGCGGGGTCATCGATCGAGCGCTGCTCCGGAACCTGGCAGGTCTCGGCAACCCCCACGGTCACGACCGAGCCGAGGATCAGGGCCACCTCGGCGCCGGCGACCGGTGTACCGGACACCGCTTCGGTGACCATGCCGTAGGCGATCATCCGGCTCCCCGGCTCGGAGCAGCCGCACACCGGTTCGGTGACACAGGCCAGCAAACCGACGGCTCCCGCGGCCGCGACCCCGCTCAACCGGGCCAATCGTCGACCCCGGCGACCGATCATAGTAGCGAACACAGCCTCTCCTTCGCTGGGGACCACCGATGAATACGGTGAATACCCAGGCCACCTCTCGCCCGTAACTGCCAAGGTCGGCGTCGACCCGATCGGCCGTCGATCAGGGGACCACGTTCTTCCGGGTGAGGCGGGCCACCCAGAGCCCGCTGTTCATGTCGCTCACGTAGATCATCCCCTTGTGGGGTTGGGCCCCCCACGCCATCGGCACGTTAGGCCGGAATCCCTTGACCGAGGCGGTCCGGACCCCGCCGATTTCGCGGCCCTGGGCCTTGAGATTGCCGCGGAGCTCGCCGCTCACGTCGACGACCCGCAGCCCCGCCTCGAAGTTACCGATGTACATCACCTCGTTCTCGACCCAGACGTTGTGGCTCCCCTGCTCCGGCACCTCGTAGTACGCCACCAACTTCGGCTTGGTGATGTCGCTGACGTCGAGAATGTGGAGCCGGCCCAGCGTCTTGATGTGTTCACGGCTCGCGGTGTCGAAGAACTGGGGGAACACCTCGTCGCCGACCACCAGGTACTTACCGAACCGGAAGATGGTATGGGTGCCGGCCAGCATGTCGGGTGGATAGAGCTCGGTGGTGTTGTAGACGAACTGGCTGACGAACTGCGGCTTGGCCGGCGACCCGCCCCGGATCCCGTTGCCGACATCGAGGATGATCAGGCCATCCTTGAAGTAGGCGAGATAGGCGAGCCCGTCCTTGACCTGGATGTCGTGGAGGTAGCGGCCGTTGATCGCCACGCTCGGGGTCGTTGGGCTCGCGCTGAATTGCTCGGCGCCCGAGAGCACCGAATTCTCGACCTCCCAGTGCGCCACCTCTTTCGGGTTGCGGGGATCCTGGAAGTCGATCACCCGCATGGCCCGGCGGCCGTTGTCGGTGATATAGGCGTAGTGTCCATCGATGAACGCGCTGTGGACACCCGCGGTGACGGTCGCGGTGTACTCCGAGAGGATCTTGGGGTGGAGCGGATCGGCGAGGTCGAGGAAGACGATCCCGTTCTTCCGCGAGGAGGCGCCTTCGCGGGTGATCAGCCCGATCTTCCCGTCGGCCGTGGTGGACACGTCGTTGACCAGCCGGGCATCGACCATCACCGAATCCGCCAGCCGGGGCCGGGCCGGATCACTGATGTCGTAACTGTAGAGGCGACCGGCATTGGTGGCGAGATAGACTACGTCGTTGATCGCCCAAACCTCGGCGGCTTGAAAGTCGGAGAAGATGTGAGAGGCGACCTGCTCCACCACCCGATCATGGACCCGGGGCTGGATGGTCACCGCGGCGGTCGCCGAACGCTCACCGATCGTGGCAGTCACCACGTAGGCACCCGCCTTCTCGGCCACGAAGGCCCCGTCGGGATAGACCGAACCGCCCTGCCCCGCCACCGACCAGACCGGCGTCAGGTCGGACACGGCGCGCCCGCCCGGGCCACGGGCGGCGACCCGGAACTGGAGGACCTCGCCGGTCCGGCCGCCGGTCGGTCCGGTGACGTCGAGTTCAGCGACGGGATTGACGATGATCTGCACCGTCACCGCCGAGCGAACCGCCCCGTGGGTCGCCTCGATTCGGGCGGCCCCGGCCCGGAGGCCCTCGAGAACACCGCCAGCCGAGACGGCCGCGGTGGCCGGATCGAGCGAACGGAAGGTGATCACCGCGTCGGGCAGCGGCTCCTTGTCACGATCGCGGGCCACCGCCCGAAGCTGGGTCCGACCCCCGATCACCACGGTCGACGCGTCGGCGACGAGCTCGATCGCGGCCGCCGGTTTGGGCAACACCTCGAAGTCGGCCATCGCGGTCTTCCCGCCAAACCGCGCGACCACCCGGGCGCTGCCTCGCCGGAAGGTCCGGAGCCATCCCTGGCGATCGATCGACGCCACCTCGAACGGTCCCACCCCCCAGAACGCGGAGTCGGACCTGACCACGGCGCCGGATCGGTCGCGCGCCACCAGCGTCAGCCGAAGCGAGTCCCCGGCGACGACCGAGGACCGGGCCGGGGTCAGCTCGAGGGAGACCACTTGGGCCGTCCCGGGGCCCGCGATGGTCAGCGTGAACAACCCGAGGCAACGACGGAACCACATGGGCCACCTCCCAGATGCAGAAGAATGTCGAGCCTACCACCCCCGGGCGTCGAGCATGGCAGCGAGATCGGTGTAGGCCGGCTTCGCCACGCCCGCGTGGGTCCGCAGACCCAGGGTTCGGAGATACTCGCCGAATCGGTTGCCTAACGGTCCGCCGAGGCCGTAGTAGCGGACCAGCCCATCGGTCTCGGCCACCGACCGGTCGGTGAGCCAGAGCCACCCGAGGAACCGGACCCGATCGGCGTGCCGGTCCCAGGCTTCGAAAACCGACGCCGCGAACTGTCGCTGCTTCTCGTCGGACGAGCCAAGGGTGCCGCTGGTCGGGTACCCGATCTCTTGGAAATATATCGGCTTGGTCCGGAACCGCCCGACCACTTTGGCGAAATCCGCCCCGGCCACGCTCGGCGGCTCGACCCCGAAGTCTGCGGTCAAAGGATAATAGGTGACCGAAGCGAGATCGGACCCCTCGACGAGGCGGTCAATCGCGGCACCGATGCCCGCCAGATCGAGGGCCCCGAGTCCGATGGTGGCACCGACCAAGGTGCTGGCGCCGAACCGCTGTTTGGCGTGGGCCCGGGCCGCCCCGAAGAAGGTCTGGTATCGGGCCCACGCGGCGAGGTCGGCGCCCAGGGTCGCCTCGATCTCATTGCCGAGGATCAGCACATCGATATCGAGCGCCGGGGTGTAGGCCCGAACCGTGTCGAGCAACCGATTGAACCCGGCGATCAGCCCGGGGTCGTCGACCGGGAGGCCACGGTACGCGGCCGGGACCTCGGCGACGTTGGTGTTGATCGGTGAGAGGATGGTCAAATAGAGGGGGAGACCCTGGGCCCCGAAGAAGGCGTTGGCGGTCTGGAGCAGACTCGGATCCCACCCGGTCGGGGTCTCCACGGCGGTCCAGGGAAGGGCGAAAGGCAGCAGATCCATCCCGGTGGCGCGGGCCGCCTGGAAGGCTCGGCCGTAGTCGTTGTCGGCGGCTGTAGTGACATGGACGCCGAACCGCCGATCCCCTTTCGCGACCGGTCCGGGTGGGGTGGGATCCGTCGACCGACATCCGACCAGGCAGGCGGCGACAACGAGGGACGCGGTCCTGACGATCACGCCTTGGCACCTCCAGACTACTGCCTCTTGGGCAACACCTCGAACGGCACTGGCAACCTCGCTGAATATCGGGCACCTGAGGACTCGAATTGACGGTCGTGCCAGTGACGACGCAGGCCCGACCGGAATTTACCGCGAATTGGGGTCCGGCAGGGTCAACACCCGGGTCACCGTCGCTCGCGGTTCCACCTCGGCCCGGGAGAACCAGGCTCGCTTCATCCGTTTCTCGGAGAACAGCGGGAGCTGATCGGCGAAGTGTGCCGAGGTGGTGTCGTCGCTCTGGCCGAAGGCGTAGAGGGAGAAGGCCTGGATCGGGTTGGTGAACTGGACGATCCGCATGGCCTGGCTACCATAGGCGGCCCGCTGGCGGCGGGTGGAGTCGATCGGAGCCATGATGAAGGCCCGCATCGGCGCCTCGCAGACGGCTCGGAGCAGCTCGAGGCAGTGTGGCGCGACGTCCGAGTAGATCGTCACGCCGCCGACCGGAGCCTCGTGGGTCCCGCGGGCCACCCGCATCAAGTCTCCGAGGGGCTGGTCGGTGGTTCCCAGGGTCGATTGGCGGTGGTCGAGCGACTCGCGAAGACCGTCGAGGAGCGCGTCCGCGAAGGCGGGCGTGAACCGGGTCGAATCCCACGGATAGTCGATGAACGATCGATCGGCGAGCCGCGCGAGGCGGGGCGCGGCCGCGATCCGCCAGAAGTAGAAATCGAGCGCGGCCGGTGATTCGGCGGCGGCCCGGCCATCGAACCGTTCCAGCCTGGCGAGGGCGGCTCGGAAGGCCGGAGGCGCGGCGCCGACCCGCCCCGGACGCAACGCCACGGCATAGCGAAGGCCGGCCAACCAGTCGGGCGTGGTGATCCAGAGTTCGTCGAACGCCAGCCCCATCGCCCGTTCCATCGTTAGGGGTTCGACGGCGCCCAGCACCGCGACGGTTCGGGCCCCCCGCGACGTCTGCCGGCCGGGGCGATCGAAGAACAGATCGGGTGGGGCAGTCCGCAGGTGCCCGAGGCCCGGCGCCATCACGTCGGGCGCGACATTGTCATTCTGGAGGAACCCCGCCGCCGGGTTCTCCACCTGAACCAGGTCCTCGAGGGCGTGAACCCCGCGCCAGGCTGTGGAGGAGTCGTTCCCCGGCACCGGGCCGGACCAATCCCACCCGGTCGGGCGAATCGGCGCTCGTCCGGCGCGAACGAAGAGCACCTCGCCGTCTCGATCGCCGACAATGACGTTCTGGGGAAACATCGACATGGTGGCCAGGGCCGCTTTGACCTCAGCGACCGAGCGCGCCCGGTTCATCCGATCGAACTCGCGATGGAGGTAGCCGGCCCGCTCCATGTCGGGCGTGCTGGCGACCAACGCGGTGTCGCCCCGTCGCGCGACGACCGGCGACAGGACCCCGTTGTGCCGGGTATACTCGAAGGTCCGGACGACCGGGGCCTGACCAGCCACCGCGATCGTGTCGACTCGCACTTCCATCTCCCGCTGGGCCCCGTCGAAGCGGTACCGGGTCGGCGAGGCCGGATCGGTAAGGACCTGGTAGCAGTCGAGAAAGTCCGGGTTGCCCGTCGTCAACGCCCAGGCCGCATGCTCGGTGTGGGCCTGCCAGAGCACCGGGCCGAGGGCGAAGCCGGCAGAGTGGAGCCCGCCGGCCTCGAGGTGGTACTCGTAGTAGGCGATGCTCTCGACCTCGACGTGGGGGTCGGCGGCGAGGAGCAGAGCGCCCTCCGCCGTCCGGCGGGGCATCACGACCCACCCGTTGGACCCCGGCGCGGCCGCCGCCTGGTACGGGAGGTATCCACTCGAGTAGACGATCCCGTCGATCCGGCATTCCGCAAACGATACCGGCACCTGATATCCGGTATAGAGGGCGGCTCGGGTCAAAGCGATCAAGTCCGCGACCGTGAGACCGCGAACCAAGGCCGCGGTTGCCGAGTCGGCGGGCCGCTCGGCGGCGAAGGCTTGGAGCCCGGCGAGGAACGCCTGGTAGTTGCGACGGAGTTCGGGACCGAGTTGTTCGACACCCGCCTCAGCCATCTCCCGAAACCGCCAGCGACGGGCGGTGGCGTCGGATTCGAGAAAGGCGGGACCGTACGCCGCGGCGAGCTCCCCGCGGGCGAATCGAACGAATCCGAGGAGCCTCCGCAGCCGGTCTTCGGCCATGGCATAGCCCAGGGCATAAAAGCCGGCGTCCTCGCGAGCGGCGAAGACATGGGGGACGCCCCATTCGTCCCGGATCAGTGTGGCGGTTCGGTCGGACATGCCACACCCGAGGATCGCGGTCGCGATCGGCACCAGAGCCAGTCGGAATGAGCGACTCACGGGTCAGTTCCACGGTTTGAGTTGGGGTTGTCCTCCCAAGATAGCGGGACGGTCACCCGAGGACCTCGATCTCGGCCCAGCGGCTCGGGCCACCCCCCGCCTAAAGGAAACCCAGGCGAGGGCGTATCTTTGAGAACCCCCAAGGAGTCGATCATGACGAGGATCTGGCTGATAGCCGCCGCGGTCGCGGCGCCGGTCGCGGCCCAGGCGCAGTTGACGGCCCCACCCGCCTGGCGCTGGGCGGCCGACCGACCGGCCCAGATGGTCGGCACTGAGAAGGAAGCGGCGGGCACGCCGGACCGGATGTGGTTCGTCCAGATGCCACCCGGGTTCCACATCACGATGGGACCGGGCGGGGTGCTGTACCATCCGGGACTCACGGCGGAGGGCCGCTTCGAGCTCGAGGGCGAGTTCTTCCTGTTCCCGGACGCGAGTGGCGAGGAGTACGGCCTGGTGGTGGGTGGCCAATCCCTCGAGGGCGCCGGAGAGTGGGTGGCGTTCGTGGCCCGACGCGACGGCTCGGGGGCGGTGCTCCGGCGACGGGCCGGCGCGACCCAGGTCGCTCGAGAGTGGAAGCCGTCGGGCAGCATCGTGCCAGGACGAACTGGCGGCGCGGCCCGGAACGTGTTCAAGGTCGCGGCGGGTTCGGAGGTGGTGTTTCAGGTCAATGGCGCCGAGGTGGCTCGACTTCCGCGCGACAGCGTTGCGGTAGACGGAATCGTTGGCCTGCGAGCGGGGTCCGGGGTCAACCTGCATGTCACCAGCTTCGACCTGACTCGGCGGATGGCGCCGATCCCGCCGCCGCGCAAACCATCGAGCTGAGCCCTCGGCGAGTCCGGCCTGCTAGAGCGCCGCCAACACCTCCCCGGCGGCGCGCTGGCCGGCTCTGACGGCGCCGTCCAAGTACCCGTTCCACCGCTCACTGGTCTCGGTACCGGCCCAGTGGATCCGATCGACCGGTCGGCGCAGCGACGCGCCCACCTTCGAGAGTAGTCCCGGCGACAGCGGCGAGGCGCAGCCGCCGTTCCAAGGGTCCTCGCTCCAATCCTGTTCGAAAAACGCCGTCGGCCGAAGGACCGCGGATCCGAAGGTGCTCACCAGATCCTCGGTGAGTGCCGCTTGGCGCTGCGATTTGTTGCGGGGCAGCGCGGCCCGATCTCCGAACACGACGATCACCCCGGGGCCGCCTTCGGGTGGGGAGCTGTCGAAGGTCAGCCGTGCCTTCGCGGCGCCGACCGAAATCGCGTTGAATCCGGCCGCGCGCCAGAACGGCGTCGGGTAGACCAGATGCGCCTTGTACCCCGGGGCGAGCTTCCACTGTGCCATCAACTCCTGACGGTCTGCCGGGAGCGCCGGGAGGAACTCGATCCGACTGGCATCGAGCGGGCTCATCGCGACGATGACCCGACGGGCTTCGATGATGGCCACCCTGGTTCGGATCTCAACCCGATCCGCCTTCTGGATGATCCGCCCGACCGGACTCCCGAGGAGCACCTTGGGCCCGAGCCGTTCCGCCAGAGCGAGGGACAGCCGTTGGGCGCCGCCCACCAAGCGGCGTTCCCGGGCCGCCCCCTCGACCCCTTCTACCATCCGAAACCCGCCCGCGGAGCGGAGGTGAGAGAGCCAGCAGAGGAAGGAGACCTGATCGAGGGACCCACCTAACGTCGCGCTCACGGCAGTTCGAAGCCGCCCGATCGTGGCCGGACCGAGCTTCCGGCTGGCGATCCAGTCGGCGATCGTGAGGGCGTCCCACTCCGCCGCGCGGGGCGCGCTCCAGGGAGCCTCGATCGGCAGGGTGGTCATCGAGGACTGGAACTCACCGACCACGCCGAGCATCTCCACCGAGAACGCCGCCGAATCGTCGAGGGTGCCCTCGGCGCGACCGGTGTAGGTCTTGAAGGTCGGGACCGCGAGTTGTTCGGCCAGGGCCAGCACGGCGTCTTGGGTGGGGCCGACCCACTGGCCACCGGCATCGACGACGGCACCGCCGGGAAGGGCCTGATTCAAGGTCCGCCCACCGACCCGGGTCTTGGCTTCCAAGACGACCACCTCGGCGCCGCGGCCGGTCAGCTCGGCGGCGGCGACCAACCCCGACAGCCCCCCGCCCACGATGGCCACGTCCGCGACGGGCGGGAGCCATCGCCGCCGGGCACCCAGCCCGACCACCGTGCCCAGGGTGGCGGCCGTCTCGATAAAATCGCGGCGGGGAAGACGACCCATGGCCTGCCTCATCGGGTGAATGCGGAAGCACCAGTGGGGACGAATCGGACCCCCGATACCGACACCGCCGGGTTGCCGCGACCCTGTCCCCGCCCGCATTATCATCCTAACATGACGACGCGAAGAACGCGGATGGCCGTGACCGGCTGGCTGCTCCTGGCCGGCTGCGGGGAGGCGACCGACTTCGCCCAACGCCTGGTCGATCGGCGGCCGGCGAGGCAGCGGTATCTCGACGGCTTGGTCCAGGCCGGCCTCGGCGACGCCGCGATGGTCCGCGATTGGATCGCGGCGGGCGACCGGGCGTTCGGGGATGCCCCACCCGTGACCTCGCCTCATCGGGAAGAGGTGGATCTCCCACCCCACGAGGCGGGCGCGATCGGGCTCAAGATCGAACTCAAACGGGGGCAGTTGGTCCGCTTCGAAGTTTCCCTGCCGGGCGACACGCTGGCGACCATCTTCCTCGATACCCGATACGCCGGCACCAGTGGCGATTCGCTCGGGCCGGCGACCGCCGAATCGCACCGGGGCGAGCGGTTCGTCAGTTTCGAGCCTCGCCGGGATGGCTGGTACGTGTTCCGGGCCCAGCCGGAGCTGTTCCGGGGCGGGCGGTTCGCGGTGACGCTGTCGATCGCGCCGATGTTGGCGTTTCCGGTCTCCGGTCGAGGAGAGCCCGACATCCTGAGCAAATGGGGAGCCCCGCGCGACGGCGGACGGCGACTCCACCAGGGGGTCGACATCTTCGCGCCGCGGGGCACCCCGGTGATCGCGGCGGCGAACGGGCGAGTGGTGGAAGTCGGAGAGAACGATTTAGGCGGATTGGTGGTGTGGCTGCGCGACGAACGCGGCTACACGCAGTACTATGCCCATCTGTCGAGCCAACTGGTCACCACCGGCGCCTCGGTGGCCCAGGGCGACACGATCGGGCTGGTCGGCAATACGGGCAACGCTCGCACCACGCCGCCTCATCTCCATTTCGGGGTCTATCGCCGAGGCGAAGGGCCGATCGACCCCTTCTGGTTCTTCCACAAGCCGCCGGGGTCGGTCGCTCGGCTAACGGTCGACACCTCCCTGCTCGGCGGCTACGCCCGGAGCCGGTTGGCGAGCGCGGTGGTGCGGCGCGGCCCCCGCCAAGCCGCGGACACGCTCCGGGTCCTCGGGCGAACCGACTCGGTCTGGGTGGTCGCCGCGATCGGGGGCTGGTATCGGGTCCGGCTCGATGACGGCGCGGAGGGGTTCCTGGTCGGGCGGTCGGCGGAGCGAATCGGACTGGACGAACCGCGCACGGCTCGCGGCACCGGGGTCGTCTCAGCGCCGTAAGTCGAGGGTCAGGTGACGCCAAGCCGATCGATCCGAGGATCGGCTTCGGACGAAGGAGCGACGGGGAAGAGGGCAAACGGTGACGTCCGGGGGGATGGCGGGGTTTCCTAGTTTAGCCGTTGACCCCGCGAATCGCGGCAATGAGCGATTCGGCCCCCCAAGTCAGGAGACAGCTCTCATGCAATGGACCCGATTGACCCTGCTCGGAGGGATCGCCGCCGCGCTGGCGGCCTGCTCGGAGACGATAAACCCGCGACCGATCAGGCGGAGCTTCGGCTCCTGCACGCCACCGCGGGCCTCGGGAATATCGACCTGGAGATCGCGGGACGGACGGTCATCAGTGGAGTGAGCTACGGGCGCAGCTCCCCGGTGGCGCTGGCGCCCGCTGGTAGCCGCCAGTTGGTGGTACGAGCGGGTACCACCGTGTTAGGCACCGTGTCCGGCAACCTCAGCGCCGATCACGTCAACAGCGTGGTGGTGGCCGGGGGTGTCCCCCAGTTCACCACCCGAGTGGATCCGGACACCGGGGCGGTAGCGCCCAGCCGCGCCAACATCCGGTTCGTGATCACGGCCGCCGAGAACAGCTCCGCCCCCCTCCAGCTCAACGCGTTGTTGAGCGGAACCAGTCTACCGAACGACTCGACGATGCGCTTCGGCATCGATGCGTCGACCAGCCGGTACTGGTCGTTGATGTACTTCGATCCCGGCACCTTCACGGTGAAGTTCGTGCCGGTCGGGACCAACGGAAGGGTGCTGACCCAAGCCACCTTCGGCGTCGCCGCGGGGGAGGCCAAGGCGGTGGTGTTGCGCCGCGACGCTGCCGGCACCTACCGGGTCGAGGTGGTGGTCGAGCCCTAGGTCCGCGCCCAGGGCTCGACCGATCGGTGATCGGCCCTTACGGCAAACTTCGCTCCGCGTAGTTGTTCGCGGTGAGCGGATCCGGCGTCTCGCTGTAGGCGAACACCCCGTACCTCTTGGGGATGTAGGACGGCGGCATCGACACGGCGAACTGAATGGTTCGCGAGCCGTTGACCGGGAGGCTGCCGAGATCACAGGTCAGAAACGCGTGATAGGTGCCGTTGGCGCCGGTTCCCGCCGTGGAGGGCGTGCAGCCGGGCGGCACGGAGAGAATCCCCGATTCCGGGGGCAGGAAGACCTGCACTCGCGCGTTTGCCGCATCGTCGTCGTTGTTGCTGAGCACGGTCAAATCGACGAATACACTGGGCGGAACGCGGGTGACGTTGCGCGACCTACCCACCGTGACATTGAAGGTCTGGATCTGGACATCGGCTTGCGCCCGGGCCTGCGCTGCGGCGTCACCGGGCAGTCCGAAGGTGGCGAGGGTCGCGAATGCGGCGGCGAGGTTCCGGCAACGGGACGGTGACATGAGCAGCTCCAAGGTGGATGATGAGGGTGTGAATGACGAGTCGGCGCGGCCCCGGGTCATGGCGACCCCGGCGGCGGTGCGACCTTCTCGATCGTGATGGTGGTTCGTTCGGTGATCTTCTTGATCGTTCCGTAGCCCGTCCGATCGGTGATTACCGGCGGGCCGGCCAGCGTGCAGACCGTCTTGGTCGGGTTCACCGCGGCGCAGTCACCCGGCGCGGTGAACATGAAGTTGTCCTCCGCCGCCGCCAGCTGTTGATCCAGACCGGGAACGGCGCCCTCCATCATCTTCATCATCTCGGCGGGCGTCGCGTTGGGGTTCTTGGTCATGTAGTCCTGCATGGCCTGGAGTTTGGCCGGGTCCATCGCACCCATCGGCGAACTCACCTTTGGAAGGGCTGGCGTTGGATAGGCGTTGTTCGGCTTGATCTTGCCGCCACTGCCAGGCTTGGGCCCCGCTTTCACCAGATCTTCGGTGAAGGTGCTGATCGCCTGCTGATCGGCGCTCGGTGCCGTCTTGTTCTTCCCCTCACCATGGAGCTTGATCCAGGCCGGGGTGAAGATGGCCTCCTCCGCGGGCGGGAGATCGCGCCATCTCCCCATGGGGTCCTTGCAGCGAGTCGCGATCGAGTGGAGTTCCGGGCCCGCCGGCGTGACGCCCACCCCGACCTTGGGGGTCGGCGACGAAGTCACCCCGAGCCAGAAGGCGAACAGGGTGTACGGCAGCTCGACGGTCGTCACGATGCAGTTGGGTCGGGTAATCAGGGCGGAACCCCGGTCCCAGTAGATCGGCGCGGTCAGGTCCTGGACCCCCGAGGTGAAGTCGTACCCCGCCATCGCGTCGTCGGGCGCTAACCCGAAGGTGATGCTTCCCTTCCCAGAGATGGTACTGGTCACGCCGGCCACCTCGGTGTCATCGATGGTCACCTTGGACACCATGGTGATCTGATAGTAGGTGCATCCCGCCACCGGCCGGAGAACCTCCACCGGGTCAGTGGTGCTCTTCTTGGCGATGGCGCCCTTGACGAGCTGGGCGTTCTTGGCGACGTCGGGCCGAAGGCACCCGTGGACGCTTTGCGGCGGACCGATCGGCACCTGAAACGCGTGGAGTGGCCCCGCGGACGCGGTGAGCGCGAGTCCGACGAGCACGAGCGACGTTCGCATCGGCAGTTCTCCAGGAAGTAGGGTGATCATTGCACTACGACCGGGACCGTCGTTGCCCCGCCGAGCAATCCACCAGGGTAGAGGCGGGCGACGGTGAGCAGATGGGTACCCAGTGGGGCTGCCACCGCCACGCCCGACCCCCAGGGTGCCACAGCCCGAAACCCGTACGATGTGGTGATGAGATGGTGGTGCTGCGTTGGGAAGCCGCCGACATGGAAGGCTTTCGTCGTCGTACCATTGGTTTGTACCGAGTAACTGGCTCCTACGACGAACGTTGGCCCAACAGGAGGCGAAACGAGGACAGTGGTTATGCTCGACCCGACGATACTGGTAGGTCCGACCGAGGTGATGCGATAGTCGTAAGCCTTGGCGGGTTGCAGCGTGACCGAGCGATCGATGTAAGAAGGGGTGAAGTAGTTTACACGCAGACAGGCCATCGACTCCCAGACATTGGACCCAGCCGGGGCTCGTTCTACTCGGTAGCCCGTCACTTGTCCAACCCCACCCCAGGAGAGGGCGACCGCGCCATCCGACGGCGTAGCGGTCAGTGCGGCCGGAGCCACACCGCCGTGCTTATCCTCCCCCGGAGGCCAGCAGATGTTCGGGTCCGCCGCGGGGCCCCTCGCCGACGACATTTTGGGGAAGGGCACCGTGGCGACGCCGCGTGGGAAGATCGGTGCAACCCTGACCAACACACTGTCGTAAGGGCCCGACGTGATAAGCCCGCGAAACGTCGCGGAGGTGCTCGTGTTGAAGGCCTGGAGTTGTTCGGTCTTGGCGAGGCCCTGTGCGTTGATCAGGTAGCCGAGGGCCCCGACCACCGGAACCCATGACACCGTCAGATCGGCCCCGGACTGGGTCGCGCTCGCTGGCGTTTCGGCCCAGGGTAGATTGTAGATGAAGGGTACGACGGCGGGGTTGCCTGGTTCCCCCAGCTGTGGCAGGGCCGCGATCCGGTAGTAAATCAAGGCGCCGGCAATGGGCGTGTAGGAGAACGTGGTGCTCGCAATCGGAGCCGCGACCAGCGACGTCCACGGGCCGGTTGGCGCCGAGGCGGCCTCGACCCGATAGCCGATCGCCCCGGCGACCGGTTGCCACGAGAACCCCAACGCCCCGGGATCATTCCTGACGGTGGCGCCGGACGGGGCCGGCAATGTCACCAACGACGCAAGGGAGCGTTGAGCCGCAAGCGGTGTGGCGGTGAACCCGACGGCCACTGCCAAGAGAGCGGCGTACTGAGACGGTGCGAAACCCATGATGAATCCTCCAGTGCAAGTCATTCCCGCAAATAGTGACAGAGTCAGGACCATTCCGAACAAGTCTTGAGTGCGCCAGCCCCGAAACAGATTCTCGCCATGGCGATTCCACTGGCCCCCTGGCCCGAGGCCGAGGCCACTGGACCAACGATCACGATCGCGCCGCTGACCCCGATCGATTGGGCGACGAACGCCGCCGCCCCGGCGAAATCACCGGTCCGGACCAGGTCGTTGAACCGGCTCAGGAAGGCGGGATCGATCATCCGTCGCTCGAAGAAGCGGCGCTGGTACTCGAGCAGGGGGCTGAGCGCCCCGTACACCACCTTCGGATCGGACGGGGGTGATTTGCCGGGGTCTCGGGTCTGTGCCGCGAGCTCCGAGCGGAGGCCCAGGCCGGCGAGGACGGCGAGGGTGGCCGCCAGGTACCGAGCCCGTGGCGCCAACGCCCGGCGCGCGAATCGTCGGATCGGCGTCATGGGACCGGCCCCCCTTTGAGCCGGACCACATGGCCCCGCCCGATCCCTTCGCCGCCGCTGATCTTCGCGGTGCTGAACCGCTCCAAGACCGACTCGACCACCACCGTGCCGAGGAGCCGCTCCGGCGACCCGAGCGACTGGCCGGTGGCCGGGTCGACCAGCGCCTCGCCCATTTCGTAGACCTCGAGCTCGAGCCCCGGCCGCATCCCGTCATTCGCGGCCGCGCCGAGATACACCACCCCGCCGCGCACGTCGACCACCCGCGCGCTCCACCGGATCTTGGGCATCCCGACCAGGAGGGCGACCACCGCCTCCTGGAGCGCCTGACGCGAGGCCTGGCCTAACGGGGTCGTCATGGTGGCATCGGCGCTGTAGCTCTTCTCTCCGCGGACCAGGTCGGCGGCGATCCCGGTTTGGCTCGCTTTCCCCTTCCCCTTGGTGGAGTAAAGGATCTGACCGGAGGTGGCATCGATCAGCCGGAGGTCGATGATCACCTCGGCGCTCACCTTCTCGGCCGCGACGCCGAGCCCCTTGATGATGTTGGTCGCGCTCCCGCCGATGTTGGACTTGCTGAAGGTGAACCCGGTGATGTCGCCGGTGATCAAGGCCTGGGCGCCCAGCATCGCGCCTTGGAGGGCGGCCGTTTCCTTCGTGGTCTTGGTCTGCCCGATCGACTGCTCCTGCTCGATCTGTTGGAGCGCGGCCCGTTCGAGTACGATGAATCGATTGGTCCGCACCATGACGCTGGTGAGCATCTCGGTCAGACCCCGGGCGAACTCGCTCGGCGGCGGGATCGCGACGGTCACGGTCGTCTGGGTGCCGACCTGGGGCTGGCCGTAAGGTTGCTGGTACTGGGGTTGAGCCATCGGTTGGCCCGGGATCCCCATCGTGGCGCTCTGGATCTTGAGGGCCGAGCCGGACAGATCCATCACGGCGACGCGAAGCCGCTGGGTGGGCGGCGTCTGCGCCGCGGCCACCGCCGACCCAAAGACGAGAAGCAGCGGGAGGGTTCTCATGGGACCGTCACCGTGACCTGGGCTGGTGGCTTGGGACTCGGTCGGTACAGGGGGAACAGCGGCGTCACCAGGAAGGTGTGAACGCCGGCCGGGACGGTTGCGAGCGTAACCCACGTTTGTTGGCCGGGGACTGCTCCTATGCCTCCCCCAACGCCGGGGTAGAGGACCGCCCGATAGAGTCCGTAGGTCGACTCGATTCGGTATTCGATCGCGCCGGCGACGTGAAACCAGATCAGCGACACCTGGCAGCCGCTGGTGGCGCAGGCGCCGATCGTCGCTTTCACCGTAGGACTATCGGGGCCCGGTGCCGTGGTCACTAAGACCACCGCCTGGCCGGCGGTGCCGGATGGCCGCAGCTCGGTGACCCGATATTGGTACTGCGTTCCCGGGGCGAGGCCCCGATCCTCGATTTGCGCGATGCCGGCAGTCCCGCTGGGCGGCGCAACGGCGCACCTAACGTCTTGCCATAGCTGTGACCCGACAGCCGCCCGTTCGACCCGGATTTTGCTATTGGATGTGACGGGTGTCGACAGCATGACGGTGGTTGGACCTGTTGCCGCTGCAGACACCGTCGGTGTCGGTCCGGGAACGGCGGAAGGGGGCCAACAGAAAGGCACCGGAGGGAGCGTGAACGCGGTCGGCTGCGGCGTTGACGTCGCGCCGGCGGTCCCATACCGGGCGTTGACGGAGATCCACACCGTAGTCGACCATCCAACCATCGCTAGGTTGAGAAGCCGCGCCTCCGATTGCTGGGCGCTGACCTCGACCGATTGGTTCGGGGGAACTTGCTTTCCCGTTGACGCGGTGACCACGTACCCGGTCGCGTACGGGACCGGTGCCCAGCTGACCCGGACGTCGGCCCCTTCCTGCGACAGATCCAACCCCATCGGCCCATCGAGCTGCGGGGTGACCCGAGGCATGATCGTGACCCCTGGCGTGCCGATCTCGGGCAACGCGGTGACCCGATAGTAGTACAGGGTGCCGCCCATTCCGTTCCAGTACTGCCCTCCGCTTGACGGCATGGTGACCTGGGTCTCTCCCTTGGGAACCGGGATCGGCGCCCACGGGCCGCTCGGCGAGGTCGCCCACTCGACGGTATGGGAGAGGGCCCCGGTCACCGGTCTCCACGCCACGGCCACCTCCAGCGGCGTCGAGCTCACCCGAACGTCCGGCGCCGCCAGCACGATATTCCCGGCTCCCCGCTGGGCCGCCGCGCCGGCCGGGAGAGACAGCAGTACCGCTACCCCGAGCAGCGACCCGAGGGTCATGATCCGACGGGGTACAAAGGAGATCCGGTTCATGGCAGCCGCTCGACTTTGAGGTACATCTCGTAACGAGCGTCGGGCAGTCGCTGCACCCCGAACCAATGCTCGCCGTCGATGAAGGGGATCATCATGACACCGGGTTTCGGCATCCGCGGCCAGGCGACCGGCAGACCGAACGGAAGGGTACCCGGCGGCAGCGGCGCCAGCGACGCTTCGATGATTTCCCGGGTCAGCACGATCACCGTGTTAGGGAGGGCTTCCCCGTTGAGCCCGGATCGATGGAGTCCGATCGGGCGGTCGGCCCCTACCTCGAAGATGTTCTTGCCGATCTCGTATACCAGCATCCAGGAGAACAACTGCTTGGCGACCATCTCCACCGCGTCGCGAACCCCGTCGTTCATCCCCGACGACCCGAACAGGAACGGGGCGAAGCGCTGATTGGTGATTTGGTACTGAACCTCCGGTCGAGTCATCAGCTGCGGATTGAGCGCTTCCATCTGCTGGTTCCAGATCAGGAACGACTGATTCGAGCCGTCCTCCTCCCAAAGACTGGGCGAGATGACGAGCGCGTCCTGGCCGTCGGTGAGGGTGCCCTCCCACAGCTTGAGGGGAAACGCGACCGTGGACGGTGCCCCGACCCGATCGGCCGGATCGGCGACGTTGGGAATCGGATCGGAAAACCGGATGCCACCCGTAGAGCTGAAGGTCCCGGCCTGGACCCTGCTGGTGCCGAAGTTGTGCGTGTCCCCGTAGGTCAGCGTCCGGGACCCGCTCCATTCCGCGATGGCGCCGGTGCGACGATCGTAGCGCCGGACCATCGCCGCGGCGTAGACCTCGTCGCCCTTCCCGTCACGCGAGAGCTGATCATCGAACGACGGCTGGAGGGCCCGCAATCCGGTGAGGGTGACCAGATAGCGGCCCGACAGCGCCGGCGGGGCGATCGTCAGGCTCGCCTTGGAGGACGATCCGACCGACGAGACCGGGCCGGGCTCGTAATAGCTCGCGACGGCCCATTCGTGGGTCCCCGGCGGCACGCCGGTGACGAGATGACTCGTCGCGCCGTTGACCCGGAACCCACCATTGACCGAGCCGGGCCCGAAGACCGCGTAGTACGCCACCCCGGCGACCGGCTCCCAGCTCAACTGCACCTGTCCCACCCCGACCGGTTTGGCGGTGAAGCCCGTCGGGTTGACGGGAGCCGGCGGCGTGAAGGCCACCTCGGTGCTGCCGATCCGGCCGTCGGAATAGACCGCGGTGACCTGGTAGAGATAGGTGATCCGAGGATCGAGCCCGCCCGGATCGGCGAAGGTCTCGGCGAGCATCGGGCCTGGGGTAAGACTCACCCAAGGCTGACCGGATCCCGCCGCGCGGCTCACGGTATATCCAGTGATGCCGCTGAGCCGATCCCAGCGGAGCCAGGCCGTCGTCGGCGTACCGCCAACAGCTACGTTGACAGGTGCCGGGCCGGCCGGTGGCACCGACAACCGGCCCTCGATCTTGGCGACAGGCGCCGTGCGCTGCGCGCTGACCGATCCGGCCAAGGCGAGAGTGATGCACAGGGCGCGCATCGCGCCCGACAGGGTGATCGACATCGTGGGATCCTTTCCAGTGGGTAAGAACCCGCTCGAGCGGGTCCGTCGACAGGGTATCTGGGCAGCCGCCCGCGGGGTCTTCATCAGTCGTTGAGGTCGAAGGAGACCTGGGTCGGCCGGGTGAAATCACCGATCGCGTTCGGTCCGTAGAGGGAAACGACCTTCCAGGAGTGCGCCCCCGGCGGCAGCGTCACCTCGACCGCGATCCGTTGGCCATTCCACTCCTGCGCGGTCTGCCGGGTCACTCGAAAGCCGAGGGTGCGAAAGGTCCAGGTTCGGGGCTCGGTCCAGGCCCCCTCGAGCCGGTACTCCGCCACCCCGGGCACCGGATCCCACTCGAATCGGACCCGCGGCGCGATCCCGGGGCCCCGCCGGGTGAGCACCTCACTGGCGTTGAGGGCGGTCGGGTTCCGTGGCGCCGCGGGCGAATCCGGGGCGATGGCCGCCCCGCCTTGCGACCGAGCCGGCGGAGAATGGAGCGCCAGGAGGCAGACCCCGAGCAAGAGCGCGCGCGGCATGCCTAACGCTCCTGCTTGGGAAAGTCTTTGGGGAGCGGCAGCACTTCGACCCGGGCGTCGCCCGGCTTGGGGGACTTGGCCTTCGGATCGAGCCCGGGCAGATAGATCCCTGCCACCGCGACCCGCTCGTCGGAGATCCCGGCCACCTGGAGATTGGCGATCAGCTTGGTCAGCCGGCGGCGGGCCATCGCGGTATCGGCCGGCTCCTTGTCCCTCGCCTCGGCCGGCATATTGAGGAGGTATTGCCCCTCCATCGCGGCCAGCGCCTCGGCCAGCAGGGCGATGTCGTCGTCGATCGG
>JBJXGT010000047.1:0-11200 GCA_046160105.1 Gemmatimonadales bacterium | reverse complement strand
TCCCCAACCCCTGGTCCGCCGCCACCTTCGTCAACGCCGCCGTCAACGTCGTCTTCCCGTGGTCGACGTGCCCGATCGTCCCGACGTTCACGTGCGGCTTGGTCCGCTCGAATTTCGCTTTGGCCATGGTGATCTCCGTTATTTCTTCGTCTTGGCGACGATCTGCTCTTCGACTGCCTTCGGCACCTGCTCGTAGTGATCGAACTGCATCGTATAGACGGCCCGACCCTGGCTCATGCTCCGCAGGGCGGTCGAATACCCGAACATCTCCGAGAGCGGGACTTCCGAGGCCACGACCTGGTTGTCGCCCCGCTGCGTCATCCCGCCGATCTTGCCCCGGCGGCTCGACAGATCGCCGATCACGTCGCCCAGGTAATCACCCGGGCTGACGACCTCGACCTCCATGATCGGCTCGAGGATGATCGGCTTGGCCTGCTTGCAGGCCTCTTTGAACGCCATCGACCCGGCGATCTTGAACGCCATTTCCGAGGAGTCGACGTCGTGATAGCTCCCGAAGACGAGCGAGACCTTGACGTCGACCACCGGATAGCCAGCCAACACGCCGCTCTCGAGCGCTTCCTTGATCCCGGTTTCCACCGGCCGGATGAACTCACGGGGGATGGTGCCGCCGACGATGTTGTCTTCGAATACGAACCCGGTGCCTGCCGCGGCCGGCTCGAGGTCGATGACCACGTGGCCATACTGACCCTTGCCGCCCGACTGCCGGATGAACTTGCCTTCGATGTTGGTGACCTTCTTGAGCACGGTCTCGCGGAACGCGACCTGGGGCCGACCGACGTTGGCCTCGACCTTGAACTCGCGCTTCATCCGGTCGACGATGATCTCGAGATGGAGCTCGCCCATCCCGGCGATGATCGTCTGCCCCGTCTCGGCGTCGGAGCGCACCCGGAACGTCGGGTCCTCCTCGGCGAGCTTCTGGAGCGCGATGCTCATCTTGTCCTGGTCGGCCTTGGTCTTCGGCTCGATCGCCACGTCGATGACCGGATTCGGGAACTTCATCGCCTCGAGAATGACCGGGCTGTCTTCGTCGGAGAGAGTGTCGCCGGTCCGGGTGTCCTTCAAGCCGATGGCCGCCGCGATGTCGCCCGCCAAGACTTCTTCGATCTCTTCCCGCTTGTTGGCGTGCATCTGGAGCAGGCGCCCGATCCGCTCTCGCTTGTCCTTGGTGCTGTTGTAGACGTAGCTCCCGGACTTGATCGACCCCGAGTAGACCCGGAAGTAAGTGAGCCGGCCGACGTACGGGTCGGTCATGATCTTGAAGGCCAGCGCCGCGAACTTCTCGGTATCGTTGGCGGCCCGCTCGACGTGGGTTTCGTCGTGCTGGGGGAGGTGGCCTTTGATCGGCGGAATGTCGGACGGAGCGGGGAGGAAATCGATGACGGAGTCGAGCAGGGCCTGGACACCTTTGTTCTTGAACGAGGCCCCGCAGAGCACCGGGATCATCCAACCATTGATCGTGGCCCGCCGAATCCCACCCATGATTTCCTCGAGCGTCGGCTCTTCGCCGCCGAGGTACTTCTCCAGGAGGGCCTCTTCGTGCTCGACGGCCGCTTCGATCAGCTCATGGCGGTACTTGGCGGCCAGGTCCTTGAGGGCGTCCGGAATCGGCATCTCGGTGAAGCTCTTCCCGAGGGTGTCGTCGTCGAAGACGACCTCGACCTGACGGAGCAGATCGATGTGACCGGTGAACGTCTCGCCGGAGCCGACCGGCAGCTGGAGCGGGTACGCCTTCCGGGTGAGCCGACCCCGGATCATCTCGAGGCAACGATAGAAATCGGCACCGACCCGATCCATCTTGTTCGCGAAGATCAACCGGGGAACGCCGTATCGATCGGCCTGCCGCCAAACCGTCTCGGTCTGCGGCTCGACGCCGGCCACGGAATCGAGCAGGGTGACCGCGCCATCGAGCACCCGAAGCGATCGCTCGACTTCGGCGGTGAAGTCGACGTGGCCGGGCGTATCGATGATGTTGATCCGGTGTTCGACCCCGTCGCGGAGCCAGAAGCAGGTGGTGGCGGCGGAGGTGATGGTGATGCCCCGCTCCTGCTCCTGCTCCATCCAGTCCATGGTGGCGGCGCCATCGTGGACTTCACCGATCTTGTAGTTCTTGCCGGTGTAGTAGAGGATACGCTCGGTCGTAGTGGTTTTCCCGGCATCAATGTGGGCCATGATGCCGATGTTCCGATATCGACTAAGCGGTGTATGTCGTGCCATCAGTACGCCCCGTAAAACGCGTCAACACGAAAGCGGGGCGACTCGGCCGGGACCTCTCGGTCCCGCGGTATCGCTCCGCGTTACCTCCACGACTCGAACGCGCTCGACAGCCGTCGTTGGGAGGGGGTCATCCATTGAATGACCCATTGATTTTCATCGGACCGGAGGTGGCGGGGATTCCTCCCAACCGTCACGCGGGCCGGCTCAGTGTGGCAACTTCAAATGGAACGGTGCCTTACCGAGCCCACAAAGCTACAGGGCCTTGGTCACGCGGTCAAGCCGCGATGAGGCAAACTGACCAGGATTGTCCCCCAGGAACGGCGAAAGCCGGCGACCCAGTCGCCGGCTTTATCAGGTCGAGCCCGCCTTGGCGCCTCCGGCTGCCGCCGGCACCCCGATTACCAGCGATAGTGGGCAAACGCCCGATTCGCCTCGGCCATCTTGTGGGTGTCTTCCTTCTTTTTGATCGCGTTGCCCTCGCCCTTGGAGGCCAGAATCAGCTCGGCCGCCAGCCGCTCCGCCATGGTCTTCTCGCTGCGGGCCCGGGAATAGGAAATGATCCACCGCATCGCCAGCGAGGTCCGCCGCTCCGGCCGGACTTCGACCGGCACCTGCAGCGAGGCACCACCGACCCGCCGGCTCTTCACTTCGACGCCCGGCTTGGCGTTGGCCACGGCCGCCTTGAAGACGGTGACTCCCGGCTGATTGGTCCGCTCCTCGATCAGGTCCATCGCCCGATAGAACACCCGCTCGGCGAGGCTCTTCTTGCCTTCGTACATGAGCGCGTTGAGGAACTTCGTCACCGTCTGGCTATCGTACCGCGGATCGGGCGGAATTGGCCGCCGAACCGCCTTATTTCTCCGACTCACTTCTTACCTCCCGCCGGCGCTCCAGCCTTCGGCGCCTTGGCGCCATACTTGGAGCGACTCTGACGCCGACCAGTCACCCCGGCCGCGTCCAGCGTGCCCCGAACGATGTGGTACCGAACCCCGGGAAGGTCCTTGACCCGGCCGCCGCGAATCAGGACGATCGAATGCTCTTGCAGGTTGTGCCCTTCGCCCGGGATGTAGGCGATCACCTCGAGCCCGTCCATCAAGCGCACCTTCGCCACTTTGCGCAGCGCCGAGTTCGGCTTCTTCGGGGTAACCGTGTATACGCGCGTGCAAACGGCCCGTCGAAACGGGTTCCGCTTGAGCGCGGGAGACTTGTCCTTGTAAACTGGCGCCTTGCGGGCCTGGCGGACGAGTTGGTTGATAGTCGGCATTCGAACCCAAGTAACGAGAGCCCTAGAACCTAGTGGGCGAGCGCCACTCGGTCAAGGCGGAAGCGACGTTCCTACGGGGCTTTACGGAGGCCCAGCACCACCCAGCCAAGGTAGACCACGCCCAGGCCGGACAGCAATAACCCGCGGATCCACTGGGCCACGAACGGCGCCAGTTCGTCTGCGCCGAGGGTCGGACGCACCGACGCGCCGTCGAACCACATGCTTAGCCCCGTGACCAACAACAGGAGCCCCAGGCCGCCGCTCATGACCCCTGCCAGGGACCGGATCCCCGTCCGTTTCCCGCTGACCAGCGCGGCTCCCCAGACCATCAGCACCCCCAGCACCAACGGAGAGAGTCGCGCGGCAAGAGATGTTGCAAACTGAAACCTCAGTGTCGCCGGGTCGTCCCCCATGCCCTGGACCGTCACCCCGATCTGGAGCGCCTGCTCGACCACGATCAGGCCACAGCCCAGATAGCCCGCCAGCGCCAGCGGCGCGAAGGGCGATTGCCCCCCAGAGGGCTCAGGATGCCGCGCAGCGCGGCTCATCGGGACCCGCGCACCACCAAGGGAACCTCCGATCCCCCATCGGCCCGGGCCTCAGGAATCAGCTTGACGGCCCGGAAGGCAGCGATCCCAGCCCCGATCGCATAGACCATAGCCGCGACGACCACCACGGCCGCCCGGGCGGAGGCGAGGACCATCGTTCCCGCCACCTCAGGGACCACCGATCGACGGAGCTCGAGCGAATCGAGAAGGAACATCGCCAGGCCGGCGGCAAGCGGTACGGCGACGACGAAATGCAGGCCGCCCCAAACCCTGAGGACCGCCCGATGGCCAAGGCCAACCGCCGCGATCAGAATGAGGGCATCGACGAGCACCGCGGTGGTCGTCCGCCCGATGATCAAACCGAAGGCGCCGAAGCGCCACCGGACCGAGCCGATCTCGAACGGATAGAGACTGGCCAGCAACTCGGCCGCTTGGTCGACCAGGACCAGGGCCCCGGCCGCATAGAGGGCCTTGAAGAGGAACCGGGAAGGAACCATGGTCGAAAGCTAACGCACTTCCCGCGCCCAATCGGCGATCAGCTCGCCGAGTGCCGTCGGGGCGGTCGGTGGGGCCGATGGGATCCGGGCCGGCGTCCGGTCGAATCGGGGCGCCGGGGCTGGGTGGGTCGCTCCGGCGACCTCGACGAATCCGTCCCGGGATCGGTGATGCCCGTCGGCCCTCGCCTCGGCGAGATCGAGGACCGGGGCCACGCAGCCATCGGTTCCCTCGAAGATCTGCACCCAGGCGTCGCGCGAGCGCTCGGCGATCCGCTCGCCGATCGCCTTGCGGAGCGCGGGCCAGGTGTTGGCGTCCCAGCGGCGGTCGGCCAGACCCTGATCGAGCCCGATCCGCTCGGCGAAGACCGCGAAGAACTCGTCTTCCAGAGCTCCGACGGCGAGGTAGCGACCGTCGGCGGTCGGGTAGACGTCGTAGAATGGCGCCCCGGTATCGAGCAGATTGCGGCCTCGCTCGAGCCGCCAGCGGCCGGCGGCCACCATGCCCTGCAGCGGCGCGAGCAGCGCCCCGACCCCGTCGATCATCGCCGCGTCGACCACCTGCCCCCGGCCGCTCCGCCGGGCCTCGAGCAGCCCAGCCAGTATCCCGGTGACCGCGAACATCGTTCCCCCGGCATAATCTCCGAGGTAGTTCACCGGCGGGACCGGAGGGTCGCCGTGCCGCCCGATGGTGGCCAACGCCCCCGTCATCGCGAGGTAGGTAATGTCGTGTCCGGCCGTGCGGGCAAGCGGCCCGGTTTGCCCCCACCCCGTAACCCGGCAATACACCAACCTCGGGTTCCTCGCCAAGACGAGCTCGGGCCCTAAGCCGAGACGCTCCATCGTGCCCGGGCGAAACCCCTCGATCAGCGCGTCGGACCGGTCGAGCAGCGAGCGCACTCGCTCGAGATCGGCCGGCGCCTTGAGGTCAGCCTCGGTGAGCCGTTTTCCCCGGTTGGTCACCAGGAAACCCTTGGGAACGAACTCCGCGATGGCGCCGGCGTTGGGCCGCTCGATCACGACGACGTCCGCGCCGAGGTCGGCGAGCAGCATGCCCGCGAGCGGTGCGGGCCCGATCCCGCCGAACTCCACGACGCGGGTTCCCGTCAACGGACCGGGGCCGGTCATGCCCGCCGCCATTGATCGGCGAACGCGAGGTACGGCTCGATCGCCGCTGGCACCGCCATCGCGTCGCGGGAGCAGGCCCGCGCCGGGGGGACACCGAGGAGCAGTTTCTTCACCGGGATTTCCATCTTCTTGCCCGTCAGCGTGTACGGCACTGCCGGCATCGCGACGACGCGGTCGGGCACGTGGCGCGGCGACCCGTCCCGCTTGAGGCGCCTGGTGATCTCGCCCTCGAGCTCCGGCGTGAGGCCCGCGTCCGCGTCGGTGGGCACCACGAAGAGCAGCAAGCAGGATTCGCCGCTCGTCGGTTCGACGTTGACGACCAGGCTGTCTCTGACACCGGACACGGATTCGACGATCCGATACACGTCGCTGGTCCCGATCCGGACGCCGTGACGATTTAGGGTCGAGTCGGACCGCCCGTAGATGATCCCGCCGCCATGCTCGGTGACCTTGAGGAGGTCCCCGTGCCGCCACACCCCGGGCCAGGGGTCGAAATAGGTCTCGAGGTACCGCCGGTATTCGGGGTCGTTCCAGAAGTAGAGGGGCATCGAGGGCATCGGCTTGGTCACCACCAACTCGCCCACCTCACCGATCACCGGTCGGCCCGCCTCGTTCCACGACGCCACTGCGACGCCGAGCGCCGGGACCGCCATCTCGCCGGAGCGCACCGGGTGGAGACCCGACCCCAGGTAGAACCCGGTCGCAACCTCGGTGCCTCCGCTGGCGGAGCCCATGGAGATATCCGCCTTGACGTGGCGATAGACCCAGTCGAAGTGCTCCGGGGTGACCGTGGAGCCGGTGCACGAGATTGACTGAAGCGTCTCGAGCCGGCATCGCTCGTTGGGCCGGACCCCCGCCTTGGACAACAACTGGATATAGGCTGGGCTGATCCCGAAGCTGGTGGCGCCAAGCTCGTCGCACAGCCGCCAGAGGAGATCGGGATTCGGATGCACCGGACTGCCGTCGTAGAGCGCGATGGTTGCCCCGGACAACAGCCCGGTCACCAGGATGTTGAAGTTGATCCACCCGGACGACGTGTAGAAGAAGTAGCACGACTGGGGTCCGAGATTGCTCTGCAGGCAGATCAGCTTGAGACCCTCGAGCACGATGCCGCCGTGCCCATGGACGATCCCCTTGGGAAGTCCGGTGGTGCCCGAAGTGAAGACCACCCAGAGGGGGTCGTCGAACGCTGTCGCGGCGAACTCGAGGTGGGCGGGATCCGACCCGAGGAACCGAGTCCACTCGATGGCGGCCCGCCCGCCTGGCAAGCTCGCACCGATCCCGAGGTACGGCACCACCACGACCGATTGGACCGACGGCAGTCCGTTCGCGATCCGTTCGAGGTCGGCCCGCTTGTCGATATCCTTGCCGCCGAATCGATAGCCGTCCAGCCCGATCAAGATCTTCGGCTCGAGCTGTTGGAAACGATCCAAGACCGTCTGGCTCCCAAAGTCCGGCGAGCAACAGGCCCACACCGCGCCGACCGCCGCCGCGGCGAGCAACGCGACCACCGTCTCCGGAATGCTCGGCAGGTAGCCGACGACCCGATCCCCAGGCTGAACGCCCGCCGCACGAAGGGCGGCTGCCGCTCGGGCTACCTGCGTCTCGAGGTCGGCGATCGTCATCTCCCCGCCAGGGCGGGTTTCCGATCGATGACGGAGCACGGGGCCCTCCCGGCGGGCTCGGCCGAGCACCTCTTTCGCATAGTTGATCCGGGCGCCGGGAAACCACCGCGCTCCGGGCATCTCAGGGGATTCGAGCACGGCTCGGAAGGGCGTCGGCGACTCGACCCGGAAGTACTCCCAAATCGAGGCCCAGAAGTCCTCGAGATGGTCGGTCGACCAGCGCCACAGGGCGGGATAGTCCTCGAGGGCGAGGCTCCGGGTCGCGTTGAGCCAACGACGGTACGCGGTGATCGCGTGGGTCGCGACCCGGTCTGACGGCGGCGTCCAGAGAATCTCGCCTTCGATCGGCATGCCGTTCCTCGGGGGCCGTTGTTCGGGATCCCGAAGTCTCCGAGGGCGTGGTGGTCGGCGCAAGGGACCGCAGAAATCTGCCGGCGGCGCTAGAATTGGGGCTGACCATGGCACGCGACCTCCTCCCCATCGTCCAAGCCGCCCTCCACGGTCGGTACACGGTATCCGCCGAGATTGGCCGGGGCGGCGCCGCGCGAGTCTTCCGGGCGTCCGATCCGCAAGGCAACGCCATCGCGCTCAAGGTTCTCCGCCCGGAACTCACGGTGACGGTCACCGCGGACCGGTTCCTCCGCGAGATCCAGCTGATCCAGCGGCTGGAGCACCCGTTGATCGGGCGACTGCTCGACTCGGGGCAGACGGATTGGATCGTCTACTACGCGATGCCGTTCATCGAGGGGCCTTCGCTCCAGCAGGTGCTTCAGCGGCGTGGCGGTGCGATCTCCGGTCCGGACTGCCGCCGGGTCGCGAACGACCTGCTGAGTGCCCTTGGCCACGCGCATCACCGCGGCGTGGTTCATCGGGACGTCAAACCAGACAACATCCTGATCGGCCCAGAGGGGGCGGTGCTGGTCGATTTCGGGATTGCCCGGGCGATCGAGCTGGCGGGCACCGACCGACTAACCAAGAGCGGGATGGCGGTGGGCACCTCCCGGTACATGAGTCCCGAGCAGATCGCCGGCGGCGACCTGATCGACCCTCGCTCCGACTTGTACTCCCTGGGCTGCGTCCTGTTCGAGTGCGCCACCGGACGGCCACCGTATCAGCACCCCAACGAGTTGGCCATCCTCGAACTGCATCGGACGGCTCCCGTCCCCGACCCGCGGACGGTCGTTCCGGCGATCCCCGCCCCCCTGGCCCTTGCCATCATGCGCGCCCTGGCCAAGGCCCCCCAGGAGCGGTGGCCGAGCGCGGCCGCGATGGCCGCCGCCCTTGGTTAGCGGGTCAGCGCAGAACGATGTAGCAGATGGCGGCCGTCGACGCCGCCATCGGGATCGTGAGAATCCACGCCCAGACGATTCGCCCGGCCACCCCCCACCGCACCGCCGACAGCCGCTGCGCCGCCCCCACGCCGACGATGGCGCCCGTGATGGTGTGGGTCGTGCTGACCGGAATACCCAGCACGGACGCGAGGAACACCGCCGCGGCTCCGCCCGTCTCGGCGCAGACCCCGCCGAACGGCCGCAACTTGGTGATCCGAGTCCCCATCGTCTTGACGATCCGCCAGCCCCCGAGGGCCGTGCCGAGAGCGATCGCGGCGTGGGCGCTCAGGATGAGCCACCACGGAATGGAATCGGCCGACGGCAGGTAGAGTCGCCCCATCCATCCTTCGGCGCCCTGAAAGAGGTGCTGGGTCGAAACCAGGAGCCCCGCGATGATCCCCATCGTCTTTTGGGCATCGTTGGCCCCGTGACTGATCGAAAACGCCGCTGCCGACAGGAGTTGGAGGCGCTTGAACGCCCGTTCCACCGGCGCGGCCGGCAAACGATACAACGACCAGCCGAGTCCAACCGACAACAACAAGGCGCCGACCGCTCCGATCAACGGTGACAGGAAGATGAAGAGGATCGGTTTGACCCATCCCGAGGCGATCAACGCGCCAATCCCAGCCTTGGCCACCGCCGCGCCCCCGTAGCCGCCCAGAAGGGCATGCGAGGAGGACGACGGCAGCCCGAGCCACCAAGTCACCAGATTCCAAACGATCGCGCCGAGCAGACCGGCCAGCACGACGTCCGGGTCGACCACCGCCGGATCGATCAGCCCCTTGCCGATGGTCTTGGCGACGGCGGTTCCCACCACGAACGCCGCGATGAAATTGAAGAACGCCGCCCAGAACACGGCAACGCCGGGGGACAACACCCGGGTGCCCACCACGGTCGCGATCGAATTCGCGCTGTCGTGGAAGCCGTTGATGAAATCGAAGACCAGCGCCACCGCCACGATGGCGAGGACGAAGATGATCTCCGGACTCATGAGTGCTTAATCGCGATCGACTCGAGGACGTTGGCCACGTCGTCGGCCTGGTCGAGGGTCCGCTCGAGGTTGTCGTAGAGCTCCTTCCACTTGATCAGAGCGATCGGGTCTCGCTCCTCCTCGAACAGCCGGCCCAGCCACTCGTGATAGGCGAAGTCGCCCTCTTCCTCGAGCTTCTTGACCTGAGTGCATGCCGCAATGACGACGGGCGCCTTCGAGCTGCTCAGGACCCGGACCGCCTCGAGAATCTGCTCGGTCGACCGCACGATGACCTCCGCGATCACGACGGTGCCGGTCGGCGCAGCTCCCGGCCGGAAGATCTGGACCCGGCGGGCAGTGCCATCGATCAGGTCGAGGATGTCATCGAGCCGGGACGCGAGCATGTGGATGTCTTCCCGGTCGAGCGGGGTGATGAAGCTTCGGTCGAGCCGGGTGATCACCTCGTGGGTCAACACATCCGCTTCATGCTCGAGGCGCTTGATCGACTCGACGAGGTAGGATCGCTGGTCAGGGTCGACTTTGAGCAGCTCGTGAAGATGCTTGGCCGCCTCGACGTTGAGGGTGGCCACCGAGGTGAAGAGGTCGAAGAAACGCTCGTCGCGGGGCAGCAGTCGCACGGGACCGTCCGATGGTTGGGCTGGAGGAGCGGCCACCAATGTCTCGTCGTTGCCGAGCCGTGACAAGTCCGTGACCCAACAGACCTTTGACTATCGGGTTTTCTTCGGCAACAGGTGACGCCAGTCGCTTGATTTCTGGGGCGCCGTTCCCTAGTTTATTGGCGCGATCAACCTCCGCAGGACGCGGTAGGGCAGGTTCCGGGTAATTAGGGCTGGCGACCGCGCCGGCCCTTTTCGTTACCGATCGCTCCCGAATGGTCCGGCCAGTGCCGGCTCCGGGCGGACCGAACCCGGCGCGACGGGGCAGCTCGCGCAACGTTATGTAGTCGGGCAGGTTACCGCATGGTCCGGGCTCCGATTACACCCAGCGAGGAGCAGGACATGCGTACGACGGGTACCGTCAAGTGGTTCAACGAGACGAAGGGTTTCGGGTTCATTACCCCCGAGAACGGGCAGAAGGACTGCTTCGTGCACCATTCGGCGATCAAGGCTCAGGGTTTCCGGACCCTTGCCGAGGGCGAGCGGGTGGAGTTCGATATCGTCCAGGGGGCCAAGGGCCCCGCGGCCGAGAACGTAGTGCGGCTCGGCAGTTGAGCCATCATCAGCTATAGTTAGGTGTGACGGCCGGCTCGTCACTCGACGAGTCGGCCGGTTCGTTTCCCGCGGCGGTTTCGGCCGCTGCACCAGGGAGGTTCGATGATCGAGGTTACCCTCGCAGAAACCGACGGGATCGATTGGGCACTCAAGGTGTTCAAGCGGAAGGTCCAGAAGTCGGGCATCCTCAAGGAACTGAAGAAGAAGCGTCACTACCTCAAGCCCAGCATCGCGCGGGCTCTCAAGGCGCAGGCATCACGTCGGCGCCGGCGGACCAAGGAATCCAAGCGCAACAGCGGCTGAGCGGCACCTGGTCGCACCCTCGTCGCCGATGAGGGTGGGTTGGGTGAACGAAGAGGCGCCCAGGCCACGG
>JBJXGT010000046.1:0-120110 GCA_046160105.1 Gemmatimonadales bacterium | reverse complement strand
GCACCAAATGGCCCGCCGCCCCATTGCTTTGGCGTGCCTCGCGACGATCACGCTAACGAAAGAGAGCTTCGAAGTCGGGGTGACCCTGGAGGCTGGCGAAGGCCGGGTCGGTCTTGATCGACGCCGGCCTGTATCGCTGGGGAATCGAGTTGAGCCAACCGATTGCGAGTGCCGGGTGGCCCGCCTGGAGGCAGGCCTTTGCGGCAGGCAGGCCGCGGTCCCTGGGGCCGAGGCTGGCGCCTCGGAGTCGCTCGAAATGGGTACAGGCCGCCGCGAACTGTCCGCTGGCGAGGAGCGCCTCCCCGTAGGCCAGCCCGAGCCGGGCATCGTCGGGGCGGCGGGCCACCATCTCGCCATAGAGGCGGCTCGCTTCGGACTCGCGTCCCGTGAGTAGGTAGCCGGCCGCGGTTGCTTCGGTAAATCCGGCTCGCAGGTCGGCGCGGGCGGCCGAGCTGGTCCACTGCTTGACGAACGCCATGGTTTGGTCGATCACCTCGCGGGTGGTTGGGACGTCGTCGACACCCTCGAATCCGTGATGTCCCGCCGAGTAGTTGATCACGCTGATCGGGGCGTTTTGGTCGGTCGCCTTGGCGATGAGGGCGGTGATGTCGCGGTTGAGCGGCGGGCGGTCGAGTCCGGCGCGAACGAAGAGCACGGGAAGGTCGCGACGGAACTCGCCGACCTCCGCGGCGCCGTAGTAGATCACCGCCGCCGCCACGCCCCGGTGGGTAGACTCTTGGAGGAGGGGCAGGGCCGTGGCGACGTTGCCGGAGGCCGCATACACGGCGATCGCCTCCGGATCGATGCCGTACTCGCGTGCATGAGCCCGGAGATGGCTGAGCACCGCAGCGAAGTCCTGGGGACTTCGCCCGAAGCGGAGGCCGGGCACCACACCAACCACTCCATGAGCCGCGGCGATTTCTCCCCACCCGGCGAAGAAGTGAAAACGGCGGTGGGCGCCGTCACCCTGGGCGAAGATGACCAGGGCCGGGGCGGCGGTGGCGCCGCGAGGTCGGTAAACATCGATGGCGAGGCCCGAGTCCACCGCAATATCGGCCGTCAGGCTCACCTGACCAGGCGGCGGAGGGGGATAGTGGAGCCGAGGCGTCTGTCCGGTGGCGGCCTGGGTGGAGGCGATCGACAACGTCACGAGCCACGGCAGTCGAGCGGAGCGCGCCATCGCCACCTCATTAGTCGGGTTGATAGCCCTACGGCGGTTCGCTCGGATCTGTTGCGGTGGAAGGTGATCGGGCGGTGGCGGAGGCACCCGGTGCCCGAGACCGGCCCCGAAGTGGCCGACCCCCCTCCAGTCGGGGGCGGGCTAACCGCTTGTCGGTGGCCCACTTCAAAAGAGTCACCCCGGCGGAGTAGCTTCCACCATGCCCAACCCACGACAACTGCTCGACGACCTCCACCACCGTCAGACCTTGGCGGAGCAGGGCGGCGGACCGGCCCGGATCGCCCAGCAGCACAAGAAAGGCAAGCTGACCGCGCGGGAACGGCTCGATCTGCTGCTCGACGAAGGCAGTTTCGTCGAGCTGGATCGGTTCGTGACCCACCGGGCGACCGACTTCGGCCTGGCCGACCAACAGGTGCCGGGGGACGGGGTGGTCACCGGCTACGGCCGGATCAATGGCCGGCTGGTGTACGTCTTCAGTCAGGATTTCACCGTGTTCGGCGGCTCCCTGTCCGAGACCCACGCCGAGAAGATCTGCAAGATCATGGACATGGCGGTCCGCAACGGCGCTCCGGTGATCGGCCTCAACGATTCCGGCGGGGCCCGGATCCAGGAAGGAGTAGCGTCGTTAGGCGGTTACGCCGACATCTTCCTCCGCAATACCCTCGCCTCGGGGGTCGTCCCCCAGATCTCGGCGATTCTGGGGCCCTGCGCCGGTGGGGCGGTGTACAGTCCGGCGATCACCGATTTCATCTTCATGGTACGGGGGGTGAGCTACCTGTTCGTCACCGGCCCCAACGTGGTGAAGACGGTGACCCATGAGGAAGTCAGCTTCGAGCAGCTCGGTGGCGCCGACGTCCATGCCGAGACCTCGGGGATCGCCCACCGGGTCGCGGTCTCCGAACCGGAGTGTCTCGCCTCGATCCGGGAACTGATAGGGTTCCTCCCTTCCAACAACGTCGATGACCCGCCGATTCGCCCGTCAGACGACCCCGAAGGGCGCCGCGAGGAGTCGCTGGTGACGGTAATCCCGGAGTCGACGGCGAGTCCCTACGACATGCACGAGGTGATTCGGGCGGTCATCGATCACGGCGAGTTCTACGAGATCGCCGAGGGCTTCGCGGGCAACATCCTGGTCGGGTTCGCTCGGCTGGGCGGCCGGCCGGTGGGCATCGTGGCCAATCAACCCGCGGTGCTGGCCGGCGTGCTCGACATCGCCAGCTCATCGAAGGCGGCCCGGTTCGTCCGGTTCTGCGACGCGTTCAACATTCCGTTGGTGACCTTCGTCGACGTGCCGGGTTTCCTTCCCGGGGTGGCCCAGGAGCATGGCGGGATCATCCGGCACGGCGCCAAGCTGCTCTATGCCTACTGCGAGGCCACTGTGCCGAAGTTGACGGTGATTACCCGAAAGGCATACGGCGGCGCGTACGACGTGATGAGCTCGAAGCACATTCGGGGCGACGTCAACCTCGCCTGGCCCACGGCCGAGATCGCGGTGATGGGGCCGAAGGGCGCGGTCGAGATCCTCTTCAAGGACGAGATCGCCCAGGCCGCCGACCCGGCCGCGATGACCCAGGCCAAGATCGACGAATACACCCGGACCTTCGCCAATCCGTATCGCGCGGCCGCCCGCGGGTTCATCGACGACGTGATCGACCCGCGCGACACCCGGCCCCGCCTGATCGACGCCCTTCGCGTCCTCGAAACTAAACGTGACAAGAACCCGCCGAAGAAACACGGCAACATCCCGCTCTGAGATGACCATCACCCGCGTGCTGGTCGCCAACCGGGGCGAGATTGCCCTCCGGATCATCCGGGCCTGTCACGAAGAGGGGCTCGAAGCGGTGGCCGTCTATTCCGACGCCGACCAGTCCGCGCCGTACGTGCGGGCGGCGGACGTCGCGGTACATCTGGGCCCCGCGCCGGCCGCGCAGAGCTATCTGGTGATCGACAAGATCCTGGCGGCGGCGCGCACCTCGGGTGCCCAGGCGATTCATCCCGGCTTCGGCTTTCTCTCCGAGCGGGCGCCGTTCGCCAAGGCGGTCGAGGATGCGGGCCTGGTGTTTATCGGGCCGCCATCGTCGGCGATCGAGGCGATGGGAGACAAGACCGAGGCCCGGCGCCGGATGGAGGCGGCCGGAGTGCCGGTGGTGCCCGGCGCGATGGCCGCGATCGACGACGTCGCGGTCGCCACCACGCTGGCCGCCAAACTCGGCTACCCCGTCCTGGTGAAGGCGGCGGCCGGAGGCGGGGGGAAGGGCATGCGGGTGGTTCGCGAGAGCGACGATCTGGCCGGGGCGCTCACAGCCGCCTCGTCCGAAGCGTTGAAGGCGTTCGGCGATCCGGCCGTGTATCTCGAGAAATTCATCGAGCGGCCCCGCCACGTCGAGATCCAGATCCTCGCCGATCATCAACGCACCATCCACCTCGGCGAGCGCGAATGCAGCGTCCAGCGCCGCCACCAGAAGTTGCTCGAAGAGGCGCCGTCGGTCGCGGTCACGCCGGAGCTTCGGGCACGGATGGGGGCGGCGGCGGTGGCGGCGGCCAAGGCGGTGAATTATCGGAGCGCGGGGACCTGCGAGTTCCTCCTCGCCGCGGACGGTTCCTTCTTCTTTCTCGAGATGAACACTCGGATCCAAGTCGAGCACCCGGTCACCGAGCTGGTCTACGGGGTCGATTTGGTTCGCGAGCAGCTCCGGATCGCGCGCGGCCTGCCGATGACGATTGCCGAAGGGTCGCTCACCCCGCGGGGCTGGGCGATGGAGTGCCGGATCACCAGCGAGGACCCGAGCAACGGGTTTCTGCCCTCGACCGGTCGGATCTCGTTCTTGCGCGCCCCCGCCGGGCCGGGCGTCCGGTGGGACAGCGGTGTCGAAATGGGTGACGAGGTCACCCTCTACTACGACTCGATGCTCGCCAAGCTGATCGTTCACGCGCCGACTCGTCTGGCGGCGATTGGCCGGATGGAGCGTGCCCTCCGCGAGCTGGTGCTGGTCGGGGTCGCCACCAACCAGCCGTTCCATCTGCGCCTCCTTGCCGATCCCGCCTTTCGCGAGGGGGCGATCGACATCCAGTTCCTCGAGCGGCGGGCCGACCTGATCGCCCCCGCACCGGACCGGGCGGTGCTGGAACGGCTGGCGGTGGCCGCCGCGCTGGCCGAGGACGAGCGACGCCGGGTCCAGAAGCCCGAGATCGCCAACGGGGGAACCGGTGGTACCGCCTGGCGGGCCCAGGCCCGCCGCGAGGGGCTTCGTTAGGCGTTGTCGACGTCGGTGCGGATCGAGCGGATCGCGGCCGGGGGCGACGGGGTCGGGCGGTTGGCCGATGGCCGGGTGGTCTTCGTGCCGCGGACCGCGCCCGGCGACCTGGCGGTCGTCTCGGTCGTCAAGGAGGACAAGCGGTTCGCGCGGGCTCGGCTGGACCGGCTCGAGGAACCGGGGCCGGGACGAGTGGCTCCGGAGTGCCCGCACTACGAGGGGGATCGCTGTGGCGGATGCCAGCTCCAGCACCTCTCGCTCGAGACCCAGACGGTGGTGCGCCGGGGGATTCTGATCGACGCGCTCGAGCGGATCGCCAAGACCGCGATCGAAGTGCCGCCGATCGAGCCGGCCGCCGACCCGTGGGGGTACCGAGCCAAGATGGCGCTGACGGTCGGTCCCACTGGCAAGATCGGGTACCATCAGGTGGGCCGCCCGGACGCGGTGTTCGCCTTGGAGCGATGCGCGATCGCGTCGCCGGTGCTGAACGATCTCTGGCGGCGGCTCGATCGCCAACGGACCAAGCTGCCCCGCGCCGCGGTGCGCCTGGTGCTGCGCCTCGACCGCGACGGTGGCGAGCACCTGATCGTCGAGACCGGCGCTGGACCGATCTGGACCGGCGGGAAGGCGCTCTGGGAAGCGGTCAAGGCGGCGCGTCCGCTGACGATCTGGTGGCAGCCGCACGAGGGGGCCGCACGCGCGGTGGGCGGCACCGACACGGCCTATCCGGCCACGGCGTTCGAACAGATCCATCCCGCGATGGGTGACCGGGTCCGGCGTCATGCCATCGAATGCCTCGGACCGGTAGCCGACCGGCGGATCTGGGATCTCTACTCGGGGATTGGCGAAACGTCGTCGGCGCTCGCGGAGGCGGGGGCGGCGGCGATCATCAGCGTCGAGCGGGATCGCCGCGCCGTCGAAGAGGCCGAGCGGCGCCAGGCGGCCCACGAGCGCCGAATCGAGCGCATCGTCGGCGCGGCGGAGCGGGTGGTCGGGTCGCTCGGCCGAGTCGACTTGGTGATCACCAACCCGCCGCGGGTCGGGATGGACGGTGAAGTGGTCCGGGTCATCCGCGCTCGGGGGCCGTCGCGGGTGGTGTACATCTCTTGCGACCCCGCGACCCTGGCCCGTGACGTGGCCCGGTTCCGGGCGCCGGGCGCGGCGGGGGTCGGCTATCGGCTGACCGCGGTGCGCGGGTTCGATCTCTTTCCTCAAACGGCCCACCTCGAGACGGTGGCCGTCCTGGAGTGCGAATGAAATACGTGGTGACGATTGCGGGCGAGGCGATCGACGTCGAGGTCGACGGCGAACGGGTGACCGTCGCAGGCGTCGAGCATAACGCCGTGCTGCTCAACGTCGCCGGGACCCCGGTGCGGAACCTCCTCCTCGATGGGGCGTCGTGGCTGGTGCCGATGGAGGCGGCGGGTCGCGGCAAGTGGCTGGTCCAGCGCCGGGGCGAGCGTTACGAGGTCGAGGTCGTCGACGAGCGAACCCGGTACATCCAGAGTCTCGTCGGTGAGGGCAAGGGCCCGGCCGGGCCGACCACCCTCAAGGCGCCGATGCCCGGCTTGGTGGTGAAAATTCACGTGGTCCCGGGGCAGGAAGTGGTCGCCGGGATCGGCGTCGTGGTGCTCGAGGCGATGAAGATGGAGAACGAGCTCAAGGCGCCCGGCCCCGCCGTCGTCGATCAGGTCCTGGTCACGCCGGGTCAGGCGGTGGAAAAGGGCGCGCCATTGGTGACCTTCCGGGCGGTCCCGTGACCAGGCCGCCGAATCCGACGAGGAGTGTGGCTGTGAAACCGATCCTCAGATGGTCGGCGGCGCTGGTGGCCGCCCTGCTGACGCCCACCATGGCCCGGGCCCAGAATCCGATCGCCGAGAAAACCAAAGGCCTCGAGCGGATCGACGGCTTCGTGCCGATGTACTGGGATCAGGGATCGGGGAAGCTCTGGTTCGAGCTGACGGACCTCGGGCGGGAGATTCTCTACGTGGCCTCTCTGGCCACGGGGGTCGGATCCAACGACATCGGCCTCGATCGGGGCCAGCTTGGCTCTGATCGGATCGTCCGGTTCGATCGGGTCGGGCCTAAAGTCCTGCTGACCCAACCCAACTACGGGTTCCGGGCGCTGAGCGACAACGCGGATGAGCGACGGGCCGTCGAACAGTCGTTCGCCCAATCGGTGCTCTGGGGCTTCCGAGTCGAGGCCGAGGCGAACGGCGCGGTGCTGGTGGACGCGACCGACTTCGTGCTCCGCGATGGGCACGATCTGATCGGTCGGATGCGCGGCGCAGGGGCAGGGCACCTTCCGGCTCGAGCCAAGCCGGAGCGCGGTCTACCTGCCTCGGACCAAGGGCTTTCCCAAGAATACCGAGATCGAAGCGACCCTGACGTTCCTGTCGGACGCTCCCGGGCGCTGGGTCCGCGACGTGACCCCGACCGCCGAGGCGGTCACGGTGCGGCAGCATCATTCGTTCATCGAGCTGCCCGGACCGGGCTACCGCCCCCGCCGGAGCGATCCCCGCGGCGGCTTCTTCGGCATCTCCTACTACGACTACGCCACCCCGATCAGCCAGCCGATCGAGCAGCGATTCATCGCCCGGCACCGGCTCCAGAAGAAGGATCCCACCGCCGCGGTGAGCGAGGCCGTCGAGCCGATCGTCTTCTACCTCGACCGAGGGGTACCCGAGCCGATTCGCTCGGCGCTCCTCGACGGGGCCCGATGGTGGGCCCGGGCGTTCGAGGCGGCCGGGTACCGCGACGCCTATCGGGTCGAGTTGATGCCCGAGGGCGCCGACCCCCTCGACGTCCGCTACAACGTGATTCAGTGGGTCCACCGGCAAACCCGGGGATGGAGCTACGGGGCCACCGTCACCGATCCGAGGACCGGCGAGATCATCAAGGGCCACGTGTCGTTAGGCTCGCTCCGGGTCCGCCAGGACTATCTGATCGCCCAGGGGTTCCTGGCGCCGTTTCTCCGCGGCGACGAGTCCGCGGCTCAGGCCGAGGCGATGGCGCTGGCCCGGATTCGGCAGCTCTCGGCGCACGAAGTCGGCCATACCCTTGGGATTGAGCACAACTACATCTCGAGCGCCCACGGCCGCGCGTCGGTGATGGACTATCCCCATCCGCTGGTCAAGCTCGGCCCGGGAGGGCAGATCGACCTCTCCGAGGCCTACACCAACGAGATCGGCGCTTGGGACATCGAGGCGGTGAAGTTCGGCTACCAGGACTTTCCGGCCGGCACCGATGAGCGGGCCGCGCTCGAGGGGATCATTCGTGCCGCCCGGGCCAAGGGGCTGACCTTCCTGACCGACCAGGATGCCCGCCCGGTCGGCAGCGCCCATCCGACCACCCACCTCTGGGACAACGGGGTCGACGCGGCGGCCGAGCTGCGGCGAATGATGGACGTCCGCCGGGTCGCATTGGCCCGGTTCGGCGAGCGGGCCATTCCCGGTGGCGCTCCGATGGCCACGCTCGAAGAAGTCCTGGTGCCGCTCTACCTCCACCACCGCTATCAGGTCGAGGCGGCCGTCAAGGCGGTCGCCGGGCAGCTCTACGACTACGCAATGCGCGGGGACGGGAGCCCGCCGGTCACCCCGGTGCCGGCGGCCGAGCAGCTCGCCGCACTCGACGCCGTCCTCAGTACCCTCAGGCCGTCCGAATTGGTGTTGCCGCGGGCCGTCATCGCCGCGATTCCCCCGCGCCCGGTGAGCTATGGCTCCCACCGCGAGCTCTTTGCCCGGACCACCGGCGTCACCTTCGACGCGATCAGCCCGGCGGTGGCCGCCGCCAACTTGGTGGCCGAGTTGGTGCTCCACCCCGAACGCGCCGCCAGGTTGGTACAGCAACGCGCCCTCGATCCACGGCTCCCCGGGCTCGAGCAAGTGCTCGACCGGCTGGTGGCCGCCACCTTCGAGGCGCCGGTCGCGGACGACTATCAAGCCGAGGTGGGCCGGGCGGTGGAGCGGGTCATCGCCGACCAGCTGATGGGCCTGGCGCTCGGAGCGCCATCCGCCCAGGTTCGAGCGGTGGCGCTCCAGAAACTGCAGGGGCTCCGCGGCCGTCCGCTCAGGCAAGGCGCGGCTACGACCGCCAACCGGGCGGCCCGGGCGCTTCTCGCGGCGGACATTGCCCGGTTTTTGGAGCGGCCGTACGACCCGACCCGGCGGATCGCCGTACCCGCGCCGCCGCCCGGCAGCCCCATCGGGCTGCCCGACCAGATTCCCTGAGTGTGGAGACCATGTCGATGAAACGCTTTGCGACTTCCCTGCTGGTGGCCGGCCTCGTCGCGGTGGCCGGCACCGGCGCCGCCCAACAGGCGCCCGCCGCCAACCCCAAGGATGTCGGCTCGGTGGACGCGGTGATCGCGGCCTTGTACGACGTCATCTCCGGGCCGGCGGGACAAGCGCGCGAATGGGGCCGGTTCCGCTCCCTCTTCGCCCCGGGGGCCCGGTTGATGCCCACCGGCCAGGATCAGGCCGGAGTGGGCCGGATGCGGGTCTGGTCGCCGGAGGAATACGTCCAGACGGCCGGCTCGAGCTTGGAGCGGGACGGATTCTTCGAGCGGGAGATTGGCCGAGCCACCGAGCGATACGGCAAGGTCGTCCACGTCTTCAGTGCCTACGACTCGAAACGAACCCTCGCCGACGAAAAGCCATTCTCGCGGGGGATCAACAGCATTCAGCTGTGGAACGACGGCCAGCGGTGGTGGATCGTGAGCGTCTTCTGGGAATCCGAATCTCCGGCCAATCCGATTCCCGCCAAGTACCTCAAGTTCGAGCGTTAGGAATGCGGCGGCGCTTCGCGACGGCGGTGGTGCTGGCCGGAACCGTGGGGTGGTCGGGGGCGCCGGCGGGCGGCTCGTGGGCGGGGCCGTTGTGCGGCCCCGCCGGCGCCCAGGCCCTGCGTCCGAGCGAGGACCTCTACTGCCTGGAGCTGGTGGCCCGCCCGGAGATCACTGGGGTAACCGGCACCGTCGAGCTTGGTCGAGTCCAATCGCCCTTCGACGTCGCGGTCACCGCCGCCGGCGTGCAGCGGTACGACGTGACCATTTCGCTCGCCGACTTGCCCCCTCCCGCGTCACTGGGCGCTTACACCACCTACGTAGCCTGGGTGGCCCCCCCGTCCTTGGCGCCGATGACAAACTTGGGTGCGGTCACCAACGGGCGCACCCACCTCGGCCCGATCGCGCTCGACAAGTTTCTCGTGTTCGTCACCGCCGAGCCCACCGCGACCGGCACCGACCGGGTTGGCCGGTTGGTGCTTCGGGGCATGTCGCCCAGCATCCGGATGCAGCAGCACTCGATGCTCATGGTCGGCACCAGTCGCGACTCGATGGCGCATCACGACCACGGGGGCGACGGCGACAGCACCCTGCGATGGACCATGCCGCCGAGCCGGCCGGGCGTCCCGATGGTCCCGATGCCGGGGGTCGATGAGCTGGTGCCGCCGGTGGCGCCCTATCTGCCGGGGCGGGGCATCGATGCCCGCACCCTGCCGGAGGCCAAACCGCGGCAACTCCTCCGCCTGAACGACCGCGATACCCTCGAGCTCACCGCGTCGCTGGTGCGCCGAACGATCAACGGGCGCACCTTAGTCATGTACGCCTACAACGGGCAGCATCCGGGTCCCTTGCTCCAAGTCCGGGAGGGGACCACCGTCACGGTGCGCTTCAAGAACGCCCTCGATCTGCCGAGCGCGGTGCACTGGCACGGGATTCGGCTCGAGAACCGGAGCGACGGCGCCCCCGGAGTGACCCAGGACGAAGTCGAGCCCGGGGCCGAGTACGTCTACAACGTCTGGTTCCGCGATGCCGGGATCTACTGGTATCACCCGCACGTCCGGGAGGACATTCAGCAGGACCTCGGCCTCTACGGCAACATGCTGGTCAAGCCGAAGCGGCCCGACGCCTTCGGGCCGGCCCACCGGGAAGAAACCCTGATGCTCGACGATCTTCTGTTAGGCGATCGCGGGCTGGTGCCGTATGGCGAAGACCACACTACCCACGCGCTGATGGGCCGGTTCGGCAACGTGTTCCTCGTCAACGGCGAGACCGATTACCGGCTCACGGTCAAGCCTCGCGAGATCGTCCGATTCTACCTGACCAATGTCTCCAATACCCGGACCTTCAATCTCTCGGTGCCCGGGGCCCGAATGAAGCTGGTCGGCGCCGACATCGGGCGCTACGAGCGGGAGAGTTGGGCCGAGAGCGTCGCGATCGCCCCGGCGCAGCGCTACATCGTCGACGTCCGGTTCCCGGCGGCCGGGATTTATCCGCTGATGAACCGGGTCCAGGCGATCGATCACAACATCGGCAACTTCTTTCCTGAGTACGACACCCTCGGCGTGGTCGAGTCCCGCGGGCCGTCGATCGCGCCGGACCATGGAAAGGCCTTCGCCGTTCTGCGGCTCAACCGCGACGTAGTCGCGGACATCGGCCGGTATCGACCCTGGTTCAGCCGTCCGGCCGACAAGTCGTTGGTCCTGACCCTCCGCCTCGGAGAGCTGCCGTTCGGGGTGATGCAGATGCTCCGTCGGGACATGCTCTACAGCCATCCGGTGGAGATGAGCGGGACCATGCCGATGATGGATTGGCTCCCGACCACCAAGGAGGTTACCTGGGTTCTCCGTGACCTCGCGGACGGCCGAGAAAACATGGCGGTCGACTGGCAGTTCAAGGTGGGTGACGTCATCAAGATCCGGATGGCCAACGACCGCTCGTCGCTCCACCCGATGCCGCATCCGATCCACCTCCACGGCCAGCGATTTCTGGTCCTCGGCCACAACGACGTCCCCAACGAGAACCTGGTCTGGAAGGACACCGTGCTGATTCCCGTCGGCGGTACGGTCGATCTTCTGGTCGAGATGTCCAATCCCGGCAAGTGGATGATGCACTGCCATATCGCCGAGCACCTGTCGAGCGGAATGATGGGCGTCTTCACGGTCCGCTGACCCGAAACTCACCGTCTCGACTCGTCGTAGGTGGGCATCGCATCCCGACTTAGGGCATTCGCATGTGGGCTATGATATGGCTGGCCGCCGCGCTCCAGGACACCGTCAAGAGCCCGATCCCCGCCGACAGCTACGCCGATGAGGCCACCCGAGCCTTGGTCACCCAGGCCCGGAGCGCCCGCAACCGTAACGAGCGCCTCGTCACCGCCTACCAAGCCACCGTGAGCCAACGGATCGGGGTCGGGATCAAGGCCGCCTCGCGCGACCGGATGCTCTTCCGCCAGGAACTGTCCGCCAAGATCGAGTGGAAACGCGACGCCCAAAGCCGGATCGAGGTGCTCGGAGCCCGGCAGGGAATCCCGATCGCGCTCAAGGGCGACCAAGTGCCGGAGGACCTCGACGATCAGCTCCGCTGGCTCGTCATCAACCCGGCGGAGGATTATCTCCGCCTGGTAGGCATGGACAGCGACGACGGGTTCATCTACCCGATTCGCGAGGGAGGCGAGCGAGACTATCGCTACGCGATCGGCGATACCACCGTCATCACGCTGCCCTCTGGAAAACGGGTCCGGATCGTCAAGCTCGAGGTCACCCCTCGGCGGTCGGACTGGCGGCTCATGTCCGGGGCGCTGTGGTTCGACGCCGACAGCTACGGCTTGGTGCGTGCCGTCTTTCGCCCCGCGCGGCCGTTCGAGTTCCGGCGCGACTCGGATGTCGAGGATCGAGAGGACGTGCCCGCTTGGGTGAACCCGACCGGTGAGGTGAAGTTCGTCACCCTCGAGTATGGGCTCTACGAAGACCGCTGGTGGATGCTCCGGTTCCTTGCGCTGGACGCCGTCGGCAACATGGGGTCGTGGCTCGGAATTCCGATCCGGATGGAACGGGTCTACGCCGACTACGAGGTCGAGGGCGGGACCCCGCCGCCGGAGGGCTCGACGTTCCGCCCCGCCGGGACCACCGACCGGGGCAATCAACTGCGCAGCGGTGCCCCGGCGGTCGACAGTGCCACCCGCAAGGCGCGCCGTGACAGCACCCGGGCCGCGATCCGCGAATGTCTCGATCGGGCCCGCGACAGCGTGCCGGGTCGCGGCCGAGAGCGGGCCCGGGCGGTCCGGGTGAGGATCCGCACCTGCACCCGCGAACATCAGGCCGACTCGGTGCTGGCGATCGTCATCCCCGAGGATACTCTGGCCCTCCTCGCGAGCCCGACGCTCGGGCCGCCGATCCTCGAGATGGGCGACATGATCACGGAATCGGAGATCAGGGGCCTCGCCGACGCTATCGGTCAGATTCCGGCCAGCCCGTGGGATACCCGGGTGAGCTTGCCCACCGGGGTCGGCTCGCTGCTGGAGAAGGCTCGCTACAACCGGATCGAAGGTCTCTCCCTCGCGCTTCGAGGCAAGGCCGACTTCGGCCGGCTCAGTCTCGACGGGTCGGCCCGGGTGGGCTTCGCCGACCGATGGCCCAACGTCGAGGGCGGGGTGAACGGGGGTCGGGGCGGCCCCCGGTTCCGGCTGAGCGGCTATCGACGGCTGGCGGCCGCCAATCCCGAGGTCAAGCCGTTCGGCGCGGTCAACAGCGTGGTCGCCTTCTTCTCTCAGCGCGACGACGGCGAGTACTTTCGGGCAACCGGCGCGGACCTCACCGTCCGCAACGCCTCGGAGTCGTTCTCGGTGCGGCTCTACGCCGAGGCGCAGCGGGCGGCGATCCGGGAAACCGACTTCTCGCTGCCCCACGTCTTCAACAACGGCCGGTTGTTCCGGCCCAACTTCGTGGCCGACACCGCCGATCAGTTCGGCCTGGCGATGGGATGGCGCGGATCGAAGCCGCTGTCCCGGAGCCTCTCCTTCGGCGGGGAACTCTCGGCCGAGGCGGCCACTGGAGATTTCGAGTTCGGGAAAGGCGCCGCGACCCTTCGCGCCGTGATCACCCCTCCGGGACCGCTGTCGTTCGCGGCGAGCGTCAGCGCCGGCGCCTCCCGCGGAACGGTCCCCCGCCAGCATCAGTTCTTCCTCGGCGGCCCCGCTACGCTGCGGGGGTATTCCGGTGGCGTGACCGCCGGCGACGCGTTCTGGGCCGGCCGCGTCGAAGTGGCGAACAGCTTCCCAGCGGTGCGGCTCACCGGCTTCTCCGACATCGGCTGGGCCGGACGCCGCGGCGACTTCTCCACCGGTCGGCCGCTCTTGTCCGCCGGTGTCGGGGCGAGCTTCCTCGATGGGCTGGTTCGGATGGACCTCGCCCGCGCGCTCCGGGCGCCAACCGGCTGGCGGTTCGACCTCTACTTCGACGGGATACTCTGATCGCCTGGGGGGCGGTACCTTAGAGTTTCCTCCTCACGGGGCCATCGATGCGCCGGTTCGTTACCGCGAGCTGCCTGCTCGCTTGGGCCGCCTCCGCCACGGCACAGGTCCGGCTGTCCGATACCACTCGGGCCTATGTCTCGGTCGCCGCGCCGGTGGTCGCGTTGACCAACGCGACGATCATCGACGGCACCGGTCGGCCGGCGCTGCGCCAACAGACGGTCATCATCAGCGCGGGGAAGATCCAGACCGTCGGTCCATCCGGTCAGGTTCCGACGCCGTCGGGGGCCCGGGTCATCGACCTGACTGGCCACACCCTGATCCCGGGCCTGGTCGGGATGCACAACCATACCTTCTACACGACGGCCGCCGGTCGCCGCTCGCAGCTCAACACCTCGGCGCCCCGCCTTTACCTCGGCGCCGGTGTTACCACGATCCGGACCACGGGGAGCATCTCGCCGTACGCGGAGATCAGCCTCAAGCAGCAGATCGACGCGGGCGACGTCCCCGGGCCCCGAATGCACATCAGCGGCCCGTACCTGACCGGCCCGGACGCGGTGGTCGAGCGAAAGCACATCACCACGCCAGAGGAAGCGCGGCGGGTGGTCAACTACTGGGCGGACGAAGGCGCGACCTGGTTCAAGGTCTACACCGAGATCAGCCGGGAGAATCTGAAGGCGATCACCGAGGCCGCCCACAAGCGCGGGGTGAAAGTCACCGGACACCTATGCTCGGTGGGCTACCGCGAGGCGGTGGAGGCCGGTATCGACGCCCTCGAGCACGGCCTGATGGCCAACTTGGAGTACCATCCCGACAAGCAGCCCGACCGCTGCCCGGGCCGGGATCTGGAGACCTACGCCAGGCTCGACCTGGCCTCCGCACCGGTGCAGGCCACCTTCCGTGCCCTGATCGAAAAGGGCGTGCCGATGACGTCGACCCTGGCGGTCTATGAGATTTCGATCCCCAATCGGCCGCCGCTCGACCATCGGGTCGTCGAGGCGATGAGCCCCGACGTCAAGGCGGAGTACCTGGCCACCCGCCAACAGCTCGCCGAGCGGACCGGCGCCTCGCCAATGCTGGCGGCGTTCAAGACGGCGATGGCCTACGAGCGGGCTTTCGTGAAAGCGGGTGGTCTCCTCGCGGCGGGAGTCGACCCCACCGGCAACGGCGGCGCGCTTCCCGGCTACGGCGACCAGCGCAACTTCGAGCTGTTGGTCGAGGCCGGCTTCACGCCCGAGGAGGCGATTCAGGTGATGTCCGCCAACGGGGCCAAGGTGCTCGGCGCCGCCGATCTCGGCGTCGTCGCCACCGGCAAGACCGCCGACCTGGTGGTCCTCCGCGGCGATCCCACCGCGCGTCCGGCGGACATTCGCAACGTGGTCACGGTATTCAAGGGCGGGGTCGGGTTCGATGCCGCCAAGTTGCTCGGCTCGGTCAAGGGACTGGTCGGGATTCGCTAGACGGGCAGTTCACTTTCGGTGAGGACCCCATGCGTTACCTAACGGTAGGAACCGCCGCCCTCGTGGCCGCCACGCCCGTCCTGGCGCAACGGATCGACCAACTCAGCTCGGCCACCGCCACCTACGTGTCGGTGCGCGAACCGGCGGTGGCCCTCACCAACGTGCGGGTCATCGACGGCACCGGTCGCCCCGCGCTCGAGGGCCAGACGATCGTCGTCGAGGCCGGTCGGATCAAGGCGATCGGCCGAACCGGCCAGGTGGCGATCCCGGCCGGGGCGCGGGTCATCGACTATCCCGGTCACACGGTCGTTCCCGGCCTGGTGGGGATGCACGACCACATCCACTACTCGGCGGCCGGTTGGCGGAACATCAACCTCGCCTACAGCTCGCCCCGCCTCTACCTGGCTTCCGGAGTGACCACCATCCGGGCCACCGGTAGCCTGGCGCCCTACGAGGACATGAATCTCAAGAGGGAGATCGACGCCGGCCGCAGCCCGGGCCCCCGGATGCATCTGTCGGGCCCCTACATCACCGGGGCCAATCCCGCGCTCGGGGTGATGTCGGTCCTCAATTCGGAGGAGGAGGCCCGTCGCACTGTCCGCTACTGGGCCCAGGAAGGGGCCACCTGGTTCAAGCTCTACACCACGATTCGGCGCGCCGAGATGCGGGCCGCGGTCGACGAGGCTCATCGCCATGGGATGAAGATCACCGGCCACCTCTGCTCGGTCGGCTTCAAGGAGGCCGTCGCGCTCGGGATCGACAATCTGGAGCATGGCCTCTTCGTCAACACCGAATACGATCCGGCCAAACAAGTGGATCAGTGTCCGGCGACGAACACAAAAGTGATGGAGGATCTCGATCTCGCCAGTCCGGCGGTCCAGGCAACCTTCAAGACCATGATCGACAAGGGCGTCTCGATGACCTCCACCCTCCCGGTGATCGAGGCGCTGGTGCCGGGACGCCCCCGGGAGCTGGATCCCCGCACCCTGGAGCTGATGTATCCGGCGATTCGGGACGCCTATCTGAAGATGTACGAAGGGATGAAGCAGAATCCCAACGCCGGAGTGTCCGAGAAAGCCTATCAGAAAGCGCTCGCCTACGAGTACGCCTTCGTCAAGGCCGGCGGATTGCTCGCGGCCGGGGTCGACAACACCGGCAATGGCGGCGCCCTCGCCGGTCTCGGGGATCAGCGCAACCTGGAGATCCTGGTCGAGGCCGGATTCACGCCGGTCGAGGCGCTCAAGATCATGAGCTTGAACGGCGCCAAGATCCTCGGCGTGGACAAGGACGTCGGCAGTGTCGAGGTCGGCAAGCTGGCCGACTTCGCGGTGGTGCGGGGCAACCCGGCCGTGACGCCCCGCGACCTTCGCAATACCGTGGTCGTCTTCAAGGAGGGCGTCGGCTTCGACCCCGAGCGGCTCTTCAAAGACGTCCGCGGGATGGTCGGTCTCCGGTAACGGTTGAGTTCGCCGCGGCCCGGCCGATACTCGGTGATGATGCGTCTCGTCGCGGTGGTGCTCAGCCTGGTGGTGGCGAGCGGGAGGGGCCCGGTGGCGGCCCAGATCCCGTTCTCGCCGGACGCGGTGGAGGAAATTCAATCCCTCACCGTGCGCGTCGATGTGGCGGGTAGCACCGACGGCGGCCGGCTGGCGCGACTCCTGGAAGACGTCGTCCGGCAGGAGCTGGTCCGCGCCGATATCCTCTTCGAGCGATCCGATCCCCGGGGCGGCGACTGCTGCGTGCTCCGGCTCGACGTCCGGCTAGCCACCGGGGCGGGCCGGGCCCGATTCGGCACTGGCTTCGTGGCCCGGCTCGAGTTGGGGTACGACGACCGATTTGGCAATTTGCCGGCGTGGACCCTGATCTGGGGTGGCCGGACCCTCTCCAATATCGTCGAACGGGCCGAACTCAACGAATCGCTCCGATTCGCGACCCGCGAGTTGGCCGGCGACTTCGTGGACCTCTACCGCGAGCGGTTCCCGCGGCGCTGACGCTCACCCAGCTCATCCCGCCACTTGGTTCCTTCCGGGGGTTGGCACAGCGCTTGACAAATCAACGAAAGTTCGGACGCAGTCCCGGATCCCCCTTGTCGCGAGGCATTTGGATGCGATATTGTATACATGACTCCGCTCCGGCACCAGCCATGATCGTTGGTCTGTTGTTCGCTACCCTCGTGTCCCAGCCCGTTGCCGGCCAAGGGACGCCCTGGCGGGATCCGGGCGGGCCCGCGATCGACTCCATCTTCGCGAGATTCGACCGAACCTCGAGCCCCGGCTGCGCCCTCGGGGTCTTCGGCGGTGGGCGGATTCTCTACACCCGCGGATATGGAATGGCCGATCTCAACCAGGGGATCGCGATCCAGCCGGGCACCGCGTTCTACATCGCCTCGACGTCGAAACAGTTCGCGGCGGCCAGTATCGCGTTGGCGGCCGAGATGGGGCGGATCAACCTTGACGACCCGATCACCCGCTATCTGCCCGAGCTGCCGCCCTACGCCGAGCGGATCACCATTCGCCACCTGGTGCACCACACCAGCGGCATCCGGGATTACCTGTCGCTCTGGGGCATGTCGGGGCGCTCGTTCGCCGACGAGATTCCGGAGGACGTGGCCCTCGATCTGATCTCCCGTCAGCTGGCGGCGGACTTCGCGGCGGGCAGCAAGTGGTCCTACTCGAACTCGGGCTACTTCCTCCTCGGCGTGGTGATCAAGCGAGCGACCGGCATGTCGCTCCGGGATTTCTCCCAGCGGCACATGTTTGGCCCGCTCGGGATGACCGACACCCACTGGCACGACGACAACAAGCTGATCGTGCCGCGGCGGGCCGAAGGTTACCAGCCGAATGCCAACGGCTACGAGATCGTCAAGACCAGCTTCGCGGCGGTGGGGGACGGTGGGCTGTACACCACCGTGCTGGATCTCGCGAAATGGGACGACAACTTCTTCGGGAATCGCCTCGGGACACGAGGGCAGGGGCTGATCGACGAGCTGACCACGCCAGGCACGATCCAGAACGGGACGAGCCATGGCTACGGGTTCGGGCTGTTCATGCGCACCTATCGTGGGCAGCCGGTCGTCGACCACGGCGGGTCGTTCATCGGCTACCGGGCTCAGCTGATGCGGTTTCCCAGTCTCCGGTTCTCGGTGGCGATCCTGTGCAACGACTACACCGCCCAACCCGAGCGGATGGCCGAGCAGGTCGCCGACCTCTATCTCGCCGATCGGCTCGGGCCGAAAGACGCCGCGGGGGAGGTCGCGAAGGTCGCCGTAGCGCCGGCGATCCTCGATCGGTACGTCGGTCGGTATGAGGTGGCCACCGGGCAGATCCTCACCGTTCTTCGCAAAGGCGACCGACTCGAGGGCGCCGTGTTCGGCATGACCCTTCCGCTCACTCCGGTCTCCGACAGTGAGTTCGTGGCGCCACCGTTGAGTGGGCGACTCGTGTTTCGGGCGGCCCCCGACGGGGTGACGTTGACCCCGACCGGGTTGGGAGGCGAACCCGTCAAGCAACTCGGCCCGGCTCCCGTGCTCGATGGCGATGCACTCCGCGGCTACGCCGGACGATTCACCAGCGAGGAACTGGATTCGTGGATCACCGTGTCGACGATCGATACCGGCCTCTGGCTCCGGGCTCGCTACGACGTCTGGACTTTGATGGAGCCGATCGGGCCTGATGTCTTCGTCGCCCGAGGCTCACGGCTCGATTTTCTCCGGAACCCGAAGGGGGCGGTGGTCGGGTTCCGGCTGAGCTCCGGGCGGAGCGCCAACCTCGAGTTCGTTCGGACCGTCAGGCCGTTGCGGCGGGCTCAGTTCGATCGACCCGGACCGCCAGCCACAGGAGACCGGCGATGACCGAGACGGCGGCCCAGACGCCGAGCATGGTCGTCCAGCCCAGCGCGTCCTTCATTCGGGGTACCGCCCAGATCGAGATGACGCCGCCGAGATTACCCATCAGGTTGAGCACCCCGCCGGCGGCTCCCGGATTCGACCGGCCTAACGACGTGGCGGTGGCCCAGAAGGAGCCCTCGGCTCCGTTGATCGCCGCCACCGAGAGGCCGAGGGCGGCGATCGCCAGGTAGGGGCTGGGCAGGTTGGCGCCGATGACGACCAGGGTCGCGGCCGCCATCAGGCAGGTCATCGCGACCCGGCGCCGGGCCACCCCTGGATCGGACCGGCGCCCCAACCAATCGGCGAGCATCCCGCCCATCGGCGCGAAGGCGAACGCCATGAAATAGGGAACGCTGCCCCAGAATCCGCTGGCGAGCACGGTGAAGCCGCGCCCTTCGGTGAGGTAGCGGAAGAACCAGAAGATGAAGACGAAGAACACCGCGCTATGAAGCAGGTACGATGTCGAGAGCAGCATCAGGTCGCGATCGCGGAGGAGTCGCAAGCTGGCCCGAAACTGGTCCGCGATCGGGGTTTGGACGTGGGCAGGCCGGCGGCCCAGTTCGACGGGTGCGAAGAGAAACCAGACCAGGGCCGTGATCAGGCCCACGACACCGCTGGCGATGAACACCGAGCGCCACCCGGCCTGGACCATCAGGGGAGCGAGCGTCAGGGGTGCCAGGGCCGAGCCCAATGTCGCCGCCGCGATGTAGATCGAATTGGCCGTCGTCCGCTGGTGAGCGGGGATAGATTGGGCTACCGCCATCGATCCGACGGGGTAGGTGGCGGCTTGCGCGATCCCGAGCAGGACCCTGGCTCCGAACAGCATCATGAAGGCCGAGCCGGCCACGGCGGGCACCAGCCCCGATGCCAGCGAGGCGATGGCCCATCCGGTGACCGCGAGGCCGAGCACCACCCGGGCGCCGTAGCGGTCGCCGAGAAAGCCGGCCGGGATCTGGAACAGGGCGTACGCGAGTTGAAACCCCCACGCGGTAATGGTGCCCATGTCGTTCATGGTGAGCCCGAGCTCAGGCGCCATGTACTCCTGGGCGATCGTGATGTTCGATCGGAGCGCGTATCCGACCAGACTCACCATCGCGAGCAGGGTGATCAGCAGGATCGGGCGGCTGGCGGGTCGCGTCATGAGCGTCTTTTCAGGATTCAAGGCGAGCGGGAAGGTGCCGCTTTCCACCTCGAAGTGCAACCACGGAGGCAGCGGCAATGACAGGTCGATGGTTAGCGGTCGGTCTGACGATCGTGATCGCCACACGGGGCAACGCGCAGACGGTGTCGATCGAGCAGCTCACGGCCGCCCCTTTCGCCCAGTCGCTCGCCACCGGCGGCGGGACGATGGCATGGGCCCACAACACCAAAGGCGTCCGCAACGTCTGGGCAGCGACCGCACCGGACTATCGCGGCCGCCAACTGACCGCGTTCACCGAGGACGACGGTCAGGAGATCGGTGACGTCGCCGTCTCCCCCGATGGGCGCACCGTGTTCTTCACCCGAGGCGGGGCGGCGAACCGCCGGGGGGAGATTCCCAACCCGACCAGCGATCCGAACGGCCAAGAGCAACTCGTCTGGCGGGTGCCGGTATCGGGTGGGCCGGCGGTAAAGGTCGGCGCTGGCAGCGGAGCGCTCGTCTCGCCGCGAGGCGACTGGGTGGCGTTTCTCCGAGCCGGTCAGGTCTGGGTCGCCCCCATCGCCGGGGCCGGTGAGCCGAAGCAGCTATTCAAGGCGCGCGGCGGGGCCGGCGACCTGGCGTGGTCGCCGGACGGGGCGAAGCTGGCCTTCGCGAGCCAGCGGGGGGATCACTCCTTCGTGGGGATTTACGAGTTGGGACCGAAGAGGATTCGTTGGGTGGAGCCGACGCTGGATCGGGACGGCGCGCCGGCGTGGTCGCCCGACGGCGGCCGGATTGCGTTCGTCCGGATTCCGGCGGGTTTCGAGCCGCCCTTGTTCGCGCCGTTCCGCGAGTTTGGCCCGTGGTCGATTCGGGTCGCCGATGCGGCGAGCGGGGTAGGCCGTGAGGTGTGGCGGGCGGCGGCTGGGGTCGGCAGCGTTCCGCGGCAGGTCGAGGGGCCCTCGCTCCTGTGGACCGCGAGCGATCGACTGGTCTTTCCCTGGGAGCGCGACGGCTGGTCCCATCTCTACTCGGTCCCGGTGGCAGGGGGCGCGGCGACGCTGCTCACTCCGGGCGCTGGTGAAGTCGAGTACGTCGCCCTCGCTCCCGACCGGAAGACGGTCTACTACAACGCCAACCTCGGCGACATCGACCGGCGCGACCTGTTCCGGGTCGATCCGGCGGGCGGAACCCCGGTGGCCCTGACCACCGGCGCGGGCATCGAGTGGGCCCCCAGCGGCCTCGCCGACGGCGCGGTGGCGCTGCTCAGGTCCGATGCCCGGCGGCCGGCCCACGCCGCCGTCCTGGTCGGCGGCGAGGTCCGAGCGGTGGCCCCCCAGGCGATGCCTAACGACTACCCGGCCGCCGCGCTGGTCGAGCCACAGCAGGTCATCTTCCCCTCCGCGGACGGGCTGGCGATTCACGGGCAACTGTTCATGCCGCCGGGGCTCCGTCCTGGCGAACGGCGGCCGGCGATCGCCTTCTTTCACGGAGGATCACGGCGGCAGATGCTGCTCGGCTTCCACTACATGTTTTACTACCATAACACCTACGCGATGAACCAGTGGCTCGCTCAGCTGGGGTACGTCGTGCTGTCGGTGAACTATCGGAGCGGGACCGGCTACGGGATGGAGTTCCGGGAGGCCCTCAATTACGGGGCCACCGGGGCGTCGGAGTACTTCGACGTGATGGGTGCGGGGCTCTACCTCCAGGGCCGTGCCGACGTCGATTCGAAGCGGATCGGGCTGTGGGGCGGCTCCTATGGCGGCTATCTCACCGCAATGGGGCTGGCCAAGAGCTCCGACCTGTTCGCGGCCGGGGTCGACATTCACGGCGTCCACGATTGGAACTCGGGGATCCAGAACTTCGTGCCGAGCTACAATCCGCTCGAGAAACCCGAGGCCGCACGGCTGGCGTTCGAGTCGTCCCCGCTCCGCTGGGTGGACACCTGGCGCGCGCCGGTGTTGCTGGTGCACGGCGACGACGATCGCAACGTCAACATCAACGAGTCGGTTCGGTTGATCGCCGCGCTCCGGGCCCGCGGGGTCGAGCCCGAGCAACTGGTATTGCCCGACGACGTGCACAGCTTCCTGACCTGGACCAACTGGGATCGAGTTTTCCGCGCCACGGCGGACTTTTTCCAACGGAAATTGCGATGACCGCCAAGCGAACGGTGGTCGTCGGCGCGGGGGCCATCGGTCTCGCATGCGCCGACTCGCTGGTGAAACGCGGCCGGGAGGTGGTCGTGCTCGATCGGGGGCAACCAGGCGACGCCTGCACTCGCGGCAACGCCGGGTGGATCACGCCCTCGCTCTCGGCACCGATCCCAGCCCCCGGGTTGACCTGGACTTCCCTCAAATGGATGCTCTCGAGCGGCAGCCCGCTCTACATCGCGCCGACCGCGGTGCCCGGCCTGGCTCGGTGGCTGTGGCGTTTCTGGCGTCACTGCAACGCGAGCGACTTCGAGCGCGGACTACACGCGGTGGCCGAGATGAATCGGCGGACCCTGCCGTTGTTCGATCAGCTGACCCGCGAGGGTTTCGAGTTCGAGCTCCACCGCGAGGGCTTGCTGTTCGTCTTTCGAGACGAAGGGTACATGGCGGCGACCCGCGCCGACTTCGACCATCTCCGCCGTTACGGCTACCCGGTACCAAACCCGCTATCCCGCGCCGAGCTCACCGCGCTCGAGCCGGCTTTGAGCGACGAAGTCGTGGCCGGATTCCTGGTCGAGGCGGAGTATCACGTCCGCCCGGAGTCGCTGGCGACCGGGTACGCCAAACGGCTCGAGGCGGCGGGGGTGTCGGTGCGAGCCGGGGTCGACGTCACCGGGTTCCGGATCGCCAACGGACGGATCGCAGGTGTCGAAACCAATGGAGGAGGGGAAGCGGCCGACGAGGTGCTGATCGCGGCCGGGGCATGGACCGGGCAAGTCATCGAACGGCTCGGGACGCGGATCCCGGTCCAGGCGGGGAAGGGCTACAGTATCACGCTCGACGGCCGGGGCGCCGAGCTACGCCGCCCGGTGTACCTGGGCGAGGCCCGGATCGGGTGCTCGCCATTCGACGGCGGGCTCCGGTTCGCCGGCACCATGGAACTCTCGGGCGTCAACACCACCCTCGATCGGCGCCGGATCGCGGGGATCCGCCACGGGATCGGCCAGTTTCTCACCGTGCCGATCGGGCCCAACGAGGGCACCGAGTGGGTCGGGATGCGGCCGCTGACGCCGGACGGTCTTCCGATGCTGGGGCGGGTGCCCGGGTTCACCAACGCGTTCGTCGCCACCGGGCACGCGATGCTCGGGGTGACGATGGCGCCTGTGACCGGCGAAATGATGGCCGACCTGATGGTTGGCCAGCTCGACGAGAGCACGCTCGGCGCCTTCGCGCCCGGGCGGTTCCGGTGGTAACGGGGCGAGGTCAGCTCGGGGGAGGCGGGAGCCGCTTCCGCCAGTACCGGGCAATCCCGTACCAGCTGGCTTGATAGTCGGAGAACTCGGCTCGGGCCCGGATCGCCTCGGGAGTCGCCTTGCCCTGGAGTGAGTCGAGGACCCAGCGCTCGAACGCCGCGGCCCGTTCACCATCGGTGGCGTCCCGCTCCAGCAGTTGACGGGTGATCTCCACCCAGTCCCGGAGCCCGGCCCGCAACTCGGCGAGCTGGAAGGCTGGATCGTCGGAGAAGCCGAAGTGGGTGCAGAACAGCCGGCGCGGTTGCCAGGCCTCGATCGTGTCGATCGTGGCAAGCCACGCCTCGAGGTCGAAGTCCGGGGGCGGGGTCACCGGCAGCGCGACCGGGAGCGCCGGGGGGCGAATGCCGCCGCAGTCGCCGACGTAGGCGGTCCGGTCGGCGGCCTCGAAATAGCTGACGTGGTGGACCGCGTGGCCGGGCGTGTAGGCCACCTCGAAACGGCGGTTGCCGATGGTGATCGTCTCGCCGCCCTTGAGCGCGCGAACCCGATCGGCCGGCACCGCGAGGAAACGGCCCCAGAGACGGTCGAAGTCGGCGCCGAAGACTCGTTTCGCGCTGGCGACCAGCTTGGTCGGCTCGATCAGATGGACCGCACCCCGCTCGTGGACGTACACTTCCAACCCGGGGTGCTGCTCGACCAGGAGCCCGGTCGCGCCCGCATGATCGAAGTGGATGTGTGATAGCAGGATGGCGCGGAGGTCGCTGACCCGGATCCCGGCGCGATCGAGGCCGCGGTGAAGATTGGCCAGGGTGGAGCCGGGGCCGGTATCGAGCAGGACCGGGCCTTCGGTGGTGATCATCACCTGGGCGGCGACGTAGGCGGGCTGGCCGAGGTGTTCGAGGTCGATCGTGAAATCATTCGGGGACGTCATTCGGGGAAGATAACAATGAAGCGGGTCATCATCACCGCCGGTGGCGGCGGTATCGGCCGCGTCATCGCGGAGCGGTTCGCCAAGGACGGCCATCAGGTTCACATCTGTGATGTCGACGCCGGCGCCGTCGCCGCGACGGTGGCCGCCAACCCGCGCCTCCACGGTTCGGTGACGGACGTCGGGGATTGCCGCCAGGTCGAAGCGATGTTCGCCGAGGCGCTGGCCTGGCTCGGCGGGATCGACGTCTTGATCAACAATCATGGGATCGCCGGGCCGCGTGGTTTCGTCGAGGACCTGGACTACGCCGAGTGGGACCACTGTCTCCGGGTCAACTTGAGCGGCATGTTCTACACCGTGAAGCAGGCGGTCCCTCACATGAAGCGGCAGCAGAGCGGCTGCATCATCAACCTCTCGACCACCTCGGCTCGGACCGGGTTGCCGAAGCGGACCGCGTACGTCGCCGGCAAGGTGGGGGTCCTCGGCTTGACCAAGAACCTTGCCCGGGAGCTCGGACCGTGGGGCATTCGGTGCAACGCGGTGTTGCCTGGCTTCATGGACAACGCCCGGGGCCGAGGCGTACTGACGAAGGTCGCCAAGGACAAGGGCATCTCTCTGGAGGAAATGGAGAAGGAAGCTCTTCGCTATGTGTCGATGCGAACCTGGATCGACATGACCGAGATCGCGAGTGCCTGTGCTTTTCTGGCGAGCGACGAGGCCCGCCACGTATCCGGCCAGGAGTTGGCCGTGTGCGGGAACGCCGAGTGGGAGGAGTAGACGATCATGATCGACCGGAGAACCTTGCTCGTCGCCGCCGGTACGGCCGCCATGGGCGTCGCTCGCCCCCAAGCGCCGGCATGGGCGGGGTGGCGGGTGAACGGGGACCGAATCAACGGCTGGCTCAAGGAGCTGTCCCGGTTCGGGGCGAATCCAGGAGGCGGCGTCAGTCGGACCGGGTTCAGCGACGCCGACGTCGAGGCCCGCCGGTGGCTGATGGGCATCATGCGGGAGGTCGGGTTGTCGCCCGCGGTCGATCCGGCGGGGAACATCATCGCCAGAGTTGACGGCACCGAGCCGGGTCTCAAGCCGCTCCTGTTCGGATCCCACATCGACTCCGTGCCCAACGGCGGCAACTACGACGGCGACGTCGGCAGTCTGGGCGCCGTCGAGGTGATGGCCACCCTCAAGGCCAACGGGTACCGGCACCGGCACCCGTGGTGGGTGACGGTTTGGGCCGACGAGGAGAGTGGCCTGGTGGGCAGCCGAGGGTTCCTCGGGGCGATCCCGCAAGACGAGTTGGCCCGCACTCGAGTGAAAGACACGGTGCCGTTAGGCGAGCTGATCCGCAAAGTCGGCGGCGATCCCGCCGCGATGGCGGGGTACCGCCAGGCGCCGGGGAGCATCGCGGGGTATGTCGAGCTCCACATCGAGCAGGGTGGTACCCTCGACCAGGCCGACCAGGACATCGGGGTCGTCGAGGGGATCGTCGGGATTCTTCGCCATGAGGTGACGATCACCGGATTCGCCAATCATGCCGGTACCACGCCGATGGCGGAGCGGCGCAACGCCTTGCTCGCCGCCTCCGAGTTGACGCTGGCCGTGGACCGGATCGTCAAGCGGACCCCAGGCCGCCAAGTGGGCACGGTGGGTCGCCTCGAGGTGAAGCCCGGGGCGGAGAACGTGATTCCGGGCGAGGTGCAGATGTCGATCGAGTTACGCGACCTGGACATGGCGAAGGCCGAGCGGCTCTGGGGGGAGATCGAGACCGAAGCCAACACCATCATGACCCGCCAGCGGACGACCTGGAAGGCCAAACGACGCCCCCCCAACGTCGCGGCGCTGGCCGATCCGGCCCTCAAGTCGACCGTCGCGGCGGCGGCCCAGGCCCTCGGCTTCAGTCAGCGCTCAATGCCGAGCGGGGCGGGGCACGATGCCCAGAACCTGGCGCGGCTCGGGCCGATGGGGATGATCTTCGTGCCATCGGTGGGAGGGATCAGTCACGCGCCCCAGGAATTCACCGAGGCGCGCGACGTGACCAACGGCGTCAACCTCCTCATGCAGACCATGCTTCGACTGGATCAGGGGCCCTGAGACGCGGCCGGTCGCGACGGCCGGAAAACTCGGTACATTGCAGTCTTCCCGAGGGGACGATCGAACATGAAGAAGCCCAGCATCAAGACGGTGGCGGTGGTCGGGACCGGTGTCATCGGTCGGAGTTGGATCCCGGTCTTCGCTCGCGCCGGCTGCCAGGTGCGCGTCTTCGACTCCGATGCCGGGAATCTCGAGGCGGCGCTGGCCTGGTTCAAAGGCATGCTGAAGGCGCAGCGGAAGCAGGGGATGCTCAAGAAGAAAGCGGCCAAGGCCCAATGGGACCGGGTCTCGGCGGCCGCGACCCTGGCGGAGGCGCTGGCCGGCGCGGGATGGGTGCAGGAGAGCCTCCCCGAAGTGGCGGCGATCAAGAACGCCGCCTATCACGAAATCGATGCCTTGCTCGCCGCCAAAGCCATCGTGGGAAGCAGCACGTCGGCGCTGGACATGACCGAGCTGGCTCACGGGGTTGCCGGGGCGCGGCGCTTCATCGTTGCCCATCCGGTCAACCCGCCCCATTTGATCCCCGTCGTGGAGGTCCTGGCGGGACAGGCCACCGATCCGAAAGTCGAGCGGCGGGCGGTTGCGTTCCTCCGGGAAATCGGCCAAGCGCCCGTGGTCCTCCGCAAGTTCGTTCCCGGTTTCATTCTCAACCGAATGCAGGCGGCGTTGGTCCGGGAGGCCGTCGATCTGGTCGCCACCGGGGTCGCCGATGTCGAGGCGATCGACACCTGCATTCGCGACGGGCTTGGCCTGCGGTGGGCGTTCATGGGGCCGTTCGCCGTGGCCAACGCGAACGCGGACGGCGGGATTCGAGAGTATTTCACCCGGTATCGGGGGGCCTATCACGGGATCTGGGATGCCCTCAATACCACGACCCGGTTCTCGGACGATCTGGTCGAGCGCCTCGGCAAACAGACCGACACGATGATGGGCCATTCGCTCGAGGCCCAACGGGCCTGGCGTGATCGAATGATCGGCGAGATCCGGGCCACGAAGAAGAAACTGCCACTCACCAAGCAGTCCACTGGTCGGTCGCGCTCGCGCGGCCGTTGATCATCACCCTCGAGGATTCCCGCAATGGCGAGCAAGTTCGATTACCTCTGGCGCTACGCTGACACCTACGAATACCTGGAACGGGTGGGCAAGATGCCCCCGGTCATCATCGTCTGCGCGTGCAACGGCGGGATCCAGGGCAAGGAAGCCAACGACAACCTGCCGGAGACCGCCGACGAGATCGCCGATTCGGTCCATGGTGCCTACCGCGCCGGCGCGACGATGGTGCACGTCCATGCCCGGGACCCCAAGAACCACACCCGGCCCGCGACGACCACCGAAGTCTGGCACCAGGTCAACAAGAAGATCCGGGAGCGGTGCCCCGACATCATCATCAACAACACCACCGGGGGCGGCCCGGACATGACGATGGAGGAGCGGCTCCGTTGTCTGCCGGCCAAACCGGAAGTGGCGTCGCTCAACCTCACGCCCGACATGAGCAAGTTCAAGATCGCCGCTCGGAAACCGCCGCTGCCGTTTCCCCGTGACGAAATGCTCTATGACGAGTGCCTCCCGTTCAGCTACAAGCTGGTCAACCAGTTCGCGGCCGAGATGAAGAAGCACGGGATCAAGCCCGAGATGGAGACCTACCATTCCGGTGGTCCCTGGGTGATGCAGGACCTGATCAAGAACGGCATGGTCGAGGCCCCGTACTGGATTCAGACGGTGATGGGCTACCAGACGTCGAGCTGGCCAACGTTCGAGAACGTGGTCCACCTCCTTCGGGAGATGCCGGAGAACACCCTCTGGCTCACCTCGGGAATCGGGCCCCAGCAGCTGCCGATGACGACGTTCGCGATGCTGCTCGGCGGCCACGTCCGGGTCGGGCTGGAGGACAACGTGTACTATCGTCGCGGCGAGAAGGCGACGAGCAACGCCCAGTTGGTGGAGCGGGCGGCCCGGCTGGCCAACGAGCTGAACCGCGGGGTCGCGACGCCGGCGCAGGCGCGTCAGATGCTCGGGCTGTCCGCCACGCCGACGACCTACTAGCCCGAGGGAGGTCGCGATGGGGCGCATCGTTCTGGGGTTGCTCTGTGTCGTCGCCGCGAGCCCGATGCTCGCTCAGCGACGCCCGGATCCGCGGCTGGCCGCGCTCGACCGCTATGCGGACAAGGCTCGGGCGGAGTGGGGGGCCCCCGCCGTCGCGGTGGCGGTCGTGGTCGGAGATTCGGTCGTCTTCGCCAAGGGATATGGGGTGCTCGAGAAGGGTAAGCCGGCCCGCGCCGACGCCAACACCATCTTCGCGATCGGGTCCTCGACCAAGGCGTTCACCACGGCGTCGATGGCGATGCTGGTGGACGAAGGAAAGTTCCGCTGGGACGAGCCGGTGGCGCCGCGGTTGCCCGGGTGGGAGCTGGCCGATCCCTGGGTGACGAGGGAGATCCTGGTTCGCGACCTGGTGACCCACCGGGTCGGGCTCGATCGCGCCGACCGGATCTGGGGGGCGACCACCTTCGATCGCGAGGAGGTCCTTCGGCGCCAGCGGTACATCCGGCGCTCGGCCAGCTTTCGACAAACCTACGGCTACAACAACCACATGTTCGTGGCGGCCGGGAAACTGATCGAGAACGCGAGCGGCCTGACCTGGGATGATTTCGTCAAACAGCGGATCTTCGCCCCCCTGGGGATGACCCAGGCCACCACCAGCGTCAAACCCCTCGCCGGGATGACGAACGTGGCCACCCCCCACGCTTGGGGTCGCGATTCGGTAATTCCCGTGCCGTGGCACGACATCGACAACGTCGGCCCGGCGGGCTCGATCAACGCGAGCGCCCGCGAGATGGCCGAGTGGCTCCGGCTCCACCTGGGGAAGGGGAGCTACCGGGGGCAGCGACTGATCAGCGAAGCCGCCATCAAAGAGATGCACTCGCCGCAGACGGTGATCCCCGTCGAGCGGTGGTTCGCCTCCCTGAGCCCCGTGAACCACCAGATGGTACCAGGGACCCAGTTCTTCATGTACGGCATGGGCTGGTTCCTCCAAAATTACCGGGGCCGCTACCTGGTCCATCACGGCGGGTCGATCGACGGGATGCGCGCCTTGGTGGCGATGGCGCCGGAGGAGCAGGTTGGGATCGTGGTGCTCACCAATCTCAATCCAAGCAGCGTCGATGAGGGAATTGCCTTCAAGTTCTTCGACCTGTTCCTGGGCGGTGGGACCCGGGATTGGAGCCGCGAGATGCTCGACAGCACGCTGGTGATCCGGGGCCGGATCCTGGCACAGGAGCGGGCCGGAGAGTCGGCCCGCATCGGGGGGACACAGCCCACCCTGCCTCTAACCAAGTATGCTGGCGCCTATGCGGATAGCGCCTACGGCGACGCGATGATTCGAGATCAAGGTGGAAAACTGACGATTCAATTTGGCACCGCCTCCGGCGACCTCGAGCACTGGCACTTCGATACCTTCCGGGTGCACTGGAACACCGCGCTCCGGGACCGCGGTCTGGTCACCTTCCGGATCGGGCAGGACGGCGTCGCGCGTTCCCTCAGCCTGCCGGGCCTACCCGAACTCACCCGGCGGCCATGACGCGTCCTGAACTGCTCGACCTAGTGACCCGGATGGTTCGGGTCGATTCCCGCACCCCGGTCGAAGAGCGCCTGGCCCGTCTGATGGCTGACGAGATCCGCGGAGCCGGGTTCGAGCCGGAGTGGTTCGAGGTCGCCCCGGGCCGACCCAACGTGTGCTGTTCGGCCCGACTCGGGCCGGGGCCGGGCCTGGTGACCCTGACCGGGCATCTCGATACGGTCGATGTGGCCCAGGGCTGGGGCAGCGACCCGTTCGAGCCCACCGTTCGGGACGGCCGCCTCTACGGGCTAGGGGCGCTCGACATGAAGTCGGGGGTGGCCTGCGCCTGGCTCGCGTTCCGCCGGCTGGTCGAGAGGGCGGGCAGCAGTCCTTCCCTTGGGCGAGTCGGGTTTGCCGCGACCGTGGACGAGGAGGCGTTTGGAACCGGGGCACGGGCATTGCTCGACACGCCGTACGGCAAGAGCGATCTCCTCCTCCTGACCGAGCCGTTCTCGGGACGGGACGCCACCGACCCGATTCCGCTGGTCATGCCCGGCAAGATCCTCTACCGGATCATCGTCGAGGGACGGTCCTCCCATGCGCTCTGCCACCCGGAGCGGGGGATCAACGCGGTCGACGAGGCCGCGCGGATCGTGCTGGCCCTCGCCCAGCTGCCGCTCGGCAGCCACCCGGTGCTCGGGCCGATGAACTATTCGACCCTGAAGATCGATGGCGGCTACCGAGAGTACGCCACCGTGGTGCCGGAGCGCTGCGAAATCATCGTCACCCGTTTGCTCGCTCCTGGCGAGACCCGCGCCACCGCCGTGGAGCAGCTCGAGGCTTTGATCGCCTCGCTGACGCTGGCGGCGCGGGTGACGGTCGAGGTGGCTCCCCCGTCCTACGAGCCCTTCGAGATCGCGGCGGATCATCCCGGGGTCGTCGCCTTCCGAGAGGCCTTCCAGGCGCGCCACGGGGTGCCGCCGGTGTTCGGTGGGCTACTCGGCATCACCGACGCCAACATCTATCAGCCCGAGGGCGGGATCCCCGCGGTCATCTTCGGCCCGACCGGGCGGGGGTTGCACGAGAAGGACGAATACGTGGAGCTCGACAGCCTCGATCCGGTCGTCGACATCCTGGTGGACACCACGATCCGGTACTTTTCGGCGTCACCACACGGACGCGGCCAGCCGGCCGCCGCCGGGGGCGCCACCAGACAGGGGAGAGCACCATGAGAGTGTGGTTAGGCGGACTCGGCGCGCTGCTGGCGGCGGCGACCACGGTCGCGGCACAGCGGCCAATCAAGGTGCACATCTCGGTCGACATGGAGGGCATCACCGGGGTGGTGACCGGTGAGCAGCTCGGGCCGGGCGGGTTCGAGTACGCCAGGTTTCGGGAGTTCATGACCGCCGACGCGCTGGCGGCGATCCAGGGGGCCCGGGAGGCGGGGGCGACCCAATTCGTCGTAGCGGACTCGCACGGCAACATGCAGAACCTGCTGATCGATCGGTTCGGCCCCGACGTGACCATCGTTCGGGGGTCGCCCCGGCCGTTGTCGATGATGGAGGGGATCGACTCGACCTTCTCGGCGGCGTTCTTCATCGGGTATCACTCGGCGACGACCAACCCGGCCGGGGTCCGGGCCCACACGATGTCGAGCGCCACCTTCGCGGCGGTCGAGCTCAACGGCAAGGCGATCGCCGAATCGGGGCTCAACGCTGCGTTGGCAGGGGCTTTCGGGGTGCCGGTGGCGCTGGTGACCGGCGACGATGTCGCGGTAGCCGAGGTTCGCGAGCTGCTCGGCGATGTCGAGGGGGCCGTCGTGAAGCGGGCGATCGGCTTTCACTCGGCGGCAACCCTCACGCCGGAGGCGGGGCAGGCCCTGATCCGGGCCCGGGCCAAGGCGGCGATCGGTCGGCTGGCGTCCTTCAAGCCGCACCGGCTCGCCGGGCCGGTGAACGTGGATCTCACCTATAAGAGCTACACGCCGGCGGAGGCGATGGCCCTGCTCCCCGAAGTCGAGCGGCGGACCGCCCATACGGTGCGGTATCGGGCGCGGACCGTGTTCGACGCGGCCCGGTTCATCAACTTCAGCACGACGTATCGATCCGATTTGACGCCGTAGTCAGCCGGCTTTGGCGGTGGCGGGGGCCGCGCGGGCCACGATCGCCCGGATCAACAGGGCGAGTTCCGCCGACGTGTAGGGCTTGGCGATCGAACGGCAGCCGGTGGCGTGGATGGTGGTGGCGGTCTCGTCGGCCGCGAGGTCGCCGCTGGTCAGAACGATCCGCGGGGCGAGGGCCGGGTCGAGCGCCAGGATCTTCTCAATCAACTCGGTGCCGCTCATTTCCGGCATCTGCTGGTCGGTCACGATGACGTCGACCTTCTGGCGCCCCAACTCTTCGAGGGCGGCCACCCCGGATCGCGCCACCGTCACGGTCAACCCGGCTCGCTCGAGCCCGCGGCAGACGCTCCGCGCCACCGATTCATCGTCTTCGACGAACAGGATCCGAGGGGGCCGGTCGCCGGTCGGCATCTAGGCCGGCGCCTTGGCGACCGGCCGGCCGCCGGTGAAGGTCTGATCGATGTCGGCCTGCCGGGCTTCCAGATTGTGAAACGACGCGTCTTCGTTGAACGCGGCAGCCGATCCGGCCACCGGGTCCGTGGCCGAATCGGCGCCACCCGCGGCGTGGTGACCGGGGCCGAGCAGCTCGAGGGCGTGGGTCACCCGGTCGGCGATGTCGTCCAAGAGGGTGGCGACGCCGGCAAGCTGCTGGGTGGTGATGTCCTGGAACTGGAGCAGGCTGTAGAGCGCGTTGGTCTCCTCGCGGAGGGCCTCGACCGCGGCCGTGCCGTGCCCGGGCGTCTTCGCGATCTGGTCGATCAAGCCGAGCGACCGATCGAGCCCGTTGAGGAGCGCGGTGGTGGCCGACTCGGTTGCCGAGGAGACTTCGGTAAGCCGGGCCTGACCCTTGGCGAGTCGGTCGACGTGATACCGCGCCAGCGTCTGGCGGCTCCGCTGGATGCCACCCAACGCCCGGGTGAGCTCCGAATACGCCTGAGCGAGTCCTCCCGCGGTGTCGACCGCCCGCGGCGGGTGGCTCGGTCCGCGATCGCTCACCCGACCGCCGTGATCTGACTGATCTTGTCCTTGAGCAGCTGCGCGGTGAAGGGCTTGAGAAGGTACCCGCTCACCCCCGCTTCGGCGGCCTGGATGATGTCCTCCTCGACGCTGCGGGTGGTGACCATCAGCACGGGCGTCTTTTCAGTGGCTGGTGCCGCTCGCAGCGCCCGGACGAATTCGATTCCACCCATCACCGGCATGTTCCAGTCGGTGATGACCAGGTCGATCGTGCTATCGCAGCGCTGGAGCCCCTCGGTGCCGTTGTTCGCTTCGACGACGTCGGTCACGCCGATCGTCTTCAACGCGTTGACCACGATGCGCCGCATGGTCGACGAATCGTCGACCACTAGGCATCTCATACCTCGCCACCCGCCCGGAAGTTGGGATCGTCGATGAGCTTCTTGGCCACGGCATCGATGACGTCGGGCCGGTCGTAGTAGTTGTTCGCGAGCCGCTGGCCCAGTTCATCGAGGCGGCTGGCGGAGAGCGAGGACCGACCCGGGCGGGCTTCGGCGTCGTTCGCCAATGCCTTGGCGTCCGCGGACACGTCGACCGAGTCGGCCCGCGCTTTGGCCGGCGCGTCGGTGGCGGGTTTCCCGGCGGCCGGGGTCGAGCGGGTCTCGGCCGCGCGGTTGGCCTCGAGCGCCGAGGAGTCGGCCGGGCGAGGTCCCTGCGGTGAAGTCGGTTTGAGATCCATATCCTGACCTTGCTCCTTCGTTACCACGTCGGATCAACGGGCCATCGGCGTCGCTGATCGCTCCCACCGAGTATCGGCAGGGCGTCACCGGGCTTGAGTCGGGGCGTCGAGTGGTCGCAAGTGCAGGGACTGTGCCCGGGAAGAAACCGCCGGTCAAGCCTTGCCGAGTTCTCCGCGTTTCGTGCGCCCGCAAGTGGGCCGATTTCTGGTCCGGCCGAGTGGCCCCATCTCGTGGCCCTACAACACAGTATCGGCTTCCGCCCGACAACCTTGACCGACCGATGCCTGAGGTGGCGTACCTCTTGCCCCCTCGCTGTTGCCCGGGCCTCCGCCCGGCAAGAAATACCTCGGCGGTGTCGGCCGGTCGGTCGGCACGACCGCCTCGAGGTGACTACCGACCTAACCGTTGCGAACGAGGCCATGGCGATCGAACTCTCACGGGAAAACCCGCCGCTCGCGGTCGTCCGCCCGAACGTACCGACCGTAAGGGAGACCCTTCGTCGGGGGCTGGCCGCGCACCAGGGCGGCGACCTTCGCCAGGCACTGGCCTGCTATCGGGAGGTGCTGGCGCTCGATCCCAATCAGGCCGACGCCCTGAACCTGGTCGGCGCGTTGGCGCATCAAACCGGCGACCACCGGTTGGCGGCGTCGCTGCTGGAGCGGGCGGTCGAGCTCGATCCGCGGGCGCCCGATTTCGCGATCAACTATGGCCTGGCCCTGCAGGCGCTCGGGGAGCTCGATCGGGCCCGCGGGCAGTTCGAGCGGGCGGTGCTGCTTCGGCCCGCCTCGGCACAGGCCCATCTCCATTTGGGCAATAGCCGCCGGCAGGGTGGCGATCACCAGGACGCGTTGCGGGCCTACGACCGGGCCCTGGCGCTCGATCCCGATCTGGTGGAAGCCCAGGCGATCCGAGGTGCCGCCCTCCACGATTTGGGCCGTCTGGCGGAGGCCGAGCGCGCGCTCCGCCGGGCGATCGAGATGCGGCCCCGTTTCGCCGAGGCGCATTCCGACCTCGGGTCGGTGCTCCAGGCCGCTGGCGATTTCGTCGCCGCGGTGGCGAGCTACGACCGAGCGATCGAGCTCAAGCCGGATTTAGTGGACGCTCACTCCAATCGGGGAACGGCGTTGGCGGCTTTGGGCCGGAACGAGCTTGCGGTGGCCTCCTACCGCGAAGCCCTGGCGCTGCGTCCCTCTCATTTCCAAGCCCTGGTCAATCTGGGCCTCGCGCTGCAGCAGGGTGGCGATCTCGAGGGCGCCGCGTCGGTCTTCGAGGCGGCCTGGATCAGTCGCCCGACCGCCGTCGAGCCGCCCCTGCATCTGGGGACGATCCGGATCGCCCAGCATCGCTGGCACGAGGCGCTGGAGGTGTTCGATCGCGCCTTGGGCGCCGCCCCCCAACATCCCGACCTCCTCGGAGGGCGGGGACACGCCCTGAAACTGCTGGGTCGGCTGCCGGAGGCCCTGGTGGCGCTTCGGCGGGCGACCGTGCTGGCGCCCGAGGCGATCCGTCACGCGATCAACCTCGGCAACACCCTGGCCGCCAACGACGACCACGCCGAGGCGGCGCGGGTCCTCACCACGGCCGTCGCGATCGATCCCCGATCGGCCGAGGCGCAGCTGAGTCTCGGCAACGCCCTCAAGGCGCTCGGCGACACTGAGGCCGCCGCGGCGCGGTATCACCAGGCCATTCGACTCAAACCGGACTACATCGAAGCCGAGTTCAACCTCGGCAACCTGTGGCGGGAGGCCGGCCGGTTCGAGGAGGCCATCGGCGCCTACCAGCGGGCCCTCCTGGTCCGGCCGAACTACGGCGACGCCCACTGGAACCTCGCGATCGCGCTGTTAGGCGCGGGTCACCTGGCCCGTGGGTGGGAGGAGTACGAATGGCGGTGGCGCGAGGGCGATCAGCCCCGGATACCGGAGCGGCCCGAGGCGCCGTTGTGGCAGGGCGAGCCGCTCGACGGGCGGCGGATCCTGGTGTGGCGGGAGCAGGGGCTCGGCGACGAACTGCTGTTCCTGACCTGTCTTGGGGATCTGGTGGCGGCGGGCGCGGCGGTGACGGTGCTGGTGAGCCCTCGGTTGGTGGGATTGGTGGCCCGGGCGTTTCCGGCGGCGGACGTGGTGGGAGACGCCCCCGGCGCGGCGGTCGGGCGGGGGTACGACTGGCAGGTGCCGATGGGGAGTCTGCCCCGGTGGGTGCGGCCGAGCCTGGCGGCGTTCGATGCGCCGGGGCCGCTGGTGGAGCCGTTAGGCGAGCAGGTGGCGAAGTGGCAGGCCCGGCTCGCGGCCCTGCCGCCCGGTCGGCGGGTGGGGGTCTGCTGGCGAAGCGGGATGTTGACGGCGGAGCGTCGGCGGCACTACGCGCCGGTGGCCGGATGGGGGTCGGTGTGGCGGGTGCCCGGCGTCGTCTGGGTGAACCTTCAGTATGACGATTGCGCCGCGGAGCTGGCGGCGATCGAGGCCGAGCACGGGGTCCGGGTCCACCGGTGGTCGGGAGAGGACCTCCGGGACGATCTCGAGAGCGTGGTTGGGTTGGTGGCGAGCCTGGACGCCGTCGTGACGGCACCGACGGCGGTCAGCTCGTTGGCGGGGGCGGTCGGGGTGCCGACCTGGCAGGTGGACAGCGGGAGCGACTGGACGGTGCTTGGCGCGGACCGCTCGCCCTGGTTTCCGAACGTGGAGCGGGTCGTCAAGGGGGTCGGGCCGGACGGCTGGGGCACCGCGATGACGGCCTTGGCCGCCAGGCTCGCCAACTGGGCGGGGGGAGGGCGGCCATGACCGTCGCCTCGCTTTCGGCGTTAGGTGAACCCGGGTTGAAGGCGTTCCAGCGTGGCCTGCTCGCCCAGCAAGCCGGGGAGGCCGATCGAGCGATCGAGTGCTACCGGACCGCGCTCCGGCAGCATCCCGGACTCGCCCCGGCCCATTTCAACCTGGGCCAGCTGCTACGGGAGCGGGGCGACTATCGCGGCGCCGCGGTGGCCTTCGAGGGCGCCGCCCGGCTCCGGCCCACCGCGGTCGACGCCTGGCTCAACCTCGGGGCGATGCTCGAGCGGCTCGATCGCCACCGAGACGCGGTCGCCGCCTATCAGCGGGCCTCGGTCTGCTCACCGGACGATCCGGCCCCGGTCTACAACCAGGGCAACGCCCTGCTGGCGTTAGGTGACCTGGCCGGCGCCGCGGCGGCCTTCCGGACCGCCTTGACCCAGGAACCCGGTCATCTCGGGGCCAACTGGAACCTGGCTACCGCGCTGCTGGCGGTCGGGGACTTCCGGAGCGGATGGCGGCATTACGAGTGGCGCTGGGCGAAGGAGGGGCTGGTGCCCGCCGATCGGTTCGGGTGGCCACTGTGGACCGGGCAACCGTTGGCGGACAAGCGGATCGTGGTGTGGCGGGAACAGGGCCTCGGCGACGAGATCCTCTTCGCGACCTGCCTCCGCGAGCTGGTGGCGTCCGGTGCCGAGGTGACGCTGGTCGCCTCGCCCCGACTGGTGTCCCTGTTCCGGCGGGCGTTCCCCTCGATGCCGGTGGTGGCCGACGGCGAGCCGCTCGAGGGCGACTACCAGTACCACGCCCCGATCGGGGCGCTGCCCCGCTACGTCCGGCCGACCCGCGAGAGCTTCCCGCCGCATGGCAAGTTCCTGGTGCCGGAGTCGGCCGTCGCGACGCGGTGGACCAACCGCCTCGACGGGCTCGGTGACGGCCCTCGAGTGGGGATCTGCTGGCGGAGCGGGTTGCTGACCGAGGAACGGCGCCGCGGGTACAGCACGCTCGACGACTGGGGTCCGCTGTTCGGGCTCAAGGGGATCACCTGGATCAACCTGCAGTATGACGAGTGCGGCCCCGAGCTGACCGCCGCCGAGCGCCGGTTCGGCGTGAAGATCCATCGGTGGAAGTCGGAGAACCTCAAAACCGATCTCGAGAGCGCGGTCGGCCTGATGTGGAACCTGGACGCGGTGGTGACGGCGCCGACCGCGGTCAGCTCCCTCGCGGGCGGGCTGGGCGTGCCGACCTGGGAGGTCGACAATGGGGGCGACTGGACCGCTCACGGGGAGGACCGGTCGCCCTGGTTTCCCACGGTCCGAGTGGCCCGCCGCGCGGCGGGCACCGATCGGTGGGAGCCGGTGCTCGACCGAATCGCCACCGATCTCTCGGCCGTGCTGACCCGACCGGCGGGGCGATGACGGCGACCACCTCCCGATCGGGACGCGACGCGACCCGCCGGCTCCTCGCCGACGGCCTGGTCCATCATCGGGCCGGTCGGTTGGCGGAGGCGGCCTCCTGCTACCGCCGGGTCTTGATCGCCGCGCCACTCGACGGCGACGCCAACCACCTGGCCGGCCTGCTGGCGTTGGGCCGCGGTGACGTGGCCGACGCGGCCGCGCACTTCAACCGCGCGGTGCGGGCCCGCCCAACGGTCGCGGAGTACCGGTCGAACCTGGGCCACGCCCTCCGGACGTTAGGTGATCTCCCCGGTGCCGAGGCCGCCCTGGTGGAAGCGATCCGCCTGGAGCCCGGATTCGTCGACGGCTGGATCAATCTCGGGCTGGTGCGACTGGACCAAGGCGACCTGCCGGCCGCGATCACCGCGCTCGAGGAGGCCACCGCCCGCCAGCCCACCGCCGCGTTGGCCTGGCTCAACCTGGGCTCGGCGCGGCAGCGCGCCGCCCGGCTCTCCGAGGCGTTCGAGGCCTTCGCGGAAGCGGCCCGCCTCGCGCCCGACCTCGCCCCCGCGTGGCGCAACCTCGGGATCGTGGCCCACCAACTCGGCCGGATCGACGACGCCGTCCTAGCCTATCGCCGAGTGGTCGCGCTGATGCCGACCGACGGCGACGGGTGGAGTCAGCTCGGCGTGCTCTTGCTCCGGACGGGCCGTCTCGACGAGTCGCTGGCGGTGCACGACGCCGCGGTGCGTCTCGGGGCCCACCTCGGGGACGCCTGGCTCAATCGGGGCACCGCGAATCAAGCGGCCGGACGGTTGGACGAGGCCCGGGCCAGCTTCGAGCGGGCGATCGGTTTGGGGGAGTCGGCCGAGGCCTGGACCGCGCTCGGGTCGGTGGCGGCGGAAGCCGGGGAATTCCCGGAGGCTGCCCGGTGTCACCGCCGCGCCCTCGCCCTTCGGCCCGACTTCGGCGACGCCCACTGGAACCTGGCCCTCGCCCTGTTAGGCAGCGGCGACCTGGCCGCCGGCTGGGACGAGTACGAATGGCGCTGGGAGGCGTCGAACCGGCCGACGGCGCCGCGATCGGCGCCGCCTCCGTTCTGGCGGGGCGAGCCGGTGGCCGGGCGACGGCTGCTGGTGTGGCGAGAGCAGGGCCTCGGTGACGAGATGCTCTTCCTCACTTGCCTCGGCGATCTGGTGTCGGCCGGCGCTCAAGTGACGGTGCAGGTGAGTCCTCGCCTGGTCGGGTTGGTGGCCCGGACGTTCCCCACGATCGAGGTCGGCGACGATCGGGCGGCCGCGGCGGCCGGACGGGGGTACCACTGGCAGGTACCGATGGGGAGTCTGCCGCGGTGGCTTCGCCGGGACCTGACCGCGTTCGGAGAACGGCCGCCGCTGGTGAGGCCGTTAGGCCCCGTGGCCGCCAGATGGCGGGAGCGGTTGGCCGTCTTGCCGCCGGGCCGACGAGTCGGGGTATGCTGGCGGAGCGGTCTGATGACCCCGGAGCGGCAGCGGCACTACCCGCCGTTGGCGGCCTGGGGTCCGGTCTGGGGGGTGCCCGGGGTGACCTGGATCAACCTGCAGTACGACGACTGCGCGGCGGACCTCGCCGCGATCGAGGCGACGCATGGGGTGCGGGTGCACCGGTGGGACGGAGTGGATCTGAAGAACGACTTCGAGAGCGTGGTGGGTCTGCTCGCGAGTCTCGACGGCGTCGTCACCGCGCCGACCGCGATCGGCTCGTTCGCGGGGGCGGTTGGCGCGCCGACCTGGCAGGTCGATAGCGGAAGCGACTGGACGCTGCTCGGGTTAAACCATTCACCGTGGTTTCCCCGCATCGCCCGGGTGAAAAAGGGCCCGGGGCCGGATGGCTGGAATACCGCGATGGTCGAGTTGGCGACCCGCCTGTGCGGCTGGGTGCCCGAATGTCCCGGGGGGGCGAATGGGTGAAGTGGTTACCTCCGAGGCGCTCGCGGATTTCTCCCGAGGTCTCACCGCCCAACGGGCGGGCGACGGCGGGACCGCGGTGGCGGCCTTTCAGCGCGCCGTCGCCGCCGATCCCCGGCTGGCACCCGCACACTTCAATCTCGGCTTGCTCTACCGCGAGCGGGGCGAGTTCGCCGCGGCCGCCCAGTCGTTCGCGGCCGCCACCGAGCTGCGGCCGAACGCCGCCGACGGATGGCTCAACCTGGGTCTCTGCGAGGAATACCTTGGCCACCTCGATCGCGCGGCCGAGTGTTACCACCGAACCCTGTCGCTCGATGCCCGATCGGCGGCGGCCTACTTCAATCTCGGCAACGTCGAACGGAAACGGGACCGCCGGATGGCCGCGGCGGCCGCGTTCGAGGCCGCCCGCCGCCTGGCGCCGGACGCCCCCGAAGTCCTCCTCAACCTCGGCAACCTCCTCCGCGAACTCGGAGAGCCGGCCCGCGCCGTCGAGGTGCTGCGGGTCTGTCGTGCGCTCCGACCCGACAGTCACGAGGCGGGTTGGAATCTCAGCCTGGCCCTGCTCGCCTCGGGACGGTTGGACGAGGGGTGGCGGGCCTACGAGCATCGGTGGGCGCGGATCGCCGCCTCGCCCGATCGCGGCTTCACCGTGCCGCACTGGCGCGGCGAATCGATCGAGGGCAAACGGATCCTGGTCTGGCGAGAGCAGGGTCTCGGTGACGAGCTGTTGTTCGCCACCTGCCTTCCCGATCTCCAGGCGCGGGGCGCCCAGGTCGTCGCGGCGGTCGACCCTCGGTTGGTGGGTCTGCTGGGCCGGTCTTTCCCCGGCATCGAGGTGATCGAGGAAGCGGCGATCGCGACCGTCGGCTTCGACCTGCACGCGCCCATCGGCGACCTCCCCGGAATCCTCCGCGCCGCCCGCCACCAGTTCCAGCCGAACTGGAGCTATCTGGTGCCGGACCGATCCGCGATCGCCACCTGGCGGGAGCGTCTGGCCGGGCTCGGGTCCGCCGCGCGGGTCGGGATCTGCTGGCGGAGCGGGCTTCGCGATCGCGAGCGCGGCCGTCATTACGCCGCGCTGGCCGATTGGGCTCCGATCTTGGCGACGGAGGGCGTCCAATTCGTGAACCTGCAGTACGACGACTGCGAGGGCGAGTTGGTCGACGTCGAGCGGCGTCTCGGGATCCGGATCTGGCGGTGGGCCGAAACCGATCTCCGCGACGACCTCGAGTCGGTGGCCGCCTTGATCTGGAACCTGGACTTGGTCATCACCGCCCCGACCGCCGTGAGCTCGCTCGCGGCCGGGTTGGGCATCGAGACTTGGCAGCTCGAGTCGGGGAACGATTGGACCCTGTTCGGCGAGGATCGCTCGCCGTGGCTGCCCGCGCTGCGGGCCTTTCGGCGGGAGCGAGATCGGCTCGATTGGCAGGCGCCGGTCGGCCAAGTGCGAGAGGCGCTGGTGGAGCGGCGCGGGGTATTGGCAACCCTCAAGGGAAGAGAGCGTTCGTGATGTTGCTGGAAGGTCAATCGGTTCTCGTGACCGGCGGCACCGGGTCGTTCGGTCGAGCATTCGTCCGGACGCTGCTGGAGCGGTCGGATCCGCGGCGGGTCATCGTCTACAGCCGCGATGAGCTCAAACAATATGAAATGGCGGAACAGCTCCGCGACCGCCGGCTCCGGTTCTTCCTTGGCGACGTGCGGGATCTCCCCCGACTGCAGCGCGCCTGTCAGGGCGTCCAGGTGGTGGTTCACGCCGCGGCGCTCAAACAGGTACCGGCGGCCGAGTACAATCCGTTCGAATGCATCAAGACGAACGTGCTCGGTGCTCAGAACGTGATCGAGGCGGCGCTCAACACCGGCGTCGAACGGGTCGTCGCGCTCTCCACCGACAAGGCGGCCAATCCGATCAACTTGTACGGCGCGACCAAGCTCTGCGCCGACAAGCTGTTCGTCGCGGCCAACGCCTACGCGGCCGGCCGCGGTCCGCTGCTCAGCGTGGTTCGCTACGGCAACGTGGTCGGTAGTCGAGGGTCGGTCGTGCCGTTCTTCCTGAGCGCCCGGAAGAACGGTGTCCTCCCGATTACCGATCCCCGAATGACCCGGTTCTGGATCACCCTGGATCAGGGCGTCGAGTTCGTGCTCGACTGCCTCCGGCGGATGCGGGGCGGCGAGCTGTTCGTCCCGAAGATTCCCTCGACCGACATCATGACGGTGGTCGAAGCCCTGGCGCCGAGCTGTCGGACCGAGGTCGTCGGCATCCGTCCCGGGGAGAAACTCCACGAGTTGATGATCGGCGAGGACGACGCCCGGCGGACCCGGGACATGGGCGACTACTACGTGCTCGAGCCGCAGCAGCCGTGGTGGGACAACGGGCACCTGGCCCTCGGGGCGGCGGTGCCCGATGGGTTCTCCTATCGGAGCGATACCAACCCGCTGCGACTCGACGTGGGGGAGGTTCGGGAGCTGTTGGGTTCGCTAGGGCTCAACTAATGAGTTGGCTTCCCTACGCCCGCCATCAGATCGACGCGGCCGATCGGAGCGCGGTGGGCGCGGCCCTGGACTCGGCCGCCCTGACCCAGGGGCCGGGCGTCGATCGATTCGAGTCCGCTCTGGCCGAAACGGTGGGAGCCCGGTACGCCGTGGTGTTCAGCAATGGCACGGCGGCCCTCCATGCGGCCTACGCGGCCGCCGGGGTCGGCCCGGGGGCCAGCGTGCTGACCAGTCCGATCACCTTCGTCGCGACGGCCAACGCCGCGATGTATCTGGGTGGATGGGTGGCGTTCGCGGATGTCGACCCCACCACCGCGTTGATCGATCCGAACACGGTCGACGACTGCGACGATCGCAACGTCCGGGTCGTCGTGCCGGTTCATTTCGGCGGCGAAGTCGCGGACCTCTGGTCACTCGCGGCGATCGCGGAGGCCCGGAGGTGGATCGTCATCGAGGACGCGGCGCACGCGCTTGGCGGGCGCTACCGGACCTCGGACGGCGGCGAGTTCCAGGTCGGTGCTTGCGCTCACAGCGCGATGTGCTGCTTCAGTTTTCACCCTGCCAAGCACATCACCACCGGCGAAGGCGGGGCGGTGACCACGAACGACGTGGCGTTGTGGCGGCGGCTGCGCCGATTCCGCACTCATGGGATCACCCGTGACCCCGAGGAGCTCGAGCACTCCGACGGACCGTGGTACTACGAACAGCAGGAGCTCGGGTTCAACTACCGGCTGACCGACATCCAGTCGGCGCTCGGACTGTCGCAACTGGCGAAACTGGACCGGTGGCAGGGGCAGCGGGCTCGGGTCGCCGGGTGGTACGAGCAGCGGCTCGCTCACCATCCGGGCATTGTGCCGCTGGGACGGCCGCGGTGGTCGCGTGGCGCCCACCACCTCTTCGTGGTGCGGGTCGATCCGGCGCTTCGCCGGACCGGGTACGAGGCCTTGGTGGCCGCCGGGATCGGCGCCAACGTCCACTACATCCCGGTGTATCGCCAGCCGTTCTACCAGCGGGCCGGTTTTGCCGCGACCGTGCGGCCGGGGGCCGAGGCCTACTACGGCTCGGCGCTCACGCTTCCGCTCTTTCCCGCGATGACCGAAGGCGATGTCGATCGGGTGGTGGCCACGCTGTCCGGCGCGGTTGGGAGCCGCCGTTGATGGTTGCCTCCGGCCTCAGGATGATCCTTCGCGCCGACGCGACCCGGGCGATCGGCGCCGGCCACGCCATGCGGCTCGCGACGCTCGGCGCGGCGTGGCGGGCGGCCGGGGGTGAGGTCGTAGCGGTCGGCGACCACGCCATCGGGTTCGTCGCGGCGCACTATCGCGACTTGGGGATCGCGGTGCACTCGGAGGGGCCGGGGCCGAGCGATGTCCTGGTCGTCGATTCGTACGATCCGGGAATCCGGTTCCACCATGCCCAGCCGCTCGAGGGCACGGTGCGGGTCCTCCTGGACGACCTCGGAGGCGCCGTTCCAGCCGGGTTCGACGTGGTCTGGAATCCCAACCCGTACGGGGGCCCGGACCGATACCCGGAGTTCGCGGGCTACGTCCTCTCGGGGTCCGACTACCTGGCGATTCGGCCGGACGTGCCGGCGTGGATCCGAGAGCGCGACGAAGTGGTGGTCTCGATCGGGGGGACCGCACCCGATGGGGCGCTGCGCGACGCGCTCGTCCAGCTGGCGCCACTGGTGCCCAACGAGCGGTTGGCGATCGTTGGCGACGAGGGGCTTCCCGGGTGGCGAACGATCGAGCCGACGCGGTTTTGGTCCGAGGCGTCGGGCGCGAAGGCGCTGGTGACCGCCGCGGGGGGAACGGTGTGGGAGGCAGCCGTGTCGGGGATTCCCGTGGTCGTACTCCAGATCGTCGACAACCAACGGTTCGGCTACCGGTGGGTTCGCGACGCCGGGGTGCCTGGCATCAACGCGTTGCTGGTCGACGGCGACTTCATGGCCCATCAGCTTCGGGCCCTGATCCCCGCCGCACGACCCCTGCCGCCCCTCGAGAACGGTGCCCACCGGGTAGTCGCTTCGCTGGCCCGATTGGCCCGGGCGCGGAGGGCCGCATGAGCGTTCGGTTGCGCCGGGCGTTGGCCCACGACCGCTACCTGCTGTGGCTGTGGGCCAACGATCCGGCCAGCCGGGTGGCCTCCGGCGATCGGCCGTCAATCGGATGGGAGGACCACTGTCAATGGTTCGCCGAGCGGGGAACGTCGCCTAACGCCCTGGTGCTGATCGGGGAAACCGACGCCGGCCAACCGGTCGGGACCATCCGGTTCGAGACCGCGAACGACTGGCGACAGGCGCGGCTCAGCTACGCGGTGGCGCCCGAAAGCCGCGGCGCCGGGATCGGTCGGGAGCTTCTCCGGCTCGGGATCGACGAGCTCCGCCGGCGGGCGCCGGGGGCCGAGATCGTCGCCGAGGTCCGCGGCGCCAACGCCGCCTCGGTTCGGCTGTTCCAGGCCCTGGGCTGGGAAGGATCGGAGGGCGGCGATGGCTGGATCCGCTTTGTGTCCGGCAGGGTGGGGGCGCGATGACCGTCACCATCGGGCGTCACCGGCTCGCGACCGATGCCCCGTGCTTCGTGGTCGCCGAGCTCTCGGGGAACCACAACGGCGACCTGGGTCGCGCCGTGGCCACCGTGGAGGCCGCCGCGGAGGCCGGTGCCCATGCGATCAAGCTCCAGACCTACACGCCCGACACGATCACCCTCGACTGCGACGGGCCGGAGTTCCGGGTCGCCGGCAACGGGCCCTGGGGCGGGCGAAGACTCTGGGACCTGTATCGAGAAGCGCACACCCCGTGGGACTGGCATCCCCGGCTCTTCGAGGTCGCCAGGGCCTGTGGTCTCGAGGTGTTCTCAACGCCGTTCGACGGGACCGCGGTGGCGTTCCTCGAGTCGCTCGGCGCACCGGCCTACAAGATCGCTTCGTTCGAGCTGGTCGACGATGGCCTCCTCCGCCAGGTGGCCGCGACCGGCAAGCCGGTCGTGGTGTCGACGGGGATGGCGAGCCTCGAAGAGATCAGCCACGCCGTCGCCGTGCTGGAGCGGGCCGGGGTGACCGAGCTGGTGCTGCTTCGCTGCACCAGCAGCTACCCCGCGCCCGATGACGACATGCACCTCCGCACCATCCCGTTGCTCGCCGAGCTGACCGGCCATCCGGTCGGGCTCTCCGATCACAGTATCGGGGTGGTGGCGCCGGTGGTCGCGGTGAGCCTCGGCGCCAGGATGATCGAAAAGCACCTGACCCTCGATCGTGCCGCTGGCGGCGTCGATAGCCACTTCTCGCTCGAGCCCGCCGAGTTCCGCGCTCTGGTGACCGCCGTGGCCCGGGCCGAGCTGATGCTGGGGGCGCCGACCTTCGGGCCCGGGGTTGCTGAGGAGGGAAGCGTGGCCTTTCGGCGGTCGCTGTATCTCGCCGAGGATGTTCGCGCGGGCGACCGCCTCACCGAACGCAACGTCCGATCGGTCCGCCCGGGGCACGGTTTGCCACCGCGATTCGCCGACCTCGTCATCGGGAAGGCCGCCCGGCGCGATGCCCGTCGCGGTACCCCGGTGACCTGGGACCTGGTGACGTCATGAGGACGATCATCACGATCGAGGCGCGGATGCGGTCGACCCGCCTGCCCGGCAAGGTGCTGGCCCCGATCCTCCGCGAGCCGATGCTGGCGCGGATGATCGAACGGCTCCGTCGGGTTCGGCGGGCCGACGGGATCGTGGTCGCCACGACCGTCCACCCGGCCGACGACCCGATCGTCGAGTTGGCAACGGCGCTCGGCGTCGGGGTGCATCGCGGCAGCGAGGACGACGTCCTCGCCCGGGTGCTGGGCGCCGCGAGGGCTGCCGGCGCGGACCTGATCGTGGAGACCACGGCCGACTGTCCGCTCATCGATCCGGCCGTCGTCGACCAGGTCATCGCGACCTTCGCGACCAACCAGGTGGACTACTGCGCTAACGTGCTCGCGCCGACCTATCCGCGCGGGCTCGACGTTCAGGTGTTCCCGACCCGGGTCCTCGCCGAGGTCGCCGAGCTCACCGAGGACCCGGCGGATCGGGAGCACGTCTCCCTCTATATCTACCAGCATCCGGAGCGGTATCGCTTGCTCAACGTCGCCAGCGGCCTGGCGCCGTCGGTCGGGGAACTCCGCCTCACGGTCGATACTCCCGAGGATCTCGCCCTGGTCGCGGCGATCTACGACGCGCTCTATCCGAGCCATCCCGCCTTCGGGCTTGGCGAAATGCTCGGCCTCCTCGCGGAGCATCCGGGTCTCGTCACCTTGAACCAACACGTCCGCCAGAAGGCGGCACGATGAGGAGTCGTCATGGGGGTCACTGAGCAGCTGTCGACTTGGACCTCGGCGTTCGGTCGCGAGTACACCGACCGTAACACGATGTCGGTCGACGAGATGGACCAATCGTTCGGGACCCAATTCGGGATCCGCAAGAGCGAGATCTATCGCGAGCTCATCGGGGCGAACCGGTTGGCCGCCGGGCGGGTGCTCGAGGTGGGGTGCAACATCGGCCTCCAGCTGGCCTTGCTCGACCGGGCCAATCCCGGCCTCGAGCTGCACGGCGTCGAACCCCAAGCATACGCGTTGGAACGGGCCCGGGCGCTCGCCCCGACCCGTCATTTTTACCAGGGGACGGCGTTCGCGTTGCCGTTCGACGACGCGTCGTTCGACTTGGTGATGACCAACGGAGTGCTGATCCACATCTCGCCGGATCATTGGGCGACGGCCCTCGGCGAGATCCATCGCGTCTCCCGGCGATTCATCTGGTGTCATGAGTACTACGCGCCGGAGACCGCCGAGGTCCGCTATCACGGACAGACCGGCCTGCTCTGGAAGACCGATTTCGCGGCCCGGTACCGGAAGTTGTTCCCCACGCTTCGCGAGCTCGCGGTCCGCTACTACCCCTACAGCGATGCTTGTGGGGGGCCCGATCTGGTCGACCAGGTCGTGCTGTTCGACAAGGGCCCTGGCTGATGGCGCTCAAGGTCGTCGTGGTCGGCTGCGGCTTCATCGGGGCGACCGACCTGGTGCCAGGCGGCGGGATCCAATCCCACGCCGCCGCCTGGTTCCATCATCCCGGTGCGGAACTGGTGGGGTTGTGCGACCGGGATCCTGGTCGGCTGGCCGCCGCGTCGATGCGCTGGCGGCCGCTGGTGGCGTCGGGAGACCTCGATCAGGTCCTCCGCGAGGCGAATCCGGACCTCGTCAGCATCGCCACGCCGGACGATAGCCACGCCGACGTGCTCGAGCGGGTGCTCGCCCGCGATGGCGTCCGCGCCGTCTTGGTGGAGAAGCCGCTGGCGGTCGATCTGGCCAGTGCCCGGCGGGTCGCGGCGATGGCCGAGCGGCGCGGGGTGGTCTGCGCCGTCAACTACAGCCGCCGGTATGCGCCGAGCCATCGATTGCTGAAGAAATGGCTCGACCACCAGCCGTTAGGCCCCCTCGAGGCGGTTCGCGGCTGCTACGTCCGCGGCCTGAAGCACAACGGGACCCACTGGATCGACCTGGCCCGGTGGCTGGTCGGCGAGGTCGTCGCGGTGCAGGGGCGGGGGGGGGTGCCGGACGGTGCTCTGGATGCCACCATCGATGCCGACTTCGAATTCGCCGGGGGTGCTCGGGGGTCGTTGGTCGGGCTCGCCGACGCGACGTATTCGCTTTTCGAGATGGATCTGATCGGGCGCCACGGACGGCTGATCATCACCGATGGTGGCCAGCGCTTTCAGTCCTTCCGGGGGATCGCCAGCCGTCGCTTCGCGGGCTTTCGCGACCTGGCCCCGATCGCCGGTCCGCCGGGCGGGCTCGCCGACTTGGTCATGCACGCCGCGACCGACCTGATCGAGGCGGTGACGACCGGCCGGCCGCCCGCGGGAACATTGACCGATGCCCTCGCCGCTCTCGCGGTCGCGGAAGAGGCACTGACCACCGCTCAACGGGGAGCAGCGCATGTTGCGACCGTCGGTAGCTAGCGTCGTCGGGGATGCGGGCGGCGCCGAGGCGCTCGCTCCGGTACTGGTAGCCCTGGCTCGGCGCGGCATGCTGGGCCCGGTGATGTCCGCGCCGGCGGGGATGGCGGCATTGGAGCGCGCTGGAGTGGCCTTCGATCGGCTGGAGGCGAACGAGGCCGAGTCGTTCGTCGATTCGGCTGGCCCGTCGATGCTCCTCTCCACCACGTCGTGGGGTGATCATCCGGTGGAGTTGCCCTTCATCGCGGCGGCCCGGACCAGGGGGATCCCCAGTCTGGCGGTCATCGACTTCTGGTCCAACTACCGGCGCCGGTTCGAGTCGGCTGGCGAATTGACCCTGCCCGATCTGATCGCGGTGCCGGATGATTCCGCGCGTCTGGAGGCCGCCGAGGAGGGATTGCCGGCGGATCGGCTGGTGGCGCTCGGGAATCCGTGCTACGAGTCGCTGATCCACCGGTACGGCGATTTCGATCGGCAGGCGCGCGCCGCCTTTCGGGCCCGGGTCGGGGTGGGACGCCAGGCGACCTTGGTGCTTTTCGCTTCCCAACCGCTCAACGCCCTGTACGGCGATGATCTCGGCTACGACGAGCGCGGGGTGCTCGCGGCGGTGCACCAAGGTCTCGAGCAGGTGGCGGAATGGCTTGGCCACCCCGTCGAGCTGGCGGTCCGGGCCCACCCACGGGAAGACCGCCTGACTCTGCCCCAGCCAGGGACGCGGGTCCGGCTCCGTTCCGCCGCCGGCGACGACGCGCTCGAATGGGCGCTGGCCGCCGACCTGGTGGTCGGGATGACGAGCGCGGTGCTGCTTCAGGCGGCGATGTTAGGCGCCCGAGTCGTCAGCGTCCAACCCAACCTCCGAGGCCCGGACCGGCTGCCGAGCAACCGGCTCGGCCTGACCGACGGCGTCTACGAGTCCGAGCTGATCCCCGCGGGCCTCTACCGCGCGCTGGCCCGCTCGGCCCATACCCAGTCGGCTCGGGTGCTCCACCGACTCCGGGTCGCGGCCAGCGGCGCCACCGCCCGGTTCGGCGAACTCATCGATCAGCTGGCGCGGGACGGCGCCGGGGTGGCGACATGACCGCGGCGAACTCGCAAGGCGGAGATACCGGATGAGCGCGCTGGCGATTCACGGGGGCCGTCCGGTCCGAACCCGGCCGTTCCCGCCGTATCAGACGATCGGTGCCGAGGAACGGGCCGCGGTGCTCGCGGTGCTCGATTCCGGGGTGCTCTCGCAGTTCGTCGGCGTCTGGGGACCGGACTTCCTGGGCGGGCCCCGGGTTCGCCAACTCGAGGCGGCCTGGAGCGAATACTTCGGAACCCGCCACGCGGTATCGATGAACTCGGCGACCTCCGGGCTGTACGCCGCCGTGGGAGCGGCACGGGTGGCCCCGGGCGACGAGGTGATCGTCTCCCCCTACACCATGAGCGCGTCCGCGGCCGCGGCGATCGTCTATGGGGCGATCCCGGTCTTCGCCGACATCGATCCGGAAACGTTCTGTCTCGATCCACGGTCGGTCGCGGAGCGAATCACCAGTCGGACTCGGGCGATCATCGGTGTGGATCTCTTCGGCCACCCGGCCCCGTGGGTCGAGATCCGTCAGGTCGTGGCCGGGCGCGACATCGTCCTCATCGAGGACGCGGCGCAAGCCCCTGGCGCCCGGCTGGGCGACCGGTACGCGGGGACGCTCGGCGACATCGGGGTCTTCAGCCTCAACTATCACAAGACGATTCACAGTGGCGAGGGCGGGGTCGTGGTGACCGATGACGACGACCTGGCCGAGCGGCTCCAGTTGATTCGCAATCATGGCGAGGCGGTCGTCAAGGCCAAAGGGCAGGACGACCTCGTCAACTTGATCGGCTTCAACTACCGGATGACCGAGATCGAGGCGGCGATCGCGCGTGAGCAGCTCCGCAAGCTCGAATCCCTGGTCGCCCCGCGGGTCGCCGCCGCCGACTATCTGACTCGCCGGCTCGAGGGGGTGCCCGGTCTCAGGCCGCCGATGGTCCGCCCCGGGGTGCGCCACGGCTACTACGTGTACCCGATCTGCGTCGACCCCGCCGAGCTCGGGACCGATCGCCGCACCTTCGCGACCGCGGTGCGGGCCGAGGGTGTGCCGATCGCGGTCGGCTATGTCGAGCCGATCTACCGGCAGCCGATGTATCAGCGTCGGATCGGGTTCGGCGCCGCGGGCTTTCCGTTTCGCCAGCCGGGCCGGCCCGACGCATCGTATCCCGACGGGCTCTGCCCGGTCGCTGAGCGAATGCACGAGCGGGAGCTCTGCTACCTCGCGAACATCCACAGCCAACTCGACGCCAAGGACCTCGAGGACATCGCCGACGCCATCGAGAAGGTCGCGCTCCAGATCGGGAAGCCGGTGACGGTATGAACCCCGAAAGCCACTTGCGAACCCATTATCAACAACTGCTGGCCGAGCACGGCGATGCGCCGTTGGCGACTCAGATGAGCCGGGAGGGCCGGGAGTTTCGGTTTCACCAGCTCCTCGAGATTGCCGATCTCGACGGCGCCACCGTGCTGGACGTCGGCTGCGGGCTCGGCCACCTCTATCCGATCTTGCGGCAGCGATACCCCTTGGCTCGCTACCAAGGCATCGACCTGGTCCCGGAGATGGCCGAGGCGGCGGCGGCCAAGCATCCCGGCATCTCATTTCGCGCGGTCGACCTGTTGACCGAGCGGCTGGACGAGCGGCACGACTACGTCCTCCTGTCAAGCGTCTTCAACAACGCCATGCCCGACGCCACCGGCTATCTGGAGTCGCTGCTGGAACGAGCCTGGCCGCTGGCGGCTCGGGGACTCGGCTTCAACTTTCTCTCGACCCACGTGAATTTCACCCAGCCCACGATGGCATATCACGCCCCGGAGCGGGTGCTCGACTTCTGCATCCGGCGGCTGGCCCGTCGGGTGCGCCTCGAGCATCACTACGAGCGTTGCGACGTGTCGGTGTTCGTCTACCGATGACCCAACTCGTGGTGGGTGTCGAGCGGTGGAGCGACCGGGTCGCCTGGGATCGCTTCGTGGCGATGTCGCCCCAGGGGTCGGTGTTCTGCCGTGCCGACTTCCTCGATGCGCTCGGTGTCGAGTGGGAGGCGGTGCGGGTGGGCTCGGACGACCGACCTCACGCCGCCGCCGTTCTCCTCCGAGACGACGCGGGCCCGGTTTGCGCGCCGTTCCCGTTCACCCAGTATCAAGGCGTGCTGTTACCACCGGCCGGGCCGGCGGAGCCGGCGCACCGCCGGGTCCGGTCCACGCTCGAGGCCCTCGGTTGCCTGCTCGAGGGGCTTCGCGACCGCGCGGAGCTGTCGTGGTGCCTCCATCCCGCTTTTCCCGACATTCGTCCGTTTTCGTGGTTCAACTACCATCAGCCGGACGAGGGGCGGTTCGCGGTCGAGGTTCGCTACGCCGGAATCATTCCGGTCCCCGAAGCCGGGACGATCGACGCCGTACTGGGACAGTCGCGGAGCGTGCGTCGGCAGGAATGGCGGAAGGCCCGTGAACGCTTCACGGTGTCCGCGTCGGTCGATCTCGAGCTGCTCGACCGACTCCACGCTGACACCTTCGCCCGCCAAGGGATCGAAAGGCCCGCGTCCGAAGCGAGGCTTCTGAGCGCGATTGCGGCGGCCGCGGTGCGATCGGGATTCGGGGAAATGTTCGCTGCTCACGATCGCGATGGCCGGCCAGCCGGGGCGGTGCTGTTCCTTTTCGACGAGCGGGCCGCCTATTACCTGGTAGCGGCCCATGATCCGGCCTTTCGGTCCACCGGCGTATCGACCCTGTTGTTCCTGGCGGGGATCGAGCGCGGTCTGCGGCGGGGCGTCAGGCAGATCGACGTGGTGGGGATGAACTCGCCGGGGCGGGCCGACTTCAAGGCGAGCTTCGGGGCGGTCCCGATGCCGTACTTCGTGGTGCGGTGGCGGCATCCATGAGAGTCGTCGCCGTGATTCAAGCGCGGATGGGCTCGACCCGGCTGCCCGGCAAGGTCCTGATGGACATCGCGGGGGCGCCGATGTTGGGTCGGGTCGTCGATCGGGCCCGAGCGGCCCGCCGGGTCACCGAGGTTCGGGTAGCGTGCTCGGACCAGGGGGCTGACGATCCGATCGCGGCCTGGTGCGCGGCGGCCGGTGTGGCGGTGACGCGGGGGCCCGAAGCGGATGTGCTGGCGCGGTACCGAATCGCGGCGACCGAGGCGGCCGCCGAGGTGGTGGTGCGGCTCACCGCCGACTGCCCGCTGCTCGATCCGGCCACGATCGACAAGGTGATCGCGGCACTGGGCGACGGCGGTTCCGCGGACTACGCCGCGAACGTGCTGGACCGGAGTTTCCCCCGCGGGCTCGACGTCGAGGCCTTCTCGATCGAAGCCCTGCTTCGGATGGATCGGCTCGGCCGGAGCGCCGCGGCCCGGGAGCACGTCACGCTCGGGCCCCGGTTGGAACACCCGGCGGCGTTTCGAACCCGGAACGTCCGAGCGGCTCAGGACGACAGTGACCTCCGGTGGACTGTGGACACCGGACCGGATCTCGAGCAGATCCGCACGATGTACCGCGAGCTCGACCTCGCCGGGACGATTCGTCCCTATCTCGACGTCGTTCGATGGTGTCGAGACCATCCGACTCTGGCCTCGGACGATCGGGGCAACCTGACGTGGGACCCAATGCGCCGGACTGACCTGATCGGAGGTGGCAGGTGACGAAAGAAACGATGACCTGGCAGGAACGCGGCCCGACGTTGGAGGCCGCCGGCCGATTCGACGAAGCGGCGGTGACGTATCAGGCCGCGCTGGAGGCCGAGCCGGAGAACCCCACCTTGCTGTTCCGGCTGGGACGCGCCATGGGCCGGTTGGGACAACGGGATCTCGAGCTGGCCCTGGTGGGTCAGGCGATCGCCCGAGCGCCCGAGGTGCCCGAGTTCCATGTCGCGTTAGGCGACAGTCTCGCCATCTGCGGGCACGCTCAGGATGCCCGCGAGGCGTTCGAGGAGGCGCTTCGGCTGTCGGGAGGCAACGACGAAGCCCGGGCCCGACTCGCCGATCTGGCCCTCGATGACGGAGATGTAGCCACCGCGCGGGCGCTGCTCGAACCGAAGCCGGACACCCCAACCGCCGACCGGCCGCTTGGCCGATTGGCGTTGACCGACGAGCGGTGGGAGGCGGCGACGTCCCACCTGCTCCAGCATCTGACCAGGCAACCGATCGACGCCGCCGGGCTGTTTTACCTCGGCGTGGCGCTGCAGGCGCGCGACCTGTTGGAGCCGGCGACCGCGGCCTACACCCAGGCCGTCGGTGTCGACCCCACCCTGTTCGAGGGGCACGCCAACCTCAGTACCGTCCTGTCCGCGTTGGGCCGGCCGGCCGAGGCGTTGGTGCACGCCGAGCGCGCGGCGGCGTTGGCGCCGTCCCGGCCGGGCGTCTACCTCAATCGCTCGAACGCGCGGCGCGATCTTGGCGACCTGGCTGGCGCGCTGGCCGACCTGCGGCACGCCGTCGACCTCGAGCCCAACTATCCCGAGGCCTGGTCGAGCCTCGGCAACCTCTACCACGACCTTGGGGAGCTGAGCCAGTCACTGACCGCCCATCAGAAGGCGGTCGAACTGGCGCCGAACCTGGCCCAGGCCCGTTGGAATCGCTCCTTCGCGCTGCTGGCGAGCGGTCAGCTCCAATCGGGCTGGGAGGAATACGAATGCCGGCTGCACACCAAGGCCGCCAGCCCGGAGCCCCGGGATTTTCCGTGGCCAACGTGGGCCGGGGGCCCGACCGCGGGTCGGCGGATTCTGGTGTATCGAGAACAGGGGCTGGGAGATGAGTTGCTGTTCCTCAGTTGCGTGCCGGATCTCGTCGCTCGGGGCGCGGCGGTGACGCTGCTGGTCAGCCCGCGGCTCGAGACGATGGTTCGCCGAGCTTTCCCCGGCGTCGACGTCCGCGCCGACCAGATCGGAGCGCTCGATCGGAACGAGGCGTTCGACGCCCAGATTCCGATCGGCAGCCTGCCGCGGTGGTTTCGGGCCAGCCGGGACGCCTTCCCGGTGTCGGCGCTGCGGTTCGAGCCGGATCCCGCCCGCCGGGCGATTTGGGCGGAGCGGTTGGCGGCGCTCGGGTCGGGCCGGAAGATCGGCTGGTGCTGGCGGAGCGGCCTGCTGACCACCGAGCGGCGCCGTCACTACGCCCCGCTCGCGGCGTACGAGCCGTTGCTCCGGCTGCCAGGGACCCACTGGGTCAACCTCCAATACGACGATTGCGACGCCGAGCTTGCCTGGGTCGAAGCGGAGTGGGGGGTGCGGGTCCATCGGTGGCCGGGGGTCGATCTCCGCAACGACCTCGAGGGGGTACTCGGGTTGATCGCCGGCCTCGACGCGGTGGTCACGCCGGCCACGGCCGTCAGCTCGTTGGCCGCGATCGTCGGGTGCCGGACCTGGCAGCTCGACGCGGGCAGCGACTGGACCACCTTGGGCGAATCCCGGTCGCCGTGGTTCCCATCGGTCCGGCTGGCCCGGCGCGGGTCCGACCTGGCCGATTGGGCCGGGGCAGTGGCGGAGATCCAGGCCGACCTGGCGGGCTAAAGGTTTCCAAGAACCTGCCGAGACCTAGGAGTGACGAGATGGGACCGGACGCGCCCGGGACGCGGACCGGAACCCCACAGTCGACCGGGGGCGGGGAGAATCCTCGTCCCTCCATCACCCTAGAAAAGGAGCAGGACCGTGGCCATTTCACTGAACGAAGGCGTTCGAGCGAACTTGCTTAGCTTGCAGCAGACGTCTTCGCTTATCTCCACCACCCAGAAGCGGTTGTCGTCCGGCCTCAAGGTGAACAGCCCGATCGACGACGCCTCGGCCTACTTCGCGGCCGCGAACGCTCGGGGCCGGGCCAACGACCTTTCGGCTCGGAAGAACGAGATCGGGGAGGCGATTCAGACGATTAAGGCCGCCTCGGACGGCATCGAGGCGATCTCGGCGCTGATCGACACGGCGAAGGGCCTCGCGGAGTCCGCTCGGTCATCGACCACCGCTGGCCGGTCGACCCTTGCCGCGCAGTTCAACGAAGTGCTCAAGCAGATCGACCAGACCGCGAACGATTCGAAGTACAAGGGCACCAACCTCCTGGCCTCCGGCGGCAACCTCGCCGTCAAGACCAACGAAGATGGCACCTCGAAGATCTCGATCAACGGCTTCGACGCAAGCTCGACCGTCGGTCTGTCGGTCTCGGCGATCGCGGTGAACACCTGGACCGTCGATACCGCACTCGACGCGGCCGTCAGCCAGTTGACCGCCGCCCAGTTGACGCTGCGGACCAGCGCCTCGACCCTCGGCGCCGTGTCGAGCCAGCTGACCATCCGTGACAGCTTCCTCGACGAGCTCAAGAACGTCCTTCGCGAGGGTGCCGACAAGTTGACCGTCGCGGATCAGAACGAAGAGGGAGCAAACCTGCTCTCGCTGCAGACTCGGCAGCAGCTCGGTGTCATCTCGCTCAGTCTGGCGAACCAGAGCCAGCAAGCGATTCTCCGACTCTTCTAACGGCAACGGCGGCAGGCGGGGGGCCGTTTCCTCCCGCCTGACGCCAACCGAGGGTCCCATCGATGGGAACGATCACGGCAGGCATTGGCGCACGGAGCACGGCGGCCGGTATGGTCGACCGCCCAGCGTCGCTGCCGGCACCGGAGCGGGCGGGCCGGGGCCAGGCCAAGCGATCGGCAGGGGCGGGCGAGGTGGGCCGGTACGGCGACCTCGGCCGGTTGTGGGACCAGCGCGGTGCGAGATGGGCCGAAGCGGTTCGGGTCCGGCAACTCGATCGGAAGCTGTCCCGGACGGCGGACCGGGTCAACGAAACCCGGGACGATCTTCAGCAAGTCAAGCTCTATCCTCCCTACCCGATCGACGAATCCCGACGGGCGGCGGCGATTCGCCAGTTCAACGGAATCGCCGAAGAGATCCGGCGGCTCGAGGCCGTTCAGGAAGCGGTGCCGGGGCTGCCGACCTTGAGTGCAACAGCCTCGACGGCCGAAGCCGAAGGCGCGGTCGCCGCGTTAGGTCGAGTCGGCGTCGCGATCGCCGGGCAACGCGCGGCGTTAACCGCGGCGACATCGTCGCGGGGTGAGCTCGAGCTGGCCGAGTCGACGAGTCTCGAAGTGGCCCGTGGCCTGGGTGGCGAGGAACTGGCGCTGTCCCGTCGCTCCGATGAGCTGCTCCGACAGATCGCCTGACGATGCCGCTTCGCATTTCTCTCAGGGCCGGGGAGCGTCTCATCGTCGGTGGCGCGGTGGTCCACAACGGCGGCCACCGCTGCGACCTCGTGATCGAGAACGACGTGCCGATACTACGGGGCAAGGAGGTGCTCGGGCTCGATGAGGCCACCAGCCCGTGCCGCCGGATCCAGTTCGCCGTGCAGCTGATGTACGTCGACGGGGCGAACCTGCTGGCCCATCAGCGGCTCTATCGCCAGCTGGTTCGAGAGGTGCTCGATGCGTCGCCAAGCACCGCGCCGATGCTGAACGACATCAGCGAACGGGTGGCCCAGGGCCAGTACTATCAGGCGCTCAAGCTGGGGCGCAAACTCATCGCCTATGAACAGGAACTCATGCGTCATGCCGTCGCACGCCGCTGAAGCCTATGCTAGCGTCGAGAAGATCTCGGCGAGTGGTCGTCAACTGGAAGCCTCGGCGCTGTTCCGAGTGGCCCGAGCCCTTCAGCAGGCGCAGGAACACTGGGCGACCGAAGCCGGACCGGCCCGGGTCGAAGAAGCCCTCGCGCTGAATCAGAAGCTGTGGACGTTCTTTCAGGCCGAGGTCTCGGCGCCGGATAGCCCTCTTCCCGCCGAGCTCAAGCTGAGCCTCTGCCAGTTGATCGAATTCATCGACCGACGGACCTTCGATATCCTGGCGCTCCCCGCGCCCGAGAAGCTGACCATCCTGATCAACATCAATCGAAACATCGCTGCGGGACTCACGGCCACCCCCAAGGGCGTGGCGGCCTGAACGGCCACCCCGCCCAGGGTCCCGGCTACCTGAGGTAGTCGGTGAGGGTCAAGCTGAGGAGCCGGCTGGTGGCGGTGTACGACGCTTCGATCGTCGTCTGGAGCGAGAGCAGCTTGGCGATGGCCTCTTCCAGAGGAACGCCCTGCACCCGGTTCCGAACCGACTCGAGGTCGTTCTTGTAGCTGGTATTGTTCCTCAGCGTGGCGGCCAGCTGAGCGCCCGCGACGCCGGTCTGGGCCAGGGAGACCAGGAGGTTCTCGCCGGCGGCGAAAACGGCGGTGACCTCGGTCTGGACCTGCGCCTCGGTCTGATTGTTGGCGGGGTCGACAGCGTCCCTCAGGGCCTTCAGGGCCGCGATGGCGGGCCCGACGTACTGATCGCCGGTGTGGTTGACCGCAATGAAGACCCCGTCGGCGGTTTCGGTCCGACGCTCCTGGGTGCCACCCTGGTAGGTCCCCAAGGTCGGGCCAGCGGTGGGATCGAAGGGCGGTGTCGTGGAGCGATCGCCGGCCAAGATGTACTCGTTGCCGATCCGGGTGTTGGCCATGGAGATCGCCTGGTCGAGGAGGCCAGTCAGCTGGTCGGCGGCAATCTGGCGCTGGGTGGCCTGCGACGCGGTGTAGGGGGGGTCGCCCTTGGCGAAGCTCAGGGCGAAATCGCGACCCTGCCGGAGGAGGTCGTCGAGCTGATTCACCACCGCCTCCTCGGCCCCAAGTCTGACCTGGGCCGCGGTCCCGTTCTTGGCATACTGGTCGATCGCCCGGATCCCCCGCTCGACTCGGAGGACCTGGGTGGCCGCCAACGGGTCCTGTTCCACCCGGGTAAACCGCTTCCCAGTCGCCACCTGTTGTTGGAATTCCGCCAGCCGCTCCAGGTTGGACTGGATCTGCCGGAGGCTCTCGTCTCGCTGCAGCGCGTTGGTGATCCGCACGTCGCCCTCCCCAATGGACCGCGGCTTGGCGGTCTAGGTATATTGATTATCGACACTTACGTGCAAACCTTGAGCCACGGTCTGGAGCGGAATGGCCACCATTCTGTGCGTCGACGACGAACCATCGGTCGGGGTCGTACTCGAAGCGGCATTGACCAAACTGGGGCATACCCCGGTGCTGGCGACCAACGTCGACGACGCCATCCGGGCGGTTGCCCGGCAGCAGTTCGAGCTGATCATCTCCGACTACCGGATGCCCAACGCGACCGGGCTCGACCTGCTGACGCTGCTGGAGAAAGAGGGCTACCAGATCCCGGTCATCATCATGACCGGCTACTCGTCGGTCGAGCACGCGGTGATGACCCTCCGGAGCGGAGCGATCGACTACCTCACGAAGCCGGTCCGCCAGGAGACCCTCCGGATCGCCGTCAGTCAGGCCCTCGAGGTGATTCGGCTGCGCAAGGAGAACGAGACCTACCGTCAGGAGTTGTCCAGCTTGCGGGGCAAGCGGCAGATCCTCGGCGACAGTCCGTCGCTCCGGCGGGTCCTCGAGATCGTCTCGACCGTGGCGCCGACCAAGGCGACGGTGCTGCTCCAGGGCCCGTCGGGCACCGGCAAGGAATTGGTGGCCCGGGCCATCCACGAGCAGAGCCCCCGGCGGGATCGGCCGTTCATCACGATTAACTGTGCGGCGATGCCCGAAGGCCTGGTCGAGAGCGCCCTGTTCGGTCACGAGAAGGGGGCCTTCACCGGCGCCACCGCTCGGACCCAAGGCGCCTTCGAGCGAGCCGACGGCGGGACCCTGCTCCTCGACGAAATCTCGGAGATGCGGCTCGATCTCCAGGCCAAACTCCTTCGGGTCATCCAGGAACAGGAGTTCGAGCGGGTCGGCGGCCACCAGGCGATCCGGGTCGACGTTCGGCTGATCGCCACCACCAATCGCGACCTCCGGGCCGATGCCGACTCCGGGAAGTTCCGGCAGGACCTCTACTACCGTCTCAACGTGATGCCGATTCACCTCCCGACCCTTCGAGAGCGCCGAGAGGACATCCCGGTCCTGGTTCACCATTTCGTCAGCAAAGCCACTCAACAGCTGGGGGTCGACGTGACCGGGGTGGCCCCCGAAGCGATCTCGCTGCTCCAGCAGCGCGACTGGCCGGGTAACATCCGCGAACTCGCCAATGTCGTCGAGCGCGCCGTCATTCTCTCCCGCGGCGGGCTGCTTCGACCCGAGGCGTTCGTCGACGACACCGCCCCCGGCGCGATTCGGGTCGCGGCGAGTCCCGTGGCCGCCGTGGGGGCCTCCGGTGCTTCGACCACGGCGGCGATCCCGCCGGTGTCGGCGGTCGCCGAAGTGCTCGACCTCGGCGAGCTGGAGCGGATCACGATTCAGCGCGCCTTGGTGGCCACGGGAGGCAACCGAACTCGGGCCGCCAAGCTGCTCGGGATCAGCGAACGGACCCTCCGCAACAAGCTCAACACCCCCAAGCCCGCGCCGACGTCATAACCAACCCGGCGGCAGGAGCTGCCGGTCGTTCTTTCCTGCTGGCTCGCGCGCCTTCGGTGGCGTGCCGGTCGTTGCACCCTCGCTAATCCTCACAATCGCAACGGGTTCGCCGCTCGGGATCGGTCCGCAGAGCCTACTCGAAGGCCGGTATGCGGCTTGCCCAAGCAGGGTTCGCCTCCAACCGCATCGTTAGGTGGACCCGAACCATGATCCGCGGACTCTTTGGTGATGCGTCGCTCTCCGCCCGCCTCCGGGGGGGACTGGAGGAAGCCAGCGCGACCCAACGTGGCATCGGCCGCCGGGTGGCCGACGCGCTCCAGGTCAGCACCTCGACCAGCTTTGCCAACGCGACCCAGGCCGAGCTCGAGCGGGCCAAACGGGCCGAGGCGGATGTCCAGCGGGAGATGGGCTCGCTGGCCGACACTCAGCTCCGGTTCGAAGCGGACGTGCAGCTCCTCCGGGAGACCTATCAGCGACTTCGAACGGCGATCAACACCCGTGGCTAAGATCCCCGACTTTCCGATCACGCCGCGACCGGTCCGCCAGTTCATGCGGTCGCTCGCGACCAGTGTCCAAGGCATGGCGACCCAGCAGAAGTTCCTCGACGTGATCGTCGAGAACATCAGCAACGCCGAAACCACCAAGACCGCGGAAGGCGGCCCCTACCGCCGCCAGGTGGCGGTGGCCGCGCGCGATCCCCGCACCGGCGAAGTCGGCGTTCAGGTGGCCGTCGACACCCGGGACGGGCGGATCGTGCACGACCCAGCCCACCCCGACGCCGACGAGAACGGTAACGTCCACCTTCCGAACGTGGACATGAACAGCGAAATGGTCGACCTGATGATCGCTCGCCGGTTTCATGAGGCGAACCTGTCGGCGTTTCAGACGGCGAAGCAGATGCTCCGCCGCGCCATCGACATCTGACCGGGCGTTGAACGATGCGTATTGACGGACCCGCCGCCCCAATCGGGGGCCTCGGACGAATCGCCGACACTCCGCCGCCTCCCCGGGACAAGGCCTCACTGGCGACCCATCTGTCGGCCGAGGAGCAGGCCTATTTCGCCGAGTTGGAGCGGATCGGGCCCCTGGTATATGGACGCCGCCCGAACGGGGCGGGCACCAGCCCGCCGCCGGTGCTCGGCCAGCGGGTCGACGTGAGGGCCTAGATGACCGCCCCGATCTCGCCACGCAGTGGCATCGTCAGCCCGTTGGAGCGGGGAAACGGGATCCCGCTCGAGGACGGCGGTCCGTCCTTCGGCGACTTGTTCAAGCGCGCGTTGAGCGACACCTCCGGTCTCGAGGCCGACGCCCAGAAAGTGATCGAGGCGTTTCTCCGGGGTGAACCGGTGGAGCTGCATCAGGTGATGGCGGCGAGCGAAGAAGCGGCCATCTCCCTCGAGCTGCTGGTCGAAGTCCGCAACAAGATGACTGACGCGTATCGTACCATCATGAATATCCAGGTGTAATGGCAAACGATCTCACGCAACAGATGGTCGGTTCGGTCGCCCGAATGAATCCAGCGCGCCGGCTGCTGACCTTAGGCGGGTTGATTGGCGTCATCGCCGCCGTCGTCGGCGTCGGGATGTGGGCCTCGGAGCCGGCTTGGGTGGTGATGTATCAGGATGTCGGTCTGGCCGAGGCCGGCCAGATGACCACGGTGCTCGACAAGGCCGGGATTCCCAACAAGCTCGCCGTCGATGGCTCGGCCGTCATGGTGGGCCGGGACGACCACGCTCGGGCCCGGGTGGAGCTGGCGAAGGCCCAGCTGCCCCGAAGCGGGCGTCCGGGCTGGGAGCTGTTCGATGGCAACGCGGCCTGGGGGATGACCGAGTTCACCCAGCGGATCACCTACCAGCGGGCCCTCGAAGGGGAACTGGCCCGATCGATCAGTGCGACGGCTGGCATCGATCGCGCCGAGGTGCACCTGACGATGCCCGAACCCGGCGCGCTGCGCCGGGCCGACCGACCCGCCAAGGCCGCGGTGCTGCTCCGGATGCGCCCGGGGATGGTGCTCGCCCCGGGGGCGGTGCAGGGGATCATCGCGACCGTCGCCGCCAGCGTCGATCGGCTGTCGGCCGAGAACATCGCGGTGACCGACGACAGCGGGCGGCTCCTGTCGGCGAGCGGTGACGACACCGGCATGGGCGGGGCGTCCCGACGGATGGAGATCCAACGGTCAATCGAGGACTACCTGGTGGGCAAGACCGAGCGACTGCTTGCATCGGTCAGTGGGCTCGGCGTGCCCCGGGTCCAAGTCGCGGCGCAAATCAATTTCGATCAAGTCGAACGCACCATCGAGTCCTTCGATCCCGACGCTCAGGTGCTCCAGAGCGAGGGGCGGAGCGAGACCGAGGCCACCGCGGACGGGAGCGGGGCGCAGACCGTCATCAACAACACCTATCAGAACTCCCGAAAGCTCGAGAAGATCGTCACCGGCGGCGCCGGGATCACCCGACTAACCGTGGCCGTCCTGGTGGACGAACGGCGATTGACCGCCGACACGACGGCGACCACGCCGATCCCGGCCCGGCTGGCCAACGTCGAGATGGTGGTCAAGAACGCGATCGGGTTCGACAGCACCAGAGGGGATCGGATCACGGTGACCGCCGTGCCGTTCGAGATCATCCCGGTCGACACCACCACCCAGGTGGTGCCGAGCGACGTGATGGGCACCGTGGAACGGCTGGTGCGGCCCGCGGTCGGGTTGGTGGGGATCATCGTGTTGGCGCTGGTGGCCCTTCGCGCGGCCAAGAGCCTCCAACCGGTCCGGCAGGTGAGCAACTCGGTAGACCTCGGGCGCCGGAGTGCCGAGTCGGGATCGGAGGCCGTCATTCCGCCCCTCGGGCCCCCACCGGAAACCGTCCTGTTGAAAAACCGGGTCGTGGAGGAAACTAACGCGAAACCCGAGTTGATGGCCCAAGTGGTCCGGGCCTGGATGGGTGAGGGCTGATGACCACCGCCGCGTTGCCCGGCCCGAAACGGGATCTGCCCACCCTCACGGGGATCCGCAAAGCCGCCATCCTCTGCATGACCCTCGGTCGCGAGCGAGCGGCCGACATCATGAAACTGCTCAGCGCCCAGGAGGTTGAGGAGCTCGGTCGGGAGATCGCGATCACGCCGGGGATCGATCCTCCGGTTGTTCAGGCCGTGCTGGAAGAGTTCCGCGGGGTGTTTCAGGCGGCGGAGGCTGCGGCGCGCGGTGGCGTGCTGGTCGCCCAGGAGATCCTCGAACGGGCCCTCGGTCCCCAGCGGGCTCGACAGATCCTCGAACGAATCCACGAGCAGATCGCCGACACCGGCCTGAAGCGGCTCCGCAAGGCGGCGCCCGAGCTGCTGACCAGCGTCCTCCGCGGCGAGCATCCCCAGACGATCGCGTTGATTCTGGCCCATCTGGACGCCCGCCAGTCGGCCGGGGTGATCAGCAACATGGACCAGGCCATCGCGGGCGACGTGCTGTACCGGGTGGCCCGGATGGACAAGATCTCACCGGAAATGCTGGCCCTGGTCGAATCGGGCCTCGCCAACAAGACGGACCTGAGCTTGAGCCAGGAGATGACCACCTCGGGGGGCCCCCAGGCCGTGGCCAAGCTCCTCAACCTCACTGGTGGCACGCTGGAGAAGTCGCTGCTCGAGGCGATCGACAAGAAGAGCCCGGACATCGCCACCCAGGTCAAGAACCTGATGTTCGTCTTCGAAGATCTGAGGCTCCTCGATGGACGGGGGATTCAGCGCCTCCTTCGCGAGATCGACGGCAAGGAGCTGGCTCTCGCCCTCAAGGCCGCAAGCGAAGACCTCAAGCAGCACATCTACACGAACATGTCGGAGCGGGCCGCCGCCGCCCTCAAGGAAGAGCTCGAGTTCATGGGGCCGGTCAAGGTACGCGACGTGGAAGGGGCCCATACCCGGATCATCGAAGTGCTGCGCACTCTCGAGGACCAGGGCGAGATCCTGATCAGCGGCCGAGGGGGCGAGGACGATGTCATCGCCTAGACCCGAAATTCCGGCCTGGGCGACCGCCGTGCCGGTGGCGACCGGTTCGTGGGGCCCGCCCGAGCTGGGTCGCTCGGCCGGAGACCCGGCCGATCGGCCCGACCCGATCGACGTGGCCTACGCGAAGGGCTTCGAGGACGGGTTCCTCGAGGGAGGCCAGCGAACTCGGGAGCAGTTGACGCCGGTCCGGCGCGCGCTGGCGGCCGCAATCGCGGTCGTCGAGTCGGAGATCGCGATGACCCGCAAAGCAGGCGAAGCTAATCTCACCGCGCTCGCGCTGGTCGTCGCCCGGTGGCTCTTCCAACGCGAGGTCGACGCCTCGCCGGAGTTGCTCGAGGGGTTGGTGCGCAAGGCCGTGGCGTTGCTGCCGGCCGGCGCGCCCATCGAGATCGCGGCCCATCCCGTCGACCTGGAGCGGCTGAGCGGCCACCTGGACCTCACTGAGCCGGACGGACGCCCCGTGATCGTGCACTGGGTCGGCGACGCGACCCTCGACCGGGGCGGTTTCCGGTTGATCGGCCCTGAACGGCTGGTGGACGGTCGGGTCGACGTCGCCCTGCGGAGCCTGTATGAGCGACTGGCTGTCCAGTGATGCCGCCCTCGCGGTCGCCGACGCGCCGCGATTCGCCGTCCACGGCCGGGTCACCCGAGTCATCGGGCAGATCGTCGAGGCGACCTCCCTCGAGGTGGCCGTGGGCGAGGTTTGCCGGGTGGCCGTCAGCCGCGACGCTGGCGTCTTGGCGCAGGTGGTGGGATTTCACAACCGGGGCATCATGCTGATGCCGCTCGGTGACCTCGATGGGATCCATCCAGGCGACGTGGTGATGCCGCTCGGCCGCGCCCTCTACGCCGAAGCGGGCGAGGGATTGATCGGCCGGGTGCTCAACGGCCTGGGCCGTCCAATCGATGACGACCGGTCGATCGGCATTACCAAGCGCTACCCGCTTACCGCCGAGCCGCCCGGTCCCCTGGAACGCGACCGGATCACCGCGCCGCTGGCCACCGGGGTCCGGGCCATCGACGGGTTCCTCACGTTAGGCCGGGGCCAGCGAATCGGCATCATGGCCGGCAGCGGTGTCGGCAAGAGTGTCCTCCTCGGGATGATCGCCCGGCACACCAACGCCGACATCAACGTGATCGCGCTGCTCGGCGAACGGGGCCGCGAGGTCCGCGAGTTCATCGAGCGAGACCTCGGGCCCGAAGGGCTCAAGCGGAGCGTCATCATCGTGTCCACCAGCGACCAGGCCGCGGTGGTCCGGGCAACGGGCGCCCTGGTCGCGACCGCGATCGCCGAGTACTTCCGCGATACCGGCCGCGACGTGCTCCTGATGATGGACTCGGTGACCCGGGTCGCCATGGCCTGGCGCGAGGTCGGGCTTTCGGTCGGCGAGCCGCCGACCACCAAGGGCTATCCGCCCTCGGTGTTCGCCGCGTTGCCACGCCTGCTGGAGCGGGCCGGCACCGGCAAGCGAGGATCGATCACCGGCCTCTATACGGTGCTGGTCGAGGGCGATGACTTCAACGAGCCGATCGCCGACGCCACCCGGTCGATCCTCGACGGGCACGTCGTGCTCAGCCGCCGGCTGGCCAACCAGAAGCACTTCCCCGCGATCGATCCCCTCGACAGCGTGAGCCGGGTCCGCGATCAGATCATCAGCCGCGAAGATCTCGACGCCGCCAACTCGGTTCTGGCGTTGGAGGCGACCTTCCGCAATCAGGAGGACTTGGTCACCGTCGGAGCCTACAAGGCGGGCACCGATCCCGCCCTCGACGCCGCGATCGCGATTCGCCCCGACTTGCTGGCCCTGCTCCGACAGCGCCCCGAGGAATCCCAGACGATCGCGGACACCGCGGCCGTGGTGCGTCGGATCGCGGCCCGGGGACGCGAGCTGCTCGGAGTCACCGGATGAAATCGTTCTCGTTTCGACTGGCCCGCATTCTCAAGCTTCGGGAAACCGCGGAGCAAGCCCAAGCGCGGCGGTTCGGCGAGGCGGCTCGCGACGAGATGGACCGCGACCGCGAGGCCGCCGAGCAGGCGGCGTATCTCGAACAGGTCGGCGAGCGGCTCGCTCCGCCGGCCGGTCACCGAACCAGCGCCGGATTGCTGCGGGTCCTCAAGCTCACCGGCGAAGCGGCCGCCTCACAGCTGGCGGAGGCGGAGCAGGCTCGCCAGGCGGCCCAGGTGAAGGCGGAGACCGAGCGGGTGGAACTGGCCCGGACTCGGGTCGAGCGTAAATCGCTCGAACGGCTCAAGGAACAGCAGTACGTCCACTGGCGCGAAGCCGCCGACCGCCGCGACCGGAAGGAGATGGATGAGATTGCCTCGAGACCTCGGGGTCCCCGATGAAACAGACCATCGCGATCGCGTTGGTCTCGTTCCTCGCCGCGGTCGGCGGGTCGACCTGGTATACGGCCTATTTGTCGACGCCACGTCCCGTTCCGGTCCCGCTCGCCGAATCGGGGAGGCCGGCGAGCCCACCTTCGGTCAAACCCGCGCCGGCCGAGGGTCCCACGGCCCCGACGGACAGCGGGTCGCCGTCGGTGCAACGGTCGCTGCCGGCTCACTCGGGCCCGTCGCCAGCGGAACTCGCGGCCGGGGTCGAGCGGGCAAAGGCCGTGGCCAAAGTCGTCGCCGCCATGAAGCCGAAAGAAGCGATCGGGATCTTGGAGCGACTGACCGATGATGAAGTCGAGCGGATCGTTCGGCAGCTCAACCCGAAGCAAATGGCCGCGCTGCTCGGCGCGATGCCGACCGAGCGGGCGGCGCTGCTCGGGCGGCGACTGCTGCAGCCCGGCAGCGAACCGTGAAATGAGGTACCGATGAGTGCCCCAATCGCCCTGCCGATGCTTCCAACGGAGCCGATGATACTCGGCCCAGCCGCCGGCGGCGACCCGATCGACGCCGCGGCCTTCTCGATGACGCTCGGCGCCGCGATGGCCGTCGCGGCCGTCGCTCCGCCGGCCCCGGTGCTGGTGCCAGAGCCGATCGCGCTCGAGCTGCTCCTCGACGGTGAGTGGGTCGCCGAGGACGCCTTCGACTCGGACTCCGAGCCCGTTGAGGTCGAACTAACCAACGACCGGCCCATCGACCGGCCCATCGACCGGCCCATCCGGACCACCGCGGATGCCGCGTCAGTCGCCGGGCACCTCGCGATCTCGGCGGAGGTCGAGCCGGCGTTGTCACTGGAGCGAGGGCTCGCGCTGTGGGCCGCCCGGGTGGGGCGGGCTTCCGGCGACGAGATCGATGATGGCCGGTCGGCCGACGTCGCCAACGAGCTCGACGAGGCCGGTATAGTGCTGATCGGTGAGGCGGGTGACCGCGCCGTAACCAAGGGTCCAGTGGCGCCGGTGGTTGGCTTGCCCGCGCCGGTCGACGTGGTGGCGCGCGCGCCGGTGGTTCACGTGCCCGCGCCGGTCGACGTGGTGCCGGGCGCGCCGATGGTTGACGTGCCCGCGCCGGTCGACGTGGTGCCGCGCGCGCCGGTGGGCGCTGGCCCGGTCAGATCGGAGGTAGAGGTCCGGAAGCCGATTCGGCTCGAGTCGGCCGACTCCCGCCACGTTCAGGTCAAGGCGGAGACTGATCGGAGGCCAGCGGAAGACGACGGGCTGGTTGACGAAACGGTGCCGGGGTCGGTGCTCCTCGAACGGCGAGCCGCCCTGATCGAAATCGCCGGCTTCGCTTTCCCGACCGACCATGCCGAGGAGGACCCGACGCCACCGGTGGCCACCGGGCAGCCGGCGCTTCGGCCAGACCTTGGCGAACGCCGGGCGGAAGCGCCGTTCGGGGCGGTCTTGACGACCGATCAGGAACTCGAGGCGTTGGCCCGTGCCACCATCGACACCTTCCGTGCCGCGGTGCGAGAGTCACGGCCTGCGGTTCGTCTCGAGCGGACCGGCGCCACCCTCGACACCTTCCGCGCCACGGTACGAGAGTCACAACCCGTGGACCGTCTCGAGCGGGCCGGCGCCACCCTCGACACCTTCCGCGCCGCGGTGCGAGAGTCACAACCCGTGGATCGTCTCGAGCGGACCGGAGCTAACTTCGCGACCCTCCGTGCCGCGGCGCGGGAGTCACAACCCGCGGATCGTCTCGAGTTGACCGGCGCCACCCTCGACACCTTCCGTGCCCCGGTGCGAGAGTCACTACCCGCGGATCGTCTCGAGCGGACCGGCGCCACTCTCGAGGGCGCCCGGGTGGTCGAGATCGCCCGAGCCCTGGTCACTCAGACCGAGATGACTCAGCCCGCCGTCCGAAGAGTGGAGGGGGGCCTGGCGGAAACGACGGACCTCGAGGTTGCTCGCGGCGGCGACCTCGCCGAGCGCAGACCGGCCCGAATCGAGGCGGACAGCGGCGGGCCGAGCGGTGGCGGCCAGCCCGGCGTTGGCCAGGACGGCGGCGGCCGAGAACAGTGGGCCGCGGCACGAGCAGCGTATCCGGTGGCGGCCACGTTCGACGCGCGGGTCGACGCTGGCGTCTCGACGGATGCCCCCACGCCCGTCGCCATCAGCACGCCGGTCGTCCGTCGCGATCAGGTCACCATTCAGCTGGCTGACGAGGGCGGGGAAGTCGGTCGGATCCGGGTCACCGTGAACGGGCCTACCGTGCGGGCGACGATCATCCCCCACGATCCGGCCCTCGCCGATCGCCTCAACGTCAACCTCCGCGAGCTGCGACGGAGCCTCGAGGAGCGGGGCTTTTCGGAGCCGCGGGTGACGATTCAAGTCCCCCGAACGGCGGAGGCCGCGCCGGCCATCACCACCCGAGAACTCGTCTTCGACGTCCATGGTGCGACCGAGTTTCGCGCCCCGACCCGCCACCCGGCGGATGATCGCTGGCGGGAACCCGGGGGCGACGACCCCCGTGGAGGTCGAGAGCAACGGCAGCGGTCCCCTGACCGCTCGAAGGACCAACGTCACGACCAACGGAGAACCGACCAATGACCTTTCCCCTCGCCGGCATCGGCGGCTCGCCGACCAGCGCCCCGGTGCGTGATCGGCGCGATCTCGGGCGGGACCAGTTCCTCGAGCTATTGGTGAGCCAGCTCAAGAATCAGGACCCGCTCAGCCCGCTGTCGCCCGATCAGTTCGCGGCCCAGTTGGCCCAGTTTTCCTCGGTCGAGCAGCTGACCAAGCTGAACGAGTCCTTCACCGCTCAGCGAGAGGAGGCGCTGGCCCGGTCCCTCCTCGACCAGACCGCCCTCGGCGCCTCGCTGCTCGGCAAGACGATCGTCGCGGAGGCCAACATCACGACCATTCCGGCGAGCGGCAACGCCTCGATTCGGATCAACGTCGGCGGCACCGGAGGGACCGCCACCCTCAAGTTGTTCGACGCGGCCGGTTCCCTGGTCGAAAGCCGCGGCGTGGGAGCGGTTCGAGGTGGAATCGTAACCCTGAGCCCGAGTGGGTTGCCTCCGGGTGACTACCGGTATGCGGTAGAAGTGAAGGACGCCAATGGTGACCCGGTGGCCGTGCAACCGTTCACCAAGGGCGTAGTCGATGGGATCCTCTTCGAGAACGGGACCGTCATGCTGAAGATGGGTTCGTTCCGAATTCCGCTCGATAAACTGTCCGAAATCACCAACTGACGCTGGAGACCCAACCATGATGCGAGCCCTCTTTGCCGGTGTGTCCGGTCTGCGCAACCACCAGGTCCGGATGGACGTGATCGGCAACAACATCGCGAACGTGAACACCGTCGCGTTCAAAGCCTCCCGCGTGACCTTCGCGGAATCGTTCAATCAGCTGCTCCAGGGCGCCACCCGCCCACCGTCAAACTCGGGCGGCCGGAACCCGACCCAGATCGGTAACGGGATGAACATCGGGAGCATCGACACCAAGTTCACCCAGGGGACCGTCCAGGGGACCGGGATCAAAACTGACGTCGCGATCAGCGGCGACGCCTTCTTCGTCGTCAAGGGGAACGGCAAGACGAACTACACCCGGGCGGGGAATTTCCAGTTCGACGCGAACGGGCGGCTGGTCGCGCCGAGCAACGGCTTCATCGTCCAGGGCATCAACGCCGACGCGCTCGGCAACTTCTCGTCGTCCTCGGCCGTGACCGACATCGACCTGACCCTGAACGCGAAATCGCCGGCCCGGGCCACCCAGAACATCAGCCTGGCGGGGAACCTCAATCTGAATCAGCGGATCATTCAGACCAACCCCGCGGTGCTGTCCGAGCCCCACCAGATGTCGATCACGGTCTACGATACGGCCGGTCAGGCGCACAACCTGGTGATGACGTTCAAGCAGGTGTTCGCGGGCGGTCCGCCGGTGGCGCCGAACAACACGTGGACCTTCTCGATGACTTCGGCGAGCGGCACCGTCGAGGCGATCGACAACGCGGCCACTCCAGCGACGGCCCTGCTCGATGCCGATCAGGGGCTGGTCACCTTCAACGCCAACGGTCAGATGGTCGATTTCAACAACGGCCTCGTCGGCCTGGCCGCCGAACCCGTCCGGATTCGGATCACCCCGACCAGCGGTGGGACGCCGTTCGACGTCCTGCTCGATCCGGGGGCGATCAACGACATCAACGGGTTGTCGCAGTTCTCCAATCCGTCCAACGCCGTGTTCACCAGCCAGGACGGCTACACCAGCGGCGATCTCCAAGACATTGCGATCGACTCTACCGGGGTGATCACCGGGTTGTACACCAACGGAGTGAGTCGGCCGGTGGCCCAGCTGTCGCTCGCCAGCTTCAACAACCCGACGGCGCTCCTCCGCCGGGGCGACAACATGTTCGAGCCCTCGGCCAACTCCGGCGTGGCGGTGCTCGGGTTTGCGGGTACCAGCAACACCTCGAGCATCACCTCCTCGGCGCTGGAATCGTCCAACGTCGATCTGTCGGAGCAGTTCACCGAAATGATCACCGCCCAACGAGGCTTCCAGGCCTCGGCCCGGGTCATCACGACGTCGGACGAAATGCTCACGGAACTGGTCAATCTGAAGCGGTAGTCGGTGGGGTAGCGCGGGGAGGCTAGGCCTCCCCGTGGCTCCCCTCTTCGCCGGGCTCGGCAGAAACCGCCGAGGGTCGAACGGCAGTCCCTTCCTAGTGATCTGCAGAAAGCGCCGCCGGGTTTCGCTCCCACTTCGCAACCAATTCGCCGACAACGACTTGACGTAACGCCGCGGGGGCCGAAACGGCCTCGGACACGTGGTACGGGCGTTGCCTTTGCCGGGGGTGACCCAGCGCATTCAGATCCACCGCGTCCATTCGACGAGAGCGTATGGCCCAGACCCCGACCCAACCCGAGCCCGCGCCCGACGGCGCCGCGGCGAAGCCAGAGCAGGCACCGGCTAAGGCGCCGAACAAGCTGATGCTGCCCCTCATCGTGACGCTGATGACATTGGCCGGGGGTGCCCTCGGCGTGATGGTCGTCGCGCCGATGCTAGTCGCCAGGCAGATGGCGGCCGGGCTCGAGGCCGAGCCTGGGGAAGGAGGCGGCGAGGACCATGGCGCCGCCGAGGGAGAGGCTGGTGGCGAGAAGGGGCCGATGTTCAAGATCGACAACCTGATCGTGAACCCAGCCGGCTCGCAGGGCGCTCGGTTCCTGATGGTCTCGGTCGCCGTCGAAACCCCCGACGCCGCGTTCGAGGAGCACCTCCGCCGCCGGGAACCGCAGATCCGCGACGTGGTCATCGCCCTGCTCGAGCAGAAGACGATGGAGCAGTTGGCGCAACCCGGGATGCGCGACACCCTCAAACTCCAGCTCTCAGACACGATCTCGGTGATCGCTGGCGTGACCACACCGCTCCGCGTGTTCCTGCCCCAGTTCGTGATCCAGTAACCGTCGATGAGCGGATCGGAGTTCGGGGGCAGCGAGGCCCTGACGCAGAAGGACGTCGATCAGCTGCTCAAGAAAGCGGCCGGTGGAGCCGCCGCGGGCGGGAAAGGCCGCAGGGGAAGCGTCGATGTCACCCCGTACAACTTTCTGCGGCCGCCCCGGATCTCGAAGGATCGCCGAGTTCAACTGGAGTCGATCGGCGGCCGGTTCGCCCTGTCCCTCCAGTCGATGCTGTCGTCGCGACTCCGCAGCCCGATGGACGTGGCCTGCACGGTGGAGCAGGTCACCATGTCGGAGTTCGTCCTCTCGATCGCCAACCCCTGCGCGGCCTTCGTCTTCGAGCTCGGCGGCCCGGAAGGAGGGCAAGCGGCGATCGACATCAGCACCGATTTGTCCTTCTTCATGGTCGACCGGGTCTTCGGCGGACCGGGTGAGCCGGCGGACCTCGGCCGAGGCCTGACCCCGCTGGAACGGTCGGTGGTACGGGGCTTCGCCGAGAAGATCCTGGTTCTTTTTCGGGAGGCCTGGCAAGACCATCTCCCGCTCAAGCCGGAGATCGTCGGGTTCGAGTCGACACCCGACATGCTCCAGTTCGCGGCGCGGGAGGACAACGTGCTGGTCGTCAACCTCGAGGTGCGGATCGGGGAGGCGGCGAACCTGATGGCGATGTGCATTCCACTCCTGGCCCTCGAGTCGTTCCTCGCCGAGAAGACCACCGGACGGGTGCCCAATCGGCAGATCTCCACGGCCCAGCGCGAGTCCGTCGAACTCGCTCTTCGTTCCGCCGCGGTGGACCTCGCGGTCCGGTTTCCGCCGGTCCGCCTGTCCGCCCGGGAGGTCGCCGGCCTCCGGGTCGGCCAGATCATTCAAACGACCCAGTCGACCAACGGGCCGATCGAGCTTCATGTCAATGGAACGGCGCGGTTCCTCGGCGTCCTCGGACAGTACCATCGAATGCTCGGCCTGCGGATCACGCAGCCGATCGGTCTCATGCCGCAAATAACACCGGGCCGCGCCCGGCGTGGGAGGATCAGTGAGTAACCAGGACGCCGGGGCGACCCCGCCCTCGATCGACTACTCGGCCACCGTGGCTCAACCGGCGGCATCGCTCGACACCCTGCTCGACATGTCGCTGCCGGTGTCGATCGAGTTCGGCCGGACCAGCCTGACGGTGCAGGACGTCCTCGCCCTCTCGACCGGGTCGGTGATCCAACTGGAGCGAATGGTGGGCGAGCCCATTGACGTCTTCGTGAGCGACCGGAAGCTCGCTGAGGGAGAAGTGGTGGTGATCGGCGAGCACTTCGGCGTGCGGATCACTCGGATCATCGCCGACCAGGAAGGGAATGAGGCCTGATTCCGATGGGTGGAGGCATGTTGGGACTCGTGGCGGCGAGTGCGATCACGATCGGGCTGCTCTTGGTGGCGCTCCGGTTGTTGCAGCGAGTGGCGGGGCGTCGGGCCGGCGCGAGCCGGATTCCGATCGCGGTACTCGATCGGCACCCGCTCGGACCGAAGCAGGCCATCGCGCTGGTGCGGGTGGGCCGGCGGGTCCTGGTCGTGGGGACGGCCGACAGCGGGGTTCGGATGCTGACGGAGTTGCGGGGCGAGGATCGGTTGACCGCCGTTGCCGACGCCGATGGCGACGCCACACCGCCCCCGAGACGGGGAGCCGACCTGGAGCTCAAGCGACTGCTCTCCCGCTTGACGTTGGTCGGGATCCTGGCGCTCGGGTCGATCGGGCGTCTCGAGGCCCAGAACCCACCGCCGCTCGACACCTCCCGGTTCGCCCCGATCTCGCCGGCGACCTCGGTGGCGCCCAAGCCGGTTGCGGCCCCGGCAGCCCAAGCCGGAGCGCCCTCGGTGGCCGTCCCGAACGCCCCGGCAATCGATGTCCGGATCGGGCAGGGGAACGAGCAACTAAAGCTCTCCGGGACCGTCGGGTTGGTGGTGTTCCTCGGCGCGCTCACGCTGCTGCCGGCGGTGGTGCTGTTGATGACCAGCTTCACCCGGATCCTGATCGTGCTGCACTTCCTCCGTTCCGCGATCGGCACCCAAGGAAGCCCGCCCGGGCAGATCCTGGTCGCGATCGCCGTGCTGCTGAGCGGCGTGGTGATGAGCCCGGTGCTCGAGGAGGCGAATCGGACCGCCCTCCAGCCGTACTTCGCGGGCCAGATCGAGCAGGCTGAAGCGTATCGAGTGGGCCTGGCCCCGTTTCGTCGCTTCATGCTGGCCAACGTTCGAGAAAAAGACCTGGCCACCTTTGCGTCGTTGGCGGGGAACGAAGAGGCCGCCACCGAGGACGAGATCCCGACCCTGACGATCGTGACCGCCTTCGTGACGAGCGAACTGCAGACCGCCTTCTGGATGGGCTTCGTGATCTTCCTGCCATTCGTGGTGGTCGATCTGATCGTGGCCACTGCGTTGATGAGCCTCGGCATGTTCATGGTCCCGCCGGTAATGATCTCGCTCCCGTTCAAGCTGCTGCTGTTCGTCCTGGCGGACGGATGGTCGCTGGTCGGCCAGAACCTGGTGGCGAGTTTTCAACGATGAACGCCCTGTTCGCGGCCGACCTGATCCGCAACGCCGTGGGGCTGACTCTCCTGGTCGCCGCGCCGCTGGTCGTCTCCGCGCTGATCGTGGGTCTGATCGTCACCCTGATTCAGGCGGTGACTCAGCTTCAAGAGCAGACCCTGACCTTTCTGCCCAAACTGGTGACCATGGCGCTGATGTTCGTCCTGGTCCTCCCCTGGATGCTGCGCCGACTGACCGAGTTCCTGCTGGCCGCGCTCAACACCCTGCCTTCGGTCGGGGGCTGAGATGGGCGAGGCCGGGATGATGCAGCTGCTGGCACCGGGGGCCTGGCCGAGCTTCGTGCTGATCTCGACCCGGCTCACCGGCCTGATGCTGATCGCGCCGTTCTGGTCGATGGCGTCGATGCCGCGATCGGTTCGCGGCGCGGTGGTCGTGGTGCTCTCGGCGATGCTGGTGCCCCTGGCGCCGGCGCTGTCGTTTCCCGAGCGCGTCGTCACCATCCCGATCCCGCTCCTGAGCGAACTGGTGATCGGCATGGGCATGGGCCTGGCCGCCGCCATCGTGTCGCAGGCCCTGTTGTTGGCGAGCGAAGTGGTCGCCCTCCAGATGGGGCTGTCGTTGGGGCAGCTGTTCACCCCGCAAGCTGAGACCGGCGGGTCGGGGTTGAGCCAACTCTACGGATTGCTCGGTCTGGCCATCTTCGTGGCGGTGGGTGGTCCCACCGCGTTCATCGAGGCGGTCGCTCGCAGCGTGGTCGAGGTCCCGCCGGGCACCGTGATCAGCTTCGAACGGGGCGGCGCGGTCATGATGGGGGTGGTCGGCCAGCTGTTCGGCTACGCGGTTCAGATCGCCGGGCCGATCCTACTCGCGGTCACCATCACCAACATCGCCATCGCCATCATCAGCCGAGCCGTTCCTCAGCTCAACGCGATGGCGATGTCGTTCGCGGTGACGCTCGGGGTCGGGCTGATGATGTTCGGCATGTCGGTGGGGGCACTCGCCAGTCTGACCGGCCGATGGCTCTCCGGCGCTCCCGCGGTGGCGGAGGCCGTGGTGCGCGAGATGGCGCCGGCCCCAGGACGTTAGGCAATGGCTGACCAGGAACCCGGCGAGAACCGGACCGAGGACCCGACCCCGCGGCGGCGGCAGCAAGCCCGGGAGGAGGGCCGGATCGCCAAGAGCCAGGAGCTGGTCTCGGCCGCGGTGCTGGTGACCGGCGCCGTGCTGCTGGCCTCGGTGGCCGGGCGCGGACTGGGCCGCTACGCAATCGGGCTGTTCAAGACCGGGCCGGGGTGGCTGGTCTCGATGGAACAGACCTCTGCCGGCGTGGTGGCCCTGGTGCGCAGCCTCGCCCTCGGTACCGCGGTGGCGATGATGCCCTTCCTGGTCGGGATTGCGGTGGTGGCCTTGGCCCTCGGGCTGCTCCAGACCCGCGGCAATGCCTCGTGGAAGCCGCTGAAGCCGGACCTGTCGCGGATCAATCCGCTCAACGGGTTCAAGAAGATTCTCGGCGGTGAGGCCATCCTCAACCTGGTCAAAGCTCTGCTCAAGCTCGTCGTCCTCGCGGGCATGAGCTATCTGATCCTCCGCTCGCTCTGGCCCCGTTTCGTCACGGCCAATGAGGGCGGGGCGCCGCTGGTCGCCGAGCTCCTCGGCCACGCCACCTTCCGGGTCGCCTTCTGGATCGGCGGGGCGTTCCTGCTGCTGGGCGCACTCGACTACGCCGTCCAGTTCTTCCGGATCGAGAAGACCCTGAAGATGTCCAAGCAGGAGATCGTCCAGGAGCACAAGGAGCAGGAAGGCGATCCCGAGATCAAGGCCCGGGTCCGGCAGATCGCCCGGCAGCGGGCTCGCCAGCGGATGCTGAGCCAGGTGGCCAGAGCCGACGTCGTGATCACCAACCCGACTCACATCGCCGTGGCTCTCCGGTACGACCCCACCTCGGGCGGGGCCCCGGTGGTCCTCGCCATGGGTGAGCGAAAACTCGCCGAGCGGATCAAGCTGATCGCCGCGGCCGCCGGGGTGCCGATCGTCGAGAACAAGCCGCTCGCTCGCGCGCTGCTCGCCGCCGGGATGGTCGGGGCTCCGATCCCGCCCGGACTCTACGTGGCCGTGGCGGAGATCCTGGCGTATGTGTATCGACGTCGCGGTCGGATGCCCGCTGGCCTGACGCCCGCAGGGGCAGGTAGTCGATGACGGCCCCTCCGTCGGTCGCGGGCAGCGCCGCGGTCCGTCCCGCCCGAAGTGGCGGCCCCGCCCCCAAAGGAGGGAAAGCGGCCGCCGGCGGCGCGACGAAGCCGGGCGGCCGCCGGGTGACCGCCAACGGCGAGACCTATCTCGCGATTGGCGTGGTGGTCATCGTCGGGCTGCTCATCGTCCCGCTTCCGGCGGTGGCCCTCGATACCATGCTGGCTCTGAGCATCGGCCTGTCGGTGTTGGTGCTCTTGGTCGCCATCTCCTCGAGCGATCCGCTCGAGTTCAGCGTGTTCCCGAGCTTGCTGCTGTTGATCACCTTGCTTCGACTTGGCCTCAACGTCAGCAGTACCCGGTTGATTCTGGCCGAAGGCCATGCCGGCCGGGTGATCGACGCGTTCGGCAACTTCGTCATCGGCGGCAACTACGTCGTCGGCCTGGTGATCTTCCTGATCCTGGTGGTCATCAACTTCATGGTGATCACCAAGGGCGCCGGACGGATCGCGGAAGTGGCGGCGCGGTTCACCTTGGACGCGATGCCGGGCCGGCAGATGAGCATCGACGCCGATCTCTCGGCCGGGCTGATCGATGAGCACGAGGCTCGGGCCCGGCGCGAAGAGATCGCCCGCTACGCCGACTTCTACGGCGCGATGGACGGCGCCGCGAAGTTCGTCCGGGGCGACGCGGCGGCTGGGCTGGTGATCACCGCCATCAATCTGGTCGGCGGATTCATCATCGGGATGACCCAGCAGGGCCTGAGCGCGGCCGACGCGATGGCGACGTATACGAGGCTGACGGTCGGGGACGGCCTCGTCACCCAGATCCCGGCGCTGATCGTCAGCACGGCCGCCGGCATGCTGGTGACCTACGGGTCGTCGAATCCGGCCATGGGCCCCACCATGGGCAATCAGCTCACCCGGTCGCCCCGCACGTTGTACGTGGCGGGCAGCGTCCTGGCGGTCTTCGCGCTCGTTCCGGGGCTGCCGTCGCTGCCGTTCCTGATCCTGGCCGGCGTTGCGGCCGGGGTTGGCTATGCGGCGCAGGCCAAGCTCCTGGTCCTCGACCGGGCCGAGGCCGCCGAGGCCGCCGGTCCCGCCGCTCCGCCGTCGGCGGCGCCGCTCAAGGACCTCCTCGCGATCGAGCCGCTCGAAGTCGAGATCGGCTACGCGCTGGTGCCGTTGGTCGATGAAGGGTCCCAGGGCGACCTGCTCAAGCGGATCTCGCTGACCCGACAGAAGCTGGCGCTCGAGATCGGCATCATCGTGCCGCCGGCCCGGATCCGGGACAACATCCAGCTGCCGGCCACCGAATACGCGATCAAGCTTCGCGGGGTTCGGGTGGCCGGCGGCGAAGTGATGCCCCGTTCGCTCCTCGCGCTGAATACCAACGGGGCAGCGGCCCCGATCGAGGGGATCCAGACCACCGACCCGAGCTTCGGGATGCCGGCGGTGTGGATCGCCCCGGAGATGCGGCTCGAGGCCGAAGCGTCCGGTTACACGGTGGTGGAGCCGGCGACGGTCCTGTCGACCCACCTGATGGAGACGATTCGCCAGCACGCGGCCGAACTCTTGACTCGGCAACACACCCGCGAGCTGCTCGACGGCCTCAAGGAAACCCATCCCGCCCTGGTCGACGACGTGGTGCCTGGCAAGCTGTCATTGGGCACCGTGCACCGGGTGCTCCAGCGACTCCTCAAGGAACACCTGCCGATCCGCGATCTGGTCGGGGTGCTCGAGGCCCTGAGCGACGCGGCCGACCTGACCAAGGACCCCGAAACCCTCTGCGAGCACGTCCGGCGCGCGTTAGGCACCGTGATCCACCAGCTTCACGAGCAGGGTGACGGCGGAATCCGGGGTATCACCGTCGGCCCCCGGATGGAGGCCGCCCTGATGCAGCTGTTCAGCCCGCGGTCGCTTCGGGAAGGCGGGCGGACCATGGATCCCGACGAGCTCACCGCGTCCCTCCGGCGCCTCAACGAGCTGGTGACCACCCATCGCCACGAGGGGCAGTGGCCGGCCCTGATTGCGCCCCCGAGCCTCCGGGTGGGGATCCGCAAGCTGATCGAGCCGATTCTCCCGAAACTGCCGGTGCTGTCGTTAGGGGAGCTCCCGACCCAGGCACCGATTCTGAGCCTTGCCACCTGGGAGTTGTCACGTGCCGATTAAGACCCTGACCGGAACCAACGTGGCGGCGCTGCTCCGCCAAGCCCAGACCGTCGTCGGGCCCGAAGCGATCATCATGCACGTGCGCCGGGTCCGCACCCCCGACGGCGTCCAGTTCGAGGTCACCGCCGCCGACCCGGCCACCGCCCTGACCGCCGGGCGTCCGAGCCCCGCGTCGCTCGACAGCGGGGCCGAGCTGATCGCGCCTCCCCAGCCGAGCGGCGGCCGCCTGGTGATCGCGCTGGTGGGGCCAACCGGGGCGGGGAAGACGACCACCATCGCCAAACTCGCCAGCCATCCCAGGGTGTTCGGGTCGCGCCGGGTCGGCGTGATCGGCCTCGACACCTTTCGGATCGGGGCCGTCGAGCAGCTCCGCACCTACGCGGCGCTGGCCGGCCTTCCGACCGAGATCGTCTATGGCGAGGAAGACCTGGCGCGGGTTCGCGCCGCCCTGGCCGACTGCGACGTCTGGCTGGTCGACACCCCGGGCCGCAGCCCGCGGCTCCGCCACGATCGCACCCACGTCGACGGCCTCGTCGCCGCGTTAGGCCCCACGGAAGTCCACCTGACCGTCGCCGCCGGGATGCCCGCCCATCTCGTCCGGGCCCTCCTCCGCGAGCCGCGGGTGGCCCGCATCACCCACCTGCTGGTGACCAAAGCCGACGAGGCCCCCGACGAATCTGGGCCGGTCGACGTGGCGGTCGAGGGCGATCTCCCGGTCCGGTGGGTCGCCGACGGCCAGGACGTGCCGTTCGATCTGACCGGCGCCGAGGCGATCCTGTCCGGCGCCCGGATGGCGAAGGGCAGGGGGACCGCTGACCGGCCACCGACCGCGGTGAGCAGATGAGCCCGGGGTCCTCGACGAACCCGGCGGAGGCGGTGGCCGACGGCCGCGAGCCAATGGTCATCGTCATCGCGAGCGGCAAAGGCGGGGTCGGCAAGTCGGTCCTCGCCGTCCTCCTCGCCAACCGGCTGGCCCGGGACGGCTGCCGGGTCCTCTTGCTCGACGGCGCCCAGAACCTCGGGCACCTCCATGTCTTGCTCGGCGTCGCCGGCGACCACCGGCTGGAGCAGGTCCAGCGCGGTGAAGTGGAGCCCGCCGACCTGCTGGTCCCGATTCGCGAGGGCCTCGTCTTGCTGCCCGGCGACTCCGGCTCCGAGGGTCTCTACGCGCTGCCGAATCTCGACCAGGCCCGGCTTCACCACCGTCTCTCGGCGCTGTATCGGGGCTTCGATCTCGTCGTCGTCGATGCCGGCCCCGGTGTAGAGGGCGCGATCCGCCTCGCCACGATGGGAGGGACTCGGCTCGTCGTCGTGACCGCCGCCGAGATTGGTGCCCTGACCGACGGATACGCGCTCATCAAGTTGGTGCACGCCCAACTGCCCTCGATCCCGATCGACGTCGTGGTCAACCGCGTCGAGGTCCCGGGTGAGGGCGAACAGGCGTTCGAACGGCTGGCGGTCGCCGCTGAGCGGTTCCTGGGTAAGTCCCTGGGCTGGTTAGGAGAACTCCCCGAGGTCCCCGCGCTCCGAGACGCCGTCCGCCGGCCGGGCGCGATCCTCGACGATCACGAGCTCGCGGCGCTGGGCACCCACCTCGACCGATTGGCCGAGCAACTCACTCAACCGTACGGGGGCGCTGGTCCGACCACCCCGGTGCAGGGACTTTCGCGATGACATCGGTCACCGATGCTTTGTGGGCCCGCTACGACAAGACCGGGGACCCGGAGGCCAGGGCCCAACTCCTCGACCGCTACCTCGGTCTGGTTCATCACTGCGCCCGCGACATGGTGGTCCGAGTCGGGCACGCGGTCGAGTTCGAGGACCTGGTCGGCGCCGGGACCCTCGGGTTGGTCCAGGCCCTGGAAGGATTCGACCTGAGCCGCGGCCTCGCTTTCAGCACCTACGCGATGCGGCGGATTCGCGGTGCCATTCTCGACGAGCTGCGCAGTCGCGACTGGCGGCCGCGCAGTGTCCGCGCCAAGGGGCGACAGCTGGCCTCGGTGGTCGCCGCGCTGCAGACTCGCTTCGGGCGCGCCCCCGAGGCCGATGAGGTGGCCCGGGCGATGGGCATCGAGCTGTCCGCGTACTACCGGATGAAAGAGGACATCGAGGGCGGCGTCATGGTGTCGTTGGCCGGGACGGTCGGCCGGGGCGGCGATGACGCGCTCCGGCTGGAAGAGATCCTGGCCGATCCGGGGGGTGGCGAGGCGTTCGAGCAGGTCGGCCATCGCCAAACCCTCGAGCGGCTCCGCCATGCGATCGCCAATCTGCCGCCCCGGGAGCGGACGGTACTGTCGCTCTACTACTACGAAGAGCTCAACCTCAAGGAAATCGCCGAGGTTCTTCACGTCACCGAGTCGCGAATCAGCCAGATCAGGAGTCAGGCGATCCGTCGCCTTCGCGACCAGTCGAACATCGAGGAGACCGAATCATGAACCGGCGTCTGTGGAGTGCGGTGGGCGTCACCCTCGTGATCCTGGCCGGTGGGTCGTTCGTCGCCGGGCCGCCCCGGGTCCGGGCCGGCCTGAGTCGGGTCGAAGGGCTCGCGGGCCACTGGCTGGGCTGGGCCGAACGGCTGCCGTGGTGGCTCGTCGGGGCGATCGCGGCGACGGCGGCCGCCGCCCTCGTCGGCTTGCGATGGCGCGAACGCCGCGCCGCGCGGGGCCACGACCTGCCCTGGCGGCAAGTGATCGAACTCGGCAAGCAGGGTCAGCATCCGCTCTCGATCGCCCGCGCCACCGGCGTACCTCAGGACGTGGTCCGGATCGTGCTAGCCCCGGTTTCGCCGGATTCGTCTGTCGCTCGGGGCAACTCCTTCCGGGCGCCGGGTGAACCGACCGGTCGACCGCCCCAGTCCAGCCGGCGCCGGCCTGCCTCGTGAACTTGCGACCCACCAAGGGGTTCGCCCCCGCTCGCCCAGTTCGCCGGCCCCCCGTCAGGGAGGGCACGTGGCTTGCCCCTGCCCCCTGGTGGAGGAACCGATGAATCCACTCGATGGCATTCTCCGCGCGGCCCGCACCCTGTCCTACTATGGCCGCCGGCAGGAAGTGACCGCGAACAACCTGGCCAACGTGAACACGGCCGGCTTCAAGATGGATCGGATTACGGCGCAGCGGCCCAGCGACCTCACCCATCCGATTCCCGTCGAGGCGTTGGACCTGTCCCAGGGCGCGCTCCGAATGACCGGGCGCCCCCTCGACGTGGCCTTGGAAGGCGACGGCTTTCTGGTGCTCGAGACCGAACTCGGCGAACGACTCGGACGGGGCGGGAGTCTGCGGCTCGATGGGGCCGGTCAGCTCGTCGCCGAGGACGGTGTCCCGGTCGTGGGCGACAACGGCCCCATCGTGGTCACCGGTTCGGCCGTCACCATCGATCCGGAAGGCCAGGTCTCGAGCGACGGCCAGGTGGTCGATCGGCTTCGCCTGGTTCGCCCGAGCGAGGACGCGGTGCTGGTCAAGGAAGGCGCCGGCCGGTTCCGGCTCCAACAGGGCAAGCTGGTCGAGGTCCCCGAGCTCCGGGTCCGCCAAGGCCATCTCGAAGAGCCGAACATCGACTCGGTGGGCGGGATGATCTCCCTGGTGACGATCCAACGAGCCTACGGATCGGCGGCGACCGCGCTCAAGACGATGGACGGGGTGCTCGGCAGCGTCACCACCGACGTCGCCCGACTCTAATCTCGAGGTGTCCCAATGAACCCAGCCCTTCGTACCTCCGCGAGCGGAATGATCGCTCAGCAGAAGATGATCGACGTCATCGCCAACAACCTGGCGAACGTGAACACCACCGGATTCAAGCGGAGCCGGGCGGCGTTCGAGGACGTCCTCTACGAGACTCTCCAGGGCGAGTCCCTCGTCAACTTCCAAAGCAACGACACCGTCGCCCCGGTCCAAGTGGGCAAGGGGGTCCGGATCGCCAATGTGCTTCGCTATCACCAACAAGGCTCGGTGGCGATGACCGGCCGCCCGTTCGATCTGGCGATCGAAGGCGACGGGTTCTTTCAGATTCAGCGGCCCGACGGAACGATGGCCTTCACCCGTGACGGCAGCTTCACGCTCTCGAACAACGGCGCGCTGGTGACCGGGGCGGGTTACTTGGTCCAGCCGGGCGTGACGGTACCCGCCGACGCCGCCGAGGTGACCATCTCGGCGAACGGGATCGTGGCGGTTCGAAGCGGCGACGCGGGGGCCGAGCCGGTCGAGATCGGGCGGTTGGAGCTGGTCCGATTCGCCAACCCCACCGGGCTCGAGAGCCTCGGCGAGAACCTCTATCGGGAGACGGTGGCCTCGGGACAGCCCCAGAACGGGCAGCCCCAGGAGGGCGGCTTCGGCCGGATCGTCCAAGGGGGACTCGAGGCGAGCAACGTGGAGATCGTCGTCGAGATGACCGACATGATCGCGGCCCAACGGGCCTACGAGATCAACGCCAAGGCGATCCGGGCCACCGACGACATGATGCAGGCCACCAGTGATCTGGTCCGCTAGCCTGATGCTGGCCCTGGTGGCCGCCATCCCCGTCGCGGTCGAGGCGCGGGTCCGCGAGGCGATCGCGGCGCGCTGGCGGGTGGCCACCGAGGCGGTCACCGTCGACTGGGGGCGGCTGGCCGCGACCGTCACGGTCGACGATAGCGCCACCATCCGACTGCTCGGCGAAGGACGGGACGGTCGGTTCGTCGTCTCGCTGCGCTCGCGCGCCGGGCGGGAGATCGCCGTCGCGATCCGCGCGGGACACCGCACCCCGGCGTTCGTGGCGGCGCGGCCGTTGAGCTCCGGGGTCGTGCTCGGGGCCGACGACGTCACCACCACGGACCGGTTGCGCTGGGGTCCGCCGCCCGGGCCTCGCGCCGGGACCAGTCCGATCGGGATGGAGACCCGCCGCACCCTCGCCAGCGGCGACCTCCTCGAGGGAACGGCCGTCGCGCCACCGGTGATCATCACCCCGGGACAGACTGTCCGGTTCGTCTGGGAGCAGGCCGGGATCCAGATCGTTCGCGAGGCGGTGGCCCAGAGCCAGGGCCGGCTCGGGGAAACCGTCTGGGGCCGCGACACCCGCCGCGGCGACCGGGTCGCCGGAGTGGCGCTCGGTCCGGGTCGGGCCCGACTGATTATCGAAGGGAGCACCCGATGAAAACGTTAGGATTGGCGATCGGATGGCTCGGCGTCGCCGGCACGGTATCGGCGCAAGCCGCCAGCCAAACCCCGGCCGACAGCCAGCCGGGCACGGCCCCGCGGCCGGTTGTGGTCCTGGCGAGCCGGGCGGCATGGTTCTCCGATCGACTCCCGCTGCGGATCGGCGACCTCCTGACCATCGTCGTCGACGAACAAGCGGCGGCCAGCGAACGGGTCTCCACGGTGGCCAGCGCCGACCGGGCGCTCCGGGCCCGGCTCGGCATCAACGTCGACTCCGCCGTTCGGCTGGGGCCCGCCAAGGATTTCTCCACCGGGCACAACAGCTCTTCGCGCGATGTCGGCGAGAGCGGCCGGACCGGCGCCCTGACCGCGGTGCTCTCGGTCCGAGTGACCAATATCGATCAGCTGGGCATCGCCACCGTCGAAGGCGCCAAGACCGTCACCGTCGATGGCCGCGTCCAGGAGGTCCGTCTCAAGGGGCTGGTCCGGGCGGAGGACGTGTCGCCGTCGAACGTGGTCTCGTCGAGTCGTGTCGCCGATGCCGTCATTACTTACAAAGGCAAGAAGATTGGACCCCGTGCTGGTATTCTCGGAAAGATTCTCTCCATCCTCTGGCCGTAGCGGCCGGGGCGTGATCTGGCTCGGTCGGGCCGTCATCGTCGCCGCGCTCGCGGTGGCGCTCGCGGTCAGCGTCCTGTCGGCCCAGTCGGTGGCCCGGGTGGGCGACCTCACCGTCCGCCAGGGCGTGGTGCCACGCCGTTTGGTGGGTTACGGTCTGGTGGTCGGTCTGGACGGCAGCGGCGACCGCAGCTTCGGGAGCCAAAGCTCGGCCACGATGACGGTGCGGTCCGTGGTCAACTTGCTGCGACGGTTTCAGATCGAGGTTCCGCCGGAGCAACTGCGGCTTCGCAACGTCGCCGCCGTGCTGGTCACCGCCGAGATCTCTCCCTATCTGCGGCCCGGTGGGCGGTTCGAGACCCAGGTCGCCGCGCTTGGTGATGCCACCACTCTGCGCGGTGGCGTCCTCTGGATGACGCCGCTTCTGAGCGATCCGAACCAACCTCCGCTCGCGACCGCCCAGGGCCCCGTCGCCGTGTCGTCCGATGGCACCGGCCGAGCCAGCCTCCGCCAGGGCAACGCCGGGCGGATTCCCGACGGCGGTCTCCTCGAGGTCGATCAGCCGACCGTGACGTTGCCGGGCGAGCCCCGCCTGGCCCTCCGGTCGCCGGACCTCCGGCTCGCCACTCGCATTGCGGCCGCCATCGTGGCGGCGCGGGGCGAGGGGACGGCCCGCGCCGAAGATCCCGGGAGCGTGCTGCTCAACCCCGGGCAGGCGGGTGCCGATAGTCTAGGTGGGTGGCTCGCGTCGGTGGATACCCTGCCGGTCACCCTGGCGGAGACCGCCCGGATCGTCATCGACGCACGCGACGGCACCGTAGTCGTCGGCGGGGAGATCCGCCTGGCCACGGCCACCGTGAGTCATCGCGGCCTAACGGTGCAGGTCGGCGGCCCGCCGACGGACTCGGTCGCTGGTGGTGACTCCACCAACACGGCGCTGGTCCGGGCCCGGTCCGGGGCGGACGTGCAGACCTTGGTGGCGGGCCTTCACGCGGCTGGGGCACGGGGCTCCGACGTCGCCGCGATCTTCGAGGCGCTTCGCGCCGCCGGCGCGATTCGGGCGGAAGTCGTGATCCGATGACCGCGATCCGGCCGACGACGACACCGGCGACCGCGCCCGAGTCCGCGGACCAGCGGCTCCGCCGGGTCGCCCACGAGTTCGAGGCAGTGTTCATGGCGCAGGTGTTTCGGGAGATGCGGGCGACACTCTCCCCATCGGAAGGGCAGGCGGAAGAGATGTTCACTACGATGCTCGACGACGCGATGGCTGGCCAAGCCGCCCAGTTGTCCCAGCGCGGCCTCGGCGAGGCCCTTTACCGACAGTTGGCCGCCCGGCTTCAGGGCCCTCCGTCGACCCCGGGTGGGCATGACTGACCTCGTCGCGGATCCCGAACGACAGCGCGCCATTGAATCGCTGGAACGGGGCATTGATGCCGAACTCGGCCTCCTCGCGGAGTTGAGCCAAGGACTCGCCGACCAGCGGCAAGCGATCGCCGCCGACGACACCGCCAAACTCGAGCAGCTCGGCCAGCAGCTCGGACGCACCCTCTGGACCCTCCGCGAAGCGCGCCGCCAACGGGGTGTCCTGCTCGCGCTCGTCGTCGGCCAGCCCGAGGCCAAGCTCAGCGATCTCGTCGAGACCCTGGCGGCCCCGGCCGCCGCGGCGATTCGACTGCGAACGGGGCGGCTCCGCCAGGCGGCCCAGGCGGCCAGCCGCGAGTTGACGATCAACCAGGCGGTGATTCGGCGCTCGATCGAGTCGGGAGAGCGCCTCCTCCAGCATCTGCTGACTTCGCCCACGACCGAGAGCTACGGCCAGCGCGAGCCGACCGGTCGCGAAGGCCTGCTCCTCAACCAACGAGCGTAGCCATGTCCATGACCAGCTTGCTCTCGGTGGCCCAATCGGCGCTTCTGGCGCACGAACGGGCGGTCGGCATCATCGGCCACAACATCGCCAACGCCGAGACGCCCGGGTACACCCGACAGCGGGCTCGGCTGTCGGCAACGACGCCGCTCGATGCGCCGCCGGTGGGCCAGGTTGGCCGGGGCGTCGACGTCACCGGGATCGAACGACTCCGGAGCGGCTTCTTCGATGAGAACTGGCGCCGCGAGGCCGGCACGGGGTCGCGATACCAGACCTTGGCGCAGACCCTTGGTCAAGCCTCGGGGATTCTCGCCGAGCCCGGCGATGCCGGGATCGCGGCGGGCCTCGACTCCTTGATCGACAGCTTCCATGCCCTCGCGTCGAACCCGGTAGACCCGGCCGGTCGGGCAATCACCTTGGCGAACGCGCAGGGCCTGGCGGATCGCCTTCACAGCATCGACCAGCGCCTCGAGAGCATCGCCGGGAACATCGGCGCCGAGCTGTCCCAGATCGTTCGTGAGGCCAACGGCCTGGTCGCCGAGATCAGCAGTCTCAATGGCCAGATTCGCCAGGCGGGGGGGAAGGCGCCCGACCTGCTCGATCGACGCGACTTGGCCATCGATCGGCTGAGCCAGTATCTCGACGTCCGGGCGATCGAGCGGGGGCAGGGGGCCGTCGACGTGCTGTTAGGCGGGGTGCAGCTGGTCGGCGGCGGCGGGACCCAGCCGCTTTCGGTCACTGGGACCGGGCCGTATCAGATCGAAGTCGGGAATCCCCCGGTAGCGATCTCGGTCCACAGCGGCCGGCTCGCCGGCCTGATGGATGCCTTTGCCGCGATCGGCTCGCGGGGCAGTCCGACCGCGCGAGCCACCGGGCTTCGGGGCCAGCTCGATGACATGGTCACCGGACTGGTCACCGCCGTCAACGAAATCCACAGCGGCTACGACCCGACCACCAAGCCCCTCCAGCCGACCCTGACGCCCGCCCCGGCGCCCTTACGGACCATCGTACCGCTCTTCGATCCGGCCGGGGTGACCGCGTCGACGGTTCGACTCAACTCGGCCGTGGTCGCCGATCCGACCTTGCTGGCCGCCGGCTACAGCACCGCGGCGGGCGACAACTCGGTGGCCCTCCGGCTCGCCCAACTCCGGACCCTGGCGGTCCCGGTCCCTGGTGCGAGCGCCGCCAGCAGCTCGTCTCCGGCGGTGACGGCCGGCCCGGCCGCGGTTCTCGGGGAGTACTACACCGGCGTCGTTGGCGGGCTCGGCATCGCCACCCGAGACGCTGAAAACCGGGCGGCGAGCCAGGACGTCCTGGTCAACCACCTCGAAGCCCAGCGACAGGAAGTCTCCGGGGTGAGCATCGACGAGGAAATGGTGCGCCTCATCGAGCACCAGCAGGCCTACGCGGCGGCCGCGCGTCTGGTCCAGGTCGCCGACGAGATGCTCGAGGAGTTGATCAACCTGGGCCGCTGATCGGCAGGACGACGCGGAGTTCGCCGGTCGCCGCGTCGGTCACCCACCTCCCGCCCACCCTCTCGACGAGGCGCCGACACACGTAGGGCGCCGCGGCCTCCGCCAACAGATCGCCGGTCGACCGCGGTGCCCCCGCCTTACCCGCCCAACCCACCAGCGCCGGTTCGACGATCGCGAAGGTCACCGTCGCTCCATCGGCGTTCACCCGGAGGCGGATCGGTCCGCCGCCTTGGCTCCCTCCGGCCTTCGCGGCCCCGACCACGTTGAGGAGAACCTGGATCAACTCGTCACTTGGCGCCGCAACGCGATACCCATCGGCGGATCCATCGATCACCAATACTCGAGTGGGAAAGTTACGTTGGAGGTCGCTGAGGTGTCCGACCTGAATCAGCACGTCGCCGAGATCGGCGGACTCGGTGTCGGGCTCGGTCCGGCCGAGGCGGGAGAGAAGGTCCAGCGCATCGGTCATCCGGTCGACCGCCTGGTCCATTCGGGGCAACAGCTGGGCGTCCGTCGCGGGCCCTCCACCCGTGCCGAGGGTCAGGACCTGGAGCTGGTTCCTGATCTCGTGGGCCAGACCCCGGAGCAGGTGCTGCCGGGTCCAGGCGCGATTGAGCGCCACCAGGCTTCGAAAGGCGTCCTCGGAGAGGTCGGCCGCCATGGGTTGGGATCGGGTGAGGTTGCCGCAGTTTAGGGGGGGAGCCCACCCCGGACAAGGTGGCGGCGTTAGGTGGGCTCGAGGCTCGAGCGCTCGACCCAGGCGCCGTGAACCATCGGATCGCTCCGGTGGCGGCGGAGGATCGTCTCCAAGGTACCCGCCGCGAGGGTGGAGCCCTTGGCGAGCAGCTTGACCCCCGAGGCCGTAAAGAGGTCGTCCGCGAGCACCATGCCCTCGGCGAGGGACGGGATCGGGACGTGGACTCGAGCGGCCTTCCAGTCGCTGCCGGTCGCGCTCGCCCGGACCAAGGCGTCCAGGTAGGCGACGGCAAGCGGGTCGTAGCGGGTGCCGGCGTGATGTTGCAGCGACTCGATCGCGGAGACCGGATCGGAGCGGTCCGACGCCTGGGTCGCGAGATAGTCGATGACCAGGCGGAGGATCCTGGAGCGGAGCGGGACCTGACCCTGGCGGAGCCGGTCGGGGTGTCCGGTCCCATCCCAGTTCTCGAAGATGGCCCCGATCAGCTCGGCCGCCCCTTCGAGCCCGGCGACTTGCCCCAGCAGGTTCCGGGCGGCGACCGCGTAGCGCCAATGGTCGCCCTCGATCACGTCCTCGGGGCCGTCACCGGCGACCCGGTCGCCCCCCAAGATGAGCTTGCCGATCTCGTGAATCCGGGCGCTGATCTCGAGGTCCTTGAGGAGGACCTCGGGCACCTCGAACCGAGTGGCGAGGTTGGCCGCCAGTCGGGTGGTGTCGACGCTTCGGGCGGCCGCCCCCGGGACCGAGAGGTCGACCAGGCGGACCAGCAGGTCGAGCAGCTGGTCGAATCGGTTGCCCATCTCCCGATGGAGCCGCTCCATCTCGAGCTTGTCGGCCCGGAGCTGATCGTGGAGTCGTTTGAGCCGGAGCATCGCGCCGACCTTCGCCCCGAACTCGGCGGCGGTCGCCGGCTTGAGCAGCAAGTCGTCGAACCCGGTGGCGGGGTCGATTTCCGCCAGTGGGTCGGCGACCGCGGTCAGGAAGACGAAAAGGGTGCCTTCGAGACTCGGGTCGGCGCGCACCGCCCGACAGAGGGCGGCGCCATCCATCCCCGCCATCCGCAGGTCGCTCACCACCACGTCGGGCCGATGGATCCGGGCCGCCTCGAGGCCTTCGGCGCCCGAGCGGGCCTCCACCACTCGAAGGTTCGGATGTCGACTCAGGATCGCGGCGTAGCTCGCCAGCGCGGCTGGATCGTCGTCGACCAGGAGGACCGAGCCGGTGAGGCTCATCGTGGGGACCTCCCTGCCGTCGAATCAGCGGCGGGGGCGGTCCGATCGAGGAGGACGGTGATCGAGATCCGCCGGTTGCGAGGGTCGAACGGATCTTTCGGATAGCGGAGCCGTCGGTCCGCCATGCCGCGGATCTCTTCGACCCGACCCCCCGACACGCCGGCGTCCATCAGGATCCGGCGGGCGCTGTTGGCCCGGTCGGCCGACAGCTCCCAGTTGCTATAGCCGTTCTGAGCCGCGTAAGGACGAGCGTCGGTGTGGCCCTCGATCTCGAGTTGATTGACTTCGGCGGTGAGTTCCTTGCCCACCAGCTGGAGCAGCGACTGACCCCGCGGGCTGAGGGCGGCGCTGCCGGATTGGAAGAACATCCCGGTGGAGTCCTCCAGCAGTTCGATCCGGAGTCCTTCCTCGGTCAGGGTGATCTCCACGTGGGCCAGGACCGAGTCGAGCGCCGGGATCTTGCCGAGCTTCTCCTTGATGTGCTCGGCCAACCGATTGAGACGGTCGATTCGGATGTCGATCAACTGCGCCGGCGCGAGGGGACGGGCCATCTGGGTTTGGGCCCCTTCGCCCGGCACGATCGACGAGCCGAATTCGCTGGCGCGACCGAGCGGATCCTGGAAATAACCGGCGATGGCCGACTTGACGTCGGAACTCTGGTTGACGAGCCAGAGCACCAGGAACAAAGCGAACATCGCCGTCATGAAATCGGCGAAGGCCACTTTCCAGGCCCCGCCATGGTGGGCGTGACCGCCCACCTTCTTCTTGATGATGATGATCGGAGTTTCCCGGTCCTTGTTTGCCATCGGACCTCGCTACCGGCTCTTGAGCGACTTGCAGGCGGCTTCCATCGCCTGGAAGGTGGGCCGGGCGTCGGCCGGCACGGCGCGCCGGGCAAACTCGACCGACACGATCGGCGCGAATCCCTTCGCGAACGCGACCACCGAGGCCTTGAGGACCTGGTAGAACTGGCCCTCGGAGCGGTTGAGGTGCTCGATGGCGGTGGCCAGCGGGCCGAAGAATCCGTAGGCGAACAACACCCCCAGCATGGTCCCGGTCAGCGCGGCGCCGACCTTCTCGCCGATCTCCTCGACGGGGCCCGAGATCGCCGACATCGTCACGATGATGCCGAGCACGGCGGCGACGATGCCGATGCCGGGCAGGGCGTCGGAGACCTTCTGGAGGGCCCCGGCCATCGCTTCCTCGTGGTGGTGGTGGTTGTCGATCTCCGCGTCCATCAGCGCGTCGAGGTCGTGCGGCGGGACGCTCCCGACCAGGACCAGCCGGAGATTGTCACAGAGGAACTCCATCGCGTGGTGGTGGTGGAGGACCTCGGGGTACCGTTTGAACACCGCGCTCTTGTCGGGCCCTTCGATGTGCGACTCGATCGCGACCAGACCGTCCTTCCGGGCGATCTGGTACAGTTCGTACAGCATCTTCAGGGTGTCGAGGTACACGCCGGGCTTGATCGCGGTGCCCTTGAGGACTACCACGATCTTCCCCATCATCCCCTTGAGGACCGGCATCGGGGTCGAGATCAGGACCGTGCCCAGCGCCGTCCCCAGAATCGTGACGATTTCGGAGATGTGGAACAGCGACACGACCTTGCCCCCGGCGATGGTGAATCCGCCGATGACCGAGCCCACGACGACGATAATTCCGATGATGGCGAGCATGGTCGAGTCTTATTCCCTCAGGTCTCTCGCGATCGTGCCGATGCTATGGGGCAAGAGTATCGGATTGGCGAGAGGCACCTTGAGGCGACCAAGCGTCCCGGCGGGGGAGGGCGGCCCGTGGAAATCGAACTGACCGACTTCGAGCGGAAGCTCGACGCCCTGCTCCAGAGTGGCAAGCAGCTGCCCACCCTGCCCATCCTGGTCATGCAGGTGCAAAAGGCCGTCAACAACGAGATGTCGGGCCTCCGGGACATCGGCCTGATCATCGAGCGCGACCCGGCCCTGACGTCCCGCGTCCTTCGGGTGGCGAACTCCGCCCTCTATACCCGGGGGGATGCGGTGCCCACGATCGGCGCGGCGGTGGCCCGGCTGGGAATGGCGCAAGTTCGCTCGCTCTGCCTTACCGTCGGGGTCGTTAGGGCCTTCGGCGACACGCAGCGCCGCCTCGATCACAAGCGCTATTGGCAGCACTCCGCCGCGGTCGGAATGGTGGCCGAACGTCTTGCCGAAGAGAGCAAGCGCTATGCCTCGGTCGAAGGAGGCGAAGCCTACGTCGCGGGCCTCCTTCACGACGTCGGACTGCTCATCGAGGACCAGTTCTTCCCGGCAGAGTTCGCCGGGATTCAGGAAGAAATGGCCGCGGAAGAAACCGCCCGGTGGCGGGTCGAGATCCGTCGACTCGGGCTCGATCACGGTGGCATCGCCCGCCTGGTCCTCCGTCATTGGCAACTCCCACCCCAGGTCATCTCCGCGGTGGCCGCCCATCACCAGCCGGAGACCTGCGCGGTCGGCGGCGAAGGCCTCTCCCGGATGGTCTGGGCCGCCGAGGCGCTCTGCGCCGCCTCGGGACTCGACCTCCCCCAGGAGGGGATCGCCGAAGTGGCCCCGGAAGAGGTCCTCGCTGAACTCGATGTCGATGCCGAGGCGCGCCAGAGAATCTTGGACGACGTCGGCCAGCTTGGCGAGAAGGCTCGCCACTTCACCCACTAGGCCGCCGGTTCCTCCCGCCATGCCTCAGGGATCGTCGCCGCCGGCCGATAGCCCAGAGTGTGAGGCCCTGAGGATTCCCCGCGGCCTGGGGAGCGGTGCGCGAATGGACCAACTGGACGACGTCACTCGCGAGTTCCTCGTCGAGAGCAACGAGGGGCTCGATCAGCTCGATCGGGACCTGGTCGCCCTCGAACGGTGCCCGGGCGACCGCGAGCTCATGGCGCGGATCTTCCGCTGTGTGCACACGATCAAGGCGGCCTGCGGCTATCTCGGATTCGCCAAGCTCGAAGAGGTCAGCCACGCCGCCGAGGCGCTCTTGGCGCGGTTGCGTGACGGGACTCGCCGGCTGACTCCCGAACGCACCGGTGCGCTTCTCGCGCTGGTGGACGCCATCCGCGCCATCCTCGCCAACGTCGAGGCGGTCGGCACCGAGGGCGACACCGACTGCCGGGCACTCACCGCCCAATTGACCCGCCTCCTCGAGGACGACCCCGCGAGCGAGCCCCAAGGGCGGCGGGGGTCGGCGCCCGAGCTCAAGAACATGGGCGACCACTTGGTGGACGGAGGCTGGGTGACGCCGGACGACGTTCGAGCCGCCGCCGACCTCCAGCGCGCCGGTGATCCTCGCCACATTGGTGAGATCCTCGTCGAACGGGCGCGGGTGCCCCCCCAAGCGATCACCGCGGCGCTCGAGACCCAAGCCGCCGAGGGGAGCCGTGCCGCCCCCGGGTCCGTCATCGACGGTACCATCCGAGTCGGTGTCGGCCGGCTCGACCGGGTCATCGACCTGGCCGACGAGCTGGCGCGGACCCGCGACCAGATTCTTCGACACGTCGGCGCGGTTCCAGACTCCCTGCTCGCGGCGATGTTGCGGCGCCTCGACCTGATCACCACCGAGCTCCAGGAAGGTGTCGTTCAGGCCCGGCGACAGCCGATCGGAGAGATCTGGAGCAGGCTGCCACGGCTCGTTCGCGATCTCGCGATGGCCTGCGGGAAACGGATCCGGCTCGAGATGGAAGGCGCCGAAACGGAGCTCGACCGGGCGATCATCGAGGCGATCAAGGATCCGCTCACCCACATCGTCAGAAACTCGGCCGACCACGGCATCGAGTTGCCGGAGATCCGGCGCGGCCGGGGCAAGCCGGTCGATGGTCGCATCGTCCTGCGGGCTCGACACGAGACGGGGCAGCTTACCATCGAGATCGAGGACGACGGCGGCGGGATCGACCCGGCGACCCTTCGGGCCAAAGCCGTCGAACAGGGCCTGCTCACGGTGGAGGCGGCGGCGCAACTGCCAGATCGGGACCTGTTCGACCTCGTGTTCAGGGCCGGCTTCACGACGGCCGAACGGGTCACCAACGTCTCGGGGTGCGGGGTCGGCATGGACGTTGTCCGAACCAACGTCGCGCGGGTCGGCGGCACCGTCGAGGTCGCCAGTGCCCCCCGTCGCGGCACCACCGTCAGGATCCGGATCCCCCACCCGCCGCGGCCTGGCTCGCCAGCCGGCGGCGCTTCTCCCGGTACAGGGCGGCATCGGCCTTGACGAGGAGGGCGCCGAGAGCCTCCTCCCGGGCGCCATCGAGCGACACCGTGCCGACGCTGAGATCCAAACGATATTCCGGTGGATGGCGTTCATTGTCCGCGTCGATGCTCTCCGCGAGCCGCCGGAGGATCGAGGCGCCTCGATCGGCCGACGTGTCGAGCGCCAGCACCGCGAACTCGTCGCCCCCATACCGGGCCACCACGTCGGATTGCCGAAACGTCCGTCGAAGCGCCTCCGCGGCGCGTACCAGCGCTTCGTCCCCCTGATGGTGGCCGTGCTGGTCGTTGATCGCCTTCAGTCCGTCGACGTCCGCGAAGAAGAGCAGGAACCGTTGCCCGGTCCGTCCCGCCAGCCGAAGATGCCCATGCGCGAGGGTGGTGAATCCCCGGCGATTGAGGAGCCCGGTGAGTTCATCGGTGAGGGTCAGCCCACGGAGCGCCGCCACGACCCGCTGGCGCTCGACGGCGCACCGGATCGATCGGGCCAGCCCTTCGGCGCTGACGCTGTGTTTCATGACGTAGTCCTGCGCGCCTTGCGCCACCGACGCGATGCCGAGGCCTTCGTCGGCGCCACGGCAGAGGACGATGATCGGGATGGTCGGTGCCGCGCAGGCCATCGTCGCGTGGGTGTCGGCTCCGACGCTGTCGGGCAGGTCCAGGTCGAGGAGGATCAGATCGGGTGTCTGCCGGCCGAGGTGCCGAGTCGCGTGGTCGAGGTTGGCCACCGAGTCTACCTCGAACGCCACGCTCTTGGCCCGCGCCAGAAGCTGCCGAATTCGCATCGCATCGATCGGATTATCTTCGACCAACAGGATCCGCAAACGCGGCACCGACCGGGCGGGCTTCGAAGCCCGTCGGTCGAGTACCAACGTCAACGTCTGGGTCGCTGTTGCGCGCACCGCCCCCGCCTCGATGGAAGTGAACCTCTGTGACTCATCGAAAGCAGGGCATGTGCCACCATACCGTCCGGATCCAAGTGGTTGCTGATCAACGCGTTACGTGTAAGATCCCGAGCCGATGGCCCGGCAGGAATTTCCGCTCGAAACCCTAAACAGTCGGTGAGAGGAGCGGAGATGAGGCAACGCTACGGGACCGGTACGCCCTGGGAGCCCATCGTTGGGTACAGTCGCGCGATTCGGGTCGGCAAGGTGGTCCACGTGTCGGGCACGACGGCGACAGACCAGCAGGGCGAGGTCGTCGGCGGTGCCGACCCGTACTCCCAGGCGATCGCCACTCTGGCCAACATCAAGCGGGCGTTGGAAGCGGTGGGTGCCAGCCTCGAGCAGGTGATTCGGACCCGGATCTACGTCACCGACATCGACCAGTGGGAACCGGTCGGGCGCGCTCACGGTGAGTACTTCGGCTCGATTCGGCCGGCGACCTCGATGGTCGAGGTCAGCAGGCTCATCGATCCCCGGATGCTCGTCGAAATCGAGGCCGAAGCGCTCGTCGAATGACCCGGCTTACCTCAGTCGCTAGATTCGAAGGCATGGCCGAGACAATCGTCGCTCGCGCGGTGCGTGAGGCGCTGGCCGGCGCGGTCGACTATGCCGGCCTCTTTCCCCCCGCCGCGCTGTCGATGCCCGAGGCGGCCGCGAACTACGGCGCCTATCGCCTTTCCGCCGATCGGTGGGCCCTCGGCCGCTTCGTCATTCCGGCGGGCCGGCTCGGCGAGTTGGCGGCCTGGCTCGCGACTGGGGCCGCGGGCTGGAGTGGCGCCAGGCTCAGCGCCACGTTCGCCGGCGACCTGGCGGAGCAGTTCGAGGCCGTCCAGCGATTCAACCAGTCCCAAGGTGACGACGGGGCGAAGGTCGATGCGATCGAGGCCCGCTTGGTGAGCGCCGACACGCCGCGGCAGCTCGCCGCCCACCGTTCGGACCTGCCCGAGGTTTACGGTGAAGTGACCCTGGATGACGGCCTCGAGGCACAGCTGACCGCGCTCGCCACTCATCGCCTCCGGGCCAAGATCCGAATGGGCGGGGTAGCCGCCGAGCTGTTTCCCGACCCGCCGGCCGTGGCTCGCTTCATCGAACTCGTGGTCCGACTGCAGCTCGGGTTCAAGGCGACGGCGGGTCTCCATCATCCCCTCCGCGGCGAGTATCGCCTCAGCTACGATCCGACCAGCGAACAGGGAACCATGTTCGGCTTCCTCAACCTGATGCTCGCGACATTGGTGGCGCAGACGGGGGGCCCTCGCGAGGATGTCCTCCGGGCGCTCGATGAACGCTCCCCGGGCCGGTGCCGGACCGACGGCGATGCCTTGGTGTGGGATCACTACCGTTTCTCGGTGACGGATGTTGAAGGCCTGCGACGCCTGTTTGCCGGCTTCGGCTCTTGCTCGTTCCGCGAGCCCATCGATGAACTCAACCCAGCGTTGGTCCCATGACGAGAGTACTCAACCGGACCCACGACCCCGCCGCGCGGTCCTTCGTCGAATCCGCCAGCCGGGCTGGCGGCGACTTTCCAATCCAGAACCTGCCCTTCGGCGTGTTTCGCCGCCGGGGTCGGAACGAGGCCGAGCGCATCGGCGTCGCGATCGGGGATCAGATCGTCGATCTGAACCGGGCGGCGGGGCAAGGGCTCTTCGCCGCGCTCGGCTCGGATCTCCAGGCGGTCTTGGTCGCTCGCGGTCTCAATCCGATCCTGGCGCTCGGCCGCCCGGCGGGCGCCGCGATTCGCGCCCGGCTGTTCGACCTCCTCCGCGAGGACGGCCCGTCGCGGGATCAGGTCGTCGATTGCCTGGTGCCGATGGAGAGTGCCGAGTTGCTGCTTCCGGTGGTGGTGGGTGACTACACGGATTTCTACGCGTCGGTATACCACGCCACGAACGTGGGGAGCATGTTTCGCCCGGAAAACCCCCTCCTGCCGAACTACAAACATGTCCCGATCGGCTATCACGGTCGGAGCTCGTCGATCGTCGTCAGCGGCGCGGCCGTCAAACGGCCGATGGGCCAGGTGAAGGGCGATCAGACGGCGGCTCCGGTGTTCGGGCCGACCCGGTCGCTCGACTACGAGTGTGAGGTCGGCGCCTACCTGACGGGAGGGAACCCGCGGGGCACCGAGATTCCGATCGGCGAGGCCGAGGACCACCTGTTTGGCCTGTCGTTGCTGAACGACTGGTCGGCGCGTGACATCCAGGCCTGGGAGTACCAGCCCCTCGGGCCGTTCCTTGCCAAGAACTTCGCCACTTCGGTGTCGCCGTGGGTGGTGACCATGGACGCCCTGGCCCCGTTTCGGGTCGCGGCGTTCGATCGACCGACTGGCGACCCCGATCCCTTGCCATACCTTTTCGCGGAAGCCGACCGCCGCGGCGGCGGCCTGGCGGTCACGGTCGAGGTCTACCTGACCACCAGCCGGACCCGGGCCGAGGGGCTCCCGCCGGTGCAGTTGAGTCGGGGGACCCTGGCGTCGATGTATTGGACGCTAGCCCAGCTGGTCACCCATCACGCCAGCAACGGTTGCAACTTCCGCCCCGGCGATCTGATCGGAAGCGGTACCATCTCCGGCCCGACCAAGGACAGTCGCGGGTGTCTGCTCGAGTTGACCTGGCGAGGGAGCGAGCCGCTGACCCTGCCCAATGGCGAGACCCGTCGGTTCCTCGCCGACGGCGACGAAGTAATCCTCCGCGGCTATTGCGAGAAGGACGGCGCTGCGCGGATCGGTTTTGGCGAGTGCCGCGGAACCATCGAACCTGCCTAACGCCCGATGATGGTGCGCACGACCTACTTCGAGATCCGCGACCCGGCCGCCATTCGGCCCGCCCGGCGCGTCCCCGCTGACGTCGCCATGGTGCGGGCGCTCGAGCCGAGTCCGGAACTCAACCGATACTTCTACACCGCGGTCGGCGGCGACTGGCACTGGCGCGAGCGACTCGGTTGGACCTGGAAGGAATGGCTGGCGAGTATCAGTCGGCCCGGACATGAGACCTGGTACCTCACCTGGCGAGGGACCCCCGCCGGGTACTTCGAGCTCGACAGCACCGCTCCGCCGGATGCCGAGGTCGCTTTCTTCGGCCTCCTCCCGGCCTTCGCCGGCCGGGGCCTCGGCGGCTGGTGGCTCGAGCAGGCCCTCCGCCGCGGGTTCGAGCTGGGAACTCGGGTCTGGCTCCACACCTGCTCGCTCGACTCGCCGGCCGCGATCCCCAACTACCTCGCCCGCGGCATGGTGACGTTTCGGACCGAGGAACGGGACCGACCGGTGGGACCACCCGTCGGCCCGTGGCCGGGGGCCGAGCGACCGAAATGGAGCGAACCATGAGTCTGGCCGATCGCCGAATCGACTACCAGCGCGGGGTCCTCGACGAGGGCCACCTCGCCCCCGATCCCATCACGCAGTTCACCCAGTGGTTCGCCGAAGCCGAATCGGCCGAGGTGCCCGAGCCGAACGCGATGACCCTGGCGACTGTCGGGCCGGACGGCACCCCGGCTGGCCGCATCGTGCTCTTGAAAGGCGTCGACCACGGCGGCTTCGTCTTCTTCACCGACTACCGCAGCCAGAAGGGCAGGGAGCTGGAGCAGAGCGGCCGGGCCGCCTTGGTGTTCTTCTGGCAGCCGCTCGAGCGCCAAGTGCGCATCACCGGGACGGTGGCGCGGATCGCCCCCGGCGAATCGGATCAGTACTTCGACTCCCGACCGCGGGGGAGCCAGGCCGGCGCCTGGGCCTCTCGGCAAAGTCAGGTCGTCGTCGGCCGTTCGGCGATTGACGAGGCCGTCGCCGAGGCGGAGCGCCGGTTCGGCAACGGTCCGATCCCGCGCCCCGAGCACTGGGGCGGGTACCGGGTCATGCCCGACCAAATCGAGTTCTGGCAGGGCCGCGCCAGCCGCCTCCACGATCGGCTTCGCTATCGGCGCGACGCGGGGGCCTGGTTGATCGAGCGTCTCGCCCCGTAGCGACGCCCCATTCCCGCAGGAGCCGTCGATGAGATCTCGCACTCGCCTTTTGCCCCTTCTGCTCGGTGGCGGATTGGTCACCCCCGTGATCGCCCAACCCGCGCCACCGCTCTCCCTCGAGTGGATCATGCGGGGGCCCGAGGTGGTGGGCCGGGAGCCGGTCAACGTCCGGTGGTCACCGGACGGGCAATGGATCTACTTCTCCTGGTTGCCGCCCGGGACCAGTTGGCGCGAGCCGGCCCGACTCCATCGGGTCCGACCCGTGGCCGGCGCGGTGCCGGAGATGCTCAGCCGATCGGCGGCGGATTCCCTCTCGCCGATCCTGGCCGCCCGGGTGACCAGCCGTGATCTCAAGCGACAGGTGGTCTCCACCGGGGCCGACCTCTATCTCATCGAGCTGCCGACCGGCGCCATTCGGCGATTGACGGAGACGCCGGGCGCCGCCGAGCTCAGCCCGTCGTTCGACGTCAGCGGCCAACGGGTCTTCTTCCGCCGGGATCTCAATCTGTTCGCCTTCAACCTGACCGACTGGGGGGTCCGCCAGCTCACCGACATTCGACCGGGCCCGGCGCCCGACAGCGCCAAGCCGACCGGCCAACGGGCCTTCCTCGAGCAGGAGGAACGACGGCTGCTCGAGGCGGTCCGCGACCGACGATGGCGGGACAGCCTGGACCGAGCCGAGCAATCGGCCCGTGACGCCCGCCGCGCCAAAACGATCTATCTCGGGGCAAAGGAACAGATCACCGCGCTGGTCCCGAACCCGACCGGGACCCATGCGCTGATCCTGACGCGGACCCCGGACGACACCCGGACGGCAAAGGTGCCGGCCTACGTGACCTCCAGCGGGTATACCGAAGAGATCGACGCCCGGGTCAAGGTCGGCGATCGGCTGGCGAAGCAACGGGTCGGGATGATCACCCTGGCGACCGGAGCGGTCCGCTGGATCCGGCCGATTCCCGGCGACTCCACCGATCGCTACGACTTCGTCTCCGAATGGGGCTGGAACGACGCCGGTAGCGCGGCCCTGATCGTCGCCGAGTCGAGTGACAACACCCAACGCCACGTGGTCCGGATCGATGCCGGCGCCGACACCTTCGCGACGATCGTGGCGCTTCGGGACTCCGCCTGGGTCGGCGGCCCCTGCAATGCCTGCGGCGGGTGGCTGGCCGGCGACCGCGGGGTCTGGTTCGTCGCCGAACTCGACGGCTACTCTCACCTCTACACGGTCGGCGCCGACGGCGCCAATCGGCGGCAACGCACTCGCGGGTCGTGGGAGGTGCTCCAGGCCTCGCTGGTGCCCGATCGAACCCGGTGGGCGCTCCACACCAGCGAGGCGTCGCCGTTCGAACGTCACTTCTATCTGCTGACGGTCGACGGCGGCGCCGTGGAGCGGCTGACCACTGAGGTGGGCGGTCACGAGGTGACGTTGTCACCCGATCGGCGAACGATGGCCGACGTGTTCTCGGAGTCCAACCGGCCCCCCGAGCTGTTCGTGCGAAACCTCAAAGCCGGCAGCCCTCTCGTCCGCCTGACGACGTCGCCCACACCCGAGTGGCGGGCCCACCCCTGGCGCAAGCCAGACATCGTGATGATCCCGGCCTCGGACGGCGTCAAGGTGCCGGCCCGGATCTATCGGCCGGCCGACGTCGGCGCCGCGCCGAACGGGGCGGCGGTGATCTTCGTTCATGGGGCGGGGTATCTGCATAACGTTCACCACTATTGGTCGAGTTATTCCCGCGAGTACATGTTCCATCACCTGCTCGCGGCCCGGGGCTATCTGGTGCTCGACATCGACTACCGGGCCTCGGCCGGCTACGGGCGGGACTGGCGAACCGCGATCTACCGGCACATGGGCGGGCGCGACCTCCAGGATCATGTCGACGGGGCGAAGTATCTCAACGCCGAGTGGCGGATCCCCTTCGATCGGATCGGGATCTACGGCGGCTCCTATGGTGGCTTCATCACGCTGATGGCCCTGTTCACCGAGCCGAAGTACTTCGGGGCCGGCGCGGCGCTCCGGTCGGTGACCGACTGGGCCCACTACAACCATCCCTACACCGCCAACATCCTCAATGAGCCCCAGGGCGACTCCACCGCCTTCCGCCGGTCCTCGCCGATCTACTTCGCTGAAGGGCTCGAGGATCCGCTGTTGATGGCCCACGGGATGGTCGACGTCAACGTCCATTTCCAGGACATCGTTCGACTGTCGCAGCGGTTGATCGAGCTCGGGAAGACCCGCTGGGAGCTGGCGGTCTACCCGGTGGAGGATCACGGATTCGTCCGGCCCGATTCTTGGACCGACGAGTACCGGCGGATTCTCGAGTTGTTCGATCGGTGGCTCGTTCCGAAGTGACCGACCTGCGCCCTCGGTTCGCGGCGGCCCTCGCGGAGCTGGCCTTGGAGCCAGGCCGTGCGCTGGTCGCGGTCTCCGGCGGCGCGGATTCCCTCGCGCTGCTCGATCTCTTGGCGGCCGTGGGCCCAACCCAGGGCCTCGAGCTGACCGTTGCCCATTTCGATCACGGGATCGCGGCCGCCAGCGGCGAGTTGGCCCAACTGGTAGTTCAGGCGGCGGCGCGCTATCGGCTCCCAGTCGTGGTTGGGCGCACTCGGCTCGGCCCGGACGCGACCGAGACTCGGGCGCGACGGGCTCGCCTCGGTTGGTTTCGTGAGGTGGCCGCCAGTCACGGCGCCTCCTATGTCTTTACCGCCCACCACGCCGATGACCTGGTCGAGACGATGGTGATGCGGTTCCTCGCCGGTTCCGGACCGGCGGGGCTGATCGGCATTCCAGCCCGTCGGGGCCGGTTCGTCCGGCCACTCCTGGCCTTCCATCGTGCCGAATTGGCGGATCACGTTGCCGGAATCGGGCTTGAACCCTGGGCAGACCCCGCGAACGCCGACCCGCGCCACCTGCGGGCCTGGATTCGCGATCGGGTCCTGCCCGAACTCGAGTCACGGGTGCCCCGACTCCGAAAGAATCTCCGGTCGGCGCGACGGGTCTTCGAAGAAAACCGCTCGGCCTGGGAGCATCTGACTAACGAGTTGCCAGGACTGGATTTCCGTCAGGAGCCCGACGGTGTCTCCGTTGCTGTGGCCTGTTTTGCCGGGTATAGTTCGGCGATCGTCCGGAACCTGCTTCGGGCGCTCGGCCGCCGGGCGGGGTTGACCCTCGGCTGGCGACAGGTTGATCGGACCCAAGCGCTTGTCGCGAAAGGCGATACGGGCCGATCGGTCGACCTGACCGGTGGCGCCTTCGCGGAGTTGACCTTCGGCCGCCTCCGACTTTCGCGGGGTCTGGCGCATCCCTGGGATGGCGTGACCCTGGAGGGGCCCAGCGGGTGCCGCGAGTTGGGTCGCTGGCTGATCGAGTGGGGGCCCGATGCCGCACCGGAGCGGTTGGAGCGCGGTGGTTCGGTCACTTGGCTGGCGTCGGAGATCGGTGTCACCGCGCGACCGTGGCGGCCAGGCGATCGGATCCGGCCCCTTCGCGGCCGGGGTGAGCGGCTCGTGGTGCGGTGCATGCAAGATAAGGCGGTTCCCCGCAGTCGCCGGCCATCCTGGCCGGTGTTCGAACAGGCGGGGCAGATTGTTTGGGTGCCAGGAGTTTGCCGCGGCGAGGGCTCGATTCCGAACCCCAACGCTCCGGCAACGAGGATTGAGGTCCGTGCACGCTGAGACGATGAGACGAACTGGGGGACGCGCGATCAGGTCGGTCGTGCTGGACGCCGCCACCATCGCCGATCGAGTCAAGACGCTCGGGGCCGAAATCACGGCGGCCTACCCGGACGGCGACCTGCTCGTCCTTGGACTGCTGAAGGGGAGCTTCATCTTTCTTGGCGACTTGGTGCGTCAGATCGAACGCCCCCTGCAGATCGATTTCATCGTCGCCAGCTCCTACGGCCGAGGAACGATTTCGAGTGGTCAGGTTCGTCTCCTCTACGATCCCGAGACCGAGCTCGAGGGCAAGCACCTCGTCCTGGTCGAGGACATCGTCGACAGCGGCAACACCCTCCGCAAGCTGATCGCGCTGCTCGAGGAGCGCCGGCCTCGGTCGCTCTCGGTCTGCGCACTGCTCGACAAGGTCGACAAGCACGACCCGTTCGACCAGCTCCGCTTCGTCGGGTTTCACGCGCCGGTCGCGTTCCTGGTCGGGTACGGCCTGGATCATGCCGAAGACTTCCGCCACCTTCCCTTTATCGCGGACTTGATGTGATGCAGCAACGCCCTTCTCCCCGGCCGTCGACCCCGAATTGGGGCGGCCTGTCCCGCAACCTGGCGTTGTGGGTCCTGGTGGCCCTGCTGGGTTTGGCCCTCTATCAGTTCGTCGATCGGACCAGGAGTCCGGTCTACGAGGTCGACTATACCACCTTCAGTCGCCAGCTCGACGCCAACAACATCGCCCTGGTCGAGGTGGTCGAAGGCAAGCTGGTTCGCGGTGAATTCCGGATCGGAGTCCCCCGCGACAACGTGACGGTGAAGCGGTTCACGGTCTTGTTGCCGATCGCCAACAGCCCCGAGCTGTTGAAGCGGATTGAGGCCTCGGTCCCCAACATCACGGCTCGCGAAGCGAAGCCTGGCTTCACCATCCTCTTCCTCCAACTCCTCCCCTGGCTCGCCGTCGGAGCCTTGTGGCTGTTCGTCTTCCGCCAGATGCAGGCAGGGGGGAATCGGGCGTTTTCGTTCGGCAAGTCGAAGGCGAAGCTGCTGGCCGGCGATACTCCCAAGATCACCTTCGCCGACGTGGCGGGGGCCGATGAAGCTAAGGTCGAGCTTCAGGAGATCATCGAGTTCCTCAAGGATCCGCAGAAGTTCACCCGGCTGGGCGGCCGGCTGCCCAAGGGCGCGCTCCTGGTCGGCCCTCCCGGCACCGGCAAGACCCTCCTCGCCAAAGCCGTCGCGGGCGAAGCGGGCCGGCCGTTCTTCTCGATGTCGGGGTCGGATTTCGTCGAGATGTTCGTCGGGGTCGGCGCGAGCCGGGTCCGGGACCTGTTCGAGCAAGGCAAGGCGCACGCGCCCTGCATCATCTTCATCGACGAGATCGACGCCGTCGGCCGCCATCGCGGGGCCGGTCTGGGCGGCGGCCACGACGAGCGAGAGCAGACGTTGAACCAGCTGCTGGTCGAGATGGACGGGTTCGAATCCAACGACGGCGTCATCCTTCTCGCGGCCACCAACCGGCCCGACGTGCTCGACCCGGCCCTGTTGCGGCCGGGACGGTTCGATCGGCAGATCGTGGTGGACGCGCCCGATGTGCGCGGGCGTGAGGGCATCCTCCGAGTCCATACCCGGAAGATTCCGCTAGCGGCCGACGTCCGGCTCGATATCGTCGCGAAGGGGACACCGGGGCTGTGCGGCGCCGACTTGGCGAATCTCGTCAACGAGGCGGCTGTTCTCGCCGCCCGGCGTAACAAGCCGATGGTCGACATGGGCGACTTCGAGGAGGCCAAGGACAAGGTCATGCTCGGCGTCGAGCGGCGGAGCCTCCAGCTCACCGAGGACGAACGCAAGCTCACCGCCTATCACGAGGCCGGTCACGCCATCGTCTCGATCAAGATCCCGGGGCTCGACCCACTCCATAAGGTGACCATCGTCCCGCGGGGCCGCGCGCTTGGACTGACCACCTGGCTGCCCGAGCAGGACCGGCGTAACGTCACCAAGTACTGGCTCGAAGGCATGCTGGCCTGCAGCTTCGGGGGACGGATGGCCGAGGAGTTGGTCTTTGGGGCCGAGAAAATCACCACGGGGGCGGCCGGCGACATCGAGCAGGCCACCGGACTGGCTCGCCGAATGGTGACCAAGTGGGGGATGAGCGAGCAGGTCGGGATGGTCGCGGTCGGCGATCGCGAACAAGAGATCTTCCTGGGCCGGGAGCTTTCCCAGCGCCGCGACGTCTCTGATCAGATGGCGGAGACGGTCGACCGGGAGATCAAGCGGCTGGTCGACGAAGCCTACGCGAAGGCTCGGGTGATCCTCGCCGACAATCGGGATCTCCTCGATCGGATGGCCGACGCGCTGCTCGATCGCGAGACCCTCGATCGCGACGAGATCGCCATGCTCGCTCGCGGCGAGCCGCTGCCGCCCCGCACCGCGCCGCCGCCACCGCTGACCGGCGCGGCGCCGCCCAAACTGGCCCCGAAGCCGGCGCCGCCGCCCGGGATCCTGAGCGCCCCACCAGCCGAACCGGCCGGCGCCTAACCGCCGACTCGAACGACCGGCGCCGATGACCATCGACGCCGGTCCTCACATCCGGGCGGCCGCCCGCGTTTCAGGATCCATCGAATGAGTGATGCCCGACCCCCGTATCGAGCCGCGCTTGCGACCGCCGCCCTGGTGCTGGTCGGCTACATGTTCTCGCTGGCGCCCTCGGTCACCTTCTGGGACGCCGGCGAGTTCATCGCCTCGATGAAGGTGCTCGGCATCCCCCATCCGCCGGGTACTCCGCTGTTCGTCCTGGTCGGGCACGTCTGGGCCCTGATGATTCCGTTTGGCGAGTACGCCTGGCGAACGAACCTGATGAGCGCCGCCTTCAGCGCGGCGGCGGCCGGCCTGTGGTTCCTGGTGTTGCACCACGTGCTGGCCCGCGCCATTCCCGGTGACGGCCGCCGCGAAGCCCTGCTACGGACTCTCGGCGCGGCCGCCGGCGCGGTGATCGGGGCCTTCAGCTTTACCAACTGGCAGAACTCGAACGAAACCGAAGTCTACGGGATCGCCGCGTTCATCGTGGCGGCCTCGACCTGGCTGGCGATTCGGTGGCGCGCCAATCGGGGCGACGAGCGGGCGCCGCGTTACCTGCTCCTGATCGCGTATCTGCTGGGACTGTCGATCGCCAACCACCTGCTCGCCCTCCTGGCCGGGCCGGCCATTCTCGCCTTTCTCGCCGCGGTGGTCCTCGGTGATCCGATCAAGGACCCCGAGGCCCGCCGCCGTGAGCTGGCGAAAATGGTCGTCATGGCGGGGCTCTGGGCCCTGCTGTTGGGGGTTGGACTCGGGAGCACCAGCCTGTCGATCGCCGGTGCGGTGCTCTTCGTGCTCTGCGCGGTCTATGCCGCCTCCGCCGGGGCATTGTCGTTCGCGACGCTCGCGGTGCTGATCGCCTTGGTCGGGGCCACGCCGTACCTCTTTCTCTATCTCCGCTCGCCCCAGAATCCGGTGATCAACGAGTCGGCTCCGGGCACCTTGGACGCGTTGCTGGCGGTCATCCGCCGGGATCAGTACCCACCGCGCTCGCCGGCCGACGACCCCACGGTGCCGCATGGTCCGGACAACCCGGGCCGGAGTCTCGTCATCATCGGGCTCCAACTCCTGAACTACCTCCAGTATTTCGATTGGCAGTGGGCCAAGTCATTGGTCGTCCAATTCGGCCAGGTGCCGCTCCGCGTCCTCCCGACGATCTTCTTCTTCTGGCTCGGACTGCAAGGAATGCGGACCCATCGCCGCGCGGATCGCCCGACGTGGTGGCTGCTCTTCGTGCTCTGGGCGGCGACGGGGCTGGGCCTGATGGCCTACATGAACTTCAAGCCAGGCTACAGCATTGGCTACGATCGGTTTCCCGACGGCAACGATCACGAAGTGCGGGAGCGGGACTACTTCTTCGTGATGAGTTTCGTCGTGTGGGGCGGGTGGGTCGGGCTGGCCCTGGCCGACCTCGCCAAGAAGTTCACGGCGAGGAGCGTGGCGGGATTCGCCGTGTTCCTCGTTGCCTTGATCCCGCCGGTGGGCAATTTCCGCGACGCGGACCGAGGCAATGGGCCCGACGCACGGCTCGCGGGCGATTGGGCCTACAGCCTGCTCAACTCGGTCCCCCCGAACGGCATCCTCTTTACCTTCGGTGACAACGACACCTTCCCGCTCTGGTGGGCTCAGGAGGTCGAGGGGATCCGCAAGGATGTTCGGATCGTTTGCCTCGCGCTGGCGCGGACCGACTGGTACACTCGCCAGCTGCGGGACCTGCCCGACCGGCCCTTCGAGGCCGAGAAGGCGCCGGCCTTCTGGCGCAGTTACCCGGTGCTCAATGTGGACTGGCCGGTCCACACGATGACCGACGCGGACATCGCGGCGGCCGTGCCCCAGATCCTGCCACGGGCCGTTCCCCTCCAGTTCGGCCCGTTTCGGACCCAGCTCGATTCCAACAGCGTGATCTACACCGAGGACATCGTCGCAATCCGGATCATCCAGCAGAACTTTGGCCGGCGGCCGATTTCCTGGGGGCTGAGCTCAGGTGGCAAGTACTTTGGCCTCGATCCGCTCATCGTCCAGCGTGGCATCGGGATGCACCTCGAGCGGGCGGTGCCTGATTCCACCCGTCGGGAATTGGCCCCCGGCCTGTTCGACGTCCCGGTGGACATGCCGGCCACGGACGCCCTGGCCAACCAAGTGTACCGGTATGCCGATCTCCTCGAACGGCCCCGGCCACGGCTCGAAAGCACCGCCGCGGGCATGGCAAACACGATGAGCCTGCCCCTGGTCCAACTCGGCTATCAGGCCCAGGCAGCCGGTGACTTCGAGGCCGCCCTGCGTCACTTCGAGAAGGCCGCCCGGGTCTATCCGAACCCGGGGGTGGCGGACGCCATCCGGCAGATCCGAGGGCGGGAAACCAACCCGACCGACTCCGCGCTTCCAAAGACCCGGTAACTCCTTTTACTTTTAGGGGTTATGGGTTATGACGGACTTCGGGCTCGCCTGGCGGAGGTGCGGGCGCGAATTGCGGCTTGCCAACAGGCGAGCGGGTTCGCTCATCCGGTCCGGATCATCGCGGTCACCAAGGGCCATTCTCCGGACGCCGTGTTCGCCGCGATCGAGGCCGGCCTGACCGACGTCGGCGAGAACCGAGTGCAGGAAGCGCTCGCCAAGCAAGAGGCTGTCGGCGGTCGCCCGGTGCGCTGGCACTTGATCGGTTCACTACAGCGGAACAAGGCGCGGCTGGCCGTGGGACGGTTCGTCGCGATTCACTCGGTGGATCGCGTCGAGTTGGCGGAGGAATTGGCACGGCGCGTCGCTCCTGGGGCGGTTCAGCCGGTGCTGGTCGAGGTGAACTGCAGCGGGGAGCCGCAGAAGGGCGGGGTCGAGCCCGAACTCGCGGAGGCGCTCGTCGCCCGGGTCCGCGAGTTGCCGACGCTCGAGTTTCGCGGCCTGATGACGATGGCGGCGCTGACCGAGGATCGCCAGTTGCAGCGGCGGACCTTTCGGCGGCTCGCCGATCTCAAGAAGGCGTTGGAGGCCGATGGGATTCCGGTCGCCGAGTTGTCGATGGGTATGTCCGGTGATTTCGAGGCCGCGGTTGAGGAAGGCGCCACGATGGTGCGCCTGGGAACCATCCTGTTCGGGGAGCGTGAGCCATGACCGAAGACGGTTTCAATCTCAGCGCGCACGATGTTCGGCACCAGGAGTTTCACAAATCGTTTCGGGGGTACGATCCGGTCCAAGTCGACGACTTCAAGGAGCGGATCGCGCAGGAGATCGACCGGTTGTGGCGCGATCGGGGCCAACTGAACGATCGGCTCCAGCACATGGTCGAGCAGCTCAAGGTGTTCCGCGACCGCGAGCGAGCGATGAACGACGCCCTGATCGCCGCCCAACAACTCCGCGCCGACGTCCAGTCGCAGGCCGACAAGGAAGCCGAGCTGATCCTCCAGCGGGCCCGGGCCCAGGCGGACCAGATGGTGGCGGAGGCGAGGGCCAACGCCCAGCAACTCGTCGCCCAGGCCAACTCCGAAGAGCAGCGACTCTACCACGCGAACGACGCGGTGCGCCGTCAGTTCGTCAGTTACGCCACCAGCTATCGGCGCCTGCTCGAGCGCGAGCTGGCCGAGCTCGAGGCCCTTACCGCCACCGAAGGGCAGTCGCCGGCCGACCTCCATCTCGATTCCCCGGTCCGGCGGCCGGCCTGACGCCATTCGATGACCGCTTCCTACCCCGCGTGGCCCGAGGGCGGCGCCGATCGCTTGGAGACGGCTCTGCTGGAGACCTGGAAAGGCGAGCGTTTGTTCGCCCAGGTCCAGGCGCTCCGGGCCACCGATCCGCCCTTCGTGTTCTTCGAGGGCCCCCCGACCGCGAACGGACGCCCGGGCATTCATCACGTCTTCTCTCGAACGATCAAGGATCTCTTCTGCCGGTTTCGTTCGATGCAGGGTCGGTCGGTCACCCGGATCGCCGGGTGGGATACCCACGGCCTACCGGTCGAGATCGAGGTCGAGAAGCGGCTCAAGTTGTCGGGGAAGAAGGACATCGAGGCCTTCGGGGTCGAGGAGTTCAACCGCCTCTGTCGGGAGAGTGTCTTTGCCTATCAGAACGACTGGGTCGCCCTGTCGGATCGGATCGGGTATTGGCTCGACTACGACCGCCCCTATGTGACCTGCACCAAGGAGTACATCGAGTCGGTCTGGTGGCTGCTGAAGCGACTCCATGAAAAGGCACTCCTGGTCCGCGGTCATCGGGTCCTCCCCTACTGCCCGCGCTGCGGTACCACGCTCTCGAGCCACGAGTTGTCGCTCGGCTACGAGGATGTCGTCGACAAGTCGATCTACCTAACGTTCCCGCTCGAGGACGGCCGCGAGCTGGTGGTCTGGACCACTACCCCGTGGACCTTACCGTCGAACGTGGCGGCCGCAGTCCATCCGGACCTCGAGTACGGCACCTACCGGGTCGGCGACCGCCGGCTGATCCTGGCCACGGCGCGCTCGATCGTGCTTGCCAAGGGCAAGGACGATCCGGCCCCGGTGGCGGAACGGGTCGAGCTGGGCCGCGCGCTGGTGGGCCTTCGTTATCGCCGCCCGATCGACGTGGTGCCGCTCCCCGCCGACGAGCTCAATTCGGTGGTCGTCGGCGGGGACTTCGTGACCGCCGAGGATGGCTCGGGGATCGTTCACATGGCCCCGGCCTTCGGCGCCGACGACTATGCGATGGGTCAACAGCACGGGCTGGCCTTGCTCCGGCCGGTCGCGGCCGACGGCACCTTTCAAGGCACCACCTGGCCTGAGCTCGAGGGCAGGCTCGTGACCGCCGACGAGACCAACGAGCTGATCATTCGGCGCCTCAAGGCCGACGGACGCCACCTCAAGACGGATCAGCACCGCCACAGCTATCCGCACTGCTGGCGGTGCAAGAGCAAACTGATCTACTACGCCAAGGACTCCTGGTTCGTCCGGACCTCCGCGGTCAAGGATCGCCTGGTGGCCCTCAACGAAACCATCGCTTGGCACCCGCCCGAGGTAGGTACGGGACGGTTCGGCGGCTGGCTCGCCAATAACGTCGATTGGGCCCTATCTCGCGATCGCTACTGGGGCACTCCGCTCCCGGTCTGGGTGTCCGATCGCGATCCGGGCGTGGTCGAGGTGATCGGCAGCCTGGCCGAGTTGGAGGCCAAGCTGGGGCGATCGTTGCCGAAAGAGTTCGATCCCCACAAGCCGTTCATCGACGCCCTCACCTGGCCCGATCCGGCCGGCGGGACCATGCGGCGAGTGTCCGAGGTGATCGACACCTGGTTCGACTCAGGCTCGATGCCGTACGCCCAGTGGCACTACCCGTTCGAGGGCAAGGAAGAGTTCGCCGGCCACTTCCCGGCCGACTTCATCTGCGAAGGGGTCGATCAGACCCGGGGATGGTTCTACTCGCTCCTGGCCATCGCGACGACGGTGTTCGATCAGATTCCCTATCGCAACGTGGTCGTCAACGACATGGTGCTCGACGCCGCCGGTCAGAAGATGTCGAAGACCCGAGGCAACACGGTGGACCCGTGGGAAGCCGTCGGACAGTTCGGCGCCGATCAGGTCCGCCTCTATCTCCTCGCCTCGAGCCAGGTCTGGGTCCCCAAGCCATTCGATCGAGCGGCGATTCCCGACACGGTCGGCGGCTTCTTCAACACGCTCCGGAATACCTATTCGTTCCTGGCGCTGTACTCCACTCCGGACGCCACCGACGGCCTCGGGCGGACCCTCCTCGATCGGTGGATTCGCGACCGGCTGGCCGCGACGGTTCGGGCGGTCACCGCGGCCTGGCACGGCTACGACGCCACCACCGGGGTCCGGGCCATCCTCGAGTTCGTCGACGATCTCTCGAATTGGTATGTCCGGCTCAGCCGGGCGCGGTTCTGGGCCCCCGATCAGGCCGCCGATCCGGTGGCGGTGGCGGCCTTGCGCGATTGCCTGGTCACCGTCGCCCGGCTCCTGGCCCCCGCGGCGCCGTTTGCCAGCGACTGGCTCCACCGCGCTCTCACCGGAACCTCGGTCCATCTGGCCGCCTTCCCGACGGCGGGTCCCGCCGAGGAGGGCGACCTGGTGCAGGCGATGGACGCGATCCGCCGGCTGTCCTCGCTCGCTCGGAGCGCCCGCGAGGCCGGTAATCGCCGGGTCCGGCAGCCGCTTGCCACCATGCGGGTGGCCGTGGGTCGAGGCATCGACAGCCCGCGGTTCCGGGAACTGCTCCCGCTCCTCGCCCAGGAGGTCAACGTCAAGGTCGTCGAGGTGGTGAGTTCCGATACCGACCTCGTCCGACTCAAGGCCAAGGCGAACTTTCGCTCCCTTGGCAAGCGCTTCGGCAAGGAAACCCCCGCCGTCGCCGCGCACCTCGCTACTCTCGGCCCGGAGCAACTGCGGCAACTCGAAGGGGGCGAGACGATCCCGGTGTCGTTCGCGGGGAAGTCGATCGCGATCGAGCCCGACGACGTCGTGGTCGAGCGGGAAGTCGCGACCGACTGGCTGGTCCAGTCCGGCGGCGCCTTCGTGGTGGCCCTCGATCCGACCATCACTCCGGATCTGGCCCGGGAGGGGATGGCGCGGGAAATCGTGAGCCGGGTCCAGCGGCTTCGCAAGGAGGCCGGGTTCGAGTACACCACCCGGATCACGCTGGGAATCTCAGGGGACGGGCCGGTGGTGGCGGCGGCCCGTTCCGAACGGGCCATGATTCAAGGCGAGACGTTGGCCAGAGATATCAAAGTTGGAGAAGTTCTTGCTGGTGCCCAGGCTCGAGACGAATCCCGAATCGATGAACACCAAGTGGTCCTGACGGTCGCGCCCTGGACGGCCTGACGGACCCGATCAACCCTGAGGTGAAGGCGATGAAGAAGGACCAGCTCAAGCATCTCGAGCGCCGTCTGCTCGACGAGCGTGCCCGCGTCATGAAGGAACTCGGCTACTACGACGACGCGTTCAACTCGACCTTGCAGAACTCGGACGGGGACCTGTCCTCGTATTCGTTCCACATGGCCGATCAGGGCACCGACACGATGGAACGCGAGAAGCAGTTCCTGTTCGCGTCGCAGGAAGGCCGTTATCTCTGGCACGTCAATCAGGCGCTCCGCCGGCTCTACGCCGCGCCCGACACCTTCGGTCGGTGTCATTCCTGTGCCCAGGACATCAGCTTCGAACGGCTCGACGCGCTGCCGCACGCCCGGCTCTGCATCAGCTGCAAGGAGAAGGAAGAGGATGAAAAGCGGCGTTAACGCCCATCGGGTGTTTTGGCCGTTGGCCCTCGGGTGGGTCGCGATGGACTTCGTGACCAAGCGGTGGGCCGAACGCGATCTCCTGCCGGGCCCGGGGATCGACGTGATCGGGGAGTGGCTGCGGCTCCGGCTCGTCTACAATCCGGGGGCCGCGTTCGGGCTCCATCTCGGACCGTATTCGCGGTGGATCTTCCTGGTGATCGCGGCCGTGGCCGTGATCGGGATCGCCTGGCGCGCCCGCCAGGCCGACTGGGATGAATGGCTTCGGCAGATCGCCGCCGGGCTCGTCGTGGGAGGGGCCGCCGGCAACCTCATCGATCGGATTCGCGGCACTCAGGGCGTCGTCGATTTCATCGACATGGGCATTGGAACCACCCGATGGCCCACCTATAACGTGGCGGACATCGGGGTCAGCTGCGGCGCGGTGGCGCTCGCCATCTCATTCTGGATCGAGGACAGTCGTCGCGCTCGCGAGGCCGCCGCTCAAGCGCCGCCCGGGTAGGGGGATACCTGTCGACGATCGCGTTCTCGGTTTCGGTGCCATCGACCGAGCGCCTGGACCGGTTCCTCGCCGATCAGTTGGCCCTCTCGCGCACTCAGGCCGCTCGGTTGGTGGCCGCCGGCCAGGTGTCCGTCGCGGGACAGGTGGCCCGGGCGTCACGGACCCTGGTTCGCCGGGAAGAAGTTGAAGTCCTGCTTTCCGATGCGAACCCGGTCCGCCACCTCGCCCCCCACCCGATCGACCTGACCGTCTGCTACGAAGACGAGCATCTCGCCATCATCGACAAACCGGCCGGCCTCGTAGTGCACCCCGCTCCCGGCCACTGGGACGATACCCTCGTCAACGCGCTAGTTGCTCGCGGAACGCCGCTGTCGGAGACCACCGAGGGGCGGCCCGGGATCGTCCATCGGCTGGATCGGGATACCTCGGGCTTGATGGTCGTTGCCAAGACCGATCTGGCCCACCGCCGGCTTGGCGCGGCCATCGCCTCCCGGCAGGTCAAACGGAGCTACGCCGCGCTGGCCTGGGGCCATCTGCCGAAGGCGCTCACCGAGGTCCAAGCCCCCATCGGGCGTCACCCGACCGATCGGAAGCGAATGGTGGTCCGCCCGGACGGGCGGGTGGCCCGGACCGACCTGGGGGTGGTGGCCCGCTATGAGGTGGCGGAGCTGATCCGGGCCGACCTCCATTCCGGCCGGACCCACCAGATCCGGGTCCATTTGGCCCACGTCGGCCACCCCGTGGTTGGGGACCCCGTCTACGGTGGCGGGGGGCCCAAACGCATTTCCGGGCCTGCCAGAGCCCTGGCGGAACGCCTGGAGAGGGCCGCGACCCGCCAGGCCCTCCACGCCGCCCTGCTGATCTTCCGCCACCCGGTGGGGGGGCAGCCCATGACGTTCCGGAGCGATTGGCCGGTCGATCTGGTGCCGGCCCTGCAGATTCTTGCAGGTCGCGTTGATCCGCCTGATTGGCTGACATATCTTGGGTTCTATCGTGCTGACGAGCAGTGATTCGAAGGAGCGCCGGGCAGTCATCTGCCAAGCGGGTTCGTCCCTGTTCGCCCTGAGCAGCCGGGACGTGCGCGAAGTTTGCACTGACGCGAAGCTGGTCCAGATGCCGGGAGTTGCACCGCCGGTCGAGGGTGTCATCAATCTCCGGGGCACCTTGGTGACCATCGTCCGCGCCTCCTCCCTTCTCGGGGGTCGGGGCGAGCCCGATGCGCCCTCGACGTGGTTCGTGGTGCTCCGCTACCGGGACGGGCGGGTGGGCCTGGGCGTGGACGATGTGGTCGACTTCGCGCTGCCGTCGCCCGACGTACCGTGGCTCGATCCGACCGTGGGACTGGAACCGCACTTCCGCCGCGCCTAGCCCGGCGGGTACTCCTTGAACGGGGGTTGTCCGTGGCACATACGGTCTTGGTTTGCGACGACGCGATGTTCATGCGGACGATGATCGCCGACATCCTCACGCAGGCGGGGTTCGAGGTCGTTGGCGAGGCCGAATCCGGTGAGCAGGCCATCCAGCGCTATCGTGAGCTCAAGCCAGACCTGGTCACCATGGACATCGTGATGCCGGCGATGGGCGGGATCGAAGCCGTCCGCGCCATCTGCAAGGATGATCCGAACGCGAAGGTCCTGATGTGCAGCGCGATGGGCCAGCAGGCGCTTGTCGTCGAGGCGATCCAGGCCGGCGCCAAGGACTTCGTGGTCAAGCCCTTCCAGCCGTCGCGGGTGCTCGAGGCCGTCCAGCGCCTCCTTGGGTGAGGGTCCGGTGGACCTGAGTCGCTACGCCGCGCTGTTCCTGGCCGACGCCCGCGACCACCTGCGGCGCTGCAATGCGCGGCTCTTGGAGTGGGAGGAGCGCCCCGCCTCGACCGACCCCGTCGACGAGTTGTTCCGCGCCTTTCATTCCCTGAAGAGCTCGGCGTTGACCATGGGGTATCAGGACGTCGGCCGGGTGGCTCACTCGGCCGAACACCTCCTCGAGTCGGTGCGTCGCGGCCAGCTGGCCCCGTCGAAGGCCGTCGTCGGCTTGATGTTCCAGGCGGTGGATCTGCTCGACCGCGGTGTCGAGGGGGCGGTCCGAGGCGAGGCCTTGCCCGACGCGCAGGCCCTCACCGAGGCGATCGACCGACTGGCCCAATCGGCCACGCCGTCGACGGTGCGGGAAGCCACGCTCTCAGCGGCTCCCGCGGCGGCCGCGTTGCCCGCTCCCGCGGTGGATCGCCGAGCCGGACGGGCCCGGGTCGATCCGGCCCGGCTCGATGAGCTGCTCCAGCAGGCCGGCGAGCTGGTGGTGGCCCGCAATCGGCTGACCGAGATGGTCCAGACCCGGCCCGACCCGGAGCTCGAGGTGATCGCCGGACGGATCGACTCGCTCACCCGCACGCTGCACACCGGGGTCCTCCGGGTCCGTCTCGCGCCGATCACCGAGTTGTTCGGGCGGTTCCCCCGGATCGTCCGGGATCTGGCCCAATCGCTCGGCAAAGTGGCCCGCCTCGAGATCAAGGCGGAGGGCATCGAGCTCGACCGTTCCGTGCTCGAAGAACTGGTGGATCCGTTGCTCCACCTGGTCCGCAACGCGATCGACCACGGCATCGAGCCGGCCACGGTCCGGATGGCGGCCGGCAAGAACTCGGAGGGGCGCCTGGTCCTCGCGGCCGAGCGACGCCGCGACCAAGTGGTGATTCGACTCACCGATGACGGGCGCGGGATCGACCCGGCCCAGGTGGCCGCCCGCGCCGTGGAGGTGGGGTTGCTCGCCGCTGGATCGACGGTGGCGACCGCCGATTTGATGAGCCTGCTGGCGCGGCCGGGGTTCACCCTCAAGCGTGAGGTGACCGAAGTCTCCGGCCGGGGCGTCGGGATGGACGTGGTGGTGACCAGGCTCCGTGCCATCGGCGGCACGGTCGACTTGGCGACGACGCCGGGGCGCGGAGCCGAATTCTCCTTGACCGTCCCGCTCACGACGGCCGTCCAGCGGGTCCTCCTGGTGACCTCCGCCGGGCGCCGATTCGCGTTGCCGTTCCGTTTGGTTCGGGAGGCGACGTTCCCGGGGGCCGACGAGGAAGCCGGGATGGTAACGTCGGCCGGGTTTAGTTTTCGGGGCCAGCGGATGCCGTACCTCCACTTGGGGACGCTGGTCGGTGGCGCGACCACCACGGCCGCGACTCGGCATCCCGTGCTGATGATCGAGTGGGGTGAGCGAGCGGCGGCGTTGGGCGTGGATGGATTGCTCGGGCAACATGACATTCTACTCGAACGCATCGAGGCACCGACCGCCCTGCCGGCCTGGGTGAGTGGTGCGACGATCCTCGGCGATGGCGCCCCCGCCTTCGTCGTCGATCCAACCGCGTGGTTCTAGTCGGGAGGACGAATCCAGCATGGTGGATGCCCAGAAACTGACCCCCGCGGAGATCGATGCCCTACGGGAAGTGGCCAACATCGGGGCCGGCCATGCCGCGACCGCGCTGTCGCAGATGACCGGGTGCAAGATCATGATCAACGTGCCCGAGGTCAGCGTGCGCCGGCTGGAGGAAGCGGCTGAGTTGATCGGTCCCGCCGACACCATCGTCGCCGCGGTCTTGATGCACATGATGGGGGATCTCACCGGCCGGACCCTCCTGGTCCTTCCCGAAACCTCGGCGCGGGGTCTCTGCCGGATCCTTCTCCGGCGAGAGGACGTCGGCGACGCGTTCGGCGAGATGGAACGGTCGACCATCAACGAGACCGGCAACATCCTCTGTAGCGCCTATCTCAACGCCCTCTCGGATTTCATGGGGATGATGCTGGTGCCCTCGGTGCCGGCTTTGGTCATCGATCAGGCCGGAGCGGTGCTGACCACCGCGTACCTCAACTTTGGCCACGCCCGTGACTTCGTGATCTGCGTGGAGACGGCGTTTCGGATCGCCGGCTCGTCGGAGCAGTTGGCGGGTCAGTTCATCCTGATGCCCGACGGCGCTTCGTTGGCGGCGATCTTCGACGCGATTCACCTGGCGCGATAGCGGATGGTGCACCAAGCGTCGTCGGAGCGGGAGTTGGCCGTTCTCCGGTCGCTGGCCCGGCGGATCGATCCGTCGGACTCCGGTGCCCACAACAATCTCGGCGTTCTCTACTACGAACGGGGGATGATCCCGGAAGCCACCGCGGCGTTTGCCCGGGCCCTCGAGCTCGATCCGAACATGCGGGTGGCCCAGGACAACCTCGATACCATTCAGCGGGAAACCGGCTCCTTCGACCGGCGGATCGCCGAGCTTCGCGACCAGCTCCTCCACCGGCCGACCGATCGGCAACTCCGCCTCGAGCTGGGGCGGGCCTACGTCGCGGTCGGGCAACACGACCGAGCCGTGGAGCAGTTCGACGAGCTGCTCCGTGCCCATGCCAACGACGCCACGGCGATGGTTCAGCTTGGGCTGGTCGAGCAAGCGCGCGGTAACCAGGACGTCGCCTCGGAGTGGTTTCGGCGGGCGGTCGACGTCGATTCGAAGAGCTCGGTCGCGCGCCTCTATCTCGGCCAATCGCTCTACAATCGCGGCCTGGTCGACGCGGCGCTCACCGTCCTGACCGAGGCGGCCGCGATCAACCCGGACCACGCCGACGTCCAGTACTTGCTCGGATTCGTCTCCGGCGACCTCGGCTATCACGACGCGGCCCGCGCCGCGACTCGGCGGGCGGTTCAACTCAACCCGTCGCTCGGCAACGCCCAGGCGAACCTCCGGATCGGCGCCCGGCGAGGCCCCCGCCGCGAGGCGTCGATCGAGTCGTCGGCGCCGTCCGCCGAAGCGCATCTCAATCTGGCCGTCGCGTTTCGGCGCCGGGGCTATCTCGCCGAGGCGCTTCGCGAGTATCGTCTGGCCCTCGAGGCCGGCGAGGACGAACAGCCCGCGTTCGAGGGGATGGCCGAGATTCACTTGCTGGAGCGCGAGACCCAGGCGGCGCTCGATCTCTACCAGCGGCTGATCGACGCCCGGCCGAACGAACCGAAGTTTCCCAGCGAGCGCGGGGTGGTCCTCCATCAGGCCGGCCGGCGGGCCGAGGCGCGCGAGGCCTACGAGAAGGCGCTGACCCTCGACCCAACCTACGCTCTGGCCTGGAACAATCTCGGCGTGCTCGCCGCGGCGGGTTCCGACGCCACCGAAGCCATCGATGCCTTCGAGAACGCGGTCCGCCACCGCGCCGACTTCACCGGAGCCCGCCTCAACCTCGCGTTGCTGTCCTTCCAGCGGCACCGGATGCAGGCGGCCCTCGACGCCTACCGGACGGTCTTGACCACCCACCCCGAGCACCCGGTGGCCTGGAACGGCGTCGGGCTGGTGCTGATGGAGCTGAAGCGGTTTCCCGAGGCGCGCAACGCCTTCGGCCGGGCGGTGGAAGCAGACCCGGAGTTCGCGCCGGCCCACTATAACCTCGGATTTGCCCTGAGCCAGCTGGGCGCGTTCGACGAGGCGCTCCGGGAGACCAAGCGGGCCCTCGAGCTCGATCCGTTTTACGTGCCGCAGAAGTACACCCTCGCCATCGAGCTGCAGTTCAAGGAGTCCCTGGTCCCGATCGCGCTCGCCCTGTCCGCGGAAGTCGAGGCGAGCGACGTCGACGAGGACTTCGGGTTCGATCCGGGGACGCTCGATCAGCTCTTCGCCGACCTGACCCCGGCGGAAGCCGCCCCGGCCCCGACCGCCGACCCCTTCGCGGTGGCCCGCGATCTCCTGGCGAAGGGCCTCCTCGAATCGGCGGCGGCCGAGGTCCATCGGGCCGAGCGACGGGGCGCCAACACCGGGGCCGGGACGGCCCTCCTCGGCGAGATCTACCTGAAGCGCGGGTTCTACGGTGAGGCGTTGGAGCGCTTTCGCCAGGCCCGGCTCGAATCGCCGAACGAGCCCACCATCCTGCTTGGCGAAGCCACCGCGCTGTTCGCGATGGACGAGTTCGCCGAGGCGCGTCGGGTTGTCGACGTCTTGGTGGGATTGCGTCCCACCGACGCCGATGCGCTCCTGCTGCGCGCCAAGGTCCGAAGGGCCCAGAACGACCTCCACGGCGCCCAGGACGACGTCCTCGGGGCGATCGCCCTCGGACCGGCCCGGGCCGAGTTCCTGGTGATCCGCGGCCAGATCGGCCGCCAGTTGGGCGACACCGACGAGGCGCTGAGCGCCCTGGTCGCGGCGGTGACCATCGATCCCGACCACGTCCAGGCGTGGTACGAGACCGGCCTCGTCCACGAGGAGCGCCAAGAGGCCGCCCTGGGTCGGCAGGCCTACCAACGGGCCTTGGCCAGCCTGCCGACCTACCTCGACGCCGGGCTCGCGTTAGGCGAGCTCCTCAAGCGAGAGGGCCGCTCGGCCGAGGCGGTCCAGTTGATGGTGGACTTCCTCCTAGTCGAGCCCTATGCGGTCGACGCGCTGGTCCTCCTCGGCCGGACCTTGGCCGACGAGCGCCGCCACGGCGACGCTTTGGTGGCGTTCACCCGGGTCCTCAAATTCGTGCCCGACCACGGGGTCGCCCGGTTTCACCGCGGCGTGTCGCTCAACGCCCTGGGTCGATTCGACGAGGCGGTCCAGGAGTGGGATCGCCTGGTCCGCGACGCGCCGACCGGCCCGCTCGCCGCGGCAGCGCGCGCGGAAGCCAGGTCGACGCGGGATCTGCTCCACATCCTCCAGCCGGTCGGAGTCTGAGGGATGGCGATTCAAGGGCCCCTTCGCGAACTCGGCGTCCACGACGTCTTCCAGCTCCTCGACCTCGGGCGAAAGACCGGCCGGCTCCGGGTCGTCTCCGACCTCCGCCACAACGAGGGCGTGATCTGGTTTCACGAGGCCGCGGTCGTCGGCGCCGGGATCAAATCCAATCCGCACCTGCTCGGTCAACAGTTGCTCAAGGGCGGTCGGGTGGCCGCCGAAGAGCTGGCCCGGGCCCAGGCCGCCCAGGCCGGCGGTGATCGGCGCCGGATCGGCGAGATCCTGGTGTCCTTCGGCGCCATTTCGCCGAAGGATTTGGCCACCCACGTCCGGGCCCAGATCGAAGAAGTCGTCTTCACGATGCTGGGTTGGTCGGAAGGCCACTTCATTTTCGACGAGGTGCCGGTCGAGGAGATTCCCCGCGAAGGCGAGGTCCGTATCTCGGTCGAGTCGCTCCTGCTCGAGGCGGCTCGCCGGATCGACGAGTGGTCCCGGATTCGGGCCCGAGTCCCCCATCTCGGCGTCGTGCCCCGACTGGCGCAGGTCCAGGATCCGGAGCCGGGCAGCCTGATCCTCACGCCGTTCGAATGGCGGGTCCTCGCCGCGTCGGACAGTGGTCGCGACCTCCAGGCGATCGCGACCGCCATGGGCGAGCCGGAGTTCGACGTGGCGCGCGCGGCGTTCGGTCTGGCGTCGGCGGGCGTCATCGTGCTCCGCGATCTGGCCCGGGAGTCCGCCACGGCCGCGCCCCGTGAGGATGCCGACGCGCTCCTGGCCGAGGCGGGGCGCCCGCGGGCGGCGGG
>JBJXGT010000045.1:0-29165 GCA_046160105.1 Gemmatimonadales bacterium | reverse complement strand
CGTAGCAGCGGGCGTGCACCCAAATCTCGCACGTCTCACACTGCACCATCAGTGTCCCATCATCCTCCTCCACCCCGCACACACATGACACAACATCCATCTGTGGCGACTCCTCCTGTGCGGTGTCCTCTGTTCCTGAGTCCTGAGTCCTGTCCTGCGTCTTGCGTCTTGCGCCCTGCGCCCTGCGCCCGCTTAAAAGCTAAAATAGTAGTTCGCCTTCACCAGCAACACGTTCTGCATGTTCTCGTCGAAGATGCCGCCGAGGTTGTTGAAGAGCCGGAATCGGGGTTCGTCGGAGAAACCGAAACGGTTCTGATTCCAGACTAGGAACAGGGTCGACCCTGGCCGGTACTCCCACCGCAACACCAAGTTGCTCCGCAGGGAGCGAATCCGAAAATCAGGGTTGGGATAGCTGAACGACGGCGCTGGCCCGGCGCCGTCGGCGTCGATGGTGACGGCGCCGGTGTTCGGGTCGGCGCTCACGGTCGACCCGGCGTCGCCGTACCGGTTGAACCGGAAGGTGCGGGGCGCGGCAAACGCGCTCGGCAGCCCGTAGTCGCCGGTCGCCACGAACGGCTCGGCGTAGAACTGGAGCGACAATGACGGAGTGAAGTAGTAGTTGAGCCGGGTGGCCAGACTGAACACGTTCTGGCGCAATGGGGCGAAGAGGTACCGTGCCTGGAACGTGGCGGCCGCGGTTGGGTCGGCGTAGGCCCCGAGGAAGAACTGGGTTGGCCGCAGGTGCTGAAACGACGGCGTGGCGGAGATGGTGAACCGGCCGCCGTTCTTGGCGGTCAGCTGAAGGAAGGTGGACGCCGCCCAGCCACCCTTGGTATCGCGATTGTACCCTCCGCCGAACGTACCGGAGACCGGCTTGCGGCCGTCCGAGACGAGGTGGACGTGAGCGGACCAGTTGGCGGGCTTGTCGAGGAGGGGCCCGCCACGGGTTTCCCGGTCGTCGAGTCCGCCAGGCCCGACCCCGAGGTCGAGGAAAATTCCCTTGAAGTCGTGGGTCTCGAGCCGGCCCGCAAGGTTGAGCTGGGGCGCCAGCCGGTCACCGCCGAAATTGAAGAACTGACGCGCCTGGAGGCCCACGCTGGCGCTGCGACCGAGCTTGCCGGGCGCGACCCACCGACGCTCGGCGAACCCGGCGAAGCGGACCCGATCCGCCTCGGGCTGAAAGCCGGCGTCATTGGTTTCGAAGCCCGGCGAGACGGCGTTGATCCCGACGCTGTAGGCCCAGTTTCCGGAGGGGCGATTGAGCTGGAGGTGGCCGGTCCAGCCGCGGAGACTCGTCCGAGTCGGATCGAAGACGGAATAGTCCTGATCGGGACGTTGGTAGTAGCGAGCCGAGGACAGCTGGGCGCGGGCGATGGCGTCCGTCGGTCCCGAGATCAACGAGTAGCCGAGGTAGCCGTCGAGCTGAAAGGTGTTCTGCGACCACCGGTGGTAGAAATCCACGGCACCGAGATAGGCGGAGCGATTCACCGTCGCGAAATCGGTTTCCGCGGCGTCGCGATTCACCGACGTCCCGATGAAGCCATAGCCGCTTCGGCCGCCGCCCAAGTCACGCTTGACGCGCAAGACCCCGTAATTCGACAGCGGCTCGACCGGAACCCGACGGGTCGCGCCGTTCGGGGCGTCGGCGAGCCGAGCAACCTCCCGGCCGGTCACCGCGTCGAGCACCCCGATGGACCACCCAGACTTGGTCCGGCCCGACAGCTTGGCCGCGCCGAGAATCGAAGTCGACGCCGGCTCGTCGACGAACGACGCCGACCCGAGGGCGGATTGCGACGGCGCTCGACCAACTCGCCTCGAGTAGAAGAATTGATCGGAGCCGAAGTTGGCGTTGAAGCCGAAGACGCCCGAGCCCTCGACGAAGAAGGGCCGCCGCTCTTGGAAGAACGTCTCGAAAGCGGTCAGGTTGACGACCGAAGGATCCGCTTCGACCTGGCCGAAATCGGGATTGATGGTCGCGTTGAGGGTCAGGTCGCTGGTGACGCCATACTTGAGATCGAGCCCGCCGCTCAACGAGGTCACCCCACCGTCGTCGAACGGGTTGCCGGGGCCGACGCCTTCGGTGAGCCGTGCCTGACTCGAGGTGTAGGGCAGGAACTCCAGTCGCTTCGGGGCCGGAATGTCGCGGAGACCGAGCAGATGCCCATACTTGGAGACCTGGCCGGGCTCGGTTTGCGACGACCACTGCCAATCCGCCGCCTCGCCGGCCCGCAAGTTGTCGCGCCGGAACTGAATCCCCCAGACCGGCTCGGCCGCGTTCGAGAACCGGAGCTGGGAAAAGGGGATCCGAAACTCGGCCACCCAGCCCAAGGAGTCGATCGAGGTTCGCGCTTCCCACACCGGGTCCCACCCGCTATCGATCGTCTGGTTGGTGTCATCGGACGCGGTCGCGTCGCGGCGCTCGCCCGCCGGGGTGACACCGAAGACGAATTGGGTCCGATGGTCGTGGTACGAGTCGATCAGGGTGAAGAACACGTCGTTGAAATCACCGAACGAATCGCGGCGATTCATCCGCCGCGAGACCTGGTCCGGCTGGTCGTCGAACAGACGCGCCCCGACATAAAGGGCATCCCGGTCGTAGGCCACTCGAACCTCGACGTCCTGGGTCGCCGGGTTGCCATCGCTGGGGAAGTCGCGACGGAAGCCGCGCTGGGGGACCGCCAGGCGCCAGACCGGGTCGTCGAGTTTGCCGTCGATGGTGGGTGCACGTTCCGCGCGGACCGCGGTCACGGCCCGCGGCACCCGGCCGTTGGCATGGGTGAGCGCCGCGGAGTCGGCTTGGGCCATCTGAAGCAACGCGAGGACGAGCAAGAAGACCCGCGGTTTGGTTAGAGAGAAAAGTAGTAGCTACCCTTGACCAAGAACACATTCTGCTGGTCGTCACCAAAAATATCACCCAACTCCCGGAAGGCCCGAAACCGGGGGTCGGCGGCCGAGAAGGCCCGGCTCTGATTCCAGACCAGGAAGAGGGTCGACCCCGGCCGGTACTCCCAGCGGACCACCAGGTTGCTCCGCAGCGACCGGACCCGGAAGTCGGGGTTGCCAAACGTGAACGGTAGGCCCGGCCCGGGGCCATCGGGGTCGGCGGTATAGACCAAGCTGGCTTCATCGTACCCGATCGTGGACCCGGCGGAGCCATAGCGATTGAACTGGAAGCTCCGTGGCTTCGCCAACTCGCGGAATCCGTCATAGTCGCCGGTGGCGACGAACGGTTGGGCGAACAGCTGCAGGGAAAGGTGGGGGGTCATCACGACATTGACGCGAGTAGTCACGCTCAGCGTGTTCTGCTCGAGCCCCGCGAACAGATAGCGGGCGCCGAAGGTGTTGGCCGCCGTCGGGTCGCCGAACCTACCGACGTAGAACGCCGCCTCGCGGCTCCGGCGGAAGCTCGGGCTCATCGAAACGCTCAGCGCACCGCCCGATCGCACCGTGATCTCCGGACCGAGCCGGAACGACCAGCCGCCCTCGGCGTCCCAATCGTAGTTCACGCCGACGGAGCCGGAGACCACCCGGCGGCCATCACTGCGGACGGTGGCCGAGAATTCCCAGGTGGCCGGGCGGACCACGAGGGGGCCGCCCCGAGTGGCCCGGTCGTCGAAGGCCCGGAGCCCCCGCTCGAGGTTCAATCGAAAGCCCCAAAACGACAGGAGCTCGCCGTTGATCGATCCCTCGATTTCCCTGCGAAGGGCGGTTCCCTCGAAATTCTGCGCCATCCAGGTGCTGAAGTCGACCTGGAAACTTCGAAACCACGAGCTCGGTTGAAGCCAGCGTCGATTGACTCGCCCGAACAGGTTGATCCGGTCGCCCTCGGTCTGGAAGCCGGCGTCGTTGAGCTCGAGACCAGGCGAGGTGAAGCTGCTCGACGCGCCATAGGTCCACGCGCCGCTGACCTTGTTGAGGCTCAGTTGGCCGCCGAGACCGGCCAGTGAGGTTCGGGTCGAGTCGTAGCGGAGGTCGCCTTGATCGGGACGCTGATAGTACCGAGTCGACGACCGTTGGGCCCGACCGATGGCCGAGGTGTCGCCTCGGATGAAGGACCCGCCGAAAGCCCCACGGACCTCGAACGTGTTCCGGGCGAAGCGGTGGAGGAAGTCGAGACCCCCGGTCATCGCAGCCGAGCGGAGGAAACGGAAGGCCGGATCGGCCAGGTCGCGCCCCACACCCGTGGCCATGAAGCCCAGGCCGCTGGCCCCACCGTTGAGGTCGCGCCGGACCCGCAGGACACCGTAGCCGGTTCGAGGCTCGACCGCGACCCGATCGAACCGGCGGCCGGCCGAATCCGCGAGCTGGGCGAACTCCCGGCCCGTCAGCGCCGCCACCGCGCCGATCGACCACCCCGACCTGGTGCGACCGGTCAGCTTGGTCGCGCCGAGGATGGACGTGGCCCGTGGCTGATCCACGAAGGGCGCCGCGCCGGTCGCCTCCCGACTCGGCGACCGACCGATTCGGCGAGAATAGTAGAAATTCAGGCCCTGGTCGCGGGCCCCGAAATCGAGAATTCCCGCGCCCTCGACGAAGAAGGGACGGCGTTCCTCGAAGAACGTCTCGAAGGCCGAGAGGTTGACCACCGCCGGATCCGCTTCGACCTGGCCGAAATCGGGGTTGATGGTGGCGTCGAGGGTGAGGTCGGAGGTGAGCCCGTACTTGAGATCGACTCCGCCCGAGACCGAGCTTACCGTGCCGTCGTCGAATGGATTGAGCCGATTGGCCCCTTCGGTCAACCGGGTCTGGGTCACCGAGTACGGGAGGATCTCGAGTCGCCTCGGCGCCGGGATGTTCCGCAAGCCGAGAAGGTGTCCGAACTTCGACGCCTGCCCCGGCTCGGTCCGCGGCGTCCATGCCCAGTCCACCGCCTCGCCCGCCGCCCGGATGTCTCGGCGGAACTGAATCCCCCACGTCTGCTCGTCGCCGGGCGGGAACCGGAGCTGGGAAAAGGGAATTCGCATCTCGGCGGTCCATCCGAGAGAGTCGATGGTGGTTTCGGCCTCCCAGACGGGATCCCAGGAGGAATCGCGATTCCCGCCATCGCCGGTCGATGTCATGTCTCGCCGCTCGCCGGCGGGCGTGACCCCGAGGACGAAAGCGGTCCGATGGTCGTGGTAGGAATCGATCATCACGAAGAAGACGTCGTTGAACACCGAGAACGAGTCGCGACGGCTGAGCCGCTTCGAGACCGGCGTACCCAGGTGGTGCATTCGGGCCCCGACGTACAATGCATCCCGATCGTAGACCACCCGAACCTCGGTCGGCTCGGCGGCCTCTTTGCCATCGGCTGGCGAGTCGCGCCGGAATCGGATAGCGGGGACCGCTGTTTGCCAGTCGGCCTCGTCGAGCCGACCGTCGAGGCGGATCGGGCTCGTGATCCGAACGGCCGTGACCGAAGGCGGCACCTGGCCGTTGCGATGGACCAGGTCGGGTCGGGACCCGACGGTGGCGGATCCGGTGTCCTGCAGGTGCAAAACGAGACTGAGGACGAACAGCATCCCCAAAGCTATCCCCGGTCGAGAGGCGGCTCAAACCGGCTTCCCCTTAGATTTGACCGACTCGATTCGAGGAGAGACCGGATGTCAACCCGAGCGGCGAGGCGGGCGAAGTTGTTCTGCCACGAGACCTTGGGGGCCGAGGGGGCGGACCGTCCATGACCCTCCCGCCGGGCGGGCCGGGCGATCGCCGGTCGTTCTTCAAGGAAAGCATCGGCGATTGGATCCGCCGGGTGGCGGAGCGAACCGAGGAACGGATCGTCCAACAGCGGTACGTGCGGCCGCCGGGTGCCTTGCCGGAGGTGGCCTTCCTCGCGGCGTGCACCCGATGCGGGCTCTGTGCCCCGGTCTGTCCGGTCCAGGCGATTCGCACGGTCCTCCCATCCGGGGGGCTCGCCGCCGGCACCCCGTTCTTGGACCCGCCCAGCCAGCCCTGCGTCGCATGTCCCGAGATGCCCTGCGTGAAGGCGTGTCCCACCGGGGCGCTGACGCTACCGGCCCACGGCTGGCGAGGCTACCGTATGGGCGCGGTGGAATTCGTTCCGGAGCGCTGTGTGACCTTCGCTGGCTCGGTGTGCCGGGTCTGCGTGGACGCCTGCCCGATCGGGGTGGCGGCGTTGGGCCAGGACGAGGCCGGGCACCCGGTCTTGAGGCACGAAGGGTGCGTAGGGTGCGGGGTCTGCGTTCGGGAGTGCGTGACCTCCCCGTCCTCGTTCGAGTACCGGCCTTTGGAGGCGAAATGACCGCTGTGCCCTATCGGGTGGAAAAACCCTGGGGATACGAGTTGATCTGGGCGAAGACCGACCGCTACGTGGGCAAGGTGCTCCACGTCAAAGCCGGGCATGGGTTGTCCTGTCAGTATCACAATGTGAAGGACGAAACCCTCCACGTGTTGACGGGCGAGGTGGTGATCACCACCGAGCGGCCGGGAGAGGCGCCGGTCCGCCGGGTCTACCGGGCCGGGGAGTCGCTCCACGTCCCGCCCTTGCTGATCCATCAGATGGAGGCGGTGGTCGACAGCGACGTGCTGGAGGCCTCGACACCGGAGCTCGACGACCTGGTCCGCCTCAAAGACCGCTACGGGAGAACCTAACGGTGCAAGTCATCATTCCGCTGGCCGGGAAGGGAACCCGGGTTCGACCCCACAGCCATCTGGTCCCCAAGCCGATGCTCAAGGTCGCCGGACGTCCGGTGATGGACTGGGTGATGGATCGGCTCCACGGGCTCGACGTCTCCGAGTTGATCTTCATCACCGGTCATCTCAAGGAACAGGTCGAGGCCTACGCCACGGGACGCTACGGCTATCCCTGCCGGTTCATCGAGCAGAAAGTTCAGGACGGCACCGCCGGGGCGATCAATCTGGCCCGGCCGTTCGTCACCGGGCCGGTCCTGATCATCTTCGTCGACACGGTCTTCGAAGCCGATTTGACCCTGATCAACCGGAGCGACGCCGACGGGATCATCTGGGCCAAGGACGTCGAGGACTATCAGCGCTTCGGCGTCGTGGTCACCGACGCCCAGGGCTACATGACTCGGATCGTCGAGAAGCCCTCCGAGCCGATCTCCAAGCTCGCCAACATCGGGCTCTACTACCTGCGTGACGTGGCGGGTCTCTGGCGGGGCATCGACCATACCTTGGCGGCGCCACCGAACAAGGGCGAGTATTTCCTCACCGACGCGTTCCAATGGATGATCGATCACGGGCGGAAGATCCTCACGGCCGAGGTGGGCGGCTGGTACGATTGCGGCAAGCTCGACACCATCTTGGAGACCAACCAGATCCTCCTCGAGAAGGGGGCCGCGAGACGGGGCACCTATCCGGGGGTGACGATCATCGATCCGGTGCTGATCGACGACGGGGTCACGATCGAGCGATCGACCATCGGTCCTAACGTCACGATCGAAAAAGGGACCACCATCGTCGATTCGACCTTGACCCATACCCTGGTCGGCCAGCGCTGTCAGATTGCCGGCGCGACGCTCGGCCATAGCATGTTGGGCAATCGGGTCTCGGTGCGGGGTTTTCGCGGCAGCGTGAGCGTCGCCGACGATTCCGAAATCTCGGCCTGAGCCGGCCGATGGCCGAAGCGCCGGGGGCCGACTCGCTCCTCCAATCCTTTCTCGACCTCTGGCACCACTTTGACGGCGTCGAGGCCCGTCGGTTCGACCCCGACGGGCCATTGCCGGAACTCCGGCCGTTCGACGACGACCTTCTCCGGCAACACGCCGCCGCCTGCCGAGCGATCGAAGGCGCGGTGCTCGACCTCGATTTGGAGACCCTCGACGCCGAGGTCGACCGGACCGTCCTCCTGGCGGCCGTGCGCCCCCAGATCCGCCGCCTCGATCGCGATCGCCCCGCGGACCACAATCCCACCTTCTGGACCAGTCGGGTGCTGGCGGCGCTCCGGGACCGGCTTGGCGACGACGCGGTGCTGGCGCAGGTCCCGCCCTGGCTGGTCGTCGGCACCGAGACCCTGGCCGCGCCGGCGGTGTTCGCGGTGCAGGTCGCGGTCGACGACCTCGGCGCGATTCGAACCGAGCTCGAACGTCCCGAGTGGTGGCGGGCGGACAAAGATCTCCTCGCGGGCGTGGCGGCCGCGGTCGACGGGTTCGAGGGGTTTCTCCGCCATGAAATCGTCCCGAACGCCGAGGCGGGGGCCGGGGCGATCGGGGAAGAACGGGTGACCTGGCACCTCAACCACGCCGGCTTGATCGAAGTGAGTGCCGCCGAGGCGTCCCGCCGGTTGCGGCGGAGGATTGAGGGGTCGATCGAAGGCACGGTCACCGACCTCACCGGGGCCGTCCTGGCCTATCGGCAGGGCCTCGCCCGACAGGCGTCGCCGGTTCGGCGCCAGCTCGCCTCGCCGGTGTGGCTGGCCGGCTTCTCGCTCTTCGTCGCCGACCAGGCGGATCCCGGCGCCCGGGGCGCGATCGCCGACTGGTGCCGCGCGGGCCTGGTCGACGCCGGCTATCACCTGGGGCTCCTCTCTCCGGGCGAACTGGTCCGGGCCGCGGCGGGACCGACGGTGGTCCGGCGGCCGCTCGAGGCGCTCGAGACGGCGCTGCTCGCGATCGAATGGGAGACGGTCCGCGGTCGGTTCGGCGGCGACACGCCCGCCTTCGTCGCCGCCGCGATCGAGCACGGCCTCCTCCACCCCACCCTGCTCGGCTGGCGCCTCGGGATCGGATGAGTTCGGGCCGGCTGGCACCGGCGGTCAAGGCGCTCGCGGCGGTCTCGCTCTTCAACGACGTCGCCAGCGAAATGGTCTATCCGCTCCTGCCGGCGCTGGTGACCCTCGGGCTGGGCGCCGGCCCGGCGACGTTAGGCGCGCTCGACGGGGCCTCCGACCTGGCCGCGGCGGCGTTGCGGTGGTGGAGCGGTCGCCTCGCCGACCGGCCCCGGTTTCGCACCGGGTTGGTCGGCGGCGGGTATCTCTTGGCGGTGCTGGTGCGGCCGCTGCTCGCCGTCGCCGAGCGGGCCTGGCAGGTGGTGGGAATCCGGGTGACCGACCGGGTCGGGAAAGGGCTCCGGTCGCCGGCGCGCGACGCGATGATCGCCGATCTGACCGAACGGCCGATGCTGGGCCGGGCGTTCGGGCTTCACCGGAGCGCCGATCACCTCGGGGCGGTGGTCGGGGCGCTGATCGCGTTCGAGCTGCTCCGCCGGGGCTGGGCGGTGCGGGAGGTGATCGGGGCGAGCCTGGTGCCCGGGGTGCTCGCCCTGCTGGCGCTAGGCGTTGCCCTGGCGCTCGCTCGCCGGGCCGCGCCGCCGGTTCGGGTCGAGCCGGCCGGGCCCCCGGCCGCGGCCCCGGGCGCGGATGCGCGGCTGGGATGGCTGGCCGCGTTGGCCGCCTGTCGGCTGCCGGAGACGCTGCTGCTCTATCGCCTCCAGCAGTTGGGGGCCCCGGTCGCGACGATCCCTCTCCTCTGGGCCATGATGCACATCGTTCGGAGCGTCTCGTCGTACCCGGCCGGCATGCTCGCCGATCGGCTCGGCCCGCGGCCCGCGCTCGTAGTCGGCGGACTCCTCCACGCGGTGGTGTTGGTGGGGATGGGTCTGACCGCGGTGCCCGGGGTGGCGATCGCCCTGTTCCTGGCGCACGGATTCGTCGCCGGTCTCACCGAGCCGGCCGAACGTTCGGCGGTGGCGCGGCTGTTCCCGGATCGGCGCGGCGCGGCGTTCGGGCGGTTTCAGGCGTTGGGAGGAGTCGGGGCCCTCCTAGCCGGCCTGGGGTTCGGGTGGCTCTACCAGGTCGCGGGAGCCGATCTGGCCTTCCTCGCGGCGGCCGGCGCCAGCGCCGCCGTGCTGGCGGGGTGGTTTGCCGTCGATCGCCGGGTCGGCGCCTAACTTGCGGGGCCACCCACCCCCCGGTACCTTGGCGGTCTATGCCGTTTTCCGAATCCGGGACGCCCACCTGGCAGGCGGCGGGGCGCGCTCGAGCCGCGGTGCTGACGGAGGCCAAGCCCAAGACCTCGGTCGGCTCGGGCTTTCGGGGGAAGACCGTGATGATCACCGGCGGCGCCACCGGACTTGGCCGAGCGATCGGGTTCGAGTTTGGTCGGCTCGGCTGCAACGTGGCCTTCTGCTTCGTCAACTTGCCTGGCCGCGCCATCCGGGAAACCGCCCTGCTCACCGAAACGACGCTCACGGCGATGGGCGCCAAGGTCTACGCCGATGCCTGCGACGTCCGGGACCGCGGCCAGGTGGTCCGCTTCGTCGAGGCGGTTCGGGAACGGTTCGACTCGATTCACTATCTGATCAACAACGCCGGGATCGCCAACGACGGCGCCTTATGGCGTCTCTCCGAGGATGACTGGCGCGACGTCATCAATACCAACCTGGTCGGGGCCCACAACTGTCTGGCCGCTTGCGCGCCGCTGTTTCGGGCCCAACAGTTCGGCAAAGTGGTCAATGTCAGCTCGCACCAGGCGACCCGGCCCGGGTTCGGGGTGACCAGCTACGCCGCGAGCAAAGCCGGACTCGAAGGACTCACCCGTGCCGCCGCCGTCGAGCTGGGACCGAGCAACGTCAACGTCAATGCGGTGGCTCCGGGGTTCGTCCGCACCGAACGGCTCCAGGAGCTGCCTCCCGAGGTGATCGAACGGGCCCGGACCAGCACCGTCTTGGGGCGCCTGGCCGAGCCCGAGGACATCGCCCACGTGGTCTCGTTCCTGTGTTCCGACGAGGCCCGCCACGTGACCGGGCAGGTCATCGTCGTCGACGGAGGATTGTCGCTCGAATACCGTTAGACCCCCGCTCCGCTTACGTTCCATCGTTATGCGAACCCCACTGTCTCGTTGTTCGACAGCGCTCGCCGTCGCCCTGGTGGCGGTCGGCGGTGCCTCCGCGCAGAAGAAACCGATCACCCAGGCCCTGGTCACCGCGGCGGTCGCCGGGCAGGGGGTGGCGATCATTCCGATCAACATGGTGGTGGTCGACCCCGGCGTCCCGGCCGGGACCGTCACCGCCGATCGGGCCACCCTGCTGCGGTGGACCGACTCGCTGTTGACCGACGGCGCCCAAGGCCGGGCCCCTGAGGTCAAGTGGGTGACCCCGGTCGAGTTGCGGCGGATCGCCCGCCGGAGCGGTGGGCTGCTTCCCGATCCCGACCAGATGGGCCAGTCGGTGATGCGCGGCTGGTCGATCACCTCGGTGCCTGATCCGCTCCGGTCCAATCTACGCAAGCTGGTCGCCGTGGCGGGCGGGTGGCGTTATGCCCTCATCCCCGCGTCGCTCCTCATCAAGACCGACTCCACCGGGGCCCTGTCCGCCTCCCTGTCGGTGCTGCTCGCCGACACCCGGACCGGGAAGGTGGTCTGGCGGTCCGTCGCCAAGGGGGCGGGGGGCACCGCGGATCAGGTGTTAGGCAAGGCCATTGCGACCATCTTCCCCGTCGAGGATATCGGGGGCGCCCCCTGACCCACCGGATCACCCTGATCCCGGGCGACGGGATCGGTCCCGAGATCAGTGAGGCCACGGTCGCCGCGGTCGAGGCGACCGGGGTCCGCTGCGAGTGGGACACCCAGATCGCCGGGATGACCGCGGTCGAGCAGGCCGGGACCCCGATCCCGGATCGAACCCTGGACAGCATTCGGGAACGCCGGGTGGCCCTCAAGGGTCCCCTGACCACGCCGGTCGGGGCCGGCTACCGCTCGGTCAACGTCGCCCTTCGGAAAGAGTTCGAGTTGTACGCCAACGTACGCCCCGCGAAGACCATTCTCCCGGGGCGCTATGACGGCATCGACATCGTCCTGGTCCGGGAAAACCTCGAGGGGTTCTACACCGGCATCGAGCATTGGGTCGCCACCCAGGACGATCCCCGCGCGGCCGGCGTCACCACCGGCGTCACCACCCGGCACGGCTGCGAGCGGATCGTCCGATACGCCTTCGACTACGCCCTGAACCGGGGCCGGAAGAAAGTCACCATCGTCCACAAGGCGAACATCCTCAAGATGGTGAGCGGTCTCTTTCTCGAGGTGGGCCGGGCCGTCGCCGAGCGGTACCGCGGCCGGGTCGATTGGAACGAGATGATCGTCGACAACTGCGCGATGCAGATCGTGCTCGCGCCGGAACAGTTCGACGTCATCGTGACCACCAATCTGTTCGGCGACATTCTCAGCGACGAGATCTCCGGGCTGGTCGGCGGGCTCGGGCTGGCGCCCGGGGCCAACATCGGCACCACGGCGTCGATCTTCGAGGCGGTGCATGGCAGCGCGCCGGACATTGCCGGGAAGGGCATCGCCAACCCGGGGGCCCAGATGCTGGCGGCCGCGATGATGCTGGAGCACCTCGGCGAGCCCCGGGCGGGCACCGCGCTCCGCCAGGCGGTCATCGATACCATCGTCACCGATCGGATCCGGACCCGTGACCTCGGCGGGGCCGCCTCCACCAAGGACTTCGGTCGCCGGGTGGCGGAGCGCGCGGCGCCCTAGCCCCCGGCCGCAGGCCGCCTTTTTCGCGGACCCGCCGGCGACTAGCTTTGCCGACACGGATTGGCGGGAGCGAGCGGTGCTCGGGATCAAGAGGTCGACGGTGCCCGGGGTGAAGCCCGACAAGGTGCCTTGTGTCCAGTGCGATCGCCGGGAGGTCGGCTTGGCGTGGGGCGACTTCTGTTCGCTCTGCCGCGAAGAGCGGCTCCGACGGGCCGAGTACCTCGCCAAACGGATCGCGATCGTCGGGGCGGCGGCCATGGCCGCGTGGCACCTGTGGCGCACGCCGCCCGATTTCACCCAGCGAATTTTCGCGGCGGCCTCGGTGCTTCTGGTGTACCTCATCGCTCGCCGGATGGTATCTCTCCTGATGATGGAGTACTTGCCCAGGGAACGCTTGAGTCGGTCGGCGGAAGCGGGCAGCGATGGCCCTAACGGGGAGTCGACATGAGGTGGACCAGGGCGATGACCGCGGGCGTGGTGGCGCTGCTCGGGTCGAGCGGTGCCGCGCGCGCCCAGACCAGTCTGACGATCTACTCCGACGGTCGGATCCTCCAGCGCCGGACCTTGCTGATCCGCGTGCCGGCGGGGATCTCGACCCATCGGCTGGCGCTCGGACAGCTCGACCTGGGATCGATGTTCGCGCTCGATTCAGGCGTCGCGGTCACCGGAGCGAGTTATGACGCCGCCGTCGACGAGGCCAACACCCTCCGCCGATCGGTGGGACAGCGGCTCGCCTTTCTGATCCGAAGCGCCAGCGGCGCCCGCGACACCGTGATGGCCGAAGTCGTCGGGGTCGATCCGGAACGCTACCGCCTCGCCGACGGCCGAATCACTTTCGAGCGGCCCGGCACTCCCCTGTTCCCCACCGCCGCGGTCCTCACCCAACCTTCCGTCACCCTCGCCGTGCGCAGTGACCGCGCCCGGACCGCGCTCGGCCTTGGGTTCTTCGCGGGCGGGGCGGGCTGGAGCGCGAACTACGCGATCGTCGTCGGGAATCGCGGCACGGCTCGAATCGTCGGCCATGCGGTCATTCAGCCCGGGACCACCGAGATCGCCGAAGCCGAGGTCCAGCTGCTGGCGGGTCAGGTGGGCCGGGCGGCCAAGGGCAGGCCCGAGGCCAACGTGCAGATGATGCGAACGGCCGCGCCCATGGAAGGCGCCGCGTCTCAGCAGCAGGTCGGCGAAGCCCACCTCTACACCCTTCCGAGCCGCCTCACGTTGGTCCCCGGCGTCGAGACGAGCGCGATGCTGTTCGAGCCCACCAACGCCGGGTCCGAACGGACCTACACCGTCCGCGGGCAGGTCCCCTACTGGGGTGGCCTGCCCCAGGAGGGCGACGAAGCTACCGAGCCGGTCGCCGTCACCTACGTCATCAAGCGGCCGCTCAAGACCGAGTTCGGGGATCGGCCGGTGCCCGGCGGCATCGCCCGGATCTATGAGCGGGACGCCCAGGGACGCGCTCAGCTGGTCGGCGAGGCGAATCTGGACCACACCGCCCCGGGACAGGACCTTCGGCTCGACGCCGGAACCGCCTTCGACCTCACCGCGAAACGGATCCAATCCGCCTACGAGAGTCGGCGCGAGGGCCAGCGCACCATCGCGATGGCGAACTACGCCGTGACGATCGCCAACGCCAAAGACTCCGCCGTGACCGTGGACGTGCTCGAGCAGCGAGGCGGCGAATGGTCCGTGGTGCAGAGCTCGCTGGCGGCGGAAAAGGTCTCCAGTACGATCACCCGGTTCCGAGTGCGGGTGCCCGCCAAGGGCGAAGCCAACCTGACCTATCGAGTTCGCGTCGTTTGGTGACGACGCTCCTCCACTGCTCGGATCTCCATTTCGGCCGGGACGCGGATCTCGCTCAGGTTCGCGCCCTCGAAGCCTACGCCGCGGCGGCTCGGCCCACCGCTGTGGTCATCTCGGGGGATCTGACCCAACGGTCCCGCCACGGCGAGCTCCAGCGGGCGCTCGCGTTCCGCGAAGCGCTCGAACGCACCGCCCCGGTGTTCGTGGTGCCCGGCAACCATGACGTCGAGTGGTGGCGCACCCCTCTCGACCTGTTCGGCTCGGCGGTCAAACACCTGAAGTACCGCCGCTATTTCGGCGACGACCTCTCGCCGTCGCTGGCCCTGCCCGGCATGGTCATCGCCTCCGTGCTGACGAGTCATGGGACGGCGGTTGGGTCGCTGACCTGGAAGTTCTGGCGCGACACCGCCGTCAAAGGGCACCTGCCGGCGGTCGAAATCGCCAAAGCCAAAGCGAAACTGGCGACCGCGGGGCGGGGCGATCTGCGAGTCCTGGTTCTTCACCACAACGTGCTCCGGGGTCAGATCTCCCGCCGGATGGGACTGGCACGGTGGCGCGCGGCTCAGGAGGCGCTGGCGGGCTCAGGGGCCGATCTCATCCTCTGCGGCCATGACCACCAGGAGGACGTCGGGACCCTCCCCGGTGGTATCGTGGTGGCGGCGGCGGGTACTCACACCAGCCGCACCCGGGGCCACCGGCCATCCGCGTTCAACACGATCGAGATCACCGCCACCGAGATCGCAGTCACCCACCAGTGCTGGGACGCTGGGGCGGGACGATTTTCCCCCGGGCCGCACCACCGGTTTCCCCGACCGGCCCGGTGATCGAGCAGCTGGACCTGCCGCTCCGTGTCACCGCCGACTTGGTGACTCGCCTGCGGGACTGTGGCCTCCCCCGCGAGCTGCCGATCGAGCTCCATGAAAATCGGCGGGTGATGATCTCCTTCGACCGACTTGGAACGCTCCGGATCCACCGAGGCTATGCGTTCGCGCCGGATCGGATCATCGCGGCGCTCGCTCGGTGGGCCAGTCCGCGCCATCGGCTGACCCGCCGCGACCGGAGAGCGCTGGCTCGCGTCTTCCTCGAATTCCCCGTCCACGGCCACGTCCCGCCGGTCGGGCCAAGGCGCCGTCGAGCCGAGCCCGCCGAACCCGGCGACTCCGAGCGACTGGCTCGGCTCGGGGCGCTACACCTGATGCTCAGCGCGCGATGGTTCGCGGCCGCGCTCGCCCCGATCGAGATCCGGCTGTCGGGCCGGATGCGGCGGAAACTGGGGCACTACGAACCGCGCGCGGAGGGAACCCCGCTGATCGTCATCAGCCGTCGGCATCTGCGCCATGACGGGTGGTCCGCCGTGGCCGGTACCCTGCTGCACGAGATGGTGCACCAGTGGCAGGACGAAGCCGGCCTCCCGGTCGATCACGGGTCGCACTTCCGACGAAAAGCCCGCGAGGTGGGGATCACGCCGCGAGCGATGGCGATGGTGCTGCGCTAGCCCCTAACACGCGGTCGTTTCCTTCTTCTCGACATAGGCGACCGGCAGGTCGGTGCGAGCGATCCGAACCACCGCCACTGGCGCGGTGATGGCGGCGGTCGTCATGCAGGTTGGGCCCGGTGTGCGTTCCAGAAAAACGAGGTACAGTCGGCGGTCGTCGCGATAGGCGCCTTCGAAAGTGATCGCGTGACCCCCACTTGGGCGGGTGCCCATGGCCGCCACGACGATCGCCGACTGAGCAAAGTCTACCGACGGCACCGGAGGCGCGGGCTGGGTGTGGCGAAAGAGCTGTTCCCAGGCCGCGATCCACTCGCCCTGTTTGGTGATCATCATTCTGGTTGCCTCCTCGATGCCGCTGTAGCTGAGGATCGACTCGACCTCGGCGATCGGCTCCGCTTTCACCGGTGCCGCGCCGGCAGGCACTTCATCGACAACGGTGTGATTGGTCGGAGCGGCGCATCCGCCGGCCACCCAGAGGAGGAGAATGACCGGGATGAGCGATTGGTGAGGCGAACGTCTTGGCACGGGTCCCGTCCATTCGTTTGCAGGGGGTCCGACCACGGGGGCCACATCCACGATACCCACGGGCGAGCAGCCCCGTTTCGGCACCCCGTCGCGGGTTGGAAACTAGCGCCGTCTTCGGCCGGTTCGGTACCTACCATACGAGCCCGGATGGAGCTACCTTTGTAGGCTCTTAACTGCAGCTTCTACAAGGGGTTGGACCATGTCCGTGGCCGCCGCCGCAAGCCAATTCACGGGTGTCGATTTCTTCCAGGCTGACACCTTGCTCACCGAAGAAGAACGGGCCGTTCGTGATACCGTCCGGACCTGGGTCGACGAGAACCTGATCCCGATCATCGGCGACGCGTACGTCGAGGGCAAGTTCCCCAAGAAGCTCATCCCCGGTATGGCCGAACTCGGCGTGCTCGGGGCCAACCTCCCCGAGGAATATGGTTGCGCCGGGCTGGGCAATGTCGCCTACGGGCTCATCATGCAGGAGCTGGAACGAGGCGATAGCGGGATCCGCTCCTTCGCGTCCGTGCAGGGCGCCTTGGTGATGTACCCGATCTACGCCTTTGGCTCCGAAGAACAGAAGAAAAAGTGGCTGCCCCGCCTGGCGACGGGCGAGGAGATCGGCTGCTTTGGACTGACCGAGCCGGATTTCGGCTCCAACCCCGCCGGGATGATCACCACCGCGAAGGAAACCAAGGACGGCTGGGTCCTGAACGGCACCAAGATGTGGATCACCAACGGGTCGCAGGCCACCGTGGCGGTGGTTTGGGCCAAAACCGGTCCGGTCGACGATCCCAAGTCGATTCGTGGCTTCATCGTGCCGACCAACACCAAGGGCTTTACCGGCAAGGACCAGAAGGGCAAGCTCTCGCTGCGGGCGTCGGACACCAGCGAGCTCCATCTCGAGGACGTCCATCTCCCCAAAGACGCGATCCTACCGAAGTCTGGCGGACTCAAGAGCCCGCTGATGTGCCTGACCCAGGCCCGTTACGGAATCGCCTGGGGCGCGCTCGGCGCCGCGATGGCCTGTTACGACGAAGCGGTGCGCTACGCCAAGAACCGGGTGATGTTCACCAAACCGATCGGTGGCACCCAGATCCAACAGGTTCGGCTGGCGGACATGCTGACCGAGATCACCAAGGCGCAGCTGCTGGTGCTCCAACTCGGCCGGATGAAGGACGCCGGCACGATGACCCCGCAACAGGTGTCCCTGGCCAAGCGGAACAACGTCAACATCGCCTGTGACATCGCCCGCGAGGCCCGCCGGCTGCTCGGCGCCAACGGGATTCTCGCCGAGTATCATTCGATGCGCCACATGGCCAACCTGGAGTCGGTCTACACCTACGAGGGAACCCACGACATGCACTCGCTGATCCTGGGGCAGGAGATCACCGGGTTGGCGGCGTACTAGGGCGGCGCAAGGCGCCGGACGCAGGGCGCAAGAAGTCTCGAGAGGAGTATTTGTGAAGATTGCGGTGTGCCTCAAGCGGGTGCCGGATACCACGACCAAGATCGTGATCGGGGCCGATGGCAAATCGATCGACGAGGCGGGGGTGAAGTTCGTCCCCAATCCCTACGATGAGTACGCGCTCGAGGCGGCGCTGTCGTTCAAGGAGAAGGCCGGTACCGGAGAGACGGTGGTGATCTCCCTGGGCGGCGATCAGGCCCAGGAAACGATGCGCACCGCGTTGGCGATGGGCATCGATCGAGGCATCCTCCTCAAGGGAGACGGGTCGGCCGACGGACTCGAGGTGGCCCGGGCGCTGGCCGCCGAGCTCAAGACGGGCGGCTTCGACCTGATTCTCTTCGGCAAGATGGCCGTCGACGACTACAACCATCAGGTCGGGGTGATGACGGCCGAGCTCCTCGAGCTCCCGGTGATCTCCGCCGTGTCGGCGCTGTCGGTGGAGGGTGGGGTGGTCCACGCCGAACGCGAGGTCGAAGGCGGGGTCGAGGTGGTGGAGTGCGCCCTGCCCGCCGTCCTCACCACGGACAAGGGCATCAACACGCCTCGGCTCCCCTCGCTCAAGGGAATCATGGCCGCCAAGAAGAAGCCGCTCGAGGTCAAGCCGGTCACGTTAGGCGCCGGCAGTCTGACCGTGGCGGGCCTCACCCTGCCGCCCGAACGGCAGGCCGGTCGGATCGTCGGGGAGGGCCCCGACGCCGCGGCCGTTTTGGTCCAGCTGCTCCGAACCGAAGCGAAGGTGATCTGATGGCGTCCGTTCTCGCGGTCACGGAACAGCGCCAGGGGGCGCTTCGGAAGGTATCGCTCGAGGTGCTGGCCGCGGCCCGTCAGTTGGCGGATCAGATGGGTGCCACGGTCGACGCGATCGTCTGCGCGGCCGGCCCGGTGTCGGGCGCCGAGACGCTCGGGCCCGGGGGGGCGGATCGGGTGCTCACCGCCGGGCACGACGGCTTCGGTCTCTACAACCCCGACGGCTATGCCGCGACCATCGCCTCGATCGGAAAGAATTACTCGGCGGTCGTCTTCGCCGCGACGGCGCAGGGCCGGGACCTGGCCCCGCGGGTGGCGGCCAAGCTCGGGGTGGGTTGCGCCACTGATGTGACCGCCGTGCAGGTGGACGGGGGCAAGGTGGTCGTCACCCGCCCGGTGTACGCCGGCAAAGCGCTCCAGCGGATGGTGCTGGCCGGGAGCCCGTCGATCGTCTCGATCCGCCCCAACACCTTCCCGGCCATCGCCGCCGGCAAGGCGGGCACCGCCGAAATGACGGCGGTGCCGGCGTTCACCCAGCGGGTGACCGTGAAGGAGATCAAGGCGCCGGCCCAGGCAGCCCTCGATGTGAGCGAAGCCACCATCGTCGTCTCCGGCGGTCGGGGTCTCAAGGATCCGGTTCACTTCAAGTTGATCGAGGATCTGGCGGCGGCCTTCGGCAACGCGGCCGTTGGCGCCAGCCGGGCCGTGGTCGATGCCGGCTGGCGCGAGCACAGCGCCCAGGTCGGTCAGACCGGGAAGACCGTGGCACCGTCGCTGTACGTCGCCGTCGGCATCTCCGGGGCCATTCAGCATCTGGCCGGGATGCGCACCTCGAAGGTCATCGTCGCGATCAACAAGGACAAAGACGCCCCGATCTTCAAGGTCGCCGACTACGGGATCGTCGGGGACCTCTTCGAGGTGGTGCCGCGGATGACCGACGAGGTGAACAAGCTGCGGGCCGAGTAACCAGCCGATGCCCGAATCACTGCCCGATCTCTCGATCGACGCGACCCGAGTCGCCGCCAACGCGCTCGGCGAAGACGGTTTTGTCGATCTGACCACGGCCGTCTCGGTCCGCCAGCCCGTCGGTGGCGAGGCGATCATCGAAGCCCGCACCCCCTGCGTCATCTCCGGCCTCGTCTACGCCGAAACCACCGCGCGGGCCGCCGGGTGCGGCGTGACCTGGTCCGCCAAGGAAGGTCACGAGGCGCTTCCCGGGCCGATCGGCCGGATGAAGGGCGACCTCGCCACCATTCTCCGAGCCGAACGGCCGGTCCTCAACATCCTCCAACGGGCCTGCGGCATCGCGACCGCCACCCGACAGTTTGTGACCAGGCTCGACGGCACCCGATGTCGGGTCCTCCACACCAGGAAGACCGCGCCCGGTCTCCGGTTCCTCGATGTCGCGGCGGTGGTGGCCGGCGGTGGCGCGATTCACCGGCTCGATCTGGCCCACACGGTGATGATCAAGGACAATCATTGGCGGGCCCTCGCTCGCGAAAAGCGAAGCCTGATCGATGCCCTCGCGGCGGCCCGTTCTCGCGGCGCGCTGGCGTGTCAGGTCGAAGTCGAATCAGTCGAGCAGGTGACCGAGGCCTGCCGGGCGGGGGCCGATCGGCTCTTGATCGACAACCAAACCCCGGAGACGGTCGCGGTCTGGTCCCAGGCGGCCCGCGCGCTCGCCCCGGGGGTGGCGATCGAAGCCACCGGTGGCATCACCCTCGAGAACGCCCGCGCCTACGCCGACGCCGGCGCCGACTTCGTGTCGGTGGGCGCTCTCACCCACAGCGTCAAAGCGGCGGACATCGCTCTCGAGCTGGTTTAGGAGACTGCCTGGCGTGACTCGCATCCTACCGATCAAGTTCCAGCCGAAGCTCCCGACCGATCGCCTGATCCGGGCCGAACCGCCTAACGCCGAAGCGATCGAGATGGACGTCCTCTTCGTCGGCGCCGGCCCGGCCGGACTGGCGGGGGCCATCGAGTTGGCCCGCCTGGCGAAGGCCGATCCGAGCATCGGCGAACTCAACATCGGAGTCCTCGAGAAAGCCGGGAGTCTGGGCGAGCACTGCCTCTCCGGCGCGGTGGTCAATCCGAGCGCCTTCAAAGAGCTGTTTCCCGAGGTGCCTCCGAGCGAGTGGCCCTTTCGCCAGCCGGTCGGAGGCGAGGCGGTCTACCTGCTCACCGAGGGCGGCTCCTGGCGCATTCCCACCCCGCCGACGATGCAGAATCACGGCAACTACGTCGCCTCGCTCTGCGAGGTGGTCCGGTGGATGGGAGCCAAGGCGGAGGAGCTCGGCGTCAACATCTTCGCCGGGTTTCCGGCCGAGTCGTTGCTGGTCGACGGGGCTCGGGTCGTCGGGGTGCGGACCACCGCGGCGGGCCTCGACCGCGAGGGCCAGCCCGCCGACGGCTACGCCGAGCCGACCGATCTGGTCGCCAAGGTCACCGTGCTGACCGAAGGGACCCGAGGGCCGCTGGCTCAGGCCTGGCGCGAATGGCGCGGGGTCGGCGCCCCCAATCCGCAGATTTTCGCGCTCGGGGTCAAAGAAGTCTGGAACGTGAAGAAACCGTTGGACCGGATCATCCACACCCTGGGCTGGCCGTTGCCGCGGGATGCCTTCGGCGGGACGTTCATGTACCCGATGGGCCCGAGCCAGGTCGCCTTGGGGCTGGTCGTCGGTCTCGATGCGCGGGACGCCGGGACCGACGTCCACGAAATGCTCCAGCGGGTCAAGCTCCATCCCCTGGTCAAACCCTATCTCGACGGCGGCGAGCTGGTGGAGTGGGGCGCCAAGACCATCCCCGAAGGGGGCTACTACAGTCTGCCGGACCGCTTCTCCGGCGATGGCCTGATCATGGCCGGTGACTGTCTCGGCACGGTGGAGGTGGCGAGCCTCAAGGGCATCCACTACGCGATGCAATCGGGGATGTACGCCGCCCGGGCAATCGCGGCCGGTCTCAAGAAGGGCGACTCCGGCGCCGCGGCCCTGGGAGGGTACGACGCGATGTTGCGGGAGAGCTATGTCGTCGCCGACCTCAAGCGCCGCCGCAACATGCGGCTCGCCTTCAAGCACGGGTTCTTCCTCGGTGGCGCGAAGAGTGTCCTGATGACCCTCACCAACGGCGCGTTTCCTGGAGGCCAGATCAAGGTCGCGGCCGATGCCGAAGACGACCGCGAGATTCGGCCCCGAGTGCCGTTCGTGCCCGACAACACCCTGACTTTCAGCAAGGTCGACGCGGTGTTCAAGTCGGGGAACGCGACCCGCGACACCATCCCGTCCCATCTCGTCGTCGGCAAGGACATCCCGGGCGAGGTCGCCGACTTCTACAGCCACGTCTGCCCGGCCGGCGTCTACGAGCGGGTCGGCGACGAGCTACGGGTCAATCCGCCCAACTGCGTCGATTGCAAAGCCACCGACGTCCTCGGGCCCCGATGGACCCCGCGCGAAGGAGGCAGCGGCCCGAAGTACCGGGTGATGTGACGTCGTCGGGAGTGGAGTGAGGGAGGGAAAAAGCGGGCACCGGACCGCGGCTTGGGTGCGGCCGCACTCCCACGTTGATGGGATCGCGGCCCGGGGCCCCCGCCGACCTCAGGGCAATGGTCGTACCCGCCGAGATCTAATCTGCTAACCAGTTTCCCATCAACAAGTTACGCCAGTTCCAGTGATCCGCGTCACTATGACGTTTCGACACGGTATTCCGGCGGCCCAAAGTCGGTCGGACACAGCGGAACGGTTCGTCGTCTATCGATCCGACCCGGCCAGCAGCTGGCGGACCAGCTTGAGGTACCCATCGACACCGTCGGTCAAATCGGTCTTCCGGATCCGCTCGGCCATGGTGTGGGCAACTCGTATCGATCCCGGCCCCATCTGGTAACCGGTCCCCCAGGGCCCCAGATGCGCCAGGTCCGAGGCGAACTTGACCGTGGTGGTGTCCCAGCCGGGCAGGGTCGGCGACCGAACGTGACCGAAGCCGAATAGTCGCTCGATCTCGAGACCCGGTCCGGCGATACCCCGAAGAGCCGCCTCGAGCGGACCGGTGTCGGACACGGTGCGATACATCAACGTGGCGGATGCTTCCGCCGGGATGACGTTGGCGGCCACACCGCCGGCGATCTGCCCAATGTTGAGAGTCGTGTCGCCCAGGAGCGGATCGGACGGCCACGGAAGGGCACGGATCGCGGCCAAGGCATCGAGGAGCGCCTCGGTGGCCGAGTGGCCTTCCTCGGGATAGGCCGAGTGGGCGGCCTTCCCGCGGGCGGTCAGTCGGTACGCCACAGCGCCCTTCTGGCCGATCGAAAGCCGGTTCTCGGTCGGCTCGCCGTTGATGAGGAACTGACCCTTGGGCGTGAGGTCGTTGGCCCGGATGGCACCGGCCCCTCCGGTCTCCTCGCCGACCAGGAACAACAGCCCCACCCGCGACTCCCCTTGATCCCGGAGCCGCACCGCGGCCGTGATCATTGCCGCGCAGACCCCTTTGGCGTCGCACGCTCCTCGACCGTAGATCCACTCGTCGTCCTCGCCGGCCGTGAGATCGGGCGGGACCACGTCGAGATGGGTCGACATGACCACGACCGGTGGGCCGGCGATCGCATAGAGATTGTCCCGGCCGTCCGCCACTGGCTGGCGATGGACCCGATAGTCCAGGCTCTTGAGCGCCGCCTCCACGAAATCGACGACGGCATGCTCCTGACCCGTTGGCGAGGGAATCCGGATCAGTTGGCGAGTCAGCTCGATCGGATCCGGAATCCCGCGGACCTTCGTCACGGCGCCCCCAACGTGGTCGGCCGCCGAACGATCGACATGATGATCGACCCGGCCAGAATCGAGACGATGACCGCCAGCGAGATGCCGATCGGCAGGTGGAACCAGTGGCCCACGATCATCTTGAGTCCGACGAAGCCGAGGATCAGGCCGACGCCCGGCTTGAGGTAGGCGAATTTGTCGAGCGCGTCGGCGAGGACGAAGAACAGCGCCCGAAGCCCCAGGATCGCGAACATGTTGGAGGTGTAGACGATGAAGGGGTCGCGGGTGATCGCGAAGACGGCCGGGATGCTGTCGATCGCGAAGACGAGGTCGGTCCACTCGACGACGACCACCACCAGGAGCAGCGGGGTGGCCAGCCATCCCCGGTGTGTCTTCACGAAGAACGAGGTGTTCTCGTAGGCGCCCGACATCGGCACCAGTCGGCGAACCAGCCGGACCAGAGGGTTCTTCTCGGGTTCGATCCGCTGCTCCTCGGTTCGGAACATCTTGGCCGCGGTGAGCAGGAGGATGACCCCCATGACCACGAACAGCCACTCGAACCGCCCCAAGATCACTGTGCCCGCCACGACCATGATCGCGCGCATCACCGCGGCGCCGAAAATACCCCAGTTCAGGACCTTGGAATGGGCCTCGGCGGGGACGGCGAAGTACTGGAAGATCAGGATGAAGACGAAGAGGTTGTCGACCGACAGCGACAGCTCGACCAGGTAGCCGGCGTAGTACTCCAGGGCCGTGGTCGGACCGTGGGCCCACCAGACGAATCCCCCGAACGCGAGCGCCGTGCCGACCACCACGGCGCTCCACCGGGTCGCTTCCTTGATCGAAAGGACGTGCGCCCGGCGGTTCAGGATGAACAGATCGGCCGCGAGCAGAAGGGCCGCGACCGCCGCGAAGACGATCCAACCGATGGTGTGGTTTTGCACCCTCTACCGAGGACCCATCGCCAGCAGCTTCCTGACTCGCTCCTCGGTCGGCGGGTGGGTCGAGAACATCTTCATCATTCCCCCTCCCATCGACGCGAGCGGATTGACCTGGGCCAACGGCGCCACCGCCGGCGCGACATGCATCGGAATCTGTCGGGCCAGGGCGTCGAGGCGCACCAACGCGTGGGCCAGGGGTTGACTGCGACCGAGGATCTCGGCGCCGACTCGGTCGGCCTCGAACTCCCGCTGCCGCGAGACCGCGAACTGGAGGATCATCGCGGCGATTGGACCGAGCAGCATGATCGCCAGGCCCGCGATCGGATGGCCGCCCTCCTCGTCGTCGCCCCGGCTGCCGAGCGCCAGGTAGGGAAGGTAGCCGATCGCGCCGGCGATACCCGCGGCGATCGTCGAGATGAGCATGTCGCGATTCTTGATGTGGGCCAACTCGTGAGCGATGACCCCCTCGATCTCCTCCGGGGGCAGCGCCCGCAACAGGCCGGTCGTCACGGCGACCACCGCCTTCGACGGGCTCCGCCCGGTCGCGAAGGCGTTAGGCTGATCCTGATCGGTGATCGCGACGACCGGCATCGGCAACCCGGCCCGCTGCCGGAGCCGATCGACCATCCGGTACAGCTCCGGTGCCTGGTTTTCGGTCACTACCTGGGCGCCATACATCCGGAGGACGAACCGATCCGAGAAGAAGAACATCACCAGGTTCATCGCCGAGCCGATCACCAACGCGGCCACCAAACCCTGGCTGCCGCCCAGTAGCTGACCGATCGCGAGGAACAGGGCCATTAGGCCCGCCATCAGCATGAAGGTCTTGGTGTGATTCATTGCGCCAACCCCTCGTCTCCTTTGCCGTTCAAGGCCGTTCTGTGCAAGAAAAAAGCGAGATCTCGTCATACCGCATTCGGGTCGCGGCAGACGAAGGTCTCGCTGGAGCGGGCTCACCCCGCCCGTGGCGACCGTGCCGGTCAATGACCGACAGTGCTGACGATCGCCACGTCCGACCCGAAGGTCGAATTCGCTACTCCCCTTCTAAGGGGAGCATTTTAGTCGGGGTTGCCAGGCGCGTCAACTCGGTCTCTGCGCGGAGCCAAGCTCGCATGGAACGGCTGGGGGAAGTGGTCGTCGAAGGTGCCACATTCGCGGGCCGGGCCTGCGCCTTGGCCTTGGCGCGGCGCGGGCTGCTGGTGACCCTCGTCGCGGACCCCAGCCAGGACCCGGAGTCGAGTCACCCTCTCGGCTACCGATCTTGGTGGCCCCTGATGGACCCTCTGCTCTATCCATTCGCCGTCCGAGGCGTCGACCTCCTCGAGGCGCTGTGGGAGGAGAGCGGAGGAGATTTCGAGATGGACCGGCACGGCGACCTCTGGCTCGCCGGAGACGAGGCCGATCTCGAAGCCCTCCGGTTCGCGGCGGGGCGGGCCGCGCTGCTCGGGGCGGGACCCCTCCGAGAACACCTGACCCCAGAGTGGTACCTCCCCAGTCCGGCCCGGGGTCTGACGGGCGTTCCCGGCGGGCTCGACCTGATCGAGGGACCGGCGGGTCTTCGGGGGGCGCTTCCGTCGTTGTCGATCGCCGCGGCCGGGGGACTCCATGTCCGCCGCGCGGGCACCGTGGACCCGATCGGCTTCGGCCGCTGGCTCGACGGTGCCGTTGCGGCCGAGCCGGTGTCGGTCGTTGCGGATTCGCTGGTCGCCGTCGAGCCGCGCGGCGGGTTCCAACAGGTCACCCTCCGATCCGGCCGGGAGCTCGCCGCGGTGGCCGTGGTGGTGGCGACCGATCGCCGGGCGACCGAGATCGCCCGCCGGGCGACCGGGGGCCGTGGCCTCCGAGAGTGGCTTCGGGTCGAGGCGCATGCCGTGGCTGGGCGGGCCATGCCGCCCGGATCGCCGTCGCTTCACCTGCGCACGGGCGACGGGGAGTGGATCGAGGTTCGGCCTAACGATAGCGGCCAGCCGACGCTCCGGTGGACGGTGCCGGCGGTCGGGGTGGCCCGTCTCGCCGATCTGGTGGCCGACCTCGAGGCCCGCGTCGAGGACCTCCTGCCGGGGATCGGTGCCGGCCCGGCCAGCTTCACGACCGCCGTTGCCCCGGTGTTCCTGGCGCCCGATCGTCGCCCGATCGTCGGCCCCATCGACGCCTCGTACCTGGCCACCGCCGGTCATGGCCAGTCGATCGGCTCCGCGCTCGCGGCCGCCGAGGTGCTGGCCGAGTACCTCCTCGAAGGCCAGTTCCCGGGCTACGGACGGGCGGTCGCGGTGCCCCGGTTCGGGTTCGAGTTCGCCTCGGGGACGGCGGCTCGAGAGGTCTTCGAGTAGTTTTCTCCCGCCGACGGCGTCGTCGCACCAGATCCTCTTCCTCAGGAAAGTCCCATGTCGCGCTTGTTCTTCGTTTCCCTGATCGCGCTCACCGCTACCACCACCCCGGCTGCGCTGCTGGGCCAAGCCCCGGCGTCGCCGAGAGACACCACCAGGGCGACGGTCGGCGGGGCCACCGTGATGATCGACTACAGCCGGCCCTCGAAACGTGGTCGGGTGATCTTTGGGGGCCTCGAAGCCTACGGGAAGGTGTGGCGGACCGGGGCCAACGCCGCGACGACGTTGGTGACCGACAAGCCCCTGACCATCGGGTCCCTCGCGGTCCCAGCGGGGACCTACACGCTGTATACCCTCCTGAACAAGGATCGCTGGAAGCTGATCGTGAACAAGCAGACCGGGCAGTGGGGGACCGCGTACGACGAAAAGCAGGACCTCGGCCGCGTCGACATGACGATGGAAGAGTTGCCCACGGTCGTCGAGACCTTCACGATCAAGGTTCAGGGCGGCCGGCTGCGACTCGAGTGGGACCAGACCGCCGCCTCGGTCGCGATCGCGGCCCGGTAGCGGCACCATGAACGAACGGGATCGAGAGAACATCGCGGCCATCGGGCTGGTGGCTGCCCTCGCCGACGGCGACCGGAACGCCGCCGAGCAGCAGCAGTTGGAGCAGGTGGCCCGCGATTTCGGCGGGGGTGATTTCGACGAGGTGGCTCGGCGGATCTTGAGCGGCCAGTCGCGGCTCGATGAACTCGTGGCCGCGCTGTCCGATGGCGAGGCCAAGCAGCAGGCCTACGAAGTCGCGGTGCTGGTCTGTCACGCGGACGGCAGCGCCAACGAAAAGGAGAAGATCTTCCTGGCCGAGCTCAAGGCGTCGCTGGCCTTCGACGGGGCCGGCGCCACCGAGCTCGATGCCGCCGCCGCGGGGTTGGCCGTGGCCCCGGTGGCCGGCCCGAGTCTTGGCGAAGGCGAGGGCGGCGGGCTCGACGCGATGATCCTCAAGAGCGCGGTGTTGGCGGGCGCCCTCGAGCTCCTGCCGCAGAACCTCGCGTCGCTCGCGATCGTGCCGCTCCAGCTCCGGTTGGTCTACCGGATCGGCGCCGAGCACGGACGGAGGCTCGACGCCGCTCAGGTCAGAGACCTGGCTGGGGCGATGGGGATCGGGGCCGCCGCGCAGGTCATGGAGGGGGTCGCCCGGCGGATCGTCGGCGGGCTGGCGAAAGGTCTTTTCGGTAAGGTGCTGGGCGGGGTCGCCGGGGGGGCCGCGGGCGCCGTCACCGGAGTCGGGCTGACCTTCGCCAGCACCTACGCACTCGGACACGCGGCCAAACAGTACTATGCCCAGGGGCGGACCTTGTCACGCGACGATCTCAAGGCGTTGTTCGGCCGGCTCAAGGCCGAAGCGGCCACGATCTATCCCAAGGTCGAGGCCGAGATTCGCCAGCAAGCCAGCACCATCAACCTGTCTCAGGTGATTGCCAAGATCCGGGGCGTCTAGAACGGCGGATCGGCGACGTGCCCCGGGTCGTCGAGCCGAATCACCGACACGGGGCTGCCCGCCGGGGTATCGCACTGACCTTCCGGGATGACGGCGAGCGCGTTGGCCCGAACCATCGAGGTGAGGATTCCGGAGCCTTGGGGCCCGGTCAAGTGAACGGTCGACGCGGGGGCCTCCTGATGGATCACCCGGAGGAAATGCTGGAGCTTCGGGCCCAGGGTGATCCGTTCGCCCGCGGTCGCGGCGATGGCCCGACGGAAAGGTCGCGGGTGCCCCATCATCCGCCGAATCGCCGGCCGGACGAACAGCTCGAAGGTGACCATGGCGCTGACCGGATTGCCGGGCAGCCCGATCCACGGCAGCGCGCCTAACGCTCCGAACCCGACCGGCGCGCCCGGCCGCATTCGAATCTTCCAGAAGTCGACTCGTCCACCGAGCGACTCGATCGCGCCCCGGAGATGGTCGTGCTCGCCGACGCTGATGCCGGCGGTCGTCACCACCAGGTCGCAGGATGCGGCCAAGGCGAGATGCTCGCCAAGACTCGCCTCGCTGTCAGCGGCGATCCCGCAGTCGACCGGTTCGCCCCCCGCCCGCCGGACCAGGGCCATCAGGGTGTGAGTGTTCGAGCTGGCGATCTTCCGACCGGCGAGGATCTCCTCGGGGTGGTCGATCCCGACGACTTCGTCACCGCTTCCGAGGATCGCGACGCGAGGTCGCCGATACACCACCGGATGGGCCACCGCCAGCGAGGCCAGCACCCCCACCTCGGCCGGCCCCAGCTCGGTCCCGGCTGGCAGGACCAGCGTTCCGGCCAGGATGTCCTCACCCGCCCGCCGCACGTTGACGCCGCAGTCCCGGTCCCTGACGACCGTGACGATCGGGTCGCCGCCGTCGGTATCCTCCTGCCGAATCACCGAGTCGGCGCCGACTGGCACGGGAGCCCCGGTGAAGATCCGGGCGCACTCGCCGGGACCGATCGGCACGGTGGGGAACACCCCGGCCGGGATCCGTTCGACGATCGTCAGCCGCCGCGGCGTCGCGTCGCTGGCCCCCCGAACGTCCTCGCCGCGGGCCGCATAGCCGTCCATCGCCGAATTGGTCCAGAATGGGACGTCGATCGGACTGGTAATTGGTTCGGCGAGGACGCTGCCGAGGGCGTCGTCGAGCGGGACTCGCAGGGCCGGCGCGGGCCGGCCC
>JBJXGT010000044.1:0-5339 GCA_046160105.1 Gemmatimonadales bacterium | reverse complement strand
GGTGGCCAGCGAGGAGGTGCCGGCGTTGCGGGGGGTTCGGGCTCCGCGGGTTCGGTCGTCGGACCCGGCGTTCATCAACGCCGCCGGCGGGATGATTCGGGCCGCGCGGGAGCATCTGGACGCGCTGGTCGGCGGGGGCCTCGGGTTGGCGTCGGGAGCTTGGTCATAGGGGGCTCGGGGTCGGGGCGTTCGTCGCAAGGCACCGGTCACCGGGAATCGGCGGCCGGGCCCAGTCCGGCATCATCAACGTCGAGTCCCATGACCGTGAGGGCCAGGTGCAGACTGCACTAGACCCCCTTGGGAGCAGATGACGGTGCTGGCTAGGGCTCAGAGGTCGGACCCGTGTCGATCGAGCACCGACCCGGGAATCTTGCCCAGCGCCTGGGCGACGTCCTGGCGGCGGCGAACACCGAGCTTCGAGAGAACCCGCTCGCAGTGGCGTCGGGCCGTGTTGGGCTTGATGCCGAGTTGGGTGGCGATTTCCGGGTGGGAGAACCGCTCCGCCATGAGCAGGGCCACTTGGGCCTCACGCTGGGTCAGCCCGGCGTGCTCACGCAACTCGTCCATTCGGACCTGCATCAGGCTGGCGATCATTTCGCCCCGGTTCCAGCGGTCGAAGCCCTTTGCGATCCGACCGTCAACGAAATCGAACACGCTCAGCCCCGTGAAATCGACCGGTCGCCGCGAGGGTGGGATGCCGAGTCCTGGGCCCAGATGGGTTCCTCTCGCGCGCCAGCTGGCGACGGATGTCTCGCCTTCGGTGGTGACGGACAAGACCTCCGCTCGGAGGTCAGGGACCGCGCTGAGGAAGGCCCGGTGGTATGCTTTGAAGGCATCTCGGCTGAGTGGGGCATCCAATCCCTCGACCTTGGTCAAGCAGTCCGGCAACATCAGCTCGTCGATGGTTTCGTGACGCCCTTCGTTCCAAACCTCCCTAAACCAACGGAACAGGGTAGTCTTCGGATCCGCGGTCATTGTTGGTCCCGCCTCGTGCGGTTCAGAATCGACAAGGCACTGTGCACACCGCCCACATGGCAATGGGTCCCGCCCCGCGGGGCCGGACCTGCCTGGGACCTCCGTCACGGCGGCATTATCCCCTCTACAATACCGCTGCGCAGCCTCGTCCGCTAACACACACCTCGGCCTCCGAAAACGGCCTGGACTTGCCCGCCGTACGGGTGAGAGCCGAGGTCTGGACGTCCGAGTGAGCGTCTGCACCCAAGGATGCCGCCTTTGAGCTCCTCTGGATCCGGTGGGTACACCCCTCACGCCTGCACCAGTTGCCACGGCGGGAGCTACGATCCGCGTTCAGGTTTGGTCCTGGGCGCCACCTTGCTCCCTCTCGATCCCGGACTGTTGCAGGTCACCAATCGGCCCGCGCAGGAAGAGCGGTTTCGCCAACTCAACGAGATGATCTTGCGATCGGGCGCTTCCCCCGCGGCACAGGCCTACATCAATGGAATGTACGGCGGACGCGTGGCGGTGCAGGGGGCGGCCGCCGCCGCCAACTATGTCCCGTCAGGTTGGTCGACTGATGCCAACATGTACCTCGGCGTCGTGAAGAAGAATTGCCAGATGTGCCATCTCGCCACGCGGCCGGGCCTCGAATTCTTGACCGCGGGCAACGTGCTCACCAACAAGGCGCGGGTTCATTCGGCGGTGTGTGAGACCAGGCCGATGCCGCACGCGGCCGTGCCGTTCACTCGGTTTTGGCAGGAAGACACCGGACAGTGGTACCTGCCGGGGCTGTTCGCTGCTTGGCTGGGGTATCCGCGATGTCCCTGACTGGGGAACGGGCGGAGCGCGGGAGGCCGATGATCGTCTGACAGGAGCTGCTGAGATGCTGCCAGGGAGACGCAACGTCGATTTGCCAACGGGTCGAAGTCCGGTCCAAACTGGGGTCGGGTGGGAGCCAGCCGGGGCGCTGGACGTGGTGCGGGCGGAGATCATGGGGTTGATCGGCCGGATCGATCGGCTGAATCGGCACCGGTTCGCGAGTGAGCCCGAGACGAGGTCGCCAGTAAACTCGCGGAGTGGTTCAACGCCGTGGATCCCGAGATGGCCGCGTGCGGAATAGGCCCCGACCGGCCCGAATGTCCACGATTTCGCCGAGACGTCGCCTGGTGAGGTGGGACTCCGTGGGCGAGTCCCGACCGGCACCCACAACGCGACTGGAGGCAACACCGTGTTTGCGCGACATGGCAGCTCTACCCTGGCGGCGATCATCGCCCTGGCTGGTTTTGCGGCGCCGGCCACGCTCCTGATCCTCGGCACCTCGACGACCACAACGGGCGTCACCGGCGGCAACGGCACGGATGTGGTCACCTTGGGGCCAACCGGTCCCTATCAAGGACTGACGCAGGTGACCTGGGCGGAAGATTCAGACATCCCGTGCTGGTTCAAGGTCGAGTCCCGGCACATCAATCTCAACTCGGTCCAGTCCTACCAGGTTGATCTGGGCGGCTCGTCGTGCAACCAGACCTCGCAATCGCAACGGGAGGCGGGCGAAGCGCCGGGCGGGCATTTCATCAACGGCATCAACGTGTGCCGGGCCAACCAGCGAATCAAGGGCATCAGCGTGCACTACGCCCAGGTAAATCTGACGAACGGCACGGTGACGCCTACCACGGAATACGACCAGGATTTTTCGAACAACTGCCGCGGCGGCGACAACTGGGGCATCAGGCGGTACTGCCCGACCGGCCAAATCGCCACCCAGCTCAAGATTTACCACAAATCCGACACGCCGGCCTTGTCCACCAAAATCAAAGAAGCCGCCACCGGGCTCGCGCTGGTTTGCCGGGCCGTGCAGGTCAAGCCCTAAACACCGATCGCCAAGGTGGCGGGAGCTAGGCCACCCGTCACCTCGGCGTTGCGGCACTGGATACTACTCGCGGTTCGTCCCGCTTAGGGCCGGACAATCCGTACGCGGCGATCGACCCGAATCTGGTTGTCGCTCCCGGCGGTATCCTCGGCACCTTGTGGCATGCCGAGTTGCCAAACCCCACTCGCCGAGCCGACCTTATGGCCATGCCGATCTCCGTCCCCAGCTATACCGTCGACGACCTCGACCGGTTCCCCCCGGACGGCAACCGGTACGAGTTGCTCGAAGGGATGCTGCTGGTGACGCCCGCACCGAGCCTGCCCCATCAGGTCGTCACCCAGCGCCTGGCCGCCATCCTGACCGGCTTTCTCCTTCCCTGGCCGGACCCAGCCCGGGCAGCGTCGTGTTCCGCCCGAAGACGCGGCTCGAACCGGACATTCTGGTGTTTGGCGCCCCGGTGGCCGGAACCGAATGGGAAGCGGTCCGTCATCGGTTTCTCGCGGTCGAGACGAAGAGCCGGTCCACTGAGATCTACGACCGCGATTTCAAACGACCGGCGTATCTCGATCTCGGCGTGGATGAGGTGTGGCGGGTCGATGTCGAGGAGAAGGTGATTCTCGCCTCGGTGCCCGGGGCGGCGCCCGATGGCCGGGTGGCCGATCGGCTGGTCTGGTCACCGAAAAATCTCGCGGCCAACCTCACGATCGACGTCGCGCCCCTGTTCCGCGGTTTCGACTGAAGCCCAGCGAAGGGATTCGAGTCGGTTCGTCCTATCCACGAGCGGATCCGCGCCGTGAGGGGCTGGCTGGCGACCGCCGTTCGGTCTTGAGACGAGCAGCGACACGACCCCGCCGAAGGCCACGGGGCCGGGCCGACCGACGAAGCGGGCATGGTCGCGGGGAAAGGGCGATCTCGGTACCGGACCGATCGAGGGTGAGAATGTCCAACATGGCCGCCGCCCGACGCCATGGCTTCTGACACCCTCACCGTGGAGTTCCCATGCGAGTTCGGATCAGTATCGCCCTCGGCGCCCTGCTGGCGGGCGGGCTGCAAGCCCAGAAGACGATCAACCCGCTGGCGCAAACCGGACTGTCCGGATCCCCCGGCGGCCAAACGACGATCCTCGGAAATTCGACCGTCGGATACACCGAGGCCTTGCAGGAGATCCGGTGGACCGAGTACGCGGACCAACCCTGCCTGCTCACGATCACAACCGGATACTTCTACGGTAGCCCAAACCCCTATCGGCCGGAGCTGAAAATCTGCGACTGGCCGCGCCGCAGCGGCTCCGGCCTGTTCCCCAGCGTCAAAGAGCTGGGGAGCACGACCGAGGAAGTGGCCTCGTGGAAGACGGTGAAGTTCGCCAACAACCCCCGCTACTTCATCCGCGGGGTGGCGGTCTGCAAGTCCAGCAAGGACAATAACCGAATCAAGGGGATCCGGATCTACCCCGCGAAGGTGTGGACGTCGCCCAGGGCCATCGACGTGATCAACGATCCAGACGAGGCCAGCCGGACGAACTGTGGCACCTGGGACGCGCCGGCGTTCTGTCCGGCCAACTACATCGCGGTGCAGCTGATGGTCTATCATCGGCCCCATCAGATCACCGGGCTCGGGCTCACGTGCCGCCAGATCGAGTACTGAACCACGACCTGGCCACGCCGGAGCCCTCGCGATCGAGGTCAGTCGGCCGGCGAGTCAGGCGATCGTGAAGGACAACACTCTCACCGAGGGTGAGGTGCCGCACCTACGCCAGACGCCGGTACAGTTCGCCGTTCTTGGCCAGCACCCTCCGGGCCGCGTCCTCGAAATCGGCGGCCGGCTGGGTGACGAAATCCCGAACGGCGGCGCCAAGCTGGTCGACGGGAACGTTGAGACGCTGCGCGGCCTCACTGAGCTGACGCTCGGCATCGTCGGGTGGCTCACCCGGGTCCTCGATCGAGTAGCAAATCGAGCGTGGAACGGGCCAACGCTCTGATCGTCCAGCAAGTCGAGGGCAAGGAGCGGTCGCGGGCCGCCAATCGCACTCGGCGCCAGGTCCGGAGTCAGCTGTCGGCGGGGCTGTTGGGGTTGTTCGGCCGGGTGTTCGAGGTGGCCAGCGAGGAGGTGCCGGAGTTGCGGGGGGTTCGGGCTCCGCGGGTTCGTTCGTCGGATCCGGCGTTCATCAACGCCGCCGGCGGGATGATTCGGGCCGCGCGGGAGCATCTGGACGCGCTGGCGACGTACGGGGTGACCGCGGGGCTGGTCGACGATGCCGGCAAGTTGCCGGCGGAGTACGAGGCGATCAGCAACGAGGCGAAGGCGGCGTTTCAGGCTCGCGTGGGAGCCAGCCGGGCGCTGGACGTGGTGCGGGCGGAGATCATGGGGTTGATCGGCCGGATCGATCGGTTGAATCGGCACCGGTTCGCGAGTGAGCCCGAGGCGTTGGCGCGGTGGGAGACGGCGCGGAATCTGATTGGTCCGGCCGGGAAGTCGACGTCGGAGGCGCCGCCCAGCGGCTCGGGTGGTGATGTTC
>JBJXGT010000043.1:0-62155 GCA_046160105.1 Gemmatimonadales bacterium | reverse complement strand
CCCCCCCACCGAGCCGTCCGGCCTATGGCGGTCGGACGGTTACGGCATGGTGTGGGAGTTCCAGGCGGACGGACTCCAGACCTGGGAGGTCACCGCCACGACCTGCCTCCGCACCGCCAAGCTGCCGAAAGGGTCTCCACCCGCGGGGGCCGCGGCGGCCTTCCTCAATGGTGCCGCCACCGCCTGGATCGTCCGCACGGGGTGGAGCGCCAACCAACTGCGGGTCCACTCGCCGGGCACGGTGTCGGACATCAAGTTCCGCCGAATCGGCGAGCTGCCCACCGTCTGCCGTTCCCCGACGCCGAACACGATCGAGGGGAGCTTCGCGGTCTTCGAACGGACCATGCGGGAGCACTACGCGTTCTTCGCCTTGCGTCGGATGGATTGGGCCGCCCAGGTCGCCGACGCCCGCCGCCAGGTGACCGGGGGCATGGCCCCGGTGGACTTCTACCAGCTGCTCTCGCGGATGGTGGCGCCGCTGGAGGACCGGCATACCGACGTCACCGCCCCCGATCTCGGACTGAGACTCCGCAATTTTCGTCGATCCGGCGGCTGGGCCGATTCGGCGGCCTATCAGGCGCTCCTCGACGCGCCGCCGCGGCGGTATCTCGCCGGGCCGCTCGAGTCGTGGTGTCAGAACTGGATCCAGTATGGCGAGCTGCCGGACTCGATCGGCTACCTGCGTGTCATGCGGGAATACAGCTACACGCCGAGCGGACGGTTCGAGGACGACTCGGTGGCCCTGACGGTGGCCCTCGACAGCATCATGCCGCGGGTGGCCCGGCGGCGGGGCTTGGTTCTCGACCTCCGGCTCAACGGTGGCGGCGCCGACGCGATCGCGGTGCTGCTGGTGGCCCGCCTAACGACGGTTCCGTACCTGGGTTTCGCCAAGCAGGCCCGCTCCGACCCGGAGCGTCCCGATCGCTTCACCCCACTCCAGCGAATTCGAGTCCGGCCCGGACCCGGGGCCCGATTCGGCGGGCCGGTGGTCCTGCTCACCGGGCCGCGGACCCTGAGCGCTGGCGAGGTTCTGACCCTCGCCTTGATCGGCCGCCGGCCCAGGGTCCTCCGGGTGGGCGAGGCGACCCAGGGCATCTTCGCGGATGAGTTGATTCGCCAGCTACCCAACGGATGGCGGTTCCAGCTGTCCAGCGAGCGCTATCTCGCACCTGACGGGACCGACTACGAAGGGGCGGGGATTCCCCCCGACCGCCTGGTGCCGGTCTTTCCCCAGTCCGACCAAGCGAGCGGTCGGGACGGTGCCCTCGAAGCGGCGCTCGAGATCCTGACCTCTCGAAAGGGCCCTCGATGAGCGATCGAACCGGCGCCACCGGCTTCTTTGCCGCAGGTCGGTCCGCCGACGAGATCCGGGCCGAGTTGGTCGCGGCGACCTCGAGCGACGCGGTCTGGAAGGACCGCCGGAACCTCCGGGCGTCCTACTTCGCGGGCGACGACGTGGTCGCGATCGCGACCGAGGCCTTCACCTCCTGCCTCGGCAAGAACGCCCTCTATGGCGCGCTCGCCTATCCCAGCGTCCGGCGGTTCGAGGCCGAGGTCGTCGAGATTCTCCTTCGGCTGATGCGAGCGCCCGCCGCTGCCTCGGGCAGTATCACCACCGGTGGCACCGAGAGCATCTTCATGGCCGTCAAGACCGCGCGGGACTGGGCTCGGGCCGAGCGCCCCGCCGCCACGAGGCCGACGGTGGTGGTGGCGCGGACGGCGCACGCGGCGTTCGACAAGGCGGCCCAGCTCCTGGGTCTGACCGTGCGCCGGATGACCGCCAGCCCCGACTACCGGGCCGACATCGACGGCATGGCCAACGCGATCGATGCGAACACCATCATGATCGTCGGCTCGGCGCCACCATATGCCTACGGCGTGGTCGACCCGCTCCCGGTGATCGCCGAACTGGCCGACCGTCATGGCCTGTGGATGCACGTCGATGGGTGTGTCGGTGGGATGGTGCTGCCGTTTATCCGGGATTTGGGCCACCCGCTCCCGACCTTCGACTTTTCGTTGCCGAGCGTGACCTCGATCTCGATCGATCTCCACAAGTATGGTTACGCGTTCCACGGCTGCTCCGCGCTGCTGCTGCGGACCGAGGCGATGACGGCGTATCAGCGCTACGAGTTCGACGCCTGGCCCGTCGGTCTCTACTCGACGACCAACTTCGTCGGCTCGCGCGGGGCCGGGCCGGTGGCGTCGGCTTGGGCGGTGATGAGTTATCTGGGCCACGCGGGCTACCAGGCGTTGGTGGCCCGAATGGTCGATGCGCGGGTCCGCCTGGTCGCCGGCATTGGGCGGGTCGACGGCCTCGCGGTCTGCGGCAAACCGGACGCCACGCTGCTGTCGTTCGGATCGGACTCGGTGGACATGACGGCTGTGGGGCAGGAGATGAACCGCCGCGGCTGGAGCTTCGCGCGGCAGACCGATCCGCCGAGCGTTCTCCTGCTATTGAACGGATTTCACGGCGAGATCGTCGATGAGTTCCTCGGTGACCTCGAGGAGACGGTGCGGGAATGCCGCGCGGGCAGAGTTCGGGCCGGGCCAGCGTCGGCGGTGTACACGGTCTAGCCGAGGCCGGCGAACCGTCAGCCGCCGCCCGGGCCCATCGCCCCGGTGGCGAGCCGCGGGTCTCAGGGGAGCAGGCCGCTCAGCCAGTGCATGATGTTGAGCAGAAACTGGAGGTTCTGCCCGGCCTCCGGACTGGTGAGTCCGTTCTTCCTGCGATTCTCGCCCCGAACCTGGGCCGTGAACATCGCCGCCTCCCCATTCACCACCACCCGGCCTCGCCCGATTCGGGCGGCGGCACCCTGAAACCACCCGCCCACCGGGATCTTTGGGCTGTCGAGGGCCGGCGCGAGCCAGTTCGGCGTTTGGATCGAGTAGCTGTCATCGCGCAGTTGCAAGAGCGGCTCGAAAGGCGCCGGCGCGCGAAAGGCGAACCCGGTGAACGTCGCGACCGAATCGAGCCGTTCGGAGCCGGTTCGTCCGGCGGTGATCGGATGCGCCCGCAGGGATCCATCCTGGCGACGAAACACCATCGGCCGCGCCACCAACCGGTCGGCGGCGAAGGCGAAGACGTAGCCGTTGTCGCCCTCGACTCCGAACGCTCGGAGGAGGGGATCGAGCGCCGCGGCCACCGGCATGTGGTCGGAGATCACCAGCAGCGCGCCGCCCGAATCGACCCACCGGCGCAGGGCGATGACCTCCCCCGCCTTGAACGGGGAACGGTTGGTGACCGAGCCGTCGTCCAATCCATCGATGGGGGTCGCGATCACCACGACGCCAGCCGATTTCAGAAGCTCGGGGGTAAACGCCGAGCCGGATGCCTCGACCACGAACCCGTCTTGCTCGAGAATGGCGGCGAACGCCCGGTACCGGCCGGTCGCGGTATGGGCATTGTGATGCCCCTCGTCGATCAGCACCCTGGGCCCCCGGCCCCGCGGGTACGCCGGCCGCTCGACCCGAGGTCGGTAGTCGGGGTCGTCCTGTTGGAGCTGGAGCGCCCGGATCTGCTCGACGGTCCACGCGGGCTCGAGCGCGATCTCGGTGGGAGGGTCGGTGTCGCGAAGGGTCACCGCCTTGGTGCGGAACCCCAACGCCTCGACCAGTATCGCTACCGAGCGAGCGTTCCCGGGGAGCGAAAAGCCACCGCGATCGTCGGTGGTCGTCTGGACGAGCGTGCCGGGCAACGAGACCACCGCGCGGATCACGGGGTCGCCCGACGCGGCATTGACGATTCGGCCGGCGACCAACCGCGCCGGTGAACGGGCCGGTTCCTGCGCGCTCCTGGCGGGCCCCACGGTGGCGAGCGCCCAGACGACCACCCCGAGAGCTGCCACCATTCTCATCGCGGGAGATACCGTTTTCGGATCTTGGCGATCACCGTGTACGCCGGGTCGACGATGTTGGCCACGGTGCTCTCGGCGGCTTGGCCGAGTAGGGTGTAGGCGTCCCACTTGTCGAACCCGTAGTCGTTGACCAGCCATTCGATCAGTTCCACGTGGGCCAGCCGGAACGCGTCGATCAGGGGTCGGGCGCTGCCGGCCACCATGATATGATCGCGGTCCTCGAGCCGGGGCCAGTCGATGGTCTTCCCCTTGATCACGTCGATCTTGAGCACCACGTCCATGCTGGTCTCGAGCCCGGTCCCGTTCACCTCGCCCTCGCCTTGCCGGGCATGACCATCGCCGAAGTAGAAGTAGGCGCCGTCGTGGAAGATCGGGAGGTAGACGATGGTGCCCTCGCGAACCTCCGGCGCGTCCATGTTACCGCCGAAATCACCGGGCCAGATGCCGGCGAACGCCTCCGCACCCCGAGGCGCGACCGCGACCCGACCGAGCATCGGCTGGAGGTCGAGCTCCATTCGCCGGATGCGGCTGTTCGGCATCTCGGTGGTCCCGACCATCCGGACGGTGTCGAGCCGCCAGAGGTACCGCTTGGCGGGTATCGGCTCGTTCACCAGTCGCACCGTCTTCTCCAGGCCCAGTCCGCCGAAGTCAGGGTAGAGTTGGGAAGCAGCCAGGCCATGATTGGGCCGGACCTTGATGATCTCCACCTTGAGCATGTCCTTCACGGTGGCCCCCTCGACGTAGAAGGGCCCCACTTCGCCGGGGAAATCGCCGCCCGTCTCGGTGTAGTAGGGGCCGAAGTTGGTCTTGCTCACCAGTACCGTGCCGGGGCGGATCCGGAGCACTGGCTCCCGGACCGCGAAGGTCGGCTGGGCGATGGTGGGCGTGAAGCGAACGGTGTCCTGCGCCACGAGCAGGGTGGCGAGGAAAGGCAAAGCGTGAGTGGCCAGCATGGTGGGGCTCCGGTTGAAAGTCCGTTCGCCGAACGCGACCGTTCGCTAGGATACCGCGCCGTCCCGGCTCAGGGAAGACCGCGACGCGTTACGGAGAGCGAACGAACAACGCCCGGGGCGGGTCCGCCGATCCCGGCCCCTCGCCGCCAAGGGAGATTCGCATCCCGTCAGCGGCGGGGGTAGAGCAGCGCAGTCCTTCATGGTCGTGGGGCAGCCTCGCCTCGTTGAGCGTCTGGAGAACGGAGATCCGGTCGAAAGTAGAGGGCAGAGCCATTGTTCTCACCACGCCCTCTGTTGCTCGCGCCGGGACCGGAATCTGGCATCGATGGCGGGTCCGGTCGTTGGTAAGGACTAGTCCAAAGACCGTTCGTAGGACGGATGGGCGGTTCCCGCCAACTCGGGTACGATTGAATCGCAGTTTCAGCGAGATCACCCGATGAGGTGAACCATGGCGATCTGCACGTTATTCGAGGCAACCGGCCCCTACCCTCGGGGTCGAGACTGTGGCGTGTCGTGGTTGTCTACCTTCATTCTCGTCTCCTGCGCGGCAATGAGCACCGGGTGCGCCAAGACGGCGGCCCGGTACGCCTCCCCGGATTCGACCGGAGCGACGGCCTCGGGGACTGCTAGCGATGAGCTCGGTGCCGAGGCAGTCACGGCCGGCCGGGAGATATTCCGCTTCGACACGTTCGGCAACGAGGTGTTCTGGACCGACACGCTCCGGCTGCATGAGGTGGTCGTGAACGCGGTTGATCCGACCACCGCCCTCAAGGTTGGGCTCAAGGTCGACGCGGACGTCCTTCCGGCTGGGATCCTCCAGACGGCCGATCTCAAGAGCCCCGCCACCACCGTTGCCCTCCTCAAACTGAACGCGGTTGTCGGGCTGAAGGCGGAGGTCGACGCGGAGAATCGCCTGGTTCGCCTCGGCATTACCTGCGCGCTCTGCCATTCGACGGTCGACAACTCTGTGATGCCCGGGATTGGCCGGCGGATGGATGGTTGGCCCAACCGTGAGCTGAACGTCGGGGCGATCATCGCGCTCTCCGGAGCGGTGCCGGCGGATCAGAAAGCGGTCTACCAATCGTGGGGACCGGGAAAATACGATCCGCGCTTCAACATCGACGGGAAGAGCACGCCGTTGGTGCTCCCGCCCGCCTACGGGCTCGCCCAGATCAAGAACGAGACCTATACGGCCGAGGGGCCGCTCTCGTACTGGAATGCTTACGTCGCGGTCACTCAGATGCACGGCCGCGGCAATTTCGCCGACAGCCGGCTCGGAATCGACATCAAGCATTCGCCGGATCTGGTGGGGCCGAAGCTGGCCTCGTTAGGGGCCTACCAGCACAGCCTGTCGGCGCCGCCAGCCCCGGCGGGGAGTTTCGATCCAGTCATGGCGGAACGGGGACGCGCGGTCTTCGACGCAAACTGCGCCAGTTGTCATGTGGGTACCAACGGCACCGACAACAACGACGGGAAGCTGCATCAGGCGGCGGAGACCGGCATGGATGGGGCCTATGCTTCTCGGACCGCCAGCAAGGCCTATCGGACCACACCACTGCGCGGGCTCTGGCAGCATCCGCCCTACTTCCATGATGGAAGTGCCGCGACTCTGGCCGCGGTCGTGGCCCATTACAACCGGGTTCTCGCCCTCAAGCTGCCTGGGAACGCACAGCGAGACCTGGTGGAGTACTTGAAGTCGCAGTAGCCCGATCCAACACCCGCGCCCTTGACTGAGAGGCGCCCGGCGACGACCCTCCAGGTCTCGGCCGCCCCCCCCCCGGGGGCAGCCGCGAAATCGAACGGACTTCGCGGAGGGTGCAATGACGGGTTCCCGGATCGCCATGGTCCTGCTGGTGGCGGGCCAGACGGCCGCCGCGCAGGTTCCCGCTCCGACCGAGGGCAATTTCATCATCAAGGATTTTCGGTTCGAGTCCGGGGAGCGGCTACCCGAGCTGCGCCTCCACTATCGAACCTTGGGCCAGCCTGAGCGCGACGCCCGCGGCGTCGTCCGCAACGCCGTCCTCGTGATGCATGGCACCGGCGGCACCGGCGCCCAGTTCCTCGGCCCGGTGTTCGGCGGCGAGTTGTTCGTCCCGGGCGGCCTGCTCGACGCGACCCGCTACTTCATCATCCTCCCCGACGGCATCGGCCACGGGCAGTCGAGCAAGCCGAGCGACGGCCTCCGAACCCGGTTCCCACGATACGGATACCGGGACATGGTCCCGGCCCTCCATCGTCTGGTAACCGAGGGTCTTGGCGTCAACCACCTGCGGTTGGTCATGGGGACCTCGATGGGTGGGATGCACACCTGGCTCTGGGGCGAGCTCTATCCCGACTTCATGGATGCGCTGATGCCCCTGGCCAGCCTGCCGACCCAGATCTCGGGCCGGAACCGGGTCTGGCGCCGGGTGGTGATCGACGCGATCCGGAACGATCCTGAGTGGCGGGGTGGGGACTATCAGCGCCAGCCTCAGAGTCTCCAGACTGCTCAACAAATGCTCTTCCTGATGTCGAGCAACCCCGTCCTCCGCCAGGAACAGATGGGAACCCTGGCCGCGAGCGACGCCGCGCTGGACTCGGCAGTGGCGCTCACCTCGAGGACGGCCGACGCGAACGACCTCCTCTACCAGGTCGAGGCCTCCCGCGACTACGACCCGGGCCCGGCGCTGGAAACCATTCGGGCACCGCTTTTCGCGGTGAACTTCGCCGATGACCTGATCAATCCGCCCGAGCTCGGGATTCTCGAGCGCGAGACCAAACGGGTCGCCAAGGGTCGCGCCATTCTGGTCCCGTTCGGACCCGAGACCCGAGGCCACGGCACCCACACCTTCGCCGTGATCTGGAAGCGATACCTCGAGGAGTTGCTGACCGCCTCGTCGCGGTGACGGTTCGTTCAACCGGCCGGCCGCCGTCCGGCGTGCGATAGCGGCCGATCGGCCCGCTAGAAATCTCCCATCGCCTTCGGCTTGCCGAGGATCTCGTGCCAGATGAGCATCTGGCGCAGGCGGGCATGACGTTCGAGCGGGGACTCGCCGGCGGGCACCACCGGCGGCGTGGTCCGGATCCGCTGGTCGAAGGCCCGATGATCCTCCGGCGTGCTCGGTCGGGCCAACTTTTCCGCCCACCGGATCCGGGCCTGGACCACCTCGTCGGCCTTCTCGTCATAGTCCACCACCACCCGCTCGGGCCGGGCCGAGGTGTCCTCGAGGCTCTGAACGTCGTCGTCGACCTCCAGGCTCTCGGTCTCCTCCTCGAAGATCTCGTCGTCGACCGGCGCGGGCCGCGACGTCCGGGCTGGCTTCGGCGCGGGATGCTGCGTCGTGGGAGATCGGTACTCCGCCGAGGGATGCTGGGTGGTCGGAGAGCGGTACTCCGGCAACGGAATTCGTTGCGGCTGACCCGCGGCCTGCCGCTCGCGCTCGGCGGCGGCCATCGCCTCGCGGATCGCCGCGAGAATGTCTTTCGGGCCTTCGTCCTCGGCAGCTGGATCGAGCGAGGTGGACCGTCGCCGCTGGCGCTGCTCCTTGGACTTCTTCCCGAGGCTCTGGAGCACGCCCCCGACCAGGAACATGATCACCAGGAAGATCAGCGAATCCATCGGATCAACCGCCGATCGGTCCGCTCGGACCCGGCTCCGGCCCGCCGGCGATCGATCGCCGCATCTCGGTGTCGGCCTCGAGGTTCTTGTAGCGTTGGAAATCCATCACCCCGAAGGTGCCCTTCCGAAACGCCTCGGCCATCGCCAGCGGAATCTGCGCTTCGGCGGCCACCAGCTTGGCCCGCTCGCGCTGGAGCTCGGCTTTGAACTCCTGCTCCATCGCGACCGCGAGGGTCCGCCGCTCTTCGGCCTTGGCCTGGGCGATCCGCTTGTCGGCCTCGGCCTGATCGGTCTGCAGCTCGGCGCCGATGTTCTTGCCAACGTCGACGTCGGCGATGTCGATGGACAGGATCTCGAAGGCGGTGCCGGCGTCGAGGCCCTTTGCCAACACGGTCTTCGAGATCATGTCGGGGTTCTCGAGCACCGCCTTGTGGCTCATCGCCGAGCCGATGGTGCTGACGATGCCCTCGCCGACTCGGGCCAGAATGGTCTCTTCGCCGGCGCCGCCGACCAAGCGGTTGATGTTGGCCCGCACGGTGACCCGGGCGATCGCCAGGAGCTGGATGCCGTCCTTGGCCATCGCCGCGACCTTCGGCGTGGTGATGACCTTGGGGTTGACGCTCACCTGGACGGCCTCGAACACGTCGCGGCCGGCCAGATCGATCGCGGTCGCCTGCTTGAAGTCGAGCGGAATCCCGGCCTTGCCCGAGGAGATCAGGGCGTTGACCACCCGGGCCACGTTGCCGCCCGAGAGCAGGTGCGACTCGAGTTGGTCCGCGGTCAGGGCGAGACCCGCTTTGTGGGCGTTGATCAGCGGGTTGACGATCGACGAGGGGTCGACCTTTCGAAACCGCATGAAGAACAGCTGGAGGAAGGAAACCCGAACGCCGGAGACGAGGGCCTGGAACCAGAGGCCGATCGGCACGAAGCGGAAGAAGATCGAGAGCACGATCATGCCCCCGAGCAGTAGGGCTACGATCAGACCCAGACCTAGGGTATCAGGATTCACGGGCGTCTCCTTGGAGCGTTAGACATTCGCTCGGACGACGTGACGATAGCCGTCCGAACGGAGGACCTGCACGGCACTGCCTTGCTTGATGTACTCGCCTTCGGTGATCACGTCGACCCGTTCCTCACCGATCAGGGCGGCGCCCGAGGGGCGCAAGTCGGTCGCGGCCACCCCCGCCTTGCCCACCAGGTCGGGGCGGGGCAGAGCGGAGACGTAGCCTTCCTCGACCGCGAGCCCATCTTGGAGCAGCACCTTGCGGAAACGGGTGCTGCCCGGCAGGTGACGGAGCCATCCGTAAATGACCGAGATGGAGATCACCAGCGCCGCCAACATGATCAGGCCGGCCGCCAGGAAGTCGCCGCCGGTCGGGAAGTTGCCGACCAGGCCCATCACCAGCGAGGTGGCCACCAGGGCGAGGCCGATGACGCCGGCCACCCCGAATCCGGGGAGAACGAACACCTCCACGCCTAACGCGAGGAATCCGAGCCCGAGGAGGATGATCTCTTCCCAGCCGGCCAGCCCCAGGATGATACCGGACCCGAAGAAGAGGCCCAGCGAGCTCAGACTGATCAGGCCGCCGATCCCGAAGTGACCGGCTTTGATCTCGAAGACGAGCCCCAGCATTCCGAGCGACAAGAGCAGCGGCGAGACCACCGGGTTGGTCAGGAACCGGACCACCCGCTCGGCCCAATTCGCGTCCTCGGTGACCACCCGGGCCCCCTCGAGGCCGACGGCGGCGAGCACGGCGGGCACGTCGGCCATCTCGGCCTTGCCGTACCCCAACTTGATGGCTTCCGAGGAGGTCAGCGTCAGGAGCCGCCCGGCCGGTTTGACCCCGGCGATCTCCACCGACTCATCGACCATGGCTTCCGCGAGGGCCGGATCCCGGCCATTGGCCTCCGCGAGCGCTCGGAACGCCGCCCGCATCGCGCTGACGTACTTCTCCGACATCTTGGTGCCTTGGCCGTCGACCGGCGTGGCGGCGCCAATGACGCCCGCCGGGGCCAGGTAGATGTCCTTCGCGGCGAGCGCGATCATCGCGCCGGCACTGTAGGCGCGGGGGTTGACGAAGGCATACACGGGGATCTTGGAGCCCCGCACCGCGTCGACGATCCGCTCGGCGGCGTCGATTCGGCCGCCGGGCGTGTCGATGTCGAGCAGCGCCGCCGAGGCACCGGCCGCGGCGGCCTCGCCGAGCACCCGGGCCACGTAGGGGGCGAGCCCGTTCTCGATGGTTCCCGATACCGGAATTCGATAGACGACCCGGTCCTGCGCCACCGCGGGCGGCGCACCGATCCCAACGGCCAGGAGTGTCCCGACGACCAGATTTCTCACCACGCCCTCCACTGCTCGGACGAGCCGGAAATCTAACTGATTCCAGGGGGACCTGGGTCCGGCCGGCGCCGCGACCGCCGCACCCCGCTCTTCGCGCTCCGTTTCGACCGGGATCAGGTCTTAGCCCATTGGCTCGCCGCCGTTTCCATCAAAGCCTCATCGGCAGCGAGGCCGATCGATCGCGAAGAGCCAGGCGTCGTGGTGCTGGCAGCCGCGGCACGCGTCGGAGAGGAGCTCCGAGGCGACGAGACTGAAGGTGATCCCGTTGCCTCCGTAGCCCAAGGCGAACGCCGACTTCGGTCGCGATCCGGTCGGTTGGGGCCAGCCGCCCAACGTTATCGATGACGGGGCGAAAGGCGTATCGATCGATCGAGCGGACTCCGGCGAACGCGGCCGCGAGATATTCCCTGTGTCTAGTCCATCCGAGCGATTGTCTCGTGGCAGCCGCTTGCGAAACTTTCGTGACGCTGATTCACGGCGCACGTTCACAACATTTCGTGGGGAGGCCGCTATGGCACACGACGATAAAGACAGGGACAGATCCCGAGATTCCGAGCCCGGGATGGGCTCCCATCCGATCGCGACCGGGGTTGGCGGGGTCGGCGGGGCCGCGGCCGGCGCCGCGATTGGCTCGATGGCGGGGCCGGTTGGTACGGTGGTCGGTGGGGTGGTAGGCGCGGTGGCCGGTGGTCTTGCTGGCAAGGGCATCGCGACGGCGATCGATCCCGTGGCCGAGGATACCTATTGGCGGACCAACTTCCCATCGCGTCCGTACGCCTCGGCCCAGTCCTATGACACCTATCAGCCGGCCTATCGGTACGGATGGGAGTCGTACGACCGGTTCGCGGGGCGGAAGTTCGACGACGTCGAGACCGACCTTCGGCAAGGTTGGGAGAAGACGAAGGATTCCTCGCGACTTTCGTGGGACAAGGCCAAGAATGCCACCCGCGACGCCTGGCATCGGATCGAACGCGCCATTCCCGGCGACGCCGACGGCGACGGTCGCTGACCCTCCGCGGTAACTTTGACGGCGCCCTCCGAGCCACCGGCCCGGGGGCGTTCGTCGTGCCACCATGAAAGGAAGGTCCGGATGAGTAAGCTCTTGCGCGGACTGGCCGCGGGGTGGGGAGCCAAGAAGCTCGGAGGCGGCTGCCTGAGCACCGTGCTGATCTTCCTCTTGTTGTGGTGGCTGTTGGGTAACTTCGGAATCTTCCGCTGAGTTGATCTCCGGCCGCCGGCCCCCCGGGATCGCGCTCCGGGGACGGCTACGGCTCGCGATCCAAGTGCTCGACCAGCGCGCCGGTCGTCTGGCGAAGGAGTTGAGCGATGCTGGTGGCGATCGCGGTGGTGACGGCGAGGGCGGCCGACGGGTGGGCCCGGCCGAGTTCGTCGAATTGCGCCCGGGTCAGAATCAACAGCTCGGTGGGCTCGGCCGCGATGGCGGTGGCGGATCGGGCCGACTTGTCGAGCAGCGACATCTCGCCGACCACTTTGCCCCTACCGACCCGGGCCACGGGATGGTCCTGGTCGGCGGAGTCGTGCTTATGGATTGCCAGCTTGCCGGCGACGATCAGGGCCAGAAAGCTGTCGTGCTCGCCCTCGGTGAAGAGGACCTTGCCCGGAGCCAAGCGATAGACTCGGAGGTAACCAGCCAGGGTGGCCAAGTCGGCCCATTCCAGCCGGCGGGACCACTCGGTCGAATCGAGGAGGTCGGCCCGTTCGCTTGGCGAGGAGGGCACCAAGGTGGCGCCCCGCGCGGCCAGGCTTTCGTGCGGGGCCGGGTCCGGGGGGATCACCGAGGTGCGGGCCATGCCTCCAAGTATCGGCTCGCGGCGCCAAAACCCAAGTCGGCGCGAGGGACCGAAACAAACCGGCCGTCCGGTTCGTTTACGCTACCTCAGGTGACTGTCGACCGCTAGTTTTCGCCAAGTCACCCCCGATCAACCGTTAGGCTCGTCCCCCCCCCGACTGAGGAGTCGTCCCGTGGCTCGCGGCCTTTTCTTGCTCTGCTGCTCCCTGCTCGGCCCGGCGGCCGCCGCCGCCCAGTTGCCCGGGATGGTTCCGTTCGACGTCCGGGCCTCGAAGGGGCCGACGCCAGTCCGTTCGGGGGATCGGGACCACCTCGTGTACGAGCTCCGGGTCACCAACCTCGCGCGCCGAGGCGGGGCGATCAAACGGCTCGAGGCCCGGGTCGGGGGCACCGTGCTCGCCGCCTGGGAAGGCGATTCGCTCCGCCGGCACACGACCCGGATCGGAGAGTCCGGCGACGGGCGAGTGATCCCGGCCGGCCGCCAGAGCCTGGTCTACCTCCACGTCGCCGTCGCGCCCGGCGCGGCACCCGCCGCGATCGAGCACCGGTTCTTCGTGACCCACGCCGACTCGCTCGACGCCGGATCCGTCGACACCCTGTCCGGGGTCACCGTGCCAGTCGCACGGCAGACCGCGGTGGTGGTGCGGTCGCCCCTCAAGGACGGGCCGTGGGTCGCGGTGAACGGACCGGGGAACGCGTCCGGCCACCGCCGTACCGTGATCCCGCTCGAGGGCCTGGCCCGGATCCCCCAGCGGTTCGCCACCGACTGGATCAAGCTCGGGCCTGATGGCCAGGGCTGGAAAGGCGACTCCACCAAGAACGAGAACTGGTACGGCTACAACATGCCGCTCCTCGCCGTGGCCTCGGGAACCGTGGTGGCGGTCAAGGACGGGATCATCGAGAACGTGCCGTTTTCGCCGAAGATGGCGGTGCCGATCACCCTCGAGACCGTGGGCGGGAATCACGTCATCCTGGACTTGGGCAACGGGAACTACGGCTTCTATGCCCACATCATTCCGGGGACCATCCCGGTCAAGGTGGGCGACAAGGTCAAAGCCGGCCAGGAGATCGGCCGGCTCGGTAACTCCGGCAACTCGACGGCGCCGCACCTCCACTTTCACCTGGGCGACGCCAACTCCCCGCTGGGCACCGAGGGCATTCCCTTCCTGATCGAGGAGTACGCCTATCAGGGACGGGTGACCAACTTCCTTGGGGCTTGGACCCCGTCAGGCACCACGGTCGACAAGAAGCGCGAGTTGCCGCTCGAAAACGAGGTTGTCCGGTTCAAGCCCTGAGAGTCGCCTAACGGGCCCGCCGGGCCGAGGTACTGGCTCATCGCCTCGACCACCCGGGCGCGGAGCGAAGGGGCACGCCGAATCAGCGAGGCGGGGGCCGACAGCACGGCGCCCGCCCGGAAGGGGCCGACGATGGTTGCGTGGGGGCGGCAGACTTCGATCCGAAGGTCGCTCGCTCCGAAGTCGCTCCAATGATTGATACATCGGTGGGCGGTCCTGCGGTAGTTTCCGTAGGCGACCGGCAGTCGTCGTTCGCCAAAGGGACCTTCACGAGGGACAATCGCCGATGCGGTGGACACCGTTCGCTCTTCTCGGGTTGGTGATGGCGCTGGTTCCGTCCTCCGTGGCGGCGAGGTGCGCCGGGGGGACGTTCGCGACCTGCGCGAGCGTGGCGGTATCGATCCGCCAGCAACCGGGTTCGGGGGTGACTCTGGTCGACTTCCTGATCCGCAATCTCGGCCAGATCGGTGACGATGCCATCTGGTTCGTCAACGTCAGCAACGTGCCGGGTGGCCCCCAACTGCGGGGCGGCGACCCGGCCGGCCCGAACGGCTCGACGTTCGTGGACTACACCGCGAGCGGCCCGGTCGGCCGCCGCGCCGGCTGCGATCCGGTCGCGGTCTGGAGCGGACCCAACCCCTGCGATACCCTCGACAGCGCCTGGGACGACTGGTGCGATCCCGGGCAGCAGGCGGTCTGCTGGCCCGACGAATACGAGATGTTCCCCCTGATCCACGGCTGCACCGCCACCGATCCGTTCCAAACCGGCGGGCGCGGCATTCAGACCTGCGACACCCTCGGCTTCACCGGTGGCGCGCTCTTCTCGTTCGCGTTCGACGGGCAATGGCGAACGGAGGACCTGGCGATCTATCTGAACAACGGAGATGTCTGCGAGGTTGGGAACTCGGGATTGGGGGGCCATCTGGCGGCCTGCTCGCCGATGACGGTTGCCCCCGAGCCGGCGACGTGGTTGTTGACGATGACCGGGCTGGCGGCGATCGGGGTGGGGGCGTGGCGGCGGCGCCGATCTCGCTAGCCGCAACGCCCCCGGTCGGTGCGACCTAGTGCCCGGCGGCGTCCCTGGTCGGCGTCGGGTTGCGCACCTGCTCGACCACCCGGCGGACGGCGCCGATGACCAGGTCGGGCCGATCGCGCTGGATGTAATGGCTCGCGTCGGGAACCAGGATGTGCTCGCTCCGCGACGACCACGACGCTTCCTCGACGTGGAGCGTCCGCCAGACCGACTGGAACTTGGCGCCGTCGTCGGCGGTCATCTTCAGCGTGGCGAGGGACGCGCTGTCGAGCGGCTTCAGGGCGGTGAGGACGACCAGGGGCCGGTTGCCTAACGCCGTCCCCTGACCGGCCTCCGCCATCGTCTCCGGCATTCCGGCCGCCTCGGCCAGCATCGGGCCGAGCGAGGTGGCCGCGTAGGCCTTCATGGCCTGACGGACCGCGAGCGGCCCGCTGACCGTGGAGGTGTCCATCGGGATCAGCAGTCGGGGCAATCCGGTCCAGGCCAGCGCGGCCAGCGCTTTCATCGGTCCAAAGGGTGGATCGAGCGCCTTTCCCATCACCTCCGCGAGTCGGCGCTCCTGGTCCGGATGGGACGCGTCGACGAAGACGAGCCCGGCGACGTCGGTCGGGTATCGCTTGGTGAAGGTCACGATGTAGGGCCCGCCGAGGGAGTGGCCGACCATGACGTACGGTCCGGACTCCCCGGCGGCGGTCAGGGCCGCCTTGAGATCGGCCGCGACGGTGCCCGCGTGATGGGGGCCCGGGCTGTCGTCGCTCCACATCACTCCGGCTCGACTGGCGGCGCAGGTGCGGGTGAATCCGGCGATCGAATCGTGGACCGGGGCCCAGGCCAACGAGCCGTTCATGTCGAGTCCCGCTTCGAGAACCGCGATCGGCGTACCGGTGCCGCGACAGTCGAGGTGGAGACGACGCCCGCCGATGTCCACGAGGCGGCCCGGCGCGGGGTGTTCGGTCGCGGCCCGGCGCCGCATGACCCGCTCGTAGACCGCGCCCACCGTGGTCAGGACGAGAAGCAGCAGCAGTACCCCGATGCCGATTCGTTTGAGCCATTTCTTCATTGCGACCCCGAAGCCCGAGTTGACGACGGTGGAAAATGCCGCGTCCTGATCGGTTGCGCCATGCGCGCGATCCGGGCGGCTACCTCGACTCGGGCCGCGTCGCCGAGCCCACCCAATCTCGAGCCAAGGCCGCCTCGGCCTCCTGGACCACCCGTCTCACGATATCGGCCGCCGGGGGGCGATCCCGGATCAGACCCACGGCCTCACCGGCCACCACCGCCACGATGTCGAAGTCCCCGCGCGCCCGGGCCGCCTGGTACTCGGCCGCGTAGCTGCCCCGTTGGGCGGCGGACTCGGCCTCCCGGTCGGCCCAGGCGTCGGTGAGCCGGTTGCGAACTACCCGAAAGGAGAACTCGTCCGGCCAGGGCACCCCCCGGATTCGGTCGATGGCCCGGGTCCGAACCGTATCGTCACCGGTGGCCCGGACCGCCCGATCGGTCGCGGCCGTCGGGGTGAGCGCCTCGGCCGAGGCCCAGAAACGGCTGCCCATCACCGCCCCATCGGCGCCTAACATGAGCGCCGCCGCGAGGCCCCGGCCGTCGGCGATCCCGCCGGCCGCGAGCAACAGGGTCTCGGGCGACCGAGCCGCGAGGAAGTCGGCGACCTCGGGGACGAAGGGCAGGGTCGACCGGCCGCCGCCGTGGCCGCCGGCCTCGGTGCCTTGAGCCACCACCACCCGCGCGCCGGCGTCGACCGCCCGGGCGACATGGTCGAGGGTTTGGGTCTGACAGATCAGCCCCGCGCCCGCGGCCCGGATCCGCTTGGCGAACGGGGTCGGATCGCCAAAGGAGAGGAAGACGGCCTCGGGGCGAGCGGCCAGGGCCCGGTCGAGGGCGGCCGGGGCCTGGCTAAGGGCCCAGGTGATGAACCCGACGCCGAACGGCCGGGCGGTGATCAGGGCGAACTCGGAGGCCAGATCAGGCTCACCGCCCAGGGTCCCCGCGTAGCCCCCGCCAAGGATTCCGAGGGCACCGGCCCGGGAGACGGAGTCGACCAGCCGGCCCCCGGTGACGAGGGCCATCGGGGCGCAGACGATGGGATGTGCAAGTCCGAAGGCTTCCGTCAGTCTTGTTTGCATGCCCTAGGCTACGGTGCCGGCGCGCCCTCGGGCAAGAGGGGGCGCCTCACGGGACCCGGGCGGGTGGTCCAGAACCGGACCAGTTACCCGATCCGGGGCCGGCGCCTATACTTAAGTGGGCACACCTAACACTTCTTCGAAGGACAATCGAGCCATGGCGATCTGGAAGGAAGCACCGGCCCTGAAGAAGGACCCCATCCCCGGCACTCCCGAGCTGCCGAAAAGGGAGCCCGAGGCCCGGGTCGAGCTGCCGCCGAGCTACGTCACCCCCCCTCGCCCCGCCGCCGAGCAGACCAAGGAATCGCTGATCGCCGCGGGGATCACCATCGAGGGCAAGATCGAGGGCACCGGGCACATCCGGATCGCCGGCAAATTCCAGGGCGACGTCCACGTCAAGGGCAACCTGACGATCGAGACCGGCGCCAAGGTCATCGGAGGGGTCAGGGCCAACTCGGTGGTGATCGCCGGGGAGCTCGAAGGCAACGTCGACGAGGCCTCCCGGGTGGAGCTCCTCGACAGCGGCGTGTTGAACGGCAATCTCAAGGCCGGCTCCTTCACGGTAGCGGCCGGATCCAAGATGCGGGGCCAGGTCGAGTTCGGCTGGGGCGACAGCAAACCCGGCTCATGAGCACGGCTCGGGCCGGCGCGCCGGGCGCCACGCGCAACTGTCCCCATTGTCGCACCACGATTCTGGAGAGCGCGAGTGTCTGCCCGGCGTGTCGGCATCACCTTCGGTTCGATCCCACGGCGGCGGCCACCCAGCGGGCCCAGGCGACCCTGGTCCCGCTCAAGGTCGAGAGCACCATTCGCCACCCCGATGGCGCCGAGCCGTGGGAGTACTCGGTGGTGGTCTCGATCAAGAACGACAAGGGCGAGGACGTCGCCCGCCACGTCGTGGGCGTGGGCGCGCTCCAGGGTGGGGAAGGACGAACCTTCGCCTTGGCGGTCGAGGTCTTCACCTCGGCCAACGGCCGTCGCTCGTAGTTTCCTTCCGCCGTTTCGGCGCGAGGTTTCCACCGACCCACCGTTTCGCGGTGGGTTTTCTTCGTCCGGTGAGGTCGATCGAGCGCCGCTTGATCGAGCCCGCTCTGATCCAGGCGCCGGGGGTGGCGACCCGGTCCGTGCGGCCCTAGACTCTCTGCCGAGTGCCGCCCACCTTCGACGGCCCAGGACCTCGTGAGGACTCTAGTCATGCGTATCTCGCTGTTGATCGGGGCCGCCAGCTGTGTCACGTTCGCCACGGCCCGGAGTCAGGAGCGTCCCGCGACCGCCGCCGCCCAGCCGGCCGCCGCCACCCGACCCACCCCGAAGCCCGAGCCGGACGCGAGCCTCAAGTTTCCCGCCGACTCCACGGCGCGGCGCGACGGCGCCGTGACGATCAAGGGTCAGCGAGTGCCCTACCGGGTGACGGTCGGCAACCAGCCGGTGTGGGACGAGAAGGGCGCCGTCATCGCGACGATGTTTCACACCTACTACGAACGCACCGATGTGGCGGACCGCTCCACCCGCCCCCTCGCGATCTCCTTCAACGGTGGCCCAGGGAGCGCCTCGGTCTGGATGCACGTCGCCTACACCGGCCCCAAACTCCTGAAGATCGATAGCGAAGGCTTTCCGGTGCAGCCCTACGGGGTCCAGGACAATCCTCACTCGATTCTCGACGTCGCCGACATCGTCTACGTCGATCCGGTCAACACCGGGTTCTCCCGCATCATCGGCGAGCAAAAGCGGGAGCAGTTCTTCGGGGTCAACGAGGACATCGCCTACCTGGCTCGGTGGCTCGACGCGTTCGTGGCGCGCCAGGGCCGGTGGACCAGCCCCAAGTACCTGATCGGCGAGAGCTACGGGACCAACCGGGTGTCCGGCTTGGCGCAGCGGCTCCAGGGGTCGCATTGGATGTACCTGAACGGGGTCGTCCTGGTCTCGCCCACGCCGCTGGGCGTTGAGCGCGCTGGCCCGGTCGGCGCCGCGCTGACCTTGCCGTACTACGCCGCGACGGCCTGGTACCACAAGGCGCTCGCGGCCGATCTCCAGGGCAAGGATCTCGACCAACTCCTGCCCGAGGTGGAGCGATTCACCATCGAGCGCCTCGTCCCCGGGCTGGTTCGCGGGGGCGCGCTCGAGACGGCGGAACGGGATGCCCTCGTCAAGCAGGTGGCGCGATACAGCGGTCTCAAGGAGGCCATCGTTCGGCAACACGCGATGGCGGTGCCGACTTCGTTCTTCTGGAAGGAGTTGCTCCGAGATCGCGGCCTGACCGTGGGACGGCTGGATTCACGCTACAAGGGTCTCGATCGGGAGGACGCGGGCGAGTCGCCGGACTTCGATCCGGCGCTGACCTCCTGGAACCACGCCTTCGCGCCCGCGATCAACTCGTACCTGCGCGACGGGCTCGGCTGGAAGACGGATCTCCAGTACTGGCTCTTCGGGCCGGTCAATCCGTGGAACCGGACCGGCGACCGCACCGGGGCGAATCTCCAGGAGGCGATGGGCGCCAACCCCTACCTCCACGTGATGGTTCAGTCCGGGTACTTCGACGGGGGAACCCCGTACTTCGACGCCAAGTACACGATGTGGAACATGGATCCCGCCGGGCGATTCCAGGACCGGATGACGTTCAAGGGGTACCGCTCCGGTCACATGATGTACCTGCGACAGGAGGACCTGGTGACGTCGAACGAGGACATTCGGCGGTTCATCGCCCGGACCATGCCCCGGCCGGGCCAGCCGGCCAAGCGTTAGGTTCGCCTTGGGCGCGATCATCGCGGTCGCCGTGAGCGCGGCCGTCCTGCTCTGGCTGTTCGGCGGCTCCCGGAAGCGGGCCGCCCCGGCGCCCGAGGACGACGTGACCACCGCGATCGACCGGGAGGAACTCGAGGCGGCCGAGCGGGAGCTCGCCGAGGACACCGAGGCCAGGGACGTCGACGACGACCAGGAGGATTGGGGACCGGGGACGCGGTGACGCCCCGCTAGAACCACTTACCCAGCCGGAGGAACAGCGCCGTCCTGCCCGTGGTGGCCGCGCCCCAGGCCAACTCCATCGGGCCGACCGGCGTCTCCGCGCCGATCCCGATCCGAGCCCCCCCGAGCCACTCATCGCCCACCGCTCCGGGAGTCCAGGCCCGTCCCACCGCCATCGACAACCGGGCTTCGACCGGCCGGGCCAGCAGAAACCCGACCTGGAGGCCGCCGAGCAGCTCCCGGGTGCCCCGCCGCTCGCCGAGGTGGAGACCGGGGAAGCCCCCGTCGCCGCCTAACGAATAGCGCCACTGGGCCGGCAGTCGGGTGCCCGCGGCGGCCCGGACGGCGGGAACCAGTCGCCACCGGCCCCGAGCGATGGCCCATTCGCCGACCAGCCGATTGGAGACGAGCGGGCCGGCCCAAAGCGCCTCGCCGAAGACGAGGGGGCCGTACCGCGGCCGGTAGTCGATCCGGAGCGATCCGCCGACGCCGGTCGGGTCGGGGCCGCTCCGATCGGTCCACGCCAACAGCTCGGCGCTGGGACGGAATCGCCAGTCGTCGCCGACGCGGATCTCGAGACCGCTCGAGAGTCGGAGGTCGCGGGTCGCCAGCGGCGGGGCCTCGATTCCGCCGGCGTCGAATCGCCGGACGTCTTCAGTGCGAAGCCGGATCGAGGTGATCGGGGTCAGTCGCGACCACCCCGCGTCGAAATGGGACAGCAGGACCCCATAGACATCCTGCTGGAGCCGCCCCAGTGACACCATCACGCTCGCCTCCGCGGTGGTCCCGAGGATCCGGCGATCGAACAGCCCCGCCCAGAACCGCCCACCGAGCTCGTGGTCGTAGGCCAGGCCGGCACCACCCGCGGCACTCGGGGCGCGCAACGGCTCGATCCGGAATCCGACGGTGTCGGGCGAGCCGGACGGGTTGAGCCAGACCCCCCGAAGGGCTTCGGCATCGGCGAGGCTGATGAGGCCGCTTCGGAGCGAAGCCGGCTCGATCGGTTGGCTGGTGTTCAGTCGGAGCAGCCGGCCGATCAACAAGCTGTCGACCAGCGAGTTCGTGGTGACGCTCCAACCCTCCAGCATCGACGGCAGCGCCGGCACCACCAGCGGCGGGCGCTGGACGAGGCAGCCGGCCGTAGCCAAGACGGTGTCGGCCGCCTGACGGCCCCGGCGGAGAATCTCGGCGACCGTTTCCGCCGAGAAGTCCAGGCTCCGAAACTCCTGCACGACGGGGCGAATGAGGATGTCGCCCTGGTTCATCGACGCCGCCGGCTGCTGAAACAGGAAGCCGAGGAGCTGGTCTGCCAGGGCGAGCGGGGATTCGACGTCGAGCGAGTCACGCGGATATTCGGTCACGTCGGACACGATGATGCGATCGGCGCCGGCCGCCCGGGCCTCCCGGACCGGGATGTTGGCCGAGAGGCCACCGTCGACCAGCACGGCATCACCGTCGAGGACGGGTGGGAACACCAGCGGAATCGCGCTGCTCGCGCGAACCGCCTTGGCGAGGTCACCGGTGGCGAGGACCACGGTGGTCCGGTCCCGGAGGTCGGTCGCCACGGCCCGAAAACGAATTGGGAGCCGATCGAAATCTCCTCGGGCGAGGAGATTGCCGCGGAGCATCGCGGCGTTGAGCCGGGCGTTGGGCTGGGCCTCGTCGACGATTCCGGTTTGGAGGGTGAACCCGCGCCGCCCCTTCACCAGGTAGAGGATCGGGAGCCGGTCGTCCCAGGGATGTGGGGCCGGGGGCCGAAACGAACGAACGATCTCCGACACCGGGAGGCTGTGGACCAGCGAGTCGATCTGCCGAGCCGAGTAGCCGCTGGCGTAGAGGGCGCCGACGATCGCGCCCATGCTGGTCCCCACGATCAGGTCGGGACGGGTGCCGAGGCTGTCGAGCGCCCGGAGCACGCCGATGTGGGCGAGCCCTTTGGCCCCGCCGCCGCTCAACACCAGGGCCGTCGTCTGAGGTCGGCATTCCTGCCCCGAGGCGGTCGTCGCGCTCCAGAGCCAAATCAGGCCCAATAGCAGTCCACGCATCGGGGGAAAGTAATGCCTGGGCGACCCCGCTAGATTCCGGCGACGTCTCAACCCTTCGCCGAAAGCCGTTTCGTGCCGTTCATTGGTCTCAAGTTGCACCCCGGTCTGCTCGCCGCGCTCAAGGACCTCGGCTTCACCCGGGCCACCCCGATTCAAACCGATGCCATCCCGCCGGCGATGGAAGGTCGCGATCTGCTGGCCTGCGCCATGACCGGGAGCGGCAAGACCGCCGCGTTTCTCCTCCCGATTCTCCATCGACTGATCGGGGAGAAACGGGGGGCGACCCGCGCCCTGGTCCTGACCCCGACCCGCGAGCTGGCGGCCCAGATCCTCGAGTCGTTCAACGATCTCGCGGTCCACACCCCGCTGACCGGCGCGTCGGTGTTCGGCGGGGTCGGAATGGGGCCCCAGGAGCACGCCTTTCGCTCGGGCGTCGACGTGATGATCGCGACCCCCGGCCGGCTCCTCGACCATTTTCGCTTCCCGTACGCCCGTCTCGGCAAGCTCGAGTATCTGGTGCTCGACGAGGCCGATCGGATGCTCGACATGGGCTTCCTGCCGGACATCCGTCGGGTGCTGAAGCATCTTCCCGAGCGGCGGCAGACCCTGTTCTTCAGCGCGACGATGCCCGCCGAGATCGCCACCCTGGCGCGGGAGATGCTGAAGAACCCGGTCACCATCAATCTCCAGCGCCAGTCGGCGCCGGCGGTGGGGATCACCCAGGCGGTCTACCCCATTGCCCAAGACAAGAAGGCCATCCTCCTCACCACCTTGCTCAAGCGTGGCGAGATGAAGGAGGCCCTGGTCTTTACCCGGACGAAACACCGGGCTGATCGGCTGATGAAGTTCTTGGTTCGCCAGGGTATCTCGGCGGAACGAATTCACGGCAATCGATCGCAGCCGCAGCGGACCGCGGCGCTGGCCGGATTCAAGAGTGGCCAATATCGCGTCCTGGTGGCCACCGATATCGCCGCCCGGGGGATCGATGTCGAGGCGCTCGGCCACGTGGTCAACTTCGACGTGCCCGTGGTGCCAGACGACTATATCCACCGGGTCGGCCGGACCGCGCGGGCTGAGCTCACGGGCGACGCCTTCACCTTCGTGGCGCCCGAGGAGATGGAAGATCTCCGGCGGATCGAGCGCGCGATCGGGAAGCGACTGCCCCAGGTGACGATCCCCGACCTCGATGCCACCATCGAGGCGGCCGCCCCGCTCGAGGTTCCGCTCGCCGAGCGGATCGCGGCGATCCGGGCGGAACGGGCTCGGGCGCGCGAGCGGACTCAGGCCAAGGCGGCCGGCAAGCGGCCGGAGCCGAAGGGACCTCCCTCGTCAGCGCGTCCTCGGGGGCGGTGGCGGCCCCGCTGATTGGAGACGGGGCGTCAACCGATTATTGTTCCGCTTCGCCGTGGTTAGGCTCGCTATTCAACGAACGTGAAGACCATGCCAGAAATCAAAGTTCCGCCTCGCAAGGGCTCCCGACACGGTTCGGCCAAGCTCGATGAAGCCTTCGTCGTCAAGATCCGCCGATCCGGCCGTGAGGTCGGATACTTCCCCGTGGCCCAGGCGGCCCGGGCCAAGCGGGTCACCTATCGCGCCGTGAAAGAGGCGCTGACGGGCGAGACCTACTCCCACGTCGACCGTGTCGCGAAACCGTTCCTCGGCCCGACCCGGAAGCCGAGCGCCGGTTGCATCGTCCGGATCGACAGTGATTCGACCCACGGGTGGCAAGCCCGCTACCAGGGCCGGAGCAAGTTCTTCTCCGACGGGGTCCACGGGCGGCGAGCCAGGCCGCTTGCGAAGCTCTGGCTCGCCCGGGAAGTCAATAAGGGCCGCTAGTCAGGGCTTGGTGGCCATCACGGGGACCCGGACCCGGGTCCTCTCCCACTCCAGGATGATCTCGGCCGTGGCCGCCCCCGTGGTGGCCGACCGGATCGTGAATTGCTCCACCGGATCGGTCATCGTCTCGGCCGGCACGGTGGCGCGGCCGAGCTCCTGGGCCCGGATACCATCCGAGTAGCTCGCTCCGACGAGCGACCGGTTGATCGCGATCTGCCAACGGTCCCGCCCCGGCACCGTGAAGATCGAGTAGTTGCCCGCCGGCACCTTGAGCCCCCCGATCGTGGCGTCGAACGGCAGCCGGAGGATGGTCGGATCGTTGGCGCCGGTGCGCCAGAGGGTGTCGTAGGGCACCAGCTGGCTGCCGAAGACCACTCGCCCCCGCATCGACGGCCGCGAATAGCAGATCTTGGCCGTCTTCCCATCGACGAACACCGCCGTGGAATCGTAGGGCGAGGGCCTGGTCGCGAGCCGGGTCCGGTCGGCGTCGCTCGGGTCGCAGCTGGTGGCGGCGACGGCGGCCGGCCGGCGGACGAAATCCTGCTCAATGCCTTCGATCGAGAGCGCCTGGACCGCGCCGTCGGTGCCGGGTTTGAACACGACCCAGCCGCGCCCGAGGCGAAGGTCGCGGGAACTCGCTCGAAACGTCTCGTAGTGCCAATGTTCCAGATCGGCCGGCTCCTCGCTGCCATCCACCGTGGCGACGAGCCGACCGTTGTGCAGGGTGACCCGGGCCGGTCCGTACATCGGGTTGTCGTAGATCCCGGTGTAGGCCGTCAGAGCGTGCGCCGGCCCCTTACCCGCGGCCCGCGCTTTGGTGATGCTGTCCTCCATCTTCTTGCCCATCGCCTCCATGGCCTGTACCGTCGGCAGCATCGCCGCCACCGGATCTTGGTCGATTCCGAGGTAGCGGTTGATGACCGCCCGGGCAATCGGGAAGGCGGCGACCGAGTTGCCGGCGTTGCTCAGCACGATGACGCCCAGCTTCTCCGACGGGACCATCATCAGCTCGGTGATCATCCCGTCGATACCGCCGGAGTGCTCGACCACCTTCTTGCCGCCGTGGTCGAAGAGGAACCAGCCCAGACCGTACCCGAGGAAGTTGGCGCCCGGATAGAGGAAGCCGATTTCGCCGTCGGCGCGCATCGGCATCTGAGTGGCGAACATTTCCCGGTGGGTGGCGGGCGACAGCAGGGCGCGGCCGCCGACGGTCCCCCCGTTCAGGTGGAAACGAATCCACTGCGCCATGTCGAGGACGTTGGAGTTGACCGAGCCGGCCGGCCCGATGTTGTCGATGTTGCGGTACTCGATCGGTTTGAGGGTGCCGTCGATGGTGGTGTGCGGGGTCGCGACGTCGGGGAACAGTTTGGCCAGGTCGCGAACGGTGGTCGACGACGAGGTCATTCCGAGCGGCCGGAAGATCCGCTCCTTGAGGAAATCGTCCCACGAGCGGCCGGTGGTGGCCGGGATCAGCTCGCCGGCCGCCAGGTACATGATGTTCTGATACCCGAACGTCGTCCGGAGGCTCCAGGTCGGCTTGTGGTAGCGAACTCGGCGGAGGACCTCGCCTCGTGAGTAATTCGAGCCCATCCAGAGCCGATCGCCGCGGGAGAGGCCGCTTCGGTGGGTGACCAGATCGCGGACGGTGAGCTCCCGGGTGACGGCCGGATCGGCCAGCTCGAAGCCCTTGAGCAGGTCGGTGGCCCGGGTGTCCCAGCCGAAACGCCCCTCGTCCACCAGCATCCCGAGCGCGGCGGTGGTGAACGCCTTCGAGGTCGAGCCGACGGCGAAGACGGTGCGGGGCGTCACCGGGGCGGGGTCGCCCATCTTCTTGACCCCGAAGCCCTTGGCGTAGACGACCGAGTCGCCCTTCACGATGGCGATGGCCAAGCCGACGCCCTTGAACTTGGTGAGTCCGTCCTGGATATAGGCGTCGAGCCCGGCGAGGGGGTCCTTGGCCGGCTTCTGGGCGTGCGCGGCGCTTGCCAGCGCGAGGATCGCGAGGATGGCGAGTCGAAACATTGAGGCTCCGGGAGAGAATTCGGTCGGGCGGAAGCTAACCTGAAAACGCCCGATTGGTGAACCGGGGGCTAGGCGCTGCGGCGCGCCGCGAGGAAGGTCGCTCGAAGCCGGTCCGCGACGAGCAATTCCTCGCCGTCACGGAGGACCCGGGTTCTGGCCGAGGCATGCCAGAGGCCGGTGGCGGCGGTCTGGGTGATGATGACCTCGAGCTCCACCCGCGGCGATCCGGCCGCCAAGGCCTTCCGCAAGCCGTCGCGGTCAAGGGCGATGATCCGTGGATCCCAGGTCAGGTCCGCGTCGGCGTAGCCGGCGGTGTTGAGGGCGAAGGTCGCGGTGAGGCCAGGAACATTCTGGAGCCGCGCGACGATCCGCCGGGCCCGCGCGTTCCACCGCTCGAGGTCGACGGCGTGGTTCTGGGCGACGAACCGCTCCAACGCCACGACCAGGCCGACGATCTCTTCCTTACCGACCTTCATCCCCCGGCCGAGGTGGTCGTGCGGGCTGGCATTCCTCCGGGCGGCCTCGATCAGGTCCTTGCGGCCGAGCAGCAGGCCGGTTGCCTGGGGCCCGCCGATGGCCTTGCCGCCGCTCAGCACGACCAGGTCCGCCCCCGCGGCGAGGTATCGGCGGAGATTCTCCCAGGGGGGCAGATCGGAAGCCATGTCCACCAGCACCGGGACCCCGGCCGCTTTCCCCATCCGGCACAGCTCCTCGACCGTGAGGAGATCCGGGCTCGGCTTGGGGGCTCGGCGTGCCTCGAAGGGTGGGGCGAAGACGCCCTGCCGCTCCGCCGACGATAAGGCCGCGATGAAGGCGGTTCGCGGTCCCAGCTTGGCCTCGAACTCGGCGCGGGTGTCGGCGTACACCACGGTGGCTCCCGCGACCCGATAGGCCCGGTCGTAGTCGAACTTCTGGGCGGTCTGGATCAGGCACTCCCGCCGATCCCAGGTCGGGTGGGGCAGGGCGGCCAGCCGGGCCTCGTCGTCGCCCGTTAGGCAGGCCGCGGCCCCCAGGATCATCGCCGAGAAGCCGCCGCAGCTGACGAAGGCCGCCTCGGCGCCGAGCAGCTCGGCCGCCCGGCGCCCCGCGGCCAGGTTGAGCTCGTGCATGTCGACGAAGTAGTCGTTCGCCTCGGCCATCGCGGCGAGCACCTCGGGGGCCATTCGGCCCCCGCCGAGCCGGGAGATGTGCTCGTGGGCGCCCAAATGTGGTCGGACCCCGAGCAACCGGGTGTAGATGTTGTTGGCGAGGCCGGCGGTTGTGTTGGGCAATCCGGGGCGGAACGGTGGCCTCGTGGGTGCCCCGGCGAACTCGGCGGGGCCCCCGGCACTGCGCATCCCGACGAGCCCGGCCGCCGCGATCGACGTCGCCAGGAAATCCCGCCGAGTCCGGCCGTCTGAGTCGCCGGCCACCGTCAGGCCCAGCGGAGCCCGTGCTTGGTCAGCGGCAGCGATCGAATCCGCTTGCCGCTGGCCGCGAAGATCGCGTTGCACAACGCCGGCACCGCCGGCGGCAGGGACGGTTCCCCGAGGCCGGTCGGCGGATTGTTGGTGATCTTGAAATGGACCTCGACTGGCGGCGCGTGCTTCAGCCGCATCAGCGGGAACTCGTGGAAGTTGCTCTCGGCCGCCCGACCGTTCTCGATGGTGATCTCCTGCGCCATCGCTTCGCTGAGCCCGTCGAGGACGCCGCCTTGCACTTGGTTGATCGCGCCGCTCGGGTTGATGATCTGGCTGCCGACGTCGCCGGCGACCCAGACCTTCCCGATCGACACGGCGCCATTGGACGCCACCGTCGCCTCGACGATCTCGGCGAAGTAGCCGCGGTGACTGTAGTGGAACGCCACTCCCATGCCGGTGCCCTTCGGCAGGGCGCGCTTGCCCCAGCCGGACTTCTCGGCCACCAGCTCGAGGACGCCGCGCATTCGGCCGGCGTCATAGCCGCTGGCGCCGTCAGCGTCGGTGACCATCCCGCGGGTCCCGAGGAGGTCGAGTCGGAACTGAACCGGATCACGGCCGGCGGCATGGGCCAACTCGTCGATGAACGAATGGAAGACGAAGGCCAGCGCGTTGCTGCCGGGGGCCCGAAGCGGACCGGTGGGCACGCCGAGCGGCATGACCGAGGTCTCGAGCAGGTAGTTCGGGACGAAACGGGCCGGGAATTCGGCGCCGGAGAGCCCGGCGCTGGAAGCGAACCGCTCGCCCTCGCCGAAGCTGACGAAGTGGTTCTTCCAAGCGACCAAGGTCCCGTTGCCGTCGACCGCGCCCTTGAAGAAGTGGAACCCCGCGGGACGGTAGAAGTCGTGCCGCATGTCGTCTTCACGGGTCCAGAGGAGCTTGACCGGCACGCCGGCTTCCTTCGCGATCCACGCCGCCTCGACCATGTAGTCGTTGGCGAGCCGGCGGCCGAACCCGCCGCCCGAGCGGGTCATCCTGATGGTGATGTCGGCCTCGGCGATGCCGAGGGTCTTGGCGACGAGCTCACGGCCCGGCTGGGGATTCTGGGTCGGCGCCCAGATGTCCATCTTGCCGTCGTGGAAGTGCGCGGTGCAGTTCTGCGGCTCGAGGGGCGCGTGGGCCAGGAACGGATAGTCGTAGGCCGCCTCGACCACCTTGGCCGCCGCGCCGAACGCGGCGTCGACGTCGCCTTCCTTCTTGAGCACTCGGCCGGTGCCGCTGGCGAGCTCCTTCGCGCGGCTGGCGAAGCCGGTGGAGCTCTGACTCGCAGTGGCGCCTTCATCCCATTGGACCGTGAGTTTCTGCCGAGCGCTCTGGGCCGCCCACCAGTGGTCGGCCACGATGGCGACTCCGCCTAACAGCCCGTTCAAGGCGGTTCCGCCGGGCACCACGAAGACGTGGCGCACCCCGGGCAAGGCCTTGATCGCCTCGATATTGGCGGTGGCCACCTTGCCGCCGAAGACCGGGCATTTCTCGAAGACGGCAAACTTCATCCCGGGCAGCTTGACGTCGATCCCGAAGAGCGGCTTGCCCGACACGATGGCCGGATTGTCGACGCCCCCGATCGCGGTACCGATGATCTTGAAATCCTTGGGGTCCTTGAGCCGGACCGTCTTGGGATCGGGCGCAGTCAGGGTCGCCGCCGTGGTGGTGAGCTGCCCGTAACCGACGGTCCGCCCGGTGGGCCGATGGCGGACGGTGCCGCTGGCGGTCTCGCACTCGGATGCCGGGACGCCCCAGGTGCCCGCGGCCGCCGCCACCAGCATCTCCCGCGCCGCGGCCCCGACTCGGCGGAGCTCGTCGTAGTTCATCGGGGTGGCGGTGCTGCCGCCGGCGAACTGGCGACCGTACTTGGTCTGGTCGGCGAGCGCCTGCTCGACGGTGACCTGCTTCCAATCGACGTCGAGCTCCTCGGCGATCAGCATCGGGAGACTGGTCTTGACGCCCTGACCGATCTCCGGGTTCTTGGCGATGATGGTGACGGCGCCGGATGGGTCGATCCGGAGATAGACGTTCGGCAGGAACGCGGTGCTCCGGCCAGCCCGCGCGGGCCGGGCCGCGGCACCAAGGAGGAGGCCGCCGCCGGCCAAGGCGGTGACCTGGAGGAACGCGCGGCGGGTGACGGTGGTGGTCATGTCCGGGATCCTCGGTTAGGGCCGGCCGTTGGGGCCGGGGGTGGCGGTCGCTTCGCCGGCGCCGATCGCGGCGGCACGATGGATCCCCTGGCGGATCCGACCGTAGGTCGCGCAGCGACAGAGGTTGCCGCTCATCGCGGCGTCGATCTGGGCATCCGACGGGCGGGGCGTCTTGGCGAGCAAGACCGCCGCCGACATGATCTGCCCGGCCTGGCAATAGCCGCACTGGGGGACGTCGATGTCCTGCCAGGCCTGTTGGAGCGGGTGGCTGGCGGTGGCCGAGAGCCCCTCGATCGTAGTCACCTCGCTCTTGCCCACGGCGGAGATCGGCAGGCTGCAGGAGCGGACCGGGGTGCCCTTCAGGTGCACGGTGCACGCCCCGCACTCGCCGATGCCGCAGCCGTACTTGGTGCCGGGCAGGTCGAGCAGGTCGCGGAGCACCCAGAGGAGCGGCATGTCGGGTGGGGCGTCCACCGTTCTCGTCGTGCCGTTGACTTTGATCGAGTAGGCCATTCGGACGTTTCTCCGCACGGAGGTGGGGCGGGGCGCTGGGGAGCCCCACCGCCGGGCGGCCGGGCTCCTCCTTAAGTGTACCTGAAGTCGGGCCGCCGGTCAGGGCCCCCCGCAGCGGCAAGGTCTGACCAAGCCCCCCCCCGGCCGGTTCGGCCCGGTGGGGAAGGCGGCAAGGCGGCGGCTGGCCTACCGGCTCGTGGTTGGTGGGACCACCGCGACCAGTCGGGCGAAGGCGCTGTCCAGCGCCCGATCCCCGGCAACCGCTCCTCGGTATTTGCCCAGCCTAACGATGACCATGCCGTGGGACGGGACGATGTGGGCGCTCTGGCCGCCCGCGCCGAGCATCGCGTAGGCGTCCCTGGGAAGGGGCCAAGCCCCGTCGCCGTTGACCCAGAAGAAGCCGCCCCCGTACACGGGCCGTCCGTCGGCGGCCCAGGCGGGGGCCACCGTCTTGACGTGCTCGACGTAGCCCTCGGGGAGGAGCCGCTCGCCGTCCCAGACCCCGTCCTGAAGGTAGAGGTTGGCCAGCCGGGCCCAATCGCGGGCCGCGACCAACTCGTACCCCTGGCCCAGGAAGTTGCCGTAGGGATCGGTTTCGATGATCGCGTCGCGGATCCCGATCTTGTCGAAAAGGGCCCGCTGGGGGAAGGCGTGATAACTCTCGCCCCGCTTCTCGACGGCCACTCGGACCAGGTAGCTGGCCAGGATCGGGTCGCTGTTCCGGTACCGGCCCACCGTGTTGGGCGGCCATTGCTGGGGACGGGTCGCGGCCCACTGGAACGAGTTGACCCCGCCGGTGTAGAGGTAGAGATGGTCGGGGTAGCCTAACGAATCGACGTAGCCCGGGTCCTGGGGGGCCCGGATCCGGATCCCACTCGACATCCGCATGATATCCATGATCCGGATCGGCTGGCGGGGATCGTTGGCCGTCTGCCATTCGGGGATCGGCGCCGGCTGGTCGAGGCGATAGACACCCTGCTGGATCAACCGCGCCACCAGGGTGCCGGTGAGGCTCTTGCCCATCGACCAGCTCTCGAGCGGGGTGTGGATCCCGATGCCGGGAGCGTATCGCTCCCCGAGGATCCGGCCCCGATGGGTCACCAGCAGGGCCAGGGTCATCGCCTCGGGCGGGCCGAAGCCGGTGTCCATGGCCTGGGCGAAGGCCGCCGAGTCGATGTTCACCGGCCACGGTTCCTTCGCGACCACGTCGCCCATCGGCCAGGGGGTGGTGGCGGCCGGCGGCAGGTTCGGTTCGACGGCGGTGGGCGTGAAGTAGATGGTGTCCTTGTCGAGCGGGGTGGTGATACACCCTTGGCGACCGTACCGGCGAGCAATCCGGGTCACGCCCGAGGCGAGCCGAAGCCGAACGGTTTGGGTGGCCCGGTCGACCACGGTGTCGACCACCTGCGAACGGTCCTGGAGCGGCCCGGTGAAGAAGCCGACGTTCGCGGCGGCGTCCTCAGGGTCGAGCCCGGTGATGAACACCGCCGAGCAGAGCGTCTTGGCGAATCCCGCGATCGAGTGGTGGAGCCGGTCGCCGGGCGGGGCCTCCCAGCTGCCGGGGAGCGCGAGCGAATCGCCCCGGGCGATGACCGCGGCCATCGGGTCGGCGGAGCCCGCGGTGGCGGGGGGCGCGGCCGCGCGATCGCATCCGATGGCGAGGAGCGCGAGAGGCCACAGACGCATCGTCAGGTCCGATCGGGTGCTGGTCACGGCTGGATGACCCGCAGCTTGATGTTGCGGAACGCCACCCGGTCGCCGTGATCCTGGAGACCGATGACGCCCTCGAGCGCGGTGCCGTACGCGGGCCAGTCGGCGAACTTCGAGCCCTTGACTCGGCTCGCCCAGTCGGCGCCGCCGAGCTGGTACTCGACGACCTTGGTGCCGTTGAGCCAGTGCTCGACCTGGTGGCCGGTCACCACCACCCGGGCCAGGTTCCACTCGCCGGCGGGTTTCACCACTCCTCGTGGAGCGGGGTAGAGCCCGTAGAGGGAGCCCGCCGAGGTCAGCGGGGACTTCCCGTCGGCGTGGCCCGCGTCGTCGAGCACCTGCATCTCCGGGGCGCTGTGGAAGATCGGTGTCTTCCGCCAGTCCTCGCTCTCGATGCCCCGGTAGAAGATCCCGCTGTTGCCGCCAGGGGGCACTTTCCACTCGACCACCAGCTCGAAGTCCCGATAGCTGCCGTCGGTGACGATGTCGCCGGCCCGGTCGACTCGGGTCAGGGCGCCGTCGATCACTTCCCAGCCAGCGGGGAAGGGGCGCTTGCCGTACCCATGCCATCCGGCGGTGGTCTTCCCGTCGAACAGGAGCCGCCACCCCGCGCGGCGCTCGGCGATGCTCAGGGTGTTGGGGGGTTGGCTGGTCATCGGGCTCGCCGAGGCAATGAGGATCGCGGTCAGCACGGCGGATCGCGGCATCAGACGCTCCATCCCGATCGGTATTCGCGGGTCAGGAATTGGTTGGCGGAGACGGGATCGGTGATTCGCATCGCCGCGCCGTCGTAGTGGATCTTGACGCCCTGGCCGGCGCGAAGGGCGACCACGCCTAACAGCATCACCTCGGTGAGCCGGGCCGCGTAGTCGAAGGGGCAGGTGGCCTGGCCCTGGCCTTTGCAGGCGGCGACCCAGTTCATCTCGTGGCTCCCGATGATCCGGGGAAGCGTCTTGGGGACCGCGGCCGCTTCACCGCGGAGCGACTCGGGGAACAAGGTCGGCTTGGCGCCGTAGGTGCCGTGGAGCAGGAGCCCGCGGTCGCCGACGAAGATCACCCCGCCTTCCCGGTCCAGCTTCACCGAATCCGGCAGCCCGGCCGGCCGCGGCGGCATCAGCCCGCCGTCGTACCAGTGCATGGCCACCGGTGGGGCCGCGCCCCGGGCCGGGAACTGGTAGTGGGCGATCATCGCCTGGGGATAGCTGGCCGGCTTGGGCCCCAACCCGAGTCCGCCCCACGGGGTGGAGGTGGCCTCGACGGTGGTTGGATAGCCGAGATCGAGCGCCCAGTAGGGGTGGTCGACCAGGTGGGCGCCCATGTCGCCTAACGCGCTCACCCCGAAGTCCACCCAGCCCCGCCAGTTGAACGGGTGGTAGATCGGATGATAGGGGACGTCCTCTGGCACCGGGCCGAGGTAGCGCGGCCAGTCGAGCCCGGCTGGCATCGGATAGTTCCCGTCGAACGACGCCGCCGCGATCGACTCCATCGCCCACTGTCCCCACCAGGTCAGGCTGGCGATCCCCTTGAACGTCTCGGGGGCGCGCCCGGGCCGCGGGACGCCTTGGGGCCAGATCGGCCGGTTGGTCCAGGCTTCGACCTGGCGGACCGGGCCGATCACCCCGGCCTGAATCCACTCGTTGATCAACCGGGCGTCGTCGCTCGAGTGTCCCTGGTTGCCCATCTGGGTGACGACCTTGGTGCGCCGGGCCGTCTCGGCCAGGACTCGGGCCTCGTGCACCGAGTAGGTCAGCGGTTTCTGGACATAGACGTGCTTGCCCGCCTCCATCGCGGCCTTGGCGATCACCGCATGGGTGTGGTCGGGGGTGGCGATGACCACCGCGTCGAGGCCCCGCTGCTTGGCCAGCATCTCCCGGAAGTCGGCGTACCGGGTCGCCTTGCCGAACGCCGCCGCCAGCGGCTCGGCCTTCGGGTCGGGCTTGCCGCTCTGGGGTTTGACCCGGCCGGCCAGCGATCGGTCGACGTAGCCGAAGTCCACGTCGCAGAGGGCGACGATGTTCTCGCTCAGCAGGGCGGTGGCGTTGCTCATTCCCATCCCGCCAGCGCCCACGATGGCGACGCCGAGGGTGTCGCTCGGCGCTTGGAAGCCGCGGCCTAGGACGTGGCGGGGAACGATCATCGCCCCGAAGGCCGCGGTGGCGGCGCCTCCGAGGAAGTCACGGCGACTGGGCTTGCGTCGGGTCATCGGGTGTGGGGTGGGAGACCCTTAAGGATACACCTTCTTTCGCTCCCTGCTATCTTGGGTCGCCGTCAGCTCCCGCCATTCTTCGAGGTCAGGTCAGATGACGCCCACCCGGACCCCTGCGCTGGGGTTCATTCTCGTCACTTTGCTGATCGACGTCGCCGGCCTCGGGATCATCATCCCGGTGATGCCCAAGCTCATCACCCATCTCACGGGGGGCACGATGAGCGAGGCCGCCCGATGGGGCGGGTGGATGCTGTTCGCCTACGCGACGATGCAGTTCCTCTGCGCGCCGATCATGGGGGGCCTGAGCGATCGGTTCGGGCGCCGACCGGTGCTGTTGGCGTCGCTGTTCGGGTTCGGGATCGACTACCTGGTGATGGCCTTCGCGCCGACCATCGGCTGGCTCCTGCTGAGCCGGGTGATCGCGGGGATGATGGGGGCCAGCTTCACGACCGCCTCCGCCTACATCGCCGACGTCTCGCCACCGGAGCGGCGGGCCCAGAACTTCGGGATGATCGGCGCGGTGTTCGGGCTCGGCTTCATCATCGGGCCGATCGCCGGTGGATTCCTCGGCACCTACGGGGCCCGGGTGCCGTTCATCACCGCGGCCGTGCTCACCCTGATCAACTGGCTCTACGGCTACTTCGTGCTTCCCGAGTCGCTCGGCAAGGAGCACCGGCGGCGGTTCGAATGGAAGCGGGCCAATCCGATCGGCTCGCTGGCGAGTCTCAAGGACTATCCGGTGGTCACCGGCATGGTCGCCTCGTTGGTGCTCCTCTACATCGCCGCCCACGCGGTCCAGAGCAACTGGTCGTACTACACGATCGAAAAGTTCCAGTGGACCGAGCGGACGGTCGGGTGGTCGTTGGCGGTGGTCGGGCTCGCGGTGGCGGTGGTGCAGGGTGGGCTGGTTCGGGTGCTCATCCCCAAGCTCGGTCAGGCGCGTGCCGTCTACACCGGGCTCGGGTTTCACAGTCTGGGGTTCCTGTTGTACGCCCTCGCCACCCGGACATGGATGATGTTCGCGTTCACGGCGGTCTACTGCATGGGGGGCATCGCCGGGCCGGCGTTGCAGGGGATCATCTCGAATCAGGTCCCACCCAATCGGCAGGGCGAGCTGCAGGGGGCCCTGACCGGCCTGATGAGCCTCACCTCCATCATCGGTCCACTGATCATGGCGAACGTCTTCGCGTTCTTCACCGATCGCTCGTCGCCGGTCTACTTCCCCGGGGCGGCCATGTTGCTGGGCTCGCTGCTGGTGATGGTCGCGGCGGTGCTGGCGCGGGCCAGCCTGAAGAGGACGGTCCCGGCCGCCTCGGGACCGACCCCATCTGTGTGACCGCCTATCGCCATGGTCCTCGCTGGCGCATCGCGACCCGCGGGTTGGCGCGAAGGGGATGCTGAGGGGTCAATCGGTGACGTCGACATCACCGATTGACCCCTTGTAGACACCGACGACGAGCGCGTCATTGGTCCCGACGAACGGATCCCTCGGGGAGGGCCGACTCGGCCAGCCTCGTCACGGCAGGGTCCGCTCGGCGAAGTTGTTTCCGGTGTACGGGTCCGGGGTGTTGGAGTGCGCGAAGACGCCGTAACGCTTCGGGATGTACGCCGGCGGGACCGAGGTGGTGAACTGAATCGACCGCGAGCCGTTGACCGGGAGGTCACCGAGGTCGCAGGTCAGGAACGCGTGATAGGGGCCGTTCACGCCGGTTCCGCCGGGCGATGGCCGACAGCCCGCCGGCACGCTCTGAATCCCGGACTCAGGCGGCAAGAAGATCTGGATGCGGGTCCCGTTGGCGTCGTCGTCATTGTTGCTGAACACCGTGACGTCGATCACGACTTGGGCCGCCGCTGGCGCGAGAGTCGGGGTGGTCGCCGAGGTGCGCCCGATCGAGGTGGACGAGGGCGCCCTGGCGAGCGGAGTGGGCCGGACCGCAGCGGCCTTGAGCTGGACGTCGAAGGTCTGGATCTGGACGTCGGCTTGGGCGCGGGCCTGCGCCGTGGCGGAGGCCGGGATGCCCGCCGCCAGGAAGGTGAGGAACGAGCGAGCGAAGAGTGACATGCGGGTTCTCCTTGATTTGGGTTTGAGTTGACCTGAACCGACCTGCCTACTGCCACCACACCCGATAAATCGCCTTGAACCGCCCGGGCGAGCCGCCGAAGCCGCCGCCGCACACCCGGGCCGCGATCTGGACATACCATCCACCCTGACTCGGGTCGTGCATCAGGTTGACCAGGGATCCATCGGGAGACCGGGGCGTCTCGCCCCAGGGGAAGAACGTCTCGGGTCCCCGAAGCTCCTGGAAGCCGAGTCGGGTGGTGCCCGGCGGCTGAGGCGTGTCGGGCCTCAGCTTGTGGGCCACCGTCGCGCAGGAGTTGATCCCCGGCCGAGCGCTCAACGCCACCCCGCGGAACTCGGGTGCCCCGAAACCGGATCCGCCGAGCCCCCGGGACCGCCCAGGCGAGCGGCTTCAACTTGAGCCCCTCGCCGACGTTGGGCGGGTGAACCAACGACGGCGGCGTGGCGGTGTTGGACGGCAGCGAGAATTTCGGGTGGGACAGGGAACCGTCCGGAACCACGATCACGTTCCAACCGAACCCCATGGCGGTGAGCGCATCTGGCGTCGGGATCCAGAAAAGCTGTCCGTCCTGGGCCAGATACACGGGCGCCGCGCTGCTTTCCCGATAGAGTTGCCCGGTCACGATCGGGTGGGGCGGGACGGGAATGATCGGCACGAATCGATTCTTGGGTGAGCGCTGCGCCGCGGCGGCGATCGGGGCGGCTGCCGCGAGCACGGCCAGCGCGATCGGGCGAAGTCGGTGGGTCATGGCTTTCTCCTCGTGTGGCCGGATCTCGGGTCCGCGGACGGAACCAGGCCAATGCGCTTCCGTCGGCTGACGAGCAAGGTGGGATGCCGCGATCAGGTTGATCTCAGACGTCGATCACTCGGCGATCAGGCGGACCTAACTCCTTGAATGACGCCGCCGTGACGGGCCCCCGGGGCCCTGGCGGGCCGGAGAGGTGGCTGGGCGGGTTGACATCGATCCGCCGGTTGGGCGGCTGCCAGACGCCAGTTTGCCAAGTCGCCACCGCGCCCCCATTGTTAGTTGACTTGGTAGTCAACGGACGGCGCGCCGCTCATCGTGCCCGATCCTCGACGACGGAGGAGCCCAACTATGGCATCACGAAGTCGGGTGATGCGGTGGATCTGGATTCTGATCGGAGTCGTCATTGGGCTCCCGGCGGCTGCGAGCCTCGTAGGAATGTTCCTGCCGCGGGATCATGTCGCCCGAATGACCATCTCCCTCAAGAGCCCACCGGAGCGGGTTTGGGCGTTGGTGTCCGATCTTGGCGGCACGGCGCGGTGGCGCTCCGAGATCGTCAAGGTCGACGTCGTGGAGGGCAGCGGCAAGACGGTCAGATTCGCGGAAACCACCAAGCAGGGCCAAGTCACCTTCGAGGTCGAAAGCCAAGTTGCGCCGCGGCGACAGGTGACGCGCATCGTCGACGAGGGAGAACCGTTCGGTGGGACCTGGACCTGGGAGCTAGCGCCCGAAGGGGGTGGAACGCGGCTCACCCTGGTCGAAGCAGGCTTCATCAAGTCTCCGCTCTTTCGCGTCATGGCGAAGCTCTTCTTCGAGCCGTCGGAGACGATTGACGCGTACCTCCGGGCCCTGGCGAAGGCGCTCGGCGAAACAGCGACGCCGCAAGAGGGCTAGGATGGCCATTGATTCCTCAAGTGCGTCGGAACGACACGTCCGCTCACCAACCGGCCGCGAGGTTCGTAGGGTCTTTTGAACCCTCGCCTCGGAGGCGATACGACCCCATCGTTCCGCTGGACCCTAACGCTCGTGGCCGGCCCGCTCGCGGCCCAGGCTCCCGTCTCCGGCGTCGTCCGAGACGGGGCGACCGGGCACCCGCTCGCTGGCGCGATCGTCGCCATCGATCGGATTCGGCTCAGCGTCACCTCGGATGCCGACGGCCGCTTCCGTTTCGTGGCCCCGCGCGGCGATCTCCTGCTCGAGGCCCGGAAGCTCGGCTACCAGGCCGAGTACCGGCTCCTCCAGGTCGTGGTCGGCGACACCATCGCACTCGACCTGGTGCTGCTGCCTCGTTCGAACGAGCTACCTGAGCTAACGACCACGGCGTCGGCCGACCGGTGGCGGGCTGGGTTCGAGCGCCGGATGAAGGTCGGCCTCGGGCAGTTCATCATCGATGAGGAGCTGAGACTGGCGGAGAATCGAGACCTCGCCTCGTTGGTGCGGACCCGCGGGCGAGGGGTGCGGGTCGACTTCGAACAGGGTCGGGCGGTGCTCAGAGGCCGAGGGCGGTGCGCGGTGGCCGTGTTGCAAGACGGGCTCCCGATCTATCGTCCGGGCGGCATTGGGGAGACCGATCAGCCGCCGGATCTGAATCAGTGGCCGGTTCGCCAGCTGCGCGGCGTGGAGATCTACGGTAATGCTGTCGAGCGGCCGCTCGAGTTCGCCTTGGCCGGCGGGGAGTGTGGCTTGCTGGTGCTGTGGACGAGGGCAGCCTAGGTTCCTGCCGGCGGCTGCCGGCAGGCTGGCACCGTTCACCCGGTCGGCCACCGGAACCGGGAGTTGATTCCCCCCTGACCGTCCTCGATCCGCCAGGGATTGAGCGGGTCCGCCATCCAGAGCTCGTCCACCTTGAGCTTGTAGTGATACTCGCCGGCCCGGAGTGGGAGGGGGTCGGTGACCCACACGCCGCGCTCGGTCGATCGGGCCTCCAACGGCCCGCTCCACCCGTTCCATGAACCGAATACTTCGACGGCGGTCGCGCGATGGTCGTGGACCAGGAACGTCGGGCCGCCGGTGGTGGCGATCGGCGCCGTCGGTGGCGTGCCATCCCAATGATGCCGTTCCGCCAAGCCCAGGGTCACCGCTCGACCCGCGTTGAGCGCGCCGGCGCCCTGGCGGTCCGGTTCCGCGCCGGGCACCGGCTCAGCCGCCCGGATCAGGATCTCCTTGACCAGGCGGGGTGTCAGGCGGTCGTTCGCCTCGAGCATTGTCGCCACCGTGCCAGCGGTGATCGGGGCCGCGAAGCTGGTCCCGTCCACGTGCTGATAGCCGGGCGTGATCAGTTTGAGTTCCCGGATTCGATCGAGAACCGCTGGGTCGCCTTCGGCTCGCCGGTCGAACAGCCGCCGAGCCTCGGCCGCGATCGCCGATCCAGCCAGCACTGGCGCCGCAACCCAGATGCTCGGCGCCACCAGCTCGGGTTTGGGAATGCCCGCGGCGGAGTCGCCGAAGTTGCCGTGCCACAGACGTCGATCACCGGCGGCGACACTGTTGTTGTCATCGAGTCCGCCGACGGTAATGGCGCGGGGCGCCGTGGCGGGCGGGACCAGCCGGCGGCGGCCGTCGTTGCCCGCCGCCGCGACGACCGACACGCCAAGATCGACCAGGTGCTCCACCGCTCGGTCGATCGGGCCGAGTTCACCGCGGCTGGCCTCGTCGCCGCCGATGGAGAGACTGGCGATTCTGATCGGGTACTCGGTCTGATTCGCCGCGATCCACATCAAGGCCCGCAGCAGGCTGGCGTCATCGATCCGACCGTCCGGCCCGGTCAGGTGAAGGAGAACCACCTCGGCCTGCCAGGCCAGGCCGCGATAGAGGCCGTGGCTGGTGAACCCGTTGCCGGCGGCGACGACGCTGGTCATCGTCCCGTGCCACTGGTGGTCCGCCGCCTGCTCGGACCCAGGCCAGCGGGGTGCGTCGTTAGGTCCGAACCGGTGGACGACGGGAGGGTCGACCGTCGCGTCGACCCAGGCCCGAATCCGGTTGGTGGGCTCGGTCAGGTCGGGGTGAGGGGTGAAGCCTGAATCGGCCAGGGCCAGGGTAACGCCCCGGCCGCTGTACCGCGGATCGGCGTGGAGGCGAAGCGGGGTCGGCAGCGCCCCGAACGCCGCCTCGGCGTCGAGCGGCCAAGCCCGTTGCACGGTGCCTTGGAACAGCTCGGTGCCACGGGCCAGCAGCGTGGTGAGGAGTTCCTGCTGGACACAGGCCGGGCAGGCGCCGTCCGGGCGACGCCAATAGGCAAAATCGAAGGCCTGGGCGAGGATCGCCGAGTCGAACGGGCGGCCGCACCCACCGCATCGGCTGGTAGTCGTCACGAGCGTTCAACGCTGGAGGTGGGGTGTCAGTTCCTTATGTCTGCGCGGAGGCTGGGTCCCTCGGCCTCTTGGCGCGGTGGCTCGACTCACGCTCGCGCGCGGCTCTTCCTTGGCGCGGTGCTCCGGGCCTCCAGCTGGGCGACGCTCTCGCGCAGCCGCTCTTCCGATCCCCGCAGGTGCTCCTCCAGCCGACTCCGGAACTTGGCTCGGTCGCCCCGGGCCACCAGTCGCGCGAGCGCGCGATGCTCCGCCGCCAGCTGCTCGTTATCCCCCCGCCGCCGATCCACCAGCACGAGCCCGAGCCGCAGTTCCCGGAGCAGTTTTCGATAGAACGCCGACAGCCGCTCGCTGCCGAGCTGGTCGACGAGGGCGGCATGGAACGCCATGTCGGCGTCGACGGCTCCGCGGGGATCGCGCGCGCGCACGGCCGCGTCGAGTTGATCCGCGTGCCGGGATAGCGCCCGACCCGCCTCCGCCTTGCGGCCGCCCAGAGCCTGGGTCGCCGCCAACTCGAGTGCCCGCCGGGCCTCGAAAATCGAGGTGATGTCGTGGTCGCTGAGCGCCGTGACGACCGCCCCGCGGTGGGCCGAGTGGCGGACGAGCCCTTCGTTGGCGAGTTGCCGGAGCGCCTCTCGCACGGTGTTTCGCGAGATCCCGAGCGATCGCGACAGTGGGATCTCGCGGAGCGGTGTGCCTGGCGGGAGCTCCCCCGCCAGGATCCGCTGGCGCAGCAGCGCGGCGGCCTGATCGGCCGTCGTGCTCCGCTGGAGCGAGGGGCCGGCGGGCTGGTCTCGCGTCATGGCGTTCCGGTCGGTGAGGGAGGTCGCGGCTCCCGCACGGCCGCGACGTGCGCTTCAAGCTCGGCGGAGCCGCGCACCTCGTCAATAGCGTCCCGTCGGGCGTCGATCTCTTCAGGGCCGGAAGCCTTCAGCGCTGGGCCGCGGGTCCTGAGCAGCCCCTGGTTGCCCCGTCCGCGGTCCTGGTGTACTCTGACTGAACACCCTCTCGATCGGACGGTTCGATGGCCGATCCCCTAGCGGACCCGCAGGTGATCGTGGGCAGCCGCTATCAGCTCGAGCGGGAGCTCGGCCGGGGCGGCATGGCGATCGTCTACCAGGCCGTCGATCGGAAGCACAACCGCCGAGTCGCGGTCAAGGTGTTTCATCGCCACGTGGCCGAGGCCCTGGGCGCCGACCGGTTTCACCGGGAGATCGCCATCGCGGCGCGCCTCCAGCACCGCGGCATCGTGGCGCTGTTCGACTCGTCTCAGACGGCGGACAGTCTCTACTACGTGATGCCTCTGGTCGAAGGGGAGACCCTCCGCAGTCGGCTGACCGGCGAGCCTCGGCTCGAGGTCCTCACGGCGATGGCGATCGCCCGCGAAGTGGCGGAGGCGCTGAGCTACGCCCACCGCAAAGGGGTCGTCCACCGCGACATCAAGCCGGAGAACATTCTCCTCGCCGAGGGCCATGCGCTGGTCGCCGATTTCGGGATCGCCCGCGCGCTGGACTCGGCGGGCGGCGATCGCCTGACGGAGACGGGATTCGCGCTCGGGACGCCGGCCTACATGAGCCCCGAGCAGGCCGCCGGCGTCAAGCACGTCGACGCTCGCAGCGATCTCTATTCGCTCGGCTGCATGCTCTACGAGATGCTCGCCGGTGTGCCCCCGTTCGTGGGTCCGACCGCCCAGGCGACGCTGGTCAGGCGGCTGACGGACGCTGCCCCATCGGTCCGCCGGGCTCGCCCGGACGTCCCACCGGCTCTCGAGCGGGTCGTCGCCAAAGCGCTAGCGAAGGAACCCGATGGCCGCCATGCCACGGCCGAGGCGCTGCTCGCCGAGCTCGTGGCGGCGACGCCTCCGACGACCGGACCCGATTCCGGACGCCCTCGGCGGGGAATCTCCCGGCGCGGGCTTGGCGTCCTAAGTGGACTCGTCGTGATGGCCGGCGTTGCCGGATACGCGGCCCTGACGAGTCGGGGCAACGGCGCTGGGTTGCCGGAGATCACGTCCCTGGCCGTGTTGCCGATCGAGGATCTGTCCGGTGATCCCGGCCAGGCGTACTTCGCCGATGGGATGACCGATGCGCTGATCAGTAACCTGGCGGAGATTCGCGCCCTCAAGCGGGTGATCTCGCGAACCTCGATGATGCGGTACAAGGGGAGCACCAAGTCGCTCCCGGAGATTGCCCGGGAGCTCGAGGTGGACGCGGTGGTCGAGGGAACGGTCCTCCGCTCGGGCGGCCGAGTCCGGGTCGTCGCGAAGTTGATACCCGCCTCGACCGATTCGCCGGTCTGGACCAAGGACTACAACCGCGATCTGAGCGACGTCCTCAAGCTTCAGAGCGAGCTGGCCCGAGCCGTCGCCGAGGAAATTCGGGCCCGGCTGACGCCGGAAGAGAGCGCGCGGCTCACCGCTCGGGCCCGCCCGATCAAGCCCGAGGCCCTCGAGGCCTATCTACTCGGCAATCACCACCTCCGGACCAACGAGGACGATCTTCGGCAGGCCATCTCCTACTTCGAGCGCGCGGTCGGGCTCGACCGGGACTACGCGGCCGCCTATGCCGGCCTGTCGCGGGCCTGGGCGATGCGAGGGGTCTGGGGCTCGGTCAAGCATAGCGAGGTGGCCGGGGTCGCCCGGGAGGCGGCGCTTCAGGCGGTCGCGCTGGACGATCTCCTCCCGGCGGGACACATCGAGCTCGCAACCGTGAAGTTGTACGATTACGACTGGTCCGGGGCCGAGCACGAGCTTCGTCGGGCGCTGGAGCTCGATCCCAACAACGCCCGGGCCCACCAGCAATACGCCGATCTGCTGATGGCGCTCGAGCGGCACGACCAAGCGATTCGGGAAATCCAGCGCGCCGTGCAGCTCGACCCACTCTCGTCGTTCCTCGAGTCGAGATACGCCCGCGTTCTCTATCGGGCCCGCCGGTACCAGGAGGCGCTCCCCCATGTCGAGCGGGCGCTCGCGCTGGACCCCAATCCGGGCAACGCGATGCCGTACTGGATCAAGGCTGAGCTTTTCGCCGAAATGGGGCGTTACCAAGACGCGACCGCCAATCTGTCACTTGCTCGCGAGCACGGCGGCCGGGTCAACGAGATTGACGCCGTGGGCGCCATGATCGATGCCCGGGCCGGAATGAGGGCCCAGGCGCTGCGGACCCTCGAGCGCCTGCGGAGGACCACTGACTCGGCCGCCTTTGCGAACGCCTCGACCGCGTACGCCTACACCGCCCTGGGCGACAAGGACCGAGCGTTCCACATCCTCTTCCGCCTGGTGTCCGAGCGCGACAACCTCGCTTCCCATCTCAAGGCCGATCCGCAGCTCGAGCCGCTTCACGATGACCCCAGGTGGAGCGAGCTCTTGAGTAAGATGAATCTCCTTCGACCAGCGCCGGGACCGACGAGGTAGGCCCGCGACCAGCGGCCACGCCGTCCTCCAGTGCCTTCAGCTTCGGGCTACTTCCGCCGTTCGAATGATCGTCTCTGTCGCCGTCCAGAGGTCCGCCGGCGGGACGGGCCGTTTGGCGCCACCAATATTCCGCGTCCCCTTCTTCACCTGCATCCGCTCGGCGACGACGTCGGCGAAACCGACGTCGACCTGGAGATACTTGAGGTCTTTCTCGACCGCCGTCCTACCGATCGCCACGATCCGATCGATTCCCTGGGTCGCGCCGTTCGGCGGCGAATTGAAGAAAGGTGATCCGAGCTGGCTATTGAGCCAGAACACGAAGCCACCTTTGGCCTCGATGATCTGGTCGCCGAGGTTCTGGACCATTCCGTCCGCGGCGCAGTTGAGCAGGCTGACCCGCAACTTGCGGTCCGAGGTGTTGTGCACGCGGATGCAGAACGAGGTTTCCGGCGTCAGCTCATAGGGAAATTGCCCGCCCGGCGGTAACTCCGGATACTTCGCAATCTGGGCGTCGACCTGGGTGATGTCTGACGCCGGCGTCGCGAGGAGCCGGACCTGGAGCGCGCCCGGCAGATCGGTGGCGAGCTTCGCCATCCGAAGAGGGGCCGCATACCGCAGGTAATGTTCCGCCACCGCGACGGCCGCGGGGTGGAGCTCTTCGGAGGCCAGCGTGATCAACGGTGGCGCTCCTGCGACAGCGCCGTGGACGTCGTCGGTGAACTTCCACCGGCCCCCCTCCCCGGGCTCCAGCCGCAGCAGTGCTTCCCCCTCCGGCACGACCTCCAGCAGCTTCGACCCTTGGAACGCGGCGACCAACTTCGGGTCGTCCGAAACCACGGCACAGCGGAGTCGATCCGCCTCCCCAGCTTCGACGAGCCGGCCGCGAGCGCCGGCCGGCAGCTCGAATGGAGGGCCGTCCGCGACGGCCTTCGCGCTCGCCCGGGAGGCCTCGGTCACCTTGAGCATGCCCACTCGCGCCTCAAGGTCTGCCTCGGAGCCTAACGGTGGAAAGAGGAACGGTTTGTCCCCGTAGACCGCCAGCCGGGCGCCGGCGGTAATGCCCGCCAGCCTGCCGGCGTCGACCTGGAACCCGCCGTCCGTGGCGACGAGCCCCAACCCGATGTCGCCGTCGACCGGCTCGCCGGCCAGCACCGCGCGGGCGACGCTGCCCGACATCCAGGGGTGCTGCTGCGGATTCTCGTTCTCGATATCGGCGCGCATCTTCTGCCAGACCCGGCCCCACGGCACTGACCGAACGGATTCTGGATCGAGGCCATCCAGGGCGGCCATCAGTGCCCGGGTCAACAGCCCGTGCTTCGTTCCGTCCGGCCCCGGCCCTTCGTGGGCCTGCTCGTGGTTGAGACAGCCGGCGATCACCTGGCACGCGTCGACGTTTTCAGCCATGCCGGCAGCGACTCCCCGCATCCAGTCCAGCGCCTCCGGGGGTACCGTCGGCGCGGCCGCGGCCACCCCCCCTCTCGTTCCTGGCTTCTGCTTGACCTTGATGAAACGCGGCGTCATCCCGGTAGCCGACGGGGCGGAACGGGTGATGCCGGTCGAATGACAGCAGTCGAGGATGAAGGTGACGGATCGAGTCCGCGCCACGATCTTGCCGATGAGCGCGTTGAGCTCGAAATCGTAAAGGAACTGGAATTGATCGGGGTTCAGATCGTAGTCGACCGGCACCAGCGACTCGCGATGGGACGTCTCGGCTCCGGCGGTTACTTCGTGCTGGGATCCGTGGCCGGCAAAATAGATGAACACTCGGTCATCCGGTTTCACCCGGTCGGAGCCGAGGTCGGCAAAAGCGGCACGAATGTTGGCCAGGGTTGCCGGGCGCTCGGGGACGGTACGGTCGTGTTGCGCGTCGGGATGGGGCGACGCGAGTCGGGCGATCCGCTCCGGAGGAATCTGCGCCTTGTCGAGAAGGATCCGCTGGATCGCGTCGATGTCGCGGACGCAGCCGTTCAGCGGGTAGGGGTCGGGATACGCATCGATCCCCATGAGGAGCACGTGATACTCGGGCTGTTGCCCGGCCCTTTCGGACATGAAACCCCCGGTTCAGGTGGGCGGACGGCTCGACGCCGAACGTACGGCCGATCGGAGGAATTCGCCACTCGGGCTCCCTTCTTACCTGGGTTCCCGAGAGCCAGTACCTTGCGAAAACTCGGCCGACCCTAGGAGAACCATTGGTCCGGGGCCAGCCGTGCCTTCCCCGCCGGCGGGGGAGCGGCCTTCACGGCCGTTCGATGGTGGGGGCGAGGCTCTCGCGGAGAAGAGATCAATGACGACTGCTGAACAACCCGACGTAGCGAGCAGCTTCAATAGGTCGTTGGCCGTCGTAATCGGCATTAACGAGTACGGCGCGGGTGTTCCGGCACTGGGCAACGCCGTCAACGACGCGGTGAAGGTGGCGGACCGGCTCAAGCGCGATCACGGTTTCAAGATCATCGCGCGGACCGACCGAAATCATCTCCCCCTGTTCACGGAAATCAGCGATAACATCCAGGAGGCCAGTCTCGAGAACCTGAAGGAATTGCTGTACGTGACGCTGCCCCAGGAAGTGAAAGAGGGGGATCGGGTCCTCGTCTACTGGGCCGGGCACGGCGAACGGGTCGACAGCGAGAACTACGGACCCGACGGCTACCTCCTCCCGAGCGACGCGCAACTGGACAAGATAGTCACCTACCTCCACATGCCCAGCGTGCACGATGCCCTGCTCCGGCTTCCGTGCCGGCACATGATGGTGGTGCTGGATGCTTGCTTCGCGGGCGCTTTCAAGTGGGCAGGGATGCGGAACATCGGCCGGCAGAAGGGAGAGGTCGTTCAACGAACGAAGTACGAGCGCTTTGTGAAGGACCCGGCTTGGCAGGTGATCAGTTCGGCCGCGTCCGACGAAAAGGCCCTCGACGCCAACCTCCGAGTCCGGCCCGACAGCGGCCGCGGCAGCGGCCACTCGCCGTTCGCGGAGGCCTTGATCGCCGCGCTGCAGCGCAACCCGCCCGGCCGAAAGGAGAACCCAGCCGACACCAACGACGGCGGCCGGGGCGACGGCCTGGTGACCGCGCACGAGCTGTTCGTCTACATCGACGAACAGCTCGGCGAGATGGAGCAGATCGCTTCGGTTAGGCAAACGGCGCAGCTGTGGCCGCTCAAGAAGCACGATAAGGGCGAGTTCGTCTTCCAGGTCGGCGCCCTCAAGCTGGCCGAGGACCCGCCGCTGAACGACGCCAACAACCCGTGGGTCGGTCTCCGCTCGTACGACGAAGGGAAAGAGGACGCGGCCCGGTTCTTCGGCCGCGCGGACGAAATCGAACGACTGGTGCGCCAGGTGGAAGAGGCGAAGACCCGGTTGACGGTGGTGGTCGGCGCCTCCGGCTCGGGGAAATCGTCGCTGGTGCGAGCTGGCCTCGTCCCGGCGCTCAAGGCGCCGGTGGACGCGCCCTTGGGAAAGTACCAGCGGCAGAAGCACTGGGATGTGCTCCCGGTCGTCCGGCCGGGCGGATCGCCGTTCAGGGCGTTGTTGCACAAGCTGGAGGGCAGCGACCCGGGCCCGACGCTGGAACTAACGGCCGCGCACCGTCGGCCGACCTCGACCAGGCCGAACCGAACGACGCCGCCTGCCGGCGATCATCCAAAGGCCGAACGAATCCGCCAGCTAGTGCGAGCGCGGGCCGAGGACACCGATGTGGCCCTGGTCATCGACCGATTCGAGGAGTTGATCACCCTGGGGCGGTCCAGCGCGGATCGGGATCAGTTTCTCGAGTTCCTGGCTGGCCTCCTGGCGGACAACCCCCGTCTCCACTTGATCGTCACCGTGCGCTCGGACTACGCTCCCGCGTTCGAGACGCTGGCGCTCAAGGATCGGTGGAGTGCAGGCCGGTTCGAGATCGCTCCGATGTCCCGGAACGACCTCCGCAAGGTGATCGAGCTGCCAGCCGCGCTAGCGGTTCTGTATTTCGACCCCTCCGATCTGGTCGAGACCCTGGTCGACGCGGTGGTGGAGACACCGGGTGCGTTGCCGCTCCTTTCCTTCGTGCTCCACGAACTCTACCGGGCCTACCAGCGAGAACCCAACAAGGACCGGGCGATCACCAAGGCGATGTACGATGCGCTGGGCGGAGTAGCCGGAGCCCTCAAACAACGGGCCGACGAGACCTACCATGCGCTGGGCGACCAGCCGCCAGGGCCGGAGCCATCCGCCCAACAGCGGATGATGGAGCAGGTCATGCTCCGAATGGTGGCCAGGGACGGCGGCCACCTGGTGGGCCGCCGTGCCACCGCGCGGGAGCTCGAGTATCCCCGCCAGCGGGAGGAGGCGGCAGAGAACGAGCTGCGGGACAACGTCCTGAATAAGCTCATGGATGCCGGGCTGGTGGTGACCGACCGCGAGCCACACGCCGACGCCGGCAACGACGGGACGACCAAGACCTGGGCGTTCGCGCACGATGCCCTCGCCCAGCGCTGGGAACCGCTGCAGGCCTGGATCCGCCGGCTGGACGAGGCCGCCGGACCGGGGACCGCGGCCTACAGCCTCGAGCAGCGGCGGCGTTTGGCTCGCGCCGCGGGCGATTGGGAGCACGCCCCGCCCAAGTCGCGGTCGGCCGGCCTGTGGGATGACGGGGCGCGAAGCGCCCAGCTCAAGTCGCTGGTCAAGGGACCCGAGCCTTGGCTCAACCAACGGGAAATCGCCTTCGCCGAAAAGAGCGTCGCCAGCCGACGGTTCAAGAACACCTTGACCTACTCGGGGTGGGTGACGATTGCGGCCCTCGTCTTCATTGCCCTGGTGTTGGGAGTGCGGGCCACCGCCCTCGCCGCCCGAGCTACCTCGCGCCAGCTTGGCGCCGCGACCAGCAACGCCCTCGGCAACGGCTACCTCGATCTCGCGGCTTTGCTGTCGGCCGAAGCTTCCGGCCTGCCGGCCGGCAACACCCGGGCGCCAATCCTGAATTGGCAACTCAGCACCGCCAGGCTGCACCGTTATCTCAACGATCCCAACATGCCCTACCGGGTGGCGCTGAGTCCCGACAATCGGGCCCTGGCCGCGACCGGCGATTCGGGCACGGTTCTCTGGGACTTCACCAGAATCCACGACTCGGTTGGCCCCCGAACGTTCGGCCAGCTACCGCCCGGCGCGGGCGCCAACGCCATCGCATTCAGCCCCGATGGCAGGACCCTCGCCTCGGCGGGGGCCAGTGGCAGTGCCATTCATCAGTGGAGCGTCCCCGCCCGAACCGACTCGACCCGCGGCGTCGGCGATACCCTACTCCCGATCGATACCGTGGGCCTGCACGAGAAGGTGACGAGCCTCGCTTACAGTCCCGATGGAAAGATGCTCGCTACGGCGAGCAATGAGATGGTCATTCTGTGGAACGTCGAGCCGGAAGACTCCGGCGGCAGCCCGGCGGCGTCAAGCCGAAAGGGCGCGACCTCGCTTCGACCCCGCGATACTACCGATTCCAGGCGGTCTCACATCGACGTGGGGGCCGAGACAGACGCCAGGCGGAGTTCCGGCAATGAGAGGACGATCGACATCTTGATCGATCGGCGGCGCCGCGGCGCCGCCCTGGACTCGGTTCGAAGCCTCGTGTTCGGCCCCGACAGCCGCACCCTCGCGTTGGTGAGCCGGGATTCCGTCACCCTCTGGACCATCAACCGCCGGTTCCGCGTCGTCAAAGCCACCGACAGCTACTGGAAGATTTCCGGGGAGAACCCGGGGGAATGGCCCCGGATCTACCGGCGGACCCAGCCCGACCGGATGGCCCACCCGCACTGGATCTATCCGGGTGATGTCCTCGACCTGGGGATCGGGACCCCAACCCACCGATGTCTTGCCAACCGGGCCGGCTGCATCAAGGACGTGGTGAGCGTGGCCTTCAGCCCCGACAGTCAGACCATCGCCGTTGCCACCCGTGGGGACACCAGCGTGGTCCTCTGGGATGTCAGGACGGGGCGGCCGCGGGGCGATACCGTGGGCGGACTCGCGGGCGGTGCTACCGTCGTGGCTTTCAGCCAGGACATGTCGCTGGCCGTCGGGACCCAAAACGGCGCCGTGATGTTGTGGCAGGTGCCCCGACGTGGCCGTCCGGTCCCGATCGGGGCGCCGCTCACGCGACACGTCGACGCCATCACCGGTCTGGCTTTCGACTCGACCGGACGGTCCCTTGTCTCGGCGAGCGATGACGGCAAGATCCTCACCTGGAACGTGACCGGACGGCTTCGCGCCAGCCCGGTGCGGTCGGGCGACTCCGCTGACATCGCGATCGGCCGAGGCGGCCGGATCATCCCGTCGGTCAGTGGCGGCTGGGTTACCTTTCGGGACGGTCCGAACCGAGTAAGAATCCGGGACACCCTCCTCGGCGCCCCGCTGGACAGCGTCTTCTTCGACGTGTTCCCGCCGTCGCGGGGCCCCGAGACGATGGTCGCCGCGATGAAGCGCGATGGCACCGTCAGGCTGTGGAAGGTCATCGGGGATTCAGTAGAACGGGTCGGCGTCTTCCCCCGCAGAGGTCTCGACCTGGCGACCAGCGTTGGGTTCAGCCGGGACGGCAAGACCCTCGCCGTGGGGACTGCGGACGGCGCCGTCATCAGCTTGAGCGGGACGGATCTGCGCCGAATCGGTAGCTCCCGCCAGCACTCGGGGCGAGTCACCAGCCTAGCCTACAGCCCCGACGGCTACACCCTCGCCTCGGCCGCGGACACCACCGTCATCCTCTGGGACGCCGAGACCATGCGGCCCCTGGGCGCGCCGCTCTACAGCGACAGCGCCAAGCCGATCGAACGGATCGCGTTCAGCCCGCACAGCGATGCGCTGATGGTGGTGAGCCAGGGGAACAGCATCAGTCACTGGGACTTCCGAGTGGACTCCCTCAAGCGCCGCGCCTGCCAGGCCGCCGGCCGGAACCTGACCGACGCTGAATGGCGGGAGTCCTTTGGCGACGAGTATCGCCGCGCTTGCAACCAGTATCCCGCCCTCGGAAAGACGCGGGGTACGGGCAGGCTGGCCCGCGCCCGGGGTGGGGTCGTCGACCTGTGGGCACGAGTGAGGGATCCGGTGGTACGATGGCTGGCGGATTCGCCCAAGTTGCTCGACATCATGCGGTACGCGTGGGCGGGATTGGCCTCCGTGCTGCTGGCTTGGGTCTGGCTAGTATGGCCCCGGGTAACCCGTTGGCGACGACGCCTTTGGATCCGGCTGGCGCGGTGACCCGGGGTCGCCTTGCGGGTGGGGCTAGATTGACGATACCTACGGGACAGCTGAGGCAACATGGCGAAACAGGTGCAGTTGACGACCAAGGGCGGCGCCAACATCGCGATCGAGGTCGCCGAGCCCGCCGAGGCGAGTACCGCCCGCGCTTTCGGCGACGCGACTGGGAAGGTCACCAAGAGTTTCGATGAGGCGCTCTCCGGTATCGGCGGGATTGCCGACAGCCTCCAGGCGATGATCGCCGACGCGGTCAAGCCGCCGGACTCGGTCACCGTGACCTTCGGGATCAACTTCAGCGTTACCGCCGGCTTGGTCATCACCAGCGGCAGCGGCGGCGCCAACCTCAGCATCACGATGACGTGGAACAGGGTCTAGCCGTGAGTCCGGTCCGGTCCGCGGCATGAGCGCTCGGCCGTGATCGACGACGTCATCAGCCGGCTGGGCCGCGCCCTCGGCGACCGGTACCGGGTCGACCGAGTGCTCGGCTCGGGAGGCATGGCCACGGTCGTCCTGGCCCACGATCTTCGGCACGACGCCCGGGTCGCGATCAAAGTCCTCCGGCCCGAGCTGGCGGCCGTCATGGGCGGCGCCCGCTTTGCCCGCGAGGTGCGGATCACCGCCGGGCTCCAGCATCCCAACATTCTGCCGGTCCTCGACTCCGGCGAAGCGGAGGGCTTGGCCTTCTATGTCATGGCGTACGTCGAGGGAGAGTCGCTCGCTCAGCGGCTCCAGCGGGAAACCCGGCTCCCTCTAGACGAAGCAGTGCAGCTGGTGGCCGAAGTCGCCGACGGGCTCGCCCACGCCCACGCTGCCGGCTACGTCCACCGCGACATCAAGCCGGCCAACATTCTCCTTTCTCACGGTCACGCGGTAATCGCCGACTTTGGGATCGCGCGGGCGCTCGAGGTCACGGGGGCGGATAGGCTGACCGAATCCGGACTCGCGATCGGGACCCCAACTTACATGAGCCCGGAACAGGCCGGCGCCGACCGGATCGATGGACGAAGCGACATCTACTCGCTGGCCGTGGTGCTGTACGAGGCGTTGACCGGGGCGCCGCCGTTCACCGGGGTGAGCGGGCAAGCGATCTTGGCGAGGAGCGCGGTCGATCCGGTGCCGAGTATCCGCACTGTTAGGCAGAGTGTCCCCCAGGCGCTCGAAGCGGTGATCAACAAAGGTCTGGCCAAGGTTCCCGAGGATCGCTTTCCGGATGCCGCCGCGTTTCGCGATGCGCTTCGCCAAGCGGTGACCATGCCGGTCACCGCGGAGCTGCCCCCGTCCGGTCGGCGCGCCCGTCGGTTGCGTCGGCTGGCCGCGGTCGTGACCGGCGGATTGGCGGTGGTCGCGGCCGGGGTCGCCCTCTGGGTGGCCACGGCCGGACCCACCGTCGATCCCCACCGGGTGATGGTGTACCCGCTCCTGGTGCCCGATGACTGGCCCGGTGCCCGGACCACGGGTGAAGACGTGGCCACCGTGATCGGCAGCGCCATGGACGGGGCGGGCGAGCTGCGTTGGGTGGACGGTTGGCAGCTGCTCCAGCCGGCTCAACGGGAGAACATTCGCCTGCTGTCGGCGAAAGACGCGAGGGCGATCGCGCGGAACGCTCGGTGCGCCTACGTCGTGTCCGGCCGGCTGGTGGTGGCCCAAGGCGATTCCGCCGACGTCTACCTCGAGTTGTACGACGTGGCGGGCGATTCGGTGATCGCCCGCCCGACCGGCAAGGGCGCCCCGATCGGCGAGAGCTGGCGGGGTGGGATGCGGGCCATCACCGAGATCTTGCCCAAGCTGATCCCCACCGTCGTGCCGGACCTCGCGGCTGAGTGGATCGCGCGGCCGCCGCAAGCCGTGGCCCATTTTCTCCTCGGTGAGGCCGCCTTCCGCCGGGTCGAGCTCCCGCAAGCGGTTGCCGAGTTCGGCAAAGCCGTCGCGGAGGATTCGAGCTTCAGTCTCGCGGCGGTGCGAGGGGCCCAGGCCGCCACCTGGAACCACGAGCCCGCGGCCGCGGCGGCTCTGATTCGGGCCGCGTCGCGCGGCAAGCTGTCGCCGCGCTACACGTTCTTTGCCGGCGGTTTCCAGGCCTACCTCGACGGCCGGGCCGACTCGGCCGCGGCCCTGTTCGGCCGGGCGCTGGCGATCGACTCGACGATGGCGGTGGCCTGGATCCAGCTCGGCGAGATCTACATGCACCTCCTCCCGGCGGAAGGGCGGACCGACTCCCTGGCCGAACGCGCGTTCCTCCAGGCCCGAGCCCTGGATTCGACCGCGGTGAACCTCCTCTATCACCTGATCGAGATCGCGGTCCGCCAGGGCGACCCGGATCGCGCCGCCGCTCTCGCCGACCGGTTTGCCAGACTGGCGGGCGACACGCTCCTGGTGCGTGAAGTCGAGTTGTTGTCGGCGTGCGAGCAAGACGGGTTCGGCGCGCTCGACCTGCGGCGGGCCGCTGCCGAGCGCCCCCTGCCGCTCCTGTTCGCAGCCAAGGCGCTGAGCGCCCCAGCCACCGCCGGGTGCGCGCTGGCCGGCTTCGCGGCCATCCTGCAGGTCGATACCGCCCGAACGGATTCCGCGGGCAGCCGCCGGTTCTTTTCCATGTTGGGACAACTCAACCTGCTTTCGGCCCGAGGTCGAACGGCAGAGGCGATGGCGGCGCTCGACGGATTCCGCCAGCGGTGGGGGAGCGGGTCGTCGCTCAACCTGCTGGCGGCCGCCGTCCTGCCGGAATTCGCCGATCGTGCTCGCGCGGTGGCCGGCCAGAACGAGGTCGACTTCGGCCCCAGCTACGCTGGCGTGGGGGCGCCGACCGTGCTCTGGGAAATGGGGGTGTGGGCCGCTCGCGATGGGCGCGCTCCAACGGCCCGGGCCGCCGCCACGGAACTCGCCCGCCGCGCCTCCGCCGGCACCAGGCTCGACAGCCTGCTGGCGCGGTCGATGGCCGCCCACTTGATGCTGGCCGAGGGCGACTCGTTGCTCGCGCTGGAGCGGTTCGCGAGTCTGGTTGCCCAGGCCGCCTCGACCGACGAGACGCTTTCCTGGGACGAAGCCGGGGGCCTTGGGCTCGACCGACTGATCCTCGGGCGACTGCTGATCTGGCATCGAGAGTACGCCCGCGCCATCCGAGTGCTCGAGGTTCACGACTCGGCCGCGCCCTCGGTTTTCCCGCTGTATCTCAAGGCGAGCCTGAGCCTCCGCGCCGATGCCGCCACGGCGCTCGGCCGCACCGAGATCGCCGCCACGTTGCTCCAGCGCGTTGCGGCACTCTCCGGCAAGTGATACTCTTGCCGAGGTTACCTCTCTCGAACGACGGAGATCATCACATGGACAAGCCGAAGAAGGGCGATTCCGAGAAGAAGACTAGAGGTGGACCGTCGGGCCCGCCGCCAGTGGGTGGGGGACGAGGTGGACCGTCGGGCCCGCCGCCGGTGGGTGGCGGACGAGGTGGGCCGTCAGGCCCGCCGCCGGTGGGTGGAGGACGAGGGGGGCCGTCAGGGCCGCCGCCCGTTGGCGGGGGTCGAGGTGGTCCGGAGTCGAAACCGAAGCAGGAATCCGAAGAGCAGACAGAGGACGAATAGCGGAGCCATCACTCCAGGATCCGGAAGGAGCGGGCCGGCGATTGGCGCCGATCCTTGCCGCCGGCCCGACCTTTCCCCGAAGCCGAGGATGAAGGGGTGCCGGGGCGAGGCAGAAACGCCGGATCGCTTCCAGGCACCAGCGATGCTCTTTCACCTAAGCGAAAATGCAGGAATCGCCCGACTCGAGCCGCGGGCTTCTGAGTACACCGACCAGCCTGTTGTGTGGGCGATCGGCAGCTGTCACTTGGGCTACTCTACTTCCCGGTTCGGCTTCGGATGGCGACGGTAGGCCGCAACTCCATGGCTACAGGTCTGGAGTTGAGGGAGCCTGGGGACCCGTGACCGATCGAGATCGCGCGGCCGCCTAACCCATGACCGCGAACCCAGCGTAGATCAGCAGCTGCAGTGCCGCCAGGATCACCAACGCCTTCAGCCCCTTATACATTCGTCCCAACGCCCGGTACTTCGCGGCGATCAACCGGGCGAGGTGGTGGTCGATCAGCACCACTTCGTCGGTGAGCTGTTCCATGGTCACCGCCGACCAGGCCTGCCGATATGCCTCGAGGCTCCGCCCGGCGATCGATTCCCAGTACAACAGACCCAACGGACCCCGCGGCCCGGGTTGCGGCGAGACGCCGTCGCGGTCGAGGAACCCGGTGTCCCGCAGGAGCCTTGGCCGCAACGAGTCGATCGCGTGGAGGACGAAGACGAACGTCAGACCCGCGTACAGGATCAGAAACCCGAACATCCAGGGCAGTGCCGCCGCCGGCAGATCGGCGACCAGGTGGTCTCGCGACAGCAGGAGAAACACCCCGGCGTTGAGGACGCCGACGATCACGAGGGCATAACGCGCCTTGTGGTCGACCAACTCGACCACCCGGCGGCCCTCATCCACCGAGTCCAGCAGAACCCGATACTTCTCGAGGCTCCTTGGCGGCCGACGGGCGTCGCGCTCCACCTTGGCGAGGGCCTTGCGCTGCTTTCGGGCCGCCTTGTCGTCATCGGGCGCGGTGCCGTGCCTCGAGTGATCGTGGTCCGCCCGAGGATCGAAGCGCGGCTCGTTGGACATGCGTCCTCCGGAGAGAAGTCCCCACCAGAAGAAGCCGCCGGGGCCCTGAGCCGAGCCACAATCCGGGGTGAAGAGGCATTCACCCCGGATTCGGGCTCGGGAGGATCAGCCCCCGCCTCCGAGCCGTTCCCGCGACTGACGATCGGCAAGCTCGGTTGCGCCAGCTTCGGCCGTGGCGGCGAGCGGCTCTGCTCCCTGTGCCTTTCGAGCCAGGGCCAACGAACCAGCGGCGGAGCCCGCGCCGGCCGCGGCGAAGATGGGGCCCAAGAACACCAGATCCTCGAGCAGCGCGGGATCCCCGGCGAGCGCAACGACGGAGACGAACAGCACCGACAGCAGAGCGCCCCCAACCGCCCCCCACCCAGCGAAACGCGGCAGCGACATCTGATCGAACCGGCGACGGCCCTCCACCATCCCGAGAACTCCCGCGAACGTGACCCCGGCAAGAAAACCGAGCAGCCCGAAGAAGAGGGGAAACGGAACGTCGGCCGCGCCGAAACCGACGATCAGCAGGAGAAGGAGCCCCGCGCCGAACCAGGCCAGACCCCACGCTAGCCCGATGCCGACCGCAGCCCGGATCCGCCGTAACCACTGTTTCGCCATGACCGCCTCCCGTGCCCGTGGATGCCTCGTCCGCCGGCGGCAGCCCTTGCACCGCCAGCCTACTTTGTCATGCAAAGTACCAGGGAGGGAAGCGAGGGCCAAGGGGACCGGTGGCGATCCGAACCCGGCAGCGTGACCGGCCCCGATCGCTCGGCCAAGCGCGAGAGGTCTCCCGCCACTACTTGCCCTTCGGGCCCCCGACGGTCATGGTTATTCCGTTGGCCTCCCAATCAGGCGGAACCGATGACCGATTTCTACTCCCGGACGGACCCGGTCAGCGGCGAGCGGTATCGCCCTAACGAGGGGCTTCGGCACACCGAGATCGCGACGTTCATGCGGGCGCCGCTGGCCGAGAGTCTCGAGGGCCTCGACATTGGGATGATCGGGGTGCCGTTCGATCTTGGCGTGACCCACCGAGCTGGGGCGCGTCATGGCCCTCGCGAGGTCCGCAATCAGTCGACCTTGATGCGGAACATCCACCACGTCAGCCGAGTCAATCCATACGAGCGGTGTCGGATCGCCGATCTCGGCGACGTTCGGTTCACCGACATCTATCACCTCGACCGGGCGATCGGCGAGATCGAGGCCTACTATCGGGCCGTGCAGCGAGCCGGCGTCACCCCGCTCACCGTCGGCGGCGACCACTCGATCGCCTTTCCGATCCTCAAGGCACTGAGCGCGGGCGGCCCCCTTGGCCTGGTGCACATCGACGCCCACCTCGACACCTGGCCCGAGTTCATGGGGTCGCCGTTTCACCATGGGGCGCCGTTTCGGCTCGCGGTCGAGGCCGGGGCGATCGATCCCAAACGCACGATCCAGATAGGCATCCGTGGAGCACAGAACATCACGGCGGGCTGGGACTACTCCCGCGACGCCGGGATCCGAGTCGTGTTCATGGAGGAGTTGCTCGAGTTAGGAGTGGCCGGTGTGGTATCGGAAATCCACCGGGTGGTGGGCGGCGGGCCGGCCTACGTCACGTTCGACATCGACAGCCTCGATCCCGCGTTCGCCCCGGGGACCGGCACGCCGGAAGTGGGCGGGCTCTCGACTCGCGAGGCGCAGGGACTGCTGCGAGGGCTCGCCGGTCTCGATCTCGTCGGGGCGGACGTGGTCGAGGTGGCGCCGGCTTACGACCCGAGCGGGGTCACCGCGCTCGCGGGCGCCACGATGATGTTCGAGCTGCTCTGCCTCCTGGCGGCCGCACGGAGACGTTGATCGGCCCGGCGGATCGACCGCCTCGACCTCGTCGTCGCCGGCCCGACGGCAGAATACCTTTGACAGCGAGCCACCGCTCGCCAAATCCCGTCCCAGCCGCTGCCTGGGCGGCGATCAGCGCGGTGGCGCGTCCCAATAGTTGACCGGACGGGGCCCCCGCTCCAGCGCCGCCTGATTGACCCACGGCCTCGGTCCATACGGCTTCTGCCGCGGCCACTGCTCGTCGAGCGTCTCCGCGTCGTAGACCACGCCCCCCTTCACCACGAGCTGGATGTCCGCCGTGCTCCGAATGTTGGTGAGCGGGTTCGAGTTGAGCACGAGGAGATCGCCGAGCTTCCCGACCGCCAATGACCCGACGTCGCGATCGACCCCGATCGCCTTGGCGCCCCGCCAGGTCGCCAACTCCAGGGCCCCCATCGGCCCCATCGCGGATGCCGCGACCCAGACCTCCCAGTGGGACGCGAGGCCGTGCTGCTGTCCGTGGGACCCGATCCCACCCTGGCCCCCCTCGGCGATGATGTCGGCCAGTCCCTGCGCCAGGAGACCGTAGCTGTAGTCGGTCGCCGGCCGGAGGGCCCGGCGGCGGGCGTGCGGGACGAGCTGCTGCCAGGGCGTCCAGCGGCGGAGCTTTTCGCTCTTCCAGACCTCGCTCTCGCCGAAGAAGTACTCGTCGTTCCAGGGGCCCGGGCCGCCGACCATGAAGGTGGGCGAATAGAGGGTGTTGGTCTGGCCGAAGAACTTGGCGACGTCGCCGTAGAGCGGGACGTAGCTCAGCGGATGTTCCCAGCCGGTCTGGCCGTCGAGGGTCAAACTCACGTTGTACTCGAGATTGTCCCCCTCGCCGGTGACCATGAGGCCCTGTTTCCGAGCCACGTCGGCCACCCATTGGCGTTGGTCGCGCCTGGGCTGGAGATACTGCTTGAGCGCGATGGCGCCCCAGGACGCGAGCCGAGTGATGTTCTCCTCGGTGACCTGGTAGCTGGTGAGGTCGTTCTGGCGGGCCCCGTCGCCCAAGTAGAGCGGATCGCCGGTGCTGTAGGTCCGGGGGCCGATCAAGGCACCCGCCTCGATCAGCTCGGCCGCGGGAAAGACGTCCTGCGACCACATCGAGTTGTCGAAGCTGGTGGTGACGCCGAATGCCAGCGGGACCGACGCCTCGAAGGCCTGTGGGGGGATCACCCCTCGATACTCGCGAAAGTGGTGGGAATGGATGTCGATGAGACCCGGGATGATGGTCTTGCCACGGGCGTTGATCGTGCGATTCGCCCCCGCGGTGGCGCAGCGGCCCACACAAGTGATCCGGCCGTCCTTGATGACGATGGTGCCGTTGTCGATGACCCGGCGCTGATCGAGGGTGACGATCCGGGCGTTGGTGAAGGCGACCGTGCCCCGGGCGAGCGCCCGCGGGACCGTGAGCGCGACGTCGGCCGTGTCGGCCCGGCGGGTGGCGGTGTGGTAGCCGATATACCGGGCCGCGCTGCCGAGCTCGAGGGTGACGCTGTCGCGCCAGCGGGGGTAGAGGCCGCCCTGGCGACTTACCTGGACCACGGGGAGGGCCGCCTGCTTCCGGTCCACCTTGATGACCCCGGCGGAGCCCACCGTGCCGATCGGGACCGCGACGACATGGACGTTGTCGCCTTCGTTGAAGGCGACCCAGGCACCGTTAGGCGACGGGACGATCTCGTCGGCGTTGGGGAACTCGAGATGGCGAATCCGGTCGCTTCCGTCCTTGCGGACCGACACCAGCTCCTTGTCCTGCTGGAAGTAGATCCGGCCATCCCGGCCGAACGTCGGCCGGATGAACTGGGTCCGGGTCGGGAGGGTGAGCCCGCTCACCCGGGTCACCAGTTGGGCCGCCCCACCGGCGGCCGGGACCACCACCACGTCGTGGTAGCCGCTATGAGCGAGGGTGCTGGACCGGCCACTCGCCCCGGCACCTCGCGCCACCACGATCTCGCGACCGTCGGCGCTCCAGGCGGGGTGATTGTACTCGCCCGGGGTTGGGGTGAGCTGCTCCGGCGCGCCGCCGCTCGCGCGCACTCGCCAGAGGTGGCCGAGCGACGTTTCGTCGACGGTGGTGAAGGCGAGCCACTGCCCGTCCGGCGACCATGCCGGCCCGTGCTCGAACGGAGTGAACGACTCCGGGGTGAGCCGCCTCGGCTGGCCGGCCACCCGGCGCCCGGGGGTGAGTTCCGCGACCCAGGTCCGGCCGACCGCCTGGAACGCGAGCCGGCGGCCATCCGGCGACACCGTGTGCCAGCGAGCGAACCGGACCGGGAACGGCTCATCGCTGATTCGGAATGAGGCCGTGGCCTGCTCCGACACCGTCCGCCTGACCCGGGCGGTGAAGGGAATCGTCGTCACCCGACCGCGCGCGACTTCGAGTCGGCGAAGCTTGCCGCCGGAGGCGATCACGATGCTTCTTCCGTCCGGCGTCCACCCGTAACCCGGCAGTACCCTGAGCACCTTCATCCCCTCGACCATGTCCTGCTCGATCGGATCCATCGCGACTCGCTCGGCGCCGGTCTCGAGGTCACGGATCCACAACGCGGTCCGAGGGCCGAACTCGTGCCCCTTGAAGGTGATGGTGCCGTCGGGGATCCGTCGCGCGAAGGTGAGCAGCTTTCCGTCGGGCGACACCTCGCCGGCATAGCCGCCGCCGCTCGAGAGCCGATACTGCCGAGACGGAAGCCCGGAGGTGACCGCGGTGAATGCGTTGGTGGCGAGCTCGAGGCGGGTTAGCTGGACCCCCCCCTGGAGCACGTCCTGGACGGTCCGGCCGTCGTCGTCGGCCGTGGTCCAGGCCGGCGTCTCACCGGGGGTGATCTCGTGGAAGTAGAGGTACTTCCCGTCGCGTGAGGGCGACGGCCACGCGGCTGCCCGTCCGCGCGGATTGGCGGCGGAGCGGCCCGCGATGATCTCGACCCCGTCGCCGCCTTCCCGGTGGTACATCCATATAGAGGAGCCGAATCCGAACCCGCCGGTCCCCCGGGGCAGGCTGGTTCGCCGGACGTAGATGAAGCGGCCGTCGGCGCTCCAGGCCGGCTCGACGGCGCGGACGTATCGGTCGGTGTAGACCGCCCGCGGATTCGACCCGTCGGCATCCATCACCCAGAGATTGTTCTGGCCCTTTCGGTCGGAGATGAACGCGATCGACTTCCCGTCAGGCGAGTAGCGGGGATGGAAGTTGACCGCGACCCCCGAGTTCTGAGTCAGGCATTCCGCCGTGCCGCCTTCGATCGGCACCCGGTAGACGTGGGCGAGGAGGTCGAACACGACCCACTTGCCGTCGGGCGAGACGTCGGCCGACATCCAGGTGCCTTCGTTGGTGGTGAAATCGATCTCGCGGGTCCTGCCGCGGGCTTGGGTCACGTCCCAACCGCTGTCGGGCTGCTGGGCGGAGAGGGGGAGGGAGAGGAAGGCCAGGAACCAGGCGGCGATGCGCGGCGTCGGTCTCATCGGAGGTCCGTTTCTTCGCGCGCGGCGGCGGGCCCCCGGGGCATCGGGACGGGACGGCGGCCGGCGATGGTGAGTCGATCAGCTATGGTATCGGAAGCCGGCGCGGGTCGCAAGGCAACCGGTGGACGCGGCGTGAGCGCCGGGTTGTTGAGCGAGGGGTTGAACACGATCCGAGAGGTGACCGCCCAACCTCGGCTATCGGTTCGGGCGTGCCGGGAGACGAGGCCACGGCGGTCGTCGCAGAAATTCGGTGATGCCTCCGTTTTTCTGATCCGCGTCCCACCGGAGTGTGCCGTCATGATGATGGTCCCCGCCACCAGGTGGACCCATCGCGGCCTGGACCACCGCCGAGCCAGCACCGCCCGCGACCGACCCAGTCGGGATCTACCGCCCCCGCCGGCCACGAGCCTCGCCGCTGTACCGGCTCCTCGACCGCCACTTCCGGACCCTCAGCTTGGTGTGGGACGAGCGCTTCGCCGCGACCGGCGGCGCCTGGCGCGCGGTGATCCCCAAGGTCGTCGACCAGTTCCTCGCCTGCGGCCTTCTGGAGCTCGGGTTCGCCCGGATCCGATGCGACGGGTGCGCCCACGAGTACCTCCTCGCGTTCTCGTGTAAGGCGCGCTACTTCTGCCCGAGTTGTCACGCCAAGCGAATCGCCCAGTGGAGTCAGTGGCTCGACGAGACCCTCCTGGCCCCGGTGCCCCACCGGCAAGTGGTGCTGACGATCCCCAAACGGCTCCGGGGGTATTGTCTCCGGCGCCGGGCGTTGTTAGGCGACCTCGCCCGGGTGGCGGCCCGGACGGTGACCGCCGCCGTCCGCGCGACCACCGGCGAGGCGGATCTGTCGGTCGGGATCATCGCCTGTCTCCAGACCCACGGCTCCCTCGCCAACTGGCATCCCCATCTCCACCTGGTCGTCACCGATGGCGGGTTCCGGCCGGACGGGACCTTCGTGCGTTGGCCCGGGTGGCCGGGGCATGACACCGCGCCCCTCACGGAGGCGTTCCGGCGAGCCGTGCTCCGGCTCTTCGTCCGCCGCGGCCTGTTCGAGGAAGACCAGGCCGCGGGCATGCTCCAGTGGCCCCACTCGGGCTTTCATGTCCACGCCGGCGTCGGGGTGCCCGAGGACGAGCGCGCCTTTGCCCTCCGACTGGCGCGCTACTGCGCCCGGAACCCGGTCGCGTTGGAGCGGCTGACGTATGACCCGGGGGTGGATCAGGTGACCTACCGCTCCGACAAGACCGAGGGGCCCACGGCCGGCACCGTCACGGTCGACCCGCTTGAGTTCCTGGCTCGGGTCGTCACCCACATTCCCAATCCGGGCCAGGTGATGCAGCGCTACTACGTCTTGTACGCCAGCCGTACCCGGGGCGCGCGACGGCCGCCGGGGCGCGCCGCCGCCGGGCCCGCGGCGGCCAGCCCCGTCGTCGAGCCGGTCGCCTGGTCGCTGCGGGCGGCCCGCGCCCGGTGGGCTGAGCTGCTCCGCCGGCTGTTCGAGGTCGACCCGCTCACCTGTCCGCACTGCCAGGGGGTGATGCGGGTCGTCGCGGTGATCACCGCGCCCGGGGTCATCGCCCGGA
>JBJXGT010000042.1:0-95672 GCA_046160105.1 Gemmatimonadales bacterium | reverse complement strand
TTCCGTGATCGACCCTCGCTAGCGTGGACTAGGGGTTGCGGATCCCCTCCGGGCGCGGATGGCCCGGACCGCACCCAACAGTTCCATCGCGGCGCGGCGGCCGCCCGGCAGTATCAGCCAGCCCAGGGCGTACATCGGAGCGAAGATCGCGGCGGACCACGACAGGGCCGCCAACGGCCCCATCTCGGTCAACGTCGCGCCCGGGAGTTGAACCACGACGGAAGCCGCGAGGGACGCGATCACCGGTCGTCCGACGGCCCGCGCCACATCGGTCGCCCTGACCGGCGTGGTGGCGACCGCGAACCAGACCGTCGGGAGAGCCAGGATCGCGATGGCGCTGACGAACCCAACGGCCACGCCCAGGGCACCCCACCATGCCCCCGTCGCGACGCCAGCGATCATCACGGGCGTGGTGATCGCGCTCCAGCGAACCTGTCGCCGGGTCTCCCCCCGGGACAGAAACAGCCACTGCATCGGTCGACTGATGGCGGCGGCCAGCCCCCCAACGCACATGAGCTCCAAGAAAGGTTCGGCGCCGAGCCACCGCGGCCCGAACAAGGTGAGCAGGAAGGCCGCCGCGTTGGTGCCGACGAAGATCATGGTTGGCACGGCCAGCGTGAGCACGGCGAGCAGGCCGTACTCGAAGTACTTCCGATATCGTGCCGGTTCGGTTTGGGCCCGGCTCAGGCTGGATGTCGCGACGTCCGTGAGCGAGAGGTATAGCTCCATGAACGGCATCCATGCCCACCGCTTGGCGGTCTCATACAACCCCAGCGCCGTTGGACCACCCACGATCCCGGCGACCACACGATCGAGGTGATCGCCCGCCATCGACAGGGTGCGAAACCCACCGATCCGCAGCCAGTGGTCGCGCATCTCCCTCACCGAGGGCCCCGGTGGGCCCGTGGGGCGGCCAGGCTTCCAACCCGAGACGAGCCAGACGGTCGCGGCCCGTCCCAGCTCCATCACCGCGATCTGAATCAGCAGTGCCCAGTGGCCCGCGCCCGACGCCGCGGCCACAATCGCCGCGCCAACCGAGGCGACGGTCGCGGCGAGGTGGGCGGACCAGACCATCCCGAACTTGAGCTGTCGCTTGAGCAGCGCCTCGTGCACTGCGGCGGTGGCGGCGAGATAGATGACCGTCGCCCACGCCGCCGCCACCCACGTCACCGCCGGCTGCCGGTAGACCACCGCCAGCGCGGCTCCGGCCACCGCCATCGCGCCGCAGACCAGCACGTTGGTTCGAACCGCGAGATGGAACATGGCGCTCGCCTCCGCGTGATCGAGCACCTCTCGCTGAATGATCACCGTCTGCAGGCCAAGGTTGGCGACACTGTTGAACAGGATGGCGAGGGCAAGCACCATCGCCTGAATGCCGAAGTCGGCCGGCGTCAGCAGCCGGGCCAGCACGACGGCCGACCCCAGCTGGAGGGCGATCTGACCGAATCGCGAAACCGCCGCGATTGCGCCAGACCGGACCGTCCGCTGCGGCAGCTCCGCGCGGACGCCGTCGGTCTGGAACAGCGAAGGGTCGCTCAGCCGGCGGCTTGGTGGTGGTCGCTCAACCAAGGGGCCGTACGCCAGGCGGCCCAATTGAGCGTCGCGTTCAGAGAGGAACCGATCAAGGCGATGACGAAGAGGGTGGCGTACAGCTGCTCCACTCGAAGTACCTGCCACGACATCCACAACAGCGATCCAAGCCCGGTTTGAGCCATCACCATCTCGACCGCCACGGCCGACAAGAAGGCGACGTTCGCGGAGAGTCGGAAGCCGGTCACCACGAGGGGGACGCTACCCGGCACGAGGACTCGTCGAACCAACTGCCAGGATGAGGCGCCGTAGTTCCGGGCCACATCGAAGTACACCGGGCTGATCTGTCGAACACCCGCCATGGTATTGATCAGCATCGGAAAGAAGGCGGCGGCGGCGACCACGACCACCTTGGGGGTTTCGCCGATTCCCAGCAGTACGATGAAGAGGGGCAGAAGGGCGAGTTTGGGGATTGGGTGAGCGGCCGCCACCAGTGGATCGAGGGTGGCCCGCAACAGCGACGAGCGCCCCATCGCGAAGCCCAACACCAAGCCAAGCGTGGCGCCCGCCGCGAGGCCCCCACCCACCCTGCCTAACGTCGCCATCAGGTGCGGGGTCATGGTGCCGTCCACCAGCGCCGCCCCGAGCGCGCGCACGATGGCCGAGGGCGCCGGCAGGAAAATCCCTCGATACCATCCGAGCCGAATGACAAACTCCCACCCGAGTAGCACCGTCGCCACCAACACTGCCGCCTGCCACGTCCACGGTGATGGCCGCCGAGTCGGCACGGGTTCGAGCGGTGAGACGGTCATCGAATCGAGAGCCCGGTGCGCACTTCTTCCTCGAGCAGCCGCCAGACCTGCCAGGTCAGGTCGCCGATCTTCTGCTGATCCCGGGGCAAGTCGCGGGGGCGCTCGAGCGGGATCCGAAGGTCCTCCCGAATTCGCCCCGGGTGGCCGGTCATGACCAGGACTCGATCGGCGAGAAGCACCGCCTCCTGAATGTCGTGGGTGACGAACACCACCGACTTGCGCTCCTCGGCCCAGATCCGAAGCAACTCGGCCTGGAGGACCCATCGGGTTTGGGCGTCCAATGACCCGAATGGCTCGTCCATGAGCAGGAGCTGGCAGTTTGCCACGAAAGCGCGGCCAATCCCGACCCGCTGTCGCATCCCGACCGATAACTCGGCCGGATAGTGGTGGGCAAATCGCGCCAACCCGACCTTCTCCACATAGGCCATGGCCCGCTCGCGTCGCTCTCGCCGCCTCACGCCCTGCATTTCCAGCCCGAACGCCACGTTGTCCAGCACGGTCATCCACGGGAACGTGGCGTGTTCCTGAAACACCAGGCCACCTCGTGGGCGGCCTCCCCCGACGCCCCCTTCGAACATGACCCGACCCGCCGTGGGTTCGACCAGCCCTGCGATGATCCTGAGCAAGGTCGACTTTCCGCAACCGCTGGGGCCAACGACGCAAACGAATTCGTGGGGACGGACCGAAAAGCTCACCCCATCGAGCGCGGTCACCGCACCCCGACGCCCCTGATAGGAACAGCGGACGTCCTGGCAGTAGAATCCAACGCCCTCACCCGAGCCGCCCTGAGCGACTTGAAGGACCTGCGGCTGTGGCTTGCCCTGGGTCATCATCGCTCCCCGTGCGCCAGAATGGAGTCCGATCGCACCACCAACGACGAGTCCCAAATCTGCTCGGGGCTGGCTTCGGCGTCGAGGAAGCCCTGGCGACGGGCCCAGGCCTGATAACGAATCAAGCTCGGGAGGTTGATCCGACTGTCGGGTCGCATCATGGGCCAACACGCCCGAGCCAACGTCGCCGAATCCTCACCGGTGGCCTCGGTCAACAACGCGAGATTGCGAGCGGTCTTGCCCTCGTTGTAGCGAGCCACGCCCCGTCGATAGGCCGCGAGGAATCGGGCGCCGATGTCGGGCCGTTCCTGAAGCAAGTAGCGGCCGAAAAAGATCAACGAATACTGGTGGTCGGGGAGGTACCGCTCGAACCGGAGCCATTCCACGCCCGGCGTTTGCGCCTTGATGCGGGACTGCCAGGGTTCACCCGCGGAGGCGGCGTCGATGGTGCCTTTGCGGAGCGCCTCCGCGACGACGGCATCCGGCAGGATCACGGTGGTGATCGAGTCGAGCATGATGCCGTTGGCTTCGAGTGCAACGGCAGCGAGATAGCGAGTCGCCGCGTCGCGACCGATCGTCAGGGTCTTGATCCTTTGCCCCGGATTCGACCCACCCGCCGTCGCCGCTGGGACCATGATGGACATCGAAGCGCAGGAGTCGGCGGCCAGGTAGCCCTTATCGGCCACGGCCCGAATCGGTTGACCGCGCGCCATCGCCGAGAGGACCGAGGCTCCGGCGGGGCCCGCCAAGACGTCGACGTCGCCGGTGAGCATCGCGGGCAAGGCATCGTGAGTCCGGTTGATCGAGACGAACTCGACGTCGAGCCCTACCGCCCGGAAGTAACCCTCTTTGTCGGCGATGAGCAGCGGCGCGAAGCCGAGAAACTTCTGCAGCACGACGCGGAGCGGTCGGCTCGGCAGCTCGGCTGGCGGCGGCCCTGGGGAGCCGCACCCCACCGCCAACGCCAATAGCAGGCGTGGCACCCAAGGGCGAGGGCTCATCGAGACGTTCCGGGCTGGACGCCCGGCCGGCGAAGCTGAAGCGGCATCAGCTTGCCATGTTTCGTGAGGCGGGGAGGCTCGCGACGGACTCGGAGCGTCTGGGCCTGTTGCCAAATGGCTCGAGACAGGTCGCCGGCCGCCCCGCTCCCGTGGAGCGCGTCGAGAAATGCCCGCGACACCTCGGTCTCATCGACGACGAGTTGCGGGCTGACCAGCAGATCGAGTCGGGTGAAGCCCTGCTCGTCTTCCTCTTCGAGCAGCTGATAGTCGAGCGGGGATCCCCCGAACCGCGCCGGAAGCACCTCCTCGAGAATCCGCTCCATGTCGGTGCCGACCAGGGTAACCCCTTCGCCGCTCAGTTTCTTGAAACTGCGAATGTCGCGAATGTGATCGGTGAACCCGAACTCCGTTTCCCAGGGGCAGCCGCAGCGCCGTTGCTCGAAGACTCCATAGTCATCCGACTCGACGTTGAACAACAACTTGGGGGCCGTCGGAAGCAAGGTGGTATAGTAGAACGCGCCGACGGTCACCTCGAAGCCCGGCACCTCGCGGGGGGCCTGGAACATCGCGAGGTGGTCCTTGAAGAAGTGCTGGTCGTTCGGCTCGTCGCTGGTGGTGCACGACCAGCCGACCGGACCCACCTCGACGAAATAGTAGCTCGACCGAAAGGTGGCGCCGGTGCTCTTGATCCGGGCCACTTTGGCCGCCGTCGGCGGTTCGCTCCCACCCACCAGGATCGCGCCGGTCAAATCGATACCTTCTTGCTGCGCCGCGATTGCCACCCGAAGAATCCGACTCACCTGGCCCCGCACCACGCAACGCCCGTGTGCCGCGAGTTGATCGCGCGCCCACCGGGCCACCACCGCGGCCTGATCGAGGGGGAGAAACTCCGGAGACGGCACTCGAGCGCCGCCCAGGCGGGCCACGGTGAGTGCGGCCTGGGTCGCGAAGCGAAAGCGCCGTGAGGTGCCGTCACTGCCCCCTCGGATCGGGGTGTACCATTTCCGGGGGATGTTGTCACCTGGAATCGACTGCAGGACGCTGTTGAGTCCGTGTCCCGGAGGTATGTCGTACCAGTTGAGCGCCGGCAACCCCGCCGTGCCCTCGATCCGCTCGAGGACCACACTGATCGGGATTCGAGCCGCCAAGTGATCGAGGTCCATCAACACCCGGCGACCGGTGCCGGTCGAGCCACCGGTGGTCATGGTGTAGTAGCGACCGAAGGTCGGGTTGTCGAAATCTTCCGACCGAGCGGTGAAATGGACGCTTCCCCGAACCACGGGCTGAATGCCCTTGAACTCTTCGAAACTCAAGTAGACGCCCGCATCGCGGAGCGTCCTCAGCGCCCCCTCGAGCCCCTGTTTGCTGACCAACTCGCGGACGTCGGCGAGATCGCAGCCGGCATGGTCGAGCAACCGCCGATAGGGACTGCGAGGGTTGGCGAATACGTTGTGCTCCATCCGGTCGAGAAAGTTCGCTTCCCGCCGTTGGAGCCGGCCGAGGATGATCTCTCGGGCTGCCTGGTAGCTCACCTTTCGCCGCAGGATCGGCGAAAGCCCGGTCAAGAACCGGGCAAAACTGGTGAGTTCCGACCAGAGGCTCGACATCCGACCTACCAGCGCATTCGAAGGCCGCCGACCGCGAATCGCGGGGCACCCCGTCGGGCAAAGCCACTCGCGGTGCGGTTCACCTCGTATTCGCGGTCAAACAGGTTCTCCACTTTGAGGTAAACGCTGGCTTTCGAGAACACGGCCCGCTCGGCTCGGACGTCGATGACGAAGAAACTCTCCACGTCGATGCTGTTGAGGTCGTCTTCGAAACGATCGCCAACGTACCGGGCCGTGGTCGACAAGGTGATGATCTTGGGGTTCTTGTAAGAAACGATGGCGGCGGCGGCGTGGCGAGGCGCGCTCCGGCTTGCCTTGCCATCGATCGAGGCCTGGGCTCCAGAGGCCGATACTTTGGTCGGGTTGAAGGTGTAGGATGCCCAGATGCTCCAGTGCGCATGGGGATACACCTCGAGTTCGGTCTCGAGGCCGGCCGTCCGCAACGAGCCTGCGTTGGACCGTTGGCGACAGGTGCCGCCGGCGGGAACGAACCCACACGGCGCGATGTTCCGGCCGGTGGAGCCTGCGGTCGCGATCGTGGCGTCGATAATCGGATCCGTCACCTTGCTGACGAAACCGGTAAAGCGCCCGACGACGTTAGGGCCGAAATTGACGTCGGCGCCGATCTCGGCTCCGGTGAGTCGTTCGGACCGCAACGTCGATTGGCCCTCCAGCAGTACGTTGCCGGACTCCCGAGCCGGTTTGTACAACTCGTTGAGCGTCGGAGCCCGGAACGCGCCATATGCACTGGCGCGCCACGCGAACGCCGCCGAGGCCTGGTGCCTGACGCCGACACTGTAGCTCACCTGCGATTCGCTCGACCCGGCGAACGCGGTGTCGATGAGGACGGCGCTGTTGCGCAGGTCGGTCTCCTTCCGGGTCGCGTCTTGGTTTCGGTAGCGATCGAATCGCGCGCTGCCAAGCAATCGCCATCCTCGCCCCAGATCGACGGCATCCTGGACGTAGCCACCAATATCGACCTGTTCCCCCGCCACCCGGCGGCGGCGAGTAAAGGCGGTCTGCACCCAGGCCAAGTCCTCGTTCACGGTACCGTCGACCCTGGACCAGTCGCCGCCGACCGTGACCTCGTGGCGCGCGATCGCTTTCGACCACTGGAGGTTCGCCCCGGTGCCGCTCGAGGGGACGTCAAATTGGTTCAGAGAGGGCGTCTCCGTCGTTCGGTCCAACGACTCGGCGCTGAAATACTGATCGAACGAGGTGGTATTCCGGTAGGCGGTCAACCGGAACACCCCGCCGTCGTTGGTGAGCCATCGGGCGCCCCCGCGGAACTCGGTGACGCCAATGTTGTTGTCCTTGAGCCGAGTGCCGACGTTGATGAACTCGTCGAGGTAGCTGCCCGCGAAGTGGAGCTGGAGGTTCGCGGTGGGGTCGTAGATGACTCGCCCATACACGGTCTTGCTGTTCTGATACGAATCGGTATCGACGGGGCCGACCAAATCGCTGCGGACGACCACGAAGCCGTCGGTGTCGTACCAATCGGCGGCGCCCATGAATCGCACTTTGCTGCCTCGATAGCTGCCGGTGGCCGAGGCCCGCTTGGTGCCGAAGGTACCGCCCTCCAGACCGAGATCCAAATGTGACCGGGCGGGATCGCGGGAGACCAGGTTGATCACCCCACCCAACGACCGGCTCCCCCAGATGCCGGATCCCCCCCCACGGACGACCTCGGTCCGTTCCACCAGAGAAAGCGGAATCCGCGGCCAGTGAACCCAGCCCGCGAACCCCTCGTTGACCGGCACCCCGTCGAGGAGCACCAACGCCCGACTCGACGAGGTGGTGCCGAGTCCGCGAAACGCCGCCGCCGACCGGGAGGGGTGGGCCACGATCATGCTCTGGAAATCACGAGTGGTGAATCCCGGCAAGACCCGAAGCAGGTCGGGAACCGTCTGCGCCGCCGACAGGTCCTGCGCCTCGCGGGTAATCACCGCGATGTTGGCGGGTACCGCGCGGATGGCCTGACTGGTCCGGGTGGCCGTCACCGTGACCTCATCGAGCGTGGTCCGACGCGACCCGGGTTTCTTGGTCGTGTCGGCCGGCTCGGATTGAGCGGCCGCGGTGGTGGCCCCGAGGATCGCGGCCGTCAGCACAGTGGTTAGGTTGGCAAGGGACTGCACGAGCACACTCCGTCGTTAGGGCTCAAAGGTACGCATCCATCGATCGCTGGCGGCTACGAAACTGGAACCCCCAGGTTGGCCGGCCGATTCGTGAGCCGTTCGGCTATCGTCGCTCTGGCGTCCGCCTCCGAGACCTGACTCTTCAGGAAACGAGGGCAAGCCGCGAAGGAAGCCGGCAAACGTCCGGAACTCGCTGCCGATTCGATCGCCTCGCGCCACGGAACCTCGAGCGTATTGGGATGAGCCCCCGCCTAGGGGGAGCTGCTGCCCCAGTGGGACGGCAGGAAACGAGCCCGCCCGGTCAGGGGACCGGTCGTCGGCGTCCTAACCATAAGCAAGTACTCACGTTGCGACGAGTCATCGAGCCGAATCCTCGCCGGCCGTTACCTGTGGCGTCACCGCAACACCTTGCCTAGAACGTCCGATTTCGGTTGAGCCGATCGTGCTCCTGCACCGCTCGGCAGGCCGGCGCGGCCAAGTCCGGAGTGGTGGCCAATAGCCAGGTCCCTGGGTCGAACGCCCGAACGACCGAGAGCCGATGGCAGGTTTTGGCCAGGAGCGGTCCCAGCCGATTGAACTCCGACAACTCCAAGCTGGCGAGGAGGACGTAGCGGACCCTGTTGCCATCGAGGAACGGCAGGAAATCGGCGGAATCGCGAGCCAGCGCGCCGCGGTACGACACCGCCGTGCGCCCGGTGTAATGGTGCAGCGTGGCGTATTTCGCGGTGAGGAAAACCGCGTCCGGCGGGGTGCTGTCTTTGATGTACCGGGCGGCCTCGAAGAAGCTCGCCTGGGACGCGGTGAGGCAATTGACCGGCGGGGTTGGGCCGCCTCGGTCGCAACCGGCCATGGCTCGAGCGTTGGCCACCGAGCGGCCCAGCGCGGTGCCACCGAGCATCATGGTGACCACCGCCACCGCGATCGTCGCCCACCGCGGGGCAAATCGAGAGGTCAGGGCGTAGGCTCCCATCACCACCGCCGGCACCACGACCAGAGCGAGTGGCGCGAGATACCGGCCTTGGGCCCACGTCCAGATCGCCAGCAGCGCCCCGTAACTGGCCAGGTACAGGGCGGCCAACCGCCACCGCCGCCAAAGCGCCCCCGTGCCGACGGCCAGCAACACGACGAGCAGGGCCACGCCGGCCACGTTGTCGACTGGGGTGCCTTCGACGTTGGGCATCGCGAGGGTCCAGAGGAGCCGCTTGGCGTAGAAGGTGGCGTTGCTCACCAACCGTCCGGGAAGCGGCTCGACCCAGGGCAGACTGGTCGACAGCCCCGCGGTCAGATCGGCGCGGTACGACACGCCGACGTGCTGATCAGGTGCAATTGCTGTCCAGAGAAGCCAGCCACCGACCGTGAGCGCGCTGGTGACCACCAGCCCCGCCAGGGCCCGCCATCGCCGGTCCAAGAACCAGTGGAGCGCCAGCGCGCCGATCAGCGTGATGCCGAGGACCCGGGTGAGCGCCGCGGCCACGGCGGCGGCCATCGTGGCGACCGTGCCGCGGCCTTCGCGGTCCGGCTGGCTGGCCAGGAACAGCGCCAAGGCCGAGAGCGCCAGATAGCCCACCTCCGAGCTGATGGTGCCGGCCACGGTGGTGAGGTCGGGGTTGACCGCGAGCAGCGCGGTGGCGCCAAGGGCCACGCTGATCGGTAGCCGACGACTGAGGGCGACGAAAAAGATGCCTAACGACAAGCCGGAGATCGCCACCCCGAACGCCACCACCGCATCGTACCGGTCGGCAAAGGGCCAACCGGCGAGCGCCAGCATCAGGGGGTAACCCGGCGGATAGAGGGCGTGAAGGGGGCGGTCGACGCGGAACGCCTCGTGGTAGCCCCCCTCCCGGAGCGACTGGGCCAACATCAGGTATTGGGCGTCGTCCTGGCCAGTCATGATGCCGGGTGCTCGCCCGAGCCACGCCAAGGTGGCGTGAAGCACGATCACCACCAGGACGGCGAGCATGGTGGTCCGGTCGGGGCGTGCCGTGCCGTTCGGTTGGGTCATGGTGAACGAATATCGATCGGACCCAGTTGCCACGCCATTGGGATGCGGCCTTTCATCCGAATCGTATCTTGGGATAGCCGCTGGAGCAGGCATCCTCGGAGATTGCTACCTTCGAGCCGCACGCCGTGGAGGACCAGCCCCTGGAGGCTCAGGTTCGTGGCCTCGCCGGAGGGCCGAGCGCACCTCGCCGCGGAAAGATGCACGAGGATGTGTTGCAGCAGGTGGGCTGGGCTGCCGAACGCGGGCTGATCGACCGCGATCGGGTCGCCATCCTGGGTGGCAGCTACGGTGGCAATGAAGTACTCGTCGGCGCGCACACTTGCGGGCCCGGTCGCCGATCAACGTCGCAAGCCAGACGAAGGATCCCGTGCTGATCGGTCAAGGCAGCAACGACCTGCGTGTCCCCAGCTATCAGTCCGATACCGTGGTGGCCGCGATGCGCGGGGCGGGCTTCCGGTGGTCTACGCGGTCTATCCCGACGAGGGCCATGGATTCGTCCGCCAGGAGAACGACCGGTCGTTCTGGGCGATCGCGGAGCAGTTCCTGGCCCGGCGCGATTCAGTCGCCGGCCCGCGTTAGTCCTCCCGGGAGGGGCCCGCCGGTGGCGCCTCAGTCGCCACTGGCGACTCCCGACCGGCCGACAGCGCCGATCATCGTCCCATCATGTCCAAATAGGCACGATCCCACGCCGCCGGCACGCTCTCCCGGGCCGAGTACGGGCCGGGCTGATAGTGCCGCGACTTGATGCCGAGCAAGCTCATTTCGGTGATGTGCCAATCCTGTCGATTGGTCAGATCCCACATCTCCACGGCGTCGGTGGGATCGAATTCGGGGTTGGCCACCGCGCTCGGGTGAAACAGCCACTCGCTCTCGATCACCGTCCGCTCGGCCGACATCGGCCACACTTGGTAGTAGTTGACGTAGTCGGGATGGATGCTCAGCAGGAAGTTGGGCAGGATCGAGTAGTAGAAGGCCCGCCTCTGGTCGTCCGCCGACAGATCGGTGATCAGCGGCCCGACCCGCTTCCCGCTCATGGTGACGCTGTCGTTCCCCTCGGTGATCTCCATGTACCCGCCCAGAAACGGCCCTTCGACCAGGTCGTTGGCCCCGCTGGTGTAGGGCATCTTGCAGGACAGCTCGGGGTGAATCGTCGGGCAGTGGAGGCACTCGGAGTAGTTCTGGTAGATCAGCTTCCAATTGGATTTGACGTCGTAGACGATCTTCCGGCCCACGGCCAGCTCACCAAGGTGGAACCGGGCGAGTCGCTCGGTGACCGGGGCGAGCCACTCGGCCAGGTCGACCGCGTCGGGATCCAAGTTGACGAAGAGAAACCCCTCCCACTCCGCGATCCGCGCCTGGTGGAGCCCGTGGTCCGCTTTGGTGAAGCCCTCCACGTCCTGCATGTGCGGCGCGCCGATCAATCGGCCATCGGTGGTGTAGGTCCAGGCGTGATACGGGCACTGGATCGTCTCGGAGAAGTGACCGGCGGCCTTCTCGCAGATCTGGGTGCCTCGATGGCGACAGATGTTGACGTGGGCCCGCAGCGCGCCTTGCCGGTCGCGGACGATGATCAGCGGCTCGCCGGCGACGGTCTTGAGGAAATAGTCACCAGGCCGCTGGATCGCTTCGGCCCGCCCGACGCAATGCCACCGGGTCGTGCCGATCCGCTCGATTTCCTCGGCGAAGATGGCCGGGGACACGTAGTACTCCGCCGGCATGGTGCGCGACCCCTGCCGGAACATCGTCGTGGTGCGGTGAAAGTCGGTCATCGATCGCTCCTGTCGCTCCTCGGGGATCCCTCGGGCCTCCCCGTCTCGGGGACTGCCTAACGGCCGGCGCGGCCTGCCAGGACCGCCTGGGCCGCCAACCAACCAGACATCCCGGTGACCCCGCCGCCGGGATGGGTGGCCGCCCCGCACAGGTACAGGCCGGGCATCGGCATCGCGTAGCGCGACCAGCCGGCCACCGGCCGCATGAAGAGAATCTGATCGAGCATCATTTCGCCCTGCGACAAGGCCCCTTCCCGGAGGCCGAACCGCCGCTCCAGGTCGGCTGGCGTCAATACGGTCTGGTGGAGCACCCGGTCGCGGAACCCGGGGACGACCCGTTCGATGGCGGCCACCGCCTGGGCCGCGACCTGGTCGCCGCGCTCCGCCCAGGTGCCCTCGCGCAACCGATACGGGGTGTACTGCACGCTGACCGTCGCGACCTGCTTGCCAGCGGGCGCCAGGCTCGGCTGCCCGACCGTCGGCCAGCGGACCTCGATGATCGGCTCGTCGGAGCAGCGACCGTACTTCGACGCATCGTAGGCCTTCTCCACGTAGCGCACCGAGGGAGCGATCACCAGGGCGCCGGAGCCACCATCCGGCAGCGTCGGGAGCCGATCCATCGCCAGGAGGATCCGGGTGGTCACGCCCCGATAGCGAATCTGCTTGACCGCGTGGATGAACTCGGGGTCGAGGTGCACGGGATCGAGCAGCTCGAGCAGGCTCCGATAGGGATCGAGGCTGGAGACGACCTCGTTGGACGGGATCTCGGTGCCGTCGGCCAGGGCCACACCCGCCACCTTGTCGTCCCGAACGAGGATCGACCCGACCGACGTGTTGCAGCGAATCTCGACCCCGGCCGCGCGGGCCCGTTCCACCAGCGTCGCCATCAGGCCCGCCCCGCCGTCGGCGAGCCGAAGCCGCTGACCAAAAACCCCGGGGGCCGCGCCGACGTGGCGATGAAGAAAGGTGAAGGCGGTGCCCCCTGACATCGGCCCCTGGGCAACGTCGGCCACCGCGAGCGCCGCCAGCGCGCCCTTGAGGAGATCCGACTCGAACCAGTCGTCGAACAGCTCGGCCGCCGCGAGCGGCACCGTGCGGAGCACCTCGACCATCTCCCGTTTGCCCAGGCCGCGAAGCCCGCGACCCAGTTTGGCGAGCGCGAGGAACTCGCTGAGCGAGTTGGCGTCGACCCGCGGCGGCGGCGCCAGGTAGAGTTGTTGGAGAAACCCGGTGACCTGGCCGATCAACCCGGTGAACGCGGGCCACCGTTCGGCGTCCTTGGTCGAGAGCCGGCGCAGCTCCGTCGCGGTGTCGGCGATCTGGCGGCGGAGCTTGAGGGTCTGGCCGTCCGGGGTGACGGCGGTGATCGTCGGGTCGGCACCCAGATCGGTCAACGGACCCAGTCCGACGCCGCGAGCCACGTCGGCGGGGATCCATCCCTGGTCGGTCGCCAGGGGGGCGGCCCGGAAGCCAGGGGCAAACTCGATCTCTTGGAGCACCCCGCCCGGCGACGGCCCGGCTTCGAGGAGGGTGACCTTGGACCCGGCTCGCGCCAGGGCGATCGCCGCCACCAATCCGTTGCTGCCCGCGCCGATGACGACGGTATCCGCTCGTCGAGTCATGCCCGCTCCCGCCGCCGTCACGAGTCCGCCAGGATCTTGAGCGCGGCCAACCGGCCGGAGGCGCCCATGATGCCGCCGCCGGGGTGGGTGCCCGCGCCGCACTGGTAGTAGCCCCGGATCGGGGTCCGATACTTCGACCACGAGGCCGCGGGTCGAAGGAAAAACAGCTGCTGCAACGCCAACTCGCCCTGAAAGATGTTGCCTTCGGAGAGCCCCGTGGTGCGCTCGATGTCGAGCGGGGTGAGGACCTGCCGGTGGAGGATCGCCGACTTGAGGTTGGGCGCGAACTGATTGAGGGTATCCACCACCGCGTCGCCGAACGCCTCCCGTTTAGCGTCGGTCCAACCGCCGTTGAGGTGATAGGGGGCGTACTGGACGAAGATGCTCATCACGTGTTTGCCGGGCGGCGCCATCCCCGGGTCGATCATCGAGGGGATGATCATGTCCATGTACGGCTGCTTCGAGAACTCGCCGTACTTGGCGTCATCGTAGGCGCGCTCCAGGTAGTCGAGGCTCGGACTGACCGAGAACGCCCCCCGGTGATGGGGCCCCGGGCCCGGCATGCAGGTGAAGTTCGGCAGCTCGGAGAGGGCGAGGTTCACCTTGCCGGAGGAGCCCCGGAACTTGAACCGACGAACGTCGTCGACCAGGTCCGAAGGCAGCTCGTTAGGCTGGACCAGGTCGAGGAAGGTTCGCCGCGGATCGAGGCCCGATACGACGATCGAGGCGAGAATCTCCTCGCCGCTTTCGAGCACCACGCCGGTGGCCCGCCCGCCCTTGACCAGCACCTGCTTGACCGCGGCCTCGGTCCGGATGGTGGCGCCGAACGACCGGGCCGCGTCGCCGATGGCGTTGCTGATCGAGCCGGTGCCGCCCTTCGCGAACCCCCAGGCCCGAAACGCCCCGTCGATCTCGCCCATGTAGTGGTGCAGCAGCACGTACGCCGACCCGGGCGAGCGGGGTCCGAGAAAGGTGCCGATGATCCCGCTCGCCGACTTGGTGGCCTTCAAGGGATCGAACTCGAACCATTCGTCGAGATAATCGGCCGAGCTCATCGTCATCAACTTGTACATCGCGTGGAACCGTTCGGCGCCGAGTCCACGGAAATGACCGCCCACCTTGAGCAGTCCGGCCAGGTCGCTCGGCGCGAGCGAGGTCGGGTCGGGCGGGATCATCCCGAGGATCGGCCGCACCGCCATCGCCATGTGGTGCATCAGCCGGCCGAACTCGATGGTTGCGTCGGCGTCCTTCTGGGAGTGGCGGGCGATTTCGCGCCGGGTCAAGTCGGCGTCGCCCCAGCCGGCCAGGTAATCACCGTTGGCCAGCGGAGTGACGGTGCTCTCGAGCGGCAAGATGTGGAGGCCGTGGCGTGGCAGATCGAGATCGCGAATAATCTCGGGCCGCAACAGACTCACCACGTAGGAGAACACCGAATAGGTAAAGCCGGGGAAGATCTGCTCGCTGACCGCGGCCCCGCCGAGCAAATGGCGCCGCTCGAGCACCAAGACTCGGCGGCCCGCCCGAGCCAGATAGGCGGCGGTCACCAGGCCGTTGTGACCCCCGCCGATGATGATAGCGTCGTAGCTCGCTGCCATCTCAGGCCTTCTTCCGAGCGGGATCGAAGAACGGCAGCTTACGAACCCATGCCGCGGCCCGCTTCCGCTGGTGCTCCACCGTGATCTCCATCTCGACTCGAGTGTCGGGCGCGAAGTGCGGCGCCCGAATGTGGGCCAGCGCCAGGTATTTCTTCAGCACCGGCGACCAGCATCCGCTCGAGGCGTAACCGATCTGCACCCCGTCCCGATAGATCGGAACGCTGGCTCGCCATGCCACCGTCGGGAGCGAGGGCGAGAGGTGTACCGCGGCGTAGAGCGCCTCGAGGGACTCCCACTCGACTTCGATCCCCACGAATCGCCAGACCGATCCCCGGGCCCGCTCCGCGGCGAGGGCTCGTTTCCCGTTGAAGGGGCCCTTGTCGAGGTTCACGGTCCAGTCGAGGGACAGCTCGAACGGCGACGACTTCTGGTCTTCGATGATGGCCCGGTGGGAAGAATGGTAGTCGACGTCGAGCATCACCAGCCCGGCCTCGATCCGGGCGATGTCGAGCGCCCAGATGCCGGCCGGCGCCAACCCGTAGTCGCCGCCGACCGCCATCAACCGGTCCCACACCGCGACGCCGTGAGCGGCCGGCACCCAGACTTCGTAGCCCAGATCCCCAGTGTAGCCAGTGCGGGAGATCTCGACCGGGACCCCGCCAATCCGGTTCGCCATCATCCGGAAGTACTTGAGCGTGTCGACCGGGCGCTCGGCGGCTTGATTGAGCACCGCGCGGGACAGCGGCCCCTGGATTGCCAAGGCGCCGAGCGCCTCGGAGATCTCGCTGATGACCACGTCCATGCCGTGCGCGTTCAAATGGAGCCATCGGAAGTTCGGTTCGGCCGAGGTGAGCCGAAAGGAGTCTTCATCGAGCCGGGTCACGGTCCCGTCATCGACGACCTTGCCGTGCCCGTCGCACCAAGTGGTGTACATCACCTGGCCGATCTTGGCCTTGGTGACGTCGCGAGTAACCATCCGATCGAGCAACCGGGCCGCGTCGCGCCCCTTCACCAGGTACTTGTAGAGCGGGGAGACGTCGAACAGCGCCGCCGCGTTGCGAACGGCGGCATACTCTCGATCCGGGTGCCAATCGTAGCAGCTGGCCGCGGCGTAACCCGACCAGCGGCGCCACGTTTGGCCGAGGATCAGCGGCGCGGTCCGCTCGTGAAAGGGCGTGGTCTTGAGCATGACTGGGCGATGGTGGTGTTGAGGGGGGCCGGTCAGCGGACCAGCGATCGTGCCCGGCGGTCAATCTACATCGGCGCGGCATTGTCCGCGACCGGCGGCCCGGCGAGGCGCCGAGTAAATTCGTCCACCATGCCCCTCGCTCGAACCATCGCCGTGGCCGCCGCGATCGGCCTGGCTACGGCACCGTCTCTGGCCCGAGGCCAACCGGCCGGCGGCTTGCCGCTGACCCCCGCCCGTACCATCGCGTTCACCACGACCGAAGGCACCTGGATGTCGGTCGACGTCGCCCCGGACGGGCGAACCGTCGTGTTCGACCTCCTCGGCGACATCTACACGATCCCGATTACCGGCGGGGCGGCCACCCCCCGGCTCACCGGTAACGCGTTCCAATCCCAGCCCCGCTATTCGCCGGATGGCCGCCAACTGGTGTTCATCAGCGACGCCGACGGCGCCGACAACGTCTGGGTCGCGGACAGGGACGGCGGGAATCCGCGGCGAATCTCCACTGAGCGTGCCGCGGCGATGGTGTCGCCGGCGTGGTGGCCGGACGGCCGATCGATCGTCGTGTCGGTGACGACGCCGGAACGTTTCGGGGTCTCCGAGCTGTGGCGCTACGATTTGGCGAACGGGACCCGGGAGGTCATCGGTCCGCGAACCAGAACGACCCCCTCGCTCTTCGTCTCCGCGCCACCTCCCGGAGCTTTCGGGCCGGCCCCGACCAGGGACGGGCGAGCGGTGTACTACGCCGAGATCGAGCCCCGCCAGTACCGGTCCACCAGCCCGGCGCGCGCCACGTTGCTTCGGCTCGACCTGGCGACCAACCGGTCCGACCGACTTACCCCGTCGGCCGGCGGGATGAAGCCCGTGCTGTCGCCGGACGGCCGGTCGCTGGCCTACGCCGAGCCGCGGGAAGGCTCCACCGGGCTCAAGCTCCGCGACCTCGAGACGGGCGAGGAACGCTGGATCCTGTTCCCCTTTCAGCGCGACGAGCTGGAGGCACGGGCAACCCGGGACGTGCTCCCTAACTTCGCCTTCACCCCCGACGGCCGGGATCTGATCCTCGCCGCCGGGGGCAGGATCCGCCGACTCGACGTCGCCACCGGTGCGGTGTCCGAGGTCCCCTTCTCCGTCCCGGTTCGGCTCGATCTCGGTCCGAGCCTCGACTTCCCCCGCCCGATCGACCAGGGGCCGGTGCGCGCCCGGGTGCTCCAAGGCCCGGCCCTCGCGCCTGATGGTCGCCGCCTCGCGTTCTCGACCTTCGGGGAAGTCTACCTCCTCGATCCGCCTAACGGCTCACCTCGGCGAGCCACCAACGCGATCTCGGCCCGGGAGTTCGATCCGGCCTTCTCGCCCGACGGCCGATGGCTCGCCTTCGTCACCTGGACCTCGCGCGGGGGCCATCTCTGGCGGGTCCCCGTCGATGGTTCGGCGCCGCCGGAACGGCTCACCGCCGACTCAGCGTTCTACTCCCAACCGCTCTGGAGCGCCGACGGGACTCGACTTTTCGCGCTGCGCGCCACCCGTCAGGCCCGGCTGGAGAGCTCGGCACCCATTCCGTCGATCGACGGTCACCTGGTGGCACTTCCAGCCCCGGGTGGGACTCCGACCAAGGTCGCCCCCGTTCGGGGGATGACCCGACCCCACCTTCGCGGCGACCGGATCTACGGGACCGTCCCCGGCGAGGGCTTGATGTCGATCCGGCCCGATGGCTCGGATCGCCGGGTCCACCTCCAGGTGATCTCGTCGTCTCGGCGGGGTCTGATGAGTCAGGCCGAGGACATTCGGATCAGCCCGACTGACGAATCGGTCCTCGCGCTGGTCGGGCAGCAGGTCTACTGGCTTCCCCTCCCCGACTCGTCCGGGCGAGTCGACGTCGCCGCCGATTCGAGCCGCGCGGTGCGCCTGTCGCCCCTCGGCGCCGACGCCTTCGGCTGGTCGCCGGATGGTCGGGAGGCCTGGTGGAACCTGGGTGCCACCGTCTATCGCCGCACGGTGTCGCGCGACGGGACCGAGCCGGGCCCGCTCGCCGCGATGCCGGTGGTGGTCGAGAAGCCGCGCGCGACTCCAACCGGGCGGGTGGTGTTTCGGGGTGGCACCGTGATCACCATGCGTGGCATGGAGGTCCTCCGCGATGCCGACCTCACCATCGAGGGCAATCGAATCACCGCGATCGGTCCCCGCGGGTCGAGCCGGGTCGCCCCCGGCACCCACGTGGTCGACATCACCGGCAAATTCCTGATTCCCGGTTTCGTCGACGTCCACGCGCACTGGGACCTGCGCCGCGGGATCCTCGACACCGAGAACTCCGCCGCGCTGGCCAACCTCGCCTTCGGGGTCACGACCATCCGCGACCCCCAGTCGTTCACCCCGGATATCTTCGCCTACGCGGATCTGATCGAAACCGGCGAGATGGTGGGACCCCGGGTCGTTTCGACCGGCCCCGGGCTGATGATGGTCGAGATCCAATCCCTCGACGACGCCCGGGCGGTGGTGGCGCGGTTCCGCGATCACTACCGAACCCATCTCCTCAAGGCCTACCTCAACGGCAACCGGCAGCAGCGTCAGTGGCTGGCGGAGGCCGCGGCCGAGGGCCGGATGATGCCGACCGCCGAGGGCGGCTCGGATTTCAAGCTCGACCTGACCCATGCCCTGGACGGATTCGGCAACGAGCACGCCCTGCCGACCGCCCCGATTTTCGCCGACGTGATCCAGCTCATCGCCCGAAGCGGCATCAGCTACACCCCGACCTTGCTCGTTGCCTTCGGCGGGCCCTTTGCCCAGTACGACTTCCTCACCCGCGAGAACCCGCTCGCCGACCCCAAGCTGGCTCGGTTCATCCCGCGAGCCGTGTTGGTCGCCCGGGTCACCGGGCAGCAGGCCTGGTACCACCCGTTGGACTATCACTATCCGGCCGTGGCGGCCGGCGCCGCGGCGATCCTCCGGGCCGGCGGCAGGATCGCGTTAGGCAGTCACGGCGAGTTGGAGGGGTTGGGCGCTCATTGGGAGCTGCGAGCGCTCGCCAAGGGGGGCCTGAGCAACCATGAATTGCTCCAGGTGGCCACCATTCACGGAGCCCGGGCGATCGGCCATGGCCAGGATCTCGGCAGCCTGGAACCCGGCAAGCTCGCCGACCTGGTGGTGCTCGATCGGAACCCACTGGCCGACATCCGCCACGCGGCCGCGATCCGCTTCGTGATGAAGAACGGGGTGCTCTACCAGGGCAACTCCCTCGACGAGCTGTGGCCCCGACCGCGGACCTTGCCCACGCCGTGGTGGCGGCAACCTACCAGTTCGCCATCGATTCCAGCTCGGCCGCCATCCGCTCCAACGCCCGTCGGATCCGCCCCACCTCCCGAGCGGTCCGCGCCGCGTCCCGCAGCCGGCGGGCCTCGACGAAGCCGGGAAAGGGTTGGCCGTCGTAGAGCGAGTAAATGTTCCATCCGTAGATGACGTGGCGATACCATCGGGACGACGGGTCGCCATCGTCGTCGGTCAACCGCTGCTCGAGCCGGTGTAGCCGATCGTTGAGCATCCGCCACCGGGCTCGGTCGCCCGGCCCGGCTGCCAGCGTGGAGTCGACCCGAGCCTCGAGCCGCACCGAGGCCACCTGGATCCGTCCAACAACGTCGCGCAGCGAAGCCAGCTCCGACGGCAGCGCACGCTCGAGCGCGACGGCGTAGCGCGAGAACCGAAACGGGAGGACGTCGGCCTCCGCCAACCGGAGCGCGGCGGTGCCCAGCAGCCGACTGAGCACCGCGCCCTGGCGGAACCCGGGGTCGGCGATCCGCTCGACGTAAGTCCGAGAGTCGGAGTTGGAATGATAGGTGCCGAACCCGTAGCCGTTCTCGCCGATGAACTCGAGCGAGAGGGTCGGAATGCCGAGGTGATCCTGGAACGGCACGAAGTCCGCGCCGCTGCCGAGGGCCTTGAGATCGGGCTCGAAGGTCGCGGAATCCGGCCGCCGATCCGCGGGGAGCCGGCGCCAGGCGGCGCGGCGCCAGCCGTCGAACACCGAGCCGCCCCCCTCGGTCGCCACGTCGCGGGCCACCTCGGCCACGAAATCCCGAAGCGACGGCACCCCGCCGGGATCGAATCGCCCGACCATGTACATGTCGGTGTTGAGATAGGCGATCAGGCCATCCTGGTGCTGCCGTCGGAGTTCTTCCGCGTACTCGGTCGACCCCACCAGCCCGTACTCTTCGGCGTCCCAGAAGCCGAAGGCGATACTCCGCCGCGGCCGCCATCCGGTGGCCGCCAACGCCCCGAGGCCCCGAGCGGTCTCGAGCAGTGCCGCCACTCCGGTCCCGGGATCGACCCCGCCGAACGTCCAGGCATCGTGATGGGTGCCGAGCAACACCACCCGCTCGGGCTCGTCGCGACCGCGGAGGGTGGCGATCACGTTGCGGATCGGCTTGAGGCCGTCGTCCATCGACACCGCGAGGCGGACCGCCGCCGGCCCCGGCCCGACCCGGTACTCGAACGGCAACCCGCCCTGGAAGCCGGTCGGCACCGTGGGGCCGCCTAACGCCTGGAGGAGCGGGCGCGCCTCGCTCCAGCTCAGGGCCGCCACCGGGATGGTGGGCAGGGTCGGTGCCTCGGCGGGAGCGAGCCGGGGGACGCCCTCCACCGCGGCCTGTCCGGGGGTGAGCGGGTCGCCGTGCCAGAACCAGCTGAGCTTGGCGTTGCCCCGCTGGATCAAGTGCTCGTTCCGCCAATACCCTTCGGGCCACGCCGCTCCTCGGACGAATCCATCGTCGGCCGGATCGCTGTAGAGGAGGAGCCCGGTCGCGCCCCGAGTCTGGGCGGCGAACACCTTCACCGCCCGGTGGCTCTGACCATAACGGGCGATCGCGATCCGGCCCCGGACGGACACGCCTAACGCCTGGAGCCGATCGTAATCCGCGGGCAGACCGTAGTTCACGTAGACCAGCGGCCCCGCCGCGACGCCCGACGCCGAGTAGGCGATGAACCCGGGACCGAGTTCGGGATGACCGCTGGTCGGATCGCCCGGCACGGCCGGCTCCACCAGCGAGAGGCGGCGCCGCGACGGCGCGGTCATCTCGACCGAGACCCGCCGCGGGTGAGAAAGCCACGGCCGGTAGTCCCGGGTCTCCACCTCGAAGCCGAATCGGCGCAGCGTCGCCGCCAGGTGGTCGGCCATCGCGAGGGAGCCCGCCGTTCCGGCCAGGTGGGGCCGCCGCGCGAGCGGCCGATGGAGCGCCGAGAGGGAGTCGGCCGAGACCCTCGCGCGAAACCGGACCTCGACCGACTCGGCCCGCTGGTGGGTGGCCGCCGCGTAGCCCAGCCGGGTCTGGGCGGCGACCGGGCCACCGATCGCGCTCGAGACGCCGAGCACCGCCCCCCAAACCACCCGCCCCAAGGGGAGACCCCGGTGCACTGAACGGCCCGGCCGAGCCTGACCGATCATCGCGGCACCACCGGCAGCTCGAGTCGAGACGGCCTGATCGCGGTGTGCCACACCGTTTGCCGAACCCGCTGCATTCGCGCCGTCTGGGCGAAGGGATCGCCGGTGTTAGGGTTCCGATCGTATCGCGGGAAATTGCTGCTCGAGACCTCGAGGCGAATCCGATGCCCCGCCTGGAACAGGTTGCTGGTGGCGCCGACGGCGATCGTCAGCTCGTAGGGGCGCCCCGGAACCACCAGCGAGGGCGCCGAGCGGCTGGCCCGATAGCGGACCCGGAGGATTCCGTCGGTCAGCGCCCGAGCGGTCCCGTCGGGAAAGACGTCGACCAGCCGCGCCGTGAAGTCGGTGTCGCGCCCGGTGGTGGAGGCCCAGAGAACGAGGCGCACCGGCCCGGTCACTTCCACCGGCTGTTCGAGCGGCTCGGTCGAGTAGACCAATACGTCGCCACGCGCTTCGATGGTACGCTGGTCGGTCGGGGCCCGCGAGTAGGCACCCGTCGCTCCGGTCGGCACCGGATCCCACGGGTCGTAGGTGAACGAGTCACTTGGCGCCGCCGTCGGTGGGGCGAGCCCGAGCCGCCCGTTGCCGTCCAGGGTGTTGGCTTCGCCGTCGCTGGTCAGGAAAAACGCCGTCGATCGGGCCCGGGACAGCGGCCATTCGGTTTCGTCGCGCCACCGGTTCTCTCCCATCACGAACAGGCGCACCGGCGGTCCTGGATAGTCGCCCGGCGCCGGCGCTTTGAGCCAATGATCGAACCAACTCGTCATCAGGGCGAACGAATCGAAGCCCGCATCGGGCCCGAAGCTCACCGGGCCGATCGCGGTCGAGCCGGCGGAGGGACGGGCATGGGTCCACGGGCCGACGATCAGCCGCTGGTTGCGCCGAGCCCGCTCGGTCGCGGCCCGCGAGTGAAGGCCGCTGAAGTTGGCCAAGGTCCCGTTGAGCAAGGCGTCGTACCAGCCGGTCAGATGATAGGCCGGTACCTCGAAACGCGGGTGCCGCACGGCCACGTCGAAGGTGGTCCAGAAGGGGTCGTACGACGGGTGACGGAGCATCTCGTGGTACCCCGGCATGAACCGCTTGAGCTCGAGGGCGTCCATCGCGAGGAGCGGCACCGCCCAGATCCACTGGGTGGTGAGCAGCTGCCGCTGCCAGGGCGTCAGGCCGATCTCGCCGTCGCGATCGGCCGATGGCTGATAGACTCGGCGCCGCACGTCCATGGCCTGGCCCAGGTTCCAGCCCAGCCCGTCGGCGAGATAAAACGCGCCGCCTTGAAACACCATGTCGTAGCGGCTCGCGTACGACGCCGACGGGAAGAGCGCTGCCAGGTGGGGCGGCCGAAGCGGCGCGGCCAGGAGCTGCGTCGTCGCGCTGTAGCTCCCGCCGAACATCCCGACCCGCCCGTCGACGAACGGCAGCCCGGCCAGCCATTCCACGGTGTCGTAACCGTCTTCCCCTTCGTCGTGGGGGCGGGCGGTTCCGTCCGAGCGATAGCGGCCTCGGGTATCCTGGATGGCCACCACATAGCCCCGTTCGGCCAAAGCCCGGAACCGATCGTCGTCACCGCCCGGGTTCTTCGAGTAGGGGGTTCGCTGGAGGAGCGCCGGATACCGACCGCCGGCGTCGGGTCGATAGATGTCGGCGCGGAGCACGACCCCGTCCCGCATCCGGGCTTCCACGTCCTTGTCGACGCGGACTGGTGCCGCCTGAGCGACGAGACCGTGGATGATCCAGAGACCACCCGACAGGGCGACCGCCGCGCGCGCTCTCGCCACTCGCCACCTCATGCCAGGGAAGATGGCCCTCGCCCGACCTTCGCGATAGCTTCGATCCAACCGCACGCACGGAGCATGGGATGGGTCGCTGCTCGCCGGTCGTCCTCGCGCTCGCGACAATGGTCGCGACTTCCGCCCTGGGGCAGTCACCCGCCAATCTGGACCGCGGCCTCGAGCAATTGGTCGCCGACTACACGGGTCTGTACCGGAAGGACACGTTCGATCGGTGGCGGACCCTGTTCCTCCCCAGCTTCACGGTGGGCTCGACCACCGCCGAGGGCGGCGCCACGACCCGCACGCTCGAGCAGTTCCTCGCCGCACAGGCGCGTAGTTTCGCCGAGAGCAAGGACATGGGGGAGCGGCTCGAGAACGTCCGGATCGAACGCCGCGGGAGGATCGCCAGCGTCTGGGCCGACTTCGTTTTCTGGTACGACGGCGAAACCCGGCGCGGGCGGCTGGTCCTCCTGGCGATCGCGGATCAGACCGGCTGGCGTTTCCAGTCGCTGCTGTTTTCCTACCATGACTGAGGGCGGTGGCCCGTTTTCGGAGTTTCTACGGTGGACAATCCCGCCGACGCGGCTATCATTGGCGACTTGATGACTCCTCATTGGCTCCGGCGCACCGCCTCGATCTCCGCCCTGCTCCTCGCGGCCACCACCGCGCCGGCAGCAGTGTGGGCCCAGGCGTCGCTCGAGACCCCGAAGCCCTTCGAGGCGTTGAGTCGGACCCTGTTGCTGGGCCGCGATTCGCTCGTCAACCTGACCCGCCAGCAAGTTGGACTCAAGTATCGGTGGGGCGCCCAGGAACCCGGCAAGGCGTTCGACTGCAGCGCGTTGGTGCAGTGGATCGCCGGCCTGTTCGGAAGCGAATTGCCCCGGACCGCGGCCCAGCAGGCCACGATCGGGATCCCGATTCCGAAGGACACGGCTCAACTGCTGCCCGGCGACCTCCTGGTGTTCGGCAAGGGGCGGCGAGTCGACCACATCGGGATCTACGTGGGTGAAGGGAAATACGTCCACGCCGCGAACAAGCGCAAAGGCGTCATCGAAAGCGACCTCGGCCGGGCGCGCCCGCGGTACTGGAAGGGCGTTCGCCGAATCTTCCTCGACGCCGACAGCGTTCTCGCCGTGCCCCCCGCGCCCGAAGGCTGAACGACGGTCCAGCAGCGCTCTTCGCTTCGGCCGGTCCGGGATACCTCACCAATACTGCCACTCCCCCATCCAAAGCACCCAAGCCGACAGGCAGGCGTTGGTGACCGCGTGGCACCAGATCAGATCGCCCAAGCTCTTGGTCTTGATCATCCACCAGTTGTAGATCACCCCGGCGGCCAGCCCGACTTCCCAATAGGGCCCGTGCTCGAGGGCGAACAGCACCGCCGTCCCCCAGAACGCGAATCGTGAGAACTGGCCGAGCGGCGTCTTCCGGAAATCGTCCATGTTGTCCAGCCACCGCCCGAGCCAGCCCCGCCAGAACAACTCCTCGACGATCGGCACGATCATGGCCGCCCGGACGAAACGGAGCATCAGGATCAAGGGATCGTTGCGCATCTCGACCGTCATCGACGACTCGACCTCGCCGGTGACGCCATTCTGAAAGATCGCGCTCTCGCGATAGCCGGGGATCAGCTGATCGGGCGCGATCCAGAGAAGGAACACCCCCACACCAACGCCGATGGTCTGGAGCGGCCGCACCATCCGGAGCGACACCACCGGCCGGGCGACCGCCCAGATGATCGCCGTGAGCAGGGCCACCCGGAGAATCGCCTCGGCCCGCGGTGAAATCGGCAGCGCGGGCCCGAGGCCGAGCAAGGCCAGAAAGGCGACGAACGGCACCACGAACGGAATTGACGGGTACTTCGCCACCAGACCTTGCATCAGAAGGTGTAGGAAATCTTGGTCAACACGGTTCGGCCCAGCTTCGGCACCCCGACGAAGGTCGCGTAGGAGCGACCGAGCACGTTGTTGACGCTTGCCGTGACGATCATGTTTCGGGCGCCGAATCGCGGCCGGATGCTGCCCTGGAGATCGAAGATCCCGTAGCTATCGGTCGGCACGAAGCTGCCGTCGGTCCGCTGCGGGCTCACGTAGACACCCGAGTTGACCGGGAATCCCTTCACCGCCCGGAACCGAAGCTCGGTGGCCCAGCCCTTCGGGTCGTTGCGGAGTCGCACGGTGGCCGACCCTCGATTCTTGGAACCGTTGAGCGCGATGTCGGTCGGTCCGTCGATCTCCGCCGCCGTGAAGAGATCCTTGTTGACGAACGACCAGGTCGCCGCGAACGACCAGCGATCGTTGGCCACGTAGTCGAACGCCACGTCGGTGCCGAACAGGTCGACCGAGCCGAAGTTGCGATACGTCAGGAAGATGTCGGACCGATTGGTGAGCGGGCCGCCGTCGTTCGGAATCACGGTGCCGAGAGGGACGCCCGCCATTCCCGGGGTGAGCAGCCCGGCCGCCTGGATCGCGTTCTGCTGCCCGATCAGCGGGGTGAGCGCACCGACCAGGTAGGCACCGAGCGAGGCCGGGTCGAGAAAGACGTTCGGCGACTCGACGATCAGCGGGCCGACGAAATTCTCCCGCCGCTCGTAGTACACGTCGACGGCCAGGCGGGCCTTGCCTCCGAAATTCCCCTTGTAGCCGGCCTCGAGGACGTTGCTGGTACTCGGCTTGAGGGCCTCGATGTCCTGAACCTGGTTCGGGTTTATCTGGGTGAACTGGCCGGTGGTCGCGTTGAGGAGTCTGAGCACCGACTGGACTTGGGTGGTCGGCGGCGACACGAGACTGAGCGCCTGTTTCAAGTCGGGAGGTACCTGTGGATTCTGGAGCACCAAACCCACCGCCACCTGCCAGAGCAGCGCCGCGTTGGCCGGCAGAATCGTGCCGGGCGTGCCGGGCACTGGGATGGCCCGCATACACAAGTTGCTGAGCCCCCCGGCGCAGCCTCCGTTGGCCCGGAATTGGAAGCCGCTCTTGGGAACACCGAGCGCCCGGACGATGTACGGCCCCGCCCGCCCCGCCGCCACGTCGAGGAAGAGGTTGTTGTTGCTCGGGGTCGAGAAAGCCCGGTTGTAGGTCAACCGGAGATTGTTGTTCTCATTCGGCTTGAGCACGAAGGCCACCCGCGGCGAGAACACCGCGCTCTCGAGCTCGTTGTGCTTGTCGACCCGGAGCGCCGTCACCAGGTCGAGTTTTCGAGAGAGCCGGCTGACGCTGTGAAGGTAGGCGCCGATCTCCTTGATCGTATCGATGTCCTCGTTGGTGCCGTTGATGGTTCCGCCGGTCCGAGCGTCGGTATGGATGTAGTCCGCGCCGTAGATGAAGGTCTGTTTCGACCCCAGCGCGAATCCGTGCTGGATCTGGCCCACGTAGACCCGCGACTGGTCGACGATCGGATTGCCGTCGCGGAGCAGGAAGGTCTCACCGGCGTCACTGAAGTTGCCGAAGAACTGGGCGAAGAAATCCTTGTAGCGGAATCGGCTCTGAATGTGCTGATAGCGCCAATTCTTGCCCTGACCGGCCCCGATCCCGGTGAGCTCGATCAGGTTGACGGCCTGGGTTCGCCCATAGCTGGTGATCCACTCGGTGTTCTCGGTGGGCTTGACGTCGAGGCGCGCTTCCCCGCCCCAGCGCTTGAGGTCGAAGTCGCGGCAGCCCGTCGCCGACAGGGTGCACTTGGTCCGGGTCGTCGCGGTCGATCCGGGGCTGAGGGTGTCCCCCCGGTCGGCATAGCGCCAGTCCTTGCCGGTCAGATACTCGCCCGACACCTTGAAGGCGACCTTCGAGGAGAACCGGGTTGCGTGACGGAACCCGACCTTGAAGAGACCGCCGCCGTTGTCGGAGGCGTTGGTATTCTCCACCGACGGCGAGCTCGACCGGAACCCGCCCTCCACTGACATGGTGGTACCAGGTGAGGTGAACGGCGACTTGGTGATGATGTGGAGCACCCCGTTGGTGACGTTCGGGCCGTAGAGCGCGGCGCCCGGACCGAGCACGAACTCCATCTGCTCGATGTCGTCACTCGTGGTCGAGAAGAAGGCCGGGACGTTGACCCGAAGCGACGGCACCGACGCATAGCGGTTGTCGATCAGGGTCAGCAGCGACCCGGAAAAAATGTTGTTGAAACCGCGGGAGACGATGTTCGATTGGACCAGTCCACCCTCGGAGAAAGAGATCCCGGGAGCGGTCTTGAGGTGCTCGAGGATCGAGAGCGAGGCCCGCTCCTGAATCTGGACCGCGGGGATGACCGTGATGCTCGCGGGCGCCTCGGTGATCTTTTCGGGCACCCTGGACACCGAGGTGACCTGGACCTCGGAGAGCTGGTAGGCCTGTCCGACCAACACCGCGTCGACGGTCGTAGTCCCGCCGGCCTGGACCGACACCCCATCGAACCGCTTCGGGCCGTACGGGATCAGGGTCACCGAGACCGAATAGGACCCGGCGGTGAGATTCTCCACCCGGTAGGCCCCGCCGGCACCTGACACCGCCGAGCCTGCCGTCCGCCCGGAGGCATCCCGAACGATGATCTGAGCGCCACTGAGCGGTTGGGCTTTGGTGCTATCCGCCACCTTGCCGGCGATCGTCCCGGTCTGGGCGACGGCCACCGCCGGGGAGAAAAGTGCGAAAACCACCGCGAGCCGCGATCGGAATCGACGGGTCATACTCGGTTTCCTTTGGAGGACGGTTCGAGAGCCACGAACGGGCAAAGTTATGCCAGGAAACAATTTGGCGCTCCAGGAGGTGGCTCGCAAGCAGGCACGAGCCGCCGGGGTGTGCAAGCAACCTCACCGTGATCGTCCCTTGGCATAGTTGTCAGCACCCGACATCTTTACCGACTTGTAGCGCCCTGACGGGGATAGGCCCCGCCATACATCTGGAGACAGTCACCATGAAACGCATTCTGACCGGCGTCGTCGCCTTGGCCGCGGTGGCCTGCAACTCGGCCCCTCGAGGCCAAGTCGTCCAGTCCATCCCCACGGACTCGACCGAGTTCTTCCGGACCCAGGTCCACCAGCTTGCCAGCACCTCGGCCGCCAAAGACAGCCTGTTCCGGGACCTCGCCGAGACCACCAAGCTCCTCGCCGACATCAATACCGAACTCGCCAGCGTGACTTCCCGCAAGAAGGCGGTCGAGCCGGTCGTTTCCCCGGAGAGCCAGCTCTCCGCATCGCCGAGTGATCGGGCCCTGGTCCTCAAGAAGGTCAAAGACCTCACCGTGCGGGTCCGCAACAGCGAGTCCCGCCTGGCCGCGAGCCAGCGCCGGATCAAGCAAATGACCAGCGACAACGACAGCCTCCGGGTCGTCCTCGCCGACTTCCAGACCACGATCGACGGCCTCCGCGCCATGGTCGATGGCCAGAAGACCACCATCGCCACGATGGAGTCGGAGCTCAACACCACCAAGGCGCAGGTGACCACCCTGACCCAGGAGAAGACGGTTCTCCAGGACACGGTCTCCGCCCTGACCACCCGCGAGAACACGGTGTACTACGTCGCGGGCACCAAGCGGGAGCTGATCGACCGCGGGATCATCAAGGAAGTCGGCGGGACCCGCTTCCTGCTCGTGACCCGAACCGGCGAGACCTTGAAGGCCGCCGAGAATCTCGATCCGTCGTCGTTCACCGCGATCGATCGCCGGCAGACCTCCGAGATCCCCCTTCCGCGCGCCGACAAGCAGTACAAGATCGTCACCAATCAGAACATCGCCTTCGCCAACATCGCGGCGGAGTCGAAGGGCAAAGTCCGGGGCAGCCTCCAGATCACCAATCCGGAGAACTTCTGGACCAACTCGAAATTCCTGATCCTGGTCGAGAACTAGCCAAGTCGCCGTAACCAACGAACCGGGGAAGCGGACCACCGCTTCCCCGGTTTCGTTTTTCCCTCCCGCGGCGAGCTCGACCGGGCTGCGCCGACCTACTCCGCCGCCAGCTCGTCAGCGCTCAGGGGCTCCAGGGAGCCCATCAGCCGATGGACCGCCCACCAGGCCACGACATAGAACGCCGCCATCCCGACGAACAGCGGTCGATACCCGACCGAAGGGATCAGGTACCCAGGCACCAGAGCCGAGAAGATCACCCCGGCCCCGCCGCCCATCGTCCCGCCGAAGCCGCTGACTCGACCCACCGCGCCCGCCGGAAACACGTCGGTCGCGGTGGTGAACAGATTGGTGGCCCACGCCTGGTGGGCGAACGCCGCCACGCTGACCAAGAGCATCCCCAGGGTCGCCGACTCGACCATGACGCCGAGACCCGCCGCCGGCATCAGGAGCACGCAGACGAGCATCGTCGTCTTCCGCGCTCGTCCTCGCGGCCAGCCCGCGGCGATCAGCCGACCCGAGGCCCACCCTCCCGCCACGGCACCAAGCCCGGCCATGAGGTACACCACGGACAACGACCACGCCACCCGCTCGATCGGAAACTGTCGCACGTCCTTGAAGTAGAGGGGCAGCCAGAAGAGCAGGAACCACCAGGCCGGGTCCGTGAAGGCCTTGGCGAGGCCGTATCCCCAGGCTTCCCGCCGAGCCAGCACCGTCCGGAGCGAGGTCGCCGCCGGTCGATCGAGGTGGGCTTGGGCCGGGGGGTCGGCTCGGTACCATCGCCACCAGGCGATCATCCACCCGATCCCGAGCGCGCCGACGACGACGAAACAACCTCGCCAGCCTACCACCTTCTCGAGCGCGATCAGCAGCGGCGGTCCAGCCACCGACGCGGCCGTCGTCCCCGCGTTGAACACCCCGATGGCGAAGGCGCGTTCCTTCGGCGCGAACCACTCCCCCGCGGCTTTGGCGGCGGCCGGAAAGTTGCCGGCTTCGGCCAGCCCCAAGACCGCGCGCCATCCGCCAAACTGCCACGGGGCCGTCGCGATTCCGTGGAGGGCGGCGGCGGCGGACCACACCCCGACCATCGCCGCCATGCCGAGTTTGGTGCCGTAGCGATCGAGCAGCCAGCCGCACCCGATCGCGCCCGCGGTATAAGCCAGCTGAAAGGCGGCGGTGATCCAACCGTAGACTTTGGCGTCGATCGGGATCTCGGCCCGGATGATCGGCAGCAGGAGGCCGAGGATCGCCCGGTCGAGATAGTTGAGGGTGGTCGAGACGAAGAGGAGGGCCAACACCACCCAACGCCACGAATCGCTCCAGCGGGCGTCAGGCGAAGTGGCAGCTGATCGCGCCATGCGGCCCGAAGTCGATGTGGAAGGTGTCGCCCGACCGGGCCGCGATCGGACGCACGAACGACCCCGCCAGCACCACCTCGTCCGCGGCGAGCGACACGCCGTGGGGCGCCAGCTTGTTGGCGAGCCACGCCACCCCGTTGGCCGGATGATTGAGCACCGCGGCCGCCACCCCGGACTCCTCGATCACCCCGTTGCGATAGCAGACCGCCGCGACCCAGCGCATGTCGCCCTCGGTGGGCTTGAAGGGGCGCCCGCCGAGGATGAGGCCGGCGTTGGCCGCGTTGTCGGAGATGGTGTCGGTGACTTTGCGAGTCTGCTTGGTCTCGGGATCGATCTGTTGAATCCGGGCATCGATGATTTCGACCGACGGCACCACATAGCGGGCCGCGTCGAGCACGTCGAAGATGGTGCAACTCGGCCCCACGAGCGGCTTGCCGAGGATGAACGCCAGCTCGACCTCGACTCGCGGCACGATGAATCGCCCGGCGGGAATCGTCGAGCCGGATTCGAAGAACATGTCGTCGAGCAGGGAACCGTAGTCGGGCTCGTCGATGTTCGACGAGTACTGCATCGCCTTCGAGGTGAGGCCGATCTTGTGGCCCTTGATGACCCGGCCGTTCTTCACCTTCAGGTCGACCCACGCCTGCTGAATGGCGTAGGCATCCTCGAGCGACAACTCCGGATACTCCAGCGAGAACTGCCGGAGTTGGATCCGGGTCCGCTCCGACTGGTCGAGACGTCGGGCCAGCTCGGCGATCAGGGCGGGTTTCATTTCGGCTTGAACCGTTGGTGGAGGTTGTTCGCCTTCCAGGTGCCGGCTTCGTTGAACTCGGCCAGCTCGAACGACAGCGCGAGGTAGCGCCGCGCCTGGACCTCGCGGTAGTGCTCCTTGATCACCGCGAACACCGCGTCGCCGGTTCGCTTCTTGACGTCTTCCGATCGCCCGGTCCCGATCGTCAGCACGCCATGCACGAAGGCGTAGTCCGCGGCCTCGTCGGCGATTGCGTACTCGGTGACCCGCACCGCCCGGGAGCGAATCCCACCGACGGGATAGACGCCGCCCTGGGCCAGGAGGGCCTGGTTGACCGCCGTGAGCAAAGCGGGAATCCTGGCGTCGTCACCGAGGTTGGCGGTGTACTCGACAGTGAAATGAGGCATCAGCCCCCTCCCCCGCCAGCGTCGGGGACAATGGTGTTGATCAGCCGACCGATGCCGGAGATCCGGGTACAGACTTCGTCGCCGGGTCTGACATCCGCGAGGCCCTCGGGCGTGCCGGTGAGGATCACATCTCCGGGGGCCAAGGTGAGGAAACCGCTCAGGTATTCGATCAGCCAGGCGACCCCGAAGATCATCCCGCTGGTCGAGCCCCGTTGGGTTTCGATTCCGTTCACCGTGGTGACGATCTCGAGGTTCATCGGATCCGGCACCGCCGAGCGGTCTACCAGCCAGGGGCCGAGCGGCGTGGCCTGGTCGCGGCTCTTCACTCGGAGGTTGGGCCGATAGTAGTTCTCGAGGTAGTCGCGAAAGGCGTAGTCGTTGGCCACCGTGTACCCGGCCACGTACTCGAGCGCGTCCTCGCGTCGCACCCCCCGCGCCTCGCGGCCGATGACCACGGCGAGCTCGCACTCGTAGTGCATGAAGGTGACGTCCGCCGGCCGAACAGTGCGACCCCGATGCCCGACGAAGGTGGCTGGCCCCTTGAGAAAGACCAAGGGCTCGCTCGGCGGTTTGAAGTCGAGCTCTTTCGCGTGGGCGGCGTAGTTGAGACCGATCGCGAACGTGGTCCGCGGCGTAAGCGGCGGCAGCCACTCGACGTCGGTCTCGAGCACCACCCGACCGTCGGGCAGAAGGACCCCATCGGTCTCAGCCGCCTTCACCACCATCTCGATTCCGTCCACCACCACCCGGCCCTGTCTCATCCGACCACCGGGTTCTCGAGCACGCCGAGGCCCTCGACGATCACCCGGACGGTGTCGCCGGGGCGGGCCAGCGGCGGCTCGGCCGGCTCGCCGAGCAGGACGATGTCGCCCGCGTCGAGGGTGAGGAAGGCGGTGAGATCGGCCAGCAGGGCCGCGGCGCCGCGAACGTAGTCGGGCCGCTCGTCGCGCTCCACCGCGCCGTTGATCTCGATCCGCACCACGAGCGAGGCAGGGTCAACGCCCGGGGCCAAGGCCACCTCCGGTCCGATCGGACAGAAACCGTCGCGGCAGCGCTCTTTGATCGCGGGGCGGTAATGGGATTGGTAGGGCACCGCGACGTCGTTCACCACCGCCAGGCCCCGGACCCACTCCAAGGCGCGGTCGGCCGGGACTCGGCTGGCCCGCCTGCCGATGACCAGACCCACCCCGCCACCCATCCGGAGCGCCGGCACGCCGTCCGGACAACGAATCGGCGCGCCCGACTCGCTCCAGGTGTTGGCCGGCTTGAGGTGGAGCACCGCCGCGCCGGGGGGCGTCTGGTACGGGGGTCGATGGAGAGCGTCGCCTAACGCAACGAGGGTGGCCTTGCGATTCAGATCGGCGGCGTAGACGGCGTTCCGGCCAGCCACCGGCCGGCGGGGCGGAATCGCCGCTGGGCGAAGACCGGCCGATCCCGCCATCAGGCCACGTACGTCGGGATGCCGGACAGCGTCGACTCCCGCTCCGGGACCAATCCGCCGTCCATCGCCTCGACCGAGCTGCCCTCGGTGAACCACCGGCGCGGCGCCGGTCCACCCCAGAGCTGCTGGCGGCGGGGATCGTCCCGATCCCACCGGATCGGCTCGAAGTCGGGATCGACGGTGAGATAGTCCGAAGTGTAGAGCTCGATCCGATGGCCGTCGGGGTCGCGGAGGTAGAGATAGAAGGCGTTGGAGATGCCGTGTCGACCCGGCCCGCGTTCGATCGCCGCCTCGGCGCGGGCGCCGGCCAGGATGTCGCAGACCTGGAAGATCCGGCCGGCCTCGGGCACCCAGTAGGCGAAATGGTGAAGTCGCGGCCCGGTCCCGTTGGTGATCGCCAGATCGTGCACGTTGCCCTTCCGGTGCATCCACGCGGCCCACATCACCCCATCCTTGTCCTCCGTGTACTCCGTCATCCGGAAGCCGAGTTGGGTCTGATACCACTCGGCCATGGCGCTCACGGTGGGGCAGAACAGGTTCACGTGGTCGATCCGGGCGATCGCCGGGCCGCGGTGGAGATCGTAGCGCTGCAAGAGCCACGGGTGCTTCACGGACTGGAAGTAGAACGCCACGGGGAACCCGAAGGGATCGGTCATCCGGAGCATCGCGGGGCGGTCGAGGGCCGTGGTTCGGCGGTGCGCCAGTCCCTGCTGCCCCGCAAGCCGGATCAACTCGTCGAGCACTTCGTCCGACCCGACCTTGTAGCCAATCTCCCGGACTCGGGCCTGTTCGCCGCGCTCGAGCTTCAAGGTCCACTCCCGATCCTCGACGCCCCGCAAATACACCGCGTCCGTGGTCTCGTGGAGCACGTTGAGGCCGAGGAGGTCGACGTAGAATCGCTTCGAGGCGGCCAGGTCGCGGGCGACCAGGACCACGTGACCGATCCGGAGGATGGCGGGGGCCGTCATTGGCGACCTAACGCTTCCCGAACTGGGGGATGGGGTGAAGCCCGAGCGGCACGGCGATGTGCTTGAGCTCGGTGTAGAACTCGAAGGCGTACTCCCCGCCCTCGCGATGGGTCCCGCTCTGTTTCATCCCGCCGAACGGGGTCGGCAGGTGGCGGACGTTATGACTGTTGATCCAGGTCATCCCCGCTTCCATCCCGAGCGCCATCCGATGGGCCCGAGCGACGTCGGAGGTCCACACGTAGGCGGCCAAGCCGTACTTGACGTCGTTCGCCTTGGCGAGGGCGTCCGCCTCGTCGGTGAAGGGGATCGCGACCAGGACCGGGCCGAAGATCTCCTCCTGGGCGACTCGCATCCGATTGGTGCCGCACAGGAGGGTCGGCGCGACGTAGTTGCCCTCGGTCCCCACCGCGCCGCCGCCGGCCATCAGCTCGGCGCCCTCCCGGCGCCCGATGGCGAGATACTCGAGAACCCGGTCGCGGTGCTCGGTATGGATCAGCGGCCCCACCTCGGTGTCGCCGTCCAAAGGATGACCGACCCGTACCGCCAGGGTCCGTTCCTTGAGTCGGGCCACGAACTGATCGAAGATCGACTGTTGGATCAGAACCCGCGAATTGGCGGTGCAGCGTTCGCCGTTCAAGCTGAAGATCTGGAAGACCGTGCCGTCGAGGGCCCGATCGAGGTCGGCGTCGGCGAAGATCACCGAGGGGGATTTGCCGCCAAGCTCGAGGGACACTCGCTTGAGATGTTCGGCGGCGGCCTTGGTCACGATGGTTCCGGTCGAGCTCTCACCCGTCAGGGTGATCAGGGGCACCAACGGGTGCGCGACCAACGCGGCTCCCGCCTCCTCGCCCATCCCCTGCACCACGTTGAACACCCCAGGCGGTAGCCCGGCCTCCTGGATGATCTCCGCCAGCTTCCACGCCGTCAGCGGCGACCACTCCGCGGGCTTGAGGATTACCGTGTTGCCCGAGGCGAGCGCCGGGGCAATCCGCCAGGTCGACAGCATCAGCGGCGAGTTCCACGGGGTGATGATCCCGCACACGCCAACCGGGACCCGCACGGTGTAGTTGAGCCACTCCTCACCGACCGGATAGGTCCGACCGTCCATCGCCTTCTCGACGTACTCGGCGTAGAACCGGAAGTTCTCGGCGGCGCGGGCAATCTGGGCGCGAATGACCCGGATGACCTGGCCGGCGTCGAGACATTCGATCGTGGCCAACTCGTCGCCGTGCTTCTCGATCCCGTCGGCGATTCGGAGCAGGTGGGCTTTGCGGGCCTTGGGGGCGAGGCGGCGCCAGGGCCCGAACGCGCGGTGGGCCGCGTTCGCGGCGAGGTCGATGTCCTCGGCATGCCCCCGCGCCACGGTGGCGAGCCGCCGATTGGTGGAGGGGTCGAGGGTCTCGAAGGTCAGGCCCCGATGGCCGTGCTTCCACTCTCCACCGATGAAATGGGGCACCACGGCGGCAGCCAACCGTCCCCGAACCTGCTCGATGAAGGCCTGACTGATGGTCACGAGGTGGATCTCCGTCGCCAAGAGGCTCGTCAGAGAATATCGCCTGCCGCCGCTTCGATGGCAGGGGGCCGCCCCGTTTTCTTCCTAGCCGGTCAGGCCCAAAGCCGGAGCGGGAGGAGACCCCAGACCGCTAGCACGCCGCACCATTGGAGGACGCCCACCATCGCCACCGCCTCGAGACGACCGGGCCGACGGGCCAAGCCGACGACCATGCCCAACGGCAACGCCGCGGTCGCCACCGCGAGCAGTCCACTGGCAACCGTCAGATCGCCCAGGGCGAGGAACGACTGACCGAAGAAGAACGGGATCGGGATCGCGAGCGCGACCGTTGACAGGAACGGAACGAAGAGCGACTGGGACCGCGTGAGCCCCCGCCAGGCGAGCCGGTACCCCCCGAGCGCGAGGATCACCAGAAGGCCAAACACCCCGGCCGCGAGACTGATCCAAAGGAGACCCAGATGCCACCCGGATACTCGCCGATAGGTCAGCAGCCCGCTGGTGAGAACGCGGCTCCCGTCGTCGCCCTCGAGCACCACGTGGGAGATCGTGGCCCGGTCGTGGGCCCGGAACAGCGTTCCACCCGCGGGATGCAACGTCCGGGCCTCGGCCTGGAAGGGGTCGAGTTGGAGAGCTTGACCCGAGACCTTCACCGAGGCGAACCCGAAGAGTCGGTCCAGGTAGCCAAACGAGGCGAATCGATTGGGTGCGGGGACATACAGTCCAGCCCAATCACCGAGGGATCCCGCGAACGCGCCGACCGGGGCGGCCGGCGCCGGCTCGACCGCCAGCGCCTCGATCAGGAGCTGGTCGAAACGCCCGTAGTTGGCGTCCTCGCTGTCCGCGTTGTGCGACACGAAGAAGGCCTTGCCCTCCGCCGGGAAGAGGCAGAGCATCGCGTGATAGCCGACGACGTTCCCGTCATGACAGCGACCGACCACGCCGTGGCGGTCGCGCCGGGCGAGTCCCAGTCCGTAGCCCGCCTCGAGGCCGGCGGCAGCGGCCTCGGTCCCTTCCGGTCGGCCCATGGCGCTTAACAACCGAGGGTCGATGAACGGCTGGCCGCTGGCCGTTCCGTCGCTCATCAGGAAGCGGGCAAAGCGGGCCATGTCCTCGGCGGTGGTGGTGAACTGACCGGCGGGTCGCACATAGCTCGGCACCGCGGGCTGACCCACCCCTCGCTCGAAATGACCCATCGCGAGCCCCGAATCGGCGCTGGGGCCTGCTTGCGAGAGGAACCGGAAGGTGCTCGAGGTCATCCCTAACGACGTGAGCAGGTTGGCGTCGAGCCAGGACTCGTACCGCTCACCGACGACCACCTCGACGATGGCGCCAAGCAGGGTGAAGCCCAGATTCGAATACGAGAAGCGCTCGCCCGGGGGATGCCTGACCCGAAGGGGGCGCCCTGTCGAGAGCGTCTCACGCAGCGGGGTGTCAGGCGTTGCCTTCAGGCTGAAGATGTGGCCGAGCCGGGCGTCGTCGAGGCCCGAGGTATGGTCCAGGAGGTGGCGAACCCGGAGCGGGTGGGTCGTCTCCCAGCGATTCTCGACGCCGAGATCGGGTAGGAGGTCGATCACCTTCGCGTCGAGGGCGAGGCGGCGCTCGGTCACCAACCGGAGGACGCCAGTCGCGAGCAGCGTCTTGGTAATCGACCCGACCTGAACCCGATCGGAGGCCCGTAGCGCCCGTCCGGTGGCGGCGTCGGCCAGCCCGGCGGCGCCGGTGACAACTGATCCATCGATCCTGACCAGCGCCCACACGGCCCCAACCAGCCCTTCTTCCTCCAGGGCCCGACTCATCGCCGAGCCGAGGTCGGCGACCCGGGCGGCCGGCCGGACGCCATCGGGCTGCGGGCCGAGTGACAGGACGGCGGCGGCCCCCAAGAGCGGCCTGAGAATCAGCCCGATCATTTAACGACGGCGAATGGAGGCAGAACGAAGCCGCCAGCTACCCGGCCAGCGCGCCGAGGCCACGGAGGAACTGAATCAGCAGCGGATTGAAGAGGTCGGGCCGCTCCAGCATCAGGAAGTGATGAACCCCGTCCAGTTCCTCGTACTCGGCGTCCGGAAACAGCTTCTGGATCCGGGTCCGATAGTCGGGGGGCCAGTTGGGTCCCTTGGCCATTATCAGCAGGAGCGGCACCGGAATCGGATCGTCCCGCCAGATGGCCGGGTCCATCATGCCCCGGAACGACGATTGGACGACGTGCTGGGGTGTGCTCCGCGCCGTCTGCAGCACCTGACGCTTGAGGGCAGCTTGGTCGGCCGCGGGGAACATCGGGGCGATCATCTGCTCGAAGGCGGCCGCGGCGCCAGGCCCTTCGAACAACTTTACCTGCCGCTCGACGCTGGCACTGTCGATTCCGGGAGACACCAACCGCCCGTCGACCGCGACCATCCCTACGACCTTGGCCGGGTACCGCCGAAGGAACTCCCGAACGACCGGCACGCCCATGCTGTGCCCCACCACCACGGCCCGCTCCACCCCGGAGGCCTCCAGCACCGCGTTCGTCGCGCGAGCGAAATGCGCCATGGTGTACGCCACCGTCGGTTTGTCGCTCCGGCCATGGCCGGGCAGGTCGATCGCGATGATCCGAACCCGGCCCTCGAGCACCGGCACCTGGGTCCGCCACACGTTCAGGTCGCAGGCCCAGCAGTGGACCAGGACCACGGCGGTCCGTCCGGTCCCGATGCTCTTGTAGTGGACCCGCGAGCCATCGAGCGTCGCGAAACGCGACGGCGCCGAGGCCAACACGTCGCCCTGCCCGACCGCGACGGTGGGCACGGCGATGGCCGCCAGGAACAGCCAGACTCGGATCGGGATCATCGGTGGAAGATATACTCTCGCTTGCCCGGCTCGCCGATGGCGACCTATCTTGGCGGGCCCATGACCGATCGCGCCGAGTCCGCCCCCCTCCCCTTGATCGTGCTGACGCCGGTGCGGAACGAGGGCTGGATTCTGGACCGGTTCCTCGCCGTGACCTCCCAGCTCGCCGATCGGATCATCCTCGCCGACCAGCAATCGACCGACGACACCCTGGCGATCGCCGCTCGGTACCCCAAGGTGCACGTCGTCACCAACGACGACCCCGGCTTCGACGAGGCCCGGCGCCAGCGCTTGCTGCTCGAGACCGCTCGGAGAATGGTCCCTGGCCCCAAAGTGCTGCTGGCCCTCGACGCCGACGAGATCTTCGCCGCCGACGCGATGGATCGGCCCGGCTGGCAGACCCTCCGGCACGCGGCCCCGGGCACCATCCTCTCGTTCGAGCTGATCGACCTTTACCTGACCACCGACCGCTGTATGCGGCACGACCGGTGGCGCCCGTTCGGCTACGTGGACGACGGCGCCGAGCATCGGGGAAGGCGGATCCACAGCGGCCGGGTTCCCCTACCCGCCGGCGCGCCACGGCTCAAGGTGAACGACGTCAAACTGCTCCACTACGCCCCGCTTCGGACCGCCGCGATGGCGGCCAAGCTCCGTTGGTACAGCGTCGTCGAGAACGTGCTCGGCACCTGCCCGCCCGTGTTCAAGCGGCGGCTTCGGTATCTCAACCACCTCGATTTCACCGGCGAGGGGCGGCTCGAGGCGAGCCGCGCGGAGTGGTTCGCGGGTTGGGAGGCGCAAGGCCTCGACATGCACACCGTCGACGATCCGGAGTATCACTGGTACGACGTCGAGGTGCTCCGCGCCTTCACCCGGCACGGCGCGGCCAAATTCTGGCTCGACGATATCTGGCGGTTCGACTGGGAGGCGTGTCGCCAGTGGGCGAGTGCCGCGGGTCTGGAGGGGATCCCGCCAGCGCCGGTGCGGGCCGCGCCGGATTGGCTGGTCTGGTCAATGCGGGTGTTAGGTTTCCTCCATCGGCACCAGGTCTGGATCCGCCAGCGCCTGTCGGGCCGGAAGAGCCGGCGGCTGGCATGACCACCTTCGACCCCGCGACGTTCGCGACCACCCTGGCCACCATCGGCGTCGTGATCATCGTCGCCGCCCTGATCTCGGGCCTGCTCGAGCGGAGGGCATTTCCCCCGGTGGCCGTGTTCCTGCTGCTCGGCCTCGCGGTCGGGCCGAAGGCGCTCGGGCTCCTCGACGTCGGAATGACCTCGCCGTCGCTGGCGATCATCGCGACCCTGAGCTTGACCCTGGTGCTGTTCACCGACGCCCTCACGATCGACGCGATCGGGATCCGCCAGAATCTCCGGCTTTCCCTCCTGGTACTCGGCCCCGGGACCCTGCTGACCACCATCCTGGTCGGCGGCGCGGCGTGGTGGCTCCTCGACCTCTCGCCGCCACTCGCCGCGATCCTGGGCGCGGCCCTCGCCTCGACCGATCCGGTCATGATGCGCGGCCTGCTCCGACGACCCGGGGTGCCCAAGACGGCACGAGTCGCGCTCGGGGTGGAGAGCGGGCTCAACGATGTGGTGGTGCTCCCGGTGGTGTTGGTGGCCATCGCCACCCTGGGCCCCACCCCGCCGACGCCCCGAACCTTCGCGCTGGTCGGGCTGAACGTGTTTCTCCTCGGACCGGCCGTGGGAGCCCTGATCGGGTTCCTCGCCGTTCGGCTGCTCGAATTCGTCCGGGCCCGGGCCGGGATGCGCCGGGACTACGAGTCGCTCTACGTGCTCGGCGTGGCGTTCGCCGCGTTCGCCGCCGCCGAGGCGATGCACGCGAGCGGGTTCATGGCCGCGTTCGCGGCGGGACTCGCGATCGTGGCGCTCGACGTCGAGCTGTGCGACTGCTTCCACGACTACGGCGAAGCGACCTCGGAGATGTTCCTGCTGTTCGCCTTCGTCGCGCTGGGCACCTCGCTCATCTGGACTGGATTCGACGCCGTCACCGGGCCCGCCCTCGCCTTCGCCGCCATCGCGCTCTTCGCCCGGTCGGCGGTGCTCTGGGTGGCGCTCCGCGGCCGAGTCGATCCCGAGTCGCGTCCCTACGTGATCTGGTTCGGCCCCCGGGCGTTGAGCTCGCTGCTGCTGGTGCTCCTGCCGACGTTCGCCGGGATCGGGGATGCCGCCCGGCTCTTCCCGATCGCGGCGTTGGTGGTGCTGCTGTCGGTGGTGATCCATGGGGCGATGGTGATGAAGTGGAGCGATCGGCTCGGCGTGGCGCCGCCGGCGGCGGCGGGCGAGGATCGGTCGATGGTCGGAAGCGGGGAGCTGATCACCTTCGACGAGTATCGCGCCCTGGTCCAGCTGCGCCAGCCGATTCACCTCGTCGACGTCCGCTCGGTCGCCTCGTACCGAGGCGCCGATCTCCAGGCCGCCGGAGCGGTCCGGCTCCCGCCCGACCGACCCGAGGAGAACGCCGCCGCGTTCGCGTTGCCGAAGAACGACTGGCTGATCGCCTACTGTGCGTGAACCAACGAAGCGACAAGCGCCCGGGCGGCGCGATCACTCCGATTGGCGGGTTGGCGACGGGCGAGGGCGCTGGTCGGCGGATGGGACCAGTGGCTGGCCGAAGGCCTGCCCACCGAGCCGATCGCCGGGCCTCAGCGCCATTCGGTCGGCACGGCGGCTCCGGGCCCGGGAAGCGGCGGCCAGTCGTTGCGAGACTGACATGACGTGCCCGGTAACTGGACCGGCGAGACGGTTCGGTGTACTCTCCAGCACCGAAGGGCCACTCCGACCCGATCATCCGTGCATCCTGACGAACACGCCAGCCACAACCCGGGTTTCCTCTGGCGGAACCCGGACCCCAAGCCGAGCTACGACGTCGTCGTGGTCGGGGGCGGTCTGCATGGGTTGGCCACCGGGTACTATCTCGCCCGGAACCATGGTCTGACCAACGTCGCGGTCCTCGAGCGGGCCTGGCTTGGCAGCGGCAACGCGGTTCGCAACACCACCGTCATCCGCTCCAACTACCTCCGGGACGAGAGCGCGGCGCTCTACGAGCACTCGCTCAAACTCTGGGAGACTCTGGCCGAGGATCTCGACTACGACCTGCTGTTCTCGCAACGGGGCGTGCTCAACCTCCGCCATACCCAGAGCGACGTGCGCGAGGGAAAACGGCTGGTGTCCGCCAACCGCCTCAACGGGATCGACGCCGAGTGGCTCGACGTCGAGGCGGTCCGCGAGTTCTGTCCTTTGGTCAACACCGCGCCGGACATTCGCTACCCCGTTGTCGGGGCAACCCTTCAGCGGCGAGGGGGGATCGCCCGGCACGACGCGGTGGTCTTCGCCCTCGCCCGGGCCGCCGATCGGCTCGGCGTCGATCTGATTCAGAACTGCGAGGTCACCGGCTTCGAGAAGACCGGCGACCGGGTCACCGGGGTGATCACCACCAGGGGAAGGATCGGGGCGGGCCGGGTTGGCCTCGCGGGAGCGGGTCGCTCGCCCCTGCTCGCGGCGATGGCCGGGTTCGATCTTCCGATTCAAAGCTCGCCGCTCCAGGCGCTGGTCTCGGAGATCGTCGACCAGATCCTCCCCTGCGTGGTGATGTCGGCCGCGGTGCACGTCTACCTGAGCCAGGCGCACAAGGGCGAGTTGGTGATGGGGAGCGGGCGCGACGCCTACACCTCCTACGCCCAGCGGGGCTCGTTCCACGTTCTCGAGGCGCAGATGGCCGACGCCCTCGAGCTGTTCCCCATCTTCCGGCGAATTCACCTGCTCCGCACCTGGGCGGGGATCGTCGACGTGGCACCCGACGCCTCGCCGATCATCGGGCCGACCCCGATCCGCGACCTGTTCGTCAATTGCGGCTGGGGCACCGGCGGGTTCAAGGCGACGCCCGGCTCCGGCTGGGTCTACGCCCATACCTTGGCCCACGGCGAGCCCCACCCGCTCGCGGTGCCGTTCTCGCTGGACCGTTTCGAGCGGGGCGAACTGATCGAAGAGCACGGTGCCGCCGCGGTGGCGCACTGATGTTGCTGCTCCGCTGCCCGTGGTGCGGGCCCCGCGAAGAACACGAGTTCCGCTACGGCGGCCAGGCGCATCTGTCGTATCCCGGGTCCGACGGCGACGACGCCTCGTGGGCCAAGTTCCTCTACGTGCGGGACAACCCCGCCGGACCATTCGCGGAGCGGTGGGTCCACAGCGCCGGCTGTCGTCAATGGTTCAACGTCGTGCGCGACACCACGACCCATCGGATCATCGGTTCGTACCTGCCTAACGAGAAGCCGGGAGACGCCTGGTGAGGCGACTCGGGCCCGGCCACCGGATCGACACCACTCGGCGGATCTCGTTTCGCTGGAACGGGATCAGCTACGACGCCCATCCCGGCGATACCCTGGCGTCCGGCCTCCTCGCCAACGGCGTTCGGGTCCTGGGCCGGAGCGTCTCAATCGGCCGGCCCCGCGGAGTGATGAGCGCTGGGCTCGAAGAAGCTCACGCGTTCGCCCAGATCGGCGAAGGGGCTGGCTCCGAGCCGTTGCAGCGGGCGACCACGGTGGAGCTGCACGACGGGTTGGTGGCCGAAGGGCGGATCGCCCGTGGCTACCTCGTGGCCGGCGACGACGAGGCGCGGTTCGACAAGTACCACACCCACTGCGATGTCCTGGTCGTGGGCGGTGGACCGGCCGGGCTGTCGGCGGCGCTGGCCGCGGCGAGTGGCGGGGCGCGGGTGATCGTGGCCGAGACGTTGCCGGTCTGGGGCGGCACGGTGCGGCGCGACCGGACCACCATCGACGGGGCGCCCGCCATTTTGTGGGTCGACGCGACGATCGATCGTCTCGGGCGGATGCCCGAGGTTCGCCTCCTCAACCGGACCACCGCGCTATTTTCCCTCGATCAGAACGGCTTCGTCCTCTCCGAGCGCGTCAGCGACCACCTCTCCTCGACGGAACGAAACGGCCGTCCCCTCCGGCGACTGTGGATGGTCCGGGCCAAACGGGCGATCGTGGCCACCGGCGCTTTGGAGCGGCCGATCGTCTTCCCCGACAACGATCGGCCCGGCATCATGCTGGCGTCGGCGGTGCGGACCTACCGGCGCGAGTTCGGGCTGGTCCCCGGGCCCACGGTGCTGTTCACCACCAACGACGACGCCTATCAGACGGCGGTGGATCTCCTCGAGGCTCGGGTGCCGGTCGAGGTCGTCGATGCCCGGACCGCCGAGTCGCCGGCGGCAGCTCGGGCCCGGGGGCTCGGGATCGTGGTCACCACCGGGGGCATGGTGGTCGGTACCGATGCCGACGGCGAGGGCTGTTTGGCGGCGATCCGCTGCCAGGTGCCGGGCGGCGTGGTCTCGATCCCCTGCGAGGTCCTGGCGGTATCGGGCGGGTTCGAGCCGCTGGCGGACCTCGCGACCCAGCGGCGCGGCACGGCGGACCTCGCCGTGGTCGGCTCGGCAGGCGGGGTCTGGACGTTAGGCGAGTGCCTGCGGACCGGCGCCGAGGCTGGCGCGGCGGCCGCGGACGCGGCGCTGTTTCCGTCGGGGGCCGCCTCTTTCCCGCCCGCCGACGGCGACGCCTCCCCCACCCCGCCGATCGGCCTCTGGCGGATCGCGGCGCCCGACGGGGACGAGAGCCGTTCCTTCGTCGATCTCCATCGGGACGTGACCGTGGCCGGGGTCCGCCGGGCGCTCGACGCCGGGATCCGCTCGGCCGAGCATCTGAAGCGGTACACCCTGATCGGCACCGGCGTGGAGCAGGGCCGGAGCGCCAAGGCGGCGGCCGGGGCGATCGCCGGCGAGCTGCTGGCCCTCGACGGTTCGTTAGGCACCTCCAGCGGGCGGCCGCCCACCGAGCCGGTGGCGTTCGCGGCGCTGGCGGGCCGGGCCCGGGGAGATTTGTTCGAGCCGATTCGGACCACCCCGGCCCACCCGGCTCATGTCGCCCTCGGCGCCGTGTTCGAGAACGTCGGCCAGTGGAAGCGGCCCCGCTATTTCCCTCGGTCCGGCGAAGACATGGCGATGTCGGTGGCGCGGGAGGCGGCGGCGGTTCGGGGCGCGGTCGGGATCATGGATGCCAGCACGCTCGGCAAAATCGACGTCCAGGGAAAGGACGCGGCCGAGTTTCTCGACCGACTCTACGTCAACCGGCTTGGCAACCTCAAGCCGGGCCGAGCGCGCTATGCGGCGATGTGCCGGCTCGACGGAGTCCTGTTCGACGACGGAGTGGTGATGCGCACGGCCGAGGATCGGTTCTTCGTCACCACCTCCACCAGCCACGCGGCGAGCGTGATGGATTGGATGGAGGAGTGGCGCCAGACCGAGTGGCCCGACCTGGAGGTGTGGACCACCTCGATCACCGAGCAGTGGGCGACGTACGCCGTGGCCGGGCCTCGGGCCCGTGAGGTGGTCCGGGCGGTGGCGCCGAACACCGATCTCTCGAAGACCGCGTTCCCCTTCATGGCCGTCCGACCGGCCGTGGTGGCGGGCCTCGCGGGGCAGATCGCTCGGGTGAGCTTTTCGGGGGAGCTGGCCTACGAGGTGAGCGTGGCGAGCACCGACGGGCTGGCGCTGTGGAACGCCTTGATGGTGGCCGGGACACCGTTCGGGATCACGCCGTATGGGCTGGAAGCGCTGAGCCTGCTCCGGGCGGAGAAGGGGTTCATCATCGTCGGCCAGGATACCGACGCCGAGACGTCGCCTACCGATGCCGGGCTCGGGTGGATGATGTCTGCCAAAGATTTCATCGGGAAGCGATCGCTCGCGTTGCCCGCACACCAAAGGCCGGACCGGCGGCGCCTGGTCGGGTTCCTACCGAGCGATCCCGCGACGGTCATCCCCGAGGGGGCTCACGTCGTCGCCGATCCGGCGCAGCCCACTCCGATGTCGATCCTCGGCAACGTCACCTCGAGCTTCTGGAGTCCGACGTTAGGGCGGTCGTTCGGGTTGGCCTTGGTGCGGGGTGGCCTGGAGCGGCTGGGTCAGACCCTGTACGCGCCGCTGGAGGACCGGGTGCTCGCCGCGACGATCGTCGATCCGGTGTTCTACGATCGAGAGGGGGCTCGGCGCGATGGCTGAGGCGACGCTGGCCTGCAACCCGGTCCCACTTGCGATCGTGAACCTTCGGGTCCGGCGCTCGGGTGAAGAAGTGGCTCGGTGGCTGGGGATCGGGTCGCTGCCCGAGGCGAACCGGGTGGTCACGGCTGGGGGCCGGCAGGTGATCTGGCTCGGACCTGAGGAGTTCTTGATCGTGAGCGCGACGGACCGGGGCCCCGAGTTGGAGGGCGCGATCAAAGGGGCCGGAGCGGAAGCCGCGGTCGATGTCTCGGCGGGGTGGACCGTGTTCGACCTGATCGGGCCGTGGTCTCGAGAGGCGCTGGCGGCCTGTTGCTGGATCGACCTGCATCCGCGGGCGTTCTCGGTCGGGCAGGCGGCCCAGACCTTGATCGCCAAGGCGGCTGTGATCCTCTGGCAACCGAGCGAGGCTCCCGGTTATCGGATCCTGGCGCGGCCGTCGTTCGCGGACTACGTCGAGCGGGTGCTCTTGGACGCAGCCGGGGGCTGACGACGGGGGGTCTCTTCGTCGTTCCTTCGCCCACCGCGTCTGGCCGCCTGCCCCTCAGGCCATCTCCCCGACGGCTTCCAGCGCCCGATCGATGTCCGCGTCCGAGTTGTAGAGATGGGGTGAGAAGCGCACCAGGTCCCGCCGGGGCGACACCACGACCCCTGCACGGCCGAGATGACGCACCACGTCTTTCGGGTCACGCCCCGGAAACCGGGCGCTCACGATGCCACTCCGGCGCGACCGCTCCTCGGGCGACACCACCTCCACCCCGAGCTCGCCGAGCCCTGCCACCAATCGATCCCCCAAGGCAAGATCCCACGAGAAGATCCGATCGATGCCGATCTGGCGCATTTGGTCGATCGCCTGGCTGAGCCCGATGGCGGAGCCGTAGGCCATGGTGGACGACTCGAACCGCCGGGCGTCCGGGTGCGGCACGCAGCGGTCGGCCCGGAGATCGTAGATCGCCGCGTTGGTCCGCCAGCCGACGATGCCCGGGTCGAGCCGCTCCTGCCATTCGGGCGCGAGGTAGAGGAGCCCCGCGCCGAACGGGCCGCAGAGCCACTTGTACGAGGCCGACACCACGGCATCAACCGGGGTGTCGCGAACGGAGAGCGGCACCCCACCTAACGACTGCGACGCGTCCACCAACAGGAAGGCGCCGACCCGGCGGGTGGCTTCGGCGAGCCGGCCGAGATCGTACCGCTGCCCGTTGGAATACTCGACGTGGCAGATCGAGACCACGGCGGTGCGCTCGTCGATGGCGTCGATCAGTTGATCGTCGTCGATCACGCCATCGTGAGCGGGCACCAAGCGAAGCGAGGCGCCCGTGTGGCGCGCCACTCGGGCCCAGGGATAGGCGGTGCTGGGGAAGACGATGTCGGTGGACACCACGGTCCGACCGGCCGCCGGCATCAGCGCCCAGGCGAGCGAGGCGATCAGCTCGGTGGCCGACGACGCGATGGCAATGTCGTTGGGCTGGGTCTCGAGCAGTGCCGCGGCGCTCCGGCGCAGGTCGTCGAACGCCCGGTCTTCCGCGGCCTCGTCGAAGTGGAGGGTGCCGTGCTCGGCCAGGTCGCGGTGCCAGGCGGCCGCGGCCCGGTCCGCCGCGCTCAGCATCAGCGCGACTGAGGCGGCGTTCAGGTAGGTCCGTTGCGCGGCCGCGGGGAAGTCCGCGGGGTCGACGAGGGGTGCGGAGTCGGGGAGCATGGCGGTGGCCTGCCTGGCGGGATCTGGTGAGGGGTCAACTTAGCGGATGCGGAGCCACCCACCAACGCTCGGCGGCCCGGGGGAGCTTCTCCCGGAGGACGGTGACGGATCAGTCGATGCTCCTCCCACCGCGCCATCTACTCGCGTACGGCAGCAGAAACAGGTACAGACCGCTGAGCAAGAGCAAGGCGAGCGGAAACAGCGCCAGGAATCCCACCCAGACCGCCTGAGCGTTCCGGACCAACGCGGCGACGTTGATGATGACGGCCACCGTGAAGGCGATGGAGAGCCAGCGGTGCGCCTGCCGAATCCATTGATTCCAGCTCAAAGGGACCTCCTCTGAAGACGAGGCCCGTAGGGCCCCGCACCTGTTATCGAAGCTTCGCCAGCAGGTCGACGAGCTTCCCGCCCATCAGCTTCCAACCGTAGCGCGCGCCACCGAAATTCTGCTTCTGGTCCGGCTTGAAACCCGACTGGACGAGGGACAGGTGGGTGCCCGACCCCGTCGGCGTCAGGGTGAACGTCACCACCGTGTCCAGCATCTCGCCGACCACCCAGGTGTAGCTGAGTTTTCGAGGCGCGTCGATCTCGAGGATCCGGCAGTCCACCGTGCCGTCCCACCCCGGGTACGGCTGGGTCTTGAACCGGAACGCGGCTCCCGGCTCGAGCCGGAGCTCGAAGACGGGAAGGAGCCATTCCGCGAGCAGCGCGGGGTCGGTGAGCGCGCGCCACACCTTCGCCGGCGGATGATCCAAGTCGAACTCGAACGAAATGGCTGCGGTTTGCGACGGGGCGGTCTTGTCGGTGAACGTCATCGGTCCATCTTCTCCAGCAGACGTTGGAGGCGATCGACATGGGTAGTCCAGAACGCGCGGTAGTGGGCGATCCAGTCGATGAGCGGCTTCATCCCACGCGGTTCCACCCGGTAGTAGACCCGGCGGCCCTCGCGCCGGCCATTGACCAGGCCGGCGTCCTTCAACGCGGCGAGGTGCTGGGAGATCGCCGGCTGCGAGATGTCGAAGCGCGCGGTGAGGTCCTTCACCGCCGTCTCGCCGCGGGTGAGCGATTCGAAGATCGCCCGCCGGCTGGGGTCGGCCAGCGCCTGGAAGATCTTGTCCTCGAGTACGGCGGCGCTCGGCATGAATAATTAATAAGCCATGACTTATTGATTGTCAAGCCCGCGGGCCCGGCGGGCGACGCCTGGCGTCGCAGCGGCCAGGGGCCAAGGCGACCAGAGTCTGATTGACAAGGCACGGCCGCGCCCCGATGTTGCTGCTGCGGGCCCGGTCGCGCGGTCGCCCGCCAGATGTTTCGTTAGGCACATCCCGATCGCCGGCCGGCACGCGCCCACGGGCGGAAGTCCCGGCGGGGAGTTCAGCCCGTGATTCGGCCACCACCATGGATCGGACGCATGACGGCACTGCGGGATCGGGTCGCGCTCGTCACTGGCGGAAGCCGGGGGGTCGGGCGTGGTATCGCCATCGGCTTGGCGGACGCGGGCGCAACCGTGTACCCGACCGGCCGAACCATCGGCACCGCCCAACTGCCCGCGGCGGTGACGGCGCTGCCGTGCGACCACAGCAACGACGACGAGGTGGCCGCTGTCTTCCGGCGCATCCATCAGCAGTCCGGCCAGCTCGACATTCTGGTGAATGCGGCCTGGGGCGGCTACGAGCGCATGGTTGAAGACGGCCGGTTCACCTGGCCGGATCCCTTCTGGCAGCAGCCCCGGTGGCGTTGGGACGCCATGCTCGGCGCGGGCGTTCGAGCGGCGTTCGTGGCGGCGCAGCATGCCGCGCCAGGGATGATCGCCGCCGGCCGCGGCCTCATCGTCAATCTTTCCTACTGGGCGGCGCAGAAGCCGCTGGGCAATCTGCTCTATGGGGTGGCGAAGGCCGCCACCGACAAGTTGACCGTCGACATGGCGCACGAACTCCGCGGCCACGGCGTCGCGGCGGTGTCGCTGTATCCCGGCTTGGTCCGAACCGAGGCGGTCCTGGCCGCCGGGCCGGTCTTCGACCTCAGCAACTCGGAAAGCCCCGAGTTTCTCGGCCGGGTAGTCGCCGCGCTCGCCACGGACCCGAAGCTGATGGAGCGCAGCGGCACCGTGGTGGTGGCGGCGGCGGCGGCTCGCGACTATGGGATCGACGACATCGACGGACGGCGGCCGACCCCACTCACCCTGGCGGACGGGTAGCCGGACCTCCCGGCGACATCGCCGCCACTCGAGCCAAGGAATTGACGACACTTCAAGGGTAGCGCCGCATTGCCCGCGACACCTGGCGCGTCAGGCGGCGTCGCGCTACTCTCCACCACCCCAATTGAAATTCCTATTCCGTCAGCGGTCTTCACCTCCCGGAGGTTTCATGCGACTGTTTAGTCTGATTACGTTGACTGCCGTGTTGGCAGCGTGCGCGCCCGCAGGGAAAGCGGGGGACGAAGAGAAGGCGGCCGCGACGCCAACCGTCGCCGATTTCGCCGGTACGTGGAATGGCGAGGCAATGCTCGACGGCACGCCCAACCCGGTGAAGAGCGTGGTGACGCTGGGCGCAGATGGCAGTGGTACGATAACTCTGGAGGGTCGTTCCGCGATCCCAGCGACGGTCATAATGTCTGGGGACAGTCTGGTCATCGAGTCAGCTGAGTACGAAAGCGTGCTTCGGCCAGGCGTGATGGTCACGACGCGGGTCGCGCAGGTGCGGGTGGACGGTATGCTGAAGGGGAATATGGTCGCGAACTATAAGATGCCGGATGGCCTGACCGTGGTGAAGGGAACGTGGTCCTCTACCAAGGCTCCGTAGAGGCACTCCCCCCGAAGTTCCGCCACAATAGAGCGCTGGATCAGGAACGCACCCCTGGTCCGGCGCTCGTACCATGGGTCCGGCCGTCTTGCCCTCAAGCGCCGAACCGACTCGCCTGACGGAGGAACTTTGGGTAGTGCGCCGGACGCTCAACCACGCTGGCAGAGAGGGCCGACCCATGTGCAACTTCAGCAACGCCGACCAACGCTTCGGCTACCTCGTGGACACCCCCGAGATCAGAGAGCTGATCGAGGAAACACGGCGGCTCGCCGCGGAGATCTCGAGTGATGCCGAACGGGTGCAGGCCCTGCGGCCGGCGTTCTCCAAGCTCCTGGGCACGGATGGTTGGCTGCCCGAGAAGTACGCCTCGCCCGACTACCAGAGCGGCATGGGCGGGGGCATCGGCCAGTACGCGCTCTACCGCGCCGAGGACGGCTCCTTGACGCTCTTTTCGCTGGTCATTCCGGCGGGCGCCGCCACCCCCGTCCACGATCATCTCGCGTGGGGGCTCGTCGGCGTCTACCGGGGTGAGCACCAAGAGACGATCTACACCCGGCTGGACGACGGCTCGTTGGAGGGGCGCGCCGACCTGGCCGTCTCCAGGCGGTTGCACGTCACCCGGGGCGAGTTCTACACGCTGGTGCCGCCGACCGACGACATCCATTACGTGAAAACGGTATCCGACACCGCATCCGTATCGCTGCACCTCCTGGCCAACGACACCGCCTGTATCTGGCGACACAAGTTCGATCCCGAGCGGGGCTCGGTGTCGGCGTTTCGTTCGGGGTACAGCAACGCGGCGTGTCCGGAGGAAGCCAAGCCGGCGGTCGGTGGGTAATCAACCGTTTGTTGCCGTCTTTTCCTTCGCCTCCCCCTCCCAGGCCTCCACGAACTTGCGGACCTGGATCATCAGGTCGACCATCCGCCGACCGTCCGGGGTAAAGCGGTACTCCACCCGTGGCGGGCGCTCGTCGAAGGTGTCCCGGACCAGCAGACCGAACCGTTCGAGTTTCGCAATCCGTTCGTTGAGCACCTTGGTGGTCAGGCCCGGGAGTTCTCGCTCCAGGCGTCCCGGGCGGTTGATACCGCGCGCAATGCCGTCGATGATTGCAAGGGTCCACTTGCACCCGAGCACGTTCGCGACTCGGTTGAAGAGCTCGTCCTGGCTCAGGCTCCGGTTGTCCGGCGTCACAGCGGCAGGTAGGTAACCAAACGGTAACCGCTTTCCGTTCTCGAGCGACATTCTATGATAGAGTGGTCCTGGTCCAACGCAACCCAAGGAGCTTCCCTTGAACGCACCTGCCCGCGGCGCCGCCCTAGCCGCCGCCACCCTCCTGGTCGTCGCTTGCGGCGGTCGGGAAGCCAAACCAGACAGCCCGGTTCCCGACGCCCCCGCGCCCGCCGCCAGTCTCTTCACCCGCTTAGGGGGCATGCCCGCCATCGAGGCCGTCGTCAAGGACTTCGCCGCTCGCGTCCTGGCCGACCCGCGGATCAACGCCAAATTCGCCAAGAGCGATCCCAATCGGGTGGTCTCGATGTTGATCGAGCAGGTCTGCAATGCCACCGGCGGGCCCTGTACCTACACCGGGCGAAGCATGAAGGAAACGCACGCCAACATGGGTGTGACGGAAGGCGAATTCTCGGCCCTGGTCGAGGATTTGGTCGCTGCCCTCAATCACGCCGGGGTAGCGGCGGCGGACCAGCAAGGGTTGCTGACGGCGCTGGGCACGATGAAGGCCGACATCGTGGAGGTAGCGGGTTCCAGCACTGCTACGCCGTTGCCGTCCAGCTTCGCTCCCTGGAAGCCACCCACGGGGCAGTAACGGACTTCCGTTCACTCCGGTCGGTATGGGGTGCCATTGATCGTCACGGTACCGCCGAGCTCCTCCACCTCGAATGCTCGCCAACCCCGTGGCGTCTTGGCCCAGGCCTCCCGGTGCTTCTGAGTCGTGACCACGGTATCGAGGGTGACCCCGTCGCGCCGGTACATCAACCGCTCCCACCGCTGCGAGGTGTGGACGGTCGCGGAGTCGGCGGTGACCAGCATTAGGCTGTCGACGACGACCTCGATGGCCAGGGTCCGTTCGATGATCGCCCAGTCGCGGAGAATGTTGGCGCGCTGCTGCTCCCGGGTGATCACCGCGCCGCCCTCGTCGTGGATGACGGCTCCCACAGGCATCTGGTCCATGTAGGCGTCGATGTCCTCGGCACGGGTGGCTTCGGTGCTCCGGGCGAGTTCGGCGCCGATCGCCGCCCGCACCGCCTCGGGGGTTGGCGCCGCGGGGGCACAGGAGGCAAGACAGGCCAGCAGCGCCAGGGAACGAGGCATGACCATCGGGGTTCCAGTGCAGGAGAAGTGAGGGACCCGCTCACCAGTGAGACCAACTTCCACCGGCGATGGTTGCACCGCCCGATGTGGATGCCCGCATCATCCGCCGGGCGACGAGGTTGGATCGCCTCCCCGCTCGACTCCACCAGTCAGCCGTGCTGCAACCGGACGGCGGAAAAGGCCAGCAGGCCGTCGAGTAGCGCCCGCCATGCAAGACTCACCTCCAAGATCGCGGCGTCGGCCCGCGGCGTCCACAGCTCCGGCGCCTGGAGGGCGACCGCCCGGGAGCCGCCCATGGCCGTACAGCAGGCCCGGTCGACCCCGCCTGCAACGAGATGTGGCCTCGCTGCCGACCTCCACGAGGCTTATCGGGGCGGGGGCAAGCTCGTGCGCGTCGGGGTGCGGACGATACCGACGTTTCGCCGTGACCGAGCCGGGCGAGGCTCTCTTCCCCGTCGGCCAGTACCTGGAGAACGAGAATCACACGACCTACGGCATTACGCCCGCGGATGGCGAGTTCATCTTCATCAAGGTGGTGTCGCCGTTGAATCGGGTCGTGGTGGTGACCAAGTTGATGGACGAGGTGGACCGGCTCCTTCCGCGATTGACGGTAGTCAGGCGCTCGAGCCGAGCGCGGTCAAAGACTCGAAGGTCGCCTTGTTCAGCCCGCAGGCCGGTCGCTGCCCTCTAACCCGTGGCGGCGGCCCGCCGCGGCCTGCCCACGCCTCGGACCTGGCGACGTGGGCAGTTCGAGAGACCTCACGGTTTCGGGGTACCGGTCAGGGTGAACTCCACGAACCTTGGCTGGACCCGTGGGTCGGCCGCGGTGGCTCGGAGCCGGATCGAGCCGATCGTCATCGGTCCGAAATAGTCGAGCGTCGCGTATCCCTGCGGGTCGGTGGGCAGGGTGGTCGGACTGAAGGCTCCCGAGCCCTGGGTCATGCTCCACCCGATGACCACGCCACGGACCCCGTTCCCAGCCGCGTCGGTAACCCGAACTTGAGGGCGGACTGCAACCGTGAAGTTGACCTCAGCGGACTGATTGTCGCCCGCGGTGATGGCGAGGTTCAGAGCGGCTGGACGAGCCGTGAACACAACCGGGTTGTTGCTGATGCCGCTCCCTGCCACGGTCGCGACGAGGGTGTAGTCCACGCCGGTGCTGGCGCCGAGCACCCACCCCCCAACCGTGGCGACGCCTTGAGCGTCGGTGGTCTGCGACCCCCCGGTCACCGTCCCGCCCGTCGAACCTTCCGCAAAGGTGACGGTCACTCCCGGAGTCGGGTTACCGTGCTGGTCTTCGACCCTGACCGCAGGCCGCGGATTCACGCTCGAGTTTGGCGTGGCCGCGATCGACACTGGTGTCATGGCGGTTACCTTCGACGCCTGCCCCGCGAGCCCCTGGACCACGAATTCAATGAAGCTGGGGTTGATCCCGGCCGCGTTCGCGGTGGCGCGGAGTCGCTGGGGAGCCGCCGTGCCGCTCAGCGTCCAGCTACCTACCGTCGCGACGCCTGCCGGGTCGGTGACCGCGCTCCCGCCGGTGACGTTTCCATCGATGGCCACGAAGGACACCGAGATACCGGCAACCGGGTTGCCAAGGGCGTCGGTGATCTTGACCGCAGGGACCGGCGACACCGGCTGACCGACCGGGCCCTGGGTCGGCTGAACCGAGGCCGTCATCGTGTTGGGCGGGCCGGCGGTGCCCTGAGCGGTAAACACCACAGAGAGAATGGCGGGCGAACCAAAGTGGTATTTGTCGTGGTATTTGCCGCCGGGTTGAAAGACGATGTCATTACTGCTCACCACTGCTTCCACGGTGTTCGGCCCGGCCACCGGGCCCAACAACCAGGGCGCAACGACCGCTCGGCCGCGACTGTTCGTGACGATCGCCCGCCGGCTTAGGCCGTCGATCCGGCCGTCGCCGGTTCGGACGTCGAAGAGAATCTCGACGTCAGGCACCTCGGCGAAGGTGGCGTCGCGAAGGGCAACGTGGAGCTGCTCGGGCACCGTGGCACCCGCCTGACCTGCCTGGCCGTTGCCGCCGACTATCTCGAGGACGAGGGCCACTTTTTGGGTGGCACTCGTGCACGAGGTCTGCCCTCCGCTCGTCGTCTCCGTCGGCCCGCAGCCGCAGCCGTCCTGGCAGCCGGCCAGCACGAGGGGCATCAGGCGGGCCAGCAGGGTTCGCACCATCGATCGGGTCATGGTCGTACACCTCGCCTCGAGCGGCTGTTGGGCGCCAAGCCCGGTCGACCGCTCGTCCGCGGCCGGGCTCACCCTACACCCACGTCACCGAGGCCCAAAACCCATCAGCCGTCGACTCCGCAACCGGCCTTCCACCAGCCACCAACGCAGCCGGAGGCCGAGACCCATCACCCGGGCCCGGACCACCTTCTTGCGAGCCCTGCCCGAAGGCCGGATCTTCCCCTGAGGAGCCGGGCCCACGGTGGGCCCCGACCGCCAATGAGCGAACCAGCCAAACCCGGCCTCGACGACCCGGCCCTCGGAAGGGCCGGTTTCGCGTGCTCCGTGCGGGCGATCAGCATCCCGTTTCCTCCGCCACAGGGGTCGAGCAGATGAGCGGACCGCCATCGACGAGGTGGCTGTCGAACGGCAGGGATTCCGCGGCAGTAGAGATTCGGGCTGTTCTGACCGCGTTGTCAACGACGCCGAAGCAGATCGTCCGCCTCACCCGCGGATCCGACGATCGACGCCTTCATCGCAAACCCGCGGCGGATGCCTGGTCGGTACATGAGATCGTGGCTCACCTGCGAGTCTGTGCCGATGTGTGGGGGCGCAGCATCGAGCGGATGCTGAACGAGGAGCACCCGACGATCCGATACGTCTCGCCCCGAGGCTGGATCCGGAAAACGGACTATCTCCACCAGGACTTTCACGATTCCCTGAGGGTGTTTGCGAATCAGCGTGTCACCCTCGTCAAGGCACTGCGCGGCCTCGATTCCATCGACTGGTCGCGGGGTGCGACGTTCACGGGAACCACCCTGGGACGGGAGGCAACCGTCATGGGTTACGCGCGACGAATCGCCGATCACGAGGCCCAGCACCTGGGTCAGATTCGGCGGACGATCCAGACCTGAGAGCATGCACCGCGGACGGGCGCCTGGGAGAGAACGACGAAATGATGACAAAGGCTGATTCGCGAGTGACGATCCACATGGCCGCGAGCCTCGACGGCTTCATCGCTCGAAGGGACGGGCGGGTCGACTGGCTCGAGACCTCGGACGAGTTCGCGGGCGGCGATACCCTGGAGCCGGGTCTCGTCGAGGCGTTCCTCAAGGCGATCGACTGCTACGTGATGGGATCGCGAACCTACGAGACCGCACTTCGGTTCGAGGCCCAAGGATTGGGATGGTCATACGGCGACAAGCCCACCTTCGTGCTCACCACGCGGAAACTCCCTCGGACCCGGGATTCCGTCGAGTTCCACTCGGGCGATCTCGCTCAATTCGTCAATCAACGCCTCCGGCCCGCGTTCGGCAGCATCTGGGTGGTCGGAGGTGGGATGGTCGCCGCCCAATGTCTTCGTCTCGGGCTCGCCGACGAAATCTGCTATTCGATCCTGCCGATCCTGATTGGTGAGGGGATTCCGTTCTTCGACAAACTCGACGGAGACATCGCCCTCCATCTGACGGAGGTCAAAGCCTACCGGAGCGGCACGGTGGATCTTCGCTACCAGGTGCGACGATAGCGTCCCACGGTCACCGGGTGCGGGTCCCCAAGGTGGCCTCGACCTCACGCTGCGCATCCGCGAGCCGATTCACATCCTCACCGATCTGGCGGGCGGCGTCCAAGAGGGTGGTGAGCGGCGCGAGATCGCCGGCGCCCGCGTGAAGACGAAGCAGGTCGAGGCGGATCCCCTCGAGTGCGGCCACGCTCTCGGCAAGGTGCGCCGCGGCCGCCGCCCGCCGCGCCGCCAGCACCTCGACATTCCCTGAAGCGGCGGGGGCGAGAGCGGCGAGGTCGTCGACCGCGGCGCGCGCATCCATCGCGCGGGCCTCGAGCGCCGCGACCACGGCCGGCAGATTCGCCAGCTGCTGCCGGTGGGCCGCGGGCAGGGCCGCGAACAACTCCGACGCCGCGACGCCGAGCGCCGCCTCCGTCGCGCGAAACGCGGACCCACCCGCGAGTTGGGAGCGCGCCGGCGCCCCGAGTCGGCGGGCGAACCACTCTCCCACCGGGCTGTTCCAAATCCGATCGCGAATCCCGGTCTGCCACCACTGCCGAATCTTCGCCGGAATGAACGGGACGTCGAGTGCGTTGCTCACCGCTCCCAGCAACATGGTGCTCAACACGGGGACCAGGAACCACTCGATGCCGGTCACGCTCTCGTGGATCACGTCCTGAAAGATCAGCGCGACGGTGACGGCGAGCCAGGTCGCCGAACCGACCGTGGCGAGTCGGAGGATCCGGTGCGAGCGAGGCTCCGGTTCGCCCTCAGCGAGCAGCTCGGTTTCGGCGCGCTCCCGGCGGGCGAGCGCCAGGGCGGACCGCAAGTCGGCGAGGGTGTGCCCGGCTCGGAACTGCCGCCGGGCCTGGTGCAGGTGGAACCCGACCAGCGGCAAGGAGGGCGCCGTGGCGAGCGTGAGCAGTGCCACCACGTCCCACACCGACGAGCCCGGATTGCCGGTGATTACCGCGTAGATGTTTCCGGCGGTCAGGACGCTGAACAGGGCGGACCAGGCCATGTATGGAACGAGGAGCGGGTTCCGTGCCGCCAGCCAGGCGCGGAGCGTCGCGGGGAGCGCGGGCCGGGCGTCCTTCGGCGGGGCGAGCGCGGCCGCTAGCGCCTCGCCGTCGGCGAACCGATCGTCGGGATCGCGGGCGAGGCAGCGGTCGATCGCGGCGCCCAGCGCGGGCGGCAGTCCCGGCGCGTGACGCATCACGCTCGGCGGCGGCGTGGTCGCCTGACTGAGAACGAGAGCAGACAAGTTGGCCGCTTCGAACGGCATCCGGCCGCTCACCGCCAAGTAACCGACCACGCCGAGCGAGTAGATGTCGCTCCGCCCATCGATCGGTGCGCCCGCGGCCTGCTCCGGACTCATGAAGGTCGCCGTCCCCTGAATCTTCCCGGCGTCGGTCGGCAGACCAGCGTCGGCGCCGCCCCGGGCAATTCCGAAATCGGTCACCAGCGCTCGGCCCGTGGCCGCCTCGAGGAGGATGTTGTCGGGCTTCACGTCGCGGTGCACAATGCCCCGCCCATGCGCGTAGGCCAGCGCCCACGCCACCTCGCGCAGCACTCGAGTGGCTTCGACCGGTGGCAGGGGGCCGCGGGAACGGAGCCGCTCGCCGAGGGTCTCCCCCTCCACGTAGCTCATCACGAAGAAGACGAAGCCGCCCGCCTCGCCGACGCGGTGGATGGGCACGATGTGGGGGTGCGAGAGGCTGGCCGCCATCCGTGCCTCGCGAAGAAATCGCTCTCGTGCCGCCGGTGCCCCGCCAAGGTGCGTGGGCAGCACCTTGACGGCTACGTCACGGTCGAGCTGGACGTCGCGGGCGAGGTAGACCACACCCATTCCGCCCCGGCCCAACTCCCGCTGGAGCGAGTATTCACCAGCCAGGGCTGCCTGGAGGTCGAGGAACTCGGCCGTGGGATTCGTCACGATGGATCGGGCCGCCTTCCGTCACCCGTGTTAACCAGCCACGAAGATCGACTTTGCAATACAAAGTACTCACTGGCCACTCATAAGCCAAGGGGACGATCGGAGCGGCTCGGCCTCAGACGAAGAAGTCCCCCATCAACTCCTCCTCCCGTACCCCATGGTGCCGATAGCTCGCAAAGTCGGTGACACCGGCGCCGCGCAGTACCTCTTCGTCGACAGAGAAATTCCCGGTGAACGACCGACTCGGCCGAGTGAGCATCCAGTGAGCGGCATCGGCCATGATGGCGGGAAGTCGGCAGGTCCGCCGCCGCTCCTGGCCCACGATCAGCCGAATCGCCTCGGTGTCGATCCCGGTCCGCGGCCAGAGGGCGTTGACCGCGATCCCGTCCTTGCGGAACTCCTCGTGCATCCCCAGCACGCACATGCTCATCCCGAATTTGGCCATGGTGTAAGCCACGTGCGGGGCGAACCACTTCGCCTCCATGTTGAGCGGTGGTGAGAGGTTGAGAATGTGCGGGTTGGCGGCGCGCTTCAAATGGGGAGCGCATTTCTGGGAGCAGAGGTAGGTGCCGCGGGTATTGATCTGGTGCATCAGATCGTACCGCTTCATCGGGGTCTCGAGGGTGCCGGTCAAGCTGATGGCCGAGGCGTTGTTGACCAGGATGTCGACCCCGCCGAACCGTTCCACGGTCTTGGCGACGGCGGTCTCGACGGCCGCCTCGTCACGGACGTCGACCACGCAGGGCAGCGCCTGGCCGCCCGCCGCTTCGATCTCGGCGGCCGCGGTGTAGATGGTGCCCGGGAGCTTGGGGTTAGGCACGTCGGTCTTGGCGGCGACCACGATGTTGGCGCAGTCCCGGGCGGCCCGGAGCGCTATCGCCAAGCCGATGCCGCGGCTCGCCCCGGTGATGAAGAGGGTCTTTCCAGCGAGCGTATCGGCCAAGTGGTCCTCGAGAATGGGGTCGGGCCAAGGTATCGGGGTCGAGAACCAAATGACAACCCGGCGGGCCACTGGCCTTTGCGGGGCGGCAACGCCGACGCTAGCTTACCTTGCGTAACTTGCTGATGGAGCCAGACATGCGGGTCGTGGTCGCGGTCTTCCTTGTCCTACTCGGGTTTCCGGCGGGGGGGGCCCACGGCCAAGTCGCCCGGCTCGGACCCAAGGACCAGCTGAGTCTCCCACCGACGGATACCGGACGAGTGACGGTCGGGTCCGAGGCGCCGGATTTCACCCTCGAATCGATGACCGGACCGCCGATCACGCTGTCCCAGTTTCGCGGAAAACAGAACGTCGTGCTGGTGTTCTATCGGGGGCATTGGTGACCCTGGTGCGCCAGTCAGCTCGGTGAGCTGAGAGAGCTGTTCAGTCAGGAACAACGGCAGACCACTACGATTCTGGCGGTCGCGATCGATGACCGCGCGGACTTGGCGAAGATGGTGGACAAGATCACCAAGACCGATGGCCGGCGGCCGGACTACCCCTTCCTGTCCGACCCTGGACATCGAGTGATCGACCGGTACGGCCTGTGGAATCCGGCGGGCCGCGGATGGCCACACCCCACCGCCTACCTGATCGACAAACAGGGCATCGTCCGCTGGAAGTTCACCGAGGTGAACTACAAGATTCGACCGACCAACGACATGATCCTCCGGGCCCTCGCCAAGTTGCCCTGAGGTCGCCGCCGATGCTTGATCGGGTTCGCGCCGCCCTCGTCGACCGATACCAGCTGGAGCGCGAGTTGGGCCAGGGAGGGATGGCGCTGGTGTACCTGGCGCGAGACCTTCGGCATGACCGCTCCGTCGCCGTGAAGGTGCTCCGGCCGGAGCTGTCCGCCGTCCTGGGCGCCGAGCGCTTCTTCAACGAAATCCGGGTCACCGCGAAGCTCCAGCACGCCCACATCCTCCCGCTGTTCGATTCTGGCGCCGCCGACGGGCTGCTGTACTACGTCATGCCATACGTCGAGGGCGAATCGCTGCGAAACCGGCTGAGCCGCGAGCGGCAGTTCTCCATCGCGGAGGCTGTTCGGCTCACCTCACAGGTCGTCAGCGCGCTCAACTACGCTCACCGGCAAGGCGTGCTTCATCGGGACATCAAGCCGGAGAACATTTTGCTCCGGGAGGGCCAGGCGCTGGTCACCGATTTCGGGATCGCCCTGGCTCTCCACCAGGCCGGGGGCACCCGGCTCACCCAGACGGGGTTGATGGTGGGAACCCCGCAATACATGAGCCCGGAACAGGCCACCGGCGATCGCGAGCTCGATGCTCGAAGTGACCTGTACTCCCTCGGGGCCGTGTTGTACGAAATGCTGGCGGGCGAGCCGCCATTCAGTGGACCGACGGTTCAGGCGGTCCTCAGCAAGCTGATCACCGAGAACCCCCGGCTGCTCCGAACGATTCGGGAAACGACCCCGCCCGCCTTGGAGGCCCTGGTTCAGCAGGCCCTCGCGAGACTGCCGGCCGACCGATTCACTTCAGCCGCCGAGTTCGGCGAGGCGCTGGCGCAGGTGCCGCAGACCCCGACCCCGCCCCAGTCGGTCGTCCAGGTTGCGCGCCGGCGGACCCGACGCCCGATGATCGCGGTGGGTTGGTCGGTGGCGGTTCTGGGAGCGCTCGCGTTGGCGGCCGCCGTCGGGGCCCGTCTCGCCCGGTCGGAACGGCAACGGCTGCCCGTCCGCTTCGTCGTTCCGACCGTCAATCAGCAGGTGGATCCAGACTACAGTTGGGTCCCCACGCTGGCCATCGGACCCGCAGGGCAGGACCTGATCTTCCGCAACGGCGGCTTCCTCCAGCGGCGCCGGCTCGGCGAATTCGCGGCTACGCCGATGCGGGGAACGGAGGGAGCGTCGATGCCGGCGTTCTCGACCGACGGCAAGTGGGTGGCGTTCCACCAGGACGGTCACCTCCGCAAGATCGCTGTCGAGGGCGGATCGGTGGTCGAGATCGCTTCCGCCGACATGGGTCCAGGGATGACCTGGGGCGAGGACGGGTTGATCTACTTCTCCTCGCTGGGACGCAACGGCGGGATCTGGCGGGTCGCGGAGACGGGCGGAGTGCCGGAGCCGGTCACGGTGGTGTCCGATAGCGCAGCCGAGCATATGCACGCGTGGCCGCAGCTCCTACCCGGTGGCAAAGAGCTGTTGTTTACGGTGTTGGGTCCCAGCGGTGGCGCGCTCGACTCCCGGATCGTGGTCGAGGCCATCGGGTCGGGTGAGCGGCGAACTTTGGTGGAGCCGGGGACCTTCGGACGGTACCTGACCTCGGGGCAGCTGCTCTACGCCTCGAATGAAGGCACCGTGTTCGTGGTCGGTTACGATCGCCGCAGGAGACGGGTGGTGGGGACGCCGCGGCAAGTTCTCACCGACGTGCAGGTGGCGAGTTGGGGCGGCGCGGCGCTGCTCGCGGTGGCCGAGAACGGTACCCTCGTCTTCGAGCCCGGGAACGCCAACGCCCCCCAAGTCGTCCGGGCGGTGGACCGTTCGGGGCGAGACCTCGGGGCCATCGTCCCGGCTGGATACCTCGACGGGATCAGGCTTTCGCCCGACGGCCGTCGGATCGCGGCCAACGTCCGAGCGCCGAGCAAGAACGATATTTGGATTTTCGGCCCGGAGGGAGAACCCGAACGGATGACCTTCGATGAGGCCGAAGACGAGCACCCAGTCTGGTCTCCCGACGGTTCGGCGATCGCCTACACGTCGTCGCTCGCGAGCCAGGCGAGGCGGCTTCAGATCAAGGCGGTGACCGCCGGCACCCGACCTCGACGGATCCTGACCTGGCCACGGCACCTCCACCTCACCTCCTGGGCTCGCGACGGTCGGTGGCTGCTCGGATACGATTTCAGTCCCGACCAAGGCAAGGACGTTTGGGCCATCGCGGCGGACGGTTCCGACTCCATCGCGGTTGCCGCGGGCCCAGCCACGGAGTCCCAACCCGCGTTCTCGCCCGACGGGCGGTGGGTGGCGTACGAGTCGGACGAATCGGGGCGAATGGAAATACTCGTCGTCTCGTTCCCCGACCTCGCCGTGAAGCGGCAGATCTCGATCAACGGCGGCCGAGCGCCGCGGTGGGATCCGCAGGGGGGAAGCCTCTTCTATCTGGAAGGAGATCGGCTGATGGCCGTCCCGATTTCCTCCAGCAGCGGGCTCCGGCTTGGCCCCGGCCAAGCGCTGTTCCAGACCCAAGCCAGAGTGTTCGACGTGGCGCCGGATGGGAAGCGGTTCATTCTGGTGCTGCCCAACCCAGCCTTGGTCCCGCCGGGAATTCACGTGACGGTGGACTGGGTCGGTGAGTTGAACGGGAAGGCCGCGCCGTCGCCCTGATCACGCTGGAAAGGCTCGGTCCGGCCTGGGGCCCAAGGAGGATTTGGACCTCGTTCGGGGAGTCGTCTTGAGCCAAGCGATCGTCGTCGGGAACCAAACGACAGCCGGCGACCTTATCCCGTCATGCGAACTCGCCTTCTCCCCACCGCTCTGGTCCTCGGATTGGTCGTCGGGACCAGCTCGGCCGCCGTGGCCCAGCCAGCGCCGGCGAAGGTCGTCGTCAACAAGTCAAAGCAGGGTCTCGCGTTAGCGGGCTACGACCCGGTCAGCTACTTCGGCCCCTCGGGGCCGGCCAAGGGCAACCCGACCTTCACCGCGTCTCACCTCGGCGCGACCTATCACTTCGTCTCGGCCGAGAATCGCGACCAGTTCGTCAAGGATCCCATCAAGTATGCGCCGCAGTACGGTGGCTACTGTGGCTACGGAGCGTCCCGCGGGTATCTGGCGCCAGTCGACCCCGAGGCGTTCACGATCATGGTCGGCCGACTCATCCTCCAGAACAGCAAGAAGGTCCTCGAGCTGTGGCAGAAGGACCCCGACGGCCGCCTCAAGATGGCCGACGGCAACTGGCCGGGCATCGTGGAACGGGAGGGGAAACCGCTGCCCTAGCGGCTCCCCGACCGATCGTCCGCCGTGGCGCCTCCCCTCCCTTGGGCGTCACGGCGGACGTGTGTTCCGCCCCTATATTTCTCGGCAAGGTCCACCCCTCGACCCTTTCCTGGAGTCCCAATGCCAACCTGGCGCACCCTGTTCTTCGCCGCCCTAGGCCTGACCACGGTTGGATTTGGCGACGCAGCGGCCCAGGGGCTGCCGACGACGCGACCCGATGACATCGGACTCTCCGCGGAGGCGCTCGATCGGATCGCGCCGGCGCTCCAGGCCTATGTCGACTCGGGTAAGCTGGCCGGCATCGTCGGGGTGGTGGCCCGCCGGGGCAAGGTCGGCTACGCGCGCGCGGTGGGGTGGATGGACGCCGAGCGGCGAGTGCCGATGAGAACCGACGGCGTCTTTCGGATCTACTCGATGACCAAGCCGATCATCGCCGCGGGCATCCTCAAGCTGGTCGAACAGGGTAAGGCCCGTCTCGACGATCCGGTGGCGAATTTCGTCCCCGCCTTCGCCGAGGTGAAGGTGTACGCGGGGGGAGCGGCGGCGGCGCCCCAGGTGAAGGCGCCCGACGGGCCGATCACGCTGACACACCTGCTCACCCACACGGCCGGGCTCACCTACGGTTACTTCGGCCAGACGCCGGTCGACTCGATGTACCGACGCGCCAACCTGATGCCCGCGACCCGGACGACGGCCCAGTTCGCCGATAGCCTCGCTCGGCTTCCTCTCCTGTTTTCACCGGGCTCCGCCTGGACCTACAGCGTGTCCATCGATCTGCTCGGGCGGGTCATCGAAGTCGCCTCCGGCCAACCGCTCGACCGATTCCTCCACGCCGAGATCTTCACGCCGCTCGGAATGCGGGAGACCGGCTTCCGCGTCCGCCCGGAGATGGAGGGCCGGATTCCGGTTCTCTATACTCGCGGTCCGGATGGCCGCCTTCGCCCCAATCCGCAGCTCCTGGCCGATGGCTACCAGCCGACCAGCCAATTCCTCTCCGGCGGCGGCGGGCTCCTCTCGACGCCCGCCGACTATCTCCGGTTCGCGCAGATGCTGCTCAACGGCGGCGAACTCGACGGGCGCCGGGTGCTCACACGGGAGAGCGTGGCGCAGATGACCCGCAATCATCTGGCCCCGACGCTCACCCCGATCGCCGGACCGATCGTTGGGCATTCCGGCTACGGACACGGCCTTGGGGGAATCGTGCTGGTCGACTCGACCCGATCGGGCCTGCCCGGCTCGCCGGGGATCTATCGCTGGTGGGGATACGCCGGGACGTTCTTCTGGATCGATCCGAAGACCGACTTGATCGGAATGGTCTGGACCCAGCTGGTGCCGGGCCGTACCTATCCGCTGGAGCAGGATTTCCAGCGTCTCGTCTACTCGGCGATCACGCGATAGGCCTCGACCGGCCGACATCGTCGCGGCGGCGGCTCCCGGCTCGCCCTATATTCCCCCGAACTCGGGATCCGGTTCACCTCGTTCGGGGAGTCGTCATGCGGGTATGGTTCGTTCTGGCAGCAGTGTCCCTCTTCGGCTCAGCCGCGGTCGCCCAAGACCAGCAACGGCAACTCGAGCGGGAGATCCTCCGCGAGATCATCGAGATCAACACCAGCGACTCGGCGCGCCACTTCGACGTGATCACCACCAAGATCGCTGACCGGCTCAAGGCCGCTGGCTTCCCCGCCGCGGACATCACCGTCGAAGCCCACGCGCCCGGCTATCACAACCTGGTGGCGCGCTATCGAGGTCGGAACACCGGGAAGAAGCCGATCCTGCTGATGGCCCACATGGACGTGGTCGACGCGCGGCGGGAAGATTGGTCGTTCGAGCCGTACCAATTCCAGGAGATCGACGGGTTCTACTACGGCCGCGGCACCTCGGACAACAAGGCCGGCGTGGCGACCTTGGTGGCCAACTTCGTCCGGCTCAAATCCGAGGGATACGTCCCGGACCGCGACCTGATCATGGCGCTGACCTCCGACGAGGAGCTCAACGGCGAGGCGATCAAGTGGCTGGTGCGGGAGCGCCGCTCGCTGATCGACGCCGAGTACGCCCTCAACACCGACGCGGGCGGGGGCGCCTACAAGAATGGCAAGCCACTCGCGTTCACGGTCCAGGCCAGCGAAAAGGTCTACATCAACTTCAACCTCGAGGTCCGCAACAAGGGCGGCCACAGCTCGATCCCGGTGGCCGATAACGCGATCTATCGGCTGAGTCGCGGCCTCGACAAGCTGGGGCGCTACAGCTTCCCAGTCAGGCTCAACGAGGTGAGCCGGGGTTTCTTCCGGGAAACCGCGAAGACCGAGACCGGCCAGACCGCGACCGACATGCGGGCCCTCGCGCTCCGAGGCGACCCGGCGGCCGCTCGCCGGCTCTCGGCGTTGTCGCCGTACTACAACTCGGTGATGCGGACCACCTGCGTCGCGACCCGGCTGTTCGGCGGTCACGCCGACAATGCCCTGCCCCAGCTGGCGCGTGCCCTGGTGAACTGCCGGATGGTACCCGATGACAACGCCGACGCCGTCGTCGCCACGCTCCGCCGGGTCATGGCCGACTCGGCGATTGCGGTCACGGTGACGTTTCAGCCGACCCCGAGCCCCGCCTCGGCGCTCCGCCCCGACGTCCTCGAGCCGATCAAGCGGCTGGTCGCGACCACCTGGCCGGGGATTCCAGTGATCCCGGACATGTCGACCGGCGCCACCGACGGGCTCTATGTCCGGAACGCGGGGATCCCGGTCTATGGGGTGAGCGCGATCTTCGAAGAGCCGAACGACGTCCGGGCCCACGGGCGGGACGAGCGGGTCGGGGTCAAGGAGTTCCACGCCGCGTCGGCGTTCTGGTACCAGATGCTCAAGACCCTGACCGGGCCGCCGACGCCGTGATCAAGCGGCTCGGCTTCGGGGCCGTCGCGGTGACGGCGCTGGGCTACGGCGGCGCCATCGGCTACCTCAAGGTGAACGAGGCCGCGATGGTGTTCCAGCCGGACGCCTACGGCGGGCGGACCCAGGTGCCGGTCGCCGATTCGCTCGGACTCCGAATCGACTCGACCTGGGTGGCCTCGAGCGACGGGGCCCGGTTGGCGACCTGGCTTGTCCGCGCGGCGGATTCGACGGGGGTCTGGGTCCTCTCCTGCCACGGCAACGCCGGCAACATCACCCTGCTCAAGCGGCAACGATTTTACGCCGACCTGGTCCGTGCCGGGCTCAACGTGGCGGCCTTCGACTACCGCGGGTTCGGGGCCAGCAGCGATCGGCCGCTCACCGAGGCCGGCCTTCACGCCGACGCCCGGGCGGTCTACGATCACCTCCGCGCCCGGCTCGGCATTCCCGCGGAGCGGATCGTCATCTACGGTCATTCGTTAGGCGGCGGCGTGGCCACCCGGTTGGCGACTCAGGTGCCCAGCGCCGGGTTGATCGTCGAGGGCACCTTCACCTCGGTGCCGGACGTCGGCCAGGCGCGGTATCCGTGGCTGCCGATCCGACTGCTCGCCGCCAACCGGTTCGACAACGCCGCCACGATCCCAACCTTGAAGGTCCCGGTCATGGTTATGCACGCCGAGGCGGACCAGACCATTCCGTTCGGGCACGGGCGGCGCCTGTTCGAGCTGGCCCCCGAGCCCAAGCGTTTCGTTCGTCTCGGCGGCGATCACGATTCGGCGTGGGAGCTGGACCGGGATACCTATCTGACCGCCTTCACGGAGTTCATGGGAGACGTCGATCCTCGCGGTCGTGGCGTATCGCGGCCTGGCGGGATATGATCTAGCCGACCCGCCCGGAGCCGTACACCGATGACGTACCTGGAGGGGACTCAGTACGCCCGCCTGGTACTGGCGGGTGTGCTGGTGGCCACCATCGCCTACCAGCTCTGGGTCGCGCGGGCTCGTCGCGGGGAGCCGGTGCTCTACCTGGTGGCCGGGTGGGCCGGCGCGGCGCTACTGATGGTGGTCGGACGAGCCATCCAGCACGAGACCGTCGACCACGCGACGGTCCTCCTCGGCTCGAAGGTCTACCACACCGGCGTGCTGACACTGGTGCCGATCGGCGTCGCGCTGGCCCACGAAGTTCGGGGTGTGCCCCGGGGGCGGCTCTTCTGGCTGGTGACCGCGGTCGCGTCGATTCCGGTCCCGTTCGTCTGGATCGGCCACCTCATCATCAGCGACCGGGTCAGGGTGTTCGAGACCGTGGTGGGTCCGATCCTCGGACCGGACCCCGCGACGCTCGCCCCGGTGGCCATCCCCTACCTGATCGGCATCGCCGGGTACCTCACCTTCGTCGCGCGGATCGGGCGGCGGCAGCTTTCTTGGCACCAGCGGCTCCCACTAAGGGTCACGCTGTTCCTACTCATCCCGGCGCTGGTGAACGACGTGCTCCTCTACTCGGGCGTGTTGGTCACCCTCGAGCTGGTCGGTGCGGCGCTGTTTACTCAGTTCGCGGCGATCAACGTCGCCGTGTTCGGCCGGGCGAACGAGCTCTTCTCCGATCTCGAGAGAACCGTTGACGAAAGGACCGCGGCCCTCCGGGCCCGGGAGGAGGAACTCTCCCGGTTGCTCGCGGTCCGGCGCCGGATTCTCGATGCCATTCCCGACGTCGTCGGGCTCCTCCACGAGGGCCGCTTCGACTACGTCAACGAAGCCGGGGAACAGTTTTTCGGGAAGCCGAGAACGGAGCTGGTCGGGTCGCGGCTCGTCGACTACGTCGCCGCCGATCAACTCGGCCCCGCCGAGCAATGCCTGGCGGCGATCGCCACCTCGCCGCGACCCACCACTCCGGTCGATCTCCGCTTCGTCGGGCCCGCCGGCACCGAGCGCTCGGCCGAGGTCGCCGGGCTTTCGGTGGATCTCGGCGACGAGCCCCGGGTCCTGGTGACGGTCCGGGACGTGACCGATCGGAAGCACCTGCTGGCGAAGCTCCAAGTCGCCGATCGGCTCGCCTCGGTCGGCACCCTCGCCGCCGGGATCGCTCACGAGATCAACAACCCACTGACGTTCGTCAGCGGGAACCTGGAGTTGCTGCGGGGTGCCCTCGGCGCCGGGGCCAAATCCCCCCCCGACCTCGACCCCGATGCCGTTGGGCAGTGCCTCGACGACTGCTGGATGGGAACCCAACGGATCGCCCAGATCGTCAAGGATCTCAACGCGTTTACCCGCGCGACGGAGGAGCGCTCGGCGGTGGATTGTCGGGCCGTCCTGGACTACGCCATCAAGATCGCCCGGGTGGCGATTCGCCACCGCGCCGACATCGCGCTTGACTACGGCCCGGCGCCCCTGGTGAACGGCGATTCGCGCCGGTTGAGCCAGGTGTTCCTCAACCTCCTGGTCAACGCGTTTCAGTCGATCCCGGACGACGGAGCCGATCACACGATTCGGATCTCCACTCGCACCCGCTCCGACGGCTGGGCCATGGTCGAGATCGCCGACAGCGGCGTCGGCATCGATCCCGCCATGCTCTCGTCCGTCTTCGATCCCTTCGTCACGACCAAGGCGCCGGGCCAGGGGACCGGGCTCGGCCTCTTCATTTGCGAGCGCATCGTCACCGACCTGGGAGGCGAAATCCGGCTCCTGCCGAACAAGCCCTCAGGCACGATAGCCCAGGTCGTGTTCCCGCCGGCCACGATCGCCCCCCCGACGACGACGACCGAGGATTTGGACTCGGCGTCTCTCGCCCCTACCGCGGCCAGGTTGCTGATCGTCGACGACGACGTGCAGGTGCTTCGAGTGCTCGAGCGCCTGCTCCGGCGGTACCAGGTGACGGCCGTGGCCGACGGGGAGCAGGCGATTCGCGCGCTGGAGGCAGGATCGTTCGACGCGATCCTTTGCGATCTGATGATGCCGGGCACCAACGGCGCCGAGGTGTGGAGCAAGGCTAAGGAGCGCGGGATGGCGGATCGCTTCGTGCTGATGACCGGAGGGGCCACCACCGGCCCTCTCCGCGACTTCGTCGAGCGCTCCAAGGTCCGCTGCGTCGCGAAACCGCCCAGCTTGGGGACCCTGGAGCACGCCATCGAGACCTGTCTTGGTTCGGGGTTGACTGGCGCCCCCTGACCCGGAACTATCCTGCATACCGTGCGAATCGGGCGCCGGGCCCGGACCGGCTTCACCCTTGATGAGTGCCTCATGAAGACCAACCCGACCCGCCGCGACTTCGTCGCCACCACCGCGGCGGGAGTGGCCGCCGCCTCCGCGCTCACCAGCGGGGCCACCGCCCAAGCGCCGACCACGCTGTTCGCCGCGCCGCCGATGGACCGGGTTCGGATCGGGTTCGTCGGGGTCGGCGGGATGGGGACGGTCCACGTCGAGAACCTCCTGGCGATCGAGGGTGTCGAGCTCAAGGCGATCTGCGACATCGTCCCGGCCAAGGTCGCCAAGGCGCAGGACCTCACCGTCGCCGCCGGGCAGCCGCGACCGACCGGCTACGACCGGGGGCCCCGCGACTTCGAGCGAATGTGCGCCGAGGAGGATGTCGACCTGGTCTATAACGCCACCCCGTGGGAATGGCACGTGCCGATCATGCTCGCGGCGATGAAGCACGGAAAGCACGCCGCGACCGAAGTCCCGGCCGCGACGACGCTGGAGGAGTGCTGGCAGCTGGTCGAGGCCGCCGAGAAATACCGGAAGCACGCGGTGATGATGGAGAACTGCTGCTACGATCGGCTCGAAATGCTGGCGTTCCACCTCACCCGGAAGGGACTGCTCGGCGAGATCCTCCATGGCGAGTGCGGCTACAATCACGATCTCCGCGCCATCAAGTTCGCCGACGAGGGCGAGGGGCTGTGGCGGCGGGCACACGCGATCGCCCGGAACGCGAATCTGTACCCGACCCATGGGCTTGGGCCGATCGCTCAGTGCATGGACGTCAATCGAGGGAATCAATTCGACTACCTGGTCTCGATGAGCGGGCCTTCCCGCGGGCTCCAGGCCTGGGCCTCCGAGCACCTCCCGGCCGACAGCCCCAAGCGTCAGGAGCGGTATCGGCTCGGCGACGTCAACGTGTCGCTGATCAAGACCACCCGGGGGCAGACCATCTACCTCACTCACGACACCAACCTGCCCCGGCCCTACAGCCGGAAGTACGTCCTCCAGGGCACCAAGGGACTGGTGGAGGGATACCCCAGGCGGGTGTACGTCGAGGGCGCCAGCGAAAAGGAAGACCGCTGGGACACCGCGGAGCGGTGGTACGAGACCCACGACCACCCGCTGTGGACGAGTGGCAAGGTGAAGCAGGCCAGCCGAGGGCACGGCGGCATGGACTTTCTGGAGGATCTCCGCCTGATCCACTGCCTCCGGAACGGGCTACCCACCGACCAGAATGTCTACGACGCGGCGGCCTGGAGCGCGATCACCCCGGCCACCGAGCAGTCGGTGGCCAACCGGAGCAAGCCGGTGTCGATCCCCGATTTCACCCGGGGCCGGTGGCGGTCCACTCCGCCGCTCGGCCTGGTCGAGCTGTAGCGCCGCGACCCTTCCGCCCGGTCAGGCATCGCGTCGAACGGGTGCCCTGGCGGGTCGAAGGGGCCGGGGCTTGCCCCTCTTGATCCCGCGAAACTCCGGCGATAAACTGTTGCCCCGTGCCGGCCTAACCCTTTCTACGCAGCCAGTATGTCTCTGCTCACACTTGATCGAGTCTCCAAGCGATTCGCGGGAGTCACCGCCGTCGACAACGTCTCGTTTTCGATCGGACGCGGCGAAGTGGTCGGTTTTCTGGGCCCGAACGGCGCCGGCAAGTCGACCACGATGCGGATGATCACCCAGTACCTCGACCCCGACGAGGGGTCGCTCGCCTTCGACGGCCGGCCGCTCGGCGAGGCGCGGGAGGAGGCCAAACGGCGGATCGGCTACCTGCCCGAGAACAACCCACTGTACGGCGAGATGCTGGTCAGCGAGTATCTCGGGTTCGTGGGCCGGCTTCGGAGCTTGAGTCCGGCCGACCAGCGGCGGGGGACCGACGAGGCAGTTCACTCCACGGCCACCGAGTCGGTGTTCTATCGGCCGATCGCGGAGTTGTCCAAGGGCTACCGGCAGCGAGTCGGACTCGCCGCGGCGATCCTCCACCGGCCCGACCTCCTGGTGCTCGACGAGCCCACCGAGGGCCTCGATCCCAACCAGCGGGTCGAGATCCGCCGGCTGATCGGTGACCTCGGCCGTCAACGGACCGTGCTGCTGTCGACCCACGTGCTCGGTGAGGTGGAGCATACCTGCTCCCGCCTGCTGATCATCAATCGAGGCAAGCTGGCGGCCGACGGGCCGGTCGGCGAGCTGTTGAGCCGAGCCCGGGGCGGGACCACGGTGACCTTCGAGGCGACCGGGAGCGGGATCACCGAGGCCGTCCAGGGCGTCGAGGGGGTCAGCCGAGTCGACGCGGCTCAGGCCCCCGGCGGCGCCAGCCGGCTTACCATCGCGGTGTCCGGCGACCGCGATATTCGCCCCGAGTTGTTCCGGCTCGCCGTCGACCGGGGTTGGACCCTTTACGAGTTGCACCAAGAAGCCGGCAATCTCGAGAGCCTCTTCCGCGAACTCACCACGTCGGGAGCCGCCCAATGAACCGGATCTGGACGATCGCTCGACGGGAAGTGAAGTCGATGTTCGATCAGCCGACAGGTTACGTCCTGCTGGTCGTTTTTCTCGCGATCAACGCCTTCATGTTCTTCCGAAACGCCTACCTGTCGAATACCGCATCGCTCCGCCCGATGCTCGACTTCATGCCGTGGGTGTTCCTCTTCTTCGTTCCCGCGGTGGCGATGCGGGCCCTGGCCGAGGACAACCGCGGCGGGATGCTGGAGATCGTGCTCTCCCAGCCACTCTCCGAGGCGGAGCTGGTGATCGGGAAGTATCTCGGCGTGCTGCTGGTGCTGCTCGGCGGACTGGCCACCACCCTATTGATTCCGATCGGACTCGACTTGGGGTCGGAGCTCCAGTGGGGCCCGGTCATCGCCCAATATCTTGGCGCGGCGCTCCTCGCCGCGGGCTTTGCCGGCGTCGGGGTGTGGGCGTCGAGTCTCTCGAAGAGCCAGATCACCGCGTTCATCCTGGCGGTGGCGGTGATGTTCCTGCTGATCCTGGTCGGCCTCGATCCTTTGCTGGTCGGTCTTCCCCCGATCCTCGCCACGGTGGCGGCTCGGCTCGGCGTCCTCTCCCACTTCGAGAGCATCGGCCGCGGGGTCCTCGATCTCCGCGACTTGCTCTACTTCATTTCGCTGGCCGCGGTGTTCCTGGTGCTGGCCTACGCGGTGGTGATGCGGCGGCGGTTGGCGCCCAAGTCGGCGGCCGCCGGGCGGATGCGGTTAGGCACCCTGCTCCTGGTCGCCGTGTTGGTCGCGGTGAATCTGGCCGGCGGGCAAATCGGCGGGCGGATCGATCTCACGCCCGGCAACGCCTACACCCTGTCCAAGGCGACCAAGGACATCGCTCGGTCGCTGGAAGACATCGTCACCATCAAGCTGTTCTCCTCCAAGGAGCTGCCGGCCGAGTTTGCCCTCAACAAGCGGGACGTCAACGACCTGCTTCGCGATTTGAAGAGCGCGGGAGGCGGCAAGGTCCGGGTGATCGAGCGCGACCCCGGCACCGACCAGATCGCCGCGGAGGACGCCCGGGCCCTCGGCGTCGTGCCGGTCCAGTTCAACGTGGTGGGACAGTCGGAGCTGCAGGTCAAGGAAGGCTTCTTCGGGCTGGTGGTGCAGCACGCCGACAAGAAGGAGACGATCCCGTTCATCCAGCGGACCGACGACCTCGAGTACCGGCTGGCGACGACGCTGCGGAATCTCTCCCGGACCACGAAGCCGAAGGTGGCGTTGCTGACCGACCCGCAGGCGGGTTCATACGGCACGCTGAGGACCGAGCTGGAGAAATCGTATCTCGTCGAGACCCCGATGCCCGGCGACTCGGCACCCCTCGCCGCCGATCTCGCGGCGGTCGTGATCGCGTCAGCGAAGGACAGCGCGAACCCGGCGGAGCTCGATCGGGTGGGTCGCTATCTCGATCAGGGCGGCCGGGCCCTGGTCCTGGAGAGCGGGATGGCGGTGTCTCCCCAGGGGCCATTCGCGATGGGGCGCACCATCGCCTGGAACCCGGTGCTCCAGAAGTACGGGGTGCAGATCCGGCAGGACATGGTTTACGACCTCCGCGCCAACCAGGTCATCGGCGTTCCGACCAACTTCGGCCGACTGCTGCGCCCCTATCCGTACTTCGTTCGCGGCCAGAGCACCAAAGCCTCGGTGGTCAACGCCGACTTGGCCGAGGTCGGATTGGCGTGGACCAGCAGCATCGACACGGTGACATCGACGACCAGCCTCGCGGTACCGCTCATCATCACCTCCGATGACGCCGGCGCTTCCGCCGGACAGGCGATGATCGACCCGAGTCAGGACTTCCCCACCACCAACCTGTCCCGGAAAATCCTCGGCGTGCAGGTGGCCCCGAAGGACGGCGGCAAGGGCGCTCGGCTGGTGGTAGTGGGCAACGCCATGATGGCCAGCGACGAGTTTGCCCGCCGGAGTCCCGACGCCATCGCGTTCGCCCTGAACGCGGTGGACTGGCTGGCGCAGGACGAGGCGTTGATCACCATTCGGGCCAAGGACCGGCGACCGCCACCCCTACTGTTCACCAGCAATGGGATGCGCAACGGCGTCAAGTACTTCAACGTGGCGGGGCTGCCGATCCTGATCGCGATCTACGGCGCCGTCAGGCTCCTGAAGCGGCGCCAGCTCGCGACCAAGCCCTACACTCGGCTTTCCGCGGAGGTCGCATGAGCGGCGAATCGCTGAAGCGGCTGGCCATCACGCTGGTCGCGCTCCTGGTGGTGTGGGTCGGCCTGACCCTGTTCCGGAACGCCGGCAAGGACTCGCAGGGCCGGTTCGCGATGCCGAAGGTCGATCAGTCGGCGGTTGATCGGATCGCGATCCAGCGGGGAACCGATACCGTCCAGCTTGCCAAGGTGGGCACCGGGTGGACCGTCAACGGTCTGGCCGCGGGTTCCCCCTTGGTGACACAACTCTTCGAGGCGATGGCCGATACCGCATCCCGGAGCGAGTTGATCGCCGAGAGTGCCACCTCGCACCAGCGGCTCGGGATCGACTCGGCCACCGCCAAGCGACTGGTGTTCCGGCAAGGAGACAAGGTCGTGGCCGAGCTGCTGATCGGCTCCCGGGGGTCGAGCTACGAGAGCGTCTATCTCCGACTCCCCGGCAGCGACGAGGTCTATCAGGTGAAGGGCCGGCTCCTCGAGCTGGCCGAGCGACCGGTCGACGACTGGCGCGACAAGCGGGTCGTGGCGGTCGAGCCGGACAGCATCGTCGGCGTGGAAGTGGTTCGACCCAAGGAGAGCTTCACGCTCGCCAAGGCGGGTACCAGCTGGACCGTCGACGGCGCGGCCGCCGACTCGGGCGCGGTGGCCTCGTTGCTGAATCAGTTTCGGACCCTGGACGCGGGTGGGTTCGCGACCCGGGCCCAGGAAGACTCCGCCGATTTCGCTCGGCCGGACCTGACGATTCGGATCAAGGGGCCGGCGGATCGGGTGCTCGCGGCGATCTCGATCGATTCGGCGGCGGCGGGGTTCTGGACCCGCCGCGAAGGGAACCCCACCACCTTCCGGGTGGATAGCTGGGTGATCAGCCAACTCGCTCCGGCCAAGGCATCGCTCGCCAAGAAGTAGCCGACCGAGACGGTTTGTCAGGCAGGCCGTCTCGCCTGATATTGAGGGATGCGCCCCGGGCTCCTCACTGATCGCGGCAGCGCCCGGTGGATCGCGGCGTCGAGCGCCATCGCCACCGCGGCGATCACCGCCGTGCTGGTCGCGGCACGCACCTCCTCTCCATCGTCGAATTCGGATCTCCTGCCTCGCTCGGTGCCGTTCAGTTCCGCCGTGATGACGGTGGAGGCGCTCGCCGAGCGAGCCGCGAGCCAGCTGTTCGCCCTGCTCGCGGTCGTCGGCTGGGGCGCGTTGGTCGTGGGACTGGTGGCGGCCCTCGCGATCGCGGCGGACCACGCGGCGCGAGCCCGATTCGAGGTCGCCATCCACCGGGCGGTCGGCGCCAGCCGGCGAGTGCTGCTCACCGGGGCCCTCGCGGAAGGCCTCGGACTCGCAATCGTCGCGCTCCTCGTTGGGGTAGCCGTCGGAACCGCGGTCGGCCGGCTGGCCGGTAGTCCTTGGGTCCCTACCTGGCGCGGTTTCGCGTCGGCACTCATTCCAGTCGCCGCCACGGTCGTCGGCACGCTGGTGCTGGGGGCCTGTTTTCCGCTTTGGGCGGCCCGAACGCGGCGCACGGTCGCGGTCGACGAGGAGCCCTCACCCCTCGGGTTCGCGTCGGCCCAATTGGGTATGAGCCTCGCGGTGCTGATCGCCGGGGCCGTCGTCATCGATCGGACCCGGGCCATCACCGCCGAGCGATCAGGCCAGCTCGAGCCCGCTGGCACGGTGTATCGCCTCGCCTCGGAGGACGGCTCGCCGCTCGACCCGGGTTCGATCGGCGAGCTGGTCGGAGTGAGCGGTCGGCCCCCGAGCATTACCCTGCCCGGCGGCCACCTTGGCCTCGGCGCGGTCGACGAGCTGATCACCGAGTGCGGTCAATGCCTGGTCGGCGGGATCTTCCTCCGATTTCGTCCGCTCCGGGCCACCTACCTGACGGCCAGCGCCGATACCTTCGAGGCGAGGGGCCTAACGATCACCGACGGGCGTGCCTTTACCGACCGCGATCGACCCGGCGGGCCACCGGTGGCGATCGTCAACACCTACCTGGCACGGCGCTACTTCGAGAACGGCCAACCGCTGGGACGGTCAGTTTTCCTGGGTGGGAAGATGGGCGGCCCTCGCTACCAGGTGGTCGGCGTGGTCGACGATCGCCGAGGCCTCGGCTTGGGCGGCGGCGAGCAGCCGCTCGAATCGGTCTACCTGAGCTCGCTCCAGCACCCCGGCCCGGTCGCCGAGGTCGTCCTGGCGGCCGGGGCCACCTTGCGCCCGTCGAGCGCAATCCGGGTAGTCGGGTCCGAGACTACGGCGCAGATGGTCGAGCGAGCAACGTCGCCAATGCGTTGGTTCGGCCGCTGGTTCATGGCGATCGGGGCGGTCGCCCTACTCCTCGCGATTGCCGGGACGGCCGCCCTGATGGCCCTTTGGGTTCGCTCGCTCCGCGCTGAGCTGGCCCTGCGGCGGGCGGTCGGTGCCAGGCGGCGGGATTTGGTGTTCACAGTTGGGGGCGGTGCAATGCGGACCGGTCTAACCGGCGTCGGGGTCGCGATCACGGTGTTCGGGCCAATGCTCTGGCCCAATCTCGATTTGGTGGTCCCCGGGGCGTCACTCTGGCAACCGGCGGCGTTCGGCATCGGCGCTCTCGTTCTCGTCGGCGCGGCCCTCGTTGGCGCGGGATCTTCCCTCGGAAAAGTGCTTCACTCGAGTCCGGCTGAGTTGTGGTCGGCTCGCTGACCCTACTTCGTCGCGTACACGCGAGGCGGACCCGGAGGGAATCCGCTGGGAGGTAGATCGCGGTGGCAAAGGCTCGCCGCTGCGGGGTCCATCCAGTCCGAATTTCCAGGAGCTTCCCCAATGTGGTGGCTTCCCCGAGTCGGTCGACGACGATGGCGTTGGCCCCCAGACTGGCGGCCTCCACGGCCTGAGCCCGGTAGAGCGCGGAATTGCTCACGCCATCCCAATCGCCACTTGCCGTCAATCGAGCGATCTCGCGATAGCCCGCCGGGAGCTCGTCGAAGCTGGAATGCAGCGCCACGCCGCGAGGGCAGATTCTCGGGAGCCTCATCCCTCGGTCCTTAACCACGGACCTGATCATGATTTTCGGATCGGGCGGCGCCAGACGAGCGGCTCTGGGGACGTTCAGGCATGCGGCCAGGCCGCAGAGGACCGCCGCGATGGCTGCAAAGGGTCGCATCGGCCGCTCAGAATCGGACCGTCACGACGACGGCCAGACTCGAGTTGCCCCGGGGCGCGATGCCAACCGTTGCCACCTCACCACCCAGGCTGACCCAGGTCTCCGACTTGAGAAGCGAGCCAACGATCCGCCCCGTACCTGCGCCCACTCCGACGGCAATCGGCACGAAGATCCACCGCAAGGCCGTGCACGAGAAGTAGCCAAGCGACTGGGTGCCGGGATCGTCGGATGGTGCCGGGGTGCAGGGCGTGGCCAGCCCGGCCGCCAGCCCGATCCCGGCACCCACGAAGGTCCCCAGAGTCCGATACGACCGGATCCCATCGCTCACCTCGACCAGCCTCGCGGTGCGTCGCGCCACGGCTCGATCCGCGCCCGACCCCACCCGAACGACGACGCTGTCGGGCGTCCACGACCGCAGCCGGCCGACCACGACGCCGCATTGCGCCTGGCTACTCGGCAGGTCGACCAGACAGGGGCCGGTGACTCGAACCCGGACCCCTGGAACGAGAAGCGGGGTTTGCGCTTCCACCGAAGTAGTCAGCGCCAGTAGCAAGAGCGGCCCGCAGACGACCTTTCGCACCGGTGTGCCCTGTTCGAGACGGGCCCAAGCTCGCCGTCTGGAATCAAGTCCTCGTCAAGCGGACCCGAGCCGATGCTCCTGGGCGGCGTGGGGTCACTGGGTGCCCGCGGCCAGCCGGGCGAGCCCCTCGATCTGCCGCGCCAGCGCATCGAGGGCCGTGGCCGCCTCTGCTGCGTTCCGGGTATTCGCGAACGCGGTGATCGCGGCGTTGACCTGCCCCGCATACCCGCCCAACTGCGCCACCGCCGGCGACCGGCCGAGTGCCCCCAGCACCGCCGGCGTCTGGAGCTGTCGCCCCGACCCGGCGAACTGGGCGAGGGCCGCCTGGAGTTCGGCGATGTCCCGGCTACAGCAGCGACGGCCCCAGTCGGCGATTGCCGCCGCGGACACGGGTGTCGCGGGCGCCGGTGTGCTCGGTTGGGCGACGGGGACCGGCTTGACGGGCACCCGCCCGCTCGCGGCCGGCCGACCCGCGACGCTCGGCACCGCAGCGGGGACCGCGGCCGGGGGCGCCGCGGCGGCCGAAACCGTGGTCCCGACCCCGCCGATCTTGCCCCGCATGACCAGGACGATCTCCCGCATCAGCTCGGTCTGGTCGACCGCAACGCGCAAGGCTCGCCGCGCGTTCCGCACCGCCGGCGCCGCGACCGTCAGGTTGGCCATCGCGGCGGTCAGCGACGTGGAACCTGGCCCAGGGCCATGCCCCTTGAACACTCGTCCGAACACCTTTTCGCGGGCGTCGGGATTGGACCACAGCACGAACCCACCGACCGCCGAACGGGCACCGGCAGGGACCGGCCCTGAGGTCCGCTGCGCTCCGCAGAGGGCGGTCGAATCGAGGGGCGCGCCGGTATCTTCGGCGCCGCAGATACCGAACTTGGTGTCGGTGGTGATGACCTCACCCTTCCATTGGAAGCTCTGGGTCATCGACCGAAAGACGCCGAGCATCACGTTGGTGTCTTCTCCCGGCGCGAACAGCGGAGCCGCCACCCCCGCCCGGCGCGCCAGCTCATTGAGGCCGTTGCCGTCGAGGAGGGCGAGCTTGGAGAGGATCACCGTGTTGTACATCGGCTCGAAGGTCCGCCAGTCGAACCCACCGGTGGCGCCAGCGGCGATCCCCATATCCCGCCTCACGCTGTCCGTCGTCCCGGGCGGAAATCCGACGTTGTCCATCTGAGTGGCCGGATCCTTGACCGCGAGGTACAGCTCGTAGTAGGCCGGGAACTGCTGCTTGAGAAACCCCTTCACCTCGGCCATGATTGCCGCGTTGATCGGGGCGAGCGGATCGCCGATCCACTGGAGAAACGCCTGGAGTTCGGCGGCCCCTTCGCCGATCGCGTGGGCGCCGAACATCTTCGGCAGCCACTCGGTCATCCAGCCGCTCATCGCGCCGGTGCCGCCGGCCACCTGGTGATCCATCAGGTTCTCGCCCAAACTTTCGCTGCTGTCCACCAGCGCCCTGAGACCGCGATTGATGTCGAGGCGCCAGGTCTCCATCTGTTCCTTCTTCGCGCACGGAATCGGATTCGCGGCGCATTTCGCCCAGTACGGCGCATCGCTGCCGACATTGTTGTTCATCTGCTTGGCGGCCTTGTCGACCTGGGGGCCCAGCCAGTCATACAGCGCCATGAACCGCTGGTAGTGAACCGCGCCTTTGGCGTGCCGCCGTGCAGTCGGGTCCTTGATCAGGACATTGGAGACGAACCGAGGCCAGACGTCGATGGTGAGGTCGGTGGCCGGGGTGTTGGCGCCAATGAAGCCCTCGAGCACCACGTGCTTCACCGCCGTGCTCCTGGCCGGCCCGGTGAAAGTGATCCAGGCCCCGTCGGCTTTCTGATTGACGTAGGTGTGGGCGAACATGTCCCCGGCGCCATGGGTCAGGAAGCCATAGGCGAACGCCATGACCTTGTCCCGCTCCGCCGGGTCCGGCCAGGCCCGCGCCTTGGTCCAAACGTGCCGCATCCAATCGTCGGCGGTCCACTTCTCGGTGTTGGAGCGATCGGAATGAATGAACCATCCCCCCATCCACATGTCCGGGAAGAGATCCGGTGCCAAGACGCCCGCCCGATATGACGACGGGGCAGCCTTGAGCGCTCGGAGCGCAGAAGCGGCCACCGGGATCTCGCCGAACGGATGGATGGTGACCATCCCGTCGTTGAGGGCGTCGGCGATGGCCTGGTTGGCCGCGAACAGGTGGGTGTTGATCTTCCAGCGCTTGTCCGCGCGGACCGCCGACACCGATGGGCGGAGCGGATCGGGCTCGGCCGCGTCCATCGACACGGGCAGCATCGCGGCCAAGAGCAGGGCCATCATCGAGCGAAGCATCGGGCGCATGGAGCTGTCTCCGATCGTCATGGGGTACCGGCGACGCTAACCGTGACTTGAGCCGGCGGGGGTGCGGGTGAAAAGGCCCGCCCGTGGTGATCGCCGATGGCCTGCACCGAGAGCGATTGGTTGCCGGCCGCCGGCCAGGTGAGGCCGATCACCAAGTCCTTGGTGGGGTCGAACGAGCAGGTCCCGCCGCCCGTTTTCCAGCTACAGCCGCTGACCGGCGCCGGGGTGGCGTTGCCCGTCCAGCTGATCTGGTACAGGACCCGGTCGGGATAGGGATAGCAGCTCGGCATTCTCACCGTGTGGGCGGTGGGCTGCGCCGCCACGGCCTGGCTCGGGCTAGTCACCGTGGGCACGAACGCCGTCGACCCACCCGGCGCCAAATCGCGGAACCAGATGTGTTTGTCCTGCATCAGGCGGGTCACGTAGGGCGTGCTCACGATGTTGCGGAGCACCAACGCCTCGGCCCGAAGCTCCAGGCCCCAATCCAAATCGCCGGTCAAGGCGTGATTCGTCTGGGTGGTCGACGCGCCTCCCGAGGTCTGGGTGGCGGCCACCGCGCCGCATCCCGACGCGACCCCGAGCAGAAACGGCTGGGGACCGGCTCGGGCACTCAACGCCTGATAGTTGAAGTTGAGCTGCAACGCGGTGTAGATCGCCGGCTTCACCGAAACGCGACCCTCGATCTGCGCTCCCTGACTCGCGGTGACCGGCGCGGGGACGCCTTTGGCGTGGGCCTTACATCCGCTGCCGTTGCAGGAGAAATCGAATCGGGTCGGGTTGGTGTTCTGGAGCTGGAACCGACCCTCCGCCCGGCCATCCGCGCTCACCTCGATGTTGCCCTCGATGTAGGCACTGATGTCGACCTCGGACACCGGTACCCCGGCGATGATGATCGGGAACACCTGGATCGGAATCACCGGTCCGCCGGTCGGGGGGATGGTGAACTGTTTCTTGAACGCGCCGGTCGCGGAGACGTTGCCCTGGAGCACCTGACCCACGGTCATCATCCCGTCGGCCGAGAGGGCCTTGGGCCGGACCGCGAAGGGCAGGCAGGGGATATAGAAGAGATCGAGCCGGGCGACGAAGTCACCCTGCATCGGCACGCCGATCCCTACACTGCCAGTGAGCTTGCCGGTGGCGGGGCCCCTCGCCCCGCTCTGCGCCAGATCGATGGTCATCGACGGGGTGATGGCGAACTTCACCGGGATGTCGGCCAGGGAGAGGGTCCGCTCGGTGAAGCAGCCCTGAGCCATGTTCCAGGTGTCGGTGAGTTGTTCGGCACCTTTGTCCCAGGCCTCGACCGCCCGTTCGCGGAATCGGTCGAACTCCGCGACCGTCATTTCCCAGGCCTCTTCGAGGACCTCACCGACCTGTTCGGCCGCCTGGACCCCACAGTTGATCGACCACGTGCCGTTACAGTCTTCGCCGCCCCCGCCACCGCTCGATGGCTCCACTGGCTTCATCTCGGGAGGCACCGGGTGGGCCTTGACCCATTCTTCAGCCAGTTGGGTGTTGACGATGTAGGTGGCCGGCTCGCCGACGGCAAGGGTTCGGACGTGCATGGCCAGCAACGTTCGCGCGCCGGCGGAGAGGCCGGTGGCCCGCTCGATACCCTCGCGACCACGCAGCTGGAGGATCGCCCCGGTCTGATTCCTCCCATTGACCACGGTGGTGAGGGTGCGGCTCTGGACCCGGGCGCGGTTCGGGACCCGCGTCGTGGTCGGTTTGTAGGGCGTGCCGTAGGCGATGGTTGGCATGGTGATCGCCGTCTCAATCCGAGTCGCGACTGGACCAGCCGCTCGGGCATCCGCAATGCTCGGCGGCGCGGGTCGGGTCGAGACTGGAGCCGTGACCGTGGCCGCGGGTGGCGCCGCCGCGGTCGCTCGGGCCGGGGTCACCGGCGTCCCGACGATCGCGCAGCAGGCCTGCCGGCCGTCGAGACTGACCCGACGGGCGGCAACGTCCGCGTGCACCTGCTGATCGACCTTGACCTTGGCGAGCATCAATCGATCCGCCAGTTGAAACTGAATCGTGACACCGGTCGCCGGTTCGGCGGCAGAAGCAACGCCGGTTTTCGCGTTGATCGCGGTGACTCGGAAGCAACACTTGAACTGCGCGGTGGCGGTTCGGGGCCAGAGCCCGATGATGACGAGAGCCAGTAACCAACGCATTGCGCCGTCCTCCTGTGCGGGGGTGCCGCTCATCAGACCTTCGAGCTAACAAGTCGCCGATCCGCGACCCGTGTTACAGGATGAGGCCCGCATCCCGGTCGCTTGCTGGTCCGGGAGCCGACCCGTATGATTGTGCTGGGCATCGACTTCCCGATCGCGAATCGCCCCATACCGATGACATCGCCACTGGAACGCGGGCAGTCCGGCTCTCCGCCCCGACCCTCCCAGGTCGGCGATTCGTCCGTGGCCGAGCGGGAGCTGACCGCGACGTACTGGGACCGGATCCGCCTGGTTGCCCTCCGGCGCCTCCGCGACGCCGCGGCGGCCGAAGACGTCGCCCAGGAAGTGATCCGGCTCGTCACCGAGGCCCTTCGGGCCGGCCGAGTCGAGAACCTCGATGCCCTGCCCGGGTACGTCTTCCGCACCGCCCACCACCTCTGCCTCCAACGGTTCCGATCCGCCGGCCGAGAGGCCAAAGCACTCGATCGGTTAGGCAGCGAACCCGGGCCCGATCACCCCGGTGGCGATCCGCTCATCGCCCTGATCGGCGAAGAGCGCCGGGCGTCGGTGCGGCGCGCCATTCGCGACCTCGCTCCCGCCGATCGAGAGTTGTTGACCCTCCTCTACTTCCAGGAGACCGACTCGGCCGCCGCGGCAGGGGGGCTGGGGATCACGGCCGAGGCGCTCCGAGTTCGTAAACACCGAGCCCTGAGGCGCTTGGGCGCCCTGCTCGGCGACATCGTCGATGTAACGGGATGAGGCCCTTGGCCACTTAGGTAATGATGAGCGACCAACTCACGTGCGACCGGGTCGATCGAGAGGACCTCGACACCCGCTACCTGGCCGGGACGCTCGGCGAGGCGGACGCCGCGGCGTTCGAGGCCCATTTCTTCGAGTGTGAACGGTGCTGGAGGCTGGTCCGCCACGGTGCCGAGATCCGCTCGGCCGGGCCGGAGGCCTCGAGCCCAGCGGCGCGATCGGGCCCGGCCCGGTGGCGATGGCGGTGGGCGGTGGTACCGCTGGCGGCCGCGGCGGCGCTGCTCGTGTGGGTCACGGCGCGCGCTCCGGTCGCAACCGATCCGGGCTCGGACTCGCCGGTTCGGGGCACGGGCGACAGCTTGAACGTGGCCACCGCCACGACCGGCGGGGTTCTGGTGGCGGCCTGGTCGAGAGTCGCCGAGGCCGCCAGCTATCAGGTCCGGCTGTTCAGCGCCGACGGGGCCTTGGTCTGGGAACGCCGCGCGACCGACACGTCGGTGTCGGTACCGCGCGACTCGATTCCGGGGACGACGTCGGGCGGGTTGTTCTGGCAGGTCCAGGCGCTCGACCTGATTGGTGCCCCGCTGGTCCGCTCGCCGTTGGTCGAAGTGCCTCGCGACTCCACCGCCAGGTAGAGCGGGTGAGCATCGCGGTCCGCTGGCTCGCCTTCACGATCGTCGCGATCACCCTAGGCTGCCGCGACCAAGCCCCTCCGACTCGCCTCGGGCCCCTCCACGACACCGCCGCCTTTCGTCAGGCGCGAATGCTCGTCAACAGTTCGCGGTTCGCCGCCGCGGCGGCGGAGTACGGCCGGTTGCGTGACTCGTTCGCCGCGCGGGGCGACACCGTCAACCAGTGGCACGGTCAGCTCTGGTGGGCCGAGTCGATGACCCGGGGCGGCGAGCCGGACAGCGCGGCGCGCGGTCTGGCCGTGGCCGACCGCTTGGCGGGCAGCGACCCGCGCCGTCAGGCGTGGGTCGCGATCATGCGGAGCAAGCTCAACGAGCGGATCGGCCAACTCGACTCAGCGATCGCGATCGCGGAGCGGGCGATCGCGATGTCGACCGATCTGGGCGATCTCGAGATCTCCTTCTGGGCCTACGACATGCTCGGAACCGCCCTTTCGATGCGCGGCAGATTTCGCGAGGCGCTCGCGGCCGACAGCACTTCGCTGGCGTTTCGACAATCGATCCCGGCACCGACCAGAGTCATCGCCGGGGGGTACAACGAGGTGGCGATCGGCTACCGTCACCTGGGCCGGTACGACGAGGCGCAGGCCGCCCTGGAGGAGTCACACCGGCTGGCGCGCTCGGTCGACGACACTCTGGTGATGGCGTTGGCCCGCGCCAATCTCGCCAACGTGTGGGACGCCGTTGGCGATCGCGATCGGGCCATCGTCGCGTTGCTCGAGGCGAAGCGATACCTCGACGCGATCGGTCACCGCCGCCTGATGGTGGCCTCCGGGAATCAGTTGGCGGCCCACCTCCTCGAGGGCGGCAATCCCGACTCCGCCCGAGCGGTCGCCCAGCGTTCGGTCGACATCGCCCAAGCCACCCGCAACGTCCCCGGCGAGGTCGACGCCCTCGAAACGGTGATTGGCGCCGACCTGGCCCAAAACCGCTTCGTCCCGGCCCGGCGGTCCCTGCTCGCCGCGATCGCGACGGCCGACCGGGCCGGCCTCGGCAGCAACCGGGTCGACCTCCGGAGCTTGCTGGTCACGGCCGAGATCGCGCTCCGCAACGTCGCCGCCGCACGGGAGGCCGCCGAGATGGCGGTCCGGATCGCCGATTCGTTAGGCGATCCCTCGGTCCAGTTCACCGCGATCGAGGCCCGCGGGCGGGCCCTCGAGGCGGCCCGCGATCCGGGCGCCGCCGCCGGTTTCGGCGCGGCGATGGACCTGCTCGAATCACTGCGGGGTCGGCTCGCCCTCGGCGACCTTCGGATGGGCGTCGCCGCGCCGCGCCTTGGCGCCTATGAGGGGGCGATCCGCACCTTCCTCGCGGCTGGCCAGCCGCTCGAGGCATTTCACGCCGCGGAACGGGCTCGGGCCCGGCTCCTGCTCGAGCTGATGGCCGATCGGGCCGTGGTGAGGCCGGCATCGCCACGGGACCGACTCCGCGCCGGTCTCAAGGAAGCGTACCAAACCCGGAACAGCGTCGACGAACCCGGGCTGATCGAGCGACTCGACCGCCAGATCGCTTCGCTCGGCGATTCCTTGGCGGCCCTGGAGGGCGCGGCGGCGGTCGCCGACCCGGTCGCGGTGGCCCGCCATGGGAGCGTCCTCTCACCGGAGGCGATCCGAAGCGCCCTGCTCGGGGGTGATCGAGCGATCCTGGCCTACTTCTGGGGCGAGCGGTCGGTGTTCGGCTGGTGGATCACCGCCGACTCGGTCCGGGCCGTGGACTTAGGATCAGTCGCCTCGCTCGCGCCGACGGTGGACTTCCTCCGCGGAGCCCTCGAGCGGCGGGACGACCGACGGCTCTGGCGAGTCGCGGGCGCCCGGGCCTATCGCCAGCTGGTGGCGCCGCTGGGCCCCACCCCGACCGCCACCGTCCTGGTCATCGCCGATGGCCCGCTCAGTCGAGTACCGTTCGAGAGCTTCCTGCCCGATTCGCTCGGCGAACCGTGGGGCGCCGGGCGACAAATCAGCTACGGTCCCTCGGCGTCGGTGGTGGCATCCCTGACCCAGGCGCCGAGGGCGACTTGGAGTCGGAACCTGCTCGCGGTCGGGAATCCGGTGATCGGAACCGCCGACACCGCTCGGGTCCTCGCGGCCGAGAACCTCAGGGCGGCCGGGCTCGGAGCGCTCCCGTACGCCGAGACCGAAGCCCGCGCCATTCACCAGCTGCTCGACGGCGGCGGCGGGGACCTCCTGATCGGGGAGCGGGCCACCCTCGATCGGTGGCTCGATCGCGAGCCGGGCCGCTATCGCTATCTGCACTTCGCGCTCCACGCCGTCGCGAGCGATCGACACCCGGATGCCGGTGCCCTGCTGTTCGCCGGCCGGCCGCTCGACCTCGCCGCGGTCCACCGGCTTCGGCTCCGTGCGGAGTTGGCCACGCTGTCGGCGTGCGAGACGGGGATCGGTCGCTGGGTCCGGGGCGAAGGAGTGATCGGAATGCAGCACGCGTTCCTGGCGGCCGGGGCGCGAAACGTGGTGGTCACCCTCTGGCGGGTCGCCGATCGATCGACGGCCGATTTCATGCGGGAGTTTTACACCGAGCTCAAGGCGGGTCGTTCGCCCGCCGAAGCCCTGGCCCACGTGAAGACCGGGTGGATCCGATCCGGGGGCGAGCGGGCCCACCCGTGGCGCTGGGCCCCGTTCGTGCTGGTCGGACCGACCCGGTGAGCGGTGTCAGGAGTGCCTAACGTTCCGCCCGCCGTCTGGGCCGGGGCCCTCGCCATCGGCCTGGCGGCGTCATGCCGGTCCGACCAGCCGGCGCCGCGCTCCCCCTTCGCCACTGCCGACAGCCTCCGCGACGAGCGCCGCTTTGCCCAGGCCCATCCCCACTATCGTCGGCTCCGCGATTCGTTGGCCGCCACGCCGGATACTGCGGGGTGGTGGCGAGCCCAGCTGTGGTGGGCCCAGACCCTCCTCCGCCTCGGCCGCGCCGACAGCAGCGAGGCGGCGATTCGGGGTGCCCTCTCGCTCGCCGGCGGCGACGCCGCCCGGCGAGGCTGGACGCTGTGGCTCCGGTGCGGGCTTTGGTCGCGGACCGGGAAACCCGACGCCGCGATCGCGGACTGCGGCCAGGCCATCGCGCTGGCCCGTCAGGCGAGCGACGGCGAGTTGGAAGCGCGAGTCCACTTCGCGCTTGGCACCATCTACTCCCGACGAGGCCACTATCGCCTGTCGGTGCCGGAAACCGAACGCGCGCTCGACCTGGAGCGGCGGTTCGGGCGGTCGCGCCATCAGCTGGCCGGCGTCCTCAACAGCATGGGAGTCGAGTACGCCGCCGTGGGGCGCTTGCCGGAAGCCGCGGCGGCCTACGAGGAAGGGCTCGCGATCGCGCGGAGCCTCGCCGACACCTCCACCGCAGGGGTCCTGATCAGCAACCTGGCGGCACTCCGCTCGTACACCGGGCGCCTGGACCGCGCGATCGAACTGATGGAGGAGTCGCTTCGGTCGGCCCGGGCATTTGGCGACAGCTCCTCGATCGGCTATGCCCTCAACTCGCTCGGCGACTACTACCTCAAGGCCGGGAACCGAGCGGAGGCACGAGCCCGGCTCACCCAATCGCTGGCCATCTCGGCCAGCCAGGTGCCGGCCGTCTATCGGGTGGTGGCGCTCGTCAATCTCGGGCGAATCGAGATGGCGGACGGATTGCCCGACCGAGCGGCGAACACGCTGGCGCAAGCGCTGCCGATGGCGGTGAGCGGCGGCTTCGGCTTGGAGCGGTTCGAGATCCACCAGGCGCTGGCCCTGCTCGCCATCGGCCGCGGGGATGCCCGCGCGGCTCGACGAGAAGCGGCGCTGGCCGGAACGGTGGCCGATTCGCTCGGGTCGCCGGACGTCGACCTCCGATCGCTCGAGCTGGATGGACGGGTCCGCGAGCTGGAGGCCCGTCCCGACGCGCCCCGGCGGTTCCTCGAGGCGATCGAGCTGCTGGAGTCGTGGCGCGGCCGGATGGCGTTAGGCGACCTCCGGCTCGGTCTGGCCGAACCGCGGTGGAGCGTCTATGAGGGGGCGATTCGCTCCCTGCTGGCCACCGGCGACACCGTCGCCGCCTTCGAGGTGACCGAGCGGGCCCGGGCCCGGATGCTGCTCGAGATCGTGGCCGAACGGAATCCGGCCGAGGGTGCCTCGCCGGCCGCGGCACTCAAGCAGCGGCTCCGGGAGCGGTTCGAGGAGCGGGCCGCCGTCGGCGACTCCGTTGGCCGGCTCCTCGACCGCGAGATCGCGGCCTTGATCGACTCCCTCGAGACCCTCGAGGCATCCGACGCCAGTGCTCCGCGGAACGGGGCCCGCTACCCGCGCCCGGTCTCGGTGAATCGGATCCGGGAGGCGCTCCTCCGCGATGGCGGCACGGCCATCCTCTCGATCTTCTGGGGCGACAGCACCGTGTACGGCTGGTGGATCACCCGCGACGCGATGAGCGCTCGCCGCCTTGGGAGGTCCGACTCCCTCGGCGTGGCCCTCGACTTCCTCCGCGGAGCCATCGTCCGCCCCGAGCGGGATTCGCTCTGGGTCGGGCCCGCCGCGCGGGCCTACCAGGCCTTGCTCGCTCCGTTTGCTCCCACCGCAGAGACGACCATCCTCGCCTTGGTCGACGGCCCCCTCGCCCGGGTCCCGCTCGAGGTGTTGATCCCCGGGCCAGGCGCCCCGCCGCTGGCCGCCACCCACCGAATCGAGTACGGGCCCTCGGCCTCCGTGCTGGCGGCGCTGGCGAACCCAGCCGGGGAGGCCCAGTGGGAACGCGCGGTGTTGGCGGTCGGCAATCCGCGCGGCGGCGCCCGGCCCGATCCCGCCGCGCCGAGCGCCGGAGCGCCTCGGGCCACGGCTCGCCTCGACCTGCCGCACGCCGAGCAGGAGGCCCGTGGCATCGTCGACTTGTTTGCCAAGAAGGGTGCCGATCTCCTGGTCAGGCGGGAAGCCACCGTCGCCCGATGGATGGGGCTCCATCCCGGCCGATACCGATACCTCCATTTCGCCGCCCACGCTCAGGCCGACGACCGCGAGCCGGATGGAAGTCGGCTGTTCCTCGCCAACGGCTCGCTCGATCTCCCGACCATCCGACAGCTCGACCTGACCGCCGATCTGGTCACTCTCTCCGCCTGCGAGACCGCCCTCGGGCGGGAGGTCCGGGGCGAGGGCGTCATGGGTCTCGCCCACGCCTTCCTGGCCGCGGGCGCCCGGCGAACCCTGGTGACCCTCTGGCCGGTCGGCGATCGCTCAGCGGCGCTGTTCATGAGCGAGTTCTACGGCGAGCTCCACCGAGGGCGCACCCCGGCCGCGGCGCTCCAGGCGGTCCGGCGTCGTTGGCTCGACCCCGCCGCGACCGCTACCCGCCACCCCGCTCACTGGGCACCGTTCATCCTCCTGGGCGCCCCCTCCGATCCCCGGTAGCACCCGGCCCGGTAACGCCGACTCTCCAAAGGTGACATAAGGGCAGTGGGACCGCCCGGGGTTGACCCGGCGCATTCGTCCCCCACCTACCAGAGAGAGGCGCCAATGGGTCACGTAACCTGGAGCGGGCTGGCGAGGCGGCTGACTCCGAGTCTGGCGGCAGCCACGATGCTCACCATCCCGAGTCTCGCCGCGCAGACACCGCCGGCGACCCGGCCCCAGTTCAAGGGGATTTGGGAGTCGGTGAGCTTCACCGAAGACCTCGACCTCAAAGACGTGTTCTTCGTGACGGCCAACGTGGGTTGGGCTTCCGGCGAGGGTGGGACCATCATCCACACCAAGGACGGCGGCGCCAATTGGACCGCCCAGCTGGGAGGCGACCCCGCCTCAACCGACGCCGCGATCAACGACCTGCGGTTCATCGACGAGTATCGCGGCTGGGCGATGCAAGGCAGGAAGCTGATCCATACCGAGAACGGTCAGGACTGGGAAGAAGTGCCCGGCGCCCTTCCCAACTGGGTGTCGGACTACACGTTCGTTTCCCGCCGCCAGGGGGTCATGGCCGCCACGTCCTCGTCGGTCGGTCACGCGACCGAGGTGTTTCTGACCCGGGACGGTGGGCGGGTCTGGAAGAAGGTTGCCAACTGCGCGGTTCGGGCCGCCATCGATGGGCTCAATCGCAACGTCACCTGCCAGATCAGCCGGTTCCACTTTCCCAGCCCCAAGGTGGGCTACCTGATCGGGTACCTCGATTGCATCGGAGCGGGGTGTGGTGGGCCGCCCGTCCTCGGCAAGACCGAAGATGGTGGCGCCACCTGGCGCTTCATGCTTGGACCCGGCGATGTCAAGACCACCAAGCTCCGCGACGTCTTCTTCACCGATGAGCAGCACGGTTTCCTCAACGTCCACAGCGGCGGCTCCGAACCGAAGATCTTCGCCACGGCGGACGGCGGGCAGACCTGGAAAGGCGTCATCGGAACGCCGGGCACTTGGCTCCGATTCGCCGATCCCGAGGTGGGCTGGGGATTCGAGGAGCAGAAGTTCAGCTACACCACCGACGGCGGCGCCCGGTGGAACTCGCGCCCTCACCGCTTCCCCGCCAATCCGCGGGCGGTGAGCTTCCCTCGCCGCGATCGGGCCTACGTGGCGGGCGACAACGGCATGGTGTTCCGCTACCGAGTGGTCCCGGCGAGCCAGGCGACGACGCCGGAGGTGCTGGTGACCGCCGCGATGCCCAGCTTCAGCTCGGCCCTCTCGGAGCAGGTCACTCAGTTGGACTTGCTGGTCGATTCGCTTCAAACCATCGTCGAGCGACTCCCCGCCGCGAGCAGCGGCGCCAGCTCGACCGCCTCCTCGGCGACGTCCTCGGCTACCTCCTCGAGTGACACGTCGAGCGCCACCTCGACCGCGGCCTCACCGGACAGTGGGGCCGCGTCGGTCACGGCCCCGTCGGCCGACGGCGCGACCAGCTTCGCGACCGACGCCAGCATTCCGCTCGATGCCCCGTTGCCACCGCCCTCGAATTTCACCGCCAATTGCTGCGCCAAGAAGTTCAGTCGCCTGGAGACCATTCTCGGCGCCATCGCCGGCAGCCTGCCGCAGCTGATCGCCAAGAACCGGAACAGCAACCTGCTGCTCGCGGCGGTCCGGATGTTGGCCGACATCCCCGGGCAGTTCCGCTCCGTCAAGGGTGGGCTCGCAGCCTTCCGCGCCGCGACCGACCAGACGGCGGCCATCGCGGCGTTGGCACAGGTGACCACCGCGGTCGAAACGCTCAAGACCCAGGCGAGCGCGGCCTTGCAGAAGGACCTCCCGCCGGTCGACCTGGTCACCCAGCCGTGGCCAGCCGACGCCGCGCCGGCCGGGGCCCTCCCCGATTCCGCTCAGCCCGCCGAGACGAGTGCCGAGCCGAGCGCCGAGCCGGCTGCGGACAGTGCGACGGCAGGCGGCAATGCTACCGCGGAGGCGGTCAAAGCAAAAGCGGCCGACGCCGCGAAGAAGGGATTGAAGGGGCTGATCAAGAAGAGGATCAAGATTCCCTAGGGCCGCTGTCGGGGGGCGCTGGGAGTCGGTGTGGTTACCGCGCTGCCAGTCGCCCTCCGTCGAGCCGTTCCAACCGACCGCTGATCGGCACCCCGGTCTGATGGAAGAAGAACCGGCCCTTCCACCTCGGCCGCTCGGCTCGATTCGCGATGGAATACCCGATCGATAGATTCGCCTCGGCGTACCTCACCCCGGCCCCCCAATCGATCGCCTGTTCCAACCGGTCTCGGGGAGTGTGATGCACCCGATCGAAATACTCCCGCATCACCGCCACGCCGTCCTTCCCGTCTTTCCCACTCTTCGGCCCCCCGAAGAGCATCACCCCGGGGATCCCCCGCCGCATGAAGGCGTAGTGATCGCTCCGGGTGAAGATCGTCATCCACGGCAGCGGATCCTCGCTCGGCGCCAGATCGAGCCGGTCGAGCATCCCCGTCACCTCGGCATCGAGCGTCGAGTATTTGGCCCCGTAGCCGAAGAGGTCCTTGGTCGGCGCCAGCATGACGAAGTTATCGAGGTTGACGTTGGCCACCATCGACCCGATCGGCACCGCCGGGGCGTGGACGAAGTAGTCCGAGCCGAGGATGCCCTTCTCCTCGCCGGTCACCGCGAGAAACAGGACCGAGCGTTTCGGACGCGGCATCGCGACCATGGCCCGGGCCACCGCCATCATCGATGCCGTCCCGCCCGCGTTGTCGATCGCCCCGTAGTTGACGCTGTCCCCGTCGACCGGCGGGTGGACCCCGACGTGGTCGAGGTGGGCGCTGAAGACGACGTACTCCCGCCCGAGGCTCGGGTCGCTACCCTCCAGAACGCCGGCCACGTTGTACCCGGTCACCGCCTGATGCCGAAAGGCCGATCGCCACGAGAGTGTCGCCTCGACCGGGAACGATACCGGCCCCTTCCCTAACGCCTGGAGCACGTCCTCGACGGTCCGACCAGCCGCGGCGAGGAGCGCCTTGGTCCCGCTCTCGGTGAACCGCAGCACCGCTCCGCTCTCGAAGAACGGCGAATGCGCCACCTGGTCCGGCCCCACCCACCCGAACCCCTCCAGCTGGCCGAGTTTCTCGTCGAGCAGCGCGCCGGGAACGGGCATCAGGGTGATCACTCCGACCGCGCCCCGGGCACGCGCATTCTGTTCCTTGGCCGCGAGGCCGGCGTAGTGGCCCCGCTCGTCCGGCGGAACCGCGGGCGGTCCGCCGAATACCATCGCGACGATCTTGCCCCTCACGTCGACGCCCTGATAGTCGTCGTAGCCTGCCTCCGGCGCCGTTACCCCGAAGCCGACGAACACGATCGGCGCCGACTCCTCGGCCCGATCAGCGTTCTTCGCGGGGTGAACCAGGTAGTCGCGGCCAAGTACCAGGGCGACGGTGCCCTGCCTGGTCGTGAGGCTCGCCGAGGTCGCGGCCTCGACCACGGTCGATTGGCGCAGCGGCACGGGTAACAGGTAGCCGCCGTCGCCGCCGAAGGCCTTCAGACCGAGTCGTCCGAACTCGGCGGCCACGTAGCGGGCGGCCAACTCGGCGCCAGGCGTTCCGGTGTCCCGGCCCCTCAGCAGCGCGGACGACAGGAAGCGGACGTGGGGCTCGATCCAGTTCGGCTGGATCCGGCCGACGGCCGGATCGGCCGGGCCGGACGGTCGCTGCCCGTCGGCCGGGCCAGCGAGGACGATGGCACCGACCAGGATCGAAAGTGTCGTTCTCACTCGGGAGGTGGTTTGGTCGGGGGGTCCGGCCGCAAGGCAACGGCGAGCCGCTCGGCGGCGGCGGCCAGTTCGGCCGCCCGAACCGACTGGCGGTCGACGCCGCCGTGCTCCAGCATGAGGCTGGCGGTCTGGCACATGTCGGCGGCGCGTTGGAGCCAGAACTCCTGGGCCCAAATCGGATCGCCGCTGGTGGCGGCCTCGATCGACGCCCACAGCCGCAACCGGGCTTCGTCGACGGTCCGCTTGAAGTCGCCCATCTCGTCGGCGGGCACCTCACCCCGTGCGATCGCCGCGTTGATTTCATCGCAGAGTCGCCGCATCTCCCGCAGGTTACGGTCCGACGTGTTGGACATCCGACCTCCGCTCTAGGCTCCACCGACGACGACGTTGCGACCCTGATCCTTGGCGCGGCGCAGCGCCCGTTCGGCCGCCTCGACGAGCTGCCCGTGGGTGAGCGTCCCGTCGGGCACCACGGCCGCGACACCCCCGCTCACGGTCACCAACCCGGCCGATTCGGCGACGACCTCCTCGCGAACCGCTTCGCAGAGCGCGGTGGCCTCGGCCGCCGACGACCCGCTGAGCAGGAGGGCAACCCGTTGGCCTCCGACCCGAGCCGCCAAGTCGCTGACCCGTCTGACCCGACGACGGAGCATCGCGCCGATCTTCCCGAGGACTTGGTCGCCGGCCTGGTAGCCGTGGCGATCGTTGAACTGCCGAAAGCGGTCGAGGTCGAGGATCCCGAGTGCCAGCGGGACTTTGAGCCGACGAGTTCGATTCCATTCCTGCGCCAGCCGAAACTCGAAGGTGTCGTCGGAGGCCAGGCCGGTCAGGGCATCCGTCTGGCCCTGGGCCCGGTGAGCTTCGGTCACGTCCCGGGCGACCGCATAGAGCAAGCCGGTCGCCGCTTCGGGATATGACGTCCACTGGAGGTGCCGATAGGTGCCGTCCTTACAGCGGAACCGGTTCTCGAAGGAGAGGGTGGGCTGACCGGTGGCCAGCTTCCCGACCTCGGCGACCGTCTCCGATCGATCGTCGGGGTGGATAAACTCGACGAAGGGCCGAGCCTGCAGCTCCGTCGCGGTGAATCCGAGGGTCCGCTGAAAGGCGGGATTGATCCGTTTGAAAAAGCCGTCGGTGCCGGCGATGCAGAGCAGGTCGACCGCGTAGGTGAAGAACCGATCCAGATCGAAGGCCTCGAACTCCCCGGTCGCCGCCGCGGCCTGGGCGACGCCGCAGGCGTGACAGTAGGGGGCGCCATCGACGAGCGGCGTCTGGCAGCGAAGACAGTCCTCGGTGCTGGTAGCCAACGGCGCCCCCTTTCGACCGCGAGCCCATCCGAACTGGAGCAAGATACGAGGCGTCGGGCCCCCCGGCCACCTCACCGGCCCGGCGCGACCGGCAGCAGGAGATGAGACGCCCGGGGTCCGCCGTAGTGAACGGTATTGTTCGCCGTCACCCAGGTGGTCTCGGTCACGTTGTCACCGCCCGTATTCAGGTTGCGATCGTGGAGCGGGAAGTCGCTGCTCGACACCCAAAGCCGGATCCGATGCCCCGGCAGGAAGGTATGGGCCGTTGCCTTGAGGTTCACGGTGACCTGGTACCGCTTTCCCGGTTCGAGCCATACCTGGCGGGTCATCCCCTCCCGGTAGCGGGCTCGGAGCGCCCCGTTGGCCACGTTCCAGGCTCGGCCCTCCAGGTCGACGTCGATCAGTTTGGCGGTGAAATCGGTGTCTTTGGCATCCGAGCCGACCTCGAGCACCACCTTCACGGAGCCGGTTACCGCGACCGGGTGGCTCAAAGGGGCCGTCGAGTAGACCAGCAGGTCGGGTCGCCCTTCGAGCGGACGCTGATCGAACGCTCCCGGTTCGTCTTTCGGGTTGCCGGTGCAGCACACCGTTCCCCCGAGGCTCGGCAGCGGGTCGGCGGGATCGTACCGGAACGAGTCCCGGCCCCGGCTGGGCCGGCTGGTGGCGAGTCGCCCATCCCCCGCGCCGGTCACCGCGGTTCGGCCAGCGGAGAGATAGTAGGCCACCGGACGGACGCCCGCCACCGGCCACCTTGGCGCCGAGCGCCACTCGTTGGCGCCCATCTGATAGTACTGGATCAGGGGCCGTTCGAGGGCCGCGTTAGGCATTCCCCGCAGCCAGTGATCGAACCAGTCGAGGTAGATCTGGAAGTATGGGAGCCGGGCGTCCCCGAACTCGCGGGCGCCGACCTTGGTGGGCGCCCCGGCACTTTCCGAAAGACAGTGCGCGGTCGGCGACATGATCAGGTACTGATGGTCCCGGGCGACCGCCCTGGTCGCGTTCCGGCGGGCCAGGTCGGCAAGATAGAACGTCTGATCGGGGGTGACGTCGAACCACGAGTTGACCCAGAGGATCGGCATCTCGAACCGATCATCGTCCCGGATGTAGCGCATCTGGTCCCAATAGCGATCGGCCGGCGGATGGGTCACGAAATCCCGGAAGTCGGAGCGGGGGAAGCCGGCCCGCTCCGCCATGGTGGCGATTGGGAGAGTCTTGAGCCGCGAAGCGAAGTCGAGGTTGGCGAGATCGGCGGTCTTTCCCCTCTCCTTCGATCCCGCCCCGCCCATCCAACCGAACAGCGCGCTCAGCGTCAGCGTCCCGCCTTCGTAGGTCCCCCAGTTGGTGTAGTAACCGCCGGCCGGTCCGGTCGCCCCACCCGGCGACTGGGCGATCATCGCGGTGTGATTGGGATGGTGCATCTTGGCGGCGAGGAGCTGGACCTCGCCCATGTACGAGCAACCGTAGGTTCCTACCTTGCCGGTCGACCACGGTTGCCGGACGATCCAGTCGATGGTGTCGTAACCGTCTTCGGGGTCCCCCATCTGAACCGCGAATTCACCCTCGGACTGGAACTTGCCCCGGATGTCCTGCGCCACGACCAGATATCCCTGGCCCGCGAAGAAACGGGCCGGCCCGGTCACGAAGGGCATTCGCTCCTTGTCGTACGGCGTGCGAATCAGGATGACCGGGAAACGATCGCCCGCTCCGACCGGACGATACAGGTCCGCGGCGAGGCGGACCCCGTCCCGCATCGGCACCATGACGTTTCGCTCGAGGTGATGAGGAAACCGGTCCGGTGGCGGGGGGATCGGGCCCCGGTCCTGCGCGTCGGCGGGGAAGGCGGCCAGACCGAAGGCGAGTCGCCAGACCGGCGCCGGTGGGGTCAAGGATGGCTCCTCTCGCGGGAAGAAACGGCCCCGCCAGCCAACTGATCGAGATGGGAAGATACCGCGTCCCGAGCCGCGGGGAGGCGCCCCGACCGCGGGTTCGAGAAAGGCAAGAAGGCGCCGATCCGACAGGGTCGGATCGGC